>NZ_JAFCLS010000012.1 GCF_018131075.1 Bradyrhizobium sp. JYMT SZCCT0428 | reverse complement strand
AACGACCTCCCATAAACCCCGCAACGCCCGCCTCGATCGCCTCATCTTAATCGAGGCACCAAGACTTACGACCCATACTCCGCGGCCCCTATTGTTGAAAAAGAAAGATAACGACTACGGTGCTAAACAATTGCCGCCGGTGGCTATGGGTCCCGGCTCAAGGCCGGGACGACGCGTTGATGGAGCTCAGGCCGCATCTGGCGGGCTTTGGTTTCGGAACTTCAACGGTTACCATGGGTTTTGGATAACGCGTCGCCTCGCAGGGCGCCGGATGTGAGGCTTGACCGTGTCCCTACGAAACCTGACCACCTACCGGAAAAAACGCGATTTCGAAAAGACCAGCGAGCCCTCCGGCGACGTCAAGGTGGCGCCGTCGAAGCAGCGGCGGTTCGTGATCCAGAAGCATGACGCGACCCGGCTGCATTACGATCTCCGCCTGGAGTTCGACGGCGTCTTCAAATCGTGGGCCGTGACGCGCGGTCCTTCGCTCGATCCGCGCGACAAGCGGCTCGCGGTCGAGGTCGAGGACCATCCGCTCGATTACGGCGATTTCGAAGGCACCATTCCCGATGACCAGTATGGCGGCGGCACCGTGCAACTCTGGGATCGCGGCTATTGGGAATCCGATGATCCCGATCGCGGCTTCAAGAAGGGCGACCTGAAATTCAACCTGCACGGCGAGAAGCTGCATGGCAGCTGGGTGCTGGTGCGCATGAAGGGCGACCGCTATGGCGGCAAGCGCACCAACTGGCTGCTGATCAAGCACCGCGACGAATTCGTGAGGGAAGGCGACGCCAACGACATCCTCGACGATGACAGATCGGTCGCGTCGGGCCGCTCGATGGATCAGATCGCGACAGGCAAGGGAAGGGCGCCAAAGCCGTTCATGCTGGCGAAGGGCGGCAAGACCAAAGCCGATGCGGTGTGGAATTCCAACCGCGGCGAGGCGGCGGAAGCGCGGGCGCAGGGAAAAACACCTATCAGGACATCGATCGCGCGGTCCGCCCCTCCAACGAAGGCGCGCGCCGCGGCCAAGACTAAGGCGGCCAAGGCTAAGAAAGTCGATGCGATGCCGGATTTCGTCGCGCCGCAACTTTGCGCCTCGGCCGAAAGCCCACCCAATTCGGACGGCTGGTGCCACGAGATCAAATTCGACGGCTACCGCATGCAATTGCGGGTCGAGGATGGCGACGCCGTCCTGAAAACCCGTAAAGCACTGGACTGGACCGAAAAGTTCGGCGCCATTGCCAAGGAGGCGACATCGCTGTCGGATGTGCTGATCGACGGCGAAATCGCCGCGCTCGATCACCATGGCGTGCCGCATTTCTCGACGCTGCAGGCCGCGATCTCCGACGGCAAAACCGGCGCGCTGATCTTCTTCGCATTCGATCTGCTGTTCGCCGGCGGTGAGGATCTACGCGGCCTGCCGCTCGGCGAGCGCAAGGCGCGTTTGAGGAAGCTGCTCGAAGCCCGAAAGGGCAAGGGTCGCCTGATTCAGTATGTCGAGCATTTCGAGGAAAACGGCGCTTCCATCCTGGAAGCCGCCAACAAACTGGCGCTCGAAGGGATCATCTCCAAGAAGCTGGATGCGCCGTATCGATCCGGGCGGTCCGAAAGCTGGACCAAATCCAAGACGCGAGCTGGCCACGAGGTGGTGCTGGGCGGCTGGAAGACCACCAACGGCAAATTCCGCTCGCTGATGGCGGGCGTCTATCGCGACGGTCATCTCGCCTTTGTCGGCCTCGTCGGCACCGGCTTTGGCGCGGATACGGTCCGGCGCATCATGCCGGCGCTGAAGGCGGCCGCTTCCGACGAGAACCCATTCAGCGGCAAGGACGCGCCGAAGAAGACCCGCGACGTGCATTGGCTGAAGCCGGAGCTGGTCGCCGAGATCGAGTTCGCGGGGTGGACCGATGGCGGCAACATCAGGCAGGCGGCGTTCAAGGGGCTGCGGCAGGACAAGCCGGCGAATGAGGTTGAAGCGGAGAGGCCTGTCATGACCAAGGTGACAAAACCTTTGATCAGGTCCGGCAAGTCGTCGGCCAGCAAATCCGCTGAGGTGATGGGCGTCGTTATCTCAAAACCCGACAAGGCGCTGTGGCCCGACGGTGGGGACGGCAAGGGCGTAACCAAGCTCGATCTTGCGCGTTACTTCGAGGCGGTCGGTGAATGGATGATCGGTTATCTCAAGGGGCGGCCGTGCTCGGTGGTTCGCGCGCCCGATGGCATCAAGGGAGAAACGTTCTTTCAGCGCCATGGCATGCCGGGCAAGTCGGAGCTGCTCGAACTCGTCAACGTGTCGGGAGATCGCAAGCCATATTTGCAGATCGATCGCATCGAGGGCCTGGCCGCCGTCGCACAGAGCGGCGGGCTGGAGCTGCATCCCTGGAATTGCGCGCCTGACGCGCCCGATGTGCCGGGCCGGCTGGTGTTCGATCTCGATCCCGCACCCAATGTCGGGTTTGCCGACGTGATCGAGGCTGCCAAGGAGATGCGGCATCGGCTGGCCGCCGTGGGCCTCGAGAGCTTCTGCAAGACCACCGGCGGCAAGGGACTGCACGTGGTGACGCCGTTACTTCACGGGCCTAAGGACAAGGTGACGTGGAAAGAGGCCAAGGCGTTCGCGCAGGGCGTTTGCCAGTGGATGGCGAACGACGATCCCGAGCGCTATCTGCTCAATATGTCGAAGAAGCAGCGCCAGGGAAAGATCTTCCTCGACTATCTGCGCAATGACCGGATGGCGACCGCGGTCGCCGTGCTGTCGCCCCGCGCGCGCGAAGGCGCCACGGTGTCAATGCCGCTGACCTGGGCGCAGGTGCGCGGCGATCTCGATCCAAAGAAATACACCGTGCGCACGGTGCCGGCGTTGCTGGCCAAAACCAAGGCATGGCAGGGCTATGATGAGGCGGCGGCGTCGATCAAGGGGGCGATGAAGAAGCTGGCGGGGCAGTGATGGAGGGCCGCGAACACAGCCAAGTCGTCATGCCCGGCCTTGTGCCGGGCATCCACGTCTTTACTCGATCGCGCCAAAGGACGTGGATGGCCGGGACAAGCCCGGCCATGACGGAAAATCTCTTTACTCAGAGCTCACAGCTTCCCGAGCAGCAACAATATCAGCAGTATCACGATCACCAGGCCGAGGCCGCCGCCGCCGTAATAGCCGGTGCCGTAGAACGGTCCGCCGCCGATGCCGCTAAAGCCGCCGAGAAGGGCGATGATAAGAATGATCAGGATGATTGTTCCGAGTGACATGTAGTTCTCCTCAGCCCGGCATTGGGCGCCTGTACGTAGCCCTCAACCGGAAAACAAACGGCGCCTGTGAAAGTTCCGTCTATTGCAGTGCATATATCGGGCTTGCCTCTTCCTTTCGCGCGGAACGGAATTACATCGACAAGATCAGACCTGAGGATTTTCCGATGTCCGCACCGCTCGTCGTTTCGATTCCGCACAGCCTCGGCCGCGAGGAAGCGATGCGCCGCCTCAAAACAGGTTTATCGCGCGCGGCGTCGAGCGTGCCGGTGCTGAGCGTCGATGAGGAGCGATGGGAAGACAACCGCATGATCTTTCGCGTCCGCGCGCTCGGGCAGGCCGCTGCCGGGCATGTCGATGTCGCCGACGATCATGTGAAGGTAGAGGTCGTGTTGCCATGGCTGCTGCAGCGTTTTGCCGAAGTGGCGCAGGCCGCGATCCGGAGCCGCGGCAATCTGTTGCTGACCAAGAAGAACTAGGGCGTTGGCATCAGGCGCCTGCGCTTTGGCGCACGCTGCACCGCGCCGTAATATCTGGCTTTCAGCACGGCCACGGGCAGGTGCCCCAACAGGTCGGAAATCCGCAATTGCGAGGCATCGGCGTCGGCAAATCCTTCCGCCGAATAGCCGCCGACATCGAGGGTGGCATCATAGCTTTCCGCACGGGGCCACGCCCGGCCAGTCTCGGAGAACGCGGCGAACGATTTCGTGACGACGACGATTGCGGCCTCGCGGCCACGACGGCGGGCAAAGGCGATAAAGTGGTCGCGATGAGGTCCGCTGATATCCAGTGGCTGATAATCGCCGTTCGTGAAGACATCGGCGAGCTCGGTGCGCAATTTGAGGAGATGCCGCGTCCAGGCCAGTTTCAACTTGCCGCTCGGCCAATCCTGCACCAACTGGTCCCAGTCCGGTGTCTGCAGTGAAGCGAGCAGGTCGGCACGTTTGGCAAAGTCGACCGGCCGCCGGTTGTCGGGATCGACCAGCGAGAAATCCCAAAGCTCGGTCCCCTGATAGAAATCGGGTACGCCCGGCATCGTTGCCTTGAGCGTGATCTGGCTCAGTGAGTTCAGGGCGCCCAATAGCGATACGCGCCGCGCCAGCGCATCAAGCGCGTCCAGAAACTCGGCGGAAATGGAGCGGTCCAGAATGCGCTCGATGAAGGTCTTCAGTCCCGCCTCATAGGCGTCGTGCGGATTGAGCCAGCTGGTCTCCTCCTTGCCCTCGCGCGCCGCCTTCAGCGCATAGGCCTGCATCCGCTCCAGGAACGCCTCGTCGTCCGGCTGCCAAGCGCCCAGCAGGGCCTGATAGAGCATGTATTCGAACGTCGCCGACGGCGCGCGCATCTCGCCGTCGATGACCAGATGAGGCGCGTTGAGAACCTTCCACCGCGCCACGGCGCTGGTCCACTCGCCGTGGATCTCGGACAACGCCATGATCCGGGCGCGGGCGTCCTCGCCCCGCTTGGTGTCATGGGTTGCGGTCGCGGTCATGCCATGCGGCCATTCCCGGGCGCGCGTCTGCATGAGCTGATGAAAATCATCGACAGCGAGCGCCCCGGCAGATGGGTCGCCGCCGACCTCGTTGAGTGCAAGCAGGCGGTGGTAGCGATAGAACGTGGTGTCCTCGAGCGATTTCGCCATCATCGGCCCGGTGAATTGCTGCACCTTCAGCGCAAACCGCCGTACGCGCGGTGCGCTGTGTGGCGGCCGGCCAGGCTTGAGCAGGTCCATGGTCAGGGTGTCGCGCAGGAATTCGAAAATGCCGTCATCGGCGGCGAACCAGTCGGCGCGTGCCTTCGCGATGGTTTGCGAGATCAGCGCGCGGTCATGGGCGTTCGGACCCGACGATGTCAGATAGGTTCGGTAGACCGGGAAATGCAACACATAGAGTTCCAGCGCCTGCCGCAGGCTGTCGGCGGAATAGTCACGTGTCGAGTAGTGTCCGCTGGCGATGCGCGCCAGGAGGCGCGTCAGCACCGTGAATTCGCTGGTCAGCAGGGTTTCGAGCACCCGGCGCTTGGCCTCCTTCAGGATCGGCTCGAGTTTCGGCGACTGGCTGCTGATCTGGCGGAAGATTTCGCTGAGCGGTTCGAGGCCATTGCCGTCGACCAGCGCTTGCGTGATCGTGTTCATCCACTCGTAGCCGGTGGTGCCGTGAACCCCGGTGAAGGAAGGCAACCTCTCGTCTTCGCCGAGAATCTTCTCGATCACCAGATAGAATGGCTTGGCACCCTGTGCGCCGCGGATCAGCCGGCGCAGGCGTTGAAAGTATTGGACGGGATCGCGCAGGCCGTCGATGTGGTCGAGCCGCAGGCCCTGCAGCTTTCCTTCCGCGACCAGACGTCTCACGAGTTGATGGATGGCCTCAAAGGTGCCGGCGTCCTCGACGCGCAATCCCGCGAGCGAATTGACGTCGAAGAAGCGGCGATAGTTGATGTCGCTGGAGGCAAGCCGCCAGTGCCCGAGCTTGTAGTGCTGGCGTTCGAGAAGGTGATGTAGCGCCAGCGTCTGGGCGGGACGATCCGGTCCGGGGCGATAGGCGTCGATCCCGTGCGCGATGGCCTCAGTGCTTCCAGCGATCGCCCGTAGCCCCGCCTTGAACGTCGGGGCTTCCTTCCGGTTGGGGCGGCGCAGCCCGTGGTAGCGCGCGGCGAGGGCGAGGATGTCCTTGCCGGCTGGACGATCTTCGGCGCCTGCTTCTCTGATGACGGTTCGCAGGATTTCGCTGTAGCGCTCGGGTGCGATCGGCAGCCGGTGCTCGAAATACCATGCCGAGAAGCTGCCTTCGCTCGCATCATAACGCAGTTCGATCTCGCCGCCTTCCAGCGCCTGACCATAGGATGAACCGATGATCGGAAGCAGCACGCCGCCACGCGCGCGATACGGCAGCAGCTCCCAGTCGATGTCGAAGGATGCCGCGTGCGGCGAGGCCTGGCCCCATTCCAGCACGTCGATCCACCACGGATTGTCCGCAAAGTGCACCCCGACATGGTTGGGTACGAAGTCGAGGATCAGTCCGAGATCGTATTTCCGCAGCGCCGCGCTCAACCGCTCGAAGCCGGCTTCACCGCCGAGTTCGGGATTGAACCTTGTGTGATCGGTGATGTCGTAACCATGCGTGCTGCCCTTGCGCGCCGTCATGAAGGGCGAAGCGTAGAGATGCGTGATCCCGAGGGCCGCAAGATAGGGGACGACGGAAGCGGCCGCGTCGAAATCGAAATCCGCCGAAAGCTGCAGGCGGTAGGTCGCGATCGGGATCGCCGGGGGCATTTTCCTATCCGATGCGCCAGTGCACCGACCATGGCGGGACGCGCTCTCCCAACTCGCTGCCCCAGATCAGGGTTCCCTTGAATTCACCCGCAGTATTGGCGATCTCGAGGTCCGACAGGTTGGCGAGCAGGCGAAGCGTGGCGCCATCGCCCATGCGCCAGCTGGCCGTCATCAGGCCATTGCTGGCGGCCTTTGCATCGCCGAACGCCGCGCCTGCGAGGCGCGGCACAATCTCCCGCCTGCGGATCGCCAGCATCTGCTGCACCATCGACTGCCGTCGTTGCGCCGCCGGCGCGGCACGTTCATTCCAGTCGAGGACAGCCGATTGGAAGGTGGACGGCGCCAACGCGTCGGGGACCTCGTCGTCATACTCGGCATAGGCCCAGGCGTATTCGCTGCGGCGGCCCTTGCGGACCGCGTCCGCCAGTCCGCCCTTGAAGTCACAGAAGAATGGGAAGGGAGTTTTCGAGCCCCATTCCTCCCCCATGAACAGCATCGGGATCGCTGGGGCCAACAGCATGACGGCGAGGGCCGCTTCGATCGCTCTAGGATCCGCCACCGCTTC
Organism: Bradyrhizobium sp. JYMT SZCCT0428; assembly: GCF_018131075.1. Taxonomy (GTDB): domain Bacteria; phylum Pseudomonadota; class Alphaproteobacteria; order Rhizobiales; family Xanthobacteraceae; genus Bradyrhizobium. Next base: position 193,688 of record NZ_JAFCLS010000012.1, on the reverse strand, counting down.
GAGCCGGTCGCCAAAGGCGCGGTTGCCGACCTGGTCGTGGTTCTGCAGGAAATTGATGAAGGCCGTCGGCGCGAGCTTTCCGCTCGGTTCGCCGCGCCTGCCGCCGCGAAATTCCGACATTTCGCCCTGGTAGACAAACCCTGAGGATAGCGATCTGGCGATGTCGCCCAGCGGCGAGCGCTGATAGTCGCAATAATATCCCTGCTTCTCGCGGGTCATCAGCACGCGCCAGGCGTGATGATAATCATCGTTCCACTGCGCGCGATATTTGCCGCGCGGCGGGTCCTGCGCAGCGTCCAGGATGCTGGCGCGGTTGTCGCCGTTTTCCAGCACGAGATGAATGTGCCGCCCGGTTGCCGCGGCGAGCTGGCCCACCGCCGCGCTGAGATCGTGTAGCAGCGAGAGCCCACCGGGCTCAACGATGCTGTTCACCGCATCCAGCCGTAATCCATCGAAGCGGTAGTCGCTCAGCCAATGCAGCGCATTCTCGATCGCAAAAGCGCGCACTTGCGGCACGCGGTAATCGATCGCGCTGCCCCACGGGGTGTGGGCTTCCGTAAAAAACCCCGGCGCGTAACGGCCGAGATAATTTCCCTCGGGACCGAAATGGTTATAGACCACGTCGAGAAACACCATCAGGCCGCGCAGATGCGCCTCGTCGATCAGCGCCTTGAGATCCTCAGGCCGGCCATAGGCGCTGTCGGGCGCGTACCACAGCACGCCGTCATACCCCCAGTTGCGGCTGCCGGCGAAGTCCGCCAGCGGCAGCAATTCCAGCGCGGTGATGCCGGTCTGCACGAGATGATCGAGCCTGCCGATCATGGCGCGGTAGCTGCCGTCCTGCGTGAAGGTTCCGACATGAGCCTCGATGATGACGGCTTCCTGCCAGAACCGCCCGCGCCACTCCGTCGCGCGCCAGGAGAAGGCGGCGTGGTCGATCACCTCGCTCGGACCGAAGACGTCTTCGGGCTGAAAATCGGCGGCGGGGTCGGGGACATCGATCTCGTCGTCGATGCGGAATTTGTAGCGGGCGCCCGATTTCGCGCCGGAGATATTGGTGGAAAACCACCCATCGTCGCCGCGCTGCATCGCATGGGGTTGTTGCAGCAGCAGATCGACGCGCTTGGCCGCCGGCGCCCACAGGCGAAAGCGCGTGCCGTCTTTCGTCAGCTTGGGGCCAAATTGTCGGTCATTCATGCTGAGCCCGCAAAGGCGAGCACCGAGCGCGGCGGTGCCTTCAGGTCGGCGCCCGCGGCGAAGTCGGCCGTCGCTTGTGCGATTTCGGTGGTATTCAGCACCCGCTGCCAGCTCTTGTATTTGCTCATCTTGGGCAATCTGAATGCGATCTCTTCGGGGGCGGCGTTCAGAACGATAAAGATCGGCGCCTGTCCTTGTTCCATCGGTCCGAGCACATAGGCGAGGAATCGTCCTTCCGGAAACTTCCAATCGGATTCCTTCATTTCCTCGGCCGCCGGCGTCAGCCACAGCACGCCGTAGGAGCCGTCGGCGCGACGGCCGTCGAGCCAGCGCTGGCAGCGGATCTGGCCGAACCGCCGGCGCAGGGCGGTTAGATGGCCGATGAAATCGGTGAGGTCCTCGCCTTCCTTGCCGAGGTTTTCCCAACCAACCCAGCCGATCTCGTTGTCCTGGCAATAGGCGTTGTTGTTGCCGCTTTGCGAGTTGCCGACCTCATCGCCGGCCAGCATCAGCGGCGTGCCCTGCGCTAGCATCAGGCACGCCAGCTGGTTCTTGCGGAGCTGGCGGCGCAACGCGATGATCGCAACGTCGTCGGTCGGGCCTTCATGCCCGCAATTGTTGCTGTCGTTGTGGCTGGAGCCGTCGCGGTTGTCTTCGCCGTTGGCCTCGTTGTGCTTCTCGTTGTAGCTGAACAGATCCGCCAGCGTGAAGCCGTCATGAACGGTGATGTGATTGATGCCGGCGCGCGGGGCGCGATTGTCATGGTGAAACAGGTCTGAGGAGGCGGTCATGCGGCTCGATATTTCGCCGATCAGGCTGCCTTCGCCGCTCCAGTAGCGCCGCATCGCGCTGCGGTATCGGTCGTTCCATTCCGACCATTGTGACGGGAACGCGCCGACCTGATAGCCGCCCAAACCGAGATCCCAGGGTTCGGCGACCATTTTGACGGTTGCCAGCACCGGATCCTGCCGCACGGCGGTGAGGAAGGCGGCGTTGCGGTCGTAACCGTTCGGCCCGCGCGCCAGCGTGGTGGCGAGATCGAAGCGGAAGCCGTCGACGTGGCAGACCTCGACCCAGTAGCGCAGCGAATCCATCACCATTTGCAGCACGCGCGGATGGGTCAGATTGACCGAACTGCCGCAGCCGGTGAAGTCGTCATAGAAGCGCCGATTGTCCGGCTTGAGCCAGTAATAGGACGCATTGTCGATGCCGCGAAACGATAGCGTCGGGCCGAGATGATTGCCTTCGGCGGTGTGATTGTAGACGACGTCGAGCATCACCTCGATGCCGGCATCGTGCAACCGCGCCACCGTGGTGCGGAACGCATCGAGCGGATTGTCCTGCGCGTAGCGCCCTTCGGGCGCGAAGAACGCCAATGTGTTGTAGCCCCAGTAATTCGCCAGCTTCTTTTCGACCAGCACGCGGTCGTCGATCAGCCCGTGGACCGGCAGCAATTCGATGGTGGTGACGCCAAGGCGCTTGAGATGATCGATCATCGCAGGCGAGGCGAGCCCGCTATAGGTACCGCGCAGGCCCGGCGGGACGTCGTCGCGCTTCTGCGTCAGGCCCTTGACGTGGGCCTCGTAGATGATGGTGTCTTCCCAGGAAATGTTGGGGCGCATCTCGCGGCGGCCCCAATTGAAGGTCTCGTCGACGACGACCGCCTTGGGCATGCCGCGGGCGTTGTCACGCCGGTCGAAGGAGAGGTCCTCGCGCGAACTGCCGGCCCGATAGCCGAAATGCGCGTCGCTCCAGACCAGCCGGCCGGCCAGCCGCCTTGCATAGGGATCGAGCAGCAGCTTGTTGGCGTTGAAGCGGTGCCCGTGTTCGGGATGGTAGGGCCCGTGGACCCGATAGCCGTAGAGCTGCCCGGGCGAGACGTCGTTGAGATAGCCGTGCCAGACATCTTCGGTACGCTCGGGCAATTCGATGCGCTCGAGTTCGCGGCGGCCCTGGCCGTCGAACAGGCAGAGTTCGACCTTCTCTGCGTTGGCCGAGAACAGCGCAAAATTGGTGCCTCTTCCGTCCCAGCTTGCGCCGAGGCGTGAGGGCGTTCCCGCGGTCAGGCGCATGCGTCAGCTTTCCGGTACGAGAAAGATCGCGGCCAGCGGCGGAATGGTCAGGTTGAGTTCGGGGATGTTGCCCTCCAGCGTCCGGACCTCGCCGATATTGCCGACATTGCTGCCGCCATAATGCGCGGAGTCCGAATTGAACACTTCTTTCCATTTGCCGGCAAACGGCACACGTACCCGGTAATCGTAGTAGACGTTGGGCGAAAAGTTCACGACCACGAGGCAGCGCGCGCGCGCATCAAGGCCCTTGCGGACCCATGCAAAGACGTTGCCGCCGGAATCATGGGTGATCACCCATTCGAAGCCCGGCTGACTGCAATCCAGCTCATGCAGCGCCGGCACCGTGCGATAGAGGTGGTTGAGGTCGCGGACCAGGCTGTGGATGCCGGCATGCCTTGGTTGTTGTAGCAGGTGCCAATCCAGCGAGTGATCGTGATCCCACTCGCGCTCCTGGCCGAATTCGCAGCCCATGAACATCAGCTTCTTGCCGGGATGGCCGAACATGAAGCTGTAATAGGCGCGCAAATTCGCAAAACGCTGCCAGTCGTCGCCGGGCATCCGTCCCAGGATCGAGCGTTTGCCGTGCACGACTTCGTCATGCGACAGCGGCAGGATGAAGTTCTCCGAGAACGCATATTGCAGGCCGAACAGGATATCGCCGTGATGGAATTTGCGGTGGATCGGATCCTTGCCGATGTATTTCAGCGTGTCGTGCATCCAACCCATGTTCCACTTGTAGCCGAAGCCGAGCCCGCCATATTCGACCGGGCGGGACACTTGCGGCCATGCGGTGGATTCCTCCGCCGCGGTGGTGGCGTCCGGGAAGCGCCCGAACACTTCGGTGTTGAAGCGGCGCAGGAAGCCGATGGCTTCGAGATTTTCCCGCCCGCCATGCTGGTTCGGAACCCATTCGCCGGCAGGCCTCGAGTAGTCGAGATAGAGCATCGAGGCGACCGCATCGACGCGCAGCCCGTCGATGGCGTAGCGTTCCAGCCAGAACAGTGCGTTCGACACCAGGAAGTTCACCACTTCGGTGCGGCCGTAATTGTAGATCAGCGTGCCCCAGTCGAGATGGCGGCCCTGCAAGGGGTTGGCGTGTTCGTACAATGCGGTGCCGTCGAAATGGCCGAGGCCATGGGGATCGTCGGGGAAGTGTCCGGGCACCCAGTCGAGCAGCACGGCAATGCCCTCACGATGGAAGGCATCGACCATCGCGGCAAAATCCTCGGGCGTGCCGAACCGGCTGGTCGGTGCGAACATGCCGGTCGGTTGATAGCCCCACGAGCCGTCGAACGGATGTTCGCTGATGGGAAGAAGTTCGACATGGGTAAATCCGAGATCCCTGACATAGGCCGGAAGCTGCTCGCCGAGTTCGCGGTAGGTCAGCCACTCGTTGCTGCCCTTGCGCCGCCATGAGCCGAGATGAACCTCGTAAATCGACATCGGCGCGTTCAACGCATTCATTCCCGTCGGTGCCGGGCGCGGACGCGGCAGATTGGCCTGGTCGAAAACGATCGAGGCAGTCCTGGGACGCACTTCGGCGGCAAAGGCGACCGGATCGGACTTCAGCGGCAAATGTTGTCCGTTGGGTTCGATGATGTCGAACTTGTAGTGGTCGCCGACGCTGGCGTGGGGAATGAACAGCTCCCAATAGCCGACGCCGCGCACCCGCATCGGGTGCCGGCGCGGATTCCAGTAATTGAAATCGCCGACCACGCTGACGCCGCGGGCGTTCGGCGCCAGCACGACGAAGGCCACGCCCTCGACGCCTTCCAGCGTCATCGGATGGGCGCCGAGCTTGTCGTAGATACGCTGATGGGTGCCTTCGCCGAGCAGATAAAGGTCGAAGTCGCTCAGGACGGGCGGAAAGCGGTAGGGGTCGTCGAGTTCGACCAGTTTGTCGCCGAACCGGGCGCGCAATTGATAGCGCGTGGAGCCGTTCGGCAGCGCACCGGCAAACAGCCCGGCGTCATGGATCCGTACCAGCGGCGCCCGTTCACCATGTTCACCGATTGCCTCGACATTGGAGGCTTCGGGCAGGAACGCACGCACGATCTTGCGGCCGCCCTCGGTATGGAGACCGAGATAATGGAAGGGGTCGGTGTGATTGCCCTGGATGATCGCATAGGCCTCGGCGGGTAGCTTGGTCATAAGGCCTCAAGCGACTGTTGCGGCAAAATACGGAGCATTCCGGTCAAGGCCGTTCGTAGCCAATCCGGCCGGTAGGATAGTTCATATTCGATCTCGTAGCATGCCTTCTCCAGCAGGAAGAAGTTGAGCATCGACTCGGCGGCTTCAGGGTCGGCTGGCCAAAGGCGCTTGTTAACCATGGCTTCGCGATAGGCGGCCAGGAACGCGGCGGTCGCCCGATTGCGCCACTCGGCGAGCGCAGCCCCGAGCCTGCCGTTTTCATCGTGGGCTACCTTGAGCGCCCGCTCAAGGGCTGCAGTCGTCGAATAATCGATCGAACGGACCATGCTGGCGACGTCGCGCGCCGCGGGCGCCTTGCGCCGACGCTCGGCGATGGAGCGCCGCGGGTCGCCGTCGAAATCAACGATGAAGATGTCGTCCTTGACGATCAGCAGCCGGCCAAGATGGAAGTCGCCGTGATGGCGGATATTGAGCCCGGCGTTTTCCTGCGACAGCAGCGCCTTCAGCCGATCGGGTAGGCCGGATTGCTGGGCCAGTAGCTGATCGACCAGCGGACGATCCGCTTCTTTCAGCGTATCGCGTCGCTGCTTCAGCGTGTCGAAGACGCGCTCGACGCGGGCCAGGGTGTCGCCGTACCAGCGCTGGACATCTTCGTGCTTGATAGGCTCCGGCACGAAGTCGGGAAGCTCATTATTGCTGGCCAGTGCGACATGCATCTCGGCGACGCGCCGGCCGGCCTGCGACATGTAGCGCAGAAAAGAGACCTGATCCTCGCTTTCCCTGACACGCTCGCTTGCCGCCAGCAGGCGCTGCTCGTCGACGAAGCGGTCGAGATAGGCCGCGGTCACGGCCCAGGCGTCGCCCTGATTGGCGACGAAAGCATGCAGGACGCCGATAGCGTTTCGTTCGTCGCCATCGATCAGTTCAACGCTGCCGAGCAGCGCCGGCGTGTTGGCGAAGCCGGCGATCTCGGTCAGGAAGCGGCCCATCTCGATCTCGGGACTGATGCCGGCCTGCAGCGTGCGGTAAATCTTGACGACATAATCGTCATCCACCTGCGCAGTACTGTCGGCCCGCTCGGTCTCGATCGTGCGGATGTGTTCGGGCTGCTTGATCGCCTTGTCGGAGAAACGGCTGGTCGGCCGGAATTCCAGCTTCAAACCCTGCTCGCTTTCGTCGACGATCAGCGATTCCTTGAGGTTTCGCAGCAGGATCGCGATGAAAATCTGATCGTTGGCGACGTCGAGCAGCGTTCCTTCGCGGGCGCCCTGACGCACGGCCGCCAAGGCGCGCGGGTTGTAGCGCTCGCGGTCGAACCGCACCCATTCGATCTGCAACGGCAGCACGTAGCGCGTGGTGACGCCGCGTTGCGTCGACTTGAAGAAAGCGAGCCACGGCCGGTTGTCGCCGATATCGCAGAACGGGATCGCCGAAATCAGCGTCGGCTGGATTGCCTTGGCCGATCGCTCCGGGTACCAGCGCGTCCGCGCCAGATGCCCGGGCAGCACGTCGCGCTCGAACACGCCGCGGGTGCGCGCCAGCGATACCCAGGTCGCGCCCAGCGGCACCACCAGCGTTTCGAATTCGGGCACCGCCCGCTGCACCACCGGCTCGGACTTGTCGCGCTCCTGTAGCTCGAACCAGTAGAAGCCGTACGGCGCCAGCGTGATCATGTAGGGCAGTTCGCCGATCGCGGGGAAACGCGTGCGGCCGAGCATCTCCAGGGGAATCCGGTCCTTCCACGCCGAGAGATCGAGTTCGGTGGCCTGTGCGGAGCGCGACAAATTGGCGACGCAGAGAATGGCCTCGTCCTCGTACTGGCGCACATAGCAAAGCACCGAGCGATTTTCCGGGCGGATGAACGTCATGGTACCGCGGCCGAAAGCCAGCGTCGATTTGCGGACCGCGATCAGCCGTTTGGTGGCTGAAAGCAGCGACGACAGGCTGCGCGACTGCGCCTCGACGTTGACGGATTCATAGCCGTAGACGGGATCCATGATGGTGGGCGCGTAAAGCCGCGCCGGATCGGCGCGCGAGAACCCGCCATTGCGGTCCGGGCTCCATTGCATCGGCGTGCGCACGCCGTTGCGGTCGCCGAGATAGATGTTGTCGCCCATGCCGATTTCGTCGCCGTAATAGATGATCGGCGTGCCCGGGAACGACAGCAGCAGCGAATTCATCAGCTCGATCTTGCGCCGGTCGTTGTCCATCAGCGGCGCGAGGCGCCGGCGGATGCCGACATTGATGCGGGCGCGGGGGTCGTTGGCGTAGGTCGACCACAAATAATCGCGCTCGACGTCGGTGACCATTTCCAGCGTCAGTTCGTCATGGTTGCGCAGGAACAGCGCCCATTGGCAATTGCTCGGAATGTCGGGCGTCTGCCGCAGGATGTCGGTGATCGGAAAGCGGTCTTCTTGCGCGATCGCCATGTAGATCCGCGGCATCAGCGGGAAGTGATAGGCCATGTGGCATTCATCGCTGCGGCCGAAATATTCCTGCACGTCCTCGGGCCATTGGTTGGCCTCCGCCAGCAACACCTTGCCCTTGGCATAGGCGTCGAGCTCGATGCGCAGCCGCTTGATGATGGCGTGGGTCTCGGGCAGGTTCTCGTTGTTCGTGCCGTCGCGCTCGCACAGATAGGGAATCGCATCGAGACGGAAACCGTCGACGCCGGTATCGAGCCAGCGCTTCATCACCTTTACCAGCGCGCTGACCACGCGCGGATTGTCGAAATTGAGATCCGGCTGGTGCGCGAAGAAGCGATGCCAGTAGAACTGGCCGGCTTCCGGGTCCCAGGTCCAGTTCGACTTCTCGGTATCGGTGAAGATGATCCGCGTGCCCTGGTATTTCTGGTCGGTATCGCTCCAGACATACCAGTTGCGGGCGCTCGAATCCGGGCCGCTGCGCCGGGCGCGCTTGAACCAGTCGTGCTGGTCGGAGGTGTGATTGACGACGAGCTCAGTGATGACGCGCAGGCCGCGCCGCTTGGCTTCCTGGATGAAGCGCCGGAAATCCTTCATCGTCCCGAAATCGGGATTGATGTCGCCATAGTCGGCGATGTCGTAGCCGTCATCACGCCCGGGTGAGGGGTAGAACGGCAACAGCCACAATGTGGTGACGCCGAGGTCCTGCAGGTATCCCAGCTTCTCCGTCAGTCCTGCGAAATCGCCGATGCCGTCATTGTTGCTGTCGGCAAAGGCCTTGACGTGGAGCTGATAGATGATGGCATCCTTGTACCAAAGCTCATCGTCGCTGGACTCGACGGCTGGCACCTCGCTTGCATCGATCGCAAAGCTGCCGCCGTCATGCAGCGGATCGGCAGCATCGAATCGGAAGGAGACGCCGGCCTTGGTGCTTTCGCCGGTTTGGACTTTTTTGTTCACGGTGATGCCATAGCCATGGAAACGACGCCCCCATTCACTTGCGAGAAAGGAGACGTTCCGGAGATATGTAGAATGCCGCTCGGCCGACTTTGGTTCCCTTGGGAACCGATTGAGGGGCTGAGCGTTAGACACCGTCTATCCCCTTCCTGTATTTGGACAATTTCGCGACGCCTCTGAGACGTTTGCGTGCAAACCGCGTGCCGAATGGACCTTTTCGCTCAAGCTGCCAGCCAGGGAATCCAGACCGAATTCGTGGACGGTCAGGGTCACCGCCGTGTGACGGACGCGGCCGCCCTCAAGATTATCCTCGATGCCTTGCCGCCGCAGACCCCGGGCCCGTTCATCGGCGGGCCGGTCGTGGTGCGGTCGGGGCTGCCTGCGCGGACCGAGATTTCGGCCGCCGCAAGGCTTCCGGTTCGATGGAAAATCGTGGCCGATCACAAGGTTATCGCGGAGGGCGAGGCCGTCGATCGCGTCATTGCCTGGCCGCTCGATCTGCCGCTGGGCGTCCATCGGCTGCAACTGACCGATGCCGAATCCACCACCGAAGACGTGCCGCTGCTATCGGCGCCGCCAAGGGCTTTTGGCGGCGATTTCGACCGCTGCTGGCTGCTCGCGGTCCAGCTTTACGGGGTCCGCTCGGCGCGCAACTGGGGGATCGGCGATTTCACCGATCTCAAGGGGCTGATCGAACTCGCGAACCATCTGGGCGCCGATGGCGTCGGCCTCAATCCGCTGCATGCCCTGTTCGACGATCGTCCCGGCGATTGCAGTCCGTATTCGCCGAACAGCCGGCTGTTTCTCAACGCGCTCTATGTCGATGTCGAGAACATCCCGGAATTCCGCATCGGCGCCGAGACAAGGGATGCGCTGGCGCGGGTCAGAGAAGGCGAAATGATCGACTATGTTGCTGTCGCCGGATTGAAATGGCGCGCACTGCGATCGGCATTCGCCGCCTTCGAAGCCGATGCGACACAACGGCGCAGGCAGGAATTTGAAAAATTTCGGGCCGAGCGCGGGTCATTGTTGTCGCACTTCGCCTGCTTCGAGACGCTCCGGCACAAATTCAAAAAGCCGTGGTGGGAATGGCCGGACGAATGGCGGCAACCGGACGACGCCAAATGCGCTGAACTGCGCAAGGGCCCGGACGCGGCCGAAATCGCGTTTGTCGAATTCGTGCAATGGACGGCCGACCGGCAATTGGCGGCTGCGAAAGACCGCGCGCTTGAGCTCGGCATGAGAGTCGGGCTCTATCTCGACGTCGCCGTCGGCGTGCAGGCCGACGGTTTCGATGCATGGAACGAACAGGTCGCGATCTCGCGGCATCTCGGCGTCGGCGCGCCGCCCGATCCGCTCAACACCGCCGGCCAGAGCTGGGGCCTTGCCGGCTTCAACGCGACCGGGCTGGAGCTGAAATCGTTCGCGCCCTATCGCGAAATGCTGCGCGCCTCGATGCGGCACGCCGGCGCGATCCGGCTCGACCACGTATTGGGCTTGAAGCGGCTTTATCTGGTGCCGCAAGGCTTCAGCGCCGCCGACGGCGTCTATGTGCCGATGCCGTTCGAGGCGTTATTGGCCGCAACCGCGCAGGAAAGCATCGCGCAGCGCTGCGTCGTGATCGGCGAAGACCTCGGCACCGTGCCGGAAGGTTTTCGCGACCAGATTGCCGGGTGGGGCATCTGGTCCTATCTGGTGATGATGTTCGAGCGCGAGGACCACGGTCCGTTCAAAAGCCTCGATCACTACCTCGCCAACGCGCTCGTCACCTTCAACACCCACGATCTTTCGACCTATGCCGGCTGGCGCTCGTTCGGCGACCTCAAGACCAAGCGTGCGCTCGGCATCGATCCCGGCGAGAGCGACGATGCGCGATGGCATGCGCTGGCAATGCTCGACGATGTGCTGCGCCACAACGGCATCGACAGGAACGACCTTTATTCGGTGGCAAATTTCCTCGCGCGCACGCCATCACGGCTGCTCGCGATCGCGCTGGAGGACTTTTTGGGTCTGGTGGACCAGCCCAATATTCCCGGCACGGTCGACGAACACCCGAACTGGCGTCGCCGGCTGCCGGTGCCGCTCGAGCAGATCGCGTCCACGATCGACGTTGCCGCGCTGAAGGCCGCGACACGCGAGCGGTCGCGCGGATAGGCCCGATCCAGGTGGTGGCAAGCCTTGTCGTGCAGGATAGAAGACTACGGATTGATCGGCGATTGTGAGACGGCGGCGCTGGTCGGTCGTGACGGCTCGATCGACTGGCTGTGCTGGCCGGCGTTCGATTCCGACGCCTGCTTCGCCGCGCTGCTCGGCACACATAAGCATGGCCGCTGGCTGATCGCGCCCGCAGAAGAGATCACCAACACGTCACGCCGCTACCGGGGCAACACGCTGATCCTGGAGACGCGGTTTGAAACCGCCAACGGCGTGGTCGAGCTGATCGATTTCATGCCGCCGCGCGGCAACGCGTCCGACGTGGTGCGGCTGGTGCGCGGGGTCAGCGGCCGGGTCAAGTTGCGGATGCAGTTGGTGATCCGCTTTGGTTTTGGCGCCGACATTCCCTGGGTCAGGAAAACCGAAGACGGCTCGGGACTGCTCGCGATTTGCGGGCCTGACATGACCGTGCTGCGAACGCCGGTCGCCACCCGCGGCGAGGACCTGACCACGGTGGCGGAGTTTGAGGTGGGCGAGGGCGATACCGTGCCCTTTGTCCTTACCTACGGGCCCTCGCATCTGGCGGTGCCGGCGCCGATCGATCCCGCGGTCGCTTTGCAGGAAACCGAAGCGTTCTGGAGCGAATGGAGCGCTCGCTGCAGCTACGAAGGCGAACATCGCGATCTCGTGATGCGCTCGCTGATCACGCTCAAAGCGCTGACCTATGCGCCGACCGGCGGCATTGTCGCGGCGCCCACCACCTCGCTGCCGGAACAGCTCGGGGGGCCGCGCAACTGGGACTATCGCTTCTGCTGGCTGCGCGATGCCACCTTTACGCTGCTGGCGCTGATGAACTCGGGCTATACCGAGGAAGCCCTCGCCTGGCACAATTGGCTGTTGCGCGCGGTGGCGGGATCGCCGGCCAACATGCAGATCATGTACGGCATCATGGGGGAGCGGCGGCTCCTGGAATGGGAGGCCGGCTGGCTTCCGGGCTATGAGGGCGCGCAGCCGGTCCGGGTCGGCAACGCCGCGCATGCGCAGCTGCAACTCGACGTCTATGGCGAGCTGATCGACGCCTTCCATCAGTGGCGAATAGCCAAGCTCGAACTCTATGAAGGAAGCTGGGCGCTGGAATGCACGGTGCTGGAGCATCTCGCCGAACAATGGGATCAGCCGGATCACGGCATCTGGGAGCGCCGCGGCGACGGCAAGCACTATGTCTCGTCCAAGGTGATGTGCTGGGTCGCCTTCGACCGTGGCATCAAGAGCGCCGAAAAATTCGGCTTCAAGGCGCCGCTGGAAAAGTGGCGGACGCTGCGCGACACCATCCATCGCGACGTCTGCGAAAAGGGTTTTGATCGCGAGCTGAACGCGTTCGTCGAATCCTACGGTTCGAAAATGCTGGATGCCAGTATCCTGTTGCTCCCCTCGGTCGGGTTCCTTGAACCAACAGACCCGCGCGTGCGTGGCACACTGGTCGCAATCGAGAAACACCTGATGCGGGATGGATTCGTGCTGCGGCATGATCCCCGTGAAGTCGAGCAGCAGCCGGCGGAAGGCGCATTCCTGGCCTGCAGCCTCTGGCTCGCCGATGCCTATGTGCTGACGGGAGAACTCGACAAGGCGCGGGCGTTATTCGAGCGCGTGGTCGCGATTGCCAATGATGTCGGCCTGTTGGCCGAGGAGTTCGACACCGGCGCTGGCCGCCAGACCGGTAATTTTCCGCAGGCGCTGACGCATATCGCGCTGATCAATACCGCCCATAACCTCAGCGCGGCGAAGCAGACGACCGAGAAGCCGGCGATGCAGCGGTCGAAGTAGCGCTATCCCTAAATCAACGTCAGGCGAGCCCTCGCACGGCTGCAGGCGGGGCTGGGTGCCTGCGTACCTCTGGATGAATACCGGCTCGCGCTTGCCGATTCACACCCGACGGGAAATGGTGTGGGATATCGACAACCCCGAAAATCGGGGCGACCAATGCAATAAAGCGGATTTGCCGAGCGAAAGCTTTGGCGACTTATGGATTTATTCTTGAGACGTGCTTGATTTCGCACTCTCACAGCGACGATACGAAACGGTCGGCTAGCCGGCCTTCAGAATCGTCTCCATCGCGCGGGCAAAGCCGTCACGTTCGTTCGTTTCAGTCACATGCGTCGCGCGCTGCTTGATGTCATCGGCCGCGTTGCCCATCGCGAACGACATGCCGCTCCTGGCAAACATCGGCAGATCGTTCTGCATGTCGCCGATGGTGGCGACGGCGTCGGTCGCAATGCCGAGCCGCTTGGCGATATTCTCGACGAACGTGCCCTTGTCGTGGCCCGCGGGGGTGACATCGAGGTAATAGGTCTGCGACCTGACCGCGGTGGCCTCTGCGCCCACCGCCCGCTGCATTGCCGCTTCGCAGCGCGCCAGCAGCGCCGCGTCGGAACTGGCGCCGACGATCTTGCAGGCCTCTGGCAAATGCGGCGTGAAATCCGCGATGATGGTCGGATCGGCCTTGATCGCCCGCTTCTCGTGCGGAACGTATTCGCCGTCGGGATTGCGGGTGTACCAGCGCTCGTTGCTGAACAGCCAGATATCGACGGCGAATTCATTGAGCACATCGAGGCTGCGCTGTGCCACCGCGGGCGCGATCAGATGCTGTTCAATCGGTTGCAACTTCGCATTGACGATCGAACTGCCGTTGAAGGCACCGACCGGCAGCGTGATTGCAAGCGGTTCGATCAGAAAGCCCATGCCGATGGTCGGGCGGCTGGATACGATGGTGAAGCCGATGCCGGCGGCGTGCAGCGCCCGCACGGCGTTCCTTGCGTCGTCGGTGAGGATCTTGTCCTTGGTCAACAGCGTGCCATCGACATCGGAAACGACAAGTGCAATGCGGCTCATGTGGGCACTTTCAATTGACGGACGATGTCGTCGACGATGGTCTCAATCGGCGCGGCAATCGACACCGTGATGGGACGTTCGCCTGGCTGCGGCGGCTCCAGCGTCCTGAACTGGCTGGCGAGCAGCCCCGGCGGCATGAAATGCCCCTTGCGGACAGCTAACCGGTCCGCGATCAGGTCCTGCGTCCCGTTCAGGAAGACGATACGGATATCATCGCGTCCATGCACGAGAATGTCGCGATAGCTGCGCTTGAGCGCCGAACAGGCGACAACAGCGCGTTGTCCGGAAGCCGAGAGGCGGTCGATCTCGTCGGCAATCGCCTGCAGCCAGGGCCAGCGGTCTTCATCCGTCAGCGGCTGGCCCGCGCTCATCTTCGCGACATTGGCGGGCGGGTGAAATTTGTCCGCATCCTCGTAGCGCCAGCCCAGCCGCGCGGCCAGCCGGTCCGCGATTGTGCTCTTGCCCGAGCCGGAGACGCCCATCACCACCAGCGCGCAGGGGCTTGTCGCATCACGCACGAAAATTCTCCGGCAATGCCGCCTGATCCACCAGCCAGATCGTCTCGCCGCTGGATCGTGCGCGGGTCGCCGGCAGGTTCTCGCCTGCGAACACGCGCGTCAAGATCGCGCGTTTGTCAGATCCTGCGACCTCGAACAGCATTTCGCGGCAGCAAGCCAGCGTCGGCAGCGTGAGCGTGATGCGCGGGACGAACGGTTCGACATTGGCTTTGTGTACGCCGACCACCCAACGCCTGACCTCGTCGAGCAAGGGATCGCCGGGAAACAGCGACGCGGTATGGCCGTCGGGCCCGACGCCCATCAGCACGAGATCGAACAGCGGCCGGCCAGGGTCGAGGTCGTCTGCGCCATAGAACGCTTTGAGTTCGCCCTCGTAAAGCGCCGCGCCGCGATCGGGATCGGTGGGGTCGGCTGTACTCGTCGGGATCGGGTGAATGTTGGATGCCGGCGCGCACCGGTCCAGAAAGGTTTTCCGTGCCACGCGCATGTTGTTGAGAGGATCATCCGCGGGCACGAAACGTTCGTCGCCGATGAACCAGTGCACGCGCTGCCACGGAATCCGGCTTCGCCAGGGGTCAGTGCCGAGCAATTGATAGAGCTGTTTCGGGCTCGATCCACCGGTCAGGCAGATCGCGACGCGGCCGGGGTTTTCCGATATCCGCGCGATGACGCGCTCGGCGGCGGCCTCGGCCATCGCGGCTGGATCGGCAACTGACGTCACATGGCGATTGTCGTTCGACATCATCTCTAACTGAGCTTGCGCCAGCTGCGGCCGTCTCGCTCCAGCAAATCGTTGGCTTCCTCCGGGCCCTCGCTGCCGGGCTCATAGACCTTGAGCCCCTTGCCGCCGGCGTTCTTCCAGGCATCGAGAAATGGCTGCACCGCCCGCCAGCCGGCCTCGACGCTGTCGGCACGCTGAAACAGGATGTTGTCGCCGATCATACAGTCGTAGATCAGGGTCTCATAGCCGGTCGATGGCTCGGCCTTGAAGTAATCCTTGTAGCGAAACTTCATCTCGACGCCGTCGATATTGATGGTCGGGCCCGGCACCTTGGTGTTGAACTGCAGCGCGATGCCTTCGGTCGGTTCGGTCGAGATGATCAGGTAATTCTGCGAGAGCCGGTCCACCGGCGTGTCGCGGAACATCGCGAACGGCGCCTGCTTGAACTTGATGGCGATCTCGGTGCGCTTGATGCCGAGCGCCTTGCCGGTGCGCAGGTAAAAGGGAACGCCGGCCCAGCGCCAATTGTCGATGGTCAGTTTCAGCGCGGCATAGGTTTCCGTGGTGCTGGCAGGCTTGACGTCGGCGGTCCTGCGATAGTCCTCGATCTCGGTGTCGCCGACCATCCCGGCGCGATATTGCCCGCGCACCGAATTATGCAGCGCCTCCGGCTCGCTCTGGGTCTGGATCGCGGCCAGCACGTCGGCCTTTTCCGAGCGCACCGAATGCGCGTCGAATTTCGATGGCGGCTCCATCGCGACCAGCGACAGCAGTTGAAACAGATGGTTCGGCACCATGTCGCGCAACGCGCCGGTCGCATCATAGAAGCTGCCACGATGGCCGACGCCGAGTTTTTCATCGACCGTGATCTGGATGTGGTCGATATGGTTGCGGTTCCAGATCGGCTCGAACATGCCGTTGGCAAAGCGCAGCACCAGGATGTTCTGGACGGTCTCCTTGCCGAGATAATGATCGATCCGGTAGATCTGATGCTCTTCGACCAGCTTCAGGAGTTCGCTGTTGAGCTCTCTTGCCGATGCCAGATCGGTACCGAACGGCTTTTCGACCACCAGCCGCCGCCATGTGCCGTTCTCGACCAGCATGCCGGTGCGGCCGAGTTCGCGGCTGATCGGCAGGAAGGCGCTCGGCGGCGTCGCGAGATAGAACAGGCGATTGCCTTGGGTGTTTCGCGCGGCTTCCAATTTGTCGAGCTGCTCGCTCATGGCGTCGAACGAGGCGGGCTCTCTCGGATCGGCCTCGATGCAGGTGACGCATGCGAGCAGGCGCATCGCGATCTCCTCGTCCACCTGGCGCGTGGCGAATTGCTGCAGCCCTTTCATCAGGCTGTCGCGCAAGCCGTCGCTCGTCATGCCCTTGCGGGCAATGCCGACGACGCAGAATTTTTCCGGCAGCAGATCGGCCGCCGCCAGATTATAGAGGGCAGGGATCACCAGCCGATGCGCGAGGTCGCCGGTGACGCCAAAGATGACGAAGGAGCAGGGATCGGGTTTCGTCTGTGCCAGTTTTCCGACCGCCATGGGCGTTAAGCCTTCGAGCCCGGCTTCTTCGGCGGCTCCTTGTGACCGCCGAAGCCTGCGCGCATCGCGGAAAGGATCTTCTCCGCGAATGTGTGATCCTTGCGCGAACGGAAGCGGGCATAGAGCGCCGCCGTCAGCACCTCGGCCGGCACCGCCTCGTCGATCGCGGCATTGACGGTCCAGCGGCCCTCGCCGGAATCCTCGACATGGCCGGAATAATTATCCAGCGTCTGGTTCTCGGCGAGCGCCGACGAAGTGAGATCGAGCAGCCAGGAAGGGATCACGCTGCCGCGCCGCCATACCTCGGCGATATCGGCAATGTCGAGATCAAAACGATGCTCCGCCGGCAAGGCCTCGATATTGGCGTTCTTCAGGATATCAAAACCCTCGGCATAGGCCTGCATCAGCCCATACTCGATGCCGTTATGGATCATCTTGACGAAATGCCCGGCGCCGCTGGGGCCGGCATGGATATAGCCCTGCTCAATGCGGGGGTCGCGGCCGTCGCGGCCGCCGGTGCGCGGGATGTCGCCGATCCCCGGCGCCAGCGTCTTGAAGATCGGATCGAGCCGGTCGACCACGGCCTTGTCGCCGCCGATCATCATGCAATAGCCGCGCTCGATGCCCCAGACGCCGCCGCTGGTGCCGACGTCGACATAATGCAGTCCGCGCTCCCTGAGCACTTTGCCGCGGCGAACGTCGTCCTGCCAGAATGTGTTGCCGCCGTCGATGATGACGTCACCGGGCTCCATCAGTTTGGCGAGTGCTTCGATGGTGGCCTCGGTGATCTTGCCGGCCGGCAGCATCACCCAGGCGGTGCGCGGCTTCTCCAGCTTCGCGACGAACGCTTCCAGCGTCTCGGCGCCAGCAGCGCCTTCGGCGGCCAGCGCGGCAACGGCTTTGGCGTCCTTGTCGTAGACCACCGACGTGTGGCCGTTCCTCATCAGCCGCCGCACGATGTTGCCGCCCATCCGGCCGAGGCCGATCATGCCAAGCTGCATGCCAATACTTCCCTTATTGCGCGCTCTCTCTAGTTGAGCGCTTCCGATATCGCGGCATCCAGCGCGGCAAGCGCCGGCTTGAGGTCGCCCTTGAGATGAACCCGCAATGCGCGCCGGCCGCGTTCGGTCAGCACGTCGAAATCGCCGCGCGCCTGGGCCGCCTTGACGACGCCAAAACTCGCCTTCTGGCCGGGCACGGCCAGGTCCTTGGCGTCGTCAGCGGTGATCTGCAGGAACACGCCGCTGTCGGGCCCGCCCTTGTAGGCCTGGCCGGTCGAATGCAGGAAGCGCGGTCCGAATTCGGCGCAGGTCGCGACATGCCTGACGTCACGCACCGCCAGCCGCATCTTCTGCAGCATGTCGATCGATCCGCCTTCGCGCGCGATATAGGCCAGCAGTGCAAAATAGTCGCCGCTGCCGGGACGCGAGAGGTGCGCCTTGATCCAGGATTCCAACGTGCCATTGGCGCCGGCCTTGCGCAGCGCGGCGGCATTGGCTTCGTCGGTGTAGATGTCGGCTTCGGCGGTGGCGACCACCGGCTGTTCAGCCGGCAGTGCGCCGGTCTTCTCGAACGCCGCGGTCAGTTCGCGCGTCTTGATCTTGGCCGCCTCGACATCAGGCTGGTTGAACGGGTTGATGCCGAGGACGGCGCCGGCCACTGCGGTCGCCATCTCGAAGCGGAAGAACTCCTGGCCGATATGGTTGATCGATTTCATCACGATGCGGACCACCGGATGCCCGGCGGCCTCGAGGGCGGAAAGCTTGTCGTCGTGCGCCGAATCGGCTTCGCCCTCGGTCCGGATATCGATGAAGAAGCGGTCGTCGCCGTAGATCGCGGGATCGGCCAGCGGTTCGCCGTCGATCGGGATCAGGCCCTTGCCGTCCTTGCCGGTGGACTCCGCGATCAATTGCTCGGCCCAGGCGCCGAAATCGGCGATCTTCGTCGACGAGGATATTGTCACCTTGTCGCGGCCTTCGAGCCCGGCTAGGCCGAGCGCAAGCCCAAGCTGTACGCCGGGGTTTTCGTGCGGCGGCACGTCGGCGCCGCAGGAGCGCACCATCGCCAGCGTGTGCTTGATCAGGCTTTTGACATCGATGCCGGCGGCAGCCGCCGGCACCAGCCCGAACGGCGACAGCACCGAGTAACGTCCGCCGATCGATGGATCGCCGTAGAAAATGCGCGCGAAGCCCTGCTTGGTCGCGACCTTCTCCAGCGACGAGCCGGGGTCGGTCACCGCGATGAAGCGATGGCCCGCCTTGTCAGCGCCGATGGTCCTGGAAACGCGATCGAAGAAATAATCCTTCATCGCATTCGGCTCGGTAGTGCCGCCGGATTTGCTGGAGACGATGAACAGGGTTTTTGCCAGGTCGACCTTCTTCTCCATCGCGCGCACCTGCGCGGGGTCGGTGGAGTCGAGCACGTGCAGTTTCGGGAAGCCCGATTTCTTAGGGAAGGTTTCCGCCAGCACTTCCGGACCAAGGCTCGATCCGCCCATGCCGAGCACGACGGCGTCCGAAAAGTTCTGCCCCTTCACGCGCCTGGCAAAATCCTCGTAATCGGCGACATCTGCTGCAGCCGGACTGTTCAACCAGCCCAACCACTTATTCTCGTCGTCATTGCTCCAGACCGATTTGTCCTTGTGCCAGAGCCGTCGGATTTTGGCTGACGCCCGCCAGTCCTCGGTGCTCTTCTCCACGGCTTTCTTGATGCCGTCGCCGAGCACGAGGTGCTGCTTGTCGATTCCGCCGCCAAGCGAAGCCGCGCGCTTGTGCGCGACGGCACCGTAGAGCTTGTCGGCGGCATCGGCGAATTGCTTGACGCCATCCTTGACCAGCTCGGTGGTGATCGCATCGAGCGAGATGCCGGATTTTTCCAGCTCTTCCAGCACGCGGCGCGCGTCCTCGATATTTTCCTCGAGGCTGTCGCGCGGCGTGCCGTGATCGCGGAACGCGTCGAGTGTCGCCGGCGGCACCGTGTTGATGGTGTTGGGGCCGATCAGTTCCTCGACATAGAGCACGTCGCTGTAGTCCTTGTTCTTGGTGCCGGTCGAAGCCCACAACAGCCGCTGTGGCTTTGCGCCCTTGGCCTTGAGCTTGTCCCAGCGTGCGCCCGAGAACAGGCCCTTGTAGTCCTGATAGGCCATCTTGGCGTTCGCGATCGCGACCTTGCCCTTGAGCGCGCTCAGGCGCTCCTTTTCGCTGGGGTCGTTGGCCCTTGCGATCTTGTCGTCGAGCTGCTTGTCGACGGCGCTGTCGATCCGGCTGACGAAGAAGCTGGCGACACTGGCCACACGCGAGGGATCGCCACCGCCGGCGACGAGTTTCTCCAGCCCGTCGAGATAGGCTTCCGCCACCTGGCGATAGACCTTTTGCGAGAACAATAGCGTGATGTTGATGCTGATGCCTTCACCGATCAGATGTTCGATCGCAGGCAGGCCTTCCGGCGTCGCCGGCACCTTCACCATCAAATTCTTGCGCTTGACGTCCTTCCACAGCCGCTCGGCCTCGGCGATGGTGCCTTTGGTGTCCATCGCCAGATAGGGCGAGACCTCGAGGCTGACGAAACCGTCCTCGCCCTTCAACTGGTCGTACACCGGTCGCAACACGTCAGCGGCGTTCTGGATGTCCTCAATGGCGACGTGTTCGAACAGGTCGGCGACCGGGCGGTCGCCCTTTTTCAGCGCCTGGCCGATCGCGCCGTCATATTCGTCCGAACTGCCGATGGCTTTCTCGAAGATCGCGGGGTTCGAGGTCACGCCTTTGACGCCGTCGGTATCGATCAAATTCTTCAGATCGCCCTTGGCGACGAAGCCTCGGGCGAGGAAATCCAGCCAGACGGCCTGACCGTGGTTTTCGAGTGCTTTGACGGGATTCATGATGCCTGTTCTGTCCGGTCGTCGGTTTTCGGGTTCCCCGGCAGCTTTCGGGTGCGAGGCGGGAATGTCAACAATTGGATGGCAAGTGGATGGCAAGTGATGGAATGGCTGCCGGTCGGATTGGGAGTATTCGGTCGGATAACGCCATTTACGTCAGTTCGATCCCCGGGACGAGCACCTGGAGGGTTGCCGAAATCCAGCACGATTTTGTGACGGGAAAGCGGACGCCGCGATCACGATCGCGGATTGCGTTAGGGTCCCAGATTGCGATCAGGGTCGCAGATAGAGATAGCCCTGCGATTGCAACTCGGCGATGCGCACCACGCCGCCCTGGTCGGCGGAAATGAAGCCGGGCAAGAGATCGGCGAGGCCGACCTTCTGGGATTTCATGGTGTTGCCGCAGACGGCGAGTTCAATTCCGCCCCTGGCGAACTGGCCGATATGCCGCGTCAGATCGGGATTGGCCGCGGAGGCGTGGAACGCGCGCAGCGCCTGGCCGTGAACGACCAGAGCGATGGTGACGTTGTCGGGCCCGCCGACGCCGTCGAGGTGGTTCTGGATGTTGCCGACGACAGAGCTGACCTTGTCGAGGTCGTTGAGGTGATAGACCACTTTCAGTTTTCTCGTCGGCGGCGCCTCGGTCGCCGCGCCGGCGCGCGAGGCAGCAAAGGCGGCGCCGAAAGCGGAAGCCGCGGCCCACAAGATGCTGCGTCGATGCATGGCGTCCTCCAATTCGATGGCCTTAAAGCTGTCACTTATGCCTGAGCGCCGCGAGTTCCTTGCGGTCGGTCACCAGCTCGGCACATTCGCGCAGATCGGTGCGATCGACCCGGAAAATCTTGTCGTCGCGCCTGCCACCAGTTCTTTTTCGGAATCGTCATCGGGCTTGTTGCGGTCCCAGATCCTGATCCGCTCCAGCTGGATGACGGCTGATTTGTCGTCCTTCATCGCGATAGCGATGCCGCCGCCGTCGCAATCGACGCCGCAGCCGAAGCGGATCTCGTTGCCTTTGTCTTCAGCGATGACGTGGTTGCAATAGCCGCTGGCGTCGAAATTGCCCGGCCGATGCCGATATTTGACGCCGATGCGGAAGGAGTAATTGGTGATCTTCTCTTCCGGCGGATTCTCGGCCGTGACCAGCAGCTTCATCGCGCTGACTTTTTGCTTGGGGTGCTGCGCCAGGTGGTTGGCGTCGTAGCGGCGCACGAAGCAGGCATAGGTCTTTTGACCGAGGGGGCCGGCGAACATCCTGTTGTCGAAGGCGGCAGCTCTTGCCTTGTCGACGTCGCCCTGGGCATGGCTGGGGCCGGCAAGCGAGGCCATCGCGGCCAGCGTGAGGGTACACAGGAAGATGCGCTTCATGATCGTCCCTAAATGCGTGACACACCGGCCGTCCGCACGGAAGCGGTGCGGTGCCAGGCGCCGCCATGGTGCGGCTTCGATCTGCTGATTGGTCGCAGGCGGCTGCGGCTGCGTTCAATTTCAGGCAGTTGGCGGGAAAACCTTACTGCAGGCGGTCGGTTGCCTAAAAATTGGGCGACGCGCCCATTCTCGCCCCATGATTTGCCCGCATTGTGCCTTGCACAATAAATCCCGGCAGGTGTCCAATTCGGACCATGACGTGGAGCACACCTGTGCCGATCGACGGCAGCGCCGGTTTCGTTTTGCGCCGCACTCAGGAGGGATCCGCGAATTGGTTGCGCCGGACTAATCCAAAAGTACTAGCGCGCGAGCCTCTTGTATCGGTTCGCCGCGCTCGGGACTTGATTACAGTCGCAATGCACGCCGCCTTGATGGCATTCGTGCCAACGAGAGCGCAAACGTCAGGCGTTGTGGTGAGCGGCATAAGCCCTGGAAACGGAATTCGCGCGTTCGGATTCCTCGAACGACACCGAACAGAGAGATGATCTACCGAGGATGACGCAGCCTGGAGTGATCTGGATCTCAGATCGTCCGTTATGGTCCGACGCGCTGAACGGACGCCGCGCGCGGCGTGCGTTAATGAATCGACAAGCATTGCGGCGGCGCGTGTTCAACCGCGCGAATTCTGCAGGTTCGTTCATCTACCTGAAAAACCAGTACTTCTCCGGATGCCGCATGTTGCACGCCGGTTACAGATTCAGTGGATTCCAGCAAATTCTTGAGCTGCCGAGTCGCTTAGCACGACTATTGCATTGCGTGAGGGAGTCAGTCGCGTGTCAGATATCACATCTGCTGTTGGTGATTCGCGATTGGATACGCAGGAGGCTTGCCGGGGCTTGGAACTTGGCCAGCGCATCCTACGTTATAGCTGAACCATGAGGAGATGAATCTATGTACAACGATTCTCTGTTCAACGCGTTTGCTCGCTCCTTCGAAGCCAGAAGTCAGAGCGACATGTCGATGGCGGACTATCTGGAATCGTGTCGAAGCGATCCGCTTAAATATGCGAATGCGGCCGAGCGGTTGCTAGCGGCAATCGGCGAACCTCAGATGATCGACACGGCCAGGGATCAACGCCTTGGCCGTATTTTTTTGAACCGCACCATGCGCACCTATCCGGCCTTTGCCGGCTTCTATGGCATGGAAGAAACCATCGAGCGCATCGTCGGGTTCTTCCGGCACGCCGCTCAAGGTCTCGAAGAGCGCAAGCAGATCCTCTATCTGCTCGGGCCCGTCGGCGGCGGCAAGTCATCGCTTGCCGAACGCCTCAAGGCGTTGATGGAAGTTCACCCCATTTATGTCTTGAAGGCCGGCGACGAACTCAGTCCCGTCTTCGAAAGTCCGCTCAGCCTGTTTGACCCGGAAACACTCGGGCCGATGCTCGAGGAAAAATACGGCATTCCGCGCCGCCGCCTCACCGGGCTGATGAGCCCGTGGTGCTACAAGCGGCTCGAATCGTTCGGCGGCGACATCTCGCAATTCCGTGTCGCCAAGATCCAGCCGTCGCGGCTGCGGCAGATCGCGGTCGCCAAGACCGAGCCGGGTGATGAAAACAACCAGGACATCTCCTCGCTGGTCGGCAAGGTCGACATCCGCAAGCTGGAAACCTTCGCCCAGAACGACCCCGACGCCTACAGCTATTCCGGCGGCTTGAACCGCGCCAACCAGGGCATCCTCGAATTCGTCGAGATGTTCAAGGCGCCGATCAAGATGCTGCATCCGCTGCTGACGGCGACGCAGGAAGGCAACTATATCGGAACCGAGAATATCGGTGCGATCCCCTTTACCGGCGTCATTCTTGCGCACTCCAACGAATCCGAGTGGCAGAGCTTCAAGACCAACAAGAACAACGAAGCCTTCATCGACCGCATCTGCGTCATCAAGGTGCCGTATTGCCTGCGCGTCACGGAAGAACAGAAGATCTACGAGAAGCTGATCCAGGGCTCCGAACTCGCCGCCGCGCCCTGCGCGCCGTCGACGCTGGAGACGCTGGCGCGCTTCTCTGTCATGTCGCGGCTGCGCCGTCACGAAAACTCCACCGTGTTTGCAAAGATGCGGGTTTATGACGGCGAAAGCCTGAAGGAGTCCGATCCCAAGGCCCGCAGCGTCCAGGAATACAAGGATGCCGCCGGCGTCGACGAAGGCATGGACGGCGTCTCGACCCGCTTCGCGTTCAAGGTGCTCGCCGCAACCTACAATCACGATACGTCGGAGGTCGGCGCGGATGCCGTTCACCTGATGTATGCGCTGGAACAGTCGATCCGTCGCGAGCAACTCCCTGATGAGACCGAGAAGCGTTACCTCGAATTCATCAAGGCCGAACTGGTGCCGCGATATGCCGAGTTCATCGGAAACGAGATTCAGAAAGCCTATCTCGAATCCTATTCGGATTATGGCCAGAACCTGTTCGACCGTTACGTGGATTACGCCGACGCCTGGATCGAAGATCAGGACTTCAAGGATCCCGACACCGGACAATTGCTCGACCGTGAATTGCTCAATCAGGAGCTGACCAAGATCGAGAAGCCTGCGGGCATCGCCAACCCGAAGGACTTCCGTAACGAGGTCGTGAAGTTCTCGCTGCGGTCGCGAGCCCAGAACGGCGGCAAGAATCCGGGCTGGACCTCTTACGAAAAGGTTCGCGAGGTGATCGAAAAGCGGATATTCTCGCAAGTGGAAGATCTGCTGCCCGTCATTTCGTTCGGCTCGAAAAAGGACGGCGAAACCGAGAAGAAGCACGACGATTTCGTCGCGCGGATGGTGGACCGCGGTTACACCGAACGGCAGGTCCGCCGGCTCGTCGAATGGTACATGCGCGTGAAGCAAGCCGGCTGAGGCGGATGCGAAGTGGTTGCTATTCACATCGTTGATCGGCGGCTGAATCCGGGCAGCAAGAGTCTCGAGAACCGTCAGCGGTTCTTGCGCCGGGCGAAGGCGCTGGTTCAGCAGGCGGTCAAGAAGACCTCGCACGACCGGGACATCAAGGATGTCCTGGAAGGCGGCGAGGTCAGCATCCCCCTGGATGGCATGGACGAGCCGCGGTTCCGCCGTGAAGGCGGCACCCGGGACATGATACTTCCTGGAAACAAGAAGTTCATCGAAGGCGACATGCTGCCGCGCTCGGGCGGCTCGGGCGGCAAGGCCGGCGGCGCGGGGGAGGGCGACAGCGAAGACGCATTCCGCTTCGTTCTCAGCCGCGAGGAATTCGTCGACCTGTTCCTGGACGATCTCGAATTGCCTGACCTCGCCAAGCGCAAGCTTGCCGAGGTGGAGAGCGAAGGAATCCGCCGCGCCGGTTATGCGACGTCGGGTTCGCCGGCGAATATTTCCATTCCCCGTACCGTGAGCCGCGCGATGGCGCGGCGGGTGGCATTGCGGCGGCCGAAGCCGGAAGAGATCGCGGCCCTTGAAGCCGAGTTGCTGATTTGCGGCGACGAGGCGCGCCGCGCCGAACTGCTGGCCGAGATCGAAGCCCTGAAAGCCAAGGCCAAGCGGATCCCGTTCATCGACCCGATCGACATCCGATACCGGCGGTTCGAGACCACGCCGAAGCCGATTGCCCAGGCCGTGATGTTCTGCCTGATGGACGTCTCGGGCTCGATGACCGAGCACATGAAAGACCTCGCCAAGCGCTTCTACACGCTGCTCTATGTCTTCCTGAAGCGGCGCTATCGCCACGTCGAGATCGTCTTCATCCGCCATACCGACCGCGCCGAAGAGGTCGACGAGGATACATTCTTCCATGGCCCGGCATCGGGCGGCACGCTGGTTTCGAGTGCGTTGCAGGAGATGCACGAGATCGTGCGTTCGCGGTTCCGCCCGGCGGACTGGAATATCTACGCCGCGCAGGCTTCCGATGGCGACAATTCCACATCCGACGGCGAGGTGGCGGGCCGGCTGCTGACCGAGAAGATTCTCCCCGTCAGCCAGTTTTTTGCCTATCTCGAGGTCGGCCAGGATGCCGGTCTGACCTTCGAGATGCCGGATTCGTCGCTATGGACGCTGTATGAGCGCCTGCGCCTCGCCGGTGCGCCGTTGTCGATGCGCAAGGTCTGCGAGCGCAGCGAAATCTTCCCGGTGTTTCACGATCTCTTCCAGCGCCGCGTAAGACAGGAGAGGGCACCATGACAGGCGAACGGCTGTTTCAGGGTGCTGATTGGGATTTCCCGACGCTGCAGCGGATCCATGACGCCTGCGAGGAGATCGCGGAGTCCGAGCTCGGGCTCAATGTCTATCCGAACCAGATCGAGGTGATCACCGCCGAGCAGATGCTGGACGCCTATTGCTCGGTCGGCATGCCCTTGTTCTACAAGCATTGGTCGTTCGGCAAGCACTTTGCCTATCAGCAGGCCTCCTACCGCAAGGGCCTGATGGGTCTGGCCTATGAGATCGTCATCAACTCGTCGCCGTGCATCTCCTATCTGATGGAGGAGAACACCGCGACCATGCAGACGCTGGTGATCGCGCACGCCGCCTTCGGCCACAATCATTTCTTCAAGAACAATTACCTGTTCAAGCAGTGGACCGACGCCGACGGCATTCTCGATTACCTCGAATTCGCCAAGACCTACGTCGCGCAGTGCGAGGATCGCCACGGCCGGCTGGCGGTCGAGCAGACGCTGGACGCGGCGCACGCGCTGATGTCGCATGGCATCAACCGCTATCCCGGCAAGAAGCTGCCCGACCTGCGCGTCGAGGAGAAACGGGCCCAGTACCGCCGCCAGCACGAAGAAAGCGTGTTCAATGATTTGTGGCGGACCATTCCGACCGGACCGGTCAAGAGCGTGGCAACGCTGAGCGCCGATCGCCGCCGCGCGCTGCTCGGCCTGCCGCAGGAAAACATCCTGTACTTCCTGGAAAAGACCGCGCCGCGCCTGGCGCCCTGGCAGCGCGAGCTGCTGCGCATCGTGCGGCACATCGCACAGTATTTTTACCCACAGAGCCAGACCAAGGTCATGAACGAGGGCACCGCGACCTACGTTCATTACCGCATCATGAACCGGCTGCACCTGCAGGGGCAGCTCTCCGACGGCAATTTCCTCGAATTCCTGTCGTCGCATACCAACGTCGTGTTCCAGCCCGACTTCGACAGTAAGTATTTCTCGGGCTTCAACCCCTACGCGCTCGGTTTTGCGATGATGCAGGACATCGAGCGCATTGTGACCAATCCCGAGGACGAGGATCGCGAATGGTTTCCGGATATCGCCGGCAAGGGCGATACGATGGGCGTGCTCCGCGATGTCTGGGCCAATTACCGCGACGAGAGCTTCATCAGCCAGTTCCTCTCACCGCGGCTGATGCGGCACTTCCGCATGTTCCACTTGCATGACGATCCGGCCGAGACCGCCGGCATCAGGGTCGATGCGATCCACGACGAGCGCGGCTATCGGCGCGTGCGCCGCGCCCTGTCACGGACATACGACGTCGGCTTCATCGATGCCAACATCGAAGTCGTCGATGTCGATCTCGCCGGTGATCGCCATCTGATGCTGCGCCACACCGTGCTGAAAGGCGCGCAGCTCAATGACACCGATGCGAAGCGCGTGCTGCAGCACCTTGCCGACCTCTGGACCTACAACGTCTCGCTGGTCGAGGTCGACGCGACCGGCAAGGTGCTGAAGGAATACGTCGCCAACCCGCGCGGGCTGGCCGCGGTGGCGTAGCTACACTCCCGGCGTTCCTTGCGATCCCGAGCGATCAGCGCCCGCGCGTCGGCAATTTCGGCAGTTTGTGCGGGTCGAATGCTGGTATGGGCTCGCTCGCCTCCGGGGCGCGCGCCTGCTCGTTGTAAATCAGCGTTCCCTCCAGGAGCAGGCCTGGAAACTGTTCCGCCGTTCCGGTGTAGGTGGCTATCTTGCCGGTGCACGTTCCCTGCAGCTTGAGCTCGAGCTCCTGATCATCGCCAAACACGGTTGGCAGCCCGCCTGTGTGTTTTCTTGTGATGACGACCGCGGTGAATCGGTCGCCGTCGACTTCGCATGACCCCTCGTAGGTCATGACGCCGTCGCGCCCCCAGATCCTGCCGTCTGCAACATGGACGATGCCAGTGCCTTGGCCTGCCGGGGTCTTGAACCATGCCGAATAAGTGCCGTCCTTGAGCACGGCGGAACCTCGTCCTTGAGCGTTCACAAGAGGTCGATCATCGGCACGACTGGCCTAAGACTCCCTTAATCGCCGCCCTCTCGGAATAGGCGGCTTTTCGTTTGCCGTAGTCTTACGGAGCAAAACTCCATTGTTCCGACTGGTTTCGTACACATCCTATCGAGATGGGCCAGCCAGTACTGGAAATCCGAGTATGCGAAAAGTGCCACGCCGAGATGCGGCTGTTGGGCAAGCTGCCCGCTATCGGGGCCAAGCCACTCATCAAGGTTTTCTGTTGCTACCAGTGCAACCGCATTGAGACGCGCACAATAAGGTCGGCTGCACCCCGCAGGCCCATTCTTGATACGTCCCGCTCTGCCGCAAGCCGGCGTTGATCTTTTCCAGCGCTGACGAGCCGGGGCACAACTCCCTGGCCGGTCGCGGTGCTCAGACGTCGAAAATCTTACTGGCGCGCAAGGAATGCGCGACGGGTACTGACGGTTCGCGCCCAGACTTCGTGAAATCTCCCGGCCAGACGCTTGTCAATGTGGGGACCGATCAGCTTTGTCATGGCAAAGTTGAGATCATCATACTCCCGCGCGCAGACTTCGGCCCGGTCCTTGGGGAGGAATTCCTTTTCGGCGATGTCGGCGAACAGTTTCTTGTCCGCACCATAGGCGACACACAAGATGTTGAACGTCCGCTGCGCCGGCGTCGAATGCTCAGCTGAAAGCGCCTGGATCGGAACGGTGACCTGCGGTCCTGGCATCTGGATCGCATGGTGATAGGCGGAGCCCAGGATCATTCTGCGGGCCTCATCCTTGCCTAGTCTGAGCATCACGTAGGCGGCGAACTGATCGGCGGCGTCT
Organism: Bradyrhizobium sp. JYMT SZCCT0428; assembly: GCF_018131075.1. Lineage (GTDB taxonomy): Bacteria > Pseudomonadota > Alphaproteobacteria > Rhizobiales > Xanthobacteraceae > Bradyrhizobium. Next base: position 164,819 of record NZ_JAFCLS010000012.1, on the reverse strand, counting down.
TCCTCCCGGCCGAGCACCGGTATTTGCAGCATGTTGAAAACCGCATGCGCGGTTTCGTGCAAAAACACCGCCAGACTCGAGCCCAGGACCGTATCCGCCCGGGAAACCCCGATGGGAAGATCTTGCTTCGGCGCGCTCTTCAAAATTTCCGCCAGCATTTCGTAACACACGGTGATGACTTCATCGTTGTACCAGGCGTTTGGGACGCCGTCGCAACCCGCGACCTTGAGCGTCAGCGGGTAGGGAAGGCGGATCGGACTAAGCAATTCCTGCAGGTGCTCGAGTGCACGACCCTGCTTCATTTGGTCGAGGATCGGCTGGTGCGCCGGATCCTTTGGCGGCACGTACTCGTACTTGATTTGGTTGGACTTGCTCCTGGAGGCTGCGTTTGCGTTGCTGGAGGTCAAAAAGATCGTTGCCGCCAGAATTGCGACGATCGCAGCAGGTTTATGCCACATCATACTTCTCAACTATGAATGATAAAAATCTACGGCGGCATGTGTATCGACGCGTGGTCGAGCAATCATAGCACGCCCGTCGGATTCCGTGGATCGCGAATCCGGTCGGGTTTGTTGTCAGAAGCGCGGTCGTGTTGACCGCTTGGACGCAAGCAGGCACGCTAACCGATGCCTGCCTCCGAGGCTAAGCCATATCGCAGGATGCATCGACGTTGCGACCTGACGACTGCATGCCCTACCGCAGGCTGGCGTTGATCTTGTCCAGCGCTGACGAGCCGGGGCACAATTCCTTGGCTTCCAGCGTGTTGAGCGGCGTCTCGACGGTGTCGAGATGCGTGTGCATGTCTTCGGCGTCGGGATCGACATAGAGCAAGCCGGTCACCACCTGGCCCTTGGCGGCGTGCTTCTGCAGGAAGGTCATCGCCGCCAGCCGGTCGTTGGCGTCGTAATCGGCGTCGATCTTGCGCAGCGCCAGCCTGGTGCCGTCGTGCTGCTCCACCACCTGCACCGAGCCCGGGGCATAATCGACGGTGATGGGGTCGCGGCTGGTGATGACGTCGAGGCGGTTGACCGCGTCATTATGTTCGCGGACGTAGTCAAAACTCTTGGTCGAGCCGGCGTGGTTGTTGAAGGCGATGCAGGGGCTGATGACGTCGATGAATGACGCGCCCTTGTGGCGGATGGCGGCCGCGATCAGCGGCACCAGCTGGGTCTTGTCACCGGAGAAGCTGCGCGCCACGAAGCTGGCGCCGAGCTGCAGCGCAATCGCCACCAGATCGATGGCGTTGTCGGTGTTCATCACACCCTTCTTGGATTTCGAGCCGCGGTCGGCGGTGGCCGAGAACTGGCCCTTGGTCAGGCCGTAAACGCCGTTGTTCTCGACGATATAGGTCATGTTGACGCCGCGCCGGATCGAATGGGCGAACTGGCCGAAGCCGATCGACGCGGAATCGCCGTCGCCGGAGACGCCGAGATAGATCAGGTCGCGGTTGGCGAGGTTGGCGCCGGTCAGGACCGACGGCATGCGGCCGTGCACCGAGTTGAAGCCGTGCGAATTGCCGAGGAAATAATCCGGTGTTTTCGAGGAACAGCCGATGCCGGAGATCTTGGCGACGCGATGCGGCTCGATCGACAGCTCAAAGCAGGCCTCGATGATCGAAGCGGTGATCGAGTCGTGACCGCAGCCGGCGCACAGCGTCGAAATCTTGCCCTCGTAGTCCCGATGGGTGTAGCCGAGATCGTTCTTCGGCAGGCCGGGATGGTGGAATTTCGGTTTTGCAATGTAGGTCATGACAACACCTGCAGCTCCCGGCTCGTCATGGCCGGGAAAAAGGAAGACGTGGATGCCCGGCACAAGGCCGGGCATGACGGAGAGGTCAAAGGACGGATCATGACACGGCCTTGCGGAGAGGAGTCACTTTCAGATGGTCCTGATGGTCGCCGATGGCGCTGGCGATGAAGCGCGCGGTGATCGGGGTGCCGTCATAGTGCAGGATCGGCACCAGCCGCACCGGATCGATGTCGTTCTCGTTGACGATCAACTGGCGCAGCTGGGCGTCGCGGTTCTGCTCGACCACGTACACGAAGTCATGGTCGGCAATGAAGCTGGCGAGGCTGGAGTGGAACGGGAAGGCGCGGATGCGCATGCGGTCGAGCTGGTGTCCGCGCGCCTCCAGCAGGCCGATCGCCTCGTCCATCGCCGGCGCAGTCGAGCCGAAATAGATCACGCCGTATTTGGTCGGCTTGGTGGCGTTGGCCTGCAGGGGGCGCGGCACCATGTCCTGCGCGGTCTCGAACTTGCGCACCAGCCGCTGCATGTTGTCGGCGTAAACGGCGCCTTCTTCCGAATAGCGCGCATAGCGGTCGCGCGAGGTGCCGCGGGTGAAGAACGAGCCTTTGGTCGGGTGCGTGCCGGGATAGGTGCGGTAGGGAATGCCGTCGCCGTCGACGTCGAGATAGCGGCCGAAGTCGCGGCCGGGCTCGTCGAGCATCTCTGCGGTCATCACCTTGCCACGGTCATACTGCCTGGCGTCGTCCCACTTCAGGGGACGGCAGAGCCGGTGGTTCATGCCGATGTCGAGGTCGAGCATCAGGAAGATCATGGTCTGCAGCCGCTCGGCGAGATCGAACGATTGCGCCGCGAACTCGAACGCTTCCGCCGGGTCTTCCGGGAACAACAGGATGTGCTTGGTGTCGCCGTGCGAAGCGTAGGCGCAGGCGATGATGTCGCATTGCTGGGTGCGCGTCGGCATGCCGGTCGAGGGGCCGGCGCGCTGGATGTTCATGATCACGCCGGGAATTTCGGCAAAATAGGAAAGCCCGATGAACTCCGTCATCAGCGAGACGCCGGGCCCGGAAGTCGCGGTGAAAGCGCGCGCGCCGTTCCAGGAGGCGCCGATCACCATGCCGATCGATGCAAGCTCGTCCTCGCCCTGCACGATGGCGTATTTGGCCTTGCCGGTTTCCGGGTCGTGCCGCAGCTTCTTGCAGTGGCTGGTGAAGGCTTCCGCCACCGACGACGACGGGGTGATCGGATACCAGGCGCAGACGGTGGCGCCGCCATAGACGGCGCCGAGCGCGGCCGCGCTGTTGCCTTCCATGAAGATGCGGTCGCCGACCTTGTCGGCCTTCTTCACCTGCAGCCCGATCGGGCATTTCAGGTTCTGCAGCGCCCAGTCGCGCCCGAGATGCAGGGCGTGGACGTTCGAGGAGAGAAGCTTCTCCTTGCCCTTGTATTGCTCTGATATCAATTGCTCGACGATCTTCGGGTCCATGTCGAGCAGGGCGCACATCGCGCCGAGATAGATGATGTTCTTGAACAGCTGGCGCTGGCGCGGATCGGTATAGGTCGAGTTGGTGATCGCGGTCAGCGGCACGCCGATGACGTTGATGTCGGCGCGGAATTTCGACGTCGGCATCGGCTTGGTGGAATCGTAGAACAGATAGCCGCCAGCCTCGATCGAGGCGACGTCCTTGTCCCAGGTCTGCGGGTTCATCGCCACCATCATGTCGACGCCGCCGCGGGCGCCGAGATGGCCTTCCTCGGTCACCCGCACCTCGTACCAGGTCGGCAGCCCCTGGATGTTGGAGGGGAAGATGTTGCGCGGGCTCACCGGCACGCCGTGACGCAGGATCGAGCGCGCGAACAGCTCGTTGGCGCTGGCCGAACCCGAGCCGTTGACGTTGGCGAAACGGACGACGAAGTCGTTTACGCTGCTGATCGGGCTTTGGACTGACATGTTGATCCCGCGTAAGTCATATCGATGAGGTACTTCTGCATGTCCCAGGCTCCGGTGGGACAACGCTCGGCGCAGAGTCCGCAATGCAGGCAGACGTCTTCGTCCTTCACCATGACCCGCCCGGTCTTGAGCCCGTCGGCGACATAGAGCGCCTGGTCGTGATGCGGTGAGGGCGCTTTCAGCCGTGTCCGCAGATCTTCTTCCTCGCCGTTATCCGTGAAGGTGATGCAATCCATCGGGCAGATGTCGACGCAGGCGTCGCATTCGATGCAGGCGGGCGCGCTGAAAATCGTCTGAATGTCGCAGTTCAGGCAGCGCTGCGCCTCGCCGAGCGCGAGCTTGACGTCGTAGCCGAGTTCGACCTCGGCGCGGATGTCCTTGAGCGCAATCACCTTGTCGCGGTGCGGCACCTTGTAGCGCTTGTCGGCGGAGATGTCGTTGTCGTAGCTCCACTCGTGGATGCCCATCTTCTGCGAGGAGACATTCACTTCGGGAAGCGGGCGCTCGGTGATATCCTCGCCGGAGAGCATCTTGTGGATCGACAGCGCGGCGTCATGGCCGTGCGCCACCGCCCAGATGATGTTCTTGGGGCCGAACGCCGCGTCGCCGCCGAAGAACACCTTTGGGTTGGTCGAAGCGAAAGTCTTGGCATCGACCTGCGGCATGTTCCACTTGTCGAACTCGATGCCGCAGTCGCGCTCGATCCAGGGGAAGGCGTTTTCCTGCCCGACCGCCACCAGCACATCATCGCAGGGAATGGTCTGGTCCGGTTCGCCCGCGGGCACCAGGTTGCGCCGGCCCTTGGCGTCATATTCCGCCTTCACCTTCTGGAAGGTGACGCCGATGAGCTTGCCGGCTACATGCTTGAATCCCACCGGAACCATGAAATTGAGGATCGGAATGTCCTCGTGAATGGCGTCTTCCTTTTCCCAGGGGCTCGCCTTCATTTCCTCGAAGCCGGAACGCACGATCACCTTGACGTCTTCGCCGCCGAGGCGGCGCGCGGTGCGGCAGCAATCCATCGCGGTGTTGCCGCCGCCGAGCACGATCACGCGGCGGCCGATCTTCTCGACATGGCCGAACGAAACCGAAGCCAGCCATTCAATGCCGATATGGATGTTGGCGGCGGCCTCCTTGCGGCCGGGGATGTCTAGCTCGCGGCCGCGCGGCGCGCCGGAGCCGACGAAGATCGCATCATAATTTTCAGCCATCAGCTGTTTCAGGCTGTCGATGCGATGACCGCCCTTGAACTCGATGCCGAGGCCCAGGATGTAATCGGTTTCCTCGTCGATCACCGAATCCGGCAGCCGGAACTTTGGAATCTGGCTGCGCATCATGCCGCCCGCCTTGGGATCGGCATCGAACACCGTGCAGTGATAGCCGAGCGGCGCAAGATCGCGCGCCACCGCAAGCGAAGCGGGACCGCCGCCGACCAGCGCGATGCGCTTGCCGTTCTTCGCCGATACCTTCGGCATGCGATGCTTGACGTCGTCCTTGAAGTCGGCGGCGACGCGCTTCAGCCGGCAGATCGCAACGGGTGTTTCCTCGACGCGGCCGCGTCGGCAGGCCGGCTCGCACGGGCGATCGCAGGTGCGTCCCAGAATTCCGGGAAACACATTCGATTTCCAGTTGATCATGTAGGCGTCGCTATAACGCCCCTCGGCAATCAAACGGATGTATTCGGGAACTGGCGTGTGAGCGGGGCAGGCCCATTGGCAATCAACCACTTTGTGAAAGTAGTCCGGCGCCGAGATGTCAGTCGGTTTCATTCCTACCTTTCCGCGTCAGCAATCCGAACGCGGCCTTGATGCCTGAACGCTCAGTAGGCGTTCTTGTGGTTTTTGAATTGGATCATAGGCTTATCTTATCGGAGCTTAGAGCCATTCCAGACGAGTCACAAAGGCAATTTTGCGCGATCGCCAGCTTTCAATGCAGGCACGCGTGAACGTTAATACTCGCTGATATTATATGGCGGTGCAGCATGAACGCAGCGCATTGTCGCCAATGCTACGCGCTGGGCAGATCGCTCTTCGCGAGGTCCCACATCAGCCGGTAAATACCGCTTGTAACCACCAGCGGCTTGATCGCGGCGTTGTCCTTGAAGCGCGCTGCGGCCGCCGGGACCGCGCTGACAGCGGTGGCGTCGATCAGCACGAACCAGTCGCCGGCGCCGGGATTGGGCGCTGCGGGGTCATCGGTGATCGGCTTCGACAGCGCTGGATTGTTCTCCAGCAGGTGCATGGAGATGATGCCGTCGAGTTTTGCGGGATCGAGTTGATCCCGCAGTGCGGTACGTAGTTTGTCCTCTCCGCCGGCCGAAGGCCGCAGCCGGATGATGCCGAGCACGGCGCCGCGGCCGGTGCCGCGGCTGATGGTGATACGCGAAACGCCCCGGATCATGTTCTTGAAGCGGGCAATGTTGGCCTTCGACCAGGCGGTCTGGTTGGCGAGTGCCGTGCGGTAGAACGGGCTGTCCAGTACCTCGATGGTTTCGGTGGAATAAAGGCTGAGATATTTCGGGTCGCCGTCGTGCGCGACATAGCGCCGCGCTTCGAGGAAACCCGGCATCGCGACGCGCTCTTCGAGATGTTCGCGGTCGTACCAGCGATTGAATTCGGCCTCGTCGGCGGCGTCGATATTCATCGACGTCAGCAGCATGCCTTTTCCGGCTATCGGCATTTCGAAAACCCCTATCTGCTAATCCTGGAAGCCATGTCCGCGACCGCTTTCATCACGGCGTCGCGGACGCCGGGATCGTACAGCGTGTGGCCGGCGCCCTCGACCATGCGAATTTCGGCTTCGCGCCACACCGCGGCAAGCGCATGCGAGGTCGCCGGCGGGCACAGCAGATCATAACGGCCCTGCACGATGATGCCGGGAATGTCAGCGAGCCTGCCGGCCTCTTCGATCAGCTGGTTCGGCCGCATGAAGCAGTCATTGGCGAAATAGTGCGCTTCCATGAACGGCGTGGCGGGCAGGGCGCGCGACGAGTTGACCGGATCGAGCCGGGCGCGGCCCGGCGTGTGCTCGGAGAGAATGCGTTCGGTCTCGCCCCAGGCCCGTGCCGCCGGGCTATGCACGGCGGTATCGGGATTAAGGATGCGGCGGAAATATGCGTCGATCGGGTGTGTGCGTTCTGCTGGCGGCAACACGTCGAGGAAATCCGCATGCAGCGCCGGATAGAAGCGCGGCAGTACGTCGAGGAATCCATCCTCGATCTCCTTGCGGGTGCCAAGGAAAGTGGCGCGCAGCACGATGCCGGTGACGCGGTCGGGGTGCGCTTGCGCATAGGCCAGCGCCAGCGTCGCGCCCCAGGAGCCGCCGACGATCATCCAGCGCTCAAAGCCGAATTTCTCGCGGATCCTCTCCATGTCCGCAATCAGATGCGGCAGGGTATTGTCGTCACGCCGGCCCTTGGGGCGGCTGCGGCCGGCGCCGCGCTGGTCGAACAGCACGGCATGGAATCTTTCAGGGTCGAACAGCCGGCGGTGATCGGGCTGGCAACCGCTGCCGGGCCCGCCATGCAGATAGACCGCCGCAATGCCGCCGATGCGGCCGACGCTCTCGACATAGATGTCGTGGCCATCGCCGACATCGAGCTGCTCCGAGGTCACCGGTGCAAACGGATCGGCGCGCTTGGCGGATTTTCCGGCGTCGGCGTCAGGCGCCATGCTCGCCTTCCGTCTCCAGCGTGCCGCCGGCGAAATTGCGATAGAGGAAACGGTTATTGTCGGAGGCTGCTTCCTGCTCGGCCTGCTTGAAGATCTGCTCATGCATCGGCGACAGCGTGCAGGCCGGATCGGTGTTGCCGGCATCGCCGGTCAGCGCAAAGGCCTGGCAGCGGCAGCCGCCGAAATCGATCTCCTTGAACTCGCAGCTCTTGCACGGTTCAGGCATCCAGCCGGTGCCGCGATAGCGGTTGAAAGCTTCGGAATTCTGCCAGATCCAGGCGATCGAGTGATTGGATCGCACCGAAAGGAATTCCAGCCCGGTGATGCTCTCGGCGGCATGACACGGCAGGATCTTGCCAGCTGGCGAGATGTTGAAGAATTGCCGGCCCCAGCCGCCCATGCATTTCTTCGGCCGCAGCGCGTAATAATCCGGCACGACGTAGTCGATCGCGAGAATGCCCTTGAGCCGCACTTCGGCTTCCTCGACGATGCGGCTGGTCTCCTCGATCTGCGCCACGGTCGGCATCAAGGCGGCGCGGTTCTTCAGCGCCCAGCCGTAATACTGCACGTTGGCGACCTCGAGCCGGTCGGCGTCGAGATCGACCGCCATCTGGATGATGTCGGACAGCTGATGCAGGTTCTGGCGGTGCATGACGGCGTTGACCGTCAGCGGCAGCTCGAGTTCGCGCGTCCACTTCGCGACCTCCAGCTTTTTCTCATGCGACTTCTTCAGGCCCGCGACGCGGTCGGCCACCATGGGCTCGTTGCCCTGAAAACTGATCTGCACGTGGCACAGCCCGGCATCGGCCAGATCAGACAGTTTTGGTTTTGTCAGCAACACAGCGGAAGTAATGAGATTGCTGTAGAGCCCGACATCGGTGGCGTGCTGGACCAGTTCGACCAGATCCTTGCGCGCGGTCGGCTCGCCGCCGGAGAAATGGATCTGCAGCACGCCGATCTCGGCGAGCTCGGTCAAAACCTTCTTCCATTCCTCGGTGGTCAGCTCAGTGCCGCCGCGGTCGAGTTCGAGCGGATTGGAGCAATAGGGGCATTGCAGCGGGCAGCGGTGCGTCAGCTCGGCCAGCACCGCGAGCGGAATGCCGAACGTCTCCGCCGTCGAGCGCCGCTGCTCCAGCACCGAGAGCCCGTCATGGGGCGCAGTTGCCGCTTTGCCGTCGGTGAGAATGTCGCTCATGACGTCTTCTCGCGCGCTTCGGTCAGAAAGCCCTTGTCGGCGAGGTCCTGCAGCATCGTGATGACGTCGGTTGCAATTGCCTCACGGGGCGCGGCGTATTTCGCGGTCAGTTGATCGATCATGTCAGAGACGCTGCGAACACCGTCGCAAAGCTGCAGCACTTCGACCGCGATCTCGTCCGGCGCCAGCACGCGCTCCGGCGCCAGGATCACCCAAACCTGCCGCGTCTCATCGAATTTCAGCTTGGCGTGCCGCGGCAATTTCGGCCGGCTCGCCTCGCTGACACTGATGTTGCGGCTCAAAGCCATCGATCGCTAATTCCTGGTTATTGGTTTGGCTTTAGCCCTCTTGGGGGACGAACGCGCCGGGCGGTATATGGCCCTCGACATAGGCATGATACAGCGCATCGAGCTGAACCCATAGCACATTGGTTTTGAAGATCAGGGCGTTGCAGACCGCCTCGCGCTCCGCCGGCGTCCTGGCGTGCGCCTTGACGTAGTCGAGCGCGAATCCGGCGTCGCGCGGCGCCTGCTGCAGGCGGCGGCTGAAATAGCTCATGATGTCGGGATTGACGAAATCATAGTGCTGCAGCATGCCCGAGATGCGCTCTTCATGCAGGTTCGGCGCGAACAGTTCCGTCAGCGAGGAGGCGATCGCCTCAAGCGGCGTCTTGTCGCGGCAGAAATGCACGTAGGCCTCGACCGCAAAACGCGTCGCGGGAAGGATGCCTTCGGTCGATTCCACATAGGCGCTGTCGAGCCCGAGGCCCTCGGTCAGCTTGAGCCAGCGCTCGATGCCGCCTTCGGAGCCGAGATCGCCGTCATGGTCCTCGATCCGGTGCCGCCATTCGACGCGGGTCGTACGGTCGCGGAACCGCGAGATCACCATCGCATCCTTGAGCGGGATCGTGCTCTGGTAAAAATAGCGGTTCAGCGCCCAGGCCTGCACCTGGCCCTTGTCGAGCTTGCCGCCATGCAGCAGCCGGTGGAACGGATGCAGGTTGTGATAGCGCGTCGCGCCGATGTGGCGCAGCGTCGCCTCCAGTTCCTCGGCGTTATTGAGCGAAATGCCTTTGCCGATCGATAGCGCGGTCATTCTGGTGACGGGCACGACGCTCACAGTGTGATCTCCATTCCATCGGCGGGGATGTGCCAGCCGGCCTGCTCGGCGGTTTTGCGCTCGTCCGAGCCGTGCAGCAAGGCGGGGTTGGAGTTGTTGATATGCAAAAACATCTTGCGGGCGATGTCGAGTCCTTCAAGGCTTGCGATCGCGCCGTCCTCGCCTGACATCGAGATGTGTCCCATGCTTTGTCCGGTCTTGTTGCCGAGGCCCGCGGCAACCAGTTCGTCGTCGCGCCACACCGTGCCGTCAAAGAACACCAGTGCGGCACCTTTCAGCCGTGCCTTCAGATCGTCGGTCACCCGCGCGCAGGCGGCAACAAAATAGAGATATTTTCCGCTTGTCTTGTCCAGGATGCGAAGCCCGAGCGTATCGCCCACACCGCCGCCGCCGGCCGGATGCGCCTTGCCTTCGAGATACCACGCGCCTTTGCCGGGAACTTCGAAGGGGAGGATTTCGATGCCGGATGGCGAACCATCGGGCAAGTCAGGCTCGAACGCCTGGTCGACCGCGATCGGCTGGCGTTTCACGTTCGTTTCGCTCAACACATTAAAGATGCTGTTGGATTTGAGGATCGCAAGCACCCGCTCATGCGCATAGAGGGTGAAGGGCGATCCTTCGCGCATCGACAACAGGCCTGCGACCGCGTCGATTTCGCCATTGGTCAGAATGACGCCCGCAATCGGACTGTGACGGAGCTGGCCTGCCTTGGGATGCAGCTGCGGCGTCGCGGTCAATTGCTGGCGCAGATCCGGCGAGGCGTTGATCAGGAACCAGTGCGCGCCATCGGCGCTGACCGCGATCGAGGCCTGCGTGCTCTGGAGTTCGGGATGTTCGTTGCGGGCGGTCCTGCACACCGGGCATCCGCAGTTCCACTGCGGAACGCCGCCGCCCGCCGCGGCGCCCAGGACGACGACGCGAAGCATGATCCGTCTCCTGGCAAACTCAAAACGTGGGGCACGAAGGGTGAGGTCAAAACGCTACGAGGTGAATCCGGGCCAAAGACACAGTTCCGCGTTCGGGAACGTGTCAGGCCCAAAGATCCACCTCGCTAAAGCCTTGGCGATCGCTGCCGGTTACTTCCGGGCGGCGCACGCATACATGTTGATTTCCATGCCGACCGGCACTTCGACGATTTTCGGTGCTTTCCAGGCCATTAGGCGCTCCTTTTGATACCGGACGAACTTCGCCCTCGGAGATAAGGTACTGCGGATCAGAAAGTTCGCCAGTGAAATCTTTCTGCCTTATGCCTTCCGCGGTTTCATGTTGCATCGCGAGATAATTCACGTTTTTGTGCGGAGGCCCGCGGTCAAAACGGCGTGGGATCAGGCGTTTCCGGGTTGATCGCAGCGCCGCGAATGCTGACTTTCCGTTCTAAGGAGCGCTGCCGGCTTCAGATAAAGAACTTGTGAAAAATGGGCGGGCCTCCGGCTGCGGGGCCAGCCAAGGAGTAGGTTACCGCCGATGCCACGCTATTTTTTCAACACCCGTATCGGCGATGAGCTGATTTCCGATCCCGATGGCGAAGTGCTGCGGGATCCCGACCGCGCCTGGGAAATGGCGCGCGCCATGATCCGGGAACTGCTCAAGACCGAAGGCACTGATGGCGCGCTGCTGAACGCGACCATCGAGGTCACCGACGACGAGGGCGAGATCGTGCTCAAGTTTCCGTTCACGGAGGCCATTCTCGACACGCCGGATCGCTCCATCACCCGGCATTGATGAAATGAACGCCGTCATTCCGGAATGGTCCGAAGGACCAGACCTCAGGGGCGCAATTGCGCCCCCGGGGAATCTCGAGATTCGGGGTTCGATGCTGCGCATCGCCCCGGAATGACGGTGAGTGGCCAATCGCCACCGATGTTTTCCGATTGAAAATGTACGGACAAATATTAGAGAGTGCCGCCCGGGGGGCCACCGGCGGATGATGTTTGCCGCGCGAGGATAAGGCTCCCGCCAGGGAGAATGCCATGATGAGCTATTCGTCGGCGCCGCGCAGCCTGTTGGTGGCCGGTGCTTTTTTCGGTGCATTGACATTGAACGCTGCAGCGCAGCAGCCTGCCACGCCGCCTGCGGCAGGTGCGGCGCCGGCAGCCGCAGCCCCGCTTCCGCCGGGCTCGCCCTTGATCGGTCGGCCTGCCGACAATGAAGCGGCCGCCAAGCTCGCGCCGATCGCACCGCCGCCGATCCCCGCCGCGCCAGACAAATTGCCGACCGCCAAGCTGAAGGTGCCGGCCGGCTTCAACATCGAAGTCTACGCCGCCGGCATGGCCAACGCGCGCTCGCTGATCGAAGGCGACAAGGGCACGGTGTTTGCCGGCACCCGCCTGATCGACAAGGTCTATGCGGTCGTCAACAAGGACGGCAAGCGCTCGGTGAAGGTGATCGCCTCCGGCCTCTACCGTCCGAACGGCCTCGCGTTCAAGAACGGCACGCTCTACATCGCCGAACTGTCGAAGATTTCCAGGATCGACAAGATCGAGGACAATCTCGACAACGCGCCGAAGCCGACCGTGATCTACTCCGATCTGCCCAAGGATGAAGCCCACGGCTGGAAGTTCATCGGCATTGGCCCGGACAACAAGCTGTACATTCCGGTCGGGCAACCCGGCAACAACGTGCTGCACAGCGACGCCCACGGCCTGATCAAGCGCATCAATCTCGACGGCTCGGGTGCCGAAGTGATCGCCAGGGGCGTGCGCAACACCGTCGGCTTCGACTGGAATCCGGAGAACAAGCAGCTCTATTTCACCGACAACGGCCGCGACTGGATGTCGGAGGACCTGCCCGAGGATGAGCTCAACCGCATCACCAAGGTCGGCGAACATTTCGGCGCGCCCTACTGCCTGCAGGGCAACATCGTCGATCCCGAATTCGGCTGGGGAAAATCCTGCAGCGACTACACCGCGCCGGTCGGCCTGCTCGGCCCGCATTCCGCCGCGCTGGGCATGCGGTTCTACACCGGCAACATGTTCCCGAAGACCTACAAGAACGCGATCTTCATCGCCCGCCATGGTTCCTGGAACCGGACCAAGAAGGTTGGCGGTGACGTCCTCGTCGCCAGGCTGAACAAGGACGGGTCAGTCAAATCCGTGGAGCCGTTCCTCACCGGGTTCGTCGAGGACAACAAGTATATCGGCCGCCCGGTCGACGTGCTGCAGCTGAAGGACGGCTCGCTGCTGGTCTCCGACGACTATAACGGCGCCGTCTATCGCATCACCTACGGCAAGCAGAAGGTGGCTGGAAAGCAGTAACCCAGATCCGTCATTGCGAGCGAAGCGAAGCAATCCATGCTGCGACAAAGCAAGTGTGGATTGCTTCGTCGCTTCGCTCCTCGCAATGACGTCGGAAAAATCAATGCATAGAACAATAACAGCGCTGGCGTTCGCCGTGATCGCCTCAGTAGCAAGCGCGGAAACCTTTCAGGATCGCATCGCGCCGTGTCTGGCCTGTCACGGCGAGCGTGGACAATCCCTGACCGAAAACACGCCCTCGCTCGGCGCGCAGCAGGCGCCTTACACGCTGATCCAGCTCTTCATGTTTCGCGAGAAGCTGCGCAGCTTCGAGCCGATGAACGAGATGGCGAAGGCCCTGACCGACGATGATCTGCGCACCTTCTCTGATTTCATCGCCACGATACCCAAACCCGCACCACCAGTTGAGGCCGGTGATCCCGCGCGGATGCAGCGCGGCCAGGCGCTGGGGCAGCAGCATCGCTGCAACAGCTGTCACAACCCGGATTATTCCGGCAAGGAAAACGTGCCGCGGATCGCCAACCAGCGCGAGGATTATCTCGCCAAGACGCTCAGTGAATACAAGGACAATAGCCGCCACGGCTATGACGGCAGCATGGCCGACGTGATGGGCCCGATCACATCAGAGCAGATCGCCGATCTCGCTCATTTCATAGCCCATTTGCGCTAAACCTTCGTGCACGGCCCCGGCTGGCGTTGCCGTTCGCGCGGCGCTACAAGGCGGTCAAACGGAGTTTCCCATGCAAGAAATCTGGCGCCTGTCGGCCGCGGAGCTGGCCTCGCTGATCAAGACAAAAAAGGTCTCGGCAACGGAGGCTGCCACTTCAGCATTGGCGCGGCTGGATGCGGTCAATCCCAGGATCAATGCCGTGGTCGACCACAAGCCGGCCGAGGTGCTGGCGCAGGCCGCGGCGATCGACGCCGCGATCGGGCGGGGCGAAGATGTCGGCCCCCTGGGCGGCGTACCCATTACGGTGAAGGTCAATATCGACCAGAAGGGCTTTGCCACCACCAACGGCCTGAAGCTGCAGCGCGAGGCCATTGCGGCGGACAACAGCCCCGTGATCGATAATCTCTACAAGGCTGGCGCCGTCATTTTGGGGCGCACCAATTGCCCGGCCTTTTCCTATCGCTGGTTCACCACCAATCTCGTGCATGGCGACACCAAAAATCCCCGCGATCCCGGCATCACGCCGGGCGGCTCCTCCGGCGGCGCGGGTGCTGCGGTCGCGGCCGGCATCGGGCATATCGCCCATGGCACCGACATCGCGGGCTCGATCCGCTACCCCGCCTATGCCTGCGGCGTCCATGGCCTGCGGCCGACGATGGGCCGGATTCCGGCGTTCAACGCCGCACTCCCCGAGCGCACCATCGGTCCTCAGATCAGCGCGGTGTCAGGCCCGCTGGCGCGGACCATCGGTGATATCAGGATTGCCCTGGCGGCGATGTCGGCGAGGGATTATCGCGATCCCTGGTGGGTGCCGGCGCCGCTGGAAGGCCCGCCGGTGCCAAAGCGCGTCGCGATGTGCCTCAATCCGGATGGACTCGATCCCGTTCCGGAGGTGAAAGCCGCTGTGGCCGATGCCGGCAAGCGGCTGGAGCGCGCGGGCTGGATCGTCGAGGAAATCGCCAATACGCCGCCGCTGCGCGAGCCCGCCAATCTGCAGACCAAGCTCTGGCTCGGCGACAGCTATGAGGCGCAGCTGGAGACCGCCGAGCGTGAGGGCGATCCCGGCGCGCTGGCCTGTCTGCGCGGCAACCGGACAAAAGTGTTTCCGTTCGATGCCGCTTCGTTCTCGAAGGCGCTGACCCGGCGCGCGACGCTGACCCGCGAATGGCTGGAATTCTTCGAAAAATGCCCGGTGCTGCTGATGCCGGTATCCGGCGAATTGCCGTTCCCCGACCATCTCGACCGCAAGGACGAGGCGTCTTTTGCGAGGGTCTGGCACGCCCAATTGCCGCAGATCGCCATTCCCTTCATGGGCCTGCCCGGGCTAACGGTCTCGACGGGACTGGTGGGACGGATTCCGGTCGGCGTTCAGCTGGTCTCCGGCCGTTACCGGGAGGATCTCTGCCTTGCCGCGGGCGAGGCGATCGAGGCCGGCGGAACGCCGTCGGCAGCGATCGATCCTGCGAGCTAACGGAGCGTTTCAAGCGAAGTGGACACCGGTTCGCGTAAAGAAAACGCGTCAAACAAGAGACCGAAAGAGTTCGATGTCAGCTATCTATGATTTCACGGCGCAGTCGCTGGCCGGCGAAGAGGTTCCGCTCAGGCGGTTCGAGGGTCAGGTGCTGCTGATCGTCAACACCGCCAGCGCCTGCGGGTTCACGCCGCAATACAAGGGCCTGGAAGCCCTGCACCGCGAACTTTCGCCGCGCGGTTTTGCGGTGCTCGGTTTTCCCTGCAACCAGTTCGGTGCGCAGGAGCCGGGCGACGCCAAACAAATCGAGGCGTTCTGCGAAACCAGATTTCAGGTGACGTTTCCGATGTTCGCCAAGATCGACGTCAACGGCAGCAAGGCGCACCCGCTGTATGAATATCTGAAGAACGAACGATCGGGCCTGCTGGGCTCGTCGATCAAATGGAATTTCACCAAATTCGTGGTCGACCGTTCGGGCAAGGTGGTGGGACGCCATGCCCCAACCGTGACACCCGAAGCACTGAGAAGAGAAATCGAGGCACTGCTATGAACGAGAAAACCGAAACCGACGCGTTCCCCGACCGCCTGTCGACCAATCCGAGCAGCCCCTATTACAACGAAGAACTGCTGTCGCGCGACGTCGGCATTCGCTTCAAGGGCGCCGAGAAGACCAATGTCGAGGAATACTGCATCAGCGAAGGCTGGATCCGCGTTACCGCGGGCAATGCCAAGGACCGGTTCGGCAATCCTTTGACGATCAAGGTTCATGGCCCGGTCGAGCCGTACTTCCGGGATAAGGCGTAATCCCGAACGATTTACCTCCGTCATTGCCTGCGACAAACGCGAAGCGTTTGCGCACGGGAGCGAGGCGACGAAGCAATCCATTCTTTCTTTTCTGCCGTGAGATGGATTGCTTCGCTTCGCTTGCAATGACGGCATAGATCAACATCCATTTCTATCGCCAAAGGACGCCGCGATCTTGACCAGCAAACTTCCCCAACTCTCGCTCGCCAAGGACAAGATTCGCGTCTTGCTGCTTGAAGGCGTCAACGACAGTGCCGTGCAGCTGATCGAGACGGCCGGCTATTCCAACATGACGCGCCTGTCGAAGGCGCTGGAGGGCGATGCGCTCAAGGAAGCCATCAAGGGTGTGCATCTGCTCGGCATCCGCTCCCGCACGCAGATCACCCCGGATGTTCTGGAAGCCGCGGACCGCCTGATCGCGATCGGATGTTTCAGCGTCGGCACCAACCAGGTGGATGTCGACGCTGCGCGCCGGGTCGGGATCCCCGTGTTCAACGCGCCGTTTTCCAACACGCGAAGCGTAGCCGAACTGGTGATCGGCGAGATCGTCATCCTGCTGCGCCGGATCGTGGCGCGTTCCAACGCCGCCCATCAGGGGCGCTGGGACAAGTCCGCCAACGACAGCTATGAGGTGAGAGGCAAGACGCTCGGCATCATCGGCTACGGCAATATCGGCTCGCAGCTCTCCAATCTCGCCGAAGCGCTGGGCATGAAGGTCATCTTCTATGATCACACCGACCGGCTTCGCCACGGCAATACCGAGCCGGTCGCGAGCTTGCATGAGCTATTGGCGCAAAGCGACGTTGTGTCGCTGCATGTGCCGGAAACATCAGCCACGGCTGGCATGATCGGTCGCGAAGAGATTGCGGCGATCAAGCCTGGCGCGTATTTCATCAACAATAGCCGCGGCACCGTCGTCGACCTCGAGGCGCTCGCCGACGCGCTGCGCGAAGGCAGGCTTCGCGGCGCCGCGGTCGACGTCTTCCCGGTCGAGCCGCGCTCGAATGCGGACCGCTTCGTCTCGCCGCTGCAGGGTCTGGAAAACGTTATCCTGACGCCGCATATCGGCGGTTCAACCGAGGAGGCGCAGGAGCGCATCGGCGCCGAAGTGGCGCGCAAGCTGGTCGACTACAGCGATTCCGGCTCCACCATGGGCGCGGTCAATTTCCCGCAGGTCCAATTGCCGGCGCGGCCGTCGGGCACGCGGTTCATCCAGGTGCAGCGCAATCTGCCGGGCATGCTCGGGCGCTTGAACGAAGTGCTGGCGCGCCACTCGGTCAACATCGCCGCGCAATATTACGAGACCGATCATGACGTCGGCTATGTCGTGCTCGACGCCGACGCCTCCGCGGCCGACGGCCAGCGCGTGCTGGCGGACATCCGGGCTCTGGAAGGCACCATCCGCGCCCGGCTGCTTTACGAATACAAGATTTGAGCCGCCTCTGGCGTCCCAGCGTCATTGCAAGGAGCGATAGCGACGAAGCAATCCATTCTTGCTTCGTTCCGCTGTAGATGAGGGCAGAGTACTTGTTACGACAGGGGTCCAAGTTCAACCAATGTACCGGTTCGCGGATAGTGGCGCGCCCGAAATAGAAGTCACACCAGAAATGTTACGATGTGATTTTCTGGAACTGGTTCAGTTCGGAATAGCGGATGACCCGTGGGAGGTGGATAAGCTACTGGTAGCTCGAATACTTCGAGCCATGTACGCCGCACATCTTCAGGAATGTGGGGGTTAGGCTCCATCATTAGCGGGAACATACCTATCAGACCTGTGTAGAAGCTGCACTTGTCTGAGAATAAGCGGATGTCGCTCACGTACTTTTTGGGCGTATTCTTCGCGAATGTTCCGGCGGTTGCTGCCGGTGGAATTAATAACACTACTGCGGTTTCGTTGCCGTGCTCGTCGCAGCCCGCTTCGCAAGCAGCGTTCCAGTGAACTATTTCATTTCGAGCGATGTCGAGAGGTCGTAACTGGTCAAAGAATGAATTTCTGAAAAGATTGAACTCTGTGCTATATTTTTGGCGAAACAGTTTTTCAAGAATCTTGCCTCTAGAGTCTGAACTAGAGATCCTAAATAAAATGGTTGCTGCGGCCTCGCGTGAGGCTCCCGCGAGATGGGAAAGTAACCCGGCGAGACCCTGCTCCAAGTTGGCGTAAGACTGAATTGCTTTACCTCTAACTGCCCAAAATTCATGGTTCTCGGCTAGACCGATAACCTTGCTTAGGTCGATATTGGCCATGGCTGAATCCTTGAAATAATGCAGCGACTGCAGCGAGAAAGAAGCTCAAGAGCGTTTTGAGGTTGCCTTGCGCGGCGGTTGCACAACCTAGCGCGTGCGCCAGCGATGCCCAAGGCGATACGGTTGGAATAACGGGAATCGAATACTAAGAGGTAGCGATACAGGTGCTTCTCAGCGCAGTGCTGATAGATGCCCTTCGTGCGACCCGGTGGCTCGCAATGACGGTGAAGTGCTGCCCTACGACAGCCGCATGTCCAGCAGCCGCCGGCCTTCGGTCTTCAGTAGCTTCTTCACCGCGCTGGAGGCGGCGATCTCGCCCTGGTTGGCGTAGGCCTCGTGGTTCTTTTCGATATCGTCGAGCCGGTAGAGGTAATTGACCATGATGCCGGCGGACTCGCGAACGCCCTTCGGCGAGAGATCGCCGAGCCAGTCGATGCGCTCCAGCCGTGCGCCGTTGCCGATATGGAAGCGCGCCACCGAATCGATCAGCCGGCCTTTTGAGGTGCGGGCTTTGAGGAAATAATGCGCGGCCAGGGGCTCGAGCACCGCGCGCAGTTGCGTGGTGGTCTCCGCGTTCCCGAACCAGTCGGGCTGGTTGAGCTTTTCCAGCAGCGTCCGTTCGTCGTCGGATAAGGGAACGTCGTCGGCTTCCTTCAGCCATTGCATGAAGCCCGGCACCGGCGACAGCGTCACGAAGGTGTCGAGCTTCGGCAATTCACGCCGCAATTCCTCGACCACCTGCTTGATCAGGAAGCTGCCGAACGAGATGCCGCCAAGCCCCTTCTGGGTGTTCGAAATCGAATAGAACACGGCGGTGCGGGCGCGCTCGATCGCCACCGGCTGGCGTTCGGCGGCGAGCAGCGGCGCAATCGCGGTCGGGATCGTCTCGGTCAGCGCGACCTCGACGAAGATCAGCGGCTCGTCGGTCAGCTGCGGATGGAAGAACGCGTAGCAGCGGCGGTCGATCGGGTCGATGCGGCGGCGCAGATCGTTCCAGTCATGGATTTCATGCACTGCTTCATAACGGATGATCTGTTCCAGAATGTTCGCTGGCGTCGACCAGTCAATCCTGCGCAGCACGAGAAATCCCCTGTTGAACCAAGAAGACAGCAGATGCACCACGTCGCGGTCCAGCGCTGCCAGATCCTTGTTGCCCTTCATGAGCGAAAGCAGATCGGCGCGCATCGCCACCAGATCGCTGGTGCCGCCCGGCGCGCGGTTGAGCCGGCGCACCAGTTCCTGGCGCCGTGGCTCGGAAGCAAAATGAAGATCGCTGGCGTCGGCGTCGCTCGGCTGCGCGCGCCAGCTCTCGATCGCCCGCGAAAGCCGTTCGCGGTCGGGACCGTAGTCGCGGGCGAGGGCGGCAAAGAACGAAAGCCGGCCGGCCGTGTCGAGGTCATGGTAGCGATCGAGCACTTCGCGGGCCATCGCGGTGCCCGAAGCCTCGCCGCGGCCCGACAGCAGCGCCTCGCACAGTTCAAGCAGTTCGGAGGCGTCTTCCTTGGTATCCGAAGATCCGCCGCGCCGTAGCAGCGTACGGCCGCGTTCGGAAATCGTCGAAAGCAGGTCGGAGAAGAAGGCGTTGGCCATGGGCTAAGTCGATTCCGGATGTGATGCCGAACCTTATATCGAATCTAGGGCGCGGCCGATCTTATTCAAGCGCATGGATCGTACGGAAATATGTCAGGCTTCGACGAAGGTACAATTCAGGCCTTCTCCGCAAATTCGGTCGGCGTCTTGCCGGTGACCTGCCGGAAGGCGTGCGAAAACGCCGGCACGCTGGCATAGCCGAGGTCGGAAGCCAGCTGTTTGACCGAGACATTGGCGTCGGTGGACAGTTTTTCGATCGCGGCCGCGACGCGGGCGCGCTGGCACCAGCTCTTGAAGCTGAGTTGCGTCTCGGCGGAAAACAGCCGCGACAGTGTCCGCGCCGAGGTGCCGACCTCGCGCGCCAGCGTTTCGATCTCATGGGCGCCGGTCGGATCCGACAGCACGATGTCGGCGGCGCGCCGGCAGCGCGGCTCGTGCGGCAGCGGGATGAAGGTCGCGGAATCTTCGGCCTGGTGCAGCTCCAGCATGGCGAGTTTGACCAAAAGGCCGGTGCGCTCGGCCGTGGTGTGCTCGTCGAACAGCGCCAGAATTGCCTGATGCAACAGCGGCGACACCCGCACCACGAACTCTGAGCCGAGGCTCTCGCTGCGGTCCTCGCGGGCCAGCCAGTCGAGGTCGAAATACAGGGTACGCATTTCGATGTCGGCGAGCACGTCGATGGCATGCGCCAGCCGCGCCGGCACCCAGACCGCGCGGTCGGGCGGCACCAGCCAGCGGCCCTTCGGGGTGGTCACCTGCATGGTGCCCCGGGCGGCGTAAACCAGCTGGGCCTCGCGGTGCATGTGGGTGTCGATCCGGAAGCCCTTCTTGTAGTTGTTGGCGATCATATGGATGCCGTCGCCGGTCGAGATGCGGCGCCCGATAATGGCGGCGATTGGCTTTTCGGCGATATTCATTGGCGACATCCCGTCAGGACAACTCCCTATAACCTATTTTGGAAAGTTGCGGGATTCGGGCCCAGGCCTCTGACCGGGACCCGCCCGCCAAGAAACGCCCAACAAGTGCCAATGACTGGACCAGACCATGAACAGCCCCAGCCGGGTGATCAGCTTCGTCAACGCCGCCCATTTCATCGACCATTACGCGATGCTGATCTTCGCCGCCGCGGTCATCATCATGGGGCCGGCGTTCGGCATGGCCTATTCGGAGCTGTTGCCTTACGCCACCCCGGGCTTCGTGGCCTTCGGCGCGGGATCGCTGATCACCGGCTGGCTCGGCGACCGCTGGAGCCGCCGCCACATGATGGTGATCTTCTTTGCCGGCATCGGCGCCTCGATGATAGCGGTCGGCTTCGTGCGGACCCCGCTGGAGCTCGGGGCGGTGCTGCTCTCGATCGGACTATTCGCCTCGATCTATCACCCCGTCGGCACCGCCATGATCGTATCCTATGCCGACAAGCTCGGCCGCGAGATGGGGCTGAACGGGGTCTGGGGCAATCTTGGCGTGGCGTCGTCGGCGCTGGTCACCGGCGTGATCGGGCAATATCTCGGCTGGCGCTGGGCCTTCATCGTGCCGGGGGTCGTCACCATGCTGATCGGCGTGGCCTTCGCCATGCTGGTCGTGCACGAGGATCGAACCGGCTCCAGGCAGGCGGCGGCGCAGGCGCGCATCGCCAAAGAGGACATGTGGCGGGTGATCCTGGCGCTGCTGATCGTCGTGATCGCGATCTCGACCACATTCAACGCCGTCACCGTGGCGCTGCCAAAGCTGTTCGCGGAGCGGCTGGCCGACTTGACCGCGAGCCCGGCGCTGCTCGGCGTGATCGCCGCCGGCGTCTATGTGTTCGGCGCGATGACGCAATACACCATCGGCAAGCTGATCGATCACTACTCGCTCAAGACCGTGATGTTGCCGCTGTCGTTCCTGTTGGCGCCGTTCCTGTATCTCGCGGCGACGCTGTCGAATCTGCCGCTGATCATAGCCTCGATCGGCATCGTGATGGGCGCGTTCGGCCAGGTTACGGTCAACGACGCCATGGTCGGCAAATACACGACAGATGAATGGCGCTCGCGCGCTTACTCCGTGCGTTACTTCATCGGCTTCACGGCGGCGGGCGCTTCCGTTGGCCTCGTGGCGTGGCTGTACGAGAAGGGCGGCTTCGTCACCATGCTGCAGGCGTTCGGCGCGCTGTGCCTGCTGGTGATCGTCGCCGCCATCATCCTGCCGCAGGAAATCAAGGTGCCGGCGGCGCGGACGAATTGATCGCAGTCGAGCTTTCGCTTCTGTCAGCTCGCCAGCGTCAGTTGGCCAGTGCCTTGCCGATGATATCGGAGCTCTTCTCGGCGACCATGATCGTCGCCGGGTGAATGTTCGGCGAGGGCATCGCCGGCATGACGGACGCGTCGACGACCCGCAGGCTATCGATGCCGCGAACGCGCAAGCTGCTATCGACGACGGCGCCGTCATCCTCGCCCATCCGACAGGTGCCGCAGGGATGATAGACGGTCGAGCCGACGTTCCTGATATAATCGGCGGCCTGTTCGTCGTTGGTGACATCAGGACCAGGCCTGATCTGTTCGACCACCAGCGACCGGAACGGCTCGGTCGCGACGATTTGCCGGGCAATGCGCAAGCCGGCCAGCATGATGCGCATATCATCAGGGTCGGTCATATAGTTGGCGCGGATGCGCGGCGGCGTGCGGCCCTCCGCGTCGCGCAACGCGATTTCACCGCGGCTCTTCGGCCGGCAGACGCTGAAGATGAAGGTAAAGCCCGGCCAGCGATGCAGGCCGTTCTTGAACCCGTCAGTCGAGAAATTGAGGCACTGATACTGGATGTCAGGCACCGGCTCGGAGGGGTCTGATTTCGCAAACAGCGTCGCTTCGGTCGCGCCGACCGAGAGCTGTCCGGATCCCCTGAGCAGCCATTCGAGCGCGAGTTTGACCGACTTGGCCGGGCTCATCACGGCTTCGTTCAAGGTATCCGTCGCGGTGGTCTTGAAGGTGAAGTTCGACTGATAATGGTCCTGCAGATTCTTGCCGACGCCGGGCAGGTCGCATTTCACCTCAACGCCGAGCTTTGCCAGTTCCGCGGCCGGGCCGATGCCGGAGGCGAGCAACAGCACCGGAGAATTGATCGCGCCGCTTGAGACGATGAGCTCGCGCCGCGCGCCGATGCGCTGGATCTGGCCGTCGCGTTCGACCTCCACGCCGATGGCGCGGCGTCCTTCGAACAGGATGCGGCGGACGCGGGTCTTCGTCATCAGTTCGAGATTTTTGCGGGCAAGGTTCGGCTTTAGATATCCGACCGCCGTCGAGCGGCGCCAGCCATTGTGGACGTTGAGCGGCGCAAAGCCGACGCCGTCAATACGCTCGCCGTTGAAATCAGGGTTGCGCTGGTATTGCAGGCGCTCGCAGGCCTCGACGAAGGCCTTCGCCGCGGTCGAAGGGCGTTTGATGTTCGACACCGTCATCGGGCCGCCGGTGCCGCGCCATTCGTTGGCGCCGTCAACGCTGTGCTCCATCCGTTTGAAATAGGGCAGCACGTCATTGTAGCTCCAGCCACGCGCGCCGAGGCGCTGCCATTCGTCATAGTCGCTGGGCGCGCCGCGCAGGAAGACGAGGCCGTTGATGGAGCCGGAGCCGCCCAAAACCTTGCCGCGCGGCCAGATCACGGTTCGGCCGCCCAGACCCGGTTCGGGTTCGGTTTCGTAGCCCCAGTTCATCTTCGGGTTCGGGACCAGTTTGCCGAAACCCATCGGAATGTGAATCCAGGGATTGCGATCGCGTCCGCCGGCCTCGATGACGCAAAGCGACACTTTTGGATTTTCCGTCAGTCGCGCCGACAGCACGCAGCCGGCCGAGCCGCCGCCTACCACGACGACATCGAATTCCGCATCGAAACCGGATTTACCCGTCAAGACGTTTCGCTCCCGATCTGCTTTTGCTGCAGACGATAGTGGCCTGCAGATGGTCTGGATAGGGCTTTGCGTCATATGCGGCGTGCGTGGCGGATCGCTGTACGCCCGATCGTCCCTGAGCTAAAAGCAAACTTCCGGAACTGACCGGGCGAAGACCCGGCGTGGAGGAAAGCTATGTCCCATCAATTGCCGCGACTTGCCGGCCTCGTCCTTGGAGCCATGATGATAGCCATGCCGGCACATGCAGATGCCCTGAAAGATGAAATCGCGCCGACCGGCAAGCTGCGGGTGGCGATTGCGATCAGCCCGGCGGGCGGCGCGTTCTGGTCGACCAAAACCGAATCCGGCTACGCCGGTGTCCCGGTCGATCTCGGCAAGGCGATGGCGGCGCAACTCGGCGTTCCCGTCGAATATGTCGTGCACCAGAATTCCGGCCAGATCGTTGACGCCGCGTCGAAGGGCACCTGGGACGTCACCTTCCTGCCGAAGGATCCGGAACGTGAGGGCAAGATGTCGTTCGGGCCGATCTATGAGGTCGCGGACGCCACCTACATCGTCAAGCCAGGCTCGACGGTGACTGACTTTGCGACCCTCGATCAACCCGGCGTCAAGATCGCCGCCGTCAACAACACCACGACCATGCGCGGCGCGATGGCGCATCTGAAGAATGCCAAGGTCACCGGCTATCAGACCTTTGACGAAATCGCCGGCCTGCTTGCGAAGGGAGAAATCGATGCCTTCGCGTTGTCGCGCGAGACGCTCAATGCCATGGCCAAAAAGATTCCGGGTACGCGCGTGCTCGACGAAACCTTCAAGCAGACCGTGACCGCGGTCGCGGTGCCGCTCAATCATCCTTTGTCGCACGCGTTTGCGGTCAAGTTCCTGACCGAGTCGATCTCGAACGGCACGCTGCGCAAGGCCTATGACAATAACGGCCTGAAGGACTCGCCGATCAGAACTCAGACGAAGTGAGCCGAGTGCGATGAGTCTTCCCGTCATCCTGAGGTGCGCGCTCTTGCGCGCCTCGAAGGATGAGCAGGGCCCGTGGCCATCCTTCGAGGCTCGCTGCGCTCGCACCTCAGGATGACGGACGCGCCAAATCGAACTAGCTTCGCCTGCTTCGGCGACCTGCGCTACATCTGTGCAACTGCACAATTACAAGGCATGAGGCCAATGCCCCCGGATGCGATCCGTGGCGATTAATCCTGTAAAATCACGGGGTTTTTGCCACTTCCGCGCCTGCGCCCTGTTGGCACATCGATTGCTTAATTAAATCTCAGTCAATGACGACTGCCGTCCTACGGATTGCCAAAGCCAGTGTTGGCCAAGGCGCAGGGATCAGGCCACCTCCATGAGGCGCCTGGAGCAGTCATCGGGACCACTCCACAAACATCTCTGTCTCAGATCAAGCGTGAGCGTGTGACCCGCGGCGCCAAGCAGAAGCGTTTTGCTTCTGCTGATGGTGTTGGTTGCGGCATGCGCGCGCGAGGACGGCTCGCCACACCTCACATCGGCGCGGGCCATATGGCTGCCGGCGCCAGTTAGATTTTTGCGAAACAGGGGGAACTGCAATGGCCTATCTCGTGCCTTCGGAATTCGTGACCAAGATGGTCGATGCCGGAGAATCCAAGATCTTCATGTCGACGCGCGACACCGTGATTCGCGCCTATATGGCCGGCGCCATCCTGACGCTGGCGGCGTGGTTCGCCGTCACGATGGGCGTCCAAACCGGCCAGCCGATCATCGGGGCGATCCTGTTTCCGGTCGGCTTCTGCATGCTCTATCTGTTCGGCTTCGACCTTTTGACCGGCGTGTTCGTGCTGTGTCCACTGGCGCTGATCGACAAGCGTCCGGGCGTGACGCTCGGCGGCGTGCTGCGCAACTGGGGTCTGGTGTTCATCGGCAATTTCGGCGGTGCTTTCACCGTCGCGGTGATGGCGGCGATCGTCTGCACCTTCGGATTCTCCACGCCGCCCGACAAGGTCGGCGTCGCGCTCGGCCATATCGGCGAGGGCCGCACCGTGGGCTACGCGGCGCACGGCATCAACGGCATGCTGACGCTGTTTGTTCGCGGCATGCTCTGCAACTGGATGGTATCGGCCGGCGTCGTCGGCGCGATGATCTCGACGACGGTCAGCGGCAAGGTGATCGCGATGTGGATGCCGATCATGCTGTTCTTTGCGATGACCTTCGAGCATTCGATCGTGAACATGTTCCTGTTTCCCGCCGGCCTGCTGCTCGGCGGAAAGTTCACGATCGTGGACTACCTGGTCTGGAACGAGATCCCGACCGTGGTCGGAAATCTCGTCGGCGGCCTCGCCTTCACCGGCCTGACGCTCTACACGACACACGTGAAGACCGCGCCGAAGCGCGCGGTGGGTTGACCGTATTGGTCTTCGGGGTCTCAACTCTTCCAAGGGTTGAGACCATTATCCTTTGACGGGACAGATGCCGCGTGAACTGAAAATATCGGTCGGGCAATATTCTGACAAAGGTCGCAAGGAGACCAATCAGGATTTTCACGGCGTCCTGATTCCGGCCGAGCCGCTATTGAGCCTCAAGGGCATCGCCATCGTGCTGGCGGACGGCATCTCGAGCAGCAATGTCAGCCGCATCGCAGCCGAGTCCGCCGTCAAGGGTTTTTTGACCGACTATTACTGCACCTCGGAATCCTGGTCGGTGCGAACCTCTGCCCAGCGCGTGCTGGAGGCGACCAATTCCTGGCTGCATTCGCAAACGCGGAGAAGCCAGTATTCCTACGAGCGGGACCGCGGCTACGTCTGTACGCTGAGCGCGATCGTCCTCAAGTCGACCACGGCGCATCTGTTTCACGTCGGCGATTCCAGGATCTATCGCGTGTCCGGCAACTCGCTGGAGCAGCTCACCAACGACCATCGCGTCATCATTTCGTCGGAACAGTCCTATCTCGGCCGCGCGCTCGGGGTGAATCCGCAGATCGAAATCGACTATTTGATGTCCCGGGTCGAGAAGGGCGACACCTTCGTGCTGGTGACCGACGGCATCTACGAACATGTCGGCGATCGCCATATCGCCAGAACGGTCCGGGATAACGCCGCCGATCTCGACCAGGCGGCTAAAGCCGTCGCCGAATTGGCCTTCGAACTCGGCAGCAAGGACAATCTCACCATCCAGATCGTGCGCGTCGATGAGCTGCCCGAAAGCGCCGCCAGCGAAGTGTTCGGGCAGCCGAGAGAACTGCCGCTGCCGCCGCTATTGGAAGCGCGGCAGGTTTTCGATGGCTACCGGATCGTCAGGGAATTGCACGGCTCCAGCCGCAGCCACATTTACCTCGCCGTCGACATCGAGAGCGAGGATGTCGTCACCCTGAAGATTCCGTCGATCGACCTGCGCGACGACCCGGAATATCTGAAGCGGTTCATGATGGAAGAATGGGTGGCGCGGCGGATCGACAGCCCGCACGTGCTGAAGCCGTGCCTGCCGTCACGCAAGCGCAGCTTCCTCTATGTCGCGACCGAGTACATCGACGGCCAGACGCTGACGCAATGGATGATCGACAATCCCCGGCCGACGCTGGAGACGGTGCGCGGCATCGTCGAGCAGATCGCCAAGGGCCTGCGCGCCTTTCACCGCACGGAGATGCTGCATCAGGACCTGCGGCCGGACAATATCATGATCGACAGGACCGGAACGGTGAAGATCATCGATTTCGGCTCGACCAAGATCACCGGCGTCATCGAGGCCGCTCCATCCGGCAACCGCAACGATATTCTCGGCACCGCGCAATACACCGCGCCGGAATATTTTCTGGGCGAGCCGGTCTCGTCACGCTCCGACCTGTTCTCGCTCGGGGTCATCACCTATCACATGCTGACGGGAAAGCTGCCCTATGGCGCGGCAGCGGCGAAAGCCCGAACCCGCTCGCAGTTCAACAGGCTGATCTACAATCCGGCCTCGCACCGCGACCGCGAAGTGCCGGTGTGGGTCGACGGCACGCTGGAGCGCGCGGTGCATCCGAACCCTTACAAGCGATACGACAGCCTGTCGGAATTCCTGCACGATTTGCGTCATCCCAACGCCAATTATCTCGGTACCTCATCGACGCCGCTGATCGAGCGCAACCCGCTGCTGTTCTGGAAGAGCACGACCATCGTGCTGGCGCTGGCGATCATCGTGCTGCTGGCGATGCAGCACGGGATGCATCGGTGAATAGCGTGACTTCAGAGAATAGGTGCCAGCGTTCAGCTTACCTCGCCCCGCTTGCGGGGAGAGGTCGGATTGCGAAGCAATCCGGGTGAGGGGGTACCGGTCTATCAATTGGCATTTGCGCTAGCGGATAGAGCCCCTCACCCCAACCCTCTCCCCGCAAGAGCGGGGCGAGGGAGTAACAAGTGGGCTAATTCCCCGCCCCCACGATCGGATCCATCCCGCTCTTGACGATCTCCGGCCGGGCCGCGGGCGAAGCGAGGAATTTGATCAGCGCCTTGCCGGCGTCGGGCTCCTTCGAGACGCTGGCAATCGCGGCGGAGAACACCGTGATCTTCTGCAATTCGTCGGGCAGGGGACCGACGATGTCGATGCCTTCGACCGGCCGCAGCTCGCTGATCTGCTGGAAGCCGATCTCGGCGTCGCCGTGCGCGACGATTTCGCCGACCGGGGTCGCCGGAATTTTTCGCGCCTTGTCCTTCATGGCGTCCTTGATGCCGAGCTTGTCGAACATCTCGGTCGAGACATAGACGCCGCTGGCGCTGTCGGAATAGGCGATGGTCTTCGCGGCCAGCAGCGCGCGCTTGACCGCGTCCGCATTGCTGATGTCCGGCTTCGGCGCGCCTGACTTCACCGCAACCCCGATCGGCGATTTGACCAGGTCGATCTTGCTTTCCGCAATCACCTTGCCCTGCCTGGCGAGATCGTCGATCGCATAGCCGACCATGATCAGGACGTCTGCGGCCTCGCCGCGCTCCAGCCGCACCGGGATCGCATTCGCCGTCGTGCCCATCGACGGACCGTAGGCGGTCAGCACCTTGTGGCCGGTGGCACGCTCGAATTCAGGGACCAGCGCCTTGTAGGCGGCCGCCAATCCGCCGGAGATCATGACGCGCACCTCGGCGGCAGAGGCTGCGCCTGAAAACGCGAAGGCGGCAACGAAGCCGAGTGCGATGCTGCGGAAAATAGTTGAATTCAGCCGCATGGTTATTCCTCCCGGGGCGCTTCTTGAGCGGACGTCCTTGCCAGGGATGTTAGCGCGCAAAGAGCGAAGCGGCTACCTCAAATGGCCGCCCCGTCATTGCGAGCGAAGCGAAGCAATCCATGCTTCGTCTTGCCGAGCCATGGATTGCTTCGCTGCGCTCGCAATGACGCCGGAGGGCCCAAACAGCACACCCTCACTGGTTGCACGTTACGCCTAAGGTCTAGTTCCACGGGCCTGCCTGCTTCGGCACAACTGGCACCGACGACAACGAAAACCAAACGGGCGGAGGACACAGATGAGCAGGCTCTCGTGGCGCTGGTGGACACGAAACAAGGACAAATCCGTAAGCGAGAGGACGCCCCCGTCCGAAGAATTTGCAGGCGGGGACCGGCGCCAGTTGCTCCAGGCGCTTTCCGCCATCGCCGGCAGCGGCGCTCTGGCCGCGCTCTCGCAACCCGCTAGAGCCAAGGATTCGAGCGACCTGCCGCCGCCCAAGCGGGCGCTGACCGGCCGCAATGAGGCCGGCAAGTCGGTGTTCAAGTCCGTTGACGTCACGTCCAAGGTCGTGGAGATCGATAGCAATCCGGGGCTGACATTCTACGAACTCTACATGACCGAGGGCGTGCCGCAGCTCACCGGCCTCGAGCCGGACCCGATGCTCAAGGGCACAATAGGCTTTCCCGGCCCGGGCGGCACGATGTTCCGCCTGATCTCGTATCCGCCGAGGCGGCCCGAAGGCTACAAGCCGCCGGCCGGCGTCACGTTCGAAAGCGGGCTGAAGGAATTGTCCGACAAGCTCCCCGGCATGGGTGACGTTTTCGACCGCAGCGCGCCGGGCATGCATACGTCCGATACCATCGACTACGGCGTCGTGGTTCGCGGCGAGATGACGCTGGAACTGGACGACGGCCAGAAGGTCCATCTGCGCCAGGGCGATTGCATCGTGCAGAACGGCACAAGGCATCGCTGGCGCAACCCGCTATCGGAGCCCTGTCTGATGGCCTTCGTCTCGATCGGCGGCAAGCGCGGCTAGCACTTGCGCTGTTGGCGGCGCGACTGCCTTCGCAGCTCAGGACACCGTATTAGCCCGGAATCCACAACAGAACGGTTCTGCGCTATCAAACTGCCAGGCAGGATTTCATACTTAAAAATTTTAACGAAGGCCGCTGACATCACTCAGCGGCCTTTTAATTTTGGAACTCGTGACAACGAGGCAGGTTCCAGCGGCGCAGCCACCGCTGCACCGCATTATTTCACCTTGTCCTGCGACACATCCATGATCATGCGCGCCGACAGATAAAGCCGCGGCACGATGGTCTCGAGCTTGACGTATTCGGCGTCGTTGGAGTGGGCGCCAAAGCTGCTGAGACCAAAACCCTCGATGACGGGGGCCTTGGTCTTCAGCGCCGCGAACGCGGCGTCGGTGCCGCCGCCGGTGGCAACCTCCAGCACCTTCAACGGCAACCCCAGTTCTTCGTAGATCGCGGTGCCGTGGGCGGCCAGGCGGCGCGAGGCGGGGGTTGCTTCGAGCGGCGGGCGGCGCATCTCGAACCGCAGCTGGACCTTGGCGTCGGGGATCCGCTGGGTCTTGATGCGTTGCTGCAGCGTGGCCTCGAGCTCGGCGAAGTCAGACACCTTCAGCGCCCTTGCGTCGCCTTGCGCGGTGGCCTGCGCCGGGATCACGTTGCGGTTGGTGCCGGACTGCGAGACCGTCCAGTTCAGGGACAGGCCCTGTTCGCGCCGCGACAGGTCGCTCAATTGCAGCATCTGGTGCGACAGCTCGTACAGCGCGTTGACGCCCTTTTCCGGCGCCGCGCCGGCGTGCGAGGCCTTGCCGTCCACCGTCAGGTACGCCGCACCGATGCCGCTGGTGGCCAGGCGCAAATTGCCGTCCATTCCGCCGCCCTCATAGGAGAACACCGCGTCGTGCTCGCCCGCCATGCGGGTGATGGTGCTGCGCGAGCCCGGTGAGCTGATCTCCTCGTCGCCGTTGATCAGCACGGTCAGCATGCCGTAATCCGTAAACTTCAGTTTTTGCAGCATCGCCACCGCGTGCAGGATCAGCGCGATGCCCTGCTTGTCGTCGCCGACGGCGAGGCCATAGGCGCGGTCGCCGTCGATGCGGAAGGGTTGGTCCTTCAGCATGCCTTTCAGATAGACGGTGTCCATGTGGGCGATCAGCATGATCTTCCTGGTTCCCGTGCCCTTGAACTCCGCATGCACCATGGAACCCGGCTTCGGCGGCGTGTCTTCCATCCGGTAGATGTCGGTAGGCTCGATGATCGCAACCTTGCCGCCGAGTTTGGTCAGGCGTTCGGCGATCAACGCCGCCAGCTGCGCCAGGCCTTCGGCATCCTTGCTGCCGGACTCGATGTTGACGAGGTCGCGCAGCGTGTCGAGCAGCGGGGCCTTTTCCTGCTGCGCCAGCTCGTGGATGCTGGCCACCGGCGCGGCCGGTGCGGGCAGGGGCGACAAGGCCAGGGTGCAGGCGGCGATACAGGCCAGCGGGAAACGCAGAGGGAACCGGAGGGGACGCGGCGAGCCTTTCGAATGATCTGACCATATTGATTGTTCGTAGGGTGGCTCTACCCACCTACGGTCCTTGCTTCAAGCATTCGAGCGAGGCGTTCTGGAGTTTACAGCTAAATGAATGCGATGGTTTCGGAAAATAATAGCCGGAAGCGCTGGTAGGAGATTGCGATGGATGATCGAACCGTGCGGGCGAGACTGCAGCGCCATTGGGATGCTTCGGACGCGAGCGATTTCGAGGCCGAACATGAAATCTACCGCGAGGATGCGGTGCTTGATTATCCGCAATCGGGCGAGCGGATCCGCGGCCGGCGCAACATTCAGGAGAGCCGAACCGTCCAGCCAAACAAGAAACATTTTGCGGTGCGGCGAATGATCGGCAGCGGCGATCTCTGGATCACTGAATTCGTGCTTACCTATGACGGCATACCGTCTTACACCGTGAGCATCATGGAGTTCCGCGAAGGACTGGTGGCCCACGAAACGCAATATTTCGCCGATCGTTTTGACCCTGCAGCCTCGCGTGCGCATCTTGTTGAGCGAGTCTAGCGCGGCTGAGCCAACGGGCCGCGCGAATGCGCGCCCGATGACAGGCTCCACGATTTCAGGGTTTTCGCTGTGACGTGAGCCCGTATGGCACTTCGCTTGTTCGGGCTACTTGCTGAGGCGCTCACACCTGTGCGCTCCCATGCGCGCGTTTGGGGTCTCCGCAATCACACGGGCGAAAATCGCTGGCCGCGTCTCATTGCCATACATACTGTACGAGGGCTGCCAAACATGGCGGCGTGGAAGGGGTTCGAATGAACGCCATGACGCAAAAGATCAAAGAGCACACTTGCGCTGCCTGCAATGGAACGGGATTCCCTGCGGTGAAGCAGCCCGTGCTGGCAACTCGCAAGATCTATCCGGCGAAGTGCGAAGCCTGTGCCGGCAAGGGAAGAATTACGGACGCCGACTGAATTCAGCGAGCGGATCCCGGATGAGCCAAATGCGCGCCCGATGACAGGCTCCGCGACATCCGGGGTTTCGCGGTAACGTGATCCCGTTTGGTGCGTCGCTTAAGGCTACTTGCTGAGACCGAGGCCCTCGCGGGCGGATTGAGCCGCGCCGCTAGTCGGACATCGAGAGGCAGATCAAATCGCGCGAATGACCCTGAGCGCGCCCAGCGTGCCTTGCCCTACCACCAGTTCGTGCCCGGTTGCCAGTACTGTTGGCCGCCGCCGCGCCGGCGCGTATTGGCGGGTTGGGGCGGCTGGGGTTCCCAACTGCGCTGGAAAAACGGGTTGAAGCCGTCGCCCTGGACCGGGTCGCTCGAAGCGTAGACATCGACCGGGGGCGTCGGCTTGCGCGTGATGAAGCCGCCTTGCGGCTGGGTGCTCAGCACCGCCACGAACTCGGTGCGATAGTTGGTCTCGACGCTCAGCGGCTCGTCCGAGATGATGATCGAGGATCGCGGTACGGCGGTCGGCGCGATGCGATCGAGCACCTCCTGCGGGATGGTGATGCGGTCGAGCGCGGCCTTGGCGTTGTCGGCGTCATCGATCGTGACCGCGGTCCAGCGCAGGCCCGAACCGGTTTGCGCCACCGCGGTGAACACATGCGTGCCGATCGGCCTGTCGGAATTGCGGATCGTGACCGGAACCTCGATCGTCGCATCGAACACAATGCCGCCGCCATCAGGTGCCGGCTTATGCGTCGGGCGGCGCACGTACAGCTTTTGCGTCGCGCGGCTGATGTAGATCGAGACCGGCTCGAGCGCGAGCTTGGCCTCGCTCGCCGCCTTGGCGGTGTCGGCCTTCCTGGTCTGGGCCGCCTTGGCCGCTTCCTTGGCGGCGGCGGCGGCGTCGAGCTTCGATTTCGCGTCGGCCTTGGCGGTCTCGAGCTGGGTCCCGAGGTCCGCGGCCCTGGCGGCGGCCTTTTGCTTGAGGTCCTCGGCCTTCGCTTTGGCCTCGTCTGTCTTGGCACCGGCGACCGCCTTCTCGGCGGAGGCAAGCTCGCCATCGGTGCGGGCCTTCAGTCCCTGCAGCTTGCGCAGCGACGCCGTCAGCGACGCGGTCTCGCGCGTCGTCGTCGCGATGGCTTTCTTCGCCTCGTCGGCCGCCTTGGCAGCCTCGGCCGCCTCGCGGGGCAGCGCTTCGGCCTTGGCCGGCGCGGCCGCGATGGCTTCGCGGTTCGGCGAGAACAGCACCGGATGGGAGAATTCCATCGGCTCGGCGTCGTTGGGTGAGATGATCACCCGCATCCCGATCCGCGTCTTGTCGAACATCTTGTCGGCAAAGCCGAACGGCATCCGCACGCAGCCGTGCGAGGCCGCATAGCCGGGCAGCGGCCCGCCATGAAGCGCGATGCCGTTCCAGGTGATGCGCTGCATGTTCGGCATCTCGGCATCGTCATACATGTTCGAGCGGTGTTCCCTGTTCTTCTCGAGGATGGCGAAGACGCCGGCGGGCGTCTCGCGTCCCTTGGTGCCTGTCGACACCGGTGCGCGCAGGATCCAGCCGTCGGCGTCGTAGAAAGTGACCTGCTGGCTCTTGATCGACACGATCGCCATCAGCGGCTCGCCGGCATCGCGCGGCGCCGTCGCCTCGGTGGCGGGCTTCGGGCGCGCCTGTTTCGGCGCGGCGTCGGCGGCCAGTCCCGTCAAGGCTGTCAGTGCGGCCACTGCCGCGAATGTCACAATGGCAGGAACACCCCGGGCAGGAACACCCCGACGCCGCATCGCCACGGAGGATCGCGCCGTCGCCAATCGAATTGCCATTCCTTGCCCCGGTTCAAATGTCTGTCCGCGCGTGCGTCGATCAGATGTCAGATTCATGAATTTTGGATCAACCAATCGCCACCACTATCGACGCCGCGAATTCGGCCCGTTCCGGGGGCGATTCACTTTTATACGACAGCCTGCGCAGGAGAAAGAGCGGCCCGCGGCTTGGATTGTAACGATCCGGATACATCGGTGCGACAAAACAACCCGGACGGGCGGATCACCAACAGTCTCTCGCTCTAATCACGGCCGGTCCTGAGGTGGATAAGCTTCCCGTCATGGAGTCCAGGTTCCGAAATTCGCTCGAAGCGAACCGTGGAATCCACGGTACCTTGAAATCGCAGGGTAAACGGTCCTGTCATCGGCCGCGCTGGACGGCCCCTCGCTGATCTACGATAATGCGGGACGGCGCAGCAATGATGCTGATCCGCCGGTCCGCGTTGGTAGACGCATATGACACAGAGCGGTTTTCACGGTCAGGCGTTCAAGGACCTGTTGCACCTTCAGGATACACCGTCGTCGCTGATCACGCGGTCCATGCGCGGTGTCGAGGTCACAGCCACCGAAACGCGGGATGACAATCCCGTGCCCGGCCTTTGCGGCGCCATCGCACCCGAGGATGCCTATCTCGTTAGCCTGAAACTTCGCGATTATCCCGACTGCGAATACTGGGAGCACGGCAAGTGCGTGGGCAAGCCCAATATCCGGGCAGGCACGACATATCTGTACGACATGAAGTGCGATCCGCGCTTTGTGATCGAAAAGCCGTTCCACTCCGTTCATTTCTATGTTCCGGCCTTGGCGCTCAACGGCGTCGCGGAGCGGTTCGGCGCGCGGCGTGTCGGCCAGCTCGACTGTCAGTTCGGTACCGGCTTTGACGACAACGCTGTGCATCACATCGGCGCAGCGCTCCTGCAGGGATTGCGCCGGCCATCCGAAGCGAACCAGCTTTTCGTCGATCACATGATGCTGGCGCTCACGGCGCATGTCGCTCAGACCTATGGCGGACTGCACAATGCCGAACCGGTGAGCAGCGGCCTTGCGCCGTGGCAAGTGAAGCGGGCCTGCGAAAGGCTTGCATCGGACCTCAGCGGAAAACTTACGCTGCAGGAAATCGCGGCTGAGTTGGATCTCTCGGTTAGCCATTTTTCTCGAGCGTTTCGGACGTCCGTCGGCCTGCCGCCACATCAGTGGCTCCTTCGCCAGCGCATCAACGCCGCCAAGCAGTTGATGACCGTCCGTGGCCTGTTGCTTGCGGAGATCGCAATATCGGCCGGCTTTGCCAATCAAAGCCACTTTACGCGGGTATTTTCGGCGCTGGTCGGCGTCAGCCCGGCCGTGTGGCGCCGCGAAGCACAGGGTGCGGCGGAAAGCGAGACGTGAACTGGGACGATGGCTGTCGCACTTGAATGTTGCCGCCCACCGATGCCCTGCGAACTGCGTCGCCTCGTGCGCAAGAGCATTGTGAGCGCGGCGGGTGCGGCAAAACAACCCGTCGGGCAAATCAGTTCTGATTTACGGAAATCGTGTCAAGCCCCGAAATAAAAAATATTTCGCTTTTACAGAACGGCAAATCAGGTGCACGTATATCGCATCCCGTCCCACTCAGAAGGGCGTCGGCCGTCGTCACGGACGTTGGACGGGTTGCGGTGGACGCTGATGTCGCGAAGACGTAACGCGACAAAAGCGTACGGCAAAACCGTGTGGTCCTGGCGCCCGTTGCTGGCGTCAAGCTGTCGGATAGGCGTGAGCTGAACCGGCAGCGACGGAGTCAACCAAGAACTCGTCTCCGGGGAGATCACGGCATAAGCCGTAAAGCCACTGCGCAGGGAAGGCCGGGTGTTCTCCGCTGCCCTGTATGCTCGTGTGCAGCTTTTTTAGTGCAAATCGCACACGGGACCGCGGGTGCAGCGCGCACCCGGTCTTCCCTGCGCCCTCTCATTTTGGGGGCGGGAAGTTTCCAGCAAAGCTCGGGCGCAATGCGTCGCGAGAAGGCGAAACTGTATCTTGTCGTCCCGGCGAAGGCTCAGATGCGCAATTGCGCATCGGGGGACCCATACGCCACGGCTCTCGTTGTTGAAAAAGGAAGATAACGACTGCGTACAAAAGCAATTATCGCTGGTGGTCATGGGTTCCTGCGTTCGCAGGGACGACGAGAAAGTTTGCGCAATCGCGCCAAGCGAAAGCGCATCCCCTCACGAATTCACATGAACAAAATCCCGCAGCAGCGGATAAATCTCGTTGTTCCAGCGTTTGCCGGAGAACACGCCGTAATGGCCGACGCCGGCCTGCATGTGATGGACGCGGCGATAGGCGCGCACGCCGGTGCAGAGGTCCTGGGCGGCCAGGGTCTGGCCGATCGAGCAGATGTCGTCCTTTTCACCTTCGACCGTCATCAGGCCCATGCGCTTGATCGCGGCCGGGTTCACCGGCTTGCCACGATGCATCAGCTTGCCCAGCGGCAGCAGATGCTCCTGAAAAACGTCGCGCACGGTCTCGATGTAAAATTCCGCCGGCAGGTCCATCACGGCGAAATATTCGTCGTAGAAGGTCTTGATGACTTTCGCCTTCTCCTTCTCGCCCTTGGCCAGATGCTGGGCAAGATCGATGTGCTGCTTGATGTGACGCTCGAGGTTCATCGAGACGAACGCGGTGAGCTGCACGAAGCCCGGATAGACCTGGCGGAACGCGCCCTTGCATTGAACGGGCACGTAGTTGATCAAATTTTCCTCGAACCATTTGATCGGCTTGCTGTTGGCGAAATCATTGACCTTGGTCGGCTGGATGCGGGTGTCGATCGGCCCCGCCATCAGCGTCAGCGTCGCAGGCCGCGCCGGGTGATTTTGCTCCGACATCACGGCGGCCGCCGCCAGCGCCGAGACCGAGGGCTGGCAGATCGCCACCATGTGCGAGCGCGGGCCCATCTTGTCGAGGAAGGTGATGAGGTGGTCGGTATAATCCTCGAGGCCGAAGCGGCCGGCATTGAGCGGGATCTCGCGCGGATTATGCCAGTCGGTAATGTAGACGTCGTGGTCCTGAAGCAGGGTCTTCACGGTGCCGCGCAGCAGGGTCGCGAAATGGCCGGACATCGGCGCCACCAAAAGCAGTTTGGGTTGCTCCGGCGCGTGCTCCTTCTTGAACCGCAGCAGCGATCCGAATGGCGTGGCAAAGGCGACTTCCTCGGTCACCTCCAATTCCTGATTGCCGACCATGACCTTGTCGATACCGTAGGCCGGGCGGGTGTAGGTCAGCGAGGTGCGCGAGATCAGTTCGAGCGCTGCGGCCAGCCGCCCGAACGCCTTGTCGGACACGCCTTGCGGCACGAGGTTGAGATATTTCAGCGCCGCTCCGGCCCCGGTCCGCCACGGCGCCGTGAGGTCCATATGGTTCTGATAAGCTTGGTACATCAATGACATCATACGCATCCGCCCTTGCCCGATGATGCCATGCAATATCGAAGCCAAAGCGGAGCGAACCGCCCGAAAAACTGGCACGTGGCTTGCTGCGGAACGTGACCGGCGCATGTGACCGGCGTAAGCTATCGGCGGCGGCGCGCTGGCGCGGCCGGCCACTTAGCCTTGCAGTAGACGTTCAGGCGTGAGGGAAGGCCCTATGGCGAATACGACACTGACCATCAGCAGCAAGAACTATTCGTCCTGGTCGCTGCGCGGCTGGCTGCTCGCGAAATTCTCAGGTCTTCCCTTCGAAGAGGTCGTGACCGCACCTGATGACGCGTCGGCGCGGGCGGAAATCCTGCTGCTGTCGTCGTCGATCCTGGTGCCGTGCCTGCGGCACGAGGGCGCCACCGTCTGGGACACGCTGGCGATCGCCGAATACCTCAACGAGGTGATGCCCAACGCCGGTCTGCTGCCGGCGGACCGCGTGCAGCGGGCGCATTGCCGCTCGATCTGCGGTGAAATCCATTCCGGTTTCACCACGCTGCGGGCCTCGCTGCCGGTCAATCTCAAGGGCCATTTCCCGAACTTCAAGATCTGGTCGCGCGCACAGTCCGACATCGACCGGGTCTGCACCATCTGGCGCGAGTGCCTGGCCCAGTCCGGCGGACCGTTCCTGTTCGGCGAGCGCACCATGGCGGACGCGATGTATGCGCCGGTCGTCACCCGCTTCATGACCTATGACGTCAAGCTCGACCCGAAGCTAGCTGCCTACGCAAAAACCATCATGGCGATGCCCGAGATGGTCGAGTGGATCGAAGCTGCCAAGGCCGAGCCCGCCGACATCGAGGAGCTCGAGGTCGAATATTAGGCAGCGCACCCGGCGCTGTGCCCGTTTGACGGGCTTTCAGCGGTGACCGTCGTGATCGCTGCAGCGCAACGCGACTGGCGCGGATTTCGCATGGCAGCTTGCAGCTGTGAACGCGACGATGCGGCGCTGCCTGAAAATCTGGACGCCTTGCGTGGTCGCGATCGCGAAGAACCGTGGAGGCTTCGATGAATCACACCGCAATCGTGCGCAACGACTTCCGCTATCGCGACCTCGGCATTACGCCGACCCCCTGGAGGTGATGCCATGTCATCCCCGGAGGAATTAACCTTTGTCGTTGGCCGCTGGTTGCGGCCGATCGTGGCGGTGCTGCATGTGGTGCGCCGCATCACGTTCCAGCCGATATCTAGCCGTGAACAGGCGAGTACATCCGCCAAGCAGTGATTCGGGCGCGATTCGTTCCGTCCGCGTTCCGAAACTTAAAGCCGCTCCGGATGACGCGCGATATCGTCGCATTCTGGAACAATGCGCCGCGCGTCCGGCTGCGCCTGCAAGCCGCGCAGAGCGTTTTCCAGCGAAGTGGACACCGGTTCGCGCGAAGAAAACGCGTCAAAACAAGAATCTAGAGCTCCGTTCCGATTCCATCGGAACGGAAAAGGCTCTAGCCTCGGAAAATGCCGGTCAAACTTGACTGCTCACCCGCGGCAGCCGCCAGCCGACCACGGTCGCCTCGAGGGCGCCGCCGGTCCGCTCATTGCGCCATTGCCCCTCGATCCAGCGGCAGGCGAATGGTAACTGATACGTGCCGCTGTGATCCTCGCAAAGCACCTCCACCGGCCGGTCCGGCGGCGGTTCCCCGTTGCCATCGAACTGTGCCAGCCGCTTCTCGCGCGTTGCCATAGGTTCAATCTCCACTGCCGGGGCGTGCAAACCTTGCGTTTGGGTTCCCCGGCGAAAGTCCATCCACACCAATAAAGCGGAAGCTCACCGCCTGAATGCGGTATCAGTGTGGTATCGCTGCAGCCAGCGGCCTGATACGAGCAAATTGATGTGATTGACCGAATGAAGTTTGAGTGAGGATTGGATGATCGCCCGGATTGCAAGAACCGCCGCCGCCGTTGCAGCGCTGCTGATGCCCTGCGCGGCTTACGCGCAGGATGTTCCCGGCATCGAAATCTGCACCGTCGAAAAAACCATGGAGCGGCGCACCTCCTGCCTGCAGAGCAATGTCGACTTCCTGCAAAAGACCATCAACAAGATCACGCAGGACAATCAGCAGAAGCTCGATGCCGCCAACCGGCAGATCGAGGCGCTGAAGGGAACGGTGATCGCACTGCAGAAGTTCGTGGACGATCTGCAGAAGAAGACGGCGGAGGAATTGAAAAAGAAGGCCGACGCGCCGGCGGCCAAGGATGCGGCGCCTGCGGCGAAATAATTGCCGCCGTTGCGGGATAATGCCCGGCCTCGGTCATTAGCTGCGCAATTGCGACCGCAAGAGCAACGCCGGTCAAATGCAGCGCGCAGCAAGCGTTCATGATGCGGCCGCTTCGAATGAAAGCCGTCACCGATGAACCCAGCCCAGAAGGCGCTCTGGTACATCGAGAGTCATCTCGCCAGTTCGTTGACCCTCGACGAGATATCCGCGGTCGCCGGCGTCTCGCGCTTCCATCTGGTGCGGGCGTTCGCCGCCGCGACCGGATATTCGGTCATGCGCTATGTACGTGCGCGTCGCCTCAGCAACGCGGCGCGTGCGCTTGGCGCCGGCGCGCCTGACATTCTCAGCCTCGCGCTGGATGCGGATTACAGCTCTCACGAAGCCTTCACCCGCGCGTTCCGCGACCATTTCGGCATCACGCCCGAGATGGTTCGATCAGGAACGTGCCTTGATCGTCTCAAGCTTCAGGAGCCCATCGTCATGATTTCAACCGCGCTCGATCATCTCAAGCCCCCGCGTTTCGAGACCGGCAAGGCCTTGCTAGTCGCCGGCATCGGCGAACGCTGCACCCACGAAAACGAAGGCGCCTTCATTCCGAGCCTGTGGCAGCGTTTCAATCAGACCATCGACCGTGTACCGGGCCGGATCGGCAAGGTCGCCTATGGCGTCTGCTGCAACGCCGACGATGCCGGCAATTTCGACTATGTCGCCGCCGTCGAAGTGGCCGACTTCTCCGACCTGCCGCGCGAATTCCAGCGGGTGCGGATTCCCGAACAGAAATACGCCGTGTTTACCCACGCCGAGCACATCTCGACCATTCGCCGTACCGTCAACACGATCTGGAATCACTGGCTGCCGGCGTCCGGCATGAAGGCCGCCGACGCGCCGTGCTTCGAGCGCTATGACGGGAAGTTCGATCCCGCGACCGGCAATGGCGGGCTCGAGATATGGATACCGGTGAGGGAGTAGGACAGCTCGTGGAATGGGTTGGCGGAAGCGAAATCCATCACCTTCGAGGTGAGCGCCGGAGCGCGAGGCCGACGCGCCGAGCATGAGCTCTCTCTGGTTGATTTCGACCGCATGACCAACCAAAGCAGCGCGTGGCGGCAGATCAGTCTCGCGGCATCCAGCTGCGCGTTTCCTGGCAATGCTTGCTGACAATTTACGCAAGGCAACTCTCGCCAATTCCCCCTGGAGTTGCGAGGTTGGCGACGAGGGGCAAGGCAGCGCCAAGCGGCGGGCTGTCTAACGTCCTGTGCGCCTTGTATTTTCTTCAACCGCCCCGCCCCGAAGCGTGCCTTGGGAATCGGCGCCATGCCCCGTGCGCGAACTGGCCCGGAATTCGCATTGCAGCATGAGCCCGTCAGCGTCGACCGGTGCCTCCAAGCGCTCTGCCAAAGCTGAGCAGCGCATTTGAACATTTGAACAGGGCTGGGTCGCGCTGAAGTTCAGGGATTGGAGGACGTCATGAATATACATGCCGCGGTTGATCTCAAATGGCCTGGCCTTACTCGCCCGGACGGCGATGCCCTCCGCCTCAATAAAACGAACTTCGTGGCTATCGATCGCGATCGGGATGCCTTGCACGAGCCGACCTATCGCCCGCAAGCCCTCTACAATCGCGCGAACGAAGGCTTTCACGCGAACAACGAAACCTTCCTCCTCCACGAAGTCTCTACAAATCTGCCGATTTACCGCGCCGATACAGGCCCCACCGATTTCCATCTCCACCTGCCACCCGGCGGTTACCAGCTCGTGCTGGTCACGTCCGGCGTGTTCACCTTCGATTACGATGGCCGGTTTTACTACGTCGGTCCCGGTGCGGTGATGCTGCAGAGCGCGATCGTGCATCGCCAGCTCTTCTACACATGGTCGGGATTGTCCACCGAAGAAAACCTGAAAACGCCGCAGACGGTGGTGCCGGATCCGATGTCGATGGGCTATTCCGGCAAATTTCTTGAAGCCTTCATCACCGATCCCACGACCTTCCCCAATCCGACGGTGGTTGATCATGAGCACATCAACGAAGAGGAAACGCCGCGTGTAGCCTGGAGCCATCCGCTGCATGACCGTCCTGCCGATGCCTGTTTCTGGCTGCAGGATCCGCTGGAGCTGGAAGCGCTCTACAAGCCGCTGGCGGCAGGCTCGTCGATCAAATCCGCCGGGCCGGTCTACGTGCGCGATATCGGCATCGAGATTCCGAGCGGCCGCCTTACAACCGGACATATCATCGCGACCGACCCGCGTGGCCAGTCACTGTTGCCGAAGAGCACCTCCGCAGCAGCGGAAACCGCCTTTCTCGGGAAAGGTGAGGTCGTCATCTATCGCGTCATTCGCGGCACGGCCCAATTCACGAATAGCGCGGGGGAGAATTTTGAACTTGCGACCGGCGATACGGTCACGGCGGGCAAGAACACGATCGATCTGGTGGGCTTAAGCGAAAATACCCAAATCCTCCGGCTGGGCTTGCTGAAAGGTATGGAAAATCTTCGCAGCTGGACGCCGACGCAGCGCGACGAAATTGACGGCCTGGCTGGTCAAATCATTACGCGGAAGGACGTTCGTCCGCTGCGTAACGAAGGCAAGCCGGTCGGGTATTTGTACGAGTGAACGGAAAAAGGCGCATACGCCTGCGTTCGCTGGTGGCGAGGCCGGGGAGCGCGGCATACCTGTTGCGCAGGTCGTCGGGTTGGCAAGCCTGATCTGCTTTGCCATAACATGAC
Source organism: Bradyrhizobium sp. JYMT SZCCT0428 (assembly GCF_018131075.1). Taxonomy (GTDB): domain Bacteria; phylum Pseudomonadota; class Alphaproteobacteria; order Rhizobiales; family Xanthobacteraceae; genus Bradyrhizobium. Next base: position 122,382 of record NZ_JAFCLS010000012.1, on the reverse strand, counting down.
GCAACGTCAGCGTTGCGCGTGCGGAAATGAGCTTGGAGTCCGCCTGCAGCCATAAAAAGCCGGGAGGATTTCATGGGAAATGTCCGCGTTCTCGCCACCGATCTGGAGTTTCCGGAAGGCCCTGTGGTCATGCCGGACGGATCGGTCGTGCTGGTCGAAATCCGTGGCCGGCGGCTGACACGGATCTGGCCGGACGGCCGCAAGGAGGTGGTCGCGGAGGTCCCCGGTGGCCCCAATGGTGCGGCGCTTGGCCCCGACGGCAAAATGTACTTCTGCAACAATGGCGGCTTTAGCTGGATTCCGACGGGCAAGGTGATCATGCCTGGTCCGCAGCCCGATGACTATCTCGGGGGCTCGATCCAGCGCGTCGACCTCTCGAACGGCAAGGTCGAGACGGTGGTCGACAAATGCGGCGAGTACCCGCTGCGGGGTCCCAACGACCTTGTGTTCGACAAGCACGGCGGGCTGTGGTTCTCCGAACTCGGCAAGCGCCGGGCTCGCGACATGGATGTCGGCGGCGTCTACTACGTCAAGCCCGGCATGAAGGAGATCGTCGAAGTCGTGCACGGCGTACTCCCGGCCAACGGCATCGGGCTGTCGCCAGACGAAAACACCGTCTACATCGCCGAAACGCCGACTGCGCGGCTATGGGCCTACGAACTTTCCGCGCCCGGCACGTTGAAGCCGCGCGAGCCGATCTATCGCGGTGAACGCGGCAAGCCGATCACGGGCCTCGGCGGCTACCAGATGTTCGACTCGCTCGCGGTCGAAGCCTCAGGCAATATCTGCGTCGCGACGCTGATCTCGGGCTGCATCTCCGTGATCGCGCCCGACGGCACCTTGGTCGAGCAGGTGCCGACCGGCGACCGCATGACCACCAATATCGCCTTCGGCGGGCCCGACCTGAAGACCGCCTACATTACGCTGTCAGGCAAGGGCGAACTGGTCGCGATGGACTGGCCGCGCCCCGGCCTGCCGCTGAATTTCTTGAACAGATAATGGCGCTGCTTGCGATACTCTCATGGTGAGGAGCGTCGCACTTGCGACGCGTCTCGAACCATGAATGAATTGCGATGGCCTCATCCTTCGAGACGCGCTTCAAGTGAAGCGCTCCTCAGGATGAGGGGGAGAGGACAAATACGATGCCCTGGCTTGAACCGGTTACCCTTCGCGGCGCTCACGCGCGGCTCGAACCGCTGTCGCACGATCAACGCGACGGCCTGTCCGAAGCGGTGCGGGACGGGGAGCTGTGGAATCTCTGGTACACCTTCGTGCCGGCGCCTGATGACATGACCAAGGAGATCGACCGCCGGCTCGGCTTGCAGGCGTCAGGCTCGATGCTGCCGTTCACGGTGTTCGATGCTGACGGCAAGATCGCTGGCATGACGACCTACATGAATGTCGATGCCGCCAACCGGCGCGTCGAGATCGGCTCCACCTGGTACGCCAAGCGTGTGCAGCGCAGCGCCGTCAATACGCAGTGCAAATTGCTGTTGCTGACGCATGCCTTCGAGACGCTCGATTGCATTGCGGTGGAATTCCGCACGCACTTCTTCAACCAGCAGAGCCGCCGCGGCATCGAACGCCTGGGCGCCAAGCAGGATGGCATCTTGCGCAACCATGTGATCGCGCCGAATGGCACGTTGCGCGATACCGTCGTCTTCAGCATTATCGCCAGCGAGTGGCCGACGGTGAAGGCGCATCTCAATTATCAACTCAACGATAGACTGCGGTAGTTTTTCAGTCCGCGGCAGAAAAAAGTGTGATGGAAACGTTCGATTATGTGATCATTGGCGCGGGCTCCGCAGGCAGCGTGCTCGCCAACCGGCTCAGCGAAGACGCGGGCACCCGCGTGTGTGTGCTCGAAGCAGGGGGCAAGGACTGGCATCCCTACATCCATCTGCCGGCCGGCTTCATCAAGACGTTCCACATGAAGAGCATCAACTGGGCGTATCAGCAGGAGCCCGGCCCGTGGACCGGCGGCCGCAGCATCTACGCGCCGCGCGGCAAGACGCTCGGCGGCTCGTCGTCGATCAACGGCCACATCTACAACCGCGGCCAGCGCCAGGACTTCGATACCTGGGCGCAGCTCGGCAATCGCAGCTGGGGCTACCCGGACATTCTGCCCTATTTCAGGCGGCTGGAGCGGCGCGTCGGCGAGGGCGATGAAACCTATCGCGGGCGCGACGGCAACCTGACCGTCACGACTATGGACTGGCGGGATCCGCTGTGCGAGGCGTTCATGGCGGGCGCCATGAGTCTGGGCATTCCGCGCAACCCCGACTACAACGGCGCGATTCAGGAAGGCGTTTCCTACGCCCAGCGCACCATTCAGAACGGCCTGCGCGTCAGTGCCGCGACCGCGTTCCTGCATCCGGCGGTAAAACGCGGGAATGTCGACGTGCGGACGCATGCACATGTCACCAACATCATCTTCGAGGGCAAGCGCGCGGTCGGCGTTCGCTACCTGAAGGGCGGCAAGGGCGGCACGCCCACCGAAGTGCGCGCCAGCAAGGAAGTCATCCTCTCCGGCGGTACCTACAATTCACCTCAAGTCTTGCAATTGTCCGGCGTCGGCTCGCCGGAGCTGTTGCAGTCGCACGGCATCGAGGTCCGTCATGCATTGCCCGGCGTCGGCGAGGGCCTGCAGGATCATTACGCGCCGCGTTCGGTCGCGCGCGTCAAGAACATCAAGACCATTAACGAGCTTCGGCGCGGGCTCAGTCTTTGGGTCGAGGCGCTGAAATGGGCGACGACGCGGCGCGGGCTGCTGTCGCTGTCGCCGACCATGGTCTATTGCTTCTGGCATTCCGGCGAGACCACCGAAAGCTCCGACTTGCAGCTGACGTTCACGCCCGCGAGCTACAAGGAGGGCGTGCAGGGCCAGCTCGAAGACGAGCCCGGCATGACCATCGCATCATGGCAGCAGCGCCCGGAAAGCCGCGGCTATGTCCGGATCCGCTCAGCCGATCCGTTTGCGCCGCCGATCATTCAGACCAATTATCTCGTCGAGGAGCTCGATCGCCGCGTCGTCGTCGCCGGCATGAAGCTGGCGCGCCGGCTGCTCGCCTCCGCGCCACTCGCGCAATATTACGCCTATGAGGATTTCCCCGGGCCCAAGGTTCAGAGCGACGACGAGTTTCTCGCCGCGGCCACCGAGCGCGGCACCACCACGTTCCACCCCGGCTGCACCTGCCGGATGGGGCCGGCGGATACCAAATGGGCTGTGGTCGATGACCAGCTGCGCGTGCACGGGCTGCAGGGCCTGCGGGTGGTCGACGCCTCGATCATGCCGCGGATGATCTCGGCCAATCTCAACGCCTCGACCATGATGATCGCCGACAAGGCCTCCGACATGATCCGCGGCAAGGCCGCGCCGGAGGCGGCAAGACTGCCGGCGTAAACCCCGGGTGGATTTTGCCATGCCAGATGACCTTTTCGATCAGGACGCCTGGCTCGGTCGCATCGGCTACTCGGGATCGCGTGCACCCACGCTTACGACGTTGCGCGGCCTGGTCGACGCGCATTCGAGCGCGATCTCGTATGAGAGTATCGACGTGCTGCTGGACCGGGCGCCGAAGCTCGATCTGGCATCACTGCAGCGGAAGATGATCGGCAGCCGCCGCGGCGGCTATTGTTTCGAGCAGAACATGCTGTTTCGCGGCGGGCTGCGTTCCCTGGGCTTCGACGTCACCAGTCTGCAGGCCCGCGTCGTGCGCGGATTGGCGATCGACGCGCCGCGGCCCATGTTTCACATGGTGTTGCTGGTCAATTTGCCGGAAGGTACATATCTGGCTGACGTCGGCTTCGGCAATCTGGCGCCGACGGCGCCGCTGCATTTGGTGGCCGACGTCGAACAGGACACGCCGCACGAGGTCATGCGTTTCATCCGAATGGGAGACGAGCTGACCCTGCAGTCGCGTCTGGGCAACCGGTGGGAGCACATCTATCGCGTCGTGCTGCTGCCGCGCGTCGACGCCGAATACGAGATCTGCAACTGGTTTACCGCCAGCCATCCCGACAGCCCCTATCGCAGCAACCTGATCGCGGCGCGTCCCGGACTAAACAGGACCCGCATCACGCTGTTCAATGCAAGGCTGAATGTGCGTCACGCCACGGGCGAAGCTGAACGGCGAATGCTGGGTGACAAGAGTGAGTATCGCGACGTTCTGACCGAAACCTTTGGCATCGTGCTATCCGATGAGGAGCTTTCGACTGCGCTCAATACCGTCGCGCAGAAGGGCGTGCATGGCGCGCCGCATCCGTTTTTCGCCTAGACTGCTTCGGGCCGGTACAGGGTGTCGATCGTGACCACGCCCACCGCGCGTGACACGCAGGGGCAGATTTTGCGGTTGTCTTTCTTCTGCTGGTCGCTGAAGAACACGTCGCGGTGATCGATCTCGCCATCAACGGCGATGACATCGACGGCGCAGACGCCGCATTCGCCGCGCTGGCAGTCCGATATCACCTCGAAGCCGGCATCGTTGAGCACGTCGAGCATCGAGCTGTTGGGCGAGACCACAAGCTCGGCGCCGGTGTCCTTCAGGCGCACACGGAATTCGGCCGTCGGCAGCAGGCCGCTGGAGCCGAAGGTTTCGTAGCGCAGATCGGCGGGGGCTCGCCCGGCATCGTTCCAGGCGCGCCGCGCGGCTTCCAGCATCCGCATCGGGCCACACATGATGGCGATCGCGTCCAACGGCAGTGCGCGGAAAGTGGCATCGAGATCGAGCCGCTCGCCTTCGTCGCTGGCGTGGACGACCAGTCGGTCGGCGAGTACGGAAGACAATTCGTCGAGATAGGCGGCGTCGCCGCGCGACTTCACCGCGTAGTGCAGGGTGAGGTCGATATTCCGCCGCTGCAGCGCGCTGGCGATGCCTGATATCGGGGTGATGCCGATGCCTCCAGCGATCAGGCAATAATTCTTTCTGTTCCAGTCGATATCGAGCAGCGATGTGGGATTGGAGATTTCGATCCGCGCGTCCGGCTTGAGGGTCCACATCGCGCGCGAACCGCCGCGGCTGTCCGGCGCCAGCCGCACCGCGATGCGATACACTTCCGGATCGCGATCGCCGACCAGCGAATAGGACCGCCGCGCTGGCTGTCCATCAATGAGCACCGCGACGTTGAGATGGCTGCCGGCCGGGTAGGGCGCCACGCCGCCGTCCGGGCGCAGGCGGAATTCGCGGATGCCAGGCGTGACGTCACGGATCGCGTCGACCGTGCACCAGCTCCAATGTTCGGCAAAGCGCATGATGGCCTCTATTGGGCTGGGGATTGAAGCAGAGCGAGCGCGGGCAGCAAATCGAGATGGGTGCGATTGCGCAGCGCCAGCCGCAGATTGCGTGCGGCGAGGCGCGCATGCTCGCGCATGATGGCTTCGGCGCGCCCACCCTCGCGGTTCTCGATCGCGTCCACCACGATGCGGTGATGGTCCTGGCCGATCAGCAGGATCTGGTGCGCTTCCGGCAGCGCCGACTGCGCCATCACGAAGCCGCTCGGCGACGCGAACGGCAATGCCGAGACGCGGTCGATCTGCCGGATCAGCGGCGGGCTGGCGGATAGCTCGGTGAGCAGCGCGTGGAAGCGCGCGTTCATGGTCACATAGGCGGAAAAGGCTTCGACCGAGACCGGATCCTGCCGAACCAGCTGATCGAGGTCGGCGAGGCACTCCTTCAGCGGCTCGAGGCTGCGCGCGCTGGCGCCGCGTTCGGCGGCGAAGCGGGCGGCGAGGCCCTCCAGCGTGCCGCGCAGCTCGATCGAATCGAGGATGTCGCGCTCGGTGAACGCCTTCACCATGAAACCGCCGGACGGGATCGCCTGCAACAGGCCTTCGTCTTCGAGCCGGACCAGCGCCAGCCGCACCGGCGTCCGCGACACGCTGGTGATCTCGACCGCCTGCAATTCGCTGATGCGCTCGCCCGGCCGCAACTGTCCTGACAGGATCATGTCGCGCAGCGCGAGCTGGGCCCGCACCGTCTGCGAGATCGAGCGTTCGGAATCGCGTTCGCTCATGGCCTCACTCCGCCGCTTGCGCGGTCGGCGGCGATGTCTCGTGAGCCACCATGCGATCGATCACGCGCCGCGCCCACATCGCGCCGGCGTCGATGTTGAGATTGTAGAAGGTGCGGTCCGGGTTCTCGTCCATGGCGCGCTGCTGCGCCTCGAGGATGATCTCGTCCTCGCGAAAAATGTTGGAGACGCCTTCGCGGATCTCGGTGGTCAGCTTCTGTTCGGTGATCCGGTGGTTGCGGACGAAGGCCCAGAAATAGTGGCAGGTGGTGTCGGTCTCCGGCGTCATGGTGTTCAGGACAAAACCGTTGACGCCCTGCGAGCGGTCGCCCTCCGGCGCGCCGGTGCCGGCGGGCGCCACCCCGACATCGATATTGACGGTACCAGGCGCCTGGAAATGGATGATCTGCCAGCGGTCGACCGGGCCGGGCTTGCCGAGCTGCGCGGCCCAGAACGGCGGCGCCTCGATGCCGCGCATCCAGCGCGTCACCGTCACGGTGCGCTCGCCATGGGTGACGTCGAACGGGGCCTCGGCGACGTGGTCGTTGCCGATGCTGGAGCCGTGCACGAAGGTCTCGTGGGTGAGGTCCATCAGATTGTCCACCACGAGGCGGTAGTCGCATTTCACCTGAATGGTCTTGCCGTCACCGGCCCAGGCCGGATCGTCGTTCCAGTGCATGTCAGGCACCAGCGCCGGATCGGCCAGCGCCGGGTCGCCCATCCACAGCCAGATGAAGCGATGCCGTTCGACCACGGGATAGGAGCGCACGCAGGCCGACGGATTGATGGTCTCCTGCGAGGGCATGTAGGTGCAGCGGCCCTGCGCGTTGTATTTCAGCCCGTGATAGCCGCAGACGACGGTGTCGCCGTCGAGCCGCCCCTTCGATAGCGGCACAAGCCGGTGCCAGCAGGCGTCCTCAAGCGCGGCCACCTGGCCGTCAGAGCGACGGTACATCACCACATGCTTGCCGCAGATCGTGCGGGGAAACAGTGCGTGCTTGAGATCGACGTCCCAGGCGGCGGCGTACCAGGCATTGAGCGCGAACGATGACGGCATGGCTGCACTCCATCACACTATGAATTCAAGATGTATACATAAGCTGCTATCCGATGGCAAATATTAGAAGTTGAAGGCTATATAATACCTACATAGTATACATATATAAAACCGTTCTGCTTTTGACATATCGTGTGAATTATTATAATAATAATTCTTATCTTTTGAGATGATCATGGCCGAACCGCACACTTCTCCGGAAGTATTGCCGTCTCACCGGGTGCCGGCTCATTTGGCCCGTCGCTTCAATCAAATCTGCCTTGGTGTCACCGCCGAAATCCTGGGCGGGGAAGATCTGACGCCGATGATTTTTGGCGTTCTCGTGGCCGTCCTGGAGCAGCCGGGGAGAGGCCAGAGACAGGTGGCCGAGCGCATGGGCGTCGATGTGGTCAATTTTGGCCAGATGATCGACGAACTGGAGGGCAAGGGTCTCGTCGAGCGGAAGATCGATCCCGATGACCGGCGCGCGCGCAAACTCTACGTGACCGAACGAGGCGCGGCGTTGCGCCGCCGCTTGAGTCCCGACTTGCTCGCCGCTCAGGAACGCCTGCTGGCGCCGCTATCGCCAGAGGAACGGCGCGCGATGCTGGACATGCTCGTGCGCGTCATTGAAGCGAATGATTCCTACGCCCGTCCCGGAAACGGTCGCCGAAAGCCGCAACGCAAATTCAGCCAGTAAAGAATGGGAGGCAGTCGTGACAATGTTCTCGCAAATGTCTCATGGTTCAACATGGTCGGCCCATCGCCCAGCTCAAGGAAAATCCGCCTCGTGCAAGGCGCGAGGGCTGCGCTCGATCGCTGTTCTTGCGGCTTGTGTCACGGCGCTTGTTGCGCCGATGTCCGCAAGAGCGGATTGGCCCGAGCGGCAGGTCAAGCTGATCGTGACCTTTCCGCCCGGAAGCGCCAATGATGCCGCTGCCCGGATCTTCGCCGATGCTCTGGGCAAGAAATGGGGCAAGCCAGTCGTGGTTGAGGATCGGCCTGGCGCCGAAGGCACGATTGGTGTCGGATCGTTCGTCGCAAGCCAGGACGATCATACGCTGTTGTATACGGTGGCCGGCTCCATCACGGTGGCGCCACTGCTCGTCGACCGGCTGCCATACGACGTCAACCACGATCTGGTGCCGATTGCGTCGACCACAGCGATCGTTTTGACACTTGCGGTCAGCAACCAGCTGTCGGTCAACAGCATTCCGGAACTGATCGCGGCGCTGCGGGCCAGCCCCGAGAAATATGCCTGGGCGTCCGGACCCACGCTGCCGCGATTTGTATTTTCAGCATTCCTGAAACAACACGATCTGAAGATGAATTTCGTCAGTTATCGCGACGCCTCCCAGCCGCAGGCTGATCTGGGTGAGGGCCGGATACAGGCGCTTCTGACCTCCTTGACCGCCTCGTCCTCGCCTGTTCAGGCCGGAAAGGCGCGCTTTCTTGCCGTAGTCAATCCAAGCCGCGCAGCTACGCTGCCGGACATCAAGACCGTGCGCGAACTCGGTTACCCCGAGCTTGAAATCGATGGGCTGGCAGGAATTTATGGCGGCAAGGCCTTGTCCGAAGCCGTGAGAAACCGGATTGCCGCTGATGTCGCCGCGATCTGCCGCGACGCCGATGTTCGCCGCAAACTGGAGACAAGCGGGCATAACGTGCTGAGCGGAACGACCGAGGAGCTGAAACAAGCGATCGAAAAGCAACGAGCCGCGGTCAACCAACTCACCAAAGTGATTGATATCCGGAACCCGCAATAAACCTGCGATCGGAGAAGCCATGTCGTCACAACAGCCGGCCCTCAAGCTTCTCGACTTAATACAGTCGCACCGCGTTACAGCGGCGATCCATGTCGCGGTGCGACTGGGGCTGGCGGAGCTTCTGCGAGGCGGCCCGCAGACCGTGGGCAAGCTTGCGGAGGCGGCCGGCGCCGAGGAGCGAGCGCTCGGACGTCTGCTCACCACGCTTTCCACCATCGGCCTGTGCGCGCGAACCGGCGAGGATTCCTACGCATTGACCGACGTGGGTGCCTGCCTCGACGGCGCATCCGAGCAATCATTCAAGGCGTGGGCCATCCTGGAAGCGGAGATGCTCACGAAGTCTTGGAGCGGCATGCTCGAATCGGTCATGACCGGCAAAACCGCCGCGCAACTTCTGGGCATCGAGAACAGCTTTGATCTGATGGCTCAAACGCCTGCTAACGTCGCCAAATTCAATGCTGCGATGACGGACCTGACGCGGGCTGTAACACCGGAAATTCTGCGATGCTACGACTTCAGCGGATTGTCGCATTTGATGGATGTGGGAGGCGGGTCCGGTGAATTGCTCGGCGCTATCGCGAAGCAACACCGGCAGCTGCGCGGCACTGTCTTCGACCTTCCGCGATGCGCGGAGGCCGCGACCAGCCATCTTCGACATATCGGCGTGAGCGACCGCGTGGATTTCGTAGCCGGCGATTTCTTTCAGCGCGTTCCGCCGGCCACCGACGCGATCATCCTCAAGAGCGTGATCCACGATTGGGACGACGCCCGCAGCACTTCAATCCTGCGCAACTGCCGCCAGGCGCTGCCGGGCGGCGGCAAATTGCTGCTGGTCGAACGGCTGATGCCGGAATCGCCAACGACGACCGAAGAGCACAGGGCGCACGCACTGAGCGATCTGAACATGCTTCGCGGGCCGGGCGGGCTCGAGCGCACCGAGCGGCAGTATGCCGAACTGCTGGCCCAAAGCGGTTTTGTCCTCGCCGCGATTTATCCAGCCGGCCGCTTCAACGTGATTGAGGCTCATCTCCGCTGATATCGGCCGAGTGACGGATGTCTCCGTCACTCGGGCAGCCCATCATCAGGAGCCGTAGACGAAGACGTGGTCCTTCAGGTCGATGGCCGGGAATTCATCCTTCTCCGCCCAGTAGTCCTGGTTGTGCTGCCATTCCGGCTTGTCGCCGCGCTTGGGCAACAAGTGCATGCCGCGCATCATGTAGCCTGGATTGAAATTTTCCGGGTCGATCCACGGCAATAGCGGCATGTTGTGGTCTTCCGGCCGAAGCTGCGGCACCACTTTCTTGGCGCCGGTGTTCTTCATGTGGTTGAGCAGCCGGCACACGAAGTCGGCGACGAGGTCGACGCGCAAGGTCCAGCTGGCGCGGAAATATCCGAACACCCAGACCAGGTTGGGCACGCCGGTGAACATCATGCCGCGATAGGTCACGGTATCGGCGAAATCCAGCTTCTTGCCGTCGACCGCGAATTCGATGTCACCATTGGCCGAGAGGTTGAAACCGGTCGCGGTGATGATGATGTCGGCTTCCAGCTCCTTGCCGGATTTCAGCAGGATGCCCTTCTCGGTGAAGCGCTCGATCTCGTCGGTGACGACCGAAGCCTTGCCCGACTTGATGCCCTGGAACAAATCGCCGTCGGGAATGAAGGCGATGTGCTGCCGCCACGGCCGGTATTTTGGCGTGAAGTGGGTGGCAATGTCGTAGTCCTTGCCGAGATGGGCTTCCACCGCCGACAGCAGATCCTTCTTCGCCGCTTCCGGCTCCTCGAACGTCTTGCGGGTGAACGCGTCCTGATCGAACAGGATTTTCCGCCGGGTGATTTCGTGGATCCACTTCTCGTCGACCTGCAGCTGCCGCAGTTGCTCGGCGATCTCGATCGCGTTGCGGCCGGTGCGGAAATAGGTCGGCGAACGCTGCAGCATGGTGACATGCGCGACGTCATTGGCCAGCGCCGGGATCAGCGTTGCGGCCGTGGCGCCGGAGCCGATCACGATGACGCGCTTGTTCTTGTAGTCGAGATCTTCAGGCCATTTCTGTGGATGGACGATTTGGCCCTTGAACCTGGCCATGTCCTTCCACTCCGGCGTATAGCCTTCGGTGTGGCGGTAATAGCCCTGGCACATCCAGAAGAAATTGGTAGTGAAGCGAAGATTTTCGCCGGTGTCGCTCCGCGTGGCCTCGATGGTCCAGAGATTCTGCTCGCTCGACCAGGTCGCCGAAGTGATGGTGTGCTGATAGCGGATGTGACGGGCGAGATCGTTCTCTTCGATGACGTCGCCCATATATTTGAGGATCTCGGCCGCGCTCGCGATCGGCGCCGAGGTCCACGGCTTGAAGCGGTAGCCGAACGTGTGCAGGTCGCTGTCGGAGCGGATGCCCGGATAACGGTGCGTGCTCCAGGTGCCGCCGAATGTCTTCTGGGTTTCGAGGGCGACGAAACTCGTGCCCGGACATTGCGTGGTGAGGTGGTAGGCCGCACCGACGCCGGAGATCCCGGCGCCCGCGATCAGGACGTCGAAGTGCTCGGTATGGCCGGGCGAGGCGGCATGAATCTGGGTTTGAACGTTCATCTTCCCTGTTCTTCTTGTCGCTTGTTTTGTTGATTTGGGTTTTGTCGTTTCAAAAGCAAAACGCCAGAACCCCGGGTTCTGGCGTTGTCGTCTTCCGATTACACTTCGCGGCGGCTCAGGAACGCCAGCCGTTCGAACAGATGCACGTCCTGCTCGTTCTTCAGGAGCGCGCCGTGCAGCGGCGGGATCAGCTTGCGCGGATCGCGCTCCCGCAGCATTTCCGGGGTGATGTCCTCGTTGAGCAGCAGCTTGAGCCAGTCGAGCAGCTCCGACGTCGAGGGCTTCTTCTTCAGGCCCGGCACTTCGCGCACCTCGAAGAAGATCCGCAGCGCTTCCTCGACCAGGCGCTTCTTGATGTTGGGGAAGTGCACGTCGACGATCCGGCCCATGGTGTCGGCGTCGGGGAACTTGATGTAGTGGAAGAAGCAGCGGCGCAGGAACGCGTCCGGCAATTCCTTCTCGTTGTTCGAGGTGATCATCACGATCGGCCGCAGGCTCGCCTTGATGTTTTCGCCGGTCTCGTAGACGAAGAACTCCATGCGATCGAGTTCGAGCAGGAGGTCGTTGGGGAATTCGATGTCGGCCTTGTCGATTTCGTCGATCAGCAGCACCGGGCGCTTGTCATGGGTGAAGGCTTCCCACAGCTTGCCGCGCTTGATGTAGTTGGATATGTCGGAGACCCTGGCGTCGCCAAGCTGGCTGTCGCGCAGCCGCGATACCGCGTCGTATTCGTAAAGGCCCTGCTGCGCCTTGGTGGTGGACTTGATGTGCCAGGTGAGCAGCGGCGCGCCGAGCGCCTTGGCGACTTCCTCGGCCAGCACGGTCTTGCCGGTACCGGGCTCGCCCTTGATCAGCAGCGGGCGCTCGAGCACGATCGAGGCGTTGACCGCGACCTTGAGGTCTTCGGTGGCGACGTAGTCCTTGGTGCCGGTAAATTTCATCTATCTTTTTGCCTTGTTGTTCGTTCCGTGGCCATTTCCGGCCTGAACAGTAAACGACCGCCGGTTCGGCGGTCGCGATTGGAAGGTGATGCGCGCCTCTCAGCGTTTGACCAGCGAGAGGATCACCAGGATGATCACGCCGCCGATGGTGGCGTTGATGATCTCGCGGATCCAGCCGCCGCCGAGGTTGACACCCAGTTGCGGCAACAGCCAGCCCGCAAGAAGCGCGCCGATGATGCCGATCACGATGTTGCCGATCAGCCCGAAGCCCGCGCCGCGCACGATCTTCCCGGCCAGCCAGCCCGCAATCGCGCCGATGATCAGCGCAGCTATGATCCCCATTGAATTTCCCCTGCCGGAATAAGCCCTTTATGGCTCAATTCTAGAGGAAAAACCCTCCCGGTCTAGGTCTGTCTGGTATGCGCTGGCCTTCCCCGTCGGGAATCCGCCAGCCCTTGACGTCAGCGGCCCGGCGGGCAATCTGTATTCCATGTTCTTGCAATTCTTCACATCGCTGCGCGACGCACAGGTCCCGGTGACCCTGCGCGAATATTTGACGCTGATGGAGGCGCTCGACGCCGATCTCGCCGACCAGACGGTGGAGAATTTCTATTACCTCTCCCGCGCCGCTCTGGTGAAGGACGAGCGCAACCTCGACAAGTTCGACCGCGTGTTCGGCTCCGTGTTCAAGGGGCTGGAGAACCTGCTCGACGCGATGGAGAAGGCGGACATTCCCGCCGAATGGCTGAAGAAGCTCGCGGAGAAATACCTCACCGAGGAAGAGAAGAAACAGATCGAGGCGATGGGCTGGGACAAGCTCATGGAGACGCTTCGCAAGCGGCTCGAGGAACAGAAGGGCCGCCATCAGGGCGGCAGCAAGTGGATCGGCACGGCAGGCACCTCGCCGTTCGGCGCCCACGGCTACAATCCCGAAGGGGTGCGGATCGGCCAGGAAAAGAACCGCAACAACCGCGCCGTCAAGGTGTGGGACAAGCGCGAGTTCAAGGATCTCGACGGCAATGTCGAGCTCGGCATCCGCAACATCAAGATCGCGCTGCGCCGCCTGCGCAAATTCGCCCGCACCGGCGCGCCCGATGAGCTCGACCTCGACACCACGATCAAGGAGACCGCCAACCACGGCTATCTCGACGTGCATATGCGCCCCGAGCGGCGCAATGCGGTCAAGGTGCTGGTGTTTTTCGACATCGGTGGCTCGATGGATTCGCATATCGAGCAGGTCGAGGAGCTGTTCTCGGCGGCGAAGACCGAGTTCAAGCACATGGAATATTTCTACTTCCACAACTGCCTCTATGAAGGCGTCTGGAAGCAGAACAAGCGGCGCTTCACCGACCGCACGCCGACCTGGGACGTGCTGCATAAATACCCGCACGACTACAAGGTCGTGTTCGTCGGCGACGCCTCGATGTCGCCTTACGAGATCATGGTCCCCGGCGGCTCGGTCGAGCACGTCAACGAGGAGGCCGGCTCGGTCTGGCTCGATCGCATCACGCGCACCTATCCGCACGCGGTGTGGCTCAATCCGGTGGCGAAGAAGCACTGGGATTATTCGGAATCCACCACCATCATCCGCCGGCTGTTCTCGGAACGGATGTACCCGATCACGATCGAAGGCCTCGAAGGCGCGATGAAGGAATTGGTGCGGTAGGCGTCCGAACAGCCGTCACGCGGAACGCGTCGAAACAATAAAGGTGCAATCAATGCCCCAGACCATCCACCGCGGTATCAAATCCCTGATCGACGAAGCCAATGCCGAGATCGAAACCCTGAGCGCTGTGGATTCGATCAAGGCGGCTGCCGGCGACGATGTCGTGATCGTCGATATCCGCGATCCGCGCGAGATCGAGCGCGATGGCCGCATTCCCGGCGCGTTCTCCTGCACGCGCGGAATGCTGGAATTCTGGATCGACCCGGAAAGCCCCTACGCCAAGCCGGTGTTCCAGCAGGACAAGAAATTCATCTTCCACTGCGCCGGCGGCATGCGTTCGGCGCTGGCGGCCAAGACCGCGAAAGACATGGGCCTGAAGCCGGTCGCGCACATGGCCGGCGGCTTCGCCGCCTGGCGCGACGCGGGCGGCCCGGTCGAGAAGTGGGAGCCGAAGAAGAAGGGCTGAGGTTCGCCAGCCACAACCACCGCCGTCATGCCCGGGCTTGACCCGGGCATCCACGTCTTACTGTAATTGCAATAACAAAGGCTTGGATGGCCGGGACAAGCCCGGCCATGACGAACACCAAAGGATTTCGTACGATGTCTTCCACCGATGATCCGCTTGTCTCCACCGACTGGCTCGCCGCGCATTTCGACGATCCAACAATCAAGATCATCGACGCGTCGTTCAAGATGCCGGGTATTCTGCCGCTGCCGAAGGACGATTATCTCGCGTCCCACCTTCCTGGCGCGGTGTTCTTCGACGTCGACGCGGTGTCCGATCATTCCACTCCGCTGCCGCACATGTTTCCGAGCGCCGCGCAGTTCGGCCGCGATGTCGGCGGGCTTGGAATAGCCAACGGCGATACGGTCGTGCTGTACGATTCCGGCGGATGGGTCGCAGCACCCCGCGTGTGGTGGATGTTCCTGTCGTTCGGACACCAGAACGTCCGGATTCTGAATGGCGGCCTGAAGAAGTGGCGTGCCGAAGGCCGCAAGGTAGAGAGCGGTGAGGTCACGCCGAAGCCGGCGACGTTCAAGGCGACCTTCGATCCCAGTTACACGCGCAATATCGAGCAGATGGTCGACAACCTCGAAAGCCGCGCTGAGCAGGTGCTCGATGCGCGCGCCAACGAACGTTATCAGGGCAAGGTGCCCGAGCCGCGGCCGGGCCTGCGTTCGGGGCATATTCCCGGCAGTTTTAGCGTGCCCTACAACCAGCTGTTCGACGCCTCGACCGGTGCGATGAAGTCGCTCGAGGAGCTGCGTGCCGTGTTTGTCGGCGCTGGCGTCAAGCTCGACGCGCCGATCGTGACGAGTTGCGGCTCCGGCGTCTCCGCGCTGGTGCTGACGCTGGCGCTTTATCGTCTCGGCGTCCGCGGCTCTGCGCTGTATGACGGCTCATGGACCGAATGGGGGATGCAGGGCGGGCCGCCGGTTGCGACCGGCCCCACCTGAACGGGGCGCGTTTTATTATCTGCTGCGCGCGGTTAGTTGCGCAAACGGGTCGGCCGCTTGCTGAACCAGCTGCCGTGCCTGCAGCGCGCGTCGCGCCGCGGCGATGCGGCGGCGCTCCTTGGCGCGCTGCGCCCGCTTCCGGTTGACGCTGCGCTCTGGTTTCGCGGCCGCCGGTTTCACCGAAGCCGTTTCCTGGATAGCGACGGCAGGACCGCCCAGCGTGGCGATCTTCATCGCGGCGAGGTTGCCTTCCAGGGAAGGCGCTTCCGCCACCGGCGCAGGCTCGGTCGATACGGCTGATGTCGCTGGCGGCGGCGTTTCCGCGATCGCCGCGAGCTTCACTTCTTCATTTGCAGCAGGCGTCTTGGCCGCAGGCGTTTCGGCAGCAGCCGTCTCGGCGGCCGGCATCTCGGCCGGCGCGGCCTGAACAGCCGGTATTGTTTCTGCCGCCGGGATTTCCGCTTTCACCGTCTCGGCCGCTACGGCATCGTTCAGCTTCACGGGCTCGTCGAGCTTCAGCGCAGCCGTCTTTTCCGGTTCGGCCGGCGACGCTTCCGGAGCTGGCGCGGCAGGGGTCACGGTCTCGATGATCGGAGCCGCGACATTGTCCGGCACCTTCTCCGCGACGTCGGGCTCGACGCGCAGCAGGGCCAGCGTCGGCATGGGCGGTTCGTTCTGCCTGACAAAAACCGGTTCGGGCGGCGGCCGCCGCGACGGGAGGCTGGCAAATTGCTCATGCGAGGCACGCAGCAGCGCGGCCGCACCAAGCCCAAAGACCAGAACCGACATCGACAGCACGATCGCGGCGAACAGGAAGCGAAAACCGGGGAGCATGGACGCGAGTTCCGCCTTGCCGGGAACATGCAGGGCTGTTGATGCCAAGGGAACGCGGTGACCACTGGGAAGCGGCTGGATTCGCACCGCGAATCAGGCCGATTCGAGAGTATCTCAACGTCTCGAACCTGTTTGTTACAAAATTGGCGGCCAATGGCGGCGAGGGGCTGGTAATCTATGTTTTTCGCGCCGTGCGGCATCTTTGCCGCAGCGTTCACGGTCCATCACGAAATGACCGATTTGGGCCGAATTTGCTGATTTGTCTTGAATGCGCCGCTATCTTCCGTCATCTGCCGTTAACGGTCCGGTGTGGCTTGGGGACTATACAAGAGCGATGATGATTAACCGTATTCTGACGATCAGCGCTGCCATTGCTGCTGCAATGGCGGGAACCTCGCTTGCCCAGGCACAGCAGGGCTATCCGCTGCCCCCAGGCCCCGTCTATTCGGCGGCTCCGGGACAGTATGTTCCCGGTGGTTATGGCGTCGATGAACGCCGCGGACCCGGCACAGCCGATTTCGACGACCTGGAAGACGACGAGGCGCCGAACGCCCAGAGTTCGACCGCGCTGCCGCCGCCTGGCCCGGTGCTTTCGCCGAACGACCCACGCTACGGCCGGCCGATGTATTCCGACCGCGGCCCGCCGATGCCCACAGGCCCCGTCCTTTCGCCGGATGATCCGCGTTACGGCCGTCCCGCCGGCGCGCCGGTTTATTCGGACCGCGGCCAGCCGATGCCTACGGGCCCGATTCTTTCGCCAGATGACCCGCGTTACGGTCGGCCCGCCGGTCCGCCACCCGTGATCTATTCGGACCGCGGTGATGGTCGTCGCGTTCCCGGTGATGATCGCATGCGTCCGCCGGAAGCCGTCGGCGGCGGACCCGCCGTCACCGGCGCTTTGCAACCGCAGCAGCAACCCGCCGTCGGCGCCGACGGCAGACCGATGGTGCTTTCCGCCTTGCCGCCGGAAGAACAGCCGGAAGCGGCGCCCGTGCAGCTCCCGCCACATCTGCGCCGTCAGGAAGTTTCGTTCGCGACCAAGGAGCCCGCCGGCACCCTGGTCGTCGATACGCCGAACACCTACCTTTATTACGTGCTCGGCGGTGGCCGCGCGATCCGCTATGGCGTCCGCGTCGGCCGCGACGGGTTCACCTGGACCGGCGTGCAGAAGGTCAGCCGCAAGGCCGAGTGGCCGGATTGGCATCCGCCGTCCGAGATGATCGAGCGCCAGCCCTATCTGCCGCGCTTCATGGCCGGCGGCCCTGGCAATCCGATGGGCGCCCGCGCGATGTATCTGGGTTCGACCGTCTACCGCATCCACGGCACCAACCAGCCCTCGACGATCGGCAAGTTCGTCTCGTCGGGTTGCATCGGCATGCTGAACGAGGACGTGTCCGACCTGTTCGAACGCGTCAAAGTCGGCACCCGCGTCGTCGTAATGCCCGGCGGCCCGCCGCCTGGAACTGCGACCGCTTCGGCCGCGCCTGCCCAAGGCTTGGCACCCGCACAAGGCTTGCCGCCTGCCGCTGCTCAGGGTGCGCCGACTCAGGCGCAACTCGCCCCGGTTCCCGGCATGCAGCCGACCGTGGTGCCCCCGCTGCCCGCGCCGGTGACGGTGCGCTAGGCGCTGGTTCGAGATCGACATCGTTTAAAAAAGGCACGCGAAAGCGTGCCTTTTTTGTTGGGCGCGAGGTGCGCGCCGTGCCCCGTTCGGCTGCCACATTCGCACGCTTGAATTCACATTTCTTCCGACTATTTGCCGCCGACATCAGAGGCTGGGCGGCAAGCAGAAGGAACCTCAGCATGCGAATTTTCGTTGCGGGCGCCACCCGCGCCGTTGGCCGCGAACTCGTTCCTGCATTGGTTGCGGCCGGTCATTCCGTCACCGGCATGACGCGGACGGCGGCGAACGCCGATGCCGTCAAACGGCTGGGGGCTGAACCGGTCGTGGCCGACGGCCTCGACGCCCCGGCCGTTCATGCCGCCGTGATGTCGGCGAAGCCCGATGTCGTCATCGATGAGATGACCGATCTTGCCGCGGTGACGGATCTGCGCCGTTTCGATCGCGCCTTCGCCACCACCAATCAGCTGCGAACGCGCGGCACCGATTTTCTGCTGGTTGCGGCGCGCGATGCCGGCGCGAAGCGTTTCATTGCCCAGAGCTTTTGCGGCTGGACCTATGGCAGCGGTGGCGGACCGGTCAAAACCGAGGTCGATGAACTCGATGCTGATCCGCCGCAGGAATTGCGCCCCACGCTCGAAGCGATCCAGCATCTGGAGCGGGCCGTGACCGCATCAGTCGCCCCTGAAGGCATCGTGCTGCGCTACGGATCGTTCTATGGACCCGATACCGGTATGCTGTCGTCAGCCATGATCGGCCAGTTGCGCCATCGCCGCGTGCCGCTGATCGGCGACGGCGGCGGCTGGTGGTCGTTCGTGCACGTCGAGGACGCGGCCTCCGCGACCGTTGCCGCCATTGAGCATGGCCGGCCCGGCAGCATCTACAACATCGTCGACGATGAGCCGGCGCAAGTCAGGGATTGGCTGCCGGCGCTATCAGGCATTCTCGGCGCCAAGCCGCCATTTCACGTGCCGGCCTGGCTCGGCCGGCTGCTGGCGGGTGAGCATATGGTCTCGATGATGACCCAGGTGCGGGCCGGCTCGAACGCCAAGGCGAGGCAGGAACTGGGCTGGCGGCAGGCCTATTCATCCTGGCGAGAGGGATTTGCAATGGTCGCGAGGCAGGTGGCGGATAGAAATGCGGCCTGACTGAGGCCTGCGCTCTCAGGCCAGCTTACGCGGCGCCTCGCCCTTGAACCAGCCGTCGATGCCTTCGACCATCTGGCGATAGTGGTTGCGAAAACTGTCCTCGGTGACGTAGCCGAGATGCGGCGTCAGCACGAGGTTGTCGAGTTTTCGGAACGGATGATCGACCGGCAGCGGTTCGACCGAGAACACGTCTATGCCGGCGCCCGCGATCTTTTTCTGTTGCAGCGTTTCCAGCAACGCACCCTCGTCGACGATCGGCCCTCGCGCCGTGTTGACGAGGTAGGCGGTCGGTTTCATGCGCGCGAGATCTTCCCGCCCGACCAGCCCGCGTGAGCGCGGGCCCAGCACGACGTGGATGGTGACGATGTCTGATGTCGCGAACAATTCCTCCTTGGAGGCGTAGCCGACGCCGGCTTCCGCGCATTTTTCGGGCGTCAGGTTCGGGCTCCAGGCGATCACGTTCATGCCGAAGGCCTGCGCCAGTTTTGACACTTTGGTGCCGAGCTTGCCGAGGCCGATCACCCCAAGCGTGCGGCCCTCGATTTCCATGCCGACGAATTTCTGCAGCGGTTCGCCGGCATGCATCCGCGCGTTCTCGCGGCCGATATTGCGGGTCAGTTCCAGGATCAGGCCCATGGTCAGGGGGGCGGTTGGGTCGCGGCCCCATTGGGTGCCGCACAGCACCACGCCCTGATCCTTGGCGGCTTCCATGTCGATCGCGGCATTGCGCATGCCCGAGGTGATCAGCAGTTTCAGTTTCGGCAGCGCCGCAAACAGGGCGCGGGGAAACGGCGTGCGCTCGCGCATCGCGCAGATGATTTCGAAATCCTTCAGCGCACTGGCGGCGGTTTCCGCGTTCGCAAACGGCTGGTTGAAGACGGTGACGTCGACCCGGTCGGCGATTTGGGACCAGTCCGCGACCTTCAGGGCCACATCGAGATAGTCGTCGAGGATTGCACAGCGCAGCCGCGTCATTGGAAAGTCCGATCATGGCGAGGGTGACGGCGGAATTGGGCCGTCAGGGGAGATCGCCATGGTCGCGCGCAATCGAGAGGCGCGCAAGCGGCCTAGAAGCAGGGCCAGGTCAAAATTCCGGGAAGCTCAGTTCGAGCGGGAGATGTGCTTGGCGCGCCAGGCGGGGCCGGGGCCGCGCATATAGTGCAGTTCCGGGCGGTAGGGGTTGAAGGCCTTGGCCACGAACTGGCGCCAGAAGTTGCGAAGTTCAGCGAGCGGCTTTGCAAGGCCGTGGCCGTGCGCCGGGGTGGAAAGGGATGCCGAACTGGTCGTCGCCATGACTCAGGTCTCTGGTTTGCCATTCGCGGTTTCGCCGCGGAGACGCCGTTTTTCGGCGTCTTGAACGACTTTTGGCCTGATTTATTAAAAGAAGGTTTCAATTGTCGTGATCTGGCGCACACAGACGCGCACATGGTGACCATCCCGTATTCATCCGTGGTGAACGAACAGAAAACGCGCCCCTGCGGTTGCCCTTTGGGGGCCGCGCCGCTACATCAGCGGCAGCAAATTTCCATAAATCCTCTGGTTTCAAGGGATCGCGATGGCTCGCCAGTTCGTCTATTTCATGCAGGGTCTGACCAAGAGCTACCCGACCCGCAAGGTGCTCGATAACGTCCATCTGTCGTTCTACCCGGACGCCAAGATCGGCGTGCTCGGCGTCAACGGCTCCGGCAAATCGACCTTGCTCCGGATCATGGCCGGCCTCGACAAGGAATATAACGGCGAGGCCTGGGTCGCCGAGGGCGCCCGGGTCGGCTACCTCGAGCAGGAGCCGCATCTCGATGAGACCAAGACGGTCCGCGAGAACGTCATGCTGGGCGTCGCCAAGCAGAAGGCGATTCTCGATCGCTATAACGAACTGGCGATGAACTACTCGGAAGAGACCGCCGACGAGATGACCAAGCTGCAGGACGAGATCGAGGCCGCCGGCCTGTGGGATCTCGACAGTAAGGTCGACCAGGCGATGGACGCGCTGCGTTGCCCGCCCGACGATGCCGACGTCACCAAGCTGTCGGGCGGTGAGCGCCGCCGCGTCGCGCTATGCAAGCTGCTGCTCGACCAGCCGGACCTGCTGCTGCTGGACGAGCCGACCAACCATCTCGACGCCGAGTCGGTGTCGTGGCTGGAAGGCCATTTGCGCAACTATCCCGGCGCGATCCTGATCGTGACCCATGACCGCTACTTCCTCGACAACGTCACGAGCTGGATCCTCGAGCTCGATCGCGGCAAGGGTATTCCCTACGAGGGCAATTATTCGTCCTGGCTGGTGCAGAAGCAGAAGCGCCTGTTGCAGGAAGGCCGCGAGGACGCCGCGCACCAGAAGACGCTTGAGCGCGAGCAGGAGTGGATTGCGTCGTCACCGAAGGCGCGCCAGGCCAAGTCCAAGGCGCGTTACCAGCGTTACGAGGACCTGCTGAAGCAGGCCAGCGAGAAGCAGACCCAGACCGCGCAGATCACGATTCCAGTGGCCGAGCGGCTCGGCCAGAACGTCGTCGACTTCGAAGGCCTCAGCAAGGGCTTTGGCGACCGCATGCTGATCGACGATCTCACCTTCAAGCTGCCGCCCGGCGGCATCGTCGGCGTGATTGGCGCCAACGGCGCCGGCAAGACCACGCTGTTCCGGATGATCACCCAGCAGGAGACGCCGGACAAGGGCACGATCACCGTCGGTGAAAGCGTGCATCTCGGTTACGTCGACCAGTCGCGCGACGACCTCGACGGCAAGAAGAACGTGTGGGAGGAAATCTCCGGCGGCAACGAGTTGATCCTGCTCGGCAAGCGCGAGGTGAACTCACGCGGCTATTGCTCGTCATTCAACTTCAAGGGCGCCGACCAGCAGAAGAAGGTAGGCTCCCTGTCGGGCGGTGAGCGCAACCGCGTGCACCTGGCCAAGATGCTGAAGTCGGGCGCCAACCTGCTACTGCTCGACGAACCGACCAACGATCTCGACGTCGACACGCTGCGCGCGCTGGAAGAGGCGCTGGAGAATTTCGCCGGCTGCGCCGTCATCATCAGCCATGACCGCTGGTTCCTCGACCGTATCGCCACCCACATCCTCGCCTTCGAAGGCGACAGCCATGTCGAATGGTTCGAAGGCAATTTCCAGGATTACGAGAAGGACAAGATGCGCCGGCTCGGCCAGGACTCCATCATTCCGCACCGCGTGAAGTACAAGAAGCTGACGCGCTGAGTTGTGGTTCGCGCTGAGATGACGAAGCCGTGTCGCAGGCGCTACTCGGCCTGCGCCAAATGGCCGCTCAATGCCGCTCGTCCGGAATGTGCCATATCCGGCTATTAGATTGGCCGCGATTGCCCACTTGAGTCCCGCACAGAAAGACCCCCGACCATGTCCATGACGCCGGAAACGCCCTTGCCGCCCCCAGCTGAGAGGAAGGCATTGCGTCCGATCCCGTTCCTGATCTTCAGTTCGCGCTGGCTGCAATTGCCGCTCTATATCGGCCTGATCGTCGCGCAGGGCGTCTATGTCGTGCTGTTTCTGAAGGAGTTGTGGCACCTGTTCGCTCACGCCTTTGATTTCAGCGAGCAGCAGATCATGCTGGCGGTCCTCGGCCTCATCGACGTGGTGATGATTTCGAACCTCCTGGTGATGGTCATCGTCGGCGGCTACGAGACGTTCGTCTCCCGGCTCAATCTGCAAGGGCATCCCGACCAGCCGGAATGGCTCAGCCACGTCAACGCCAGCGTGCTCAAGATCAAGCTCGCGATGGCGATCATCGGCATCTCGTCGATCCATCTGTTGCGCACTTTCATCGAGGCCGGTGCATTGTCCTCGGGCAAGAGCGCCTACACCGAAACCGGCGTGATGTGGCAGACCATCATCCATACGGTTTTCATTCTGTCGGCGATCGGCATTGCCTATGTCGACAAGCTGTCGAATGATTCCACGGAGAACGCCAAACACGCCGTCTCGCATTGACGGGCGGCATGTCGATCGAAGGGATTCGGTCTTGCGACAGAGCGCGATAGCGGCGGTCCTGATTTTGGCGGCGATGACGCTGGGAGCAACGCGCCCGGTTCACGCCGCCGATGCCGGCTTCACGCAGTTCATCGCCTCGCTGTGGCCGGAGGCGCAGGCCGCCGGCGTATCGCGGGCGACGTTTGACGCCGAGACCCGCGGCCTCGAGCCGGATTACAAATTGCCCGACCTGATCCTGCCCGGACGGCCCGCCACCGGCGCGCCGTCGCAGGCCGAGTTCGTGCAGGTGCCGGCCGATTATGTGAAGGAGGCCTCGATCGCGCGGCTGGCGGCAGAGGGGCAGAAGCTGATGCAAAAGCATCGCACAGCGCTCAGCCAGATCGAGAGCCGCTTCGGTGTGCCCGCCACGGTCGTGCTCGCGATCTGGGGCCGCGAAACCGACTATGGCCGTCATCGATTGCCTTACGACACCGTGCGCGTGGTGGCGACACAGGCCTATGTCGGCCGGCGCAAGGATCAGTACCGCGCCGAATTCATCCTGGCGCTGAAGATCCTCGGCGAGGGCGCCGTGACGCGCAAGGACATGCGCTCGTCCTGGGCCGGCGCCACCGGCCTGACGCAATTCCTGCCGGGCGAATATTACAAGCATGGTGTCGATTTCGATGGCGACGGCCGCATCGACATCTGGAATTCGGTGCCCGACGCGCTCGCCTCCGCCGCCCAGCAGCTCGTCAACAAGGGCTGGCAGCCGGGCCTGCGCTGGGCTTATGAAGTGCGCGCGCCTGATAATGCCGACTGCACCATGGGCGTGCCCGAGGTGACGAAGCCGATCGGCGAATGGCTGCGCGCGGGCTTCGTGCCGGTGCGCGGACAAAAATTGAGTGCGGCCGAGCAGGCCCAGCCGGCCTCGCTGCTGCAGCCCGAAGGCATCTATGGTCCGGCGTTCCTGACCACCAAGAACTACTTCGTGATCAAGGAATATAACTTCTCTGATTTGTACGTGCTGTTCGTCGGCCATCTTGCTGACCGCATGTCGAACCCGTTGCCATTCGCGACGCCATGGTCGGCATCGACGCAATTGCGCAGCAAGGACGTCGATGCCATGCAGCGTCATCTGACGCGGATCGGCCTCTACAAGGACAAGCTCGACGGCAAGGCCGGCATGCAGACCCGCGCGGCGCTGGGGGCGTATCAGAAGCAAGCAGGGCTGAAGGTTGATTGCTGGCCAAGCGAAGCGGTGCTGCGCTCGATCAGCTCGTCGCGTTGACTTGGTTGATCGTAGCCCGGATGAGCGAAGCGACATCCGGGTCGGTGCGCGCCTTGTTCCCGGATATCGCTGCGCTCATCCGGGCTACGGAAGCTATGCTGCAAGCAAAAGACATCAGCGCGAACGAAAAAACCCGGCCGAGGATCCCGGCCGGGCTTGAACTCGCAAGGCGCGTTAGACGCGCCGGTCGGTCAGATCAGTGGCAGACCTCGACGCGGCGGTAGGCCCAGCCGTAGCCGTCCCAGAAGCGCTCGCGAACCAGGCGGCAGGCCGGGGGGGCGTCTTCCACATACACCGGCCCGCCGTAAGCCGGGCGGCTGGAGGCGATGGCGCCACCGATGATCGCGCCGCCGATCAGGCCGCCGACCACGCCAGCCGCCACGCCGCGCTGGGCGTTCGCGGGTGCGGGTGCCGCAGCGAGCGAACCGGCAATTGTTGCGGCCGCGACGAAGGCAGCAAATGTCTTCTTCATGTTGGGGACTCTCCTGGAGGTGGCGCCTGATCAGCCGACGCCGGGTTTAGGGTTAGGCACACACGCCGTACTCGAATTGGCCGCTTCGAAAAGAGCGCACAACGGTCAACCGAAAGTAAACGTGCGGGCTTGATGGCCGAAAAAAGCGGTTTTTTCTGGCCGTGGAACGGCAAAGTCCCGGAGACCCATCGGGTTTCCGGGACTTTGCGTGCGATTTAATGAAGGTGAACGGGTGTTCAGCGCGTTTTCGAGCGTCGGTTCTGATCCGACCAAATCAGAACCGACAATGCTCTAGTCGCAAACCCGGACGCTGCGGACGCGCCAGCCATAGCCGTCCCAGAAGCGCTGCTTCTGCCAGATGCAGTCCGGCCCGTAGCCGGGTTCGGCGACATAGGCCGGGCCGCCGTAATAGCCCGGAGCCGGCGCATAATAGCCCGGACCACCGTAATAGCCGTTCTGCGAGGCGATCGCGCCGCCGACAATGGCGCCGCCGATCAATCCGGCTGCGACGCCGGCCGCTACGCCACGCTGCGCGTGGGCAGGAGCTGGAACGGCTACCGCGGAAACAGCCAAAGCGGTGACGGCAGTCAGCGCCATCAATGTCTTCTTCATGGGCCTCACCTTTCTGATGGAGCAAAGGACGGCGGGAAAGCGGTCCGTCGGAGCGGAAAGTTCCATATTTTGCTGAAATGATCAATGAACGGGACTGCCTCATTTGGCGACCAAGGGGCACGCGGTTGGGCTTCATTGCGGTGCAAAAGGCCTGCTACCCAACCGCTTTTGAAGAGGATTCCGGGATGAGCGGGATGCCAATATATCTGGTCGCACTCGGCGGCATGGCGGTGATGTTCTACTGGGTGGTGGCCCGGACGTACAATATCAGCGCATGGCCCAGCGGCTCGTCGCGCGATAGCGACCGCTATCGCGACCGCGATGATGACAGCTATGGTTCCAGTAGCGGCGGCGGCAGCAGTGGCTCGAGCATCGCCAACCTGTTCAGCAGCGATAATTCCAGTTCGAACTGCTCGTCCGACAATTCCACTCCGGCCGATAATTCCAGCTCCAGCTGTTCGTCCGACAATTTCAGCTCGTCCGACGACTCCAGCTCGTCGAGTGATTCCTCCAGCGATGATAGCGGGGGAGGCGACAGCGACAGCGGTAGTGACAGCGACAGCGGCGGTAGTAGTGATGATTGATAGTGGTGGAGGTGGTGGTGATTAAGGTCACAGTGCCTGCGCGGGAAACCTGCGATTGTGCTTGTAAGACAAGGCTTTTTAGACTCATTCCAAACTGACTTGGGCTCAGTTTGGAATTGCTTGAAAGTGTTGTTTTTCCTTTTGCATCGCGACCGCCGCTTCAATATCGAAGTGGGTAAGCATCACCGAAGGGCCTGCCGACTTCATGATTGTCTGTTCCTGTAACGTCCTCAGCGACCATGATGTCCGCAATGCCGTCAGTGCAGCTTCGGACCTGCCGCGCAATCCGAAGCAGATCTACGGATGCCTCGGCTGCAGCGCCGAGTGCGGCCGCTGCGCGCGCACCATCAAGGCCATCATCGACCAAGCGCTGGGTCCCTGCGCCAAGGCCTGCTGCTCGGGCTGCCCGCATAGTCACGCCGTGACCGAAGAGCAGGCCCACGAGTTCGCGCTCGCCGCCTCCTGAAACCTTCCAAATCCGCGGGATAGTTCGGTTCCTTTTTGCGGGAACCATTGCTCTTGCCTCCAAACTGATTTAGAAACGTTCTAAATACAGTTTCGGGCCGATTTGGCCTCAAAACCCCGGAGTGCACCAATGCAGGGCGACCCAAAAGTCATCGATTATCTCAACAAGGGCCTGCGCAGCGAGCTTACCGCGATCAGCCAGTACTGGCTGCATTACCGGCTCCTGAACAATTGGGGCCTGCTGAATATGGCCAAGGTCTGGCGCAAGGAATCCATCGAGGAGATGGAACACGCCGACAAGTTCACCGACCGGATCCTGTTCCTCGACGGCTTTCCCAACATGCAGGTGCTCGATCCCCTGCGGATCGGCCAGAACGTCCTGGAAATCATCGAATGCGACCTGGCCTCCGAGATATCGGCGCGCACGCTGTACCAGGAAGCCGCCACCCACTGCCACGGCGTCAAGGATTACGTCTCACGCGACCTGTTCGAGCAGCTGATGAAGGACGAGGAGCACCACATCGATTTCCTCGAGACCCAGCTCGACCTGATCAAGCGCATCGGGCTTGAGCTCTACACCCAGAAGCACGTCGGCGGGCTCGAGAGCGAGCACTGAGCGGAGGCGCGATGGCGCCCTCTGAGGAAATTGCCCGGCTCGAGCGAGAGCTGGCGGAGCTGAGATCGCATTATGTGCATCTCGAGCGTAATGGGCGGGTGATGAAGCGCGGCAGCATGTTCATGCTCGCCGCGCTTGCCGTTTTCCTTGGCTATCTCTTGTGGGCCGATTTCGTGATGGGCGCGCTCGCTGTGGTCGCGGCGGCGGCCATCGCTGCGATTGTCTGGCTCTTGCCTGCCAGCAACCGGCGCTGGATCGATGCGGGCACGCCGATGGGGGAATTTGAGTTCGGCCCAAGCCAGGCCCAAAAAGTAGAGCAATGGATTGCCGACAGGGAAGCGCGACTGGCCGAACTTCGCCTGGCCGGTAGCGCAAGCAGTCCTGCGACCGATCGCTGATCCCGGGACCAGCCTCGGCGTTCCCTACAGCTGCGTCTTGTACCGCTCGTAAATCACTTCCTGGCTTTCCCGTTCGCCAAGGCCGGTCTGGTCGTGAATGACTTCGCCGATGCTGGGCATCACAGCGCGTTCAACCCGCGTTTCGCCCGCCCACAGCTTTGATCGCATCAGCGCCTTGCCGCAATGGAAATAGGCTTCATGCACGTCGATGTGCAGCACCGCGCGCGGCAGCTTGCCGAACTCGACCATCGACGCCATCACCTCCGGATCCACCGATACCTTGCCCTTGCCGCCGACACGCAGCGTCTCGTCGATCCCCGGCACGAAGAAGATCAGCTGCACGAAGCCGCTTCCCTCGACGATGTTGCGAAAACTGTCGATCCGGTTGTTGCCGGAGCGGTCCGGCATCAGCAGTGCCCTCGGCCCGGCGACACGGATGAAGCCGGGATTGCCGCCGCGCGGCGACGCGTCGACGCTGCCGTCCGAGCCCGACGTGGCCAGCACGCAGAACGGCGACATGCCGATGAATTTCTTCGCATGGACGTCGATCTCGGGGCGAGCCTTCGCGATCACGCGCGGCGAGGGGGCAGGATAGATCGCGGCGAGGTCGCTGGCGGCAAAGTCGGTCAAGGCACATCTCCTGAGTGAATGCGGCGCGATGACGTGAAGATACCATCGCGGTATTCCGGCGACCACCTATTATCTCTCCATCCTGCGATCCCGGACGCTGCCGGAATCCTACACCGCGTCCGCAGGCACGAAACAGCTGATGATAATGCTGCCGCGGTGATGCACGTACCACACCACGGCCTCTCCGATCGGATTGCCGTGATCGCGAATGACGGCGCGGTCGGGCACCGCCATCCACTGGCCTTGGATCGGCACCCAATAGACGCCGTCGCGCACGTCGTAGGAGGTGCGATGGCCGTCGGAAATATCGCAGCAGGGCACGCCGTTCGGCGCGATCACACTCTTGAACCAGTTGCGGATATCGGGCGGGACATGTTCGAACTGGCCCCTGTCGACGGCGAGCGCGGCGCTTGCGAGCGCACAGAGACACACGAGCAGAGCGAGCTGCGCGAGTCTTCGCATCCAATCCTCCACCGTGTTGTCT
Organism: Bradyrhizobium sp. JYMT SZCCT0428; assembly: GCF_018131075.1. Classification (GTDB taxonomy): domain Bacteria; phylum Pseudomonadota; class Alphaproteobacteria; order Rhizobiales; family Xanthobacteraceae; genus Bradyrhizobium. Next base: position 93,836 of record NZ_JAFCLS010000012.1, on the reverse strand, counting down.
TTCGAATCGTATCGATGACAATTCAAGCGGAGCAGGCGAACTGATGCACGCTCAAATAATGAGCGATGTGGCGGGCCCAAATTTGATGCGGTGCGAAATCGGATGCTGGCCGCTCGGCCGTCGCATCGAACTGATTGCGGCCTTGAAATGGACGCAGCACGAACGTGCTATCTTCTTGCGGGTGGATGTGTGGTGAACTGCCGGGGGCAGCAAGTTGCCTAACATGCGGTCTGACCGCCCGTGGTTGGTGGAAGGAGCCGCTCTACGGGCGCCTTCACGATTGGAAACGCGTTGGGCACGAATCCGAAGATTGCAATAGGCCTCCTTTCGCCCGTGGGATTGCTGTTTGCGCTCCCCGTCCTGCTCTGGGCTTTCAGCTTTACCGAACTCCTCGGGCTGGAGAAATGCAGCGTCGGTTCGATTAGCGTTGCTGAATACGAGCGCATCCTGTCTCGGGCCGGCGCGCAACGCTGGACTGTATGGCCGGGTCTGTCGAATGGCGTGTTTTGGCCGTCGGACAATGGCTTTCGCGGCCCGACAGCGTCTTTCAACAGCAATCTCAATGATCAGCTTCTCTCACATGTCAGAGAGCTTGCTGGGTCCGACGCGTCGATGAATCGCCAACTGGCCTCGGCCCATGCCGTGATGCGCAGCATGGGTGCGGAATACGTCCAAACGCAGGAAGTGCCGGACATGCGCGGGGACCGCGCCAGTTCGCGCGTCCATTTCCAATATTACTTGCCTCAAGTGCGTTTCGCGCCTGTGTGTGTTCTTTGCCTGATATGGTCGTACACGACCATTGACGTGATCTTTTCTCATGACGCTGCCACCGATCGATACGAGTTGCAGGAAGTGAACGTTCTGCATGCCGGGCTGAAAGGTACCCCCGACAAAAATCGCGCGCGCAACGTCCCATGGGGTAGTTGTCCCGAATTCCGAATATCCCGGCGTGTCGACGATAGATGATGCAGCCATCGAAAGGAGCGATGGGGTTGCAGCAATTGCTATTGTGGCATCCCGCGTCGCTTGGCGGATGCCTTCGGCGCGACATTCTGCCAGGCCATTGTAAGCGCGCTTTTTAGCGTCGCCGCATTGGCCTTGGCCAGGCGAACATTGGTGTAGCCCTGTTTGCCCCACCCACCCGGCACCGGGCGGAAGATTTCGGGCTCCGCCTCTACCAGCATCGCTTGCTGTTCGTACGTCAGCTTCACCATGCCCCAGTCTTCGTCGGGATGGCCCAGCGTAGCGAAGATCCGTTTGCCGACACGGAAATCGGCCTTGCCGTGATGCGCGCTCTCCACCGTATCGGAAAGCGCGAGTGCGGTCCGACGAAAGCGGCTGGTTGACATTGCACGCTTTCTTCCGGGCCTACATCGTCCGCTGCGGCGCGGTCTGCAGCAATTCCTGCAATTGCTTCTTGTAGAATGCCGCATTGCCTGTCGTGAGGTGTCCGCGCGTCTCGGTCGAGGCCGGGATCAGGAACAGCCGGCCGTTCTTGACGCGTTTCATCGCGGCATCGGTGACACCGGTCTCCGGCGGATTGCGCTCATCGTCGGCGGCGTTGATCGCAAGCAGCGTCGCTTCGATCTTGTCGAGGCCTGCGGTCGGATTGTAATCGCGCGAGGCTTCCCACTGATAGATGAAGTCGTTGGCATCGGCCGTAATCGGCAGCGCCAGCCGGTCGTCCACCATCTTGTCCGCCTTCGCGCCCGTCGGCGCCAGCATCTGATAGGCCAGCGTGCCGCCGCCGGTGGCGATGCCATAGGCGGCGATGGCGTATTTCATCATGCGCGGCTGGGTGATGTAATTGCCGCGGTTGTAGTCGGGGTCGTTGCGGATGGTCTCCAGCATCATCCGTCGCAGCATCCAGTTGCGCGCCGCCATCTCGGTCGGCTGCGCGGCCATCGGCACCAGCGCGTCCATGTACTGCGGATATTTTCCGCCCCAGATCCAGGTGTGCATGCCGCCCATCGAATTGCCGATCACCAGCCGCAGGTGCTTCACGCCGAGGCCTTCCTTGACCAGGCGGTAATGCGCGTCGACCATGTCCTCGTAATTGTATTTCGGGAATGCCGTCTTCATGCCGTCGGAGGGCTTTGACGATTTGCCGTGGCCGAGCCCGTCCGGGATGATGATGTAGTATTTCGCCGCGTCGAGCGGCTGGCCGGGGCCGAACAATTCACCGGCAAAGGTCGGCGTCAGCATGTTGGTGGCGGAGCCGCCCGATCCATGCAGCACCAGCACCGGCTGGCCTGTCGGCTCGCCGATCGTGGTGTAGTGCAGCCGCAGCTCCATGGTTTCGCCGGAGTGGAATTTGAAATCCTTGGCGATCCAGTCGCCCTGTTTGGGCGCCGGATAATCTGCGGCAGACGCGGCGAAGGAGGTCAAGGCGAGTGCAGCCGTTAATGTGATTTGCGAAAAATTCATGCTGATCTCCCCTGATGCGGCGCTCTTTTGTGCGGCCACTTGTCAGGGAGCCTATCACAAGGGCTGTTTCGGCGCACCGCGAACCTGCGCGCGGCTAGGCGGTGTCCTCGACATCGGTCTCCGGGCGGTCGTTGCCGGCCGCGGTCTCGGTCTGCCACTTGCCGTCAGCGGTTTCGTATTCGATCACCTCGGTGCGCCCGGGCACCCGCTGCTCGGCCGCCGCGCGCCGCGCGGCCGCGAGCGCCGCGGCATGGGTCGGATACGGTTCGGAAAAAACGCCATTGGCGGTATAGGCCCAGCCGCCGTCATGCTCGACGATCTTGTAGGTCACGTGGTTCATCGGGAACTCGCTATTGCCATTGCCGAGAGGGTGAACGCGCCGGTCAATCCATGACAGAATAGTCGAAACTGTCGGATTTTGCATCGGCCGTTCGTCCCTGGAATGGCCAGCCTGCATCCCGAGGAGAGAACCACATGTGCCGCAACATCAAGACCCTGTTCAATTTCGAGCCGCCGGCGACGCACGCGGAAATCCATGCTTCGGCGCTGCAATTCGTGCGCAAGCTGTCCGGGTTCAACTCGCCGTCGCAGGCCAATGCCGAGGCCTTCAACCGCGCGGTCACCGAGGTTTCCGACAGCGCCCGCCGCCTGCTGGCGGCGCTGCAGACCAACGCACCGGCCCGCGACCGCGAGGTCGAGGCCGAGAAGGCACGGGAACGATCGCGGGCGAGATTCGGGTAGGTCGGGCTGCGCCCCGGCAATTGAATTGGAGGCGATCCGCATCGCATTTTCCAGGGGGTCCGTAGCCCACGTGACGTAGCTCACAGTGCGGCCGGTCCCCCGGGCATAGGTTGGCACCATCCGATTGCCGTGGAGGGTGTCATGCAGCCGACGATTCCCCTGAAACTGAGCGCCATCGCTTTCACCGTGCTGTGGTCCGGCTGGATGCTGTGGATGGGCGGAAGCTACGAGCCCGCCATCATCGCCATTCTCGCGATTTCGGGCTCCATTGCGGGTTTTCTCTGGTATCGCGTCATGCGCTGGTGCTTTCGGCTGATGCGCCTGCTGCCGGATATTGGCCGCGGGCCCAGCGCCGCTCATTGAATCGCGCGTTTGTTGCCGCGTCCGCGGCGCCGAGCGGCGCGCTTACTTCTTGTCCTTGTGTTTGCGCTTGTGCTTCTTCTTTTCCTTGCGGCGATCGTCGTCATCATCAGCGTCGCCATCATCACCGTGCAGGGCCGTCTCGAGCGCCTCTCGCTCGGCGGCTTCGCGTTCGGTGTCCTCGAGTGCCGCAGCTTCACGCTCCGCTGCCTCGCGCTCGCGCATTTTCCGGTGATCTTCCCAGGCATCGAAAATCAGATGCAGCCACGGCATGACCTGCTCGATCGAGGGCAACTGGCCGGGCGGTCCAGGTTCGCCGCGCGGACCGGCTGCGCCTTGCGGACCGGGCTTGCCCTGCGGACCAGCCTCGCCGCGGGGACCTTGCGGTCCGGCTTTACCTTGCGCGCCGGCCTTGCCGTCCGCTCCGGCCTTGCCGCGCGGGCCTTCCAGGCCCGGCGGTCCGGGATGCCCCTGCGGTCCGGGACGTCCGGGCTCGCCGCGCGGGCCCTGTGGTCCCTGTCGTCCCTGTTTGGTGTCGTTGGCCACGTGCTTACTCCGCCTGTCAACGCAGGCTGCGTCATATCAGACGTTAGATGACGGCTTCAATTACGCAACCGCATCTGTGGCCGCGATCAACAGCCTAGTGAAGCGTGACACTAGTGCGCGTTCCATCTCACGGGCAGATTGAGCAGGCCGCGAAACGCCCAGCCGCCGATCCGCACCGGCTCGCTTTCGTCGAGTTGCAGACCCTTGAGCCGTGTGAAAATACCGGGCAGCGCGACATCCGCGACCATCGCGCGCGAGGCGAAGGCGCCGGCGCAATAATGCGGGCCGGCGCCGAAGGCGATGCTCTTTGACGTGTTGCGGGTGATGTCGAAGCGGTCAGGGTCGCCGAAACAGGCCTCGTCACGGTTGGCGGAGCCGAACATGAAGAACACGCGGTCCTCCGGCTCGAAATCGACGCCGCCATAGGACCACGGTTTTGCAACGCGGCGCGGCGACATGCCGATCGGGGCGATCCAGCGCGCATATTCCTCGAACACGTCGAGCCACTTCGCCTTGCCGCCCTGGACCAGCGCGAGCTGTTCGGGATGCGTCAGCAGCGCCCAGGTCGCGCCCGCGATGGCGTCGCGCGGCTCGTTCTGGCCGCCCGAGATCGCCAGCTTGATGTTGGCGCGGATGCTTTCCATGTTCTGGCCCGAGGCCAGGAGCACGCTGAGGATCGAGGTGTTGGGATGTTGGGCCACCACCGGGATCATGTCGTCGATCGCGGCATCGATGCCTGAGGTCGCGGCGTGGCAACGCGCTTCGACTTCCTTGTTCCCGGTGTAATTGGCGATGCCGTCGATCATCGCCTGCGACCAGGCATCCATGTCCTGGTAGCGCATGTTGGTCAGCCCGGTGATGTCCTTCAGGCATTCGGCCGACAGCGGCAGCGCCAGCGCCTTGCACAGATCGGCTTTGCCCTGCGGCACGAGCTCGTCGAGGATGCGGTCGGCATGGGCCTGGAACTGGCGCACCCAGGTGTCGCGCACGGTGCGCGGCGACACCGCCGGAAACATCGCCGCGCGCTCCGACATATGCGCATCGCCATCCTTGCGCATCATGTTGTGGCCCATCAGCGTGTTCATCAGCCCCGCCGGCTGATGCGAGGAGAACACGTCGATGCGTTTTTCCTGGGTGAAGATGTCGTCCCGCCGTGTGAACACGGTCGAGCCCAGCTGCGGCACGAACGCGATCGGTGCTTCCTTCCGCATCCGCGCCAGGGCCGGATAGGGATCGGCCCAGAACGTTGGTACGTCGATGTCGAAATGCGGGGCGTTGGACATGATCGGCTGCCGTGGGTGGGAGAGCTAACTTAGTTGCCTAGGCAAGTATGTCATTGCCGGGCCTGACCCGGCAATCCGTTTTTGTTGGGTTCCCGCACCAAATCGCGGGTCCCGTCGGCTCAGACGGTCCGGTAGCCGCCATCCACCATCACGATCGACCCTGACACATAGGCGGACAGATCGGACGCCAGGAAGACCGCGGGGCCGACAATGTCTTCGGCGGTGCCGGCGCGGCCGAGCGGGGTGTGGTCGACGAACACCTTCGCCAGCGCCGGATTGCTGGCGCGGACCTTTTCGTTCAGCGGCGTCTCGATGAAGCCCGGGCCGATCGCGTTGACGCGGACGCCGTCCTTGCCGAGTTCGGCGGCGAGCGCCTTGGTGAAGCCGAGCACGCCGTGCTTGGAGGCGGTGTAGGCCGGCGAACTCGGCGTCTTCAGATGCACGAACGACTGGATCGAGCCGATATTGACGATGCGTCCCTTGGCGGCGCGCAAGGGCTCGAGGAACGCATGCGTCACATTGAAAACACCTGTGAGGTTGATCGCGATGATGTCTTCCCAATCGTTGATCACGGCTTCGGCTGCGCCCAGCATGCCGTTGCGGCGGGCGATGCCGGCATTGTTGACCAGGATGGAGACCTGTCCGATTTTGTCGGCGACGCGCCTGGCGATCGCGACGCAGTCCTCGCGCTTGGTGACGTCGAGCAGGAAGCTCTCCGCCTTGCCGCCGGCGTCGCGGATTTCGCCGGCGACGCTGGCAGCGGCCTGCTCGTTCATGTCGAGCAGCACCACGCGCGCGCCCTCGCTGGCGTAGCCTTTCGCGATCGCGCGCCCGATGCCGGAGCCTGCGCCGGTGATGACAGCGATGTGATTTTGGAGCAGGGGCATGGATGTTTCCTCAACGGTTCTGTTTTTATGTGAGGGGCATACTAGGATGCGGATTGCGCGCCGTCAGCCCCCGGATGGTGCGAGCAGCGCGGGGCAGGTGTGCGGAGCATGGAGCAAAACAGCAAGGCCGGCGGGGTATCAACCCACCGGCCTTGATCGACGAATTCATGTTGCTGGAGAGCGCAAGCCTAGATATTGCAGGCGCCCTTCTGGAGCATGCCGTCCTTGATCGCGATCGCTGCGGCGAAGGTCGGGACCGGCTTGCTGACGGTCTTGTAGTTCGAGGGGATCGGCTTGGTCGGAATGCTCTCGTCACAGATCTGGCAGGCGCCGGTGCCTTCCCAGCGGCGCTGGCGGGGTCGGCGCCCGATGGGGATCCGGGCATTCATTGAGTGTGGCGAAAGCGTGATTGGTTCAATTTCTCCGCCACGAAAAAGGCCGGCAGGGCCGGCCTCGATCGAAGCGTTAACGCCGCGCTCAGAACGAGCAAGTGCCGTTGTGCAGCAGGCCGTCTTTGAGCACCAGCGCGTCGCCGAAGGTCGGCACTTCGCTGCCGACGACGACGGTGTAGTTGCCCGGATACGGCGCGGTCGGGATGCTCTGGTCCCAGATCTGGCAGAAGCCGGAATCCTGCCAGCGGATCAGGTGGAAGGAGGCCTCGGCGGGGCTCATGGCGGCAAGCGTGGTGACGGCAACAGCGGCGGTGGCGGCGAGGAGGCAAAGACGGCGCATCGAGGGTCTCCAAATATCAGGGGGTTTGCTGCTCTCCCGCGTGCCATCGGGGAGGCGCCCGAGACGTCATGTCCCGGTCATGAATTATGTCCCCCAAGTGTCCGATTGGTTCAAAGCCGAGGCGCGGAAATGGCCAGGCTTGAGGCGCGATGGAACCCTGCAAATCGCGCGGCGTGAATAAGCTTTGTCGATCCCGTCAATCGGTTACAATCGGGCAAGCGCGACCTGATTCACCGTCGCGGCGCTCGCTCTCCACCTCAAGGAAACACTGCATGAAGAAGTCATCTGCCATTCGAGTAGCGCTCGTCGCGCTAACGGCGTTCGCCGGCGCCGCGCTGTCCTCCGTCGCCCGCGCCGATGAGGGCACCATCGCGATGACGATCTACAAGGCTGGATGGGTCATCGGCGGCTCCGGCGGCAGCGGCACGCTGAACTTCCGCGGCCGGCGCTACGCGCTTTCCACCGGCGGGCTGGATTACGGCCTGGTGTTCGGCGGCTCGAAGACCGTGCTGCGCGGCCGCGTCAGCAACATCTACCGCCCGTCCGACGTCGCCGGCGTCTATGGCGCGGCGGGCGCGGGCCTTGCGATCGGCCGCGGCGCGCGTGCGATCGTGCTCACCAACCAGAAGGGCGCGGTGCTCGAGCTCGCCGGCCAGCAAACCGGGCTGATGGCGAATGCGGATCTCAGCGGCTTGGCGATTACGCTGAGGTAGGGCGCTCGCGATTTGGCCGCGCTCTATCCGCGTCATTGCGAGCGGAGCGAAGCAATCCATCTCTCCGCTTGCTGAGACATGGATTGCTTCGTCGCTTCGCTCCTCGCAATGACGAGGTTGGAGCGTAACCACCCTACGATTTCTTGCTCACCATTGCGTGGATCGTCTCGCAATGGCGCACGAGATTGGGATGATCCGATACGAACGCCTTCAGCGGCGTCGGGATCGGGAAGAAGTGGATGTTGGCGATGAAGCCGTAGATGCCGGCATCGACGCTGGTCGGCGTCACCCCATGCACATATCCATCCGACGGAATCAGATCAGCCAGCACCTGCAGATCCGAAAGCCCGCGCGCGTAGGCCTGGTCGGGCGTGTAGCGGCCGATGCCCTGATAATAATAGCGCTGCGCGTTGTAGTCCCGCGCCTTGTTCAGCCCGGCTTCGTCGATCTGCGCATGCTGCGCCATGAAGCCGTCACGGAAGGCGGGGAAATACCGATCGTCTTTCCAGCGCGAATACGACATCACCCAATAGAGATCGTCGAGCATGCGCGTGACCAGATGATCGGTCATGCGCTGCGCCGGCGTCAGTGCGGCGGGCGTGCCGTTCGTCCATGAGCACCTGTTCGACGCCTCGGCGTTCGCCGACAATAACGGCTATGGGCTGAAAGTGTTCGCCTTCCTCAAGCTCGCCGACGAAAAAGGCGCGCTGCCCGACGGCTTCGAGGCGCAGTTCGGCAACGTCGTGATCAACATCAAGCGCATCCTCGTTGAAGCCAACGCGACACTCCGCGATCTGGTCAAGGTCAACGTGCTGCTGACGCGCGCGTCCGACGTCGCCACCATGAACAAGCTCTATGCGGAAGCGTTCGGGCCGGCGCCCTATCCGGCGCGCACCACCTGCGTGGTGGTGGCGCTGCCGAACCCGCAGATGCTGATCGAGATCGAGGGCGTGGCGTCGCTGAAGGCGCGGTGACGCGATGCTGACGCTTTATTCCTATCCAGAACTGTTCGGCGTCGATGGTGAGGCGATATTTTCGCACCAGATGCGCGATGATGGTCTCACTGTCGCCGATCGTCTCGCCGTCGTCGGCGCCGCGCGGGCAGCTGCCTTATGTCGTCTCGAAGCCGGGAATCCCCGAGATGAACAGCAGATCGCCGACGCGGGCGGCAAACGACAGCGGCGGCGACTTGATGCCGGCGGGAGGGAGGAAATGCTGGATGGGCATGGGGCTTCTCCGGAATTTGGGCGCTTGGGAATACACTGCCCAACCCGCGTATGGCTTGCAATCATCTATGTGCTTGCGCTCCTCGCAACTGCGTGGCGGGATCGTTCCCTCCCCCCTTGCGGGGGAGGGCTAGGGAGAGGGGTGGCGGCATAAGCGGTGTGCGTGGCTTACCCCTCTCCCCAACCCTCCCCCGCAAGGGGGAGGGAGCCGACCATTTGCGTGGCGCGCATTCTCAATTCAGTTTTCCAACAGCAGATATAACTTCGCAGCCTCGCGGCGCATCGCGCCCGAGCTTTGCCAGAAACTTCCCGCCCCCAAAAAATAGAGGGCGCAGGGAATGCCGGATGCGCGCTGCACCCGCGGTCTCATGTGCGGCTTGCACAAAACAAGGTGCACATGAGCATACAGGGCAGCGGAGAACATCCGACATTCCCTGCGCAATGGCTTTACGGCTTATATCGTGCTCTCCCCGGAGACGAGTTCTTGGTTGACTCCGTCGCTGCCGGTTCAGCTCGCGCTTCTCCGGCAACTTGACACCTGCAACGGGTGCCAGGACCACACGGTTTTGCCGTACGCTTAGTCCGCGCCATCGTCTCAGCGCAAACAAGCGTCCACCGCAACCCGTCCAACGTCCGTGACGACGGCCGGCGCCCTCTGAGTGGGACGGGATGGCCAAACATATGCACCTGATTTTCATTCTGGGAAACAGAAATATTTTTCATTTCAGGGCTTGACACGAATTCTGACAATCAGAACTGATTTGCCCGTCGGGTTGATTTGTCGCAGTCCGGGCGGGAAATTTTACTTGCGCGCGAGGCGACGCACTTGGCTCAAGGGTGATGATACGCTCTTTCAAAGTGCCGGACTGAGCCTTTAAGATGCTGCTCGAGCTGATCGCAGCATTTTCGGGCGGCATAGAAGCCGCAGTTTATTTCAAGGACGAACTCTTGCGTTCCGCAGCCAAATCCGCCGTTCGCGCGACCTTCGCCGTTTTCGCCCTTGTTGCGGCGGTGTCGGCGACCCCGGCGCGCGCGGAAAAGCGTCTTGCGCTGGTGGTGGGCAACAATGCCTATGAGAGCGTGCCAAAACTCGAGAAGGCGGTGAACGATGCGAAGGCGGTTTCGTCCTCGCTGCAAGCGCTCGGCTTCCAGGTTCAGCTTGCGACCGATCTGAACCGCCGCGATTTCATCCGGCAGCTTTCCGCCTTCATGGACAGGGTGTCTGCGGGCGATCTCGCGCTCATCTATTACGCCGGACATGGCATCGAGGTTCGTGGCGTCAACTACATCCTGCCGACCGACATTCCGCCGGTGAAGCAGGGCCAGGAAAGCCTGCTCACCGGCGAGGCGGTGCAGACCGAAAAGATCATCACCGATCTGCAGGACCGCGGCGCGCGCGCTTCGGTGTTCGTGCTGGATGCCTGCCGCGACAACCCGTTCAAGACAGGCACGACCCGAAGCCTGGGCGGCGTGCGCGGGCTGGCGCAGGGCACGCCGCCGGAAGGGGTGTTCGTGCTCTATTCGGCTGGTGTCGGGCAGGCGGCGCTCGACCGCATGTCGGACAGCGATTCCGATCCGAATTCGGTGTTCACGCGGGTTTTCCTCAAGGAGGTTCAGAAGAAAGAGAACACGCTGGTCGCGATCGCGAAATCCACCCAGGTCGCGGTGCGTGACCTTTCGCTGACCGTCAGCCACACCCAGGTGCCGGCCTATTACGACCAGATCATCGGGCAATTGTATCTCGCCGGCGATGGTGCAGCGCCCGCGAAGAGCGCGCAGGAAGCGCCTGTCGCGAGCAACAAGCCGGCCAGGCCGCCTGACGTGGCCAGCCTGCCGCCGCAGCCGTCACAGCCCGTGGCTCGCGCGGTGTTCAACAATCGCGCCTTCAACGACTTTCTCAAGCGACAGCCGCAAATGGTGCGCGCCGATCTCGCCAACCCGAACGCGGTCGCGAATTGCGATCGCCTCGCCAGCTACGGCTCCGACGTTCCGGACTCGCGGGCGCCGCGCGTCAAGCGGGACGATATCCGCGTCAAGGACGCCGTGCCGGCCTGCGTCGCCGCGATTCTGCAGGAACCCGGCACGCCGCGGCTGCGCGCCCAGTTGGCCCGCGCACTGCTGGACGCGCTGGCCAAGCGCGACAAGGTCGCCGGCCTCGACATGCTGCTTGACCTCGCGAAGGACGGCTATCCTGCGGCGATGTGGCGGATCGGCATTTGCTATTATGGCGGCGAACTCCTCAAGGAAAACAAGCGCGCGGCCGCCTTCTGGTTTCGGCAGGCCGCCGACAAGGGGCTTGGCGCGGCGATGTCGGATCTTGCCTATCTCTACGAGCGCGGAGAGGGAGTTGAGAAGGATGGCGTGGAAGCGGCGCGCTGGTTCGAACGCGCGGCGGCCGGCGGCCATCCCGGCGGCATGCGCAACTATGCGCTGGTGCTGGACCAGGGCGAAGCGGTGCCGCGCAACCCCAAGCAATCGGCCGAATATCTTCTGACCGCCTTCCGCATGGGCTCGCCGGATGCACGCGAAAGCCTGTTCAAGAAACACGCCGCCTGGCACGCCGATACCAGGGCCCAGGTGCAGGAACTGCTGAAGGAGTTCGGCTTCCAGGTCGGGCGCACCGACGGTGAATTCGACGGCAACACCTTCACGGCGCTTGAGGCGCTGCGGGCGTCGAACCCGATCAGGGCCGGGCGGGTGGAGTAGGGATCAGTGAGGTGTGACTCGCGGTTGCGTCGTGTAGCCTGCATAAGCACGTAGCCCGCATAAGCGTACCCCGGATGTCGCTCGCGCTCATCCGGGCTACGCGGGTTGTCTGATCCACCCTGCGAGCCAGCAACGCGCCGCTTCTACTCAGGCCCGGGAACGTCGAGCCCGTCGGTGGTGTACAGGCGGATCTTGTTGCGCAGCGTGCGCACGGAAAGGCCGAGCACGCGCGCCGCGCGGGTGCGATTGCCGTCGCACCGCGCCAGCGTCTGCACCACGAGCTCGCGCTCGACCGCCTCGACGGTGGAACCGATCAGCATCGGAACAATTTCATGGGGCGCAAGGTCGTGCGGATGCGGCGAGGTAAACTCCGGCGCGCCGGCAAAGGACTGCTCAAGGGAATGAGCACGAAACTCTTGGGACATACAACACCTCCCGATCAACGCTAGCCCCCAAACACGGAGCAGAAGCATCAGGAATCAACGGCCCCCAAGCCGCTGAGGGGAAGGTGGGCGGAAATGGTTAACGAAATGCTAACGGGGGAAGGAGAAGGCGTACACTACTCCTGGTTGGAGAACGAAGTAGCTCGTAGGATGGGTAGAGCGACCGCGCCCACCGAAGCTCAACCCGGCGAAGGTGGAAGCGAAACCCATCGAGGCAATCGCGACATGCGATGGGTTTCGCAAGGGCTCAACCCATCCTACGAGCTGCGTTCGCTAGCGCACCGGCTCCTTGGCCTGTTGTTCGGCTGCGGTCGTTTCCGCCGTCTTGCTCGAGCGGACCATCAAAAATGTCCCCGAGAGCGTGGCGCCCGGCAATCGCCAGCGGCCGCTAATCTCCGTGGCGTCTGCATTGACCGCGCCTTCATAGAAGACCTTGTCATAGCCGTAGCCCGGCGGTTCGTACGTCTTGACGAACGATACCGCGCTGCCGGATCGCTGACCTGAAATCGAAGCATTGTGAGTGCTCACCGGGCAGCCCGACGTCATGCAAGGTTCGGTCACGCTTCCTCCGAGCGCGCCACCGGAATCGATGAGCGTCGTCAGAAACGTGACCATGCCAATCGACGGCTGAATATAAGTGCCGTCCCAGACGCCGGTCAGATCGTCGGTCATTGTGGTCCAGGTGAGTGCGCGTGCCTCACAACACCCGATTACTCTCCTTCACCTTCTCCGCGTCCAGATAAACCTGTCCGCCCATATCCTTGAACTTCTGCGACATCGTCGCCATCCCATCTTCGATCACGCCGGACATCGACATGCCGACGCTGCCCGCCACCGCGCGCTTGTCGGGGTCGTTCAGCGTGGCGGCGTAGTCGCGTACGTCCTGCGTGATCTTCATCGAGCAGAATTTTGGGCCGCACATCGAGCAGAAATGGGCGACCTTGTGGGCTTCCTTGGGCAGCGTTTCGTCGTGATAGGCGCGGGCGGTTTCCGGGTCTAGGCCGAGGTTGAACTGGTCCTCCCAGCGGAAGTCGAAGCGGGCGCGGGAGAGGGCGTCGTCGCGCAGCTGGGCTGCGGGATGGCCCTTGCCGAGATCGGAGGCGTGGGCTGCGATCTTGTAGGTGATGACGCCGACCTTGACGTCGTCGCGGTTGGGCAGGCCGAGATGCTCCTTCGGCGTCACATAGCAGAGCATGGCGCAGCCAAACCAGCCGATCATGGCGGCGCCGATGCCTGAGGTGATGTGGTCGTAGCCCGGCGCGATGTCCGTGGTCAGCGGCCCGAGCGTGTAGAACGGCGCCTCGCCGCATTCCTTGAGCTGCTTGTCCATGTTGATCTTGATCTTGTGCAGCGGCACATGGCCGGGGCCTTCGATCATGACCTGGCAGCCCTTCTTCCAGGCGATCTGCGTCAGCTCGCCGAGCGTCTCCAGTTCGGCAAACTGCGCGCGGTCGTTGGCGTCGGCGATCGAGCCCGGACGCAGGCCGTCGCCGAGCGAGAACGAGACGTCATACTTGCGCATCAGGTCGCAGATCTCTTCGAAGTGGGTGTAGAGGAAGCTCTCCTTGTGATGCGCCAGGCACCACTTCGCCATGATGGAGCCGCCGCGCGACACGATGCCGGTGACGCGGTTGGCGGTGAGGTGGATGTAGGGCAGGCGCACGCCGGCATGGATGGTGAAATAGTCGACGCCCTGTTCGCACTGCTCGATCAGCGTGTCCTTGTAGAGTTCCCAGGTCAGCTTGACCGGATCGCCGTCGCACTTCTCCAGCGCCTGATAGATCGGGACGGTGCCGATCGGGATCGGCGCATTGCGAAGAATCCATTCCCGCGTGGTGTGGATGTTGCGGCCGGTGGAAAGGTCCATCACGGTGTCGGCGCCCCAGCGGATCGCCCACACCATCTTGTCGACTTCCTCTTCCACCGACGAGGTCACCGCGGAGTTGCCGATATTGGCGTTGATCTTGGTCAGGAAGTTGCGGCCGATGATCATCGGCTCGAGTTCGCCATGGTTGATGTTGCAGGGAATGATGGCGCGGCCGCGCGCGATCTCGCTGCGGACGAATTCCGGCGTCACGAACGCGGGCACCGCGGCGCCAAAGCTTTCGCCGTCGGCAATCGCCGCTTCCGCGCGCTCAAGCTGCACCTTGCGGCCGAGGTTTTCGCGGGTCGCGACGTAAATCATCTCCTTGGTGATGATCCCGGCGCGGGCGAATTCGAGCTGCGTGATCATGTGGTCACCTGTCCCGCGCAGCGGCTTGTGGTGCGCGGTGAAGGCCTTGGCGGCATGGGAAGCGCCGACATTGCCATTGTCTTCCGGCTTGATGTCGCGGCCTTGATATTCCTCGACGCCGCCGCGCTCCTTCACCCACTCGATGCGGGCGCGCTTCAGGCCGGCATTGACGTCGATGGTGACGTCAGGATCGGTGTAGGGACCGGAAGTGTCGTAGACCGGCAGGTTCGGCTCGCCGGCGCCTTCGCTCAAAATGATCTCGCGCAGGGGAACGCGGACATCCGCCGCCTCATCGGGCGTGACCCAGATTTTTCGCGAGGCGGGAAGGGGACCGGTGGTGACGGCGGGCAGGGTGGTGTCGGGGTTGGAGCGGATGTTCATGTTATCCTCCGTTGAATTTCTGATTGGTTGGTTCCGTCATTGCGAGCGCAGCGAAGCAATCCATGGTGCGGCAAAGGGAGAGATGGATTGCTTCGTCGCTTGCGCTCCTCGCAATGACGTCGATGGTTTAGTGAATTCATCATGCGGCCTTCGCATCCTGGCCGAGCCATTGCCGTACCCGCGCGTCGGGGTCGGTATTCTGGGTGACGTCGGAGACCACCGCGATCGAGTCGGCGCCAGCCGCAAAAATCTCGGCTGCCTGTTCGAACTTGATGCCGCCGATCGCGACCAGCGGGATGTCGCCGATGCGCTTTTTCCATTCTGTGATTTTTGGAATGCCCTGCGGCGCAAAACGCATCGATTTCAGCGTGGTCGGGAAGATCGGCCCCAGCGCGATGTAATCCGGGTTTGCGCGCAGCGCGGTCGCCAGTTCCTCGTCGTCATGGGTGGAGATGCCGAGCGTCAGCCGCGCTTTACGGATTTCATCGAGGTCGGCATCGACGAGGTCCTCCTGGCCGAGATGCAGATGCTCCGCGCCGGCGACGATCGCCGCGCGCCAGTAATCGTTGACCACGAGCTTCGTCGCGGTGCCCTTGGTCACCGCGAGCGCGTCGCTGACGATCTGCAGCGCCTCGGAGTCATTGAGGTCCTTGGCGCGCAGCTGGATGGTGCCGACGCCGAGCGCGGTCAGCCGCGCCACCCATTTGACGCTGTCGACGACAGGATAGAATTTATCAGGATACGGCATGCCAGAACGGTGTCCCGATGACAGGGGTTGAAGGGGAGGCGAAATCGCGGGCTTCCATCAGCCCGGCCTCATAGGCGGTACGTCCAGCCTCGACGCCGAGGCGAAACGCGTTCGCCATCGCGACGGGGTCGGCGGCTTTTGCAATGGCCGTGTTGAGCAGCACCGCGTCGTAGCCGAGTTCAAGGGCGTGGGCGGCGTGCGACGGCGCGCCCAAACCAGCGTCGACCACCAGCGTGATGTCGGGCAGCCGGTCGCGCAGCAGTTTTAAGGCATCGCGGTTGGTGATGCCTTTGGCGCTGCCGATCGGCGCCGCCCACGGCATCACGACCTTGCAGCCGGCATCGACCAGCCGCATGGCGACCCCGAGGTCTTCGGTGCAGTAGGGAAATACTTCAAAGCCGTCCTTGATCAAGATGCCGGCGGCCTCGACGAGGCCGACCACGTCAGGCTGCAGCGTGTCGTTGTCGGCGATCACTTCGAGCTTGATCCAGGGTGTGCCGAACAATTCGCGCGCCAGCTTTGCGGTGGTCACGGCTTCCTTGACGCTGCGGCAGCCGGCGGTGTTCGGCAGCACGGATACGTCGAGCTCGCGGATCAGCGACCAGAACGCATCGCCGGTCTTGCCGCCGGCGGCTTCACGCCGCAGCGACACAGTCACGATGTTGGCGCCGGAGGCGCGGATCGCGCCTTGCATGATCGCGGGCGAGGGATAGAGCGCGCTGCCGATCAGCAGGCGGGAGGAAAAGGTTTTGCCGTAGAAGTTCAGCATGGCGTTAGTTCCTGTCGTCCCGGCGAACGCCGGGACCCATACCGCGTGATCTCGCTTGGTGGCACAATGGCAGACGCTTCCCGTAACCACGCAAGCCGGTGGTTATGGGTCCCGGCTTTCGCCGGGACGACGTGGGGGGAGAGGTTGCGATCAATTCATCCTCCCTGCCGTGGCGTAATAATCTCGATCTCGTCGCCATTCTTGATCGGCGTCTCGGCCCAGCGGCTCTTCGGCAGCACGTCGTAATTCAGCGCGATCGCGAAATGGGTGCCTTCGTATTCGAGCTCGCGCAGCAGCGCATCGACGCTTGACGCGTTGATCTCCCGCGCCTCGCCGTTGATGGTCACACGCATTGCATCACCTCATTGTCGATCACGCCGCGCTGAACGAAAGCGAGCGTCAGTTCCGCCAGCGCCGGCGCCAGCAAAAAACCGTGGCGATAGAGTCCGTTGACGGCGATCTTTTCATCGTTGATTGATATCCGCGGCAGATTGTCGGGATAGGCGGGGCGCAGCCCCGAGCCGAATTCGACGATGCGCGCTTCGGCGAATGCCGGATGCACCGCGTAGGCGGCGCCCAATAGCTCCAGCGCCGAGCGCACGCTGACACCGGTGTCTTCGGCTTCGATCGAGGTCGCGCCCAGCATGAACCTGCCGTCGCCGCGCGGGATCACGTAGAGCGGCCAGCGCGGATGGATCAGCCGGATCGGGCGCGCCAGTTCCACCTCTGACGTCTCGACGATGATCATCTCGCCCTTGACGCCGCGCAGCTCGGGCTGCGCGTCGCGCGCGGCCAGGCCGCGGCAATCGATCACGAGGCCGTCGAGGTCGTCCGCGCTGGCGTCGCTCTCGAATTTGATCTTTCCGCCGGCCGCGGCGATCCGCGCGTGCAGTTCCGGCAGCACGCGACGCGGCTCGACATGGCCCTCATCGGCGTAAAACAGCCCGTCGCGGAAACGGCCCTCCAGCGACGGTTCGAGTTCGCGCAAGGCTGGCGCGTCGAGCCTGACATGACCTGACGTGAGCTTGGCAAAGCGTTCGAAATCGGCGCGGTCGCGCGGATGCGCCACGACCAGCGATCCGTTGAACGGCGTTTCCGGGAAATGCTCGCGCCAGAGGTCGAGCGAGCGGATGCCGAGCCGGCCGATCACGGGTTCCGACGCTTCGGCCTCGCACCAGGGCGCCAGCATGCCGCCGGCCCAATGGCTGGTGGAAAGCGTCATCCCGGCGTCACTGCGCTCGTACAAGATGACGGCATGGCCGGCCTCTGCGAACAGCAACGCCTGCCACGCGCCGGCAATGCCGGCGCCGATAATAGATACAGGGGAATCCCCCCGCGGCTTAGTACTCTGAAACATCCCTGTCCCTTCGCCGGCATGACCCGGATCAGGTTCAAAGGGTCACCGCGGTCCCAAGCCAAACAGGCCCAAGCTTGCGGTATCTCAGCTCCTCATCGGAGCTCCCCTCGGAACAGGTCTAATGTAGGCCGATGTGGGGGCGTGTCAACGCGGCTTGGCGCCGTTTGCACCTGATAAGGCGTCCGGCGGCTGCGGAACCTGCGGCTTCGCCTCGGCGAGTTTCTTCGGACGCTTCTTCGGGATCGGGACAAGCGTCGCCGCCGCTTTCGGCTTTTCGACCGCTTCAGCTGGTTTCAAAGCTTGTTTCGGCTCAATAGCGGCTTCCGTCGCCTCCACCGGGGCGTCCTTGGCCGGCGCGATGTTCATTGGCGGGGCGCTCGCCAGCACCGGTCCGGGCTGGTTCAGCCGTTCCAGCCGCTGGCGCTTGGCAACGTAATAATAGCCGCCGGCATAAAGGCGCACGGCCCGGTCCTGGTTGCCGTTGGCAGCGCGCCAGGCGCCGGCGAGGTATTTCACGCCATAGGCGAGGTTGGTGGCGGGATCGCGCAGGCCCGCCGCGTCGCCGGTGTAACCGACGCCGCGCGCGGTCGCGAGCTTGATCTGCATCAGGCCGATGGTGCCGCCGCGTCCGACCAGATCCGGATGATATTTGCTCTCGCGAACGATTACGCGGTGCACCAGCGCTTCCGGCACATTGTTGGCGCTGGCATGGGCGGCGACCAGGCTTTCATATTGCGCGCGCTGTTGCGCCGCAGCTGGTGGCGCAACCAAAAATGCTGCGACGACGGGAAACGAAGTCAGCTTCAGCAAAGCTTTCATCAACAAATCAAAGCCTTCATCAAAGAGTCTCGAGCGCAACTTGCGCGTTAACGGTTTGCGTATCACGATTATTGCGGAGGATCGACCGGCAATAGCGGAAAAATTCGACGCCATTGCGGCGACTGGTTCAAACAGGATTGCGGCGATTCGTCCGAGCATGAATGTCGTGCAAATGATTCGAGGAAGGTTTAAAAGACTGCGCGACAGCGTGTTCAGTTTCGACAGCAAAGCTGTCTATTTCAAATACAAAGCAAAAATATCAGCGAGGGGAGATGCGCCATGGCTCGATTGGATTCCAGCTATTTGCCCCGTGAGAATCCCTGTGCCCAGTGCGGAACACCGATCTCGAGACCCGACTGGATCGAAAGCAATGCGGGCCGTACGTCCTTCCTGTGGTATTGCCGCGCCTGCGACTATCAGTTCGAGGCGGTCGCGATCTACGAGGAATCGCATCCGGATTCGCTCGCGGCTTGAGTAGCAACAACACGATCTACGCCGCAACGCTGTGCTGATGAACCGGCAATTGTATCCGCACCACCAACCCGCGCGGCTGCCGGTCGTGCAGTGACAGCGTGCCGCCATGCGCGAGCACGATGGCGTTGGCGATGGAAAGGCCGAGGCCGAAGCCCGCGGCTTGATCCATGTTGCGGGCGTCGTCACCGCGCACGAACGGCTCCAGCATGTTTTGCTTCTGCGCGTCCGAAATGCCGGGGCCGTCGTCTTCGACGTCGATGGCGATCTGATCATCAGACACGCGAAGACGGATGGTCGCTTCGGCGCCGAACCGCACGGCATTTTCCACGAGGTTGGTGACGCTGCGGTGCAGATCGTCCGGCCGCACCGTCGCCATCGCATGCGCGGGGCCGTCGTAGGCGACCTTGCGCCCCATGTCGCCGAACTGATCGGTGATCAGCTGCAGCGTGCTGGCGATGTCGGCCAGCGTCATCGATTCAAGCCTGCGGTCGTTGCGCAGGAACGACAGCACCGATTCCAGCATCGAACGCATCTGGTCGAGATCGCAAAGCATGCGGCTGCGATGGGTTTCGTCCTCGATGAACTCGGAGCGCAGCCGCATTCTGGTGATCGGCGTGCGCAGATCGTGGCTGATGGCGGCGAGCATTTTGGTGCGGTCGTCGATCAGGCCGGTGATGCGCGCGCGCATCCGGTTCAGCGCCCGCGCGACGGAGCGGATTTCCTCCGGGCCGCGCTCGGGCAGCGGCGCCGCCGCGCCGTTGAGGCTGAAGCTTTCGGCGGCCTTGGCGAACGACGACAATGGCGCGGTCAGCGCGCGGGCCGCCCAAAGGCCGAGCAGGGTGACGCTGATGACCGCAAACAGCAGCGTCATCATCCACGGTCCGCCCAGGAAGGGTGGCCGGTGCTGGTCCGGCATCAGGTTCGCCGAAACCATCGCGCCATCCGGCAAGGCCACGCCGATCTTGCGGACGTCGCCGCCAGGCGGCAGCGCAAAAATGCGATAATCGCGGCCGAGCCGCCGTTGCAGGCCGCGCAGATTGCCCTCGGGTTCGCGCAACTCCGGCGTCAAGCCCGGCGACAGGATCTGGAGGCCGAGCTGCGGAAAGGCGCGCGCGATGTCGCCTGAAAGCCGGGGCCGTTCGGCGGCGGGTGCCGCACCGAGCAGTTGCACGGCGCTGACAAGCTGGCCGTGCCCGCGGTCGAATGACGGGTCGGGCTGGTCCGGCCGGTGCAGCCAGAAACCCGCGGTGATGATCAGATGCAGCGCTGCGATCGAGACGACGACGAGGGCCGCGATCTGGCCGCTGATGCCGCGAAGATTCAAAAAGCCCAAAAGCTTCATGATCACCTGCCGCCGGCGGTCACTGCCTCGACTTCCAATGCTTCAACCCTCGGCGTGAACATGTAGCCCCCCGAGCGCACCGTCTTGATCATGGTGGCTTCCAGCGGATCGGGCTCGATCTTGCGGCGGATGCGGCTGACCAGCACGTCGATAGAGCGCTCGAACGAGCCGGCGTTGCGCCCTTGCGTGAGGTCGAGCAGGCTGTCGCGCGACAGCACGCGGCCGGGCCGCTCGCAGAAGGTCCGCAGCAGGTCGAACTCGGCGCTGGTCATGGCGACGCGCGCGCCCTCGGGATTGCCAGCTCGCGTAAGCGGCAGTCGATCCGCCAGCCCAGAAATGTCAGTACGCTCGCTCCTTCGACCGCGCTGGCGGTTTGCGCGGCGGCCTGCCGGCGCAGCACGGCGTTGATCCGCGCCAGCAATTCGCGCGGGTTGAACGGCTTCGGCAGATAATCGTCGGCGCCCATCTCGAGGCCCAGGATGCGGTCGACGTCCTCGCCGCGTGCGGTGAGCATGATGATCGGGGTCTGCGATGTCGCGCGCACCTTACGGCACAGGCTGAGACCGTCCTCGCCGGGCAGCATGACGTCGAGGATCAGGAGGTCGACGCGATGGTCGGTCATCGCGCGCGCCATTTCCCTTCCGTCGCTCGCCGTCGTGACGTTGCAGGAATTGTTGCGCAGATATTTCGCGATCAGCGTGCGCGTCTCGCGATCGTCCTCGACGACGAGGATGTTGGGTTGTGCCTGGGCCATGTCGACCTTTTGTCGGTGATTCGGGGATGCGGGCGAAGGATTTTTGTTTCCAAATGTTTCCGGACGGAGTCGGGCAATACGGGGCAACAGGTCAGGGAGCGGCTGCAAAGACCTCGTTAACACCGTTAACCCTACGGTCGTGACGTCTTGCTACGAAACTTTGGAGCCTTCATGACCTCGATTTCGGCGGCCTCGGCCCAGTCCTACCAGTCGCCCCTTCAGAAGTTGCAGAACGAGTTGCTGTCGGAAGTCAATTCCGGCGTTATCAGCTCGTCGGACAAGGATGCGCTGTCGGCGGCGCTGACCGATATCGACTCCGCGATGCAGTCCAGCCGGGCCAGCGACCAGGCCAGCGGCACGAGGCCCTCGCCCGAGGAGATGAAGTCGAAGATCGACGATCTGATCGAGAGCCAGGTTTCCAGCGGCAAGCTGACCAGCGAGCAGGCCACCGAATTGCAGGGCGTCTTCAAAGCCGCCTTCGCCAATGGCCCCGGCGGGGCTGGTCCTGGCGGTCCGGGTGGACCCGGCGGCGCCGGTGGTCCGCCTCCCGGCGGTCCGCCGCCCGCTGAAGGCGCGTCCTCGAGTGACGACAGTTCTTCGAGCACCACTTCGCTCGACGACATCCTCAAGCAGTTCTTGCAGACGCTGCAGGAATCACTATCGGCGTCGTCGTCGAGCTACAGCGCGACCGGCAGTTCGAGCACATCGAGCGCCAGTGCGTCGTTCTCGGCGCTGCTGATCGACTACCGGAGCTGACGTCTTTTCTGCGCAGCGTGCGATGCAGCCATCCTTCGCAGCCATCCTTGCCGAAAGGGAAGGGTGGCTGTCTCATTTTGCGGTGCGGGAACCGGCCACCGGCTCGAGCGTTAGAGCCTTGATTCCATGTGTGGAGGGTCCGATGGCAATCGACGTCATGACCAAGCCGCATCAGTTGATCGCGAGCGATCGTGTCGAAGGCACCGCGGTGCGACGACCGAACGGCGATATGATCGGTCATATCGAACGGCTGATGATCGACAAGATCTCCGGCAAAGTATCTTACGCCGTGTTGAGTTTCGGCGGGTTCCTGGGCATGGGCACCAACCTGCTTCCGTTGCCGTGGGGCCGGCTCAGCTACAACACCAAATTCGAAGCTTACGAACTCGACATCGACGATGAAGAGTTGAAGCGCGCGCCGTCGTTCCGCGCCGACAAGGATTTCGATTGGGGCGATCGCGCACAGGAAGCGGAACTGCACCGCTACTACGGCATGCCGCCATACTGGGGCGGCTTCTAGCGCTTTCGAGCGAAGTGGGTACCGGTTCGCATAGCAATCAAGTTTACGCAGATTGCGTAGACTTATCTGCGGCAGAAAGCGCGTTCAAAGGGAACTCTTGTCGCATGTTCCATTGGAACGCTTGCTTAGTTGGCGGGTTTCCTCAGCACGATTTCGAAACTGAGGAGAACCGATATGTTAGCCAAATATACCATCGCCGGCCTGGCCGGTTCTGCGTTGCTTGCATCTGTCGCGTTCGCACAGTCGCCGACGACTCCCGCTGAATCGAGCAAGGCGCCAGCGCCTGCGACAGCATCGGACATGTCTTCGTCGTTCCAGGGCATCTGGCGCGCCTCGAAGATTGTCGGCTTGAACGTGTACAACGACAAGAATGAAAGCCTCGGCTCGATCAACGACCTGCTCACCGACAAGAGCGGTGACATCAAGGCCGTTGTGATCGGCGTTGGTGGCTTCCTCGGCGTCGGCGAGCACCTGGTTGCGGTGCCGCTCGACAAGGTCAAGTTCGTCATGGAGCCTGTCGCCTATACCGGCGCTGCAAATGCGCCCGCCAGCGGCGGCGCACGGCCGGGATCGACCACGACCACGGGTGCGGCCACGGCGCCTGCCGCAAAGCCAAATCCCTGGTATCCGGATCACGCCGTGCTCAGCGCGACCAAGGATGAGCTGAAGGCGATGAGCCAGTTCAAATATACGACCAACTAAGCTCGCGACTTTAAAGTCTCGACTGAACCGAAGGGCCGGACGGCATCATTGCCGCCCGGCCTTTTGTTTTGCTGAAGCTCGCTCTGCGTGCAATTGCTGCACCGCATCCTATCAGGCCTGAAATTGCGATGTTAGGCTGAGGCGCGGCAGGAGCACTTTAAGTCCTGCCTGTAAACATCAACGGGAGGACGACATGGCTGAGAGCGTCTACAAGGTGATTGAGCTGATCGGTACCAGCAAGGACTCCTGGGAAAAGGCCGCGACTGCGGCCGTCGCGAGGGCCGGAAAGTCCTTGCGCGATCTTCGCGTCGCCGAAGTCGTGCAACTCGATCTGCAACTGGACGCCAAAGGCAAGGTCGAAGCCTACCGCGCCAAGGTGAAAGTCTCGTTCAAGTTTGAAGGGTGATATGCACGCCCACCATCGTCATGGCCGGGCTTGTCCCGGCCATCCACGTCTTTCTTGCTTGATGGAAGACGTGGATGCCCGGCACAAGGCCGGGCATGACGACGGATAAAGCTGTTCTCTCACAACCCCGGCAGCGTGGTCACAAACACATTGATGGCGCCTTCGGCTTCCGCGATCACGCGCAGCGTTTTTGAATCGAAGGCGATGTCGGCCAATCTCAGTTTGGTGATCTCGGCGGCGACGCGAATGCCGTCCTCGTTCTTCTGGAAGTCCGCGATCACGGCGGCGATCTTTTTCTGCGCGTTGCTGGCGAACGGCTTGAGGTCGACGGTGGCCTTGTCCGCCAGCGCCTTCTGCAGATGTGGCATCGCCGCGCGCGCCGCAGCGCCGAGCAGGCCGAACGCCGCCTCCGATTCGACCGCGAGTTCGATGTCGGTCAGCCGCAGGGTCTGCTGTGCCTGATCGAGCACCGGCTTGCCCCAGATATGCACACTGGCCTCGCCGCCGAAGCCGAAGAAACTCTTCTTCTCCTTGGCATTCACCAACAGCGAAATCAGCAGGCGATTGCCGGATGCCGCCACCGTGGCGCGCTTCACGGTGACGTCGACCGAACCCGAACCGTCCTCGGGAAAGGTCTTTCCGGCGAACTGCGCCTCGACGATCTTGTTGATGTCGGTGAAGGGCATGTCGACGGGGACGCCGATCGCGACCCGCCCCGGCGTCGGCGGCACGATCGAGATGGTGGCGGGGAACGGGCAACTGGGCTTGGTCTCGACCGGGGTGATGCGGGTCTCCGCCTCGATGCCGAGCGTCAGTATCAGCGCCTGCGCGTCGACGCGCGGTTGGGCGGCGATCGCCCTTGTCGGCCGCAGTTCGAGCCACAGCGCCGGCAGCGATGAGCTGGCGCTGGTGCCCTGCAGCGGGATCGAGCGGCAGGCCTTGGCCCACTGCACCTTCGCGTTGTTTTCAAACGCGGGATCATTGCGCATCCGCGCCTGCACCAGATTGATCTGATCGGCGACCGTCTTGTCGATCAGCGGCTTGACCTGGGCCGGCACGTTGATGCGGGCGCCGGCCATCGCAACGCTGGTGTCGCCCAGATTCACCTGCGCGGCGAGATTGGGCTCGATGCGCCAGGCGGCGGCGATCTTCGGCCGCGCGGTGATGACGACATTGCCCTTGATCTCGGCTGACGCGTTGAGGTTCTTGATGTTCACGCTGCCGATCTGTTTGGCGACGTTGCCGCCGAGGAGGCCGCCGAGCGCGTCGCCGACCGCCCCCGTTGCCTTGGCCGATAGCGAGCCGGTGACGTTGAGCGTCCCGGTCAGCGGCGTCGTCAGCGTCAGCGCGTCCTGCGCGCCGGTCGCGGCGATCGGGCCGCGCGAGGCGGTCCAGCCGATATCGGCGTTCTGCAGGATCTGCGAGATGGGATTTTCCGCCTTGCCGTTGAAGGCGCGCGGCGAACTCCGATCGGCGGCGTCGCGGATCGCCGTCAGCGCCACCGCGATCGGCGCCATCACGGTGGAGCTGCGCGGGGCGGGAGCCAGCGGCGGCAATTCGACAAGCGCCGGCGGCTTGACCGTGCCGCTCGGCGCCAGCCAATCCATAGCTTTGAGGCTGATCAGAAACGAGACCGCGATTACCGCGGCCCCGATCAGGATCGTTTTGGAATGCATCGGCAGACGCATCGTCCCCCCGGACCGATTGAATTACTTCTCTTACAGGGGCGGCGAGGGGGGCGCCAGAGTGGGCCGGAACTCATCACGTTAATCCGTTAACACCGGGCACGCCGTAGCGGCGTGCGGACAAGGCAACAAGGCTAGGTGAGATGGCGGATTAACGGCACGATAGCGGCAGACGCCACGCGATTTGCGGCGCTCACAAATAATTGCGATCGCTTGATCGGATTTCCTTGAAGACCGACCCGATTGACCGCATTTACGTATGCTCGGCCGCGATCAGGCCAATACCGATTTCACGAAAGCCATCGCGCGCGCGGGCAGCCGATCTTGCCAGGTGACGGTTTGCGGATCGCCTCGGCGAGGAAATCGAGCGCCAGACAAAACAGTCCACACGCAAATTTGCGCGGGCGGCGATGGATGTATAGGTTCAGCCGGGTCAGCGAGCCGACGTTGACGAAGGCCTCAGCAACGCTGAGGTTGATCCTGTCCGTGAGGCTGGATTGGGCGGCGGCTCGCTGGCGACCGGCTTTCGCCAAGGGGTCAGCGAAAGGCTCCGTGCGATCATCTCCACCAAAATCTCCGCACACCGATCGCGGACGACGATCGTTCGTCGTCGGCGCAGGATGGAGTTGCGAGTGGCGCCCAACGGGCCGCACTTTGCGCGCGCCCGTTGGGCTCTCCTGCGGACTAGCCGCCGGGCGGCGTGTATGAGCCACGAAGCTGGACCGCCTTCTGGCGAACCAGCGTGATTTCATCCTGCGTCCACAAACGAGTGAGGTGTACATTGTGGATGGCACCGGATGCCACCACCGTGCCTGAAATGGCCGGTGCTGCATTGGGGTCAGGTACATCGAAGATTACCAGAACGCCGGGTCCATCGGCAGCGGTGCTGTACATCGAGAGTAATTTGCCACCAGCTGCTTCGATCAGCTTTTTCGCCGCTTCATGGCGATTGGTCTTGGGATTTTCCATGATTTTGTTGAGAGCCTGAGGCGTATACTGTGCTGTCATACAAAAATGCATGATGTTCTCCTGTTGGGTGTGTTTGATCAACGAGGCGCACGCCTCCCTGCCGACTCCATTGAAAACGGATCGGCCCCCCAAAACGTGAGATGAACATTGCAAGCCCGCCGTGGGCAAAATACCGCTAGCACTCCAACGGGCCTTCGGCACTGCCCGCTTGCGGCTGAAGCTTCATGAATCCTCCCTACAATCGACGGCGGCGTTATTCCGCCTTTTTGACCGCCGAACAAATTGTGCCGGCCGACGGCGTCGTTGCTTTTGATTGCCGAGTTCCAGGCAACATATCGCACTTCGGCCGTGCGCGAAGATGTTTTTGGAGGATTGGACCGGCGGCAGTGAACTCCGCAACGCAAAAACGGCTCCGGCGAATGCCGGAGCCGTTTTCAGATATTGAAGACGGAACGCCTTAGCGGATGGTGCGGCCGAGGTCGGCGCGGCGATCCGTCATCGGCAGCACGATCACCTTGGTGCCGACGCTGACCCGCGAGTAGAGGTCGCTGACGTCTTCATTGGTGAGGCGCAGGCAACCGGAGGAAACGCGGGTGCCGATCGTCTCCGGAGCATTGGTGCCGTGGATGCGATAGATGGTGCCGCCGAGATACATCGCGCGCGCGCCGAGCGGGTTACCCGGGCCACCGGTCATGTGGCGCGGCAGGTAGGGCTGGCGGGCGATCATTTCCGGGGGCGGCGTCCATGCCGGCCATTCCGCCTTCTTGGTGATCGTCTGGGTGCCGGACCAGGTGAAGCCGTCGCGGCCGATGCCGATGCCGTAGCGCATCGCCTGGCCGTTGCCCATCACCAGATAGAGATAGGTGTTGGGGGTGTCGATGATGATGGTGCCTGGAGCTTCGCGGGTGTTGTAGTTCACGACCTGGCGGCGCAGGCGGGCGGGCAGCTCGAAGCGCTCTTCATCCTGCGAGGGAGCAACCGCGACCGGCGGCGGAGCGGCTTCAACCGGGGGCGCCATGAAGAAGGGAAACAGCGGCAGCGGGGCTGCGGCGGCGGGTGTAGATAATGCGGTTGCGCCAATCGCGATGGCGCCGAAAGCGGCGGCGGCGAGGCGGGTATTCAGTTTGAATGAGTTGAACATCGGTCGTCCCCTTCAGTTTGCGCCCTGTCGCGCCAGTTCCAGCGCGTCGTTGAGGCAATCCAGTACAGGCCAACCGTTTCAGGACATTTGCACAATGTCGCCAAAATGGTTTCGTCGCGTTAGGGAATTGTTTCAGGACGGCTTCGTCGCAGGGGTTTGGAGACGGCGGCGGGAGCGCAGTTCGTGCGCAAAGCATTAAAAAAATGGAGAAAAAGCCGCAGTTCTCCAGACTCTTGTTTTGACGCGTTTTCTTTACGCGAACCGGCATCCACTTCGCTCGAAAACGCTTTTAGCTCTGTAGCGCCCGCAGCCGCTGCATGTCGGGTTCGGCCGTGCCGATCATGGCGCGGCGGTCGGTCACCGCATGGTGGAATTGTTCGAGCGCCAGCCCGATGGCGGCTAATTCCCCGTCCTCGATCGCACCCTCCTCGTGAAAGTCGAGCGCCTCGCGCAACAGCGCATCCGCCGTACCCTGCATCTCGAACAGTTCTTCGGGCGTTTGTGCCGTGCGCGCCTTCGAAATCAGGTCGAGCAGATTGTCGCGATGCCCGGCATATTGCTCGCGCTCTTCGCGCTTCCAGTAATGCTGCAGCCACGCCCAGGCCGAGCCGATGCCCGAGAACACCATGATCGCGAACCAGAGATAGTCGCTGTTTCTCTCGAGGAACGTCCGCTCGTTGCCGTCGATATAGGCGGCAGCGCCGGTATGCGCGGGCAGCGCGGCGTCCTTGTCGGTGTCCGGCTTCTCGATTTGCGAGGCGCTCGGCAGTTCGCGCGCGAGCTGCTGGCGGTGGGTAAAGATCTGGCGTGCGAGTGCGCCGACCGCGGTGTCGGACAGCAACTTCGGCGCGATGATCAAATGGTTGACGCTGACGGTATCGATCTTGTCTTCGGGGCGCGCCGGCGATGATGCGAAGATGCTGCCGGGAATTTCTTCGGCTTCATAGACCGGGTGCTTCTTCGAAATCGTCTCCGACACGTCGATCGGGAGAAATTTCGGTTCGCCTCGGACCGCTACGGTGGCGTTGATCGCGTCCACGGTGATCTTGCTGTTGAGCGGGCCGACCGTCATGAACGCGTCGACGGTCTGGTCGCGCGCCATCTCGGCGAGCTGATTGACGCCGAACTGGGTGATCGTCACCTTGTCGACCTTGATGCCGGCCTCGGTCAGGATCGTGCGCAGTAGCTTGACGTTGGCCTCGGTTCGTCCGACGACGCCGACGCGATGTCCGGCGAGTTCGTCGAGGCTCTTGATCTTGGCCGCCGGCGTTTTCTTCGAGCCTTTCGGCGCGATGCCTGAAGGCGCCCACAGCACCACGACGTTCTTGCGCAGGATGGCGACCGACTCGGCATTGGCCGGCAGGTTCAGATCGCCGCGCGCCACCGCAAGGTCCGCCTTGCCGCTGTTGAACAGCGCGATGCTCTCGACCGCGCCCGGGGTCGAAACGAGCGACAGCCGAACCGAGCTGTGGTCGCGCGCGAAGGTCTGCGCCATCAGCTGGATCAGTTTCTGATCGTCGCTTCCGGGCGGGCCAACCGCGATCCGCAAGGTAGTCGGCTGCAACAGGTAATAGAGCGTGGCGGCGGCGGCGCCGAAAATGAAAATTCCGGCGGCGAGCACCAGCAGCGAATTGTTCTTTCGCTTCCGGCGTGGGCGGGATGGGGCGGAATTTGCGTTCGGGTTTGACATCGTACTGTCACGTTACACGAAAAAGCGCCGGGGTGACGGGAAAAACATCCTTACAGATCGATGACGTCATACGCTTGAAATATCCATGAACCAACGTCGGGAAGTGAGAATCATGGATAATCCCGGGGTCCCGACATGCGGGTATTGATAGCAACCGACGCCTGGCATCCGCAGGTGAATGGCGTTGTCCGGACGTTAACCTCGCTGGCGCGCAGTGCGTCCAAGCTTGACGCCGAGATCAGCTTCCTGACGCCCGACGGATTTCCGTCCGTCGGCGTTCCCACCTATCCCGGCTTGCGCATCGCGCTGCCGAACCGCCGCGAGATCGCTCGCCGGATCGAGGCGGCGGCGCCCGAGGCAATTCATATCGCGACCGAAGGCCCGATCGGCTGGGCGGTGCGCGGCTATTGCCGCCGCCACAA
Source organism: Bradyrhizobium sp. JYMT SZCCT0428 (assembly GCF_018131075.1). Taxonomy (GTDB): domain Bacteria; phylum Pseudomonadota; class Alphaproteobacteria; order Rhizobiales; family Xanthobacteraceae; genus Bradyrhizobium. Next base: position 64,604 of record NZ_JAFCLS010000012.1, on the reverse strand, counting down.
GCTCGCGTTCACCACGTCCTACACCACGCGCTTCCCGGAATATGTCGCGGTCCGCACCATGATCCCGGCCAGCGTCGGCTACGCTTTGTTGCGGCATTTTCATGCGGCGGCGTCGACCACCATGGTCGCGACCGCCTCATTGCGGCAGGAGCTGAGCGAGCGCGGTTTTCGCAAGCTTGGCTTCTGGACCCGCGGCGTCGACACCGATTTGTTCTCGCCTGAGAGCCCGGCCACGATCGACCTGCCGCGGCCGATCTTCATGACCATGGGCCGGGTTGCGGTCGAAAAGAATCTCGAGGCGTTTCTCGCGCTCGACCTGCCGGGAACGAAAGTCGTTGTCGGCGACGGGCCGCAGCGGGCGCAACTGGCGCAGAAATATCCGCACGCCGTCTTCCTCGGCGAGAAGAAGGGCGAGGATCTCAGGTCGCATCTCGCCGCTGCCGATGTCTTTGTGTTTCCGAGCCTCACTGACACCTTCGGCGTCGTCCAGTTGGAAGCGCTCGCTTGCGGCACGCCGGTTGCGGCGTTTCCGGTCACCGGGCCTTTGGACGTCATCTCCGATCATCCGATCGGTGCGCTGGACTGGGATCTGCGCAGTGCCTGCCTGCGCGCGCTGACGATGTCGCGCGAGACCTGCCGGAACTTTGCGCTGGGGCGTTCCTGGGAAAACAGCGCCCGTCAGTTCATCGGCAATCTGGCCGCGCTGCAGCCCAGCCGCGCCACGCTGCCGGCGCGCCGCATCCCCGGCACCAGCGCCGTACAGGGTTAGTTCAATCTACTTTTGAAGAGAGACGAGAAGGCAGACCATGGCAGACATCATCAAACTTGACGGCACCAGGGCGTTGGACTTCGACCGCGAGACGGTCGAGCAGGCCTACGACCGCTGGGCACCGGTATACGACCTCGTTTTCGGCGGCGTGTTCAGCAAGGGCCGCAAGGCGGCGATCCAGGCCACCAACAAGATCGGCGGCCGCGTGCTCGAGGTCGGTGTCGGCACCGGCATCTCGCTGCCGCAATACGCACCGCACTTGCGCATCTTCGGCACCGACATTTCGGAAGCGATGCTGCAGAAGGCCAGGAAGCGCGTCGACGAACTCAAGCTGAAGAACGTCGAGGGCCTGGCTGTCATGGACGCCGAGAAACTCGAATTCCCCGACAACTCCTTCGACGTCGTGATGGCGCAATATGTCGTCACGGCCGTGCCGAACCCGGAGGCGGCGCTCGACGAATTCGCCCGCGTGCTGCGCCCGGGCGGTGAACTCATCATCCTGACCCGCGTCAGTGCGGACGCCGGCGTGCGCCGCTTCATCGAGCAGCGCCTGCAGCCGGTGGTTCGCCCGCTCGGCTTCCGCACCGCCGAGTTCGCGTGGTCGCGCTACGCGCAGTGGCTATCAGGCGCGCGCGGCATGGAGCTGGCGGAGCGCCGCCTGGTGCCGCCGCTCGGTCACTTCTCGCTGGTGCGTTTCCGGAAAATCGACGTCGCGAAAGCTGCGTAGCGCGCCGCCGCGGCGCTGCGTCAATGCGGCGCCGCGAAACTTCATATGACATTTCGATGATGTCATACGCCGGACATCGAATCCCGTTAATCCTTAACCCGAAAGAATTTTGGGGGAGATCATGATCAAGAACTTCATGCAGGAACTGCGAACCCAGCGTTGGGACGACCATCGTTACTATCACCACAGCCGCATCAACCAGTCGCTGCACTTCGTCAGCGCCGCGAGCTTTCTGTTCGCCTACGTCATGCTCTTCATCGACCCGGTGGTGTCGGCGCTGGTCGGCTGGCTGGTGTCGATGACGTCACGCCAGGCCGGGCATTTCTTCTTCGAGCCCAAGGGCTATGACCACGTCAACCACGCCACCCACGAGCACAAGGAAGAGATCAAGGTCGGCTACAATCTGCAGCGCAAGGTCGTGCTGATGGTGATCTGGGCGCTGTCGCCGGCGGTGCTGTATGTCGATCCGACCCTGTTCGGCATGTTCGCGCCGTGGGAGACGACGGCGGACTTCATGCGTCAGGTCGCCAAGATCTGGCTGGCGATCGGTATCGGCGGGCTGCTGTTCCGCACCATCCATTTGTTCTTCATCCGCGACGTCGAGACCGGCCTTGTCTGGATGACCAAGATCGTGACCGACCCGTTCAGCGACCTCAAGCTCTACTACAAGGCGCCGATCGCCCTGATGAAGGGCGAGCTGATCGACCCGGGCCTGGAAAAGCACGTCAAGCACGCCTGAGAGTTGATTTTGAACTTATCGAATGCGCGTCATGCCCGGCCTTGTGCCGGGCATCCACGTCTTTGGAGCTTGGCTACCTTGAATTTCCGTCACCCTGAGGTGCGAGCGCAGCGAGCCTCGAAGGGTGTGCGGCCACCAGCCGGGCCGTCGTCCTTCGAGGCGTGCAAGAGCGCGCACCTCAGGATGACGGAGATAGAGTTGAGTTCGCGGTCTGCAGTCGATCTACCGACGCCGCTTTCGCGTGAACATCTCTTTCAGAATCTGCCGCTTGATGTTCTTGTTGGTGAGGCCCGCATCGCGCCACCACCAGCCGTCGCGCTTCATCTTCTCGGTAGCGCTAACGAAACGGTCGGCGACCGCGGCAAAATCGTCATCGGTATAGTTCAGGCTGAAGATCAGCCGGCCGGTGCCGACCCAGCTCAGCGCCAGCCCTTCGGCGCGCAGGTAATATTGCAGCATCCAGTTGTAACGGGACGGCTCGGTATAATGCACCATCCAGATCGACGACAGATTGCTGACGCGCACCGGAAGGTCCTGCGCGGTGAGCCGGTCGTTGAGCGTCTTGGCGCGCGCGTTCCAGGTCTCGTCCAGCCCGTTATAGACCGAGTTGAAATTGGGGCTGGCGAGCCGGCCGAGGAATTCGTCCATCGCCGTCATGACGTAGGGATGCGAATTGAAGGTGCCGCGGGCAAAGCAGATGTCTGCGGGGCGATCGTCGCGAAAACGCCGCATCAAATCCTTGCGGCCGCACACCACGCCGACCGGAAGTCCACCGGCCAGGCTCTTGCCATAGGTCACCATGTCGGCGCGGACGCCGAAATATTCCTGCGCGCCGCCGGCGGCGAGGCGGAAGCCGACAAAGACCTCGTCGAAGATCAGAACGATGCCGCGTTCGGTGCAGACTTCGCGCAGCTTCTTCAGCCATTCGGTATAGGCGGCGCGATCGAAATTGCCGGAACGGGAGCTGTCGACCAGCGCGGAATCGCCGGGCGCGTTGGCGTTCGGGTGCAGTGCCTGCAGTGGATTGACCAGCACACAGGCGATGTCGCGGCGCGTCTTCAAAACGTGCAGCGTCCGCTCCGACATGTCGGCCAGCGTATAGGTCTCGTGCGGCGACACCGGATTGCCGACGCCGGGCTGCACGTCGCCCCACCAGCCGTGATAGGCGCCGGCAAAGCGAACCAGATGGGTGCGCCTGGTGTGGTAGCGCGCCAGCCGGACCGCCTGCATCACGGCCTCGGTGCCGGACATGTGGAACGAGACTTCGTCGAGGCCGGAAATCTCGCACAGCCGTTTGACGTTATCGGTGATGACGGGGTGATAGGGGCCGAGCACCGGCCCGAGCGCATGCGCGCGCTTTTCCGACTCGGTAATACAGTCCTTGTAGAAGTCGTTGCCGAAAATGTTGACGCCGTACGAGCCGGTCAGGTCGTAGGAGACATTGCCGTCGACATCGGTAACGGTGACGCCGGAAGAGGATTGCACGAAGGCGCTGGTGGAAAGATGCTCGCGCACCAGGCGGCTGTACTGGAACGGCACCCGGTAGGCTTCGGTGAATTGCAGGTCGGAAATGTGCTCGGCCGCCTCGGCGGTCATCTGCCGGCCCTTGGGATAACGGTGCTGATAGACGCCGGCGAGACGGAAGAAGCCGTCCTGGCGCTGCGCCGCGACATCGGCCGGCGCGCCGTCGGAACAGAAGAACTCGCCGATATCGAATTCGTAATGCGGCATCAGCCGCGCCACCATCTTGGACATCTTGGAATGTCCGGTCAGCGAGCGGTGTTTGGCGCGCGACAGCGCCAGCCGCGCCTGCAATTTGGGGAAGGTCACCGCGGCGCCGGCAATCGCAACGGCGGACAGCGACAGAATCGAAAGGGGCGAATCCATGCCACCAGCGCTAGCTAATCCTGCTAACAGATTCATGACAGTCAAAGGCCTGATTTCGGCCTTTACCCAGCAGGAAGACCTCAATTTCCTGCTGACCAACCGGATTCCCCGGGCGGCCGTCACCCGTTTCATGGGGTGGTTCAGCAAGATCGAGAACCCGTTTGTCCGGGACGCCTCGATCGCCTGCTGGCGGCTGTTTTCCGATCTCGACCTGTCGGAGGCGAAGAAGACCGAGTTCAAGAGCCTGCACGATTGCTTTACCCGCGAGTTGCGCCCGGGCCTGCGCCCCGCCGACCCGGATCCGGGCGTCGTCGCCAGCCCCTCCGACGGGATCATTGGCGCGTTCGGCCGGATCGAGGACACAAAACTGTTCCAGATCAAGGGCGCGCCGTATTCGCTGCTGGACCTGCTCGGCGATCCCGCTTTGGTGGAGCGTCACCGCAACGGCCGTTATCTCACGCTGCGGCTGACCTCGAGCATGTATCACCGCTTTCATGCGCCCTATGACGCCACGATCGAGCGGGTGAGGTTCATCCATGGCGACGTCTGGAACGTCAATCCGATTGCGTTGAAAAGGGTGGAGCGGCTGTTCTGCAGGAACGAACGCGCGGTGCTCGAGACGCGGCTTGCCTCCGGCGAAGCGCTGACGCTGGTGCCGGTCGCCGCGATCCTGGTCGCCAGCATCCGCCTGCACTTCCTCGATGTGACGCTGAACGCGCAGAGCAGGGGGCCGGTGGATTTCCCGTGCGCCGCCAGCATGCGCAAGGGCGATGAGCTCGGCTGGTTCGAGCACGGCTCGACCATCATCGTGCTGGCGCCGGAACATTTTGAGTTTGCCGACAACGTCGCAGACGGCGCGCGCGTTCGTGCCGGCGAGGCGTTGCTGCGGAAACCAAAGGGATGATGGTGGTGCTCTGCGGGACTCTGCCGCGACTGTGAGCTGGATCACCGAGGCCCACTACACATGGTGCGATTATCTTGCCTCCGCTAATACCTCCGCAGCAAACACGGGAGCAGTGCGATGACGCAGACCGGCAAGTCGATCAATGGAAACCAGCGCACATTGGGCGAGCAAGTCTTGAAGGAAGCTTGAGTCCGTCTCCGGTGGCGCCATGTTCCGAAGCGCGTTCTCCGACGCCCTGAAGTCAATCGGAGAAGGACTTGCAACAATGGCACGCAAGGGCTGACCGCGTCGTCAGCGTCGAAACGACAAGGCGGCGATGCTCAGTAAATCAAAATCACGGAGGCCGCCGCGAGGCGGCCCTGCGTTTGCTGCGTGCCGGCCGTCAGGCGCGGACGCCTCCTGCTATGCCGAGCTCGGCAAGGGAGGGATAGTCGGCATCCACGATGTTCACGAGTGCGCGCATTTCGCCGATGCTGAACCATCGCAGCTCCGTGTGTTCGTCGCACATATTGGCGGGATCGCCGCCTTGCCAGGCGGTCACGGCGTAGATGTGATGGAGCGCATCGCCATATCGTTCGGGCTGCCGTTCCCGGACCGTCGCGATCAGGCGGAATTGAGTGGGCGTTACGCCTGTCTCTTCCTGAACCTCACGGACCAGAGCGTCATCGAGGCTCTCGCCGTCCTCGACATGCCCGCCGATCGTGTCCCAATGGCCTGGCCAAACCTTTTTCGAGGGCGCGCGCAAGCCGAGAAGGACCTTTCCGGCTGATCCGATCAACAGAGCGCCGACGGTTCTGGCGGTTTTGTCGTGCATGGCGGCTTCTCTGGGCTGACGAACACGGACGGTAGCATCGCCGCGTGAAATTCTCTATGTGTGGAGTATTCCAACGACAATCGGAGAAGATGGCGATGGCGCGGACGCCTGTGCTGGCGGCGGGAGGCATTGTATTGCGGCAGGCGGCGACGCCGCTGGTCGCGATCGTGCGCCTGCGCAAGCGCAACGAATGGGTTCTGCCGAAGGGCAAGCTCGATCGCGGTGAGACGCCGCGCGATGCGGCCGAGCGCGAAGTCAATGAAGAGACCGGCCACGATGTCGCCGTACACGAGTTCCTCGGCACGCTGGTTTACGAATCCCGTGGCGGCTCCAAGGTCGTGCACTTCTGGCGCATGGAGGCCGGCGCCGAGCCCGTCCGCAAGCTGATGCGCGACGTCAAGGCGGTCGAGTGGCTGCCGCTGGCCGATGCGGTCGAGCGGCTGTCGCGGGGGTATGAGCGCGCGTTTCTGGAAAATGTCGGGCCGATCGCGATGGCGGCGGGCATTGCGCAGAGCGGCACGTCCATCGCTCGTACACCGGAGCCAATCCGAATTGAAACGATCAGCGAAGCTCGGGATCGGCGCAGCCTCGTGCAGAAGATGCGAGACTGGTTTCGTCGCGCGGCGTGATCTTTAGACTCCCTCGCCCCGCGCTTGCGGGGAGAGGGTTGGGGTGAGGGGCTCTCTCGGCGAGCACGCTATAATTGGTGAGACCTGTACCCCCTCACCCGGATTGCTTCGCAATCCGACCTCTCCCCGCAAGCGGGGCGAGGTTAGGCCACACCTACCGCACGTCCTTCGGCGGCTTGCTTCCCCTTGGCGATGGCACGCGTGATCCGGGCGCAGGTCTCACCGGCTGACCCTGCCGCAGCACACCGGGCGCAGCCTGCATGCCGCCCGGTCGCAGGCCTTGCCGGAAGCCCGGTTGCTGAACGCCCTGTTGTTGACCGCCGGGCTGCTGGACGCGCTGCGGTCCGCCGGCTTGCGAAGGTGCACCGGTTTGCGCGGGCGCGCCCGATCGTCCGGCCGTCGCCGGTTGTTGCGGCTGACCGGGTCGCGGCGGCAAGCCGGTCTCTCGCGGCGAACCTGATGGCGTCGATCCCGGCCGCTGCAGCTGCTGACCCTGCCGGTTAGGCGAGCCCGGTTGCTGCAACTGCTGCGGCTGGCCCGGCCGGTTCTGCAATTGTTGTTGCCCGGGACGGTTCAGCCGGCCCGGCTGCTGCTGTTGTCCGGGACGGTTCTGCTGGCCCGGCTGTTGCTGTTGCCCGGGACGATTCTGTAAGCCCGGTTGTTGCCCGGTGCGGTTCTGTCCCGGCAATCCGTTTTGCTGCGGTCCGCGGCGCGGTGCGTTGCCACGATTGAAGCCGGGGTTGGCGCGGCGGAAATCGCGCTGCTCGTTGAAGACGCGGCGGCCGAGATTTTGCGTCGAGTGTACCTGGCGCACAAAGCCCTGATCGCGCAGCATTTGCTGCGGCGAAATCGTCAGCGGCACCGCGGCAAAGCGTACGCCGCCGCTGCCTGGACGAATCGTAAAGCCGCTGGAGCCCTGGCTGAGGAAACCCAGCCGCGCGCCGGCGCGGTCGTTGACCTCGATGCGTCCAACCCTGCCGTCGGCGTCGGGATAGAGTTTGATCGCGACGTTGTTCGGGCTGTTGGCGGCCGCACCTTCCGGCACCTCAACGAGGCCGGTGGTGCCGCGAATGCCCAGCGTCGCGGTCGGCGTGGTGATTTTCATGTCGCCGGTCTTGGCGACGGCGGCGGCGACGAAGGCGACCGTGCCCTTGGCGACGTCGAATACGCCGGCATTTTGCTTGCCGCCATCCTCATAGACATAGCTGTCGATGGTGATCTGCGAATTCGCCTTGAGGTTAAAGGTGGTGGCGTCGCTGAAGGTGATGCCGAGCGAGGATTTTGCACCGGTCTGCACGACGTCGTTGAGATAGATGTCGTCCTTGACCTTGAGCGGTGTGGTCTCGTTGTTGCGGATCACGCTGGCGCTGCCGATCACGGTCGCGACATTGCCGATCGGCTCTTCCGAGGCCTGTTGTGCGTCGGCGGCGGGCGCCGCCGGATCGGGCGCGGCCTGTGCCGCAGGCTGTGCGGGTGCAGGTTGGGCTTGCGCTGATCGTGCTGTGACGGAGGGGCCAGCGAAACCGTTCGTCGCGCCAACCAGCGTACCGCAAACCAACAGCAGAAGCGCGACTAGCAACCGGCGCAGCATCAAGGGGAGTTCCGGGAAATCAGGGCGGGAAACCAGGGAGAGACGAGGGCGAGGAGCGGCGGTGAGATTTCAGCGCTGCCTGGCTGAATGCGGGATGAACGTTTCCGCCTTGTTGTCATGGTCAGGCAAAACGGACAAGCGCCACGTCCGGCATCGCCGGGCATGGCGCCATCTCAGCTTACATAGAGTGTTGATCAGCCGCGCTTGTGCGGGGTCAGGTTCATCGGCTTCGACGGCTTGGCCGACGGCGCGTAGCTGACGGGTGTCGCGGCCGGGGGCTCGTAGCGGAATACGGCCTTGCAGCCGTCGCTCAGCGACGCGCGCTGCCGGATCATGCAGGCGGTGACGCGATCGACATCAGGAATTTCCGCTCCGCACAGCCGCATCGCGTCGCCGGCGCACATCTGTTCCTGCTCTGGCGTATGGGCCTGGGAAACGGTGGTCAGCATCCCGAACGCAAGCGTGGCCGCGATCAGCAATTGGCAGTTACGGATGGTGGAGCGTGCGAAAGCCATGATGTGTCCCTCTTGCAGGTTTGGTGAGTGGTGCGCCCGAGTTGCGCGCCGGGTGGCGCCTCGTTGGGCAAGAGAACTACGCGGGCTTGGTTTCGGGATTTCTTCGTCGCGGGACCAAAACGGTTTCGTCGCGCGGAGAATTGTTTCGTCGTCGATCGCGAGTAAGGAGTCGTTAACGAATGGAAACGCGAAAAGGGCCGCGTGACGTGTCACGAGGCCCTTTCACGTCCAGCTTGAAGAAAGATCAGCTCACGCGCTTCCAGGTCTGGCCGCCGCAGAACATGCCGCCGAAGGCGCAGCCCTGCACGCGGAGCGAGCCGTTGCTCTTCATCGACATTGTCGAGTCGTACTTGCGGCCGCTATCGGGATCGTTGATCCGGCCGGCCCATTTCGAGCCCTGCGGTCTCATGTTGATCAGGATCTTTTCGCCGGTCTTGACGGCGTAGCCGCAGAGATTGTCGCCGCACTGCTCGATGCGGACATTGCCCTTGTTTTCTTCGGTGGCCCAGACGCCGATCGGCGAGTTCGGATCGAATGCGGGGCCAGCGTCAACCGGAGCCGGAGCTGAGTACCTGGCAGGCGCCTGCTCGGCAGCCGGAGGAGGTGCCGGCGGTGCGACGTCGGCTTGCGGAGGCGCGGCGGCGTAGGTGGTCGGAGCCGGAGCCGGGGCGGGGGCAGGTGCCGCCGCCTGATCAGGAGCCGGGGCCGGAAGGCGGTCCTGCCTTGGAGGCGCTGCCGCATAGTCATCGTCGTTGTAGCGCTTCGCCTGGTAACCCTTGTAACGGGGCTTGCCGGCCGCCGGGGCGTAATCATCGTCATTATAGCGCTTGGAGTCGCTGTACGCAGGCCGTGCCGGCGCCGGTGCGACATCGTCATCATCGTCGTAGCGGTTGGACTTGAGGCCCTTGAAGCCGGGCGCCGTGATGTTGATGCAGGACAGCGAGGCACAGCCGCGCGGCGCTTCGATGTAGACGCGCTGGCCTTCGATCTGGAACGAGATGCCACCGGCATGGGCCGAGGTGGTGGCCAACAGCAGGGCTGCGAGGATGTAGAGCTTCTTCATGAGAGCCTCCTGGGCGGCTTGAATTGGTTGGCGATGAACTTGCGCGGGACCCTATGCCCGGCCGGCCGCGCCTTCTGTGACGTAGGTCACGGGGAGCCAGGTGACGCAAATCACATCCAGGGAACCGCCCGCGGCCTAGCCTTTGCGCTTAATCCGGGGAGGGTCCGATGAAGCGTTTCTGTTTTCTCGCCGCGCTAATGCTGCTCAGTCCGCCCGCCTATGCCGGCGACTCGATCTCATTCGTGGTCGGCGGCCATCGCATCCAGATCGACGCGTCCAGATATTGCCGTTCGACCTCCTGCGCGTCGGTTTCTATTTCGGGCACCTCGCGCAACCGCATTCGTTATGACGACCGAGGTCGTTATAACGACCGGGATCGCTATGACGACCGAGGTCGTTATGACGACCGTGATCGTTACAACGACGGTGATCGCTATCGCGATGATCGCAGGATCAGCGAGTCGACGAGGACATTACCAACCGCACCGGCGGTCGCGCCGCCGCCGGTTCAATCCGTAACCGCTCCGCCGCCGGCCGTGTACAGGCCGGCCGCCGCCGCGACGCAAATCGTGCCTGTGCCGCAGTCGCCCGCTCCGCCGGCAACACTCGCTGTTCCGCCCGCGCCACCACCGCCGCCTGCGCCACCGGTTGCGAAGCCGGCCGAGCCGGCGCGCCCGACGCCGGTGGCCGTGCCGCAGATTTCGCGGGTCTCGCATGATTTCGCCGACGATGCCGACACGCCTGTTGGAGACTGGCAGACCGAAGGCAAGGGATCGGTACGTATCGCCAAATGCGGCAACGCGCTGTGCGGCTACGTGCTCAATTCGTCCTCCAACGACAAGGGTGAGGCCGTCCTGATCAACATGAAGCCGAAAAGCGAGAAGCAGTGGACCGGCAGCGTCTACAGCCAGGCCAGCGGCGACACCTATTACGGCACCATGGATTTGAAAGGCCAGAACACGCTGCGCGTCGAAGCCTGCGCGCTCGGCCGCTTCTACTGCTCGGGCAATAACTGGCGGCGGATCAACGCTAGGCCGATCACCACTACAGCGGAAAGCCTGATGTCATCGCGACAGACTTTTGCGGAGCCGCGGTCGTAGTCATCACGCATGAAAATGCCCGGTGGAGTGACCACCGGGCGAACAGTTTTCGATTGGCTTCACGCCTGGAAGGGGAAGCCTAGAACACGCCGATCACAATGGCGCCGACGAAGGCGAATGCGAGATACGCGGTTACAACGCTCAGTCTGCTGACCATGGTCATATGGGAATACTCCCTTGGTTCACGTCGTGCCCGCTCATAACGCTTTAGGCTAACAAAGCGTTCCCGGCCCAAACAAGTCAGCGTTGCTGTCCATCCCCGCCTGTCCACAGCGGGCCGCTTCGGGCAACATGGTAAATGATTCATGAAATCAACGTGTTGAAGACTTCTTAAATAAATTCGCCGAACGTGCGCGGATGACGCGTGGAGTTCGTTTGTATCTCGTCGGCTCCTTCGTCCTTGTCTCCTTGGCGGGTTGCGGCCGCGGACTGTTTCAGTCCGCCGAGCGTGAACCGTGGCGGGCCGAGGCCGAGGTCGCATGCCTGAAGTCCGGAGCGGTCAAGGAGACCCCCGAACTGGTCCGGATTGACCCGATTTCCGGTCCCGGCGCCTGTGGCGCGCAATTTCCGCTGAAAGTCGCAGCCCTCGGCGAAGGCAGCCCCAGTTTCGGTTTCGCCGACGAGTTGCGGCCGCCCGGCACGATCGGCAACCAGCCGCGCTGGCCGGTCCGGCCGGCGCCTGCCGCCGCACCGTCGCAGACCTATTCCGATACGGCGCTGCGCCAGCCGAGCTATGGCGCGCCGTCCAACGGGCCGATCTCGCTGACCGCGCCGGGCGTGGCCCAGCAGGACGACGAAATCGATCTGCCGGCCGAAGGCGCGCCGCAATCGCGCGACCCGCGCGGCTCTTACATGGCCGCGCCTTCCTATCCGCCGCGCGACCGCTACCCGTCATCCCCGAATTATTCACCGGCACCCTATTCGCAGGCGCCCGCCGCCGCGCCGCCGCCGCGGCTCGGGCCGACGCTGGGCGATCCCGTCAACACGGTGGGACCGGTCGCGATCAAGCCGACCGCGACGCTGGCCTGTCCGATCGTCTCGGTGCTCGACCGCTGGCTTGCCGATTCGGTGCAGCCTGCCGCTCAGCGCTGGTTCGGCGTGCGCGTGGTCGAGATCAGGCAGATCTCCGCCTATTCCTGCCGCGGCATGAACGGCAATCCGAACTCGCATATTTCCGAACACGCTTTTGGCAACGCGCTCGATATCGCCTCCTTTACGCTGGCCGATGGCAGGCGCGTGACGGTAAAGGGCGGCTGGCGCGGCATGCCGGAAGAGCAGGGCTTTCTGCGCGATGTGCAGGCGAGCGCCTGCCAGCAGTTCAACACCGTGCTGGCGCCGGGCTCCAACCGTCACCACGAGGACCACATCCACGTCGATCTGATGCGCCGATCCAGCGGGCGGGTGATCTGCCAGCCGGCAGCGGTCTCCGGCGATCAGGTCGCGGGTAGGGCCGGAGGGCGCAGTTCCTACGCGTCATCGCGCGAACCCTACATGACGGGTTCGCTCGGCGGCAGGAGGGCGCACCGGCACTCCAGCAAGGTCAACGAAGAAGACGAGTTCGACGGGCATTAGCCCCAGGTCTGTAGGGTGGGCAAAGCGAAGCGTACCCATCGATCGGCACGCGCGGTTGTAATGGTGGGCACGGCGCCTGCGCGCCTTTGCCCACCCTACGAAATCTTACGCAGCCAACTTCTCCAGCACATCCCGCACCACGCCTTCCAGGAGATCGAGCTTGTAGCCCGTCATCGGCAACGGCTTTGCGCCCGAGGTCGCAAGCTTGGCGGCTACTTCAATGTTCAACGCATTGGCCGCCTTGCCTTGCACGGCGCCTTCCGCCGCCTTCAGCCGCAGCGGCACCGGCGCGATGCCGCCGGCGGTGAGGCGGATGAACTGGAACGTGCCGTCATTGATGACCGCGCGGGCGCAGATCTCGACCAGCGGCCATTCCGCATAGGCGCGGCTGATCGCGCGCTTGTAAACCGCGCGCTCGCCTTCCAAGGGCTTGGGCAGTTCAATGCCCCGGATCATCTCGCCCGGCTGCAACAAATTGTCGACGGTGCCGTTGGAGCCGTCGCCGAGCACATCCGGGATCGAAAGCCCGCTTCGCGTATAGGTGATGATGGTCGCGTCATAGGCCAGCAACGCCGCCGCCATCGTGGAAGGGTGCGGCGCCACGCAGGGGCCGAGATCGAACGCGACATGATAGAGATGATTGCCGCTCCGGGCCGGACAATCGGTGCCGCCCTTTTTCAGGCAGGCGATATGCGGATTTCGAAAATACCAGCAGCGTGAACGCTGCGCGATATTGCCGCCGAGCGTGGCGAGATGGCGGATCTGCGGTGTCGCGAGGCCCTGCGCCGATGCCGCAATGCCGGGATAGGCGGCGGCAATGCTTCGATCGGCGGCGATTGCGGCGATGGTCGTGTAGGCGCCGATGCGCAGCGTGCCGTCGGCGCCCCAGTTCATGCCCGAGATGTCAGACGCGGGCACGATATCCATCAGCGGGCCCTTCGAGACGCCGCTGCGGCGGCGTTCGGAAAGATCAGTGCCGGCGGCGCGGAATTCGGTCGTCATGGCTGGTGTCATGCGGCGGCCCTCCCTTTCAGGGCCGATATCAAACGATCAGGCCGGATCGGCAACTCCATCGGCCGGATGCCGGTGGCGTTGTAGATCGCGTTGGCGACCGCCGGCGACGTCGGCACGGTCGCGACCTCGCCGATGCCGACGCTGCCGCCGAGCACGTGATCGAAACCGGCTTCGTCGAAATGCACGTCGATCACAGGCGTGTCGGCGATCCCCGGAATCCGATAATCCTCCAGCCCGCCACTCAGCGTATCGCCGGTTCGCCCGTCGATCTCGCGGGCTTCGTAAAGCGCGTAGCCGATGCCTTGAATGACCGAGCCCGCCGCCTGGCTTCGCGCCAGTGCCGGCGCTGCGATCTTGCCCACCGCAATGCCGGTGTGGACGTTGAGGACGCGGACATGGCCGAGCCAGGTATCGACTTCGACCTCGATCACCTGCACCGAACTCGGCACGCCGGCGCCGATCACCATGTTGGACATCCAGCGCATCATCTTGCCGAAGATCCAGCCCAGAATCCCCACCTGCTTCAGCGGCGACTCGACGCCCGGCGCCGTCTGGTTGCTGTCCTCCGGCCGCACGCCTGATGCGGTGAGGTCGGGGGAGGCCGCCAGCAATTCGCGCCACGGTGCATTGGAGCCCGGCGCCGGCTTTCGCTTTGCATTTTTTTCGATCGCGGCCTTGAGCTTTTGAATCGCGAGCAATGTCGGCGGCACCACCGAGGCGGTGGTGCGGCTGCCGCCCGAGCCCGGGCCTACCGGCAGTTTGGAATCGCCGATGTGAACCTCGACCTCGTGCGGTTCAAGGCCGAATTCGCGCGCCACCGTATTCGCGATCACGGTGCGGCTGCCGGTTCCGATATCCTGGATCGCGGTGCTCGCGATCAGGCGGCCGCCCTTGACCGACACTTCGACCTTCGAGCCGGGTTGCCAGAGATAAAGCCAGTAGCCGGTGGCGATGCCGACGCCGCGGCGATAGCGGCCGGTCTGCTCGGCCGGTGATTTCCGGTTGCGCCAGACGTCGAGCCCTTGCGCCCATTCATAAAGCCGCCGCCGGTTGGGATCGGTATCCCAGCGTTTGCGCAGCTCGATCGGATCGACCTTCATCCGCAGCGCGGCTTCGTCGATCGCCTGCTCCACCGCGAACGCCATCGGTGGTCCGCCGGGCCCGCGGAACGCCGCGCCCGGCGGCAGATTGCTGATGACGTCGAAATCGGCGAGCTCCTTGCCTTCGGCCGGATAGATCAGCCGCGCCAGGGTTGCGATGGTGGAATTGATCGCGGCGCCGGTGTCGGCATAGGCGGTCACCGACAGCGCTTTCAAGCCGCCTTGCTCGGACGGCAGCAGCGCGATCCTGACCTCCGACGCCGGCCGATAGCCGGTCACCGAAAGTTCTTCGTGGCGGTCGAAGGCGACGCGGACTGGCGCGTTGGCGGCGCGCGCCAGATCGATCGCGATCGTCGTCTCCGCGCCGAGGCTGGCCTTCGAGCCGAAACCGCCGCCGACGTGATCGGCGATGACGCGGATCTTGTCGTGGTCGAGCTTGTAGCGCTTGGCGATCAGCTCCATCAGATGGAACACGCTCTGCGTCGAGGCGTGCACGGTGAGGCGGTCGCCCTCGAAATGCGCGACAGTGGCGTGCGGCTCCAGGCAGGTATGCGATTGCGTGCCGGTGCGGAATACGCCTTCGACCAACAATGGATTTTTCTCCTGACGCGCGCTTTCGACCCAGCTTCGCACCAGCTTGGGCTTGAGCGAGAACGCCGCCGAGGGTCCGCGGATATTCGCCTTCCACGGCGCCGGCGAGCCGCCGCCTTCGGAGACGTTGCCGGCTTTCTTGCGGTCCGCCTTTTCGAACACCACCGGCGCATTCGGCTTGCGGGCTTCATCGAGCCCGATCACCGAGGGCAGCTTTTCGCTGGACATTTTGATCGCGGCAATCGCCGCCAGCGCGGTCTTGCGGTCGCTTGCCGCGACGGCGGCGATGGGCTGGCCGACAAAGCGGACGATACGGTCTTCGGCGAGCAGCGAGATCGCGGCGCCGACACCCGGCAGCGCCAGCGCGGGCGCGAAATCGAGTTCGCCGATTTTGCCATGCGCGATCTCCGAGCGCAGGATGACGCCTTCGAGCTGGCCTTCATGACGGATGTCGACGGTATATTTCGCCGCACCCGTCACCTTGTCGCGCGCCTCGACGCGCGGCGAGACGATGTCGCCGCCGTCGAACTGGCCGCTGCAGGCCGCGGCCACCGCGCTGAAGATGCCGTCATAGGCGCCGCAGCGGCACAGATGCCCCGACAGGACAGCGCCGATGTCGTCGCGCGAAGGTGTTGCCGTTCCTCGTGTTGCCCGCCAGTGGTCGTGAAACGCCGCGGCCTCGACGATGAAGCCCGGCGTGCAGAACCCGCATTGCAGCGCATCGTGCACCATGAACGCCTTCTGCACCGGGTGCAGCTTTTCGGCGCCGATGCCCTCGACCGTGGTGACGGTCTTGCCGGCGGCGGCGCGGGCCGGCATCAGGCAACTCGCCACCGGCGCGCCATCCACCAGCACGGTGCAGGCGCCGCAAACGCCGGCGCCGCAGACGAGCTTGGTGCCGGTGAGGTCGAGATCGCTTCTGACCACATCGATCAGCATCGCGTCGAGGTCGTCGGGCAGGGGGGCGACACGGCCGTTGATCGTCATCGTACTCATCTGCGATCTCCTGATTTGCGGGCGGGTTTGCTTGCGACAGGTTTTCTTGCAGTTTTTCTCGCAGGTTTTCCTGCAGCTTCTCTTGAACGCGGCTTTGGCGCTGGGCTCACGGCGCCGGCGACCAGCGTGCGCACCATGATGCCGAAAGCCCGCAGGAAGGCGTCGGCCGGCTGCATCGCCGGATAGGCTGACTTGGTGCCGTTGAACGCCATTTCGATGCAGCGCGCGAAGTCGGGCGCGGTCATGCCGTTGATCGCGAGACGCTGCTTGCGGCAGACGCGTTCGATCGTGGACGTCAGCTGCGCGGCATAATGAGCGGCATATTTCTGGTAGATGTCGCGGGCCTGCAGCAGGTGCTCGGAGAACAGCTCTTCGATATGGGGCGAACCCTCGAGCGGCGCGATCAACTGCCCGATCCGCGCGGTGATCTCGGCGATCAGGATGTCGGCGAGACCGCCGCCGGCCTTTTCGGTGGCCTCGCCCGCCGCGATCTCGGCGGCCAGCGCGTTCTCATGCAGCCGCTCGATCACGGCGCGGAACAGTTCTTCCCTGGACTTGAAATGATGGTAGAGCGCCTGCCGCGTCAGGCCGGCGGCCTCCGCCGCCTGCTCGATCGACGAGCGCCGGAAACCTTGCCGGCGGAACACCAGCATGGCGGCATCGAGGATGCGGTCGCGGGGCTTCATTTGACGAATTTGACAAAATAAGACGAAGTGTCAAATGACGGATTTGTGTTGGGGCGCGGCTAACTGCCCCACGTCTGGCTGCCGGTCGCGGCGGCCGAGTTCAAGCCCAGGACTAGTTGCGGACTACCGGCGTCCGAAAATTCCGCCGACCACGCCGCCCACGACACCGCCGATCACACCGACCGGACCGCCGCCGCCTCCGCGACGTCGGGCCCGGCGCTCGTTACCGCCGGACTTGTTGTCACGGATGCTGGCGTTCGCCGTCGAGGCGGACTCGTTGAGGAGCGCCTGATGCTGCAACGGGTTGAGGAAGCCGGTCTTGGGATAGTCGCGCGCGGCCTGCCATCGCGTGATGACGGCGCGGGTCCGCGCGTCGAACTTTCCGCTGGCCCTGGTGTCGAAGCCGAGACGGGTCAGCCGGCGCTGCAGGTCACGGCGCTTTCGCTTGTCGAGGCCGATCCGATCCTCGGTTTCCTGCGTTGCTTCTTCGGTAAAGACCGCCTCATCGACGGATGCGGCCTGCTCGCGCGTGGTCGTGCTGGGCCCCGCCTTGGCAGCGTCCGAGCAGACAAGAATTCCCAGGATCGACAAGGCAAGGATCAGGACACGCATGGCCTATTTTTCCCCCGAGCCTCCCAAATGATTGCGCTTTGCGAGCCTGCGTCGGCGCAAATACGAACCCGGCTTTTGAATCAAAGGTCGATTTGGTTTCGTCGCAGGCAACGGCTGGCGGGAACACTTGTTCCATAGCGGGCGTCGATTGCTGCGCCGCATGACGATGGCGGTCGTCGCGGGGATCGGCTTAAACTAGCAGACGGTGCCGTCCGGCCTAAACGAATTTGATCCCGATCAGGTCGCCCTTCTTCCAGGCGACCTTGCAGGCCCTGCCCGGCGAGGCCCGGTCGAACTTCAGATGAAAATGCGGCTTGACGAATTGCGGGTCTTCCACCCGCAATCGCGCACCGCCTTCCGAAATGTCGATGACGGTGCATTGACGCGCGGCAAAACTGCCGTCGATGGTCATCCATGCAGCCTGGTTGGTTCGCCGGCGAGAGGGCCGGGGCTTTCGACCGAAAATTGCCATGGCGGATTCCTCCCACGGGTCAAACGCGGCGAGGGGGCACCCGGTTGCAGTTGCGGACAATTTGAACGAACGGGAGGGCGCGAGTGACGTCATTGCAGTCGTAGGGTGGGCAAAGCCAACGGGTCGCGCGAATGCGCGCCCGATGACAGGCTCCGCGTGCCCACCATCTTGCATTCGCGCATGGAGCGGTGGGCACGGCGCAAGGGCGCCTTTGCCCACCCTACGAAGTTAAGCTCACACCACCTTCGCCCGATACGCCGTCAGAAACACCCGCGTTGCGCTGTCGACGACGGTTGCGATCTGCTTTGGCGACGGTGAGGGCTTGGCCTGGAAAATGAAAGCCTGAAACAGCGTCGCCTGGCACATCTGCATGAATTGCCAGGCCGCGAGTTCGTAATTGTCGATCACGAGCTCACCGAGTCGCCCCCGCGCCTCAAGATAAGCGGCGAAGCGGTTGACGGTGCGGGCCAGCACATTGTCATAAAATCTGCGGCCGACTTCCGGCATCCGCTCCGCAATCGACATCACGGTACGGATCGCCGAGCCGCCGCCGGGCCGACAAAGCACCTGGATGTAGGCCCGGCCGAATTCCGGCAGCGTGATGTCGACGCCGCGGTCGGGATCGAAATTGAATGCGGTTTTGCCCTGTTCGATCGATTCTTCCTCGACGATGGCTTCGAACAGGCGGTGCTTGTCGGCGAAATAGACGTAGAGCGTTCCCTTGGAGACGCCGGCGGAGCGCGCGATCTCGCCCATGCTGGCGCCGTCGAAACCGAGATCCAGGAACACTTTCCGCGCGCCATCGAGGATCTGGCGGCGCTTCGAGGAATCCTCGTCGGCGACGACATCAAGCGTATGCGACGTGTCTGCAACCATTGGTTTATCTTCTCGGGAAAGATTTCAACCCGACATATGCACGGGAAGGTGCTTTCGCTCTAAGGTCCCTTCACGCAAATGTATCTTGACCGAACGGTTCGGTCAATGCTAATTCTGGAAGTGGCGATGCCTTCACGGCCGGGTTTCGGCTGCGTCTGCGCCGTGCATGAGTAATGGGGAGGCCGGGGTATGGCCGCAGCGAGAGACCAGGCCGCACGTGTCGTTCGGCAACAGCCGGAGGCGTCGGCTCGTCAGGAGCCGGAGGCGGCAACGGCCGAAGACGAAGCCGCGCGCGACCCCGCCGAGTTGGCGGACCAGCTGCGAACTCACGTTGCGGAAGAAACCAGGCGCCAGCCGGCAACTGCTCCAGGCGCGCCGGCAACCGACAGGCCGGCCGCACCGCCCGCCGATGCCGCACAACCCGCCACGCCGAAATCCGGCAAGCGCAAATTCGTGATGATGGGCGTGTTCGCGTTGCTGGCACTCGCGGCCGTCAGCTACGGCGTCTACTACACATTCATCGGACGCTTTTATATCTCGACCGACGACGCCTATGTGCGCGCCAATAATACCACGCTGGGTGCGCGGGTCGCCGGCCATATCGCGTCGATCATTCCAGCAGACAATTCAATCGTTCGCGCCGGCGACGTGATCTACAGGATCGATGACGGCGATTACCGGATCGCCGTGGATGCCGCGCGCACCAAGATCGCGACCCAGCAGGCCACCATCGACCGCATCGGCCGTCAGGTGGCGGCGATGGAAAGCGCGGTCGAGCAGGCCAAGGCGCAACTCGTCTCCGCGGAAGCGGCGCTGAAGCGCGCAGGTCTCGACTTCGACCGTCAGCAGGCGCTGAGCACCAAGGGCTTTGCCTCGCGGGCCACGTTTGAAGTTTCCGAAGCCGGCCGCGATCAGGGTGTGGCGCAGGTAAAATCGGCGCAGGCGGCCTTTGATGCCGCGCGCGACAATGTCGAGGTGACCAGGGCGCAGCAGAACGAGGCCCGCGCCCAGCTGGCGGAGTTGCAGACCACGCTGGCCAAGGCGGAGCGCGATCTCGCCTTCACCGCGGTGCGTGCGCCGGTCGACGGCACCTTCTCCAACCGCATCGTCAACACCGGCGATTTCATCCAGGCCGGCCAGCGCCTCGGCAATGTGGTGCCGCTCAACGACGTCTTCATCGACGCCAACTATAAAGAAACTCAGCTCAAGCGCATCCGTCCCGGCCAGCCCGTGACGATTTCCGTGGACGCCTACGGCCATCGCAAATTCGCGGCCGTGGTCGACAGCATTTCACCCGCGGCGGGTTCGGTGTTCACGCTGCTGCCGCCGGATAACGCCACCGGCAATTTCACCAAGATCGTGCAGCGGCTGCCGGTGCGGATCCGCGTGCCGAAGGATGTCGCGAAGCAAAACCTGCTGCGCGCGGGCATGTCGGTCTACACCACCGTCAACACCCGTGACGGCGCCGCCGATGCCGACAACGAGGCCGACCTCGACGCGTCGCCGATGCTTCATCCGAAGTAATTTTATAGCGCCGGGGTTAAGCCCGGCGCGCGTCCTGAGCAGATCATGGCAGACGCCACCACCGCATCGCCGTCGATGATACCAGCCGCAAGCGTGCCGGACGAGCGCATCCCGCCGCGGCGGCTGTTTGCGTTCCTCATCATGGTGTTCGGGATGTTCATGTCGATCCTGGACATCCAGATCGTCTCGGCATCGCTGAACGAGATCCAGGCCGGGCTTTCGGCAAGCTCGAGCGAAGTGTCGTGGGTGCAGACCTCGTATCTGATTGCCGAGGTGATCGCGATTCCGCTGTCCGGGTTCCTGTCGCGTGCGTTCGGCACCCGCCTGCTGTTTGCGATCTCCGCCTCCGGCTTCACCATCGCGAGCTTCTTCTGCGGTTTCGCCTCCACGATCGAGCAGATGATCGTGTGGCGCGCGCTGCAGGGGTTTCTCGGCGCCGGCATGATCCCAACCGTGTTCGCCTCCGCCTATACGGTGTTTCCGCGCTCGAAATTCTACATCGTCGGCCCGATCATCGGCCTCGTCGCGACGCTGGCGCCGACGATTGGTCCCACCGTCGGCGGCTATATCACCGACCTGATGTCGTGGCACTGGCTGTTCTTCATCAACATCATTCCGGGCATCGGCATCACCATCGGCGTGCTGATCCTGGTCGATTTCGACGAGCCGAACTTCAAGCTGCTCGAACATTTCGACTGGTGGGGCCTGCTGTTCATGGCGGGCTTCCTCGGCTCGCTCGAATATGTGCTCGAGGAAGGCCCGCAATATCAGTGGCTGCAGGATACGTCGGTCGCGGCCTGCGCCGCCGTCTGTCTGGTGTCCGCGATCGCGTTTTTCTGGCGCGTGCTGACCGCGCATGAACCGATCGTCGATATCAGGACGTTCGGCGACCGCAATTTCGCCATCGGCTGCCTGATCTCGTTCTGCGTCGGCATCGGGCTGTACGGCCTGACATATGTTTATCCGCGTTATCTCGCCGAAGTGCGCGGCTACAGCGCGCTGATGATCGGCGAGACCATGTTCGTCTCAGGCGTTGCCATGTTCCTCACCGCGCCGCTGGTCGGACGGCTGATGACCAAGGTCGACATGCGTTACCTCATCGCCTTCGGGCTTTGCAGCTTCGCGCTCGGCTCCTATTTGATGACCTGGATCACCCGCGAATATGATTTCTATGAACTGCTGGTCCCGCAAATCCTGCGCGGCGTCGGCATGATGTTCGCGATGGTGCCGACCAACACCATCGCACTCGGCACGCTGGCCCCGGAGCGGGTCAAGAACGCCTCCGGCCTGTTCAACCTGACGCGCAATCTCGGCGGCGCGGTGGGGCTCGCGCTGATCAACCAGGTGCTGAACGAGCGCACCGATCTGCACATCTCGCGGCTGCACGATCGCATGAACTGGGGCAACGCCACCGCGGTGGAGACGCTCAACATGTTCACCCAGCGTATGCAGGGCATGGGCGACGCCGCGCGGATGGCGATGAAGCAATTATCGCAGATCGTCCACCGCCAGGCGGTGGTGATGGGGTTCGGCGACGCCTTCTTCATGCTGGCCGTTTTCTATGTCGGCCTCAGTCTTCTGGTCGTGCTGCTGAACAAGCCGCCGGCGTGGCAAGCGGGCGGCCCGGGGCATTGAAGTGGTGGCACTGAACTTAGCGTCGATTGATTTCGCGCGCTCACGCGGTTGTCATATTGCAAATCACCCGTGATGCATTTATAAGCATGCGCGTTGTCGCTCGAACCGGGGAGGATTTGCATGATTTCGTCTTATTCGCAGACCGCCCGCTCGCGTTCGATGCCTATGCTGGACGCCGTACCGGGCCTTTGAGCCCCAATTTCGCCAGCGCTGACCGGGCCTGACGTCCCGATCATCCCAAGCTTCCCCGATCTTCAAAACTTCTCAACGAGTTACCGATTTTTTCAACGACGCTTGCGTTCGGCCCTGTGCCGTCCCTTGCGTCCTTTCAGATGGAGCCGGCGTGCGCGCAAGCGGTGCCGGATGAGGCCATGACCGCTCAAACCAATAAGCGTCCCACGGCGATCCGGGTGGTGCTCCCGTTCGTGTTCCGGCACTGGCTCGAACAGCCCGGCCGCGCCAGCGTTGTTGCCGGCGGTTTGCTCGGGGCGACAGCCGCCGACCTGTTCATGCCGCTGTTCTCCGGCCATCTGGTCGACGCGCTGACGCAAGGCGCGTCTGATCCCGCTGCGCGCCGCGCGGCGATGATCGCCTTTGGCGGCATCGTGGCGCTGGGCGCGCTGTCGATGGTGCTGCGGCTGATCGGCCTGCAGGCGATCGTGCCGTTCACGCTGAAGATCATGTCCGACGTGTCGCGCGACGCCTTCATGCGGGTGCAGCGCTTCTCGACCGACTGGCACGCCAACAGCTTCGCCGGGTCCACCGTGCGCAAGATCACCCGCGGCATGTGGGCGCTCGACCTGCTCAACGACACCATCCTGATGGCGCTGGCGCCGTCGCTGACGGTGCTGCTCGGCTCGATGATCCTGCTCGGGCTGCACTGGCCCTCGCTCGGGGCGGTCATTGCGGTCGGCACGGTGATCTATGTCGCGATGACGATCGCGTTCTCGATGAACTACATCGCACCGGCCGCGCGAGTCTCCAACGCCTGGGACACCAAGGTCGGCGGCACGCTGGCGGATGCGCTGACCTGCAACGCGGTGGTGAAATCCTTTGGCGCGGAAGGGCGCGAGGACGGACGGCTGGCCGGCGTCATCGGCCGCTGGGGCAGGCGCGTGCGGCGGACCTGGATACGCTACAACTACACCTCGACGGCGCAGCTCGCGGTGCTGCTGTGCTTTCGCACGTCCGTGATCGGCGGCGCGATCCTGCTGTGGATCGCGGGCCGCGCCACGCCGGGCGACGTCACCTACGTCCTGACCAGCTACTACATCATCCATGCGTATCTGCGCGACGTCGGCATGCACATCAACAATCTGCAGCGTTCGGTAAACGACATGGAGGAACTGGTTGCGATCCATGCCGAGCCGATCGGCATTGCGGATGCGCCCGACGCCAGGCCGATCGACATCCAGGGCGGCCGCATCGTGTTCGACGGCGTGACGTTCCATTACGGCGGACATCGCGATCCCTTGTACGACGGCCTGTCGGTGGACATCCGTGCCGGCGAGCGTGTCGGCCTGGTCGGCCGTTCCGGTTCGGGCAAGACGACGTTCGTCAAACTGGTGCAGCGGCTCTACGACATCGGCGGCGGCAAGATCCTGATCGACGGTCAGGACATCGCCAAGGCGACGCAGCATTCGCTGCGCAGCCAGATCGCGATCGTGCAGCAGGAGCCGATCCTGTTTCACCGATCATTGGCCGAGAACATCGCTTATGGCAGGCCCGGCGCCAGCATGGCAGCGGTCGAGCAGGCGGCAAGGCTGGCGAATGCGCACGAGTTCATCCTGCGGCTGCCGAAGGGTTACGGCACGCTTGTCGGTGAACGTGGCGTCAAGCTGTCGGGCGGCGAGCGTCAGCGTGTCGCGCTGGCGCGGGCGTTCCTGGCCGATGCGCCGGTGCTGATCCTGGACGAGGCGACTTCCAGCCTCGACTCGGAGTCCGAAGGCCTGATCCAGCAGGCGATGGAGCGGCTGATGAAAGGCCGTACTTCGATCGTGATCGCGCACCGGCTGTCGACGGTGCGCAGCCTCGACCGGATCCTGGTGTTCGATCGCGGCAAGATCGTCGAGCAGGGCACCCACGCGATGCTGACGGCGCGCGCGGGGGGCATCTATCGCGGGCTGTTCGAGCGGCAGGCGACGGAGTTCGGCCGCATTACAGCGGCCGAGTAAATGGCATTGCGGCGCGCGGCCTTCCGAGGCCGCGTGCCAGAGACAGATTTGAAGATATGGAATTGAAATGAAAGACCTGACGCAGGGCTCCATCGTGAGCCACATCCTCAACATGGCGCCGCCGATTTTGGCCGGCATGGTCACGATCATGATCTGCCAGCTCGTCGATTTGTATTTCGTCGCGGGGCTTGGCGAAGCAGCCATCGCCGGTGTGGCGGCGGCCGGCAATCTCGGCTTTCTTCTCAATGGCGGGTTGCAGGTGCTGGGCGTCGGAACCGTCTCGCTGATCGCCCATGCGGTGGGCCGCAAGGATCGACTGGACGCCAATCTGGTGTTCAACCAGGCGCTCGGCCTGGCGGCCGTGTCCGGGTTGCTGACCTGGGTTGTCGGGTCCGCATTCGCCAGCGGTTACATGCGGATGGTGGCGGCTGACGAAGCCACCGTCGCGGCGGGCACGACCTATCTGCTCTGGTTCATGCCCGCGCTGGCGTTGCAATTCGCTTCGCGGGTGATGGGCGCCGCGCTGAGCGGTACCGGCATCGTGCGACCCAGTATGATCGTGCAGACGCTCGCGGTGATGATCAATATCGCGCTGGCGCCGGTCCTGATTTCGGGCTGGGGTACCGGCCTTGCGCTCGGCGTCGCGGGAGCCGGCCTTGCGAGTTCGCTCGCAGTCGTGATGGGCGTCCTGATGATGTGGATCTATTTCCGCAGGCTTGAGCGCTATGTCGGCTTCGATTTCGCGCAAATTCGTCCGCAGCTCCGGCAATGGAAGCGCATTCTCAATGTCGGCCTGCCGGCCGGCGGCGAGTTCGCGATTATCTTCCTCTGGATGGGCGTGATCTTCTACGCTTTGCGCGACTTCGGCGCGGCGGCCCAGGCCGGCTTCGGCATTGGAACGCGTGTGCTCGGCCTGATCCAGATGCCGGCGCTGGCGATCGCTATCGCCGCCGGACCGATCGCGGGGCAGAATTTCGGCGCCGGCAACGCCGCGCGCGTGCGGGAAACCTTCACCAAGGCCGCCGTGGTTGCCACCTTGGTGATGGTGACTTTCACGATCCTGGCGCAGTGGCAGCCCGGGCTGCTGCTCGGCGGCTTCGCGAACGATCCGGAAACGATTGCCGTTGCCATTCTGTTTTTGCAGATGGTCTCGCTGAACCTCGTGGCGCAGGGATTTACCTTTGTGAGCAACAGTATGTTTCAGGGACTGGGCAACACCAAACCGATTCTGCTGAGCTCCGGCGCACGTTTGATCACCTACGCCTTACCGGTTCTCTGGCTCTCCGCCAGACCCGGGTTTCGCATCGAATATGCATGGTACATCTCGAACGCCACGACGACGCTGCAAGCCGCATTGAGTTTGTGGTTGCTGCATCTGGAGTTCAGGAAACGCCTGGCGCCGCTCAAGTCGGCGTTGCCGGCGGCGTGACGCCTGGAACGGATGTCAGCTCCGAACGATCGGGCGCTTTGCGCCCGCGCGTGCGGGTCGAGATCGCGACGGTCGCGACCACGCCGGCGGCGAACAGCACGATCTGCGGCGTGATGGTCTCGTCGTTGAAAACCGCCGCGAGTGCAAACACCACGAAGGGCTGCAGCAGCTGCACCTGCGACACCCGCGCGATGCCGCCCATCGCCATGCCGGCGTTCCAGGCAAAGAAGCCGATCCATTGCGAGAACAGCGCGACGTAGAGCAGCCCGAGCCACGGTTTTAAGGGGATGTGGGTGATGTCAGCCGGCATCGTCAGCGCGGCGGCCGGGATCGAGAGCGGCAAGGCGATCACCAGCACCCAGCTGATGACTTCCCAGCCCGGCATCTGCGCGGTGAGTCGGCCGGAGAAGGCATAGCCGATGCCGGAGACGACCACCGCGGCAAGCAGGAACAGGTCGCCGCCCGAGAGTTCGCCGCCGCCTTGCCGCAGCGCAAACGTAATCACCAATGCTGCGCCGGCGAACGAGGCGATCCAGAACAGCGGCCGCGGCCGTTCATGGGTGATCATGACCGCGACCAAAGCGGTCGCGATCGGCATGATCCCGAACACCACGCCGCCATGCGAAGCGTCGACGGTCTGCACCCCCACCGACATCAGGAACGGAAACAGGATCGCGACGCAGATCATCGTGACGACCAGTTGCGGCCACAGTTCGCGCGGCGGCAGCGGGCGGCGCAGCACGACCAACAATATCAGCGAACATATTCCGGCGATCAGTGTGCGCTGCGAGGTCAGTGCAATCGGATCAATTGCGGAGACCGCGAGCCGCGTCGCCGGCAGCGTGCCGCCGAAGATCAGCACGCCGACGAAACCCAGCAACAGACCGAGACGTGCGCGTGAAAAAGTTGGAGAGGTCATGATGCGACTGGATAACTGTTTTGCAGATCAGCGTACAGCAATCTACTCGGAGCACATGGCGGCCATGCGCAGCTACTTCGGAGCAATGCTGCTCCACACCAGTGCGAGCCCGGACAGAAACAGCAAGCCGAGCACAATGTCGTAGAAATTGCGGTCGCTCAGGGCCTGATAGGTCCGCGCGCCGATCCGTGCGCCGATCAGCGTGCCCGGCAGCGCCAGGAGCGCGAGCCAGAACACTTCGGTCTTGACGAAGCCGCTGATGATCTGCAGCAGCAAGGCGGCGCCGAGCACGCTGCCGTTGAAGATCTGGAATACGCCGCGGCGCTGATCCTTGGTCCAGCCGCGCACGCTGGCCCACAGGGTCGGCAGCGGGCCGGACAGCCCGGCAAGGCCGCCCAGGATGCCGCCGGCAAATCCAACGGCAGCGTCCGCCGGCTTGCCGCCGAAGGCGAACGCCATCGGCTTGCGGACGAAAAACAGCGCGGCCGGAAACACCAGCAGCATCACGCCCACGCTCAGTTTGAATATTTGCGGCTCGGCCTGCGCGACCAGCAGCGCACCGATCGGCATGCCGGCAAGCCCGCCGATGACGAACGGCGCGGCCAGCTTGAAGTCGAGAACCTTCCACATTGTCGGCAGCGTCGAGATCTGCGAGCTGACCGAGCAGATCAGCACCAAGGGTACGGCCAGCGACGGCGGCAGCACGTAAAGCCAGATCCCCAGCGCCATCAGCGCCGTTCCGAAACCGGCAAGGCCGGAGACGAAGCCTCCGGCAAGCGCGCCAAAAAGCAACAGCGCATAGGCGGACGTTTCCATCAGAGTCCCGTCTTCTTGGTCATTGCGCCGACATTTACACGACGGCGCCAGCAGGTACTATCGCAATCGAAACCTTCAACAATAACTTCACGGAAACGCCCCCGATGAGCTCAACCTCCGCAAAAACCTTCCTTGTCTGTCACGGCGCGTGGTCGGCGGGCTGGGCGTGGAAGAAGATGCACCCGCTGATGCGCGCCGCCGGGCATCGGCTGGTGACGCCGAGCTACACCGGGCTTGGCGAGCGCGCGCATCTGGCAAACCCCTCGATCGATCTCGAAACCCATATCGAGGACATGCTCAACGTCATCAAATACGAGGATCTGCGCGACATCGTGCTGATCGGCCACAGCTATGGCGGCATGGTCGCGACCGGCGTGGCCGATCGCGCCAGGGATCGCGTGACGCAGCTGATCTATGTCGACGCCTTCGTGCCTGACGATGGCCAGTCGCTGTTCGACATCAACGAGCCGGGCCGGCAGCCGATGCTGGATGGCGCGAAAAAGGGCGATGGCTGGCGCATCCCGCCGATGACGTCGCCGCCGGACACCGCGGCTGAAGACGTCGAATGGCTGGCTGTGCGGCGCGTTCCGATGCCGGTCAAATGCTTCGAGACCAGGCTCAAGCTGCAAGGCGGCACACTGACGCTGCCACGCAGTTACATCTACGCCACCCGCTTCCCGCCGGCCGATACGTTCGGTCCGTTTGCGAGGAAGACCAGGAGTGATCCGGCATGGCGTTATTTCGAGATCGACGCCAGCCACGCGCCGAACGTCACCGCGCCGGAAGCGCTGATGGCGCTGTTGGAGAAGATCGTGGCGTAAAACTTGGGGAGGCGGAGCCATGGCGGCCAGGACGGCGGCAGTCATCGAGAAATGGTCGACCGGCCTGGTCGAGCCGGAGCGGCGGCTGGACTACTGGATCGGCGCCGTCTGCGAGTGCTTTCTCGAGATGGATATCACGACGCCGGTCCGGTCGGGCTTCGACTGCTCGGTCCAGCGCGGGCAACTCGACACCATCGGCATCAATCGCGTCGAAGGCTCCGCGCAGCACGTCTACCGCAGGAAAGCCAGCCTCGACCGCAGCGCGTCGAACTACTATTACCTTCTGTGCAAGACCGACAACGACTGGACGGTGATGCAGAACGGCCATCGGTCGATCATGCAGCCGCACGATCTCGTGTTGCTGGACTCCCGGCGCTGCTATGAATTCAACTTTCCGGTGACTTCCAATACGCTGTCGCTGGAGCTGCCGATCCCCTGGGTTGAATCGTGGATCGTCGATCCCGAACGGCGGGCCGGGCAGCGCATCGACGGGCGCACCGGCTGGGGCGCGGCGCTCAGTGCATTTGCATGTCAGCTGTCGCCCCATCTGGCCGTCGACCTGCCGCTGCCCGCGCAGGTTCTCACCGACCAGCTCGGCGGCTTGCTGGCGCTGGCGGCAGGCAGCGAGATTCCAACCACGCCGTCCGAGCAGCGCGATGCGGGCAATCTCCTGGGCCAGATCGGTCGCGCCATCCGGTTGCTCTACGCCGAACCGGGGTTGACGGCCGCTTCCGTCGCGGAGCATCTGCGGGTTTCGGAGCGGACGGTGCATCGCTGCCTCAACAAGTCGGGCTTGACGTTTAGCGGCGTGCTGAACGACTGCAGGATGGCGGTCGCGCGCAGGATGCTGAGTGAAGCGCGATTCGATCACATCGGTGTCGGCGGAATAGGATTGCGCGTCGGCCTGTCCGATCCGTCCCATTTCATTCGCCAATGCCGCAGATATCTCGGCATGACACCGGCCGCATTCAGGCGGCAGCGCTGACCCGTTCAGGCAAAGCCCCTGGCGTAAATCGGCGATGATGGTGGCTTGATCCGGCCATCCGGCATAATCTGCCCGGCCTATCAAATCCACTTCCATAAACGGGGGAGACGGAAATGGCAGGCCTTTACGTCCTTGTACACGGCGCGTGGCACACCGGTGCCGAAATGGATGCCGTCGCCGGACACTTGCGCAAATCCGGCCA
Organism: Bradyrhizobium sp. JYMT SZCCT0428; assembly: GCF_018131075.1. Taxonomy (GTDB): domain Bacteria; phylum Pseudomonadota; class Alphaproteobacteria; order Rhizobiales; family Xanthobacteraceae; genus Bradyrhizobium. Next base: position 35,442 of record NZ_JAFCLS010000012.1, on the reverse strand, counting down.
TGCCGTGCATTGCCCGACGGTTGCTGGCAACAACGCGGGCGACGATCGCGACAAGATCGGGCTCGAACAGGCGATCGCGTCGGTTACCAGCTACATCGAAACCAATAATCTGCGGGATATCTGGCTCGTCGGCCACAGCTATGGGGGAATGCTGATTTCAGGCGTTGCCGACCGGCTGACGGATCGCATCAAGCGCCTCGTCTATGTCAACGCCTTCGTCCCGCTGGACGGGCAGTGTCTCAACGACATGGTGCCGCCGCATTATGTCGGGCTGTTCGATGCGGTGGCCACCGCCAACAAGAACGCGGTCATGCTGCCGTTTGAAATCTGGCGCGATGCTTTCATCAACGACGCCGACTTCGAACTGGCAAAGTCCGCGTACGCCAAGCTCAACCCGCATCCCTACCGGACGTTCACCGACAAGATCGCTTTGAAGCGTCCGCTGGCGGAGTTGCCGGTCGGCAAATCCTACGTCAATTGCCGGCAGGACATTGCCTTGCCGCACAGCCTGCCATGGCATCCGCGGCTATCGGAGCGCCTCGGCCTGTTTCGCCTCGTCGAGTGTGACGGCAGCCATGAGATGTTCTTCAGCAATCCGGCGCGGCTCGCGCAGGCGATCGAGGAGGCGGCGCGCGATTGAGCTGCCGGAGCGCGCGCTCCTGAAAATGGCGAGGGGTCCGGCGCGTTACGCCGAACCCCTCATTTTAGAAACATCAGCCGGCCTGTAAGCCGGGTTTTGTAGGGCACCGCTCGCTTTCGCTGACGATACGTGACGGCCATTCCTCTGGGACCCTGTTTGCACATGGCCTCGAGCAACCTACCCGGACGGCGAGCCTGACATCGCCCTGCGGCGTTTTCGCTTTCGCGAACTGCCCGCGGTGCCGTCCCTATTCGGTTTTGCTCCCGGTGTGGTTTGCCATGCCGGTTCCGTTGCCGGACCCGCGGTGCGCTCTTACCGCACCTTTTCACCCTTGCCTCCTCCCAAGGAGAAGGCGGTTCGTTCTCTGTGGCACTTTCCCTGGGGTCGCCCCCGCCGGACGTTATCCGGCACCGTATGTCGATGGAGCCCGGACTTTCCTCTCCCGCAGCCTTTCGACCGTAGCGGGAGCGGCCGTCCGGCCGACTGACCCCTTACGCATGGGGGCTGGGCGGCGTGGCGTCAAGCCACGAAACGGAGCAAAATAAACTATCCTGAAGATGTCGTTTCGCGTCCGGCCCGTTCGACTGGGTGTCGGCAAACCCGCCGATCAGGAGGAGTAGAGCGATGCAGTATCTGTTGTTGATCTATCGGAGCGAGGCTGAGCTTGGCAAAATGGACGCCGCGGGGCGCCAGCAAATGATGGCCGACTACGGCGCGTTCACCCAGTCCATCGTTCAGAGCGGCCATTTCAAGGCCGGTGACGGCTTACAGCCGTCGACGACGGCGACCACCGTGCGCGTTCGCGACGGCAAGACCCTGACGACCGACGGTCCGTTCGCGGAAACGCGCGAGCAACTCGGCGGCTATTATCTGGTCGAGGCCAAGGATCTCGACACCGCGCTGGCCATCGCCGCGCGGATTCCCGGCGCCAAGACGGGGTCGATCGAGGTGCGGCCGGTGATGGTTTATGATTGACCACCACTCTCCGTCATTCCGGGACACGCGTCTTCGCGTGGGCCCGGAATCCATACTCCCGATCGTGGTTATGGATTCCGGGCTCGTGCTGCGCACGCCCCGGAATGACTATCGCTGAATGGCTCCATGACCCCCACCGAGATCGAAAAGATATTCCGCGACGAGGCGGGCAGGGCGCTGGCGACCCTGATCCGCCTCGTCGGCGATTTCGATCTCGCCGAGGACGCGCTGCAGGATGCGTTCGCGGTGGCGCTGGAGCGCTGGTCCACCGCCAATCTGCCATCCAATCCGCGGGCCTGGCTGGTCAATGTCGGGCGCAACAAGGCGATCGATCGCGTCCGCCGCAACGTCGCGTTTCGCGGCAAGCAGCAGGAACTGACGCGCGAAATCCTGCTCAACGCGTCGGCGCCTGACGAAGCCGCCGACAATGTGCTCGACGACGACATGCTGCGCCTGATCTTCACCTGCTGCCATCCATCCTTTGCAATGGAAGTGCAGGTGGCGCTGACGCTGCGCACGGTGTGCGGGCTCTCGACAGCGCAGGTGGCGCGGGCGTTTCTCGCGAGCGAGGATGCGATGGCGCAGCGCCTCGTTCGCGCCAAGCAGAAAATCCGCCTCGCCGGAATCGCCTACGAAGTACCGGAACGCGAAGCGCTGGAGCCGCGCCTGCGGGGCGTGCTCGCGGTGATCTACCTGGTCTTTACCGAAGGCTATGTCGCGACCTCGGGCGAAGATCTGATGCGGCCTGATCTGGCGCGCGAAGCGATCCGGCTGGCGCGGCTGCTCGACGCGCTGATGCCCGGCCGCGGCGAGATCAAGGGATTGCTGGCGCTGATGCTGCTGCACGATTCCCGCCGCGCCGGCCGCGAGACCGCGGGCGGCGACATCGTGCTCCTGGAAGAGCAGGACCGTTCGCTGTGGGATCAGGCCCAGATCGCGGAGGGCTTGAAGCTGGTAGAAGAGGCGTTGCGCATGCCGGGGCGGCCGCAATCCTATGCGGTGCAGGCCGCGATCGCGGCGCTGCACGCGCGTGCGCCGAACTATAACGACACCGACTGGCCGCAGATCGCCGGCCTCTATGAGGTGCTGCTGCGGATCAGCCCATCGCCGGTGATCGAACTCAATCACGCCGCCGCGCTGTCGATGGTCGATGGACCGGCGCGGGCGCTCGACCTGATCGATGCGCTCGAGGCGCGCGGCGGGCTGAAGGGATATGAATTGCTGCCGGCCGTCCGCGCCGATCTGCTCCGCCGCCTCGGCCGGCGAGACGCCGCACGCGAAGCCTATCAGGCCGCCACGTCAGCGACGCAACTGGAGCCGTTGCGGCGGCTTTACGCACGGCGGATGGCAGAGCTGGGTGAATTGTAGCCGTCATTGCGAGCGCAGTGAAGCAATCCATAGCTCGCCAAGCCGAAGCATGGATTGCTTCGCTGCGCTCGCAATGACGGCTAAAAAATCTCGCGCGGATTACTGTGCCGCGACCTGCGTCGGCGTCGCATCGGCCGGCAGAGTGGCCAGCAGCGCGTGCAGCGTGCTCATGGTCGAATGATCGGCGATGCCGTCGACGCGGGCCGGGCGGAAGTGGCGCTGGAACGCGGTGACCACTTCCATGGTCGGGCCGTCGTACTTGCCGTGGTTCGGCACTTGGTAGCCGTAGCGCGCCAGGGCGGTCTGCAGGCCGGCGACATCGTCGCTGATGCTGCCGAGCTTGAGCGATTCGCCGCGCACGATCGGCGCCGGCTGCACCCAATGGCCGACGCCGGAATTGGCCAGTGAGTGCCACGGGAATTTCTCGCCGGGATCCTTTTTGCGCGCAGGCGCGACGTCGGAATGCGCGAGCACGCGATGCGGCGGCACGTTGCGGCGGAGCATGATGCCGCGGCACAGCGCGATTACGGCGGCGACCTGGCGCAGCGGAAAATCCGGATAACCCCAGTCGTGGCCGCGATTGATGATCTCGACCCCGATCGAACAGGAGTTGATGTCTTCTTCGCCGGCCCAGAACGACACGCCGGCATGCCAGGCGCGCTTGCTCTCGGGCACGGATTGCACGATGCGGCCGTCCTCCAGCACGATGTAATGCGCCGATACGTCGGTTCCCGCCGTGCAGAGCTGGGCAATCGCGCCTTCCACATCCGGCATGCCGGTGTAGTGCAGCAGGATCATGTCGGGCAGGCGCCCCTTGTTCCGATCGCCATAGTTCGCCGACGGGATCACGTCGGAGGCAATCGAGGAATCCGGGGTAAAAGTCTTCATGTCCGCGATGGCCCTGGGAACGGGAAGGGCGCGTTGACGCTTCGAATCAATACCAGCAGACGTGAACGAACCAGCAGCCATTATATGAGCTCAAACCGGGCAGGAGAACGACAACCCGCAAATTTTACAAAATATCGATCTTTACTATTCCTTTACCAAGTCATCCGCGCAATCGGGCAGCCGCCCCCGGTTTCGCATTTTGACCGAGTGTGTGCGGCGGGCATCACTGGCTGCACCAGTGAGCCGGGACATCACTGGCCTGCAGTAGTAAAAAAGCGCGTAAAAGCCGCGGCCGATCATCAACGCTTTCTTAACGCTAAGTGCCGTTACTAAGTGATGAAGAGCCGAACCGGTTTTGGGGACGGCCGAGGCCCTCTTTCACGCTCGAAAAAGCCATGGCAGCCCAGCAAATTCCGTCCGGAAAACAGGGTTTGCGGGCGGGGGCGGGAAACAGCCAGCGCGCCTCGCAGCGGTTTTTTGGCCGGAACAGCCCGGCGAAGCGCAGGGATTTGAGGCGCAATGGACCGGTTGGTGTCCAGTTTCCGTATCGTACCTTGGAATACGCTGAAGGCCGGCGAATGACCCCGGCTGCCTCCCGCCATATCTCCGTTCTCGGCCGCGAGGCGGTCGAGATGCTTGGCCCCCGCGACGGCGGCATCTATGTCGACGCCACCTTCGGCGCCGGCGGCTACAGCCGCATGATCCTGGAAACCGCCGGAACCCGGGTGATCGGTATCGACCGCGACCGGTCGGCAATTTCTGGCGGGTTCGATCTGGTCGACCATGCGGATGGCCGGCTGACCCTGGTCGAGGACAGGTTTTCCAATCTCGCCGAGGTCTGTGCCGCGCAGGGCGTTGATGCCGTCGACGGCGTCGTGATGGACGTCGGGGTCTCCTCGATGCAGCTCGACCAGGCCGAGCGCGGCTTTTCGTTCCGGCTCGGTGGCCCGCTCGACATGCGGATGGGGCATGATGGCCCGACCGCGGCGGACGTGGTCGCGAAAGCCTCCGAAGCCGATCTCGCCAACATCATCTACATCTTCGGCGAGGAGCGTCACTCCCGCGGCGTCGCGCGCGCCATCGTCGCCGCCCGCAAGGAAGCGTCGATCACGACCACGAAGGCGCTCGCCGATATCGTCGGCAAGGTGGTCCGCTCCAAGCCGAACGAAATTCATCCGGCGACGCGGACGTTCCAGGGCTTGCGGATTTTCGTCAACGCGGAACTCGACGAGCTGCATCTGGCGCTGTCGGCGGCGGAGCGCGTGCTGAAGCCGGGTGGCCGGCTGGTCGTGGTGTCGTTTCATTCGCTGGAAGACCGCATCGTCAAGGATTTCCTCAACCAGCGCGGCAAGTCCGGCGGCGGATCGCGGCATTTGCCCGAGGTCGCACAGGCCGTTCCGAGTTTCCAGATTCTGACCAAGCGTCCGGTCACGCCCAATGAGGCGGAGGTTTCGGCCAATCCGCGCGCGCGGTCCGCCAAACTGCGCGCCGCCGAGCGTACGGCGGCGCCGGCGCATGCGGTGGACGAATTGCCGGCGTGGCCGACCATCGACAGCGTCATGAGGGGAGGCTGACCATGCGGATCATCCACCTCCTCGTGATCGGCATGCTGGTGTTTGCCGCCTCCTATGTCTACCGGATCAAGATGGAATCGACCTCGCGCACCGAGCGCGTGCTGCGGCTCAACGCGGAAATCCGCGAGCAGCGCGACGCCATTGCCGCGCTCCGCGCCGAATGGGCCAAGCTCGACGCGCCGCTCCGGCTGCAGGGCCTTGCCGACCGCCACCTTCCGCTGAAGTCCCTGGTCGCCACGCAATATGACCAGTTGAAGAACCTGCCGGAACGGCCGCCCAGCTTTGCGAGGCCAGGCGCGCCTGATCCGATCGGCGCGATGATCAATACCATCGAGGCTGCCACCGATGCGCCGACCGTGACCGGCTCGGTGCCCGCGCCGGGAGCTCAGCAATGACCGATCAGGCGCTTGCCACCACCCGACCTGCAAAGCCTGCCGAGCCCTGGCGTCAGCGGCTGATCCGCAGCCTGCTCTACGGGCGCAATGTCGATCGCGCGGCGAAGGCGCGGGCCCGCGTCGGATTTGCAGTGTTGGCGTTCGCCTTGGTGTACGCCATCATCGCCGGACGCCTCGTCATGTTTGCGATCGGCGCCGACAGCCACAATTCAGCCCGCACCGGTTCGCGGGACGCGATCGCGACCGCGCGGCCCGACATCGTCGACCGTAACGGCGAGGTGCTGGCGACCGACGTCAAGTCGCCGAGCCTGTTCGGCGAACCGCGTCGCATCATCGACAAGGACGAGGCGATCGAGCTTCTGACCGCGACATTGCCTGATCTCGACACTTCAGAGGTGCGCGAGCGGTTGTCGTCGCGCAAGGGCTTTGTGTGGCTGAAGCGCGAGATCACCTCGAAGCAGCAGCAGGCCATTCATCGCCTCGGCATTCCCGGCATCGGCTTCCTGCGCGAGAACAAGCGCGTCTATCCGACCGGTGCGTCGGTCGCCCATCTGATCGGCCTGGTCAATATCGACAACCAGGGCATCGCCGGGATGGAGAAATGGCTCGACAATAACGGGTTGGCCGACCTGCATCGCGCAGGCTTCGCCACCGACCGGCTGCAGCGGCCGGTCGAATTGTCGATCGATCTGCGCGTCGAGCACGCGCTGCGCGACGAGCTGATGAAGGCGAAAGAGAAGTACAAGGCCAAGGCCGCCTCCGGCCTCGTCTCCAACGTCAAGACTGGCGAGATCGTCGCGCTGGTGTCGTTGCCGGACTTCGACCCGAACAACCCGAAAGAGGCGCACGACCCCGACCGCATCAACCGCCTGACCACGGGCGTGTTCGAGATGGGCTCGACCTTCAAGGCGCTGACGCTGGCGATGGCGCTGGATTCCGGCAAGGCCAACCTCAACACGCTGTACGACGGCCGGGGTGCGATGAAGTACGGCAAATTCACCATCCACGATACGCATCCCGTCGGCCGCTCGATCACGCTGTCGGAAGTATTCACGTTTTCCTCGAACGTCGGCGCCGCCAAGATCGCGCTGGGGCAGGGCGTCGAGGCGCACAAGGCGTTCCTGAAAAAGCTCGGCCAGCTGGACCGGCTGCGCACCGAACTGCCGGAAAGCACGTCGCCGATCGTGCCGAAGCGCTGGGGTGAACTCAACACCATCACCATTGCCTTCGGCCACGGCATGGCGGTGGCGCCGCTGCAGGCCGTGATGGGCATCAACGCGGTCGTCAACGGCGGCTATCTGATCCCGCCGACCTTCCTCAAGCGCTCGGAGGAAGAAGCCAGGGCGATCGGCAAGAAGGTGCTCAAGACCGAAACGTCGGACAAGATGCGCTATCTGATGCGGCTTAACGCCGAGATCGGAACCGCCAAGAAGGCCGACGTGAAGGGCTATTACATCGGCGGCAAGACCGGCACCTCGGAAAAAGTGGTCAATGGTCGCTATTCCAAGAAGCAGGTGCTCAATTCCTTCACCGCAATCTTCCCGGCCGACAACCCGCAATATCAGCTGCTGATCATGCTGGACGAGCCCAAGGCGCTGCCGGAAACCCATGGTTTCATTACCTCGGGCTGGAACACGGTGCCGACCGGCGGCAAGGTGATCGCTCGAATCGGACCGCTTTTGGGCGTCGAACCGCGCTTCGATCTGCCGACGGCAGATCGCCTCATTCTTGCGACATCGAGGACAACCCAGTAAGGCGTAGGACGACGCGCCAAGCTGCGCCCGGGCCGGACTGGACGACCATGAAACTTCGCGACCTCTTCAGCAATGATGCCGCGATCGAGCCGCAGGCCGAATCTGTCGACGTGAAGGGCTTGGCGCTGGACAGCCGCGCGGTGAAGCCGGGCGATCTGTTTTTCGCGCTCGCCGGCAGCAAGACTGATGGTTCGCGCTTTGTCGATTCAGCCATTGCCGCAGGCGCCGTCGCGATCGCGGGCGATCATGCCACCAGCGATCGCGTGCCGTTCGTCACGACGCCAAATCCGCGCCGCGCGCTGGCGCTGGCGGCGGCGCGATTTTATCCGAAGCAGCCTCAGACAATCGCGGCCGTCACCGGCACGAGTGGAAAGACCTCGGTCGCGGCGTTCACGCGCCAGATCTGGCAACGGCTCGGCCATGCCTCCGCCAGCATCGGCACCATTGGTCTCGTTTCGCCGAAGCGCACGGTCTACGGCTCGCTGACGACGCCGGACCCGATCGCGCTGCATCGCCAGCTCGACGAGATCACCGGCGATGGCGTCACCCATCTTGCCTTTGAAGCCTCGTCGCACGGGCTCGACCAATACAGGCTGGACGGCGTACGCATCGCCGCCGGTGGTTTTACGAATCTGACGCGCGACCACATGGATTATCATCCCGACGTCGCGCATTACCTTAACGCCAAGCTGCGGCTGTTCCGCGATCTCGTCGTAGCCGATGGCGCCGCCGTGATCTCGGCCGATCATGATTGTTCGCGTGAGGTGATCGACGCAGCGCGGGAACGGAAACTGCGGATCATCGCCATCGGCCGCAACGCCGATGGTGCGGGCGAGGGCATCCGTCTGGTCGATGCCGCCGTCGATGGCTTTGCGCAGAAGCTGACGCTGGAACATCGCGGGCGCAGGCACATGATCAAGCTGCCGCTGGTCGGCGAATTCCAGATCGAGAATGCGCTGGTCGCAGCGGGGCTGGCGATCGGCACCGGCAGCGAAGCCGCGGCGGTGCTCGCCGGCCTCGAACATCTCGAAGGCGCCAAGGGCCGGCTGGAGCAGGTCGGCGAACACAATGGCGCGCCTGTATTCGTCGACTACGCCCACAAGCCGGACGCGCTGGCGAAGGCGCTGCAGGCGCTGCGGCCTTATGCAAAGCGCAAGCTGGTCGTGGTGTTCGGCTGCGGCGGCGACCGCGACGCCGGCAAGCGTCCGCTGATGGGCGCGATCGCGGCCGAGAACGCCGACGGCGTCATCGTTACCGACGACAATCCGCGCAGCGAGAACCCGGAAAAAATTCGCGCCGCCATCTTGGATGCCGCCAAGGGTGCCACTGACATCGGCGACCGGGCGGAAGCCATCAAGGCCGGGATCGCGGCGTTGCAGCCGGGCGACGCGCTATTGATCGCTGGCAAGGGCCACGAGACCGGCCAGATCGTCGGTGACAAGACGCTACCATTCAGTGATCACGACGCGGTGGCGGCCGCACTCGCGGAGAGGACGACATGAGCGCTGCGCCATTGTGGACGATTGCCGAAGTCGCGAAAGCGCTGGGACTGGCCGGAACATTTCCGGATACGGCGATCGATTTCGTCACGCAGGACAGCCGATTGGTAAAACCCGGATGCCTGTTCGTGGCGCTCAGCGGCACGCCGAGCGGCGGCTTCATTTCGAGTTTCGCCAGCGCGCGCGACGGCTGGGAATTCGCCGACAAGGCGGAAGCCGCCGGTGCTGTGGCGATGATCGTGCCGCACAGGATCGAAGGCGTCAGCGTTCCGCAGCTGATCGTCAAGGATACGCTGATCGACGGTCTCTGGGGCTTGGCGCGCGCGGCGCGGGCGCGGTTCAAGGGCCCGGTGATCGGCCTCACCGGCAGCGCGGGCAAGACCAGCACCAAGGAATATCTCGCCGCTTACCCTGCCGCCTATGCCAGCCCGAGCAGTTTCAATAATTTCTGGGGCGTGCCGCTGACGCTGTGCAATGCCAGCCCGGGCGCCTCGCTGTGGGTGGTGGAAATGGGCATGAACCAGACCGGCGAAATCGCGCGGCTCAGCGAGCTGACTCAGCCGACCGTGGCGCTGGTGGTCAATGTCCAGCCGGTGCATCTGGAAAAGCTCGGCAGCCTGGAGGCGATCCGGCGCGAAAAGGTGAGCATCGCGCAAGGCCTGCCAAAAGATGGCGTGCTGGTGCTGCCGACCGACGTCGAAGCGCCGGAGTGGAACGGCAAGCTTGTTCGCTTCGGCAACGGCTCGGAAGTGCATGAGTTGAAACACAGCCCGCATGGCGAAAGCTGGGCGGTCTCGGCGCAAGTCGGCGGCAAGCAGGTCGCATTCGGCCTGACGCCGGGCGCGCCGCATCGTCTGCAGAACGCGCTGGCCGCGCTGGCATCGATCCATGCTGCCAGCCTCGATGAAGCGGCGCTGGCCAACGAACTCGGCAAGGTCGGCATCATGACCGGGCGCGGGGTGGAGCAGACCGCCGCCGGCGTCACCGTGATCGACGACAGTTTCAACGGCAATCCGGCCAGCATGGTCGCGGCGCTCGACAGCCTGAAGGCGCGGCCGGTCAAGTCAGGCCGGCGCATCGCCATCATGGGCGACATGCTGGAGCTCGGCCCCGACGCGCCGGCCTATCATGTCAAGCTGGCCAGGGACCTGCCCGGCATCGACGGCGTCTACTGCGTCGGCCCGCTGATGCGCCATCTCTACGACCTGCTGCCGGCCGATCGCGCCCTCGGCTGGCACGACGACCCCGCCACGCTGGAGCCGCAGAAAATCGCCGCATTGTTGCAAAGCGGTGACGTCGTGGTGGTCAAGGGCAGCAAAAAGATGTTCTGGGTCAACAAGTTTGTGCCCAAGCTGCTGGCTGCCTTGCAGGCAAGAGCGTAAACTGGCCGGGCTGACCCACCCGTGATTTCCGTGGTGATTCGCGCAACCGCCGCCGCGATCGTGACCAAGATTTGCTTGGTTTGAGGATGAAAACGATTGTCAACGCGCTTGCAATGCGCTTACCCGGCAAGACGGCGCAAGCCGCGCAATAGGGCATATTGAATGTTTTACTGGCTGATCGAGCTTTCCAACACCGTCCCCGCTTTCGCCTTTTTGCGTGGCCTCCTCAACGTCTTCCGCTACATCACCTTCCGCACCGGCGGGGCGATGGTGACGGGCGCGCTGTTCGTGTTCCTGTTCGGTCCATGGATCATCGATCACTTGAGGCTTCGGCAGGGCAAGGGCCAGCCGATCCGCACCGACGGTCCGGCCTCGCATATCATTGCCAAGAAGGGCACGCCGACGATGGGCGGGCTGATGATCCTGTCCGGCCTCGTCGTCTCGACGCTTCTGTGGGCCAACCCGCTCAATCCCTATGTCTGGATCGTGCTCGCGGTGACGCTCGGCTTCGGCTTCGTCGGCTTCTATGACGATTACCTGAAGGTGACGAAACAGACCCATAGCGGTTTTGCCGGCAAGTTTCGTCTCGCCATCGAAGGCGTGATCGCGCTGATTGCCTGTTACGCGCTGGTGCGGCTCGGGCGCGACGTGACCTCGACCTCGCTCGCGATTCCTTTCCTGAAGGACATGGTGTTCAATTTCGGCTGGTTCTTCGTGATCTTCGGCGCCTTCGTCATTGTCGGCGCCGGCAACGCGGTCAACCTGACCGACGGTCTCGACGGTCTCGCGATCGTGCCCGTGATGATCGCCGCCGCCAGCTTCGGCATGATCGCCTATCTGACCGGCAACGCGGTGTTCTCCGACTATCTGCAGATCAGATACGTCGCCGGCACCGGTGAGCTTGCGGTGCTGTGCGGCGCGGTGCTCGGCGCCGGACTGGGATTCCTGTGGTTCAACGCGCCGCCGGCCTCGATCTTCATGGGCGACACCGGCTCGCTCGCGCTCGGCGGCATGCTGGGCGCGACCGCGGTTGCGGTCAAACACGAGATCGTGCTGGCCGTGATCGGCGGCCTGTTCGTGCTGGAAGCGGTTTCCGTGATCGTGCAGGTGGTGTCGTTCAAGCTGACCGGCAAACGCGTATTCCGGATGGCGCCGCTGCATCATCACTTCGAGCAGAAGGGCTGGACCGAACCGCAGATCGTGATCCGGTTCTGGATCATCTCGGTGATGCTGGCGCTTGCCGGCCTCTCCACGCTGAAGCTGCGGTGATAATTTGATCCCCGTCACTTCCTTTGCGGGCAAGACCGTCGCCGTATTCGGCCTCGGCGGCTCCGGCCTTGCGAGCTGCCACGCGCTGAAGGCGGGCGGCGCGGAGGTGATTGCCGCGGACGACAGTGCGGACAACGTCGCCAAGGCGGCGCAGGAAGGTTTCATCACCGCCGATCTGCGTACGGCGTCCTGGGATAATTTCGCCGCGCTGATACTGACTCCCGGCGCGCCGCTGACCCATCCGGCGCCGCATTGGTCGGTGCTGATGGCGCGGCAGGCCGGCGTCGAGGTGATCGGCGATATCGAATTGTTCTGCAGGGAGCGAAGGCGTCACGCGCCCGATGCGCCGTTCGTCGCCATCACCGGCACCAACGGCAAATCCACCACCACGGCATTGATCGCGCACCTGATGAAGGTCGCCGGTTACGACACCCAGATGGGCGGCAATATCGGCACCGCGATCCTGTCGCTGGAGCCGCCGCGGATGGGGCGGGTGCATGTGATCGAGATGTCGTCGTACCAGATCGATCTGGCGCCCTCGCTCGATCCCTCCGTCGGCATTTTGCTCAATGTCAGCGAAGACCATATCGATCGCCACGGCACGCTGGAGCATTACGCGGCGGTGAAGGCGCGGCTGGTCGCGGGCGTGCAGCCGCAGGGCACCTCCATCGTCGGCGTCGACGACGGCTGGTGCCGCAACATCGCCGACCGGCTCGATCAGACCGGCAAGCGCGTGGTGCGCATCTCCGTGAAAAACCCGCTGCCCGGCGGCGTCTATGTCGAGCGCGAAACCATCGTTCGTGCTTCCGGCGGCGCGCGGAGCGAAATCGCAAAGCTCGGCGGCATCGGCTCATTGCGCGGCCTGCACAACGCACAGAACGCGGCCTGTGCAGCGGCCTGCGCGCTGGCGATGGGGATTTCGACCGACATCCTGCAGAACGGCCTGCGCAGTTTTCCCGGTCTCGCGCACCGCATGGAGCAGGTCGGTCGCCTCGGCAATGTGCTGTTCGTCAACGATTCCAAGGGCACCAATGCGGACGCAGCGGCGCATGCGCTGTCGTCCTTTGGCGACATCTTCTGGATCGCCGGCGGCAAGCCGAAACTCGGCGGCATTACCAGCCTCACCGAATATTTCCCGCGCATCCGCAAAGCCTATCTGATCGGCGAAGCGGCGCAGGAATTTGCCGGCACGCTCGGCACCCGCGTGCCGCACGAGATTTCGCAGACGCTCGAAGTCGCCGTCGCCAGCGCCGCGCGCGACGCCGAAGCCTCAGGCCTTGCCGATCCCGTGGTCCTGCTGTCGCCAGCCTGCGCCTCGTTCGACCAGTACCGCAACTTCGAAATCCGCGGGACCAAATTCCGCGATCTCGTCACGGCGATGCCGGGTGTGAAGCCGGTGGTGTGAAGTTATCGCCGCCGCGACTGCTGTCGCTGCCCTGCAGCACGATGCGCGGCACGGAAACAAAAGCCGGCGCCTCGCTTTCCAGCGATGCGCTTCCCCTGTACCATCTTGTCAAGACGACCGGCATCAAGCGGTCGTCACGAAAAAGGGGAGGCTCTTCATGCGTCGCAATATGATCGCCGCGTTCGTGCTCCTGTTGTCGGGAGCGGGGCTGACCGCCTCCGCGGTCGCGCAGCAACCGGTCAAGCTCGGTGTTCTCAACGATCAGACGGGACTTTACGCGGATCTGTCCGGCATGGGCTCGGTCCATGCCGCGCGCATGGCGGTCGAGGATTTCGGCGGCAAGGTGCTGGGCCGGCCAATCGAAGTCATCTTCGCCGACCACCAGAACAAGCCCGACATCGGTGCCAACATCGCGCGGCAGTGGATCGAGAATGAGGGCGTCAAACTCATCCTCGACGTTCCCAATTCGGCCGTGGGGCTCGCGGTGCGAGAGATAACGCGGACGCGCGACGCCGTTGATATCAACACCGGCGCCGCGACGTCGGATCTCTCCGGAAAAGCCTGTTCGTCGCACGGCGTGCACTGGAGCTTCGACACCTACGGCCTTGCGGCGACGATCGGCCAGGCGTTGGTGAAGCAGGGCGGCGATAGCTGGTTTTTCATCACCGCTGACTACGCATTCGGGCATGCCCTCGAGAAGGACACCTCGGCGTTCGTCACGGCCGCGGGCGGCAAGGTGCTGGGGGCCGTGCGCCATCCGCTCAATACCGCCGACTTCTCGTCCTTCCTGCTGCAGGCGCAAGCCTCCAAGGCCAAGATCGTCGCGCTCTCGAACGCCGGCGGCGACACCATCAACGCGATTAAACAGGCCGGGGAATTTGGCCTCGGCCGCAAAGGCGACCAGCGCGTGGCAGCACTCCTGCTGCAGTTTCCGGACACCCACGCCCTTGGCCTCGAAGCGGCGCAGGGCCTGACCGCGAGCGAGACTTTCTTCTGGGACCTCGACGATGCGACCCGTGCCTGGACCAAACGCCTGATCGCCCGGAACGCCGGGAAACCGCCGAGCATGATCCATGCCGGGACCTACGGGGCCACGCTGCATTACCTCAAGGCGGTCGCGGCAGCCGGTACGACCGATGCGACCCAAGTCGTCGCCAAGATGAAGGAACTGCCGATTGACGACTTCTACACCAAGGGCACGGTGCGCGAGGACGGACGTGTGATGCGGCCTTATTTTCTGCTGCAGGTGAAGAAGCCTTCGGAATCCAAATACCCGTTCGATTATCTCAAGCTCCTTGCCACGGTGCCGGCTGAGCAAGCGGCGCGGCCGCTGAGCGAGAGCGCTTGCCCGTTGGTGAAGCGCTGAGGCGGTACCCAGCGAAAGCCGAGCCTGATATCAACGCGCCGCCGACCCCATGTATCGATCGCGGGCCCTGGAAGCCCGCGCGGACCGGCGCATGCGCATTTGAAGGAGAGAAGCGATGGATCTGAAGGGCATGGTTGCACTGGTGACGGGCGGCAACGGCGGACTGGGGCAGCGCATCTGCCACGCGCTCGCGCAGGAGGGCGCACATGTGGCTGTTATGTACGCGCGCAGCCGGGACCAGGCCGAAAGCGTCGCCAGCGAACTAGCGTCGCGCTATCAGATCAACGCTCGAACTTTCGCCTGCGACATCACCGACGCCGCAGCCGTGGATCGGCTGGTCGGCGAGGTAACGCAGGCCTTCGGCCGCCTTGATATCCTGATCAATGACGCCGCCTACAATCTCGCGATCCCGTTCGGCGATCTCGACAGTCTGTCGATGGAGGTGTGGAACAGGATCATGGCCACCAACCTGACGGGGCCGATGCAACTGATCAAGGCGGTCGCTCCTGTCATGAAGGCCCAGGGACAAGGCCGCATCGTCAACATCGCCTCGGTGGCGGGGCTCAGCCCAACCGGTTCTTCGATCGCCTATGCCGTGTCGAAGGCGGGCCTCATTCACTTGACGCGTTGCATGGCGGTGGCGCTGGCGCCCGAGACGCTTGTCAACTGCGTGGCACCGGGTCTCCTGGACGGCACCCGCGCGACAGCGAACCTCAGGCCCGAGCAGGTCGAACGCTCCGCATCGGCCTCGCTCCTGAAGAAGCCGGCCGACAAGGACGACTGCGCCGACATGGTTGTCGCCATGTGCCGCACCGAGACCATGACCGGCCAAACTGTCGTCATCGACTCCGGACGCGTCTTCCACTAGACGCGCCTCCATTCGATGCCGCCCAGCTTGAGGAATAACCGAGGTTCGATCGATGGTCGTTTGGTCTCCTTTCAGGTTCAACAGCGGACAAGAGATGGCAAATCGGTTTGCCATTGCTCCGCTGACAACCGATTCTTCCCATGAAGAGGGGACGGCTACCGAACACGAACTGGAATTCGTCCGTCGGCGAGCCGCCAGCGGATTCGGCGCGACCATTTCTTCCGCCACTTACGTCGAACAAAACGGGCGCTCGTGGCAGGGAACAGGCGCGACACATGACGGGCACCTGCCTGGTCTCCGTCGGCTCGCCGAAGCAATGCATGCCGCAGGAGGTCTTGCGATCCTCCAGATCTATGACGGTGGCCGCATCGCGAAGCCCGAGTTGATAGGTGAGCAATGTCTGCGTGCGCCGTCTGCGGTTGCATCGTTGCGGCCCGGAGCAAAGACGCCAAGGGCAATGACATCAGATGAGGTTGCAAGCCTGATCGCGAGCTTTCGAGAGGCTGCTTCCCTGGCGCGAAAAGCCGGTTTCGACGGCGTCGAGATTCACGGAGCCAACCATTACGCGATTCATCAGTTTTTCTCACCTCGGGCCAATCATCGCGTTGATCATTGGGGAGGAACGCTTTCAAAACGCATGAACTTTGCTCTCGCTGTCGCGCAGGCCGTTCGCGACGCCCTCGGTCCAAAGCTGATTGCCGGGTTTCGCGTTACGCCGTTCGAGGCCGAGCCGGACGGTTATACGCTTGAGGACGCCAAGCTGCTTTGCAATGAACTTGCCAGGCTGGATCTCGACTACATCTCCATTTCGCTTGATGACTATCGCAAGAGCCGACCTCAGCGAGAGACCCGTGTTTATAATGGTCCGGTCGAGGAGAATGACGCCCCTGCAGAGAATCCAATCACGGAATTTGCCCGCGTTATAGCGGGCCGCAGCGCAGTCATGGCGAGCGGTGGGATTAAAACGTGTAGGGATGCCGAAGAGGCGATCGCAATGGGAGCTGATCTGGTTGCGGTCGGCCGTGCCGTGGTAGTTGATCCGGAGTGGCTTTCCAAAGTCCGAAGCAGGAATGAGGCATCAATCATCGCGGGACTGCCGAAGGATGAACGCGAGATAGCCGCAGCCCTGAGCATTCCGCCGCGAATGGTCGAATATCTGTTGAGCCGTCCGGGTTGGATCCCTCGCCTTTAGACTTGCGCGGCTATTCTTTGCGCTTAGCACTCCGACCGGCGCGCACCGGTTTGAACAAGTCCAGATCGATCGCCTGGCCCATCGCCAGATAACCCGTGCGATTGGGGTGCAGCTTGTCGCCGGCACCTCCCGTCGTGCTGTCGGGGACGAACTCCGGTTTGAGGCCGCCCGATTGCGGATCGAGGGTCGCCTTGTCGAAATCGATCACGCCGTCGAATGTGCCTGACGTGCGGATGAAGTCGTTCAGTGCCTTCCGCTTGGTGTCCTGTTCGGGGAAGCCGTGGGCGGCGCTGGAACTGCCGAGCGCCGTCGTCACGGTGGCGCCGACGATTTTGATATGCGGCCATTTCGCGCGCAGCCGCGCGACACCCTCCTTCATGGCAGCGATGACCTTGTCGCTTTCGGCGTTGCCGTTCTTGCTGAAGTCGTTGATGCCTTCCAGCCAGATCAGGCTGGAGATGCCGGAGAGCGAGAGCACGTCGCGCTCGAGCCGCTGGCCCGAAGCGGGGCCACCGGGAAACGGTTTGCCGGGACCGTACTCGGCCGGTCCGGCGATCTGGTTGCCGCCGATGCCGCCGTTCACCACCGCGACCTTGTTGCCATGGATCGCCTTTAGCCGGCGCGACAGCACGTTGGGCCAGCGGTCGTCGCCGTTCATGGTGGACGCGGTGCCGTCGGTGATGGAATCGCCGAACGCCATGATGGCGAAGGCGTCGGTCGGGGCCGTCATCTCGATCGCATCGAGGAAGAACCACGACGCGGTCGTATACGGAAATGCCGCCTCGTCCTCCAACGTGCCCTTGGATCCCGCACCGGGTGCGGTGACGTACGACGTCGTGAGCGCCTTGGCGTGCCAGGTCATCGGGCCGCTTTCGCCCACGACGTGAAAGCTGACCGCGAGGCGGCGGCCGGCGAGGGTGTCGGGCTGCCCTGCGAACGGCAACGTGACGGGATCGCTCCAGACCGAATCGCCGGGTGGGACGGTGACGGACATCTTGCCGCCAAACGTCACCAGGCGATTGGAGCCGCGGAGCAGCGCCGCACTGCCCAATTGCAGGCCGGCACAAACGCCGTCGAACGTCACGGGCTTGGTGCCGAAGGCATTGCTGAGGCGGATGCGGGCCTGTTTTCCCCAAATATCGGGCCGCACGATCAGGCGAAAGGTCTGATCCCGCGCGCCGGCCGCAGGATCGGGGAACGCAAATTTCTGGTCAGGCTGGGCGGACGGGTTGCCGACCGGATAGGGGCCCTGGACCGAACCCGTCCACGACACCACCCAGTTCTCATTATCCTTGGCAGACGCCGTCTGAAGTGATGCGACGAGCAGCGATGCCACGACGATACCGGTAAGCGAACGCATGGTTTCCCCCAAGGCTTGTGATTTTGGAGCTTACCCTAAAGCCAAGGGCGCAATTGGTGAAACCGAAAATTTGAGGCCCCCATTAACCCCTTGGAAACCATCCTCCGCCACCAATGGATGTTACCTCTGCCATTTGGGGACGCCCATGCTCGCCCGTGACCAACGCACCCCATTCTCGGAATGGTGGTGGACCGTGGATAGACTGCTGCTCGCGGCGATCATCGCGCTGGTCGTGGGCGGCCTCATCCTGTCGCTGGCGGCGAGCCCGCCGGTGGCGACAAGGATCGGGCTCGATCCCTTCCACTTCTTCAACCGGCACGTGATGTTCCTGCTGCCGTCCTTCATCGTGCTGATCGGGGTATCCTTCATGTCCCCGAAGCACATCCGCCGTGGGGCGCTGCTGATATTCGCGGTCTCGATCGTGCTGATCGTGGCGACACTGATGTTCGGCGCCGAGGTCAAGGGTTCGCGGCGCTGGATCACGTTGCTCGGCGTCAATATCCAGGCCTCGGAATCCGCCAAGCCGGCTTTTGTCGTGGTCGCGGCGTGGCTGTTTGCGGAATCGACCAAACGTCCGGAGATGCCGGCGACCTCGATGGCGATGGTGCTGCTGTTGCTGCTGGTGTCGCTCCTGGTGATGGAGCCGGATTTCGGCCAGACCATGCTGATCCTGATGGTGTGGGGCGCGCTGTTCTTCATCGCGGGCATGCGGATGATCTGGGTGGCCGGTCTTGCCGGCGCTGCCGCCGCTGGCTTGTTCGGCGCGTATCTGCTGGTGCCGCACGTCGCGCACCGCATCAAACGCTTCATGAATCCCGGCTCGGGCGATACGTTCCAGCTCGACATGGCGATGGATGCGTTCTGGAACGGCGGCTGGTTCGGGCTCGGGCCCGGCGAAGGCATCGCCAAGCGCAGCCTGCCGGACAGCCACACCGACTTCGTGTTCGCGGTGGCGGCCGAAGAGTTCGGCATCATCCTGTGCCTGGCACTGGTGGCATTGTTCGCCTTTGTCGTGATCCGCACATTGCTGCGCGCCTATGCCAGCGAGGACATGTTCTCGCGGTTCGCCGCTTCCGGCCTCGCCATCCTGTTCGGCGTGCAAGCCGCGATCAACATGGCGGTCAATCTGCAGCTGATCCCGGCCAAGGGCATGACGCTGCCGTTCATCTCCTATGGCGGCTCCTCGATCATCTCGCTGGCCTACGGCGTCGGCATGATGCTGGCGCTGACGCGGCAGCGCCCGCGCACCGAGATCGAGTCGCAGAACAATGCCAACGCGGTGCGGAGTTACGCGTAGGCGGTGAAGGTATCTCCTCGTCATTGCGAGGAGCGATAGCGACGAAGCAATCCACCCATCCGTTATGCCGCGCTATGGATTGCTTCGCTGCGCTCGCAATGACGGCTTGTTGCTTGTAAAAGACCTTCCATGGAAAAAAACGCACCTCTGATCCTGCTCGCCGCCGGCGGTACCGGCGGCCATTTGTTTCCGGCCGAAGCGCTCGGCGTCGAGCTGATCAAACGCGGTTTTCGCGTGCGGCTTGCGACCGATGCCCGCGCGCTGCGCTACAGCGGCCTGTTCTCCAGGGCCAATGACAATATCGACGTGGTCCCGAGCGAGACCGTGCGCGGCCGCAATCCGATCGCGCTGGCACGCACCGCTGTCATGCTCGGTTATGGCGGCCTCATAGCGCTCAACCTGGTGCGGCGGCTGAAGCCATCAGCCGTGATCGGCTTCGGCGGTTATCCGACGCTGCCGCCGCTGATGGCGGCCAGGTTGCTCGGCGTGCCCAGTCTCATCCACGACGCCAACGCGGTGCTCGGCCGCGCCAACCGGTTTCTCTCAAGCCGAGTCAACGCGATCGCGACCTCGCTGCCGGGCGTGCTCGACCGCGATCCGGCGCTGGCTGGCAAGGCAACGACGGTGGGCACGCCGATGCGTCCGGCGATCCTGGCCGCCGCCGCGATACCCTTTGCGTCGCCGGAGGCGAACGGACCCCTTCGGTTGCTGGTGGTCGGCGGCAGCCAGGGCGCGCGCGTAATGAGCGACATCGTGCCACCGGCGATCGAACGGCTGGAGCCGGTGCTGTGGAGTCGGCTGATGCTGACGCAGCAAGTGCGCGAAGAGGATATGGCGCGGGTGCGCGCGGTCTACGACCGGCTCAAGATCGATGCTGAGCTGGCGCCGTTCTTCAGCGATCTGCCGGCGCGGCTGGCGTCCAGCCATCTGGTGGTCTCGCGCTCCGGCGCCGGCACGGTGGCCGAGCTCGCCGCGATCGGCCGGCCCTCGATCCTGGTGCCGCTGCCCGGCGCGATCGATCAGGACCAGTTCGCCAATGCCGGCGTGCTGGCCAAGGTCGGCGGCGCGCTGCGCATCGCGCAGGCGGAGTTCACGCCGGACCGCCTGGCTGCTGAAATTTCCGCATTCGCCGCCGAGCCGGCGAAGCTGACCGAGATGGCCGCCGCCTCCCGCACCGTGGGCAGGCTGGACGCGGCCGGGCGGCTGGCCGATCTGGTGCAGAAAGTTGCCGGAATCTAGGCCGCGACGGTCGATTTTCATTGTTTTTGCGTCATGGCCGGGCTTGTCCCGGCCATCCACGTCTTGCATGAAGTGACGTAGAAGTCGTGGATGCCCGGGACAAGCCCGGGCATGACGAAGGTGAGAATGCCATGAGACTGCCGCGCGAGATCGGACCCATCCACTTCGTCGGGATCGGCGGCATTGGCATGAGCGGCATCGCCGAAGTCCTGAGCAATCTCGGCTATACCGTGCAGGGTTCGGACGCCTCTGAAAGCGGCAACGTCACGCGGCTGCGCGACAAGGGCATATCAGTCTCGGTCGGCCACAAGGCCGAGAATGTCGACGGCGCCGACGTGGTGGTGGTCTCGACCGCGATCAAGCGCGATAATCCCGAACTGATGGCGGCGCGTGCCCAGCGCATTCCCGTGGTGCGCCGCGCCGAAATGCTGGCCGAACTGATGCGGCTGAAGAGCTGTGTTGCGATCGCCGGCACCCATGGCAAGACCACCACGACGACGATGGTAGCAACGCTGCTCGATGCCGGCGACCTCGATCCGACCGTGATCAACGGCGGCATCATCAATGCTTATGGCTCCAATGCGCGATTGGGCGCGGGCGACTGGATGGTGGTGGAGGCCGACGAGAGCGACGGCACGTTCCTGAAGCTGCCGTCCGACGTCGTGATCGTCACCAACATCGATCCCGAGCATCTCGATCACTTCAACACTTTCGAGGCGATCCAGGATGCATTCCGCAATTTCGTCGAGAACGTGCCGTTCTACGGCTTTGCCGTGATGTGCACCGATCATCCCGTGGTGCAGACCCTCGTCGGCAAGATCGAGGATCGCCGCATCATCACCTATGGCGAGAACCCGCAGGCTGATGTGCGGCTGGTCGATCTCACGCCGATGGGCGGCGGCTCGAAGTTCAAGGTCGTGTTCCGCAACCGCAAGACCGGCGCCACGCATGAGATATCCGACATCATGCTGCCGATGCCGGGACGCCACAACGCATCGAATGCGACGGCGGCGATCGCGGTGGCGCATGAACTCGGCATTTCCGGCGAGGTGATCCGCAAGGCGATGGCGGGCTTTGGCGGCGTCAAGCGGCGCTTCACCAAGACAGGCGAATGGAACGGCGTCACCATCATCGACGATTACGGCCATCATCCGGTCGAGATCGCAGCGGTGCTGAAGGCGGCGCGCGAATCCACCAACGGCAAGATCGTCGCCGTGGTGCAGCCGCATCGCTTCACCCGGCTGCAATCGCTGTTCGAGGAATTTTGTACCTGCTTCAACGACGCCGATGCGGTCGTCGTCGCCGAAGTCTATCCGGCCGGCGAGGCGCCGATCGAAGGCATCGACCGCGACCATTTCGTGCTCGGCCTGCGCGCCCACGGCCATCGCGAGGTGATTCCGCTGCAAAACTCTTCCGAACTGGCCAAGGTGATCAGCGGCATCGCAGGCAATGGCGATTACGTGGTCTGCCTCGGCGCCGGCAACATCACCCAATGGGCCTACGCGCTGCCCGGCGAACTGAAGGCGCTGGGGTGAGGGTGGCGTTGATGAACACCGCAGTTGAGACTCGGCACACTCGGCTCCCTCCCCCCTTGCGGGGGAGGGCTGGGGAGAGGGGTGGCGGCAACGGCGGTGCGCGTGGCTTACCCCTCTCCCTAACCCTCCCCCGCAAGGGGGGAGGGAATGGGAAGAGCCAGCCCGGCCATGACGAACCGAGAGAATTCCGTTGACCTTCCCCGACATCACCCCCGATCTCAAATCCGCGATGCCCGGCCTGCGCGGGCGGCTGCTGGCGAACCAGTCGCTCGCCGAGCTGACCTGGTTTCGCGTCGGCGGTCCGGCGCAGCTGCTGTTCACGCCGTCGGATGAAGACGATCTCGCGTACTTCCTGAAGAACCTGCCGAACGAATTGCCGGTCTATGTCGTCGGCGTCGGCTCCAACCTGATCGTGCGCGATGGCGGCATTCCCGGCGTCGTGATCCGCTTGTCGCCGCGCGCGTTCGGCGAGACCCGCGCGGAAGGCGACATTGTGGTCGCAGGCACCGCCGCGCTCGACAAGCGCGTGGCGGAAACCGCGGCATCAGCCACTATCGGCGGCATGGAATTCCTGTTCGGCATTCCCGGCACGATCGGCGGCGCGCTGCGCATGAATGCCGGCGCCAACGGCGGCGAGACCAAGGACGTCCTGATCGAGGCCACCGGCATCGGCCGCGACGGCAGGAAGCACACCTTCACCAATGCCGACATGAAGTTCGTCTATCGCAACAGCGGCGTTGATCCTGCCATCATCTTCACTTCCGCGCGCTTTCGCGGCGCCATTGCCGCGCCCGAGGCCATTCGGGCACGGATGGAGGAAGTGCAGACCCATCGCGAGACCGCGCAGCCGATCCGCGAAAAGACGGGGGGATCGACCTTCAAGAACCCGCCCGGCAACAGCGCCTGGAAGTTGATCGATGCCGCTGGCTGCCGCGGCTTGCGCATCGGCGGCGCACAGGTGTCGGAAATGCACTGCAACTTCTTGATCAATACTGGCAACGCGACCGGGCATGACATTGAAACGCTGGGTGAAACCGTGCGCGCGCGGGTTAAGGAAAATTCCGGAATCGAGTTACACTGGGAAATCAAGCGGATCGGAATCGGACAACCTGGAATCGAGCAAGGCTGATGCGGATTACCATTCTCTTCGGCGGCACCAACAAGGAGCGGCTGGTTTCGGTGGCGAGCGCGCAGGCGCTGCATCGCGCCTTGCCGGAGGCGGACCTGTGGTTCTGGCATGTCGCCGACACCGTGCACGACGTGAAGTCGGAAGCCCTGCTCAATCACCAGCGGCCGTTCGAGGACGAGTTCGAGCCCGGTAATCGCGGCATCGCATTCGAAGCGGCGCTCGATAAAGCGAAAGCCGAAGATCGCGTGCTGGTGCTCGGCCTGCACGGGGGCAGGGCGGAGAACGGTGAACTGCAGGCGATGTGCGAAATGCGCGGCATTCCCTTCACGGGATCCGGCTCGGCGTCTTCAAATCTGGCCTTCGACAAGACCGCGGCCAAGCGCTTCGCGGCGATTGCGGGCGTGGAGACGCCGGTAGGCATCGCGCTCGACGATATCGATGCCGCGTTTGCCGAATACGGCAAGCTGATTGCGAAACCGGCGCGGGACGGATCGAGCTACGGCCTGATCTTCGTCAACGCCAAGCAGGATCTCGTCGCGGTCCGTAACGCCGCCAAGTCCGAGGAATATCTGATCGAGG
This sequence comes from Bradyrhizobium sp. JYMT SZCCT0428, assembly GCF_018131075.1. Taxonomy (GTDB): domain Bacteria; phylum Pseudomonadota; class Alphaproteobacteria; order Rhizobiales; family Xanthobacteraceae; genus Bradyrhizobium. Next base: position 11,728 of record NZ_JAFCLS010000012.1, on the reverse strand, counting down.
CATTCGTTTCCGGCGTCGAAGCCACTTGTGGCGTGTTGGAACGCTCCGACGGCACCATCATGGCGCTGCCGCCGGTCGAGATCATTCCGGGCGAGGGTGCGTTCGACTACACGGCCAAGTATCTGCTCAAATCGACCCAGGAGATCTGTCCGGGCCGGTTTTCGCCCGCGATTACCGCGGCCTTGATGGACCAGGCGCACCGGGCGCACCGGGCACTCTCGTGCAGCGGCTATTCCAGGAGCGATTTCATCGTCTCGGCCAAGGGGTTGATCTACCTCGAGACCAACACCTTGCCGGGACTGACCGCGGCCTCGCTGTATCCGAAGGCGCTGAAGGCCCAGGGAATCGATTTTTCCGATTTCCTGCGCGACCAGATCGTACTGGCCGAGAAGCGTGTCGACAGGCGGGGGTGATTCGCCAAGTTAATGCGTCAGGTGAGGGAACCCGCCCCGGCCGGATGAAATATTACTAAAATCCTAACCAATGCCCGGCAAACTACTCACAAGGCTGCTCAAAACACGCCTCTGACCGGCCAGATTTACCCTTTGTTTACCAGGAAGTCCGAAGGTTAACGCTGGCGGCGCATGTGGCGCTTGGCTGCCGGGGCGTAAGCTGTTGCGGATTTCCGCTTCGACGATCGCATCGAGGGAAAAATGGCCTCCTCACAACCGAGGTCTTAACCCATCCCGGCATCACCGAGACATCACGTGCGCCAGAGCCCGCAAGCCTTTTTGCGGGAACAACTTTTTGACGAGCTCGTGCAATGGATGGTGCAGGACGCCTCGCTCGATCGCTGCGATCGCTGGGGCCCCAAGCTGACCTGAAAGCCGCCGCTATCGGAGCGGTCGTGCTGTTGCGCGAGCGGCTGGGCCTTCGCGCCCGCGTGCGGGCGAAGCGGGCGATCGACCGCGAACCGCCGAACCGCCTGATCCTTCTGCTCGAACGTTACCTGCCGAACCGTGCCGGCGTCGCCCTGACCGTGCTGATGCTGCTCGGCAGCGCCTCGCTTGGTGTCGTCAAGGGCGGCCATGTCGACGAGTTCGTCGGTGCGCTCAGCGATACCCGCAACGCGCTGGCGAATTCGGCCGGTTTCCGCATCACCGAGGTGGCCATCAACGGCCGCAAGCAGCTGAGCCAGGATGAAGTGCTCGCGATCGGCGGCGTCAACGGCCGTTCCTCGCTGCTGTTCCTCGATGCCGCCACCGTGCGCGACAAGCTCAAGACCAATCCCTGGATATCGGACGCCGCGATCCTGAAGCTCTATCCCGGCCGGCTGCAGATCGACATCGTCGAGCGTACCGCGTTCGCGCTGTGGCAGCAGGACGGCCGGCTGTCCGTCATCGCCGAGGATGGCGCGGTGCTCGAACCCTATATGTCGCGGCGATTCATTTCGCTGCCGCTGGTGGTGGGCAAGGGTGCCGCCGACAAGGCGCGCGACTTCCTGGCGCTGCTGGATCGCTATCCGCAGGTCCGCAGCGTGACCAAGGCTGCGATCTATGTCGGCGAACGGCGCTGGAACCTGCGCCTCAAGGATGGTCTCGATATCCGCCTGCCGGAACACGACGTCGGCAATGCGCTGGCGCTGCTGAGCAAGCTCGACAAGGAGGACAGGCTGTTCTCCCGCGACATCGTCGTGGTCGACATGCGCCTGCCGGACCGGCTGACGGTGCTGTTGTCCGAAGAGGCGGCGAAGGCCCGCGAGGAACTGTTCAAGGACAAGAAGACCAAGAAAAAAGCCGGTGACGCAGCATGACCGGCCTCGATCGCAACCAGACCCCGAAGACGCGGCCGATGGCGCAGAAGCGCACCGCGCTGGTGGCCTCGCTCGACATCGGTACCAGCAAGATCGCCTGCATGATCGCGCGGCTGAAGCCATCGCCGCCGAACGAGGCGCTGCGCGGCCGCAGCCACGCGGTCGAGCTGATCGGTTACAGCCAGATCCAGTCGCGCGGCGTCAAGGCCGGCGCGGTGGTCGATCTGGCCGAATGCGAACAGGCGGTGCGCCAGGCGGTGGCGCTGGCCGAACGCATGGCCAAGGTCCGCGTCGAATCCGTTTTGCTGTCGGTCTCCGGCGGCCGGCTGCAGGGCCAGCTGGTCGAAGCCGCCGCCGATATCAGAGGCGGCTCGGTCACCTCGGAAGATGTCACCCGCGTGACGTCCACCGGCATGCGCCACGCCACCGGCGAAGGCCGCACCGTGCTGCATGCGCTGCCGGTCAGCTACACGCTGGATGGCGTCAAGGGCATCCGCGATCCCCGCGGCATGGTGGCGCGACAGTTCGGCGTCGACATGAACGTCGTGACGGCGGATGCGACGGTGGCCAAGAACCTGATGCTGGTGGTCGAGCGCTGCCATCTCAACGTCGAAGCCATGGCGGCAAGTCCTTATGTGGCCGGCCTTTCGGTGCTCACCGACGACGAAGCCGACATCGGCGCCGCCGTGGTCGAGATGGGCGCCGGATCGACCACGATCGCGACCTATTCGGCCGGGCGCTTTGTGCACGCCTCGGGGTTTGCGGTCGGCGGGCAACACATGACGATGGATCTTGCACGCGGCGTCGGCGCCTGCATTGCGGATGCCGAGCGAATCAAGACCTTATACGGCACCGTGCTGACCGGCGGGTCAGACGCGCGCGAGCTGATGTCCGTACCCACCGCAGGCGATGACGAGCGCGATGCGCCGCAGATCGTCTCGCGCGCCACGATCGCGAACATCGTCCGGCATCGCGCCGAGGAGATCTTTGAAATGGTCCGGGACCGGCTCGCGGATTCCCCCTTTGCGGCAGAGCCGCGGGCGCGGGTTGTCCTGAGCGGCGGCGCGTCCCAGCTCACCGGTACCGTCGAACTCGCCACCCGCATTCTCAACCGGCCGGTCCGGATCGGCCGCCCGCTCGGCTTCGGCCGGCTGCCCAATGAGGCCAAGAGCGCTTCGTTCGCGGTGCCCGCGGGCCTCCTGGTCTACCCGCAATACGCACACCTTGAACACGTCGAACCGCGGCATACGCGGCAGCTCAGGACAGGGACTGACGGCTATTTCGGAAGGGTCGGACGATGGCTGCGAGAGGGCTTCTGATGACCGGTCTTCATACCAAACGACAATTATCAACTCCTGCGGCCGTCGGCCGGGGCGAACCAACGCGCGCGTTATAATCGAGAGGCAACCATGGCACTCAATCTGACACCCCCTGACATCAGCGAGCTGAAACCACGGATCACCGTCTTCGGCGTCGGTGGAGCAGGCGGCAATGCCGTCAACAACATGATCACTGCCGGGTTGCAGGGCGTCGATTTCGTCGTCGCCAATACCGACGCGCAGGCGCTGACCATGTCCAAGGCACAGCGCATCGTGCAGATGGGCACGCAAGTGACCCAGGGCCTCGGCGCCGGATCGCAGCCCGATGTCGGCGCGGCCGCGGCGCAAGAGGTCATCGACGAGCTTCGCGATCATCTCACCGGCGCCAACATGGTGTTCGTCACCGCCGGCATGGGCGGCGGCACCGGCACCGGTGCAGCGCCCGTGATCGCCAAGACCGCGCGCGAGATGGGCATCCTCACCGTCGGCGTGGTGACGAAGCCGTTCCACTTCGAAGGCCAGCGCCGCATGCGCACCGCCGAATCGGGCATTGCCGAACTGCACAAGGTGGTCGACACGCTCCTGATCATCCCGAACCAGAACCTGTTCCGGGTCGCCAACGAAAAGACCACCTTCGCCGACGCCTTCGCGATGGCTGACCAGGTGCTCTATTCGGGCGTCGCCTGCATCACCGACCTGATGGTCAAGGAAGGCCTGATCAACCTCGACTTCGCCGACGTCCGCGCCGTGATGCGTGAGATGGGCAAGGCGATGATGGGCACCGGCGAAGCCACCGGCGAGAAGCGCGCGCTGACCGCGGCTGAAGCTGCGATCGCCAATCCGCTGATCGACGACTCATCGATGAAGGGTGCGCGCGGCCTGCTGATCTCGATCACCGGCGGCAAGGACCTGACCCTGTTCGAAGTCGACGAAGCCGCCACCCGAATCCGCGAGGAAGTCGACCAGGACGCCAACATCATCGTCGGCGCGACCTTCGACGAAAACCTCGACGGCGTGATCCGCGTCTCCGTCGTGGCCACCGGCATCGAACAGGCGCTGATCGCCCGCAACGCGGCAGCACCCGCTGCCGTCGTGACCAACGCGCCCGCCTCGACGCCGGACACCCGCCTGGCCGATCTGACCGCACGGCTGCGCGCTGACAACCAGCGCCTTGCCGACCGCGCCCAGAGGCACGAGGTCCCCGCGCCCGTGCAGCAGGCCTCGCCACCCCCGGTTCCCGCCGCAGCCCCGCAGCAGCGCGCGTCCAACAGCGTCGAGCGTGCCGCGCTCGCCGCCATTGCCGCGGCCGTTGCTCCGGAAGTCCCGCAGGCCCAGGCGCCGTTGCAGCCCGGCTCCTATGGCGACGTCACGGTTCGCCCGATTGCCCAGAAGCCGACGCTGTTCCCGGATCATAACGAGGCGGCCCGCGCCGAGCCGGAAGCGCAGGCTGCGCTGCCGGAAACCTTCATCCCGCAGGCGGCCGAACGTCCGCCGTCCCGCAGCCCGCGGATGCCCAAGTTCGAGGACCTTCCGATGCCGGCCCAGGCCGAAATCCGGCAGGCCCGCGGCGAGACGGACGAGGATGCTCCGCAGAAGACCCGGCTGTCGCTGCTGCAGCGCCTGGCCAATGTCGGCCTCGGCCGCCGCGATGAAGAGAGCGAGCCGCCGATCGCGGCCCGCGCCTCGGGTCCGGCGATGGCGCCGCTGCCGCCGCTCCCCGAGCGCAAACCGCAGCGTTCCGTCGCCCAGCAGATGGGTAACGAGCCGGTATCGGAGTATGCTCGTCGTCCGGCGCCGCAGGGTCTGGACGTCCATGGCCGCCCCGCACCTGTTGCCCCGGCGCCACAGGGCGACGACCATCTTGATATCCCGGCCTTCCTCCGGCGGCAGTCCAACTGAGGTTTTGTTACAATTCAGGCAACCCAAAAGGCCCCGGCGGAACCCGTCGGGGCCTTTTTCTTGGGCAATGCGGGCTTCACAGCTTCGTCATCAAGTCACTGATATTAAATGATTAATTATGAATTGCGTGATCTGATGCGGCGGCCGGACCGCGGCCGGACCGCGCCGGAATTTGGTTAAGCCTTGGCGCGAATGCGGCAGAGATAGGGTAACAATCGGTAAAAAAGCGTGAGTTGTGCGCTTGAGGGCAGTGACTATGGTCTGCCGTGACTTGGGGATACCGGAAGCAGATTCGACGCGAAAGCGGACAGTTCCTGTCTTTTGGTAAAGTCGGGTAGCGGGCGATTATCGAATGAAGTTCAGCCGTCAGACAACGCTTCGGTCGCAAGCCACCGTGACAGGTGTCGGCGTTCATTCCGGTTTACCGGTTAATCTGACCATCGGACCTGCGCCTGTCGACGCAGGTTTTATTTTTGTCCGCACCGGTCTGGACGATGCCGACCGCGAAGTTCCCGCGATCGCGGAATCCGTGATCGCCACCGACTTTGCGACCGTACTCGGTGACCGCCAGGGCCCGCTCGTTTCCACCGCCGAGCATGTGCTTGCTGCGCTGCGGGGCATGGGTGTCGATAACGCCACCATCGAAGTCGACGGCCCGGAAGTTCCGATCATGGACGGCAGCGCGGCTGCCTTCGTCGCCGCCATCGATCAGGCAGGCATCGTGACCCAGTCCGCCGCGCGCCGCTTCATCCAGGTGCTGAAGCCGGTGCAAGTCTCGCTCGGTGATTCCTTTGGCGAACTGCGCCCCTATGCCAACGGTTTCCGCGCCGAGGTCGAGATCGACTTCGCCAATCCGGTGATCGGCCGCCAGAGCTATTCGCTCGATCTGAGCCCCGAAAGCTTCCGCCGCGAGATTTCCCGCGCCCGGACCTTCGGCTGCATGAATGACGTGGCGCGGCTCTGGAGCGCCGGTTTCGCGCTCGGCGCGTCCTTTGAGAATTCGGTGGTGTTCGACGAGACCCGTCTGCTCAACACCGAAGGCCTGCGCTACAGCGACGAATGCGCCCGCCACAAGGTGCTGGACGTGATCGGCGATCTCGCGCTGGCCGGCCTGCCGCTGCTCGGCGCCTACCGGTCGTCCCGTGGCGGCCACAAGCTCAACCACGCGGTGCTGACCGCCCTGATGGCCGATCGCAGCGCCTGGCGGGTGGTCGAGGCCGAACCGGCACGCCGCCCCCGCGTCGAAGCCGGCGCCGGAATGGTCGGCGGCATGGTCGCCCCTGCCTATGGCCCGGACGTGTCCTGACTTTCGATTTCGAAACGTCCTGACTTTCGATTTCGAGATGCGCCGAAGCCGGCTTTCTTGCCGCCCGTTCCAATTTCCGTAGTAACCACAATTAGTAACGATGGTGTCTTGCCGCCTTAATCCGGGCGAAATGCCTGCGTATTCGGTTGGTTAAGGACCATTTTTCGGCTAGATAGGCCCGCGGTTGCAAGACAGGGCGCCACGAATACTGAGCGCTTGGGAATATGGGGCCAGGGAATATTGGGCTTGGGGAATATTGCGTTCATGACCGCGGTTCATGGATGGACGGGCTCAACCACCAACCGCACCGCTACCAACTGCGTAGCTACAACTGCGTAAAAGGCGTCAGGTCTCACATTTCATGTCGGCACAGCGTATGACGCTCGAACCATGCAAATCAGCGGGTATTTCTCGCCTTCATCGGGCAGCCCGGTCGCTCCGGCTCGCGGCGGGCCTGATCGCGCTGGCTGTCCCCTTGAGCGGATGCGGCACCGGTTCGCTGTGGGACAAGTTCACCGCCAAGGACGACACCTTCATCGAGGAGCCCGCGGACAAGCTCTACAATGAGGGCTTGTACCTGATGAACCAGCGCAAGGATGCGAAGGCGGCGACGAAGAAATTCGAAGAGGTCGACCGCCAGCATCCTTATTCCGACTATGCGCGCAAATCGCTGCTGATGTCGGCATACTCGTTCTACTCAGCCGGCGATTATGACGGCTGCATTGGCGCGGCGACCCGTTACGTTACGCTGCATCCGGGCAGCCCCGACGCCGCCTACGCGCAATACCTGATCGCGGCTTCGCATTATGACCAGATCCCGGATATTTCGCGCGATCAGGGCCGCACCGAAAAGGCGATCGCCGCGCTCGAAGAGGTGATTCGCAAATATCCGACCTCGGAATACGCCACCAGCGCCAAGGCCAAGCTCGAAGGCGGGCGTGACCAGCTTGCCGGCAAGGAAATGGATGTCGGCCGCTATTATATGAAAAAGCGCGACTACACCGCGGCGATCAACCGCTTCAAGACCGTGGTCACCCGCTATCAGACCACCCGCCACGTCGAGGAAGCGCTGTTCCGCCTCACCGAGGGCTACATAGCGATCGGCATCGTCGGCGAAGCGCAAACCGCCGCCGCCGTGCTTGGGCACAATTTTCCTGACAGTCGCTGGTACAAGGACGCCTATAATCTAGTAAAGTCCGGCGGTCTCGAGCCGAGCGAGAATCAGGGTTCCTATATTTCCAGGGCCTTCAAGAAGATGGGTCTCGGCTAGGAATTTAGTTCGCATGCTGGCCCGTCTGTCGATCCGTGACATCGTCCTGATCGAACGGCTCGATATCGAGTTTTCCCGTGGCCTCGCGGTGCTGACCGGGGAGACCGGCGCGGGCAAATCCATCCTGCTCGATGCCTTTGCGCTGGCGCTCGGCGGCCGCGGCGACGCCGGGCTGGTCCGCCATGGCGTGGAGCAGGGACAGGTCACCGCCACCTTCGACGTGCCCAAGGGCCATCCGGCCGCAAAGATCCTTTCCGAAAACGGCCTCGACGATACCGGTGAAATGATCCTGCGCCGCGTGCAGCTTGCCGACGGGCGCACCCGCGCCTTCATCAACGATCAGTCGATCAGCGTGCAGACGCTCAAAGCCGTCGGTGCTGCGCTGGTCGAGATCCACGGCCAGCACGACGAGCGTGCGCTGGTCGATGCCTCGACCCACCGGCAACTGCTAGACGCCTTCGCCGGGCTGGAAAAAGACGTGGCCGCGCTGGAAACGCTGTGGGATATCCGGCGCACCGCCAACGCCGCGCTCGACGCCCACCGCGCCGACATGGAGCGCGCGGCCCGCGAAGCCGACTACCTCCGCCACGCCTCCGACGAATTGAAGGCGCTGCGGCCCCGGGAAGGCGAGGAAACCGAACTCGCCGAACGCCGCACCACCATGATGCAGGGCGAAAAGATCGCCAGCGACCTGCGCGAAGCGCAGGAGGCCGTCGGCGGCAACCATTCGCCGGTGCCGGCGCTGGCGGCCGCGGTGCGGCGGCTGGAACGCCGTGCCGCCAATTCGCCGGCGCTGGTCGAGCCCGCGGTGAAGGCGATCGATATCGCGATCAACGCGCTGGAGGAGGCCGATCAGCATCTCAGCGCCGCGCTGATTGCCGCCGATTTCGATCCGGCCGAGCTGGAGCGGATCGAGGAGCGGCTGTTCGCGCTGCGCGCCGCCTCGCGCAAATATTCGACGCCGGTCGAGGGGCTGGCGGCGCTGGCCGCGAAATATGCCTCCGACGTGGCGCTGATCGATGCCGGCGCGGACCAATTGAAGAAGCTGGAAGCCGCCGCTGATGAAGCCGACAGGCGCTATGCCGCGGCAGCAACCAAACTCTCCGCCGCCCGCACCAAAGCTTCGGAAAAGCTCAACAAGGCCGTCAACGCCGAACTGGCGCCGCTGAAACTCGAACGTGCAAAATTCATGGCGCAGGTCGAGACCGACGCCGCTTCGCCGGGCCCGCAGGGCATCGACCGCGTCGAGTTCTGGGTCCAGACCAATCCCGGCACCAAGCCGGGGCCGATGATGAAGGTCGCTTCCGGCGGCGAGCTGTCGCGCTTCTTGCTGGCGCTCAAGGTGGTGCTGTCCGACCGCGGCTCGGCGCCCACGCTGGTGTTCGACGAAATCGATACCGGCGTCGGCGGCGCGGTGGCGGACGCCATCGGCGCCCGGCTGGCGCGGCTTGCCGGCAAAGTCCAGGTGATGGCGGTGACGCACGCGCCGCAGGTCGCCGCGAGAGCCAACCATCATCTGTTGATTTCCAAGGACGCGATGGACAAGGGCAAGCGCGTCGCCACCCGCGTCAACGCACTCGCCGCCGACCACCGCCGCGAGGAAATCGCCCGGATGCTGGCCGGCGCGGAAATCACCGCGGAAGCGAGAGCCGCGGCGGACCGGCTGCTCCGCGCGGCGACGGCGTGAAGGTGGCGTGGTGCGATGGCTGTGAAAGCAAAGAAGCCGCTCGTCGACGTCGCCAAGCTGACCAAGGCCCAGGCCAAGGTCGAGCTGATGCGGCTGGCACTGGAAATCGAGGCGCATAACGAGCGCTACTATCAGAAGGATGCGCCGACCGTTTCGGATGCCGCTTATGACGCATTGCGTCAGCGGCTGGAGGCGATCGAGGCGAAGTATCCCGATCTGGTCACGACGGATTCGCCGTCGCAAAAAGTCGGCGCCGCGCCGGCGCGCGGGTTCGCAAAAGTGCAGCACGCCGTCCCCATGCTGTCGCTCGGCAACGCCTTCAGCGACGAGGACGTCACCGAATTCGTCGATCGCGTCAGGCGCTTTCTCAAGCTCGATGCCGACCATATTCCGGCGCTGGTCGCGGAACCGAAGATCGACGGCCTGTCGCTCTCGCTGCGCTACGAAGACGGCGAACTGGTCCGCGCGGCGACCCGCGGCGATGGTTTTACCGGTGAGGACGTCACCGCCAATGTCCGCACCATCAAGGATATTCCGCACACGTTGAAGGGCCGCAACATTCCGGCGGCCTGCGAAATGCGCGGCGAAGTCTACATGCTCAAGAAGGATTTTCTGGAGCTGAACAAGAAGCAGGCGGAAGCTGACGATACGGTGTTTGCCAATCCGCGCAATTCGGCGGCGGGCTCGCTGCGCCAGAAGGATGTTACGATCACCGCGTCGCGGCCGCTGAAATTCTTTGCCTATACCTGGGGTGAGATGAGCGAGCGGCCGGCGGATACCCAGCACGGCATGCTGGAGTGGATGGACAAGGCCGGTTTCGTCGTCAATCCACGGACCAAACTCTGCAAGGACGTCGAAGATGTCCTGAAATTCTACAGCAAGATCGGCGAGGAGCGTGCCTCGCTCGGCTATGACATTGACGGCGTGGTCTACAAGGTCGACCGGCTCGACTGGCAGGACCGTCTCGGCTTCGTGTCGCGGAGCCCGCGCTGGGCGATCGCGCATAAATTCGCAGCCGAGCAGGCGACCACCGTTCTCAACGGCATCGACATCCAGGTCGGCCGCACCGGCGCTTTGACGCCGGTGGCACGACTGGCGCCGGTCACTGTCGGCGGTGTCGTCGTGCAGAATGCGACGCTGCACAATGAGGACTACATCAAGGGCATCGGCAATGATGGCAGTCCGCTCCGCGATGGCGTCGATATCCGCGTCGGCGACACGGTCGTCGTGCAGCGCGCCGGCGACGTGATCCCGCAAATCGTCAGTGTCGTCATGGACAAGCGGCCGAGTAGCGCAAAGCCGTACAAATTTCCTGAGGTTTGTCCGGTGTGCGGCAGCCATGCGGTGCGCGAGGAAGACGAGGCGGTGCGGCGCTGCACCGGCGCCCTGATCTGCCCGGCGCAGGCGACAGAGCGGCTGAAGCATTTCGTCTCGCGGCTCGCGTTCGATATCGACGGCCTCGGCGACAAGCAGATCCAGGAGTTTTACGAAGACGGCCTCGTGATGTCGCCGGTCGACATCTTCACGCTGCAGAAGCGTGACGCCCGCTCCACCAGCAAGCTGATGCAACGCGAGGGCTATGGCGAGACCTCGGTGCGCAATCTGTTCAACGCGATCGACGCCCGCCGCAGCATCGACCTGCATCGCCTGATCTTTGCGCTCGGGATCCGCCACGTCGGCGAGGGAAATGCCAAATTGCTGGCGCGGCATTACCACACGATCGATAATTTTCGCGAGGCGATGCTGGCGGCCGCCAAGGGCACGAAGGATGACGAGAACACCACCGAGGCCTATCAGGACCTCAACAATATCGGCGGCATCGGCGAGATCGTGGCCGACGCCGTTGTCGAGTTCTTTGCCGAACCGCGCAATGTGAAGGCGCTCGGCGAACTCCTGCGCGAGATCGAGGTGAAGGCGGCCGAACGGCCGCGCAAGAGCTCGCCGGTGTCGGACAAGACCGTGGTGTTCACGGGCTCGCTGACCAAATTCACCCGCGATGAAGCCAAGGCGGTGGCGGAGCGTCTCGGCGCCAAGGTCGCGGGCTCGGTGTCGAAGAAGACGGACTATGTCGTTGCCGGCGAGGATGCGGGGTCCAAACTGACAAAGGCCCGTGAGCTGGGCGTGGCCGTGCTGACCGAAGATGAGTGGCTGACGCTGATCGGGGAGTGACAGCTTGATTTGGATGTCGTCCTCTCCGCGTCATTGCGAGCGGAGCGCAGCAATCCACATTGCCCCAAGCCACGCTATGGATTGCTTCGCTGCGCTCGCAATGACGGTTAAGTGCGTCAAAACGACCCGACGGGCAAATCAGTTCCGTTTTTCAGAATTCGTGTCAAGTGTAAAATTTCTGTAAATCAAAAATATTTCTGTTGTCGGCCGACCCAAATCAGTGCGCATCTATCGCCATCCCGTCCTGGTCAGAAGGGCGTCGGCCGTCGTCACGGACGTTGGACGGGTTGCGGTGGACGCTGGTTTACGCCTCGACGACGGCGTG
>NZ_JAFCLS010000119.1 GCF_018131075.1 Bradyrhizobium sp. JYMT SZCCT0428 | reverse complement strand
CGCAACAGCGGATACCGAAGCACGTAGCACGCCGCGCCGCAAAGTCCTCGATAGCGGTTTAATCAGGTTCGGCGACTGTTCTGTCCCCTGCGTTATCCGTAATCTTTCGGAAATCGGCGCTGCGTTGGATGCAGACGCCCAAAGTTTTGTCCCCGATCAGTTCACTTTGATCGCTGTACGAAAAAAGAAAATCTATTCCTGCACCGTCATATGGCGAAAAGAAGCGCGCCTTGGCGTTTCGTTCTGCTAGATAACCTTGATGATCGACGAGCGCAGTCCCTGCGGACCGACGTTGACGAAATGGCCTAGATTCGGCATCGGGGTCGAGCACACGGTGTCGAATTGCAAATATGTCCGATGACGGTGCGGCCCTGGAGGTTCCCGACGCCTCGTGCATCCCGAATTGCTTCCAATTGATGACAGAGCGAGATCGGATCGTTCAGACCTGTAAGATGATCAAACAGAACCGGATCGGTGTCGAGTTGACCCAGCGATGCTGGATGCTGACTTAGATTATCGGGAACCAGAGCGGCGATGAGCGAGTTGCCGACGCAGTGGGCTTAGAGGTTTAGCTTATGAGCATCTTCAATACGCAGGGTAATCTCGTCCCAATTCATGCCGATAATACCAAGACGCGGGATTGGCTCGTCTTGTTAGAAGCGTCGACTATTGTAGGCCACGAACGCGACAAGCTCCGAGTTGCATTGACTACGCAGGAGCGGAAGCTCGTCAAAAGGCGGAAGTTGTTCGGCAAAACGGAGCACTTTCTTGTTGTCGATGGATATGATCCGCGAATACACGCGCTGTATTTCTGCCCTCAGCTTTACAAAAACGAGGGCGGAGCGCTCGTTCCTTTGACTGGCGGAGAGATTGGGCTGTTGATGGCGCAAGCGCTTGAGGGAGGTGCGATGAAAAGCCACCGTGGTACGAGCCGTCTGATAGCTTGCCAAAAGAAGCGGTTATAAAAGCAACGCCTGAGATGGAATTTGACAGCTTGGTTGTTGACGCCCCAAGCCCGAAAGCGAAATCGCCTGCGCTAAGGGCTGTACCTATACCCGACAGGGAAAACGCGAAGACGTAATTACGTGCGTTAGCGAGCCGCCCGCGTGCCCGTTCGGCCACCCGTCAGGTGCCCTCTGGAGGACGGTTCGGCACCTGAGCTTGAGATTTGCAGTCGATTAGACCCACCTCGTTTGGCGCATAGCAAGCCTGATCGTCGACCCAGGCCCAAATGCCGGTGGCCATTCACCCCGCTCAGTGATGCGTTTGCGGTGCAGCCTCGACACAGACCATTGCCTTACGTAACGCCGTGGCACGCTAGGATGGGCTTAGGCCCAGTCATTCACGTACACCAAACCGTGCCATCAAAGTGCCAATAGGCGCCATGCATATACGGTTCAATCTATGATTTTGTCTGCACGCAGCACTAACCCGGCCGGAATTTCGTGGGCTATCGCTCGCGCGGTCTTGAGGTTGATAACCATTTCGAAGTTTGTCGGTTGCTCGACCGCAATGACGGCGGGTTTGGTGCCACGCAACACTTTGATGACCATCCGCGCCGCTTGGCGAGAGATGCCGGACAAGCGAGCGCCATATGCGATAAGGCCACCTTCTTCCGCCATTTCAGGCCATTCGTAGATAGCCGGAAGCCGCAGCGCGGCGGCACGCTCGATCACGAGGCGACGATTGACGTACAACAGCGGCGACGACAGCACATTAATAGCGGCGGCGCCCGACGCTTTGATCTCGTTCGTCGCTGGCGCGATTTCCTCGGGCGTGCGGATGGTAAAAATCGCAATCTCAATGCCGCGCGCCCGGCCCGCATCTTGAAGTGCCTTGAGTTGCTGTGGCTCGGTGCCTGTCGCCTCCGCCAGCATCGCCATCCGGCGAGCCCCGGGCACCGCCTCAATCATTATGTCCTGCCGCTTGCCGTTAAGTTCGGGAGAAAAAAGACTGATGCCAGTGATGTTGCCGCCAGGACGCGCAAGCGATTTCACCAGCCCAGTCGCAACCATGTCAGTGGCGAGGCCAACAATAGGAACGACGGGCATCGCCTCCTGTGCGGCGCGCATGTGGGTCACTGCGGCACAGAAAATGACATCTGGCGGGGATTTAGCCATCGCCGTTACGGTTTCGGCGAGTTGCTCGTCACGCAGACCAAAGCCGTCGCCATTAACCTTCAAATTCATTCCGTCGACGAAGCCGAACACGCGGAGCTCGTCAAAAAATGCAGCGTTAAACGGCGCCGCCTTCGGCCCGGGACTCAAAACCCCAAGGCGATAGATGCGACCCGCCTCTTGGGCGCCCGCCGCGAGCGGCCACGCCGTCGCACCGCCTAAGAGAGTCATGAACTCGCGCCGTCTCATTGATTCCTCAAAGGATGCTCTTTATCCGGAGATTAGCATTTTGGCGCAGGGCGGCGAGCAATAAAGGCCAGGCCATCGGCCCGGGAACCTGCGTCCCAATGTCCGCTGTGGGTCAATCGCGTCGGTCTAAGCCATAGCCAGCCACTTCCGGTCTACCCCGAGCAACGGACATCGTTAGACCGACCCAGTTGGTCTGGTCCGTGCCAACGTGAAGGGCAAGGGCAATTCGAGCCTTGTTAGACGATGACCAGTTCAGCGTAGAATCGGTCGCCGGTACCGAGAACGGCGCGAACTAGGGTCACTTAATTGCCACACAGCGCAGGTTCTCGCTTTTCTTGTCCATTAATGTAGAGACGAAGCTGGAATGAAGGGTAGGCTCTCCTATGCCGGAAACCGGCAGCGGCGGCGGTTGCGGACTCGTCGAGGAACCTCCAAGCCTTGAACGAGTCCGCTCGCGCGGCGCACTAGGAGGGTGATCGATAAGCAACCCGAGGGCACCAAGTCGCCAACCTCGCGGACGCTGTTGTGATGGCGTACTGGCCCGGGGAAAGCATGGCGTACGACACAACGATGGAGTGCGACAAGCCAAAGAGAAGGTGACCGCGCCGGAGTAAATTCATGAGCTTGCTTATTCTCGTTGTTGACGACGAGCCCGACGTAGAAATCCTGTTTCGCCAGCAATTCAGACGCGATCTGCGCGACAACCGCTTCGCGATGGAATTTGCGAACTCGGCGGCTAGCGCCCTACAACGCATCAGTGATGCAGCCGGTGCATCGTTGATCCTGATCCTTTCCGACATCAACATGCCGGGAATGACTGGCCTTGAACTTTTGCCGAAGGCGAAAGCGCTACGACCGGACGTTCCCGTCATTATGATCACCGCCTATGGCGACGACCAGACCAAACGAAAAGCCCTGGAAGGCGGCGCCGAGGCACTACTGACAAAGCCCGTCGATTTTGTTGCGCTTCGCAATGTGATCGACACTCGGGTGACAGGCGCGGCGTAATCGTTGGCTTCGGTCCCGGCGAGCTAATGTCCGCTTTGGTCAAAAGCTCCCTCGACAACCCCTCAACGCACTTCCGCGTTGTCCCCGATCAACGGACATCAACCGACCGGCACGGCCGGTTCGTTTTGTGCCCACTAACGGATTTGTGGCTGCCACTTTGCGTTACGCGAATTTCCCGTCATCAACTCGCTACTGGGAGTTAGTGGCGATCAGAATGGTGCTCTCAATAGATAAGACCACGCGTTCTCGATCATTGATCACTTCGATGAGGTGCTTGACGAGGCCTCGTCCCGGCTTGCTCGACAAACGTTTCTCGAGAATCGTGATGCGTTCGTGCAGCCGGTCACCTGAACGAACGGGCTCGACAAACTTAACGTGCCAGTCGAAGCCTCCCAAGAAGGCCCAAATCCGATCCGGCTGATTCACTATTTCATGGGACAGCCGGTACATCAGAGTGATTGTGTAGCCGCCACTGGCGATCAATCCGCCAAACGACGATCTGGCGGCTGCCTCTGGATTGACGTGAATCGGCCACGGGTCGTTTGCGCGATTATAGGCCAGCATCTCCTCGTGATCGACGGTGTACTCCGCCGACGTCCAACTATCTCCAACATTGAAGTCCTCGAAGTACATCATACACATGAGCGAACTCCATGCGTCTCCTCTCCGGGTGAAGGCGGGAAAGCCCGGCGGCCCCGCCCAGCATACTGTCGTGAAAAATCTGGTGGAGCGCAATCGCACGGGCACTATGACGCTCTCTGAGCAGGCGGGCCGTGCTCTTGAACTGCCGAATGGGCTCCGACCCCATCCGCACACATGCAGGTCCGCTGTGGGTCATGTGTGGACGGCTCCGGGTTGGCAAGGACTTTCTTCACGTTTGCAGCATTGGTCGGTGCAGCCATGCGTTCGGCCTTTAGGTGCGGTTCACATGACCGCTGGCCATAATGCCCTCCGCGGATCAGGTCCCAATCAAACTGACGCATTTAACAATGCTTTGACCCAAGTGGGTTGTCCTGATCGCCGGATCGACCGGCTCTGCAATACGTGCTGTCCGCCCTCCCTGCCCGGCGCGATTTCGTTTATCGCGCAAGCGCGACGGGTTCCTTGTATCGCTCGCCCCTGGCCATCATGGCCCAGACCATCCGCGCGACCTTGTTGGCGAGCGCGATAGCCGCAACCTTGGTCGGCCGCCTGGCCAGCAAGGCCGTGAGCCAGGGCCGGTGTCTGGTGCCGTGGATCTTGGCGTAGCGGATGACAGAAAGCGCGCCGGCCACAAACAGGCCGCGCAAATATCGGTCACCTTGCTTACTTATATTGCCGAGCCTGTTCTTGCCTCCAGTGGAGTGCTGTTTCGGTACCATACCGATCCAGGCCGAGAAGTTGCGCCCTGATCGGAAGGACTTTGGATCAGCAACGGCAGCGACCAAAGCAGTGGCCAGCACTGGACCGACGCCGGGGGCTTCTTCGAGCCGCATGCTCATTTCGTTGGAGCGATGCCATGCCCTGATCAGCCGGTCGAACTCCAGGATCTGCTCCTTCATCCTGCGCAGTTGAGCCCCGAGTGCCGAGAGACACGCACGAGCTATCTCTGGAACCCTTCCGTCGCTCACATCGGCGACGACAGTGAGCAGCTCCTCGACGCCGTGACGGCCGACGGGCGCAACGATCCCGTACTCGGCAAGATGAGCTCGGATCGCATTGATCACCGAGGTCTGCTGACGGATGAACATGTGGCGCGTGCGGTGCAATACCAAGCCGCTTTGCTGCTCGGGGGTCTTGGTCGGTACGAACCGCATGTTGGCCCTGGTGACTGCTTCACAAATAGCCTCTGCGTCAGTCACGTCATTCTTGTGCCGCTTGACGTAGGGCTTCACGTAGGCTGGCGGCATTAGCCGGACGGTGTGACCAAGTGCCTGGAGCTCGCGTGACCAATGGTGCGCCGAGGCGCAGGCTTCGATACCGACCAGACACGGCGACAGCTTTTGGAAGAATATCAGGACATAGCGACGCTTCAATTGCCGGCGAACGACCACTTGGCCGCCAGCGTCAACGCCGTGAACCTGGAAAACCGACTTGGCGATATCTAAACCGATAGTCGTTATCGTCTGCATGACTCGCTCCTCTGAATCGTGGGAGCCTTAACAGCGCCCACATCCATGGCACCCATGTGCCGGTGGAGGAGCCAGCATCAAACAGAGAAGCCAGGGGCTCAACTGGCAAGTCAGCTTTACCCCCAACTCCGGACAGGGCCTTTCACCGAGCAAACTGACGGCGTATCGATCTGCTCTCGCAACAAGGTGAAGTCGATGGGTTCGGTGAGCAAACCCTCTGCGCCCATTTCAATTGCTTTGCGTTTGGTGTCGTCGTCGCCGTAAGCCGTGATCATGAAAAACGGGAACGTCAGGCCGGATTTCCTTCATTCTAGGCAACATCTCTAGGCTCGTCATCCCTGGCATGTGTGATGTCCGAAAATACCAATACTGGTGCCTGCTCCGTCGCGTTCGCCGCACGTACCAATGCGCCTGATGCCGAGGCAGCGAAGTCCATTACAAAGCGTTCCGCACGCAAGTCGCGGCGGAACTGCTGACGGAACAATGCCTCGGCGTCGGGCTCATCGTCGACCACAAGGACTAGAACGCTCACGTCTCACCTTGTTCCCTGTCCAAAACGATGCTCTTCCTCGGCAGGACGATAATGAATTCGGTGAACACACCGGGCTCGATCGCAACGTCAATTCTGCCGCCGTGTTGTTTCACGATAATGTCATGCGTCATTGAGAGACCAAGTCCAGTCCCTTCACCGGCTGGCTTGGTTGTGAAGAACGGGTTGAACATCTTTTGCTGCACCTCGGCCGGGATGCCGGTGCCGTTGTCGCGAATGCGAATTTCCACGGTAGTTCCGAGGTTCTTGGTGGTGGCCCGGAGGGTTGGTTCAAAACCAGGTTCTTTATACTCGGTCTTGCGCCTGGTCGCCGCATAGACGCCGTTCGCGATCAGATTAAGAAATGCGCGGGTGATCTCCTGGGGAAATAGTTCGATTGTACCAGCGTCCGCATCGAAGTCGCGCTGCAGGTTGATATTGAACTCGCCTTTTTCTGCTCGTGCGCCGTGATAGGCGAGATTGAGGCTCTCATTGAGAAGCGAATTGATATCCGCAGGCCGGTGCTCTCTGGAGCCCTCGCGCGAATGCAGCAGCATGTTCTTCACGATGGAGTCGGCGCGCTTGCCGTGCTGGACTACCTTTTCGAGATTGTCCTTTAACAAGCCGGTCAATTCGTCTACTTCACCCCGGACCTTGCCATCCATCGCGACCGGCTTGAGCAAATCGTTCAGCTCGTCGGTCAGTTCCGCCGACAGCGCCGAGAAATTGTTGACGAAATTGAGTGGGTTCTGGATCTCGTGCGCAATGCCAGCGGTGAGCTGACCGAGCGAGGCGAGTTTCTCCGTCTGCACCAGGCGGCCCTGCGCGGCGCGCAGATCGTCGAGGGACTGCGACAGCTCCTCCGTGCGCATGCGCAACTCATTAAGCAGACGGGCGTTCTCGATGGCGATCACCGCCTGATCGGCGAAATTCGTGACAAGCTCAATCTGTTTTTCGCTAAACGGGCGCACTTCCTGGCGATAGATGACAATGACGCCAACCAGCTCGCTCTCCCTGAGCATCGGGACGGCAAGCAAGGTCCGAGCCCGCATGCTTTCGGCGGTGACGACGCGCAAAGGGGTCTGCCTACCACCACTCTCGGCCAGGATATCCGGAATAAGGACGACCTTTTTGGTGGCCATGACCCGGCCGAGCGCCGTTCCGGGTGGCGGCACAAGCGGTCCGCGCTTGAACAACTCTGCGAATGCGGGCGGCGTGTTATGGAGTTCTGCCGCCTCAAGCCCGTCGCCGCTGCAAAGCAACATGTTGCCGTACGATGCCTCGCAGATTTTCAAGGCGTTGTCGAGCATGACCTTGAACACCGGCTGAAGTTCGCCGGACGAACTGCTGATGACACGCAGGACTTCTGATGTTGCGGTCTGTTGCTGCAGCGCCTCTGTGAGGTCGCGCGTGCGCGCCTCCACCTCGTTGAACAGCCGCGCATTCTGGATAGCGATCACGGCTTGATCGGCGAATGTCTGGATGAGCGCAAGCTGCCTTTC
>NZ_JAFCLS010000118.1 GCF_018131075.1 Bradyrhizobium sp. JYMT SZCCT0428 | reverse complement strand
CGACCTCACCGAGAATCGCGTCATCACAACGGAATCACGCTTCGCGGCCTGTCTCAACTGACTTTTGCAACAAAATCGGCACTTTTCGGACATGCCAAGACGGCCTTACGATGTCCGCTCACCGGGGCAAAGCCGACCTCCCGGTTGAACGCCCGGACTTCTCACTTTGACCCATAGCGGTCATCACGCTGAGAGGCCAAGGTCATCTAGCCCCTCGGCGACGCGATCGAGAAAGTCTTGGGTGAAGGGAAGGGCGTGCACGATCTTGCCGATCGTTATATCTGGAGAATAGCGACGAAGCGCCTCCAGTGAATCCAGGGCCGCCAACCGATTCCCAAGTCTAGCATACGAGACAGAAAGACTGCGATTGATCCATGCCGTGGCTGGATCCTCTCGCAGCGCTGCTCGCTTCCATAGAGCGGCATCCTCATAACGGCCAGCGTTAAAGTGAGCACAACCGAGACCGATCAAGCGGCTCGCGTTCGGTCGCAGCCGATCGAGCCTCGTTGCTTGGTCGAAATGCCTAACGGCGGCTTCTCCGTTTCCCAAATAGGCATTAACCCAGCCGCTGCGCTCCCAAGCCCAGACAAGGCTCGGATCTAGGTTTAGAGCACGCGCGATGAGGGCGCCGGCGTGATCCAGTTGACCCGCCATTGTGTGAACCGCGCATCGAGCCGTCAGAACGATCGTATCATCTGGGTCAAGGATGCCTGCGCGTTCACTAAGGAGCAGTGCGTCACTTCGCGCTTGATTCGGTGACGGAGTGCCATTGTGCAAGACAAGTTTCGCATAGCACCATGCTGCCAGTGCTGTTGCAGGCGCATAGTCTGGCTCGATTTCGATCGCGCGACTCAGAAACTCGAGGCCTTGTTTCGCAGCAGCTGGATTGGACGCAAAAACAAATGGAAACGCGCGCATTGTGAGGCCGTACGCAGCGAGGTTCTCAGGGTGTTTGCGGCGCGCGCGTTCGATCTCCGAACCACGGATATGAGGCAGGATGGCCCGCATCACACCCCCCGTGACGCGATCTGCCAACTCAAACAGATCCGTGATCAGTCCGTCGTACGTGTCCCCCCAAATGTGAACGTCCGTTTCCGCGTCAAGCAGACGAATGATGACGCGCACACGGTTTCCGGTCTGAGCAACTCTTCCGGCTAGCAGATAGCGCGTGCCTACGTCACGGGCTGCTTTCAGTGGGTCGGCCATCCTGACGCGAGAAGGCTTCGGAACCGTCACTGAAAGGGAGCGCACTCGACACAGGACTGTCGCGATTCCCTCGGCAACGTGCTCTCCGAATGCTCTGCAATCTGGATCGGTCGCAGAATTCTGCAGGGGCAGCACGGCGATCGAAGGTCTGTCCCGCCAGCTACTCGGCGCAACCGAAATACTGCTGGTGTCGTGGGGCGCCTGGTTTCGAGGTCGGTTTTCCCGCTCGCGACGCTCAAGACGGCTTCGCCGCAACGTCTCCGAGGGCGTTTCCCCAAAATGTCGGCGGTAGTCCTGCGCAAACCTGCCAAAGTGACCGAAGCCAAATCTTGCTGAAACTTCTGTAATGGAGATGTCATTCGAGCCCTCCAGCAAGCACGCGCGCGCAGCTGCTAAACGTAGCTGCCGCCAGAACGTGAGCGGGGAAACAGCAATGAATGCCCGAAAATGCTTGCGCAGTGTTCGTTCGGGAACGTCGCAGTGCGCAACAAGGTCCGCAATGGACATGTTGCTGTTCACATGACCCCGAATGTAGTCGATCGCTTTCTTGAGGCCGTGCGGTATGGGGCGATGAAGCGCTAACACGCCCAAATCGGAAGAGCCGGCCAGCTTTGGCTCGTCTACTTTTGCCTGGGAGCGTGCCATGGGCTCACCGCCGTTCAAGTGCATAAGAGGAGGAAAGCCAAGGATGCCAATAGTAACACAAATTGGGGGCCGGTTGGGGATAGTCAGGCCGAATGCGGATATTCACAGAAGTCCGCCTCAGCGAGCTTTCTGATTGCCGGTGGCCGGTACAACCCAAGGTAACAGGAGGGTATCCATGCATCAGAGCGCTATTATCCGAACTGCCGCGGCGCTGATCGCAGCGGTTGCGGTGGGCATCTCGGGTGGCCAGATCGCGTGTGCGCAACAACAACCGATAAAGCGCACGGACCTGCTCAAGACGCACCTCAGCGACGTAGAAGGCAAAGAGATGCAAGTTTGGGTGGCGGACATTCCACCGGGTGCGGCAACCGGGCCGCACTTTCATCCGACTCCAAGGTTCGTCTACGTCCTCGAGGGTGCTGTTGTTTTGGAACTAGATGGGAAGCCTGCGCGAACGTATACGGCAGGTCAAGCCTATGTAGAGTTGCCTGGCGAGCGCCACAACTTCAGGAATGCTAGCACCAGTGAACCAGCTAAAGCGCTCGGTTTCCAATATATCGGCAAAGATCAGCCACTGCAAATCAACGCTCCCTGACGTTCCTCTCCAGAGGCGTGGGGCGGCCGTCAGATCTGCTGGCACTTCCGAGTCTGGCACCTTTGAGACATGGCGACCGGTCCAGACGATGTCCCTTTCCAGGGGAAGAGCGGAAGTTCGCGGCGCGCTGTCAAAGTGACGCGATTGATGTGGTGGACGACGCCCGCTCCCGGCATCGAATGTGCCAAAGGGGTGATCGTTGAACAACGAATCACCGGAGGGGGTCGTCCACATGCATGTTAACACCATCGGCGTTGATCTCGCTAAGAACGTATTCCAAGTTCACGGCGTGGATAGTGCGGGCAAGGTTGTCATCACCCGTCAGTTGCGGCGCAAGCAGGTCTTGGACTTCTTTAGCAAGCTTCCCGGTTGCCTGGTCGGTATAGAGGCCTGCGGAACCGGTCATCATTGGGCACGTGAAATCTCCAAGCTCGGCCACACCGTTCGTCTGATGCCGCCGAGCTATGTGAAGGGCTACGTCAAACGGTCGAAAAGCGATGCTGCTGACGCGGCTGCGATCTGTGAGGCCGTGACACGCCCATCGAGGCGGTTCGTACCAATCAAGTCGACCGATCAGCAAGCCTTACTCATGTTGCATCGAACGCGGGATCTCTTGATCCGTCAGCGCACGCAGCTGATCAATGCGCTCCGAGCTCACCTTGCCGAGTTCGGCCTCATTGCAGAGAAGGGACGCGAAGGCCTCGCGCAACTTAGCGCTATCATCGCGGCCGAGATGAACCGCGAAGCTCTTCCATCAGCGATGAAACAGGCACTGCAGGCTATTGTCGATCAACTCGCTGCTCTGGAATTGCAGGTCGGGACTCTGGATCGCGCCATCCACGCACATCATCGTGCCAATGATATGAGCTGCCGCCTCGAAACCGTACCCGGGATAGGTGTGATCGGAGCCACGGCTATCGCTTCCACTGTCACAGACCCGAGTGGCTTCAAATCTGCTCGGGATTTTGCAGCATGGATCGGACTTGTGCCGCGGCAGCACTCGACGGGTGGCAAGGAGCGGCTCGGCGGCATCTCCAAGCAGGGAGATCGCTATATCCGACGCTTGCTCGTCATCGGTGCAACGGCCGTTGTTCGACAAGCCCGGCAGCATCCGCAAAAAGCATCCTGGATTATGAGGCTGCTGGCCAAGAAACCAGCCAAGCTCGTCGCCGTTGCGGTGGCTAACAAGATGGCGCGCATCGCTTGGGCGATTATGGCCAAAGGAGGACACTATCGAGCGCCGGAACTTGCTGTAGCCGCCTGAAGAGGCTTGGCAACGGGAGCGTGAGGCGACGGCGGAGCGGGACAATCGAATTGCGAGGGTGATGATGGCGTGATGCGAAACGGTCGAACCGTCGATTGGGAAAACCCGCTTCTGGGTCATGGGCGTCAAAAGCCCGTGCGATTGATTGGGACCCGATCCGCGGACTACATCAGGGCCAGCGGTCATGGTGCCGCGCAAACAGGCCGGACACATGACTTGCACCCGACCGCAAGCCGAACGTCAGATTCCTCTTGCAATGCGGGCGTCGTCCACACATGACCCAATTGAGACATAAGACGCTTGGAGCCGCGCTAAC
Source organism: Bradyrhizobium sp. JYMT SZCCT0428 (assembly GCF_018131075.1). Taxonomy (GTDB): domain Bacteria; phylum Pseudomonadota; class Alphaproteobacteria; order Rhizobiales; family Xanthobacteraceae; genus Bradyrhizobium. The sequence continues at coordinate 3,556 of NZ_JAFCLS010000118.1, read as the reverse complement.
ATTCGCCTAGGCTGAACGTCTATGACGACATGAAGCGACGCCATTAAACCAAACTGTCCTTCACTCATGCGCTCTAGAACGCCCGATGGATTTTGCACGATACCAACCGCTACCGGTGGTATCGCGCGGCTCGCATGCGCGCGGATGCGTGAGCTTGGTACCGACGTGGCATCCGTTCTGGCCGAGGTAGGGGCGAGGCCCGAGCAGGTCAACGATGACGCTGTAAGGCTTGAAGTACCGAAGCAAATCAGAATCCTCAAGCTGGCATCAGTAGAACTTCAGGATGAACTTCTCGGTTTTCACCTCGCTCGTAACTTCGATCTTCGCGAAATCGGGCTGGTTTATTATGTCATCGCATCCTCAGATCGGCTCGCCGATGCCCTGTTGAACGTAAAGCGATATTCCACGATTATGAATGAGGGTATTCGCCTTAACGTGAGGCTGGACGAGCGAGCAGTCGCTATAGCGTTCGACTATGTCGACATCGACAGGCAGTCGGATCGGCATCAGATAGAGTTCTGGCTAGTAACGTTGGTGCGGATCTGCCGGCAAGTAACAGATACCAGGCTGGCACCGCGCAGTTTGAAGTTCAGGCACCGGCGTGACGAAACGCCCGCTGAAATGAGAAGCTTTTTCGGATGCGACGTTGAATTTGGCGCTGATAGTGACGAGGTAATTTTCCCAGCGCCCGTAGCGTCCCTGCCCATTGTCGGCTCTGACAACTACTTGAACGATCTGCTACTCCGATACGCAGAAGAAGCACTCGCCGACCGCCCGCAAGTGCGTGCCTCTCTCCAATCGGCCATCGAGAGTGTCTTGCCTCAGCTGCTCCCACATGCCAAAGTCAGCGCATCGGACGTCGCCCAAAGGCTCGCCATTAGTACGCGAACATTGTCACGGAAGCTTCGCGACGAGAATGTGACGTTTTCGGAAATACTGGAAGAGACAAGAGCGGCTCTTGCGAAGCGTTATCTTGCCGAGCGCGATCTGCCGGTCACCCAGATCGCGTGGCTGTTGGGTTATAGCGAAGTCAGCTCTTTCACCCACGCATTCAAGCGTTGGACCGGTATGACGCCGCGCCAATTCCGTTAATAACCGGGAGGATAGGCGCTTAGTATCCGCATCGGCCTCGCGCCATCTGTTCTGTCCGTATCTCGGCACTTCTAGTCGGTATTTCGCGGGCAATAAGCGGTCGTAGCTCAATAAGGTCGGTGAAGACGTCAGCTTGCCGCCGCAGCTCGTCGGCGATCATCGGCGGTTGGCTCGCAATCGTCGATACCACAGTGACGCGTATGCCGCGCCGCTGCATCGCCTCAACCAGCGAACGAAAATCCCCGTCGCCAGAAAACAACACGATCTCGTCGACATGCGCGGCGAGTTCCATGGCATCCACAGCAAGCTCGATGTCCATATTGCCTTTCAACTTGCGTCGGCCGCTAGCATCGATGAATTCCTTGGTCGCCTTGGTGACGACCTTATAGCCGTTGTAATCGAGCCAATCAATTAACGGGCGGATGGACGTGTATTCCTGATCTTCGATAACTGCGGTGTAGTAGTATGCGCGCAGCAATACTCCGCGGCTCTGAAATTCCTTGAGCAGCCGCTTATAATCGATGTCAAAGCCAAGCGTTTTGGCAGTTGCGTAAAGGTTTGCTCCATCTATAAATAATGCAATCCTGTCAGAGGACATTGTTCTGAACACCTTGATCTAAAATTAGTAAGACGATGGGCTCGCGATTTTCACTCGTGGGCGCAGACGTTGAGGCCCTATAGCGAAGGATCAAGATCGGTGCTTGTGATTGTTGGCCAATGATTTGATTTTCGCCGCCAAAACTTAACTTTTGGCGCTCAGCCTCGTGAAAGGCCTCCAGGCCGTGTCGAAGCTTGTTACTTCGCTGTTTGTGAGCAATGGCCAAGCCGCCGATGTCCTTTTGTTGTCGGGCAAGCGGACTAGCCCCGTTAATCAGCCGCTGTCACCTTCTGACGCAGAATGGAGTTCAAGGGCTGATCGCGACACGTGCTGGTCAGCTGACGGCTCCACTTGGGGATTCGTCAAATCGTATGTCGCCTATTGGCACGAAGCTGAAGAGCCGAGCCGATCTGGCGATGTCCGTTGACCGGGGTAGACCGGAAGTGGCTGGCCGACGTCAAGCCGACGCGATTGACCCAGAACGGACTAAGTGGCCCAATTTCATTATCCGACTGTTGGGCGACTAATTCGGAACCCTAACGCCCCGCAGCCCGGCTTCGGCAATCGCTTTCTCCACTGAGCCATCGGACCGCATCCCATTCACGAGTTCATCGACAGTAGGAAGCGCCGAGGCGGCTCGCTTGCGCACTCCGATTGCCATTTGCACTACGTTGAAGCGTCCGGGCAACACACGTGCTCCAGCAGGCAAGGCGTCAGCAATGCGATGGGCGAGATGTAGGTTCTCACCGTAAACGTCGGCTTTGCCTGTTGCCAATGCCTCGCGAGCCGGTTCGAATCCGCCGGGCACCTGTATGATCTCTGCATTTTTGATAAGGCGTGTCAGAACGGTGTGTGGCGCGCTTCCTTGCGCGACGGCGATCTTCACGCCTGCACGGTCGACCTCCTCTGCGGTGGTCGGTGTTGCTCCGGCGCGCGCGACATAGCCGTTGTCTACTTCCATGAACGTCACGCTAAACGCGAGGTATTCTGCGCGAGATGGATCGCGCGCAGCAAGTCCGATGTCCCAGTCATCGCTCGCGAGACTTTCGTTGTAACGCAGGGGATTGTCGTAGGGCTTGAGTTCGATCGGTGCGCCTAGACGCGCAGCGAGGGTGCGGGCAACGGAGACGGAAACACCGCTGAGGGAGCCGTCGGTACCGCGAGTTACCAGAACAGGATTGGAGGCAATAAGAGCAACGCGCAGTTTGCCCGTTGGAGATAGTATGGCAGGCGCGGACGGGGCTTGAGCCCATACGATCCGAGGCGCAGCGGGGAGCGCGGCAGCCCCCGCCGCCAGATGAAGGAAGTGTCTGCGAGATGGTATCATAGCGGTCCCTCTCTCAAATGTTGAGAACAAACCCGACTATTGCCTGCGAAAGGAGTGACGCGTTTACGCTACAGATTTTGGCACTTTTGCGCCAGCGTCAGGGGTGAGAGAGCGCGGTGATCACGTCGCCTGTTGGCACTTTTGAGACATGCATGCCTATCCTAAGAATGTCCGTTCACTGATGTAGACCGGAAGTCGCCGTCGGCACGCCAAACGGACGCGAATGACCCAACTCGGACATTAGCCTCACTTTTTCAGAACCGCAGCGCTATGGAGTTGTTCAAGAAGCTGATAACCTGGGTTCGTTCCGTTCGCTGAGCGGTAACCCGAAGCGCTACTTCGCCTTGTGGAATCAGGGAGGCCATCGTCATGAGCAGGATTACACGACGGGCACTCGGCTTTGCGACTTTGGCGGGGCTGATGCTGGTCTCGGCCGCACCGAGCATCGCCGTCGCGCAGGAGAAGGTAGTGCGCATGGGTAATCAAAAGGTCGGCGCTTACGCACTCATGAAAGCACGCGGCATTCTGGAAGAGCGCCT
>NZ_JAFCLS010000117.1 GCF_018131075.1 Bradyrhizobium sp. JYMT SZCCT0428 | reverse complement strand
TGGACCGGATGTTAGAGACCTATTTTATCGTTCGGCGGCTTTCGTAGACAAGATTTTGAAGGGCACGCCGCCGGGAAATTTGCCCATTGAGCGGGCCGTGAAATTCGAGCTCATAGTGAACCAGAAGACCGCCAAGACACTCGATGTCACCGTTCCGCTAACTCTAGTCGCCCGCGCCGATCAGGTAATCGACTGAACGGCTAACACTGTCGCGATTGGCACCTTTCCGACCGTTTCTGATGATGTCCGTTGACGGGGGTAGACCGGAAGTGGCTGGCTGACCGTCAGACCGACGCGATTGACCCTGAGACCGAGCGCCGGAATCCGCGCCTCCCCGTACGGGCGATGGAGCTAGGCAACCCAACGATGCTCGCTGGTGCTTAATCGACGCTTCGACCTTGTCGTCATTACATGATTACGCGTACTATGTCCGCCGCGCGGTACTGCACGCATTCGAGATCGTTCGCAGCGATCCACCGAATATGCGGAGGACGCGATGAAGCAGAGTTTTGGGTGTTGGCTCGCTGCGCTAAGCATTGCATTCGGCAGCCTCGTAGCCACGCAACCCGTGGCGGGGCAGCATGCGGAAAAGACCTATAGCGTCGGTATCCTGTGCGGTGGTTGCAGCGATCAGGACCCCGCCCGGCGGTTCGCGGAGACTCGCCAGGCCCTGCGCGAACGCGGGTATGTCGAAGGCAGGAACATCGCCTTCGTGTACCGCTCGGCAGAATGAAGATATGAGAAGTTACCCGGCCTTGCCGCCGATCTGGTCAGGGCCAAGGTCGACGTCATCATGGCTGTGCTCAAGACGAGTTCCTGCTGGCTGCCACCGCCCAGAACCTCCGAAAGCTGGCAAAGCTGATCCCACTGCCTGCCCCAATGCCGGCCTGAGAGCAAACAAACTCACGCGCGCCTGATCCCTTGCAACACCCCAATCAGTTGGGCCGCCGACTTCTTCAACACAATCGGCACTCAACGGACATCCCGGCCCGCCCGCCGGATGTCGGCTTTGAGGGGTAAAGCGGAAGTCGGCCTCGACGGCACCCATTTCGGACGTCGGCACTCAATCGGAGCATTGCGCCAGTTCGACCAGCCAGACGCTGGGGGTTCTCATGTTGACTCTCGGCTCGCGCGTACGAAGGACACCCCGTTATTGACCGTTTCGACATCAAGACCCGCGGCGACAGCGAACGAGTTGGCGATGGAATCCAGTTCGTGCCGTGAAATCACGTCCTCGATCCGAACGAAGCCGTTTGGCGCGCGCTCTTCTACCAGTTGCATGGCGGCCTCCGGCCCAAAGCTGCGATTGCGCAGCGTTATGTCATTCATGACGGGCCGGCGTGTCGTGTCGTAATGCTGTAGTGCCTCGACCGGATTGGAAATTGCGCTCAGCGCAGCTGTAAGCAACCGTGCATCTAGGATCGCCTGGGACCCGGCCTGGCTGCCGATTGGCTGCATCGGATGGGCGGCATCGCCGAGCAGGGTGACGCGGCCGCATGTCCATGTCGAAACGGGGTCGCGGTCGACCAGCGGAAATTCAAAAATATCCGGCGACTGCTCGATCAGCGCCGGCATATCGAGCCAGGGAAACTTCCACCGGTCGAACGCCGCCAGCACCTTGTCCCTTGTGACACGCTTGTTCCAGTCTTCCCGCGGCGGTGCCTCGTCAGGCACGGTCATCTGGCAAAGCCAGTTGGTGAGCCGTTTGCCGCTCGCGGCACGGGCAACGGGATAGGCGATGATCCGCTGATGGAAATGTCCGGCGATGGCCATCGTCTGGCCGTCCAGGAAAGCTTCGGCCTCGACGGCGGCGCGCCACATCAATTGCCTGGCGAAGCGGGGACCGGCTTCGGTGGGATGGATTTGACGCCGAACCGCGGAATGGATGCCGTCGGCGCCGATCAGGACATCCGCTTCGTCGATCACCGCCGCGCCGGATTCTCGATCGCGGAAGCGGCCCTGGACCTTTCGGCCAATTTGCTCGAACGCGGTGAAGGTCAGTCCGCTACGGAAATTCTGGCCGATGCGTTCGCGAACGGCCCTTAGCAGCAGGAACTGCAGACGTCCGCGATGGATCGAATATTGCGGCCATCGATATCCGGCCGCCGTCCCTCTGGGCTCGCTGCGGATCAGCTGTCCGAACTTGTTGCACAGGTTCAGCCGTTGGGTGGCTATGCCGGTCTCGGCGAGTGCATCGCCGAGCCCGAGGTCGACAAGTTCGCGCACGGCGGCCGGTTGAAGGTTGATGCCGACCCCGAGCGGCGAGAGATTGCGCACCGTCTCATAGACCCGGACATTGATGCCGGCCTGATGCAGGCTGAGTGCTAGGCTCAGCCCGCCAATACCGCCTCCGACGACGATGATTTCCATCTTCTTCATTTCGCCGCGACGCGGGGATCCCGGACGTTGCTGAAGGTCACGAACTCGACGTTGCGCAGTTCGCCGTCCACCTTCTCGACTTTCCGGATGTAGATGTTGTGGACGACTTCGCCGGTTGCGCGGTCGATCGACATCGGACCGCGCGGGCTCTCCCAAGTACTGCCCTTCATGGCCGAGACCAGCGCCTTGCCGTCCGTTGCGCCGCCGGTCTTTTTCAACGCCTCATAGATCACGTGGATGCCGTCGTAACCGCTCGCCGCCATGAAGTTGGCGCGAGCATGGTTGTCTTTCTGGTATTCGGCGGCGAAAGCCTTGTTCAAGGCAGACGGATGCGCGGCCGAGTAAAAATGTGCGGTGACGGCGCCCAGCATGGCGTCGCCCATGTTCGAAAGCGCCTCGTCGTCGGTCAGATCGCCGGGCCCGATCAGCTTGATGCCGGCCTTGTCGAGGCCGCGCTCCGTGAATTGCTTGGCGAAGGTGGCGGCCTGGACTGACGGAATGAACACGAACACGGCTTGCGGTGCCGCGTCCCGGACCCGTTGCAGGAACGGTGCGAAGTCGGGGTTCCGCAACGGGACGCGGATCGTTTCCGCGATCTGGCCGCCGCCCGCCTTGAAGTTATTGGCGAAGGTCTCCTCCGCCTCAAGTCCGGGCGCAAATTCCGTCACAAGGGTCACCGCTTTGCCGAGGCTGTTCTGGATTGCCCAGTCCGCCATGATGGCGGAGGATTGCGCCAGCGTGCCGCTGGTCCGGACGAAGAAGGGCGATTTTTCCACCACGGCCGTCGTGCTCGAAATCATGATGACGGTCGGCTTCTGTGCTTCGGTCAGCAATGGCGCGCTGAACAGCAGATCCGCCGTCAAACCGCCGCCAATGACGTCGACCTTTTCGTTGACAACCAGTTCCTGAATGAGCCGCTTTCCGGTTTCACCGGATGAAGCGCCGTCCTTGACGATCAGCTCGATCCGCTTGCCGGCCACGGTATCGCCGTGCTGCTTGATGTAAAGGCGGGCGCCGGCGATCACTTGCAGGCCCGCACTTGCCAGCGTCCCGGTCATCGGCATCACCATGCCGATCTTGACCGTATTCTGTGCGTTCGAGCTGCTCGCGGTAGCGGCCGTCACGCCGAGTATTGCAATGGTTCGGGCGATAGATCTGCTCAACATGGCCGTCCTCCGTAAAGGTTGTCGGTGCTGTTTCGCGGCGTTGGTATTCCTGAAATGTTTGGATGGCTTGAATGTTGGTTGAATTGTTGTCCCCAAATGCTGTAGTTTGAAAGTTCAATTTTTCGACATCCCTGTAGCCTGCAGACTAAGGGTCGAAGAATGGACTGGTCAGACCGCGTCGGCCATCGCGTCCGTTTGCGCGACCTTCACATCGTGCTCGCGGTGGCGGAATCCGGCAGCATGGCGAAGGCGTCCGCCATGCTGGCCATCTCGCACCCCGTTGTTTCTAAGGCGATTTCCGAACTGGAGCAGACGTTGGGCGTCAGCCTGTTCGACCGCAGCTCCCGGGGAGTCGAGCCTACGCCATATGGAAGGGCGTTGATCGAGGCAGCCATCAACGTGTTCGACGAGATGCGCCAGGGGTTCAAGCGCATAGAGTTCCTCGTCGATCCGACGGCCGGTGAACTGGCCGTCGGCTGTCCTGAAATCATCCTGGCCGGTGTGCTGCCTGCGATCACGGAGCATTTTCTCGGGCAACACCCCCGCGTGCAACTCAAGATCATCCACGCCGATACGGCGTTGATGCAGTTTGACCAGTTGCGCAAGCACAACGTCGAACTCCTGATCGCGCGAATGCCGCGACCGTTCGTCGATGAAGATCTCGTCTCGGAGCCGTTGTTCGACGAACCCTTCTCCGTGGTGGCAGGGATCGACAGCCAATGGGCACGGCGTCGCCAGATTGAACTTGCCGAGCTTGCCGGGGAAGCCTGGGTACTGCCGCCCCCCGACAGCGTTCCCGGGGTGCTGATCGCCGAGATTTTTCGCAAGCATGGACTGCGGCAACCGCGCGCGGGCATCCTCACTCTGTCGGTTCAATTGACGACGACCATGATTGCTTCCGGGAGGTTTGTCGGGCTGCTGCCGAGTTCGGTGGCGCGGTTCAATGCCAGGCGTGTGCGGCTCAAGATTCTGCCGGTCAAGGTGCCGACCGTACTGGGCTCGGTCGTCGTCATCACGGTGAAGAAACGCACCCCCAGTCCGCTCGCCCAGATCTTCATCAGTTCGGCGCGCGCCGTCGCAAAATCGATCTCGGATGATGCGATATAGTAATGTCTGCGTTTGGCACTTTTCGGAAGTGGCGGCCCTGATGCGTTACGTCTGCTTTTGGGATTAGACCGAAAGTTTAACCTGCACGCGGTCAAGCGACGCGAAGGACTTGGCCCGGACACCGGGCCGGCTCAGCGTCGGAGGCCGAACCTTACTATTTGCGTGAGCTACCCCGTCGTTATCTGATACGATCCAAGGATTGCTCATGCTGCCTATGTGCAATGAGGCGGTGATCATTTACGGCTGGTGTATTGATGTTCGCTGCGACGCGGCCGGCGCGGGCGCAACAGCGAGCGACGCAGCGCCGGATAGCGATTTTCCAGCCGGCAATTCCGGTTGCCTTCCTTACTGAAACTGGCGGTGGCAGCGCATGGCGCGCCTTCTTCGGCGGACTGCGCCGGCTCGGTTACGTAAGGACAGAATCTCCTGATCGAACGCTATTCCGCCGAGGGACATCACGAGCGCTATGCGGACATCGCGCGGGAGATCATCAATAGCAATCCGGATTTGATCGTCCCCGGACCCAACCCGGTCGTGCTCGCATTCAGGGCCCCACCAGCAACCGTCCCGATTGTTGCGTTCATGATCGATCTGCTGAAGGGAGGGCTGATCGCGATGCGACGCGTAGGGTTTCTTAGTGTCGGAACCCGACATACGGTTTATCACTAAACGCATCATCGACCGTACCTCGGCATTCATCGGTGACTGAGAGTGCTTCGTGCTCCCGCCTGACCTTGCGGTGAGCCATGTGTGAGAAGTGCGACGAAATCGATAAGACCATCGAGCGTTCTCGCCGAATTGAGCAACGCAGTCGATGCCGGCGCACTGCTGGCCTATACGGTGGACCTGCGGAGCTCTTGAGACGCATGGCCCGCGATGTGCAGCAAATTCTGGGCGGCGTCAGGCCGGGCGACATTCCGATTTATCAGCCCACCAAATTCTAGCTGCTGATCAATTACAGACCCGCAAAAGCGCTCGGCCTCACTCTTCCGCCGGCGCTGCTTGCCCGCGCTGGCGAGGTGATCGAGTAACGAGAGTCAATGTTCGCGTCTGGCACCTTTGAGAAATGCCTGCCGGCCGTGACGATGTCCGCTTCGGGGGAAGACCGGAAGTAGTCGGCCGACGGCCAAAATGACGCCAATGACCCCTTAGCGGACGATGCTCTTGCCGGATAGGCAAGTCGACTATGCGCAGAGACCTTCGCAGCTCTTCCAGCGGCCGTCCTCGATACGCCAATGTTGCCGAGCAGCCTGGGCGTCCTTGGCATCGGTGCTGTACGGCCTTCTCCTAATTGGATAGGCTCGGTACTCGATTGAATTCATTTGAAATTTTTCCGCTCGGAGTTTCCAAGGATGCCGCAGCGCAAAGGATCGGTGAGCCCGCCGGGCAAACGGCACAGCACTGCTAGCACGCGCGAACCGAAGGCGACGGATGTCGCCGACGGAACGACGGAAACTTCGACGCTTAAGAGCGAGCCAAAAAAGGCCGTAGAGCGGCAAGAAGCCGTTGCCAGCGATAGCAAGCGACTACGGGAAGAGCTTCGACAACGAACCAGTGAATTGAGCGAGGCTGCGCAGCAGCAGACTGCGATCAGCGATATCCTTCGCGTGATCTCGAATTCGCAGGGCAACCTCGGCCCGGTGCTTGAGTCGGTTGCTATGCACGCAGCTCGTATCTGCGAGGCACCATTCGTCGATATTCTGCTTGTTGAGGATGGAACACTGCACAATCGAGCCGCGTTCGGCGAACTCGGGCAGTCATCGGTCGGAAAAACCTTTGTGCTTGATCGCACGACGGTGATGGGGCGATCCGTCTGCGACAAGGAACCGCTCCATGTCACAGACCTGCAGAAGGCGGGTGACGAGTTTCCCAGGGGACGAGAGCTTGCCATCAAATTCGGTCATCACACGACCCTTTGTGTTCCTCTGGTGCGCGAGGGCTGCGCGCTCGGTACGCTCCTTGTTCGACGTACGGAAGTCCGCTCGTTCGACGATAAGCACATCGCTCTTCTGAAGACGTTCGCAGACCAGGCGGTTATCGCTATCGAGAATGCCAGGCTTTTCGACGAGACCAAGGAAGCGTTGGAGCGGCAAACCGCGACCGCCGAAATCCTGAAGGTCATCGCCAGCTCACCGTCAGATGTGCAGCCGGTATTCGAGGCGGTTGTGAACAGCGCGGCAAGGCTCTTCGAGCCGTGTTCGGCCACGATCACAACTCTGAAGGAGGGTAAGCTATACTGGAATGCAAGCGCGCAGATCATTCCGAGTTTTGATCATGACGCCGCCAGGGCCGCTTATCCGATTCCGTTCGACCCGGTTCACTCACCCTCGTCACGAGCTGTCCTGGAGCGCCGCATAATTGCAATTCCCGATACACACGCCTTGGACACGCCAGAGTCTACTCGAAGAATCTCTGCTGCCGGCGGTTTCCGGAGCATCACGTTTGTGCCACTGATCCACGAGAATAGGGGTATCGGCACCATCATCCTCACACACCCACAGGCAGGTTTCAGGTTCTCGGACAAGCAACTCGCCCAACTCCAGACTTTTGCCGATCAGGCAGTCATCGCCATCGAGAACGCGCGGCTGTTCGATGAGGTGCAAGCGAAGACACGCGACCTAACCGAATCGCTGCAGCAGCAAACGGCGACCGCTGACGTGCTCAAAGTGATCAGCGCCTCTCCTGGCGAACTGGAACCGGTGTTCCAGGCCATGCTGGAGAACGCCGGGCGCCTCTGTGAAGCGAAGTTTGCCATGTTGTTCTTATACGAAGACAATCAGTTTCGCGCCGTCGGAAAGTGGAACATACCGCCCGCCTATGGTGAGTTTCTGGAGAAAAACACAATCCTTGCCGACCCTAAGGTCCCCCTCGGTCGTGTTGCGATGACGAAACAACCGGTGCAGGTCGAAGATGTCCTGTTGGATCAGTCTTACATTGAAGGCTTCCCGGGGATGGTCGGCGTCGCGGAAGGCGGAGGCGCCCGGACGCTCTTGCAGGTGCCCATGCTCAAGGAGAACGAGCTGGTGGGGACCATCGGCATTTACCGGCAGGAAGTTCGGCCGTTCACAGATAAGCAGATTGCGCTCGTGCAGAATTTCGGTGCCCAGGCCGTGATCGCTATCGAGAATGCACGTCTTCTCAATGAGCTGCGCCAACGCACCGATGACCTGAGTGAATCGCTGCAACAACAGACCGCAACAGCTGACGTACTCAAGGTGATCAGCCGCTCGGCGTTCGACCTGCAAGCGGTACTCGACACGTTGGTCGAGTCGGCAGGCACACTATGTAACGCGACCATGACCAATATCTGGCTTCGGGATGGTGACGTTCTGCGAGCGCAGGCTCATATCGGGATGT
>NZ_JAFCLS010000116.1 GCF_018131075.1 Bradyrhizobium sp. JYMT SZCCT0428 | reverse complement strand
CCTATCCCCAGGTTGGGCACGCTTAACAAGCACCATTCCAAGTGCCCCGATGCACCGGCTCCGACGCCGGCTCGGCCGGGGGCGAGGAAACAACTGGAAAGGACTTTCCAGTTGGGCAAGCGAGAGCGGAACTGTCCAGTGGTGGACAGTTGAATGAGCGCGTCGGTCTCGACGGCAAGGCCCGCCGGGTAATTCTTCCGAACCAGAAGAATTAGGCTTTGGCCTTCGCCTTCAGCCTTGTCCTCCTGAAGGGCAATCTCATCAACTTAGCCCGCACCTGAATTGCGGTGATTGATCTGTTTAACTTGGCGGCGACCACTGTTACGGACGCGCCGCTTTCCACAAGTGCCCGCAGTAGGTTCTCGTCTTCCGGTGTCCAAGGCCGACTCCGGCGGATCATTTGCTCTTGGCCTTCAGCCCCTCGGCCGTCGATTTGCCGTCTAGCCAATCCTGCTCTTCTGCCAGCGCCCGCCAGGCAGCTTCCATTCGCTTAAAGCGATTTTTGTTCGGTTCGGTTTCAGCCGCTTCCGCCATCACAGCGCAGTTGTCAGCATTTGCGCGATATTGGTCGGCTGTCGTCATCACGTCACCCCGGCCTGAATTGTGCGAAACGGAAGCTAACGCAACCCGAGGGCGCGCGAAAGCCGCCCCGAGAGGCTTGGCAATCGTCACCTTGGGGCGCGGATCGCACCGCGTGCCCGGCGGACCTAGTGCGTCGTCGTCTGACCCCCATCCTGCCTTGCCGCCGGAATGCTTCGGTTTTGATTGTCATCGCCTTGCGCTCGTTCAGTGCCTGAAAATAAGTTCGGCAAAAGCGAACAGGAACCAAAGCCAGGCCGCCGCCGCCACGACCAGGGCGACCGCAGAGATGAAATTCCAACGGCGATCTTGCGTCATCGGCCAACGATATCGTGACTGCACTACGCCGCAACGAAACTCGCGCGTTAAGCTGAATAGCCGTGTTCTGGGTTAATTCGGGAGCCGCGCGGCTCACGCGGGCTAAGCTAAGCAATGATACCCCACCCCGACTGAGCCCCAGCCCTAACCGGCGGGGCTTTTAGGAACGATCCGGCGCCGCAGGAATCGACTTGCCGCTCCTGGTAGTCCCGAGTCCCCTTGGGTCCCCGGGAGAAAACCCCCTGCGGGTTGGCGGCCTTGGTGCGGTGGTGGCGCCGCGCCGGGGCCGTTTGCGCGATCGCGGCCATCAATCTGATATGTGCCGATGATGCGCAGGCGGGTTTTCTTTGCCCGCAAAAACGGAGCCTTATACGAGGCTGACAACGGCGAGAACAAGTTCGGCGCCGAATTCGCTCGATGCCAGCGCGATCAATGTTCCGGCACAGATGGCCAAAATAGCGGTGATTTTGAGAGTGATCATTTTGAAAATCCCCGTCATTGGGGCGAGACCATTCCCGCCAGCCAATAATCGGGGAAATACGCGGGGATCAGGTTGGCGTATGTGATTTATAGCACGCATGGCTCTGCACGGATTTGAACCGTGCACGCAGTTGGACCGACGTTCACGGTCGGCGGCGGGGTTTTATTACATGCGCGGTCACGAGGGCGTGTGTGATGCGATATTCACGTCCAACCCACGTTGCTTTGGCAGATAACACCGGAGAGGATGAGCCGGCTGATGTCTACCGCCCGGTGCAGTTCAGCGTGCGCTAGGTTGCTTGGCAGTACCGAGCGCCCAAATGGAGAGCAATGTGAAGAGCACAAGCCGAAAAGAACTCATCGACAACGGCATACTGTATCTGGTCAACCCCGATGATCTGCGCGCGCTACAAATTGACCCGGACCTATACTTTAAAACTGGCTCCAGCGGGCGCCGCAGCTGGGCGGGCTGGATGCTGGACCGCAAGAAAGACGCAGCACTGATCGAACGTTTGCAGTCGATGCAGTTGCTCCACAAAACGATGCAATGAGCGCGAGCGCCGCCTGATGTCCCGCCGGACCTCACCAGAAATCGCCCATAGATGGGAGGGCGCAAACATACCCCAACGACATCGCCGGGGTGGGAGCACACACGATGATCAATGAAAATGATCCGATCTGGTTAAGGCTCGCTACAATGGATCTGGTTAACCATTGCTTCGCCGCGATTATTTTTGCCGAACTTTCAAAACAGAAACCAGACCCCGCAGCTTGGCGACGATCTACGGGGGATTTTCTGCTGAGTATGATTGACACTCACGAAGAAAATACGCGCGACCTTATGCCCGGCGGGAGCGCTCATCACGAAGAGGCGAGGCAGGCCGTCGATAGGCTCCTTAAAGACGCCGATCGGATCGCGCGCAAAAAATAATACCCAGCATTCCCCCGTGTATTTTCTTGTGGCCCCCACGGTGGCCCGGGACTAACGGGTTCGCGGGAATATTAGTCTAAGACGACCTAAGCCATTGATTTCATTGGTGAGCGCGGAGGGACTCGAACCCTCGACCCCATGATTAAAAGTCACGTGCTCATAGCTCGAAGGACCGCTGTTGGCGCAAAGCTGCCGTCCGCGGGCATGTCCGCTCCTGGGGGCAGAGCGGACATGCCACACCGGCGGGCTGAAATCGCCTATTGACCCAAAGCGGACATCGGGTCGCAGTTCTGGAACTTGTTGCCCTTCCCTTTCTCACTCGCCGTCCCGTCTTGAAGTGCTAGACTTCGACACGAACGAGGCGTTCTCCATTGGAGGCCCAATGAGACGGCGCGAATTCATCATGCTTCTCGGCGGCACCGCTGCGGCGTGGCCGCTTCCCTCGCACGCGCAACATCGCAAAGCAATGCCGCGCGTCGGCGTGCTGTGGCACGCCGCCAACGCCAAGGAGGAAGCGGAATATCTGGGCGCGCTGACCAAGGCGTTTCAGGAGCTTGGTTATTTCGAAGGCAAGAACATCGAGCTGCACCACCGTTTTCCTGCTGAACGACCTGAGCGGTTTCGCGCGCTGGCGGAGGAACTTGCCGAAAGCAAAGTCGATGTGATCGTGGCTGTGACCGGACTTGGCGCGAAAGAGGCTAAACGAGCCACCGCCACCATTCCCATTGTCATTGTCGCCGATAATGACCCGGTTGGTAACGGACTTGTCGAGAGTCTGGCGCACCCTGGTGGCAACGTCACAGGCCTCTCGCTGATGGTCACTGACCTTGCAGGCAAGCGGTTCGCGCTATTGAAGGAAATCGTTCCGAAACTGGCCCGCGTGGCCTTCGTACTCGATCCCCGAGATGCTATTTCTAAGTCTGCCGTCATCGCTAACGGAAGAGCGGCGAAAGCTGCTGGGATTTTGATCCAAACATTCGATGTCACGACACCTGATGAAATCGAAAAGGCGTTTTCGGACATTGCCCGTGACGGCTTCGATGCCGCATACGTGGTTGGACCGCCACTGTACAATGAACGGGTGCAAGTGGGCGCATCAACTATAGCGCACAAGGTGCCGACCATTACAGGGAATGCTGAACAGGTCCCTTACGGCCTGCTGCTGTCCTACGGACCGGATTTTCTCGATCATTTCCGCCGCGCGGTCGGCTATGTCGACAAGATCCTGAAAGGCGCAAAGCCCGGCGATCTGCCGATCCAACAACCCACGCGCTTCAAATTGGTAATCAACCTCAAGACCGCCAAAGCCCTCGGCCTCTCCGTTCCGCCTTCGCTGCTGGCCACGGCCGACGAAGTCATTGAGTGACGCGGCGGACTTCTGCTGTTGGCACGAAACGGACCTGCCGAACCTCCCGACGCATGTCGGCTTTTGGGGGTAAAGCGGACCAGTCGCAGGCATCCCAAAAGCGACGCGAATGACCCGAAACGGACATTTGCCTGGCCTGCTGGCACCTGTGGCTCAGCCCAATCCGCCCCTTCTGAAGGACGGTCTAGCCCGATAAGATGCTCGTCCTGACCCTGGGGGCAGACATGGCGCGGCCATCAAGAACGGGCGGCAAGAAGAGCGAGGCGAAAGCCCGCAACGCAAGCCCAGCAAAGGGCCGCAAGACCACCGAGACCAAGCCCCGCACTGCGCCAGCAGCCGCCCTTAAGCGTCGTTCGGTCTCCGATCCGATCAAAGACCTGAAGGAAGCCCGCGAGCAGCAGGCGGCGACTGCCGAGATATTGAAGGTCATCGCCTCTTCGCCGTCGGACGTGCAGCCGGTGTTTGAGGCGATTGCCTCAAGTGCCAACCGGCTGCTCGGCGGATTCTCCACTGCAGTCTTCCGCTTTCTCGACGATACTGTGCATCTCGCCGCGTTCACCCCGGTAAGTCCGGCTGCCGATGCAGCCCTGCAAGCGGATTTTCCCAGGCCGGTCGATGCGTTCGAGGCGTTCCGGCTGGCCCAGCAAGGCAAGCCCTTCCCGATCCCGGACACCGAAGAGATACCGCACGTGCCGATCAAGGAAATCGCGCGGCTGCATGGCTTCCGCAGCATGCTGTTCGTGCCGCTAATGAGCAACGGCGTGCCGATTGGCGTCGTCAGCATCACCCGCGCTACGACAGGTACGTTCGCCGAGCATCACGTGCAACTGATGCAGACCTTCGCCGACCAGGCCGTCATCGCCATCGAGAACGTCCGGCTGTTCAACGAAACGCAGGAAGCGTTGAAGCATCAGACCGCCACATCGGAAGTGCTGCAGGTGATCGGGAGGTCAATGACCGACACGCAGCCGGTCTTCGAGCGCATACTCGATAGCACGGAACGGCTTTTCGATTGCAGGCAGGTTTCGATCTTTCTCGCTCCTGGTGATGGGTTGCTGCATGTGGCGGCACGCCGTGGAACTGGCTACGAAGCAATCGACAAGGTGTACCCGCTGCCAATCGAGCAGACATCGGCTCCCCGCGTCCTTGGCGAGCGACGGCAAGTCTATCTTCCCGACGTGATGTATGGTGCTGACGTACCTTCGAGCATACGTCGCGTGGTTCAGGTGTTTGGCAATTTTTCCGTCGTAATGACCCCAATGATCTGGGAGGGCCAGGGGATCGGCCTAATCTCGGTGCTACGCGAGCCAAATGCCGCATTCACGCCGAAGGAACTCAGCCTTCTTAGGACCTTTGCCGATCAGGCCGTGATCGCCATCGAGAATGTGCGCCTATTCAAGGAGGTTCAGGCGAAGACCGCCGACCTCTCGGAGTCCTTACAACAGCAGACCGCCACCGCTGACGTGCTCAAGGTGATCAGCCGCTCGGCGTTCGATCTGCAGACTGTGTTGGAAACTTTGGTCGTATCCGCGGCCTGCCTGTGCGAAGCCGACGAGGGCACGATATTTCAGCCCAGAGATGACGCCTACCGCCTGACGGCAAGCTGTGGGCTTTCCCCTCCCAGGAAGGTGTTTCTTGAAAACTGCTCGTTCCAGCCGGGCACGGGCAGCACAATCGGACGGGTCTTGCTTGAAGGTAAAACCGTTCATATCGAAGACTCTCAGACTGACCAAAATTACCGATTTCAAGATCCGGAAGTGCGCACGCGGCTCGGTGTCCCTTTGCTGCGCGAGGGTGCACCCATCGGCGTCTTCGTGTTGGCACGCCGTGATGTCCGCCCCTTCAGCGATAAGCAAATCGAATTGGTCCAGACCTTCGCCGACCAGGCCGTGATCGCGATCGAGAACGTCCGGTTATTCGACGAGGTGCAGACGAAGACGCGCGACCTTACGGAGGCGCTGACCTATCAGACAGAGAGCAGCAACATCCTCAGAGTGATCGCGTCCTCACCGACCGACGTAGGGCCTGTTCTCAATGCCATTGTCGAAAGCGCCTGCCAGCTTTGCGATGCTTATGATGCGGCGGTGGTGCTGCAGGACGGCGAATATCTGCGGATCAGCGCGCATCACGGACCAATTCCGATCGGCATCGAGAAGTGGCCGATCAACCGCCGCTGGACCGCCGGCCGCGCCTTCGTCGACCAGACGCCGGTTCACATTGAGGATCTGAGCGACGAGAAGCACGCCGACTTCACCGATGGCCGCGAGCTTTCGCTGCGCATGGGCCATCGCACCATCCTCAGCGTGCCGCTGCTGCGCGAAGGCGAAAGCATTGGCGCTATCGTACTTCGCCGCACCGAAGTTCACCCGTTCAGCGAAAAGCAGATTACCTTGCTTCAAACCTTCGCTGATCAGGCCGTGATCGCCATCGGCAACGTTCGGCTGTTCCAAGAAGTGCAGGCCAAGACGCGCGATCTGAGCGAGGCGCTGTCTTACCAGACAGGGAGCGGCAAGATTCTCAGCGTTATCGCATCCTCGCCAACTGAGGTAAGGCCGGTTCTTAAGGCAATCGTCGAAACTGCCTGCGAGCTTTGCGATGCCTCTGACGCTCTTGTGTTCCTGAAAGACGGCGAGGACCTGCGCTTCAGCGCGCACCACGGATCAATACCAATCGATATGGAGAAATGGCCGATTAACCGGAATTGGGTCATGGGACGCACTGTCGTCGATGGGGTACCGGTCCACGTGCACGATCTTCCCTCCGAAGGCGAAGAGTTCCCCGAGGGCCGAGAACTAGCGCGCCACCAGGGCATTCGCACAGTTTTGAGCGCACCTTTGCTGCGCGAGGGTGAAAGCATCGGAACGATCGCGCTTCGCCGCACGGAAGTGCAGCCGTTTAGCGAAAAACAGATTGCTCTGCTGCAGACCTTTGCCGATCAGGCAGTAATCGCCCTCGGGAACGTTCGGCTGTTTGACGAGGTGCAGGCAAAAACGCGCGACCTCACGGAGGCGCTGCAGCAGCAGCTCGCCACCGTGGACGTGCTGAAAGTCATCAGTTCTTCGCCAGGTGAGCTGGAGCCGGTATTTCAAGTTTTGCTGGAGAACGCGGTGCGTCTCTGCGAGGCTCAGTTCGGCGTCCTATGTACTTTTGATTTAAGTGGATTTCAGTACGTGTCGGCTCGAGGCGCATCCGCAGAATATACAAAATACATGCAACAACGCGGACCCTTTCGACCTGCATCGGGAGTGCTCGATCGGATTATGCGGACAAAGCAACCGAGCCACACAGCCGACGAGGCTGCGGAAGTTGTCCCCGGCCCGGCCGGTACCTTCGGAGGTGCACGATCTCTTGTCGGTGTCCCAATGCTCAAAAACGGTGAGTTAAGAGGCGCAATTATCATCTACCGTACGGAAGTGCGGCCGTTTGCGGATCAACAGATCGATTTGCTGACGAACTTTGCTGCCCAAGCAGTCATTGCTATTGACAATACACGCCTCCTTAATGAGCTGCGGCATCGCACGGATGATCTAACTCGATCGCTACAGGACTTGCACAGCGCGCAAGAGCGACTGGTCCAGACCGAAAAACTCGCTTCGCTCGGCCAGCTCACGGCTGGCATCGCGCATGAGATCAAGAACCCGCTCAACTTCGTCAATAATTTCTCGGCGCTGTCGGCGGAACTGACGGACGAGCTGAACGACGTGCTCAAGCCGGCCCCGCTCGATGGCAAGATGCGGGCGGAAGTCGACGAGTTGACGCGGCTTTTGAAGGACAACCTCGAAAAAGTCGTGCAGCACGGCAAGCGCGCCGACTCCATCGTCAAGAACATGCTGCTGCATTCGCGCGAGGGCTCTGGCGAACAGCGGCCCACGGACATCAATGCGCTCTTGGATGAGAGTCTGAACCTTGCTTACCACGGTGCCCGAGCAGAAAAGGCAGGCTTTAGTATTGCCTTCCAACGCGATCTCGATCCGACCGTCGGCATGGCTGACGTCTATCCGCAAGAGATCACGCGGGTCCTGCTCAATCTGATCTCGAACGGGTTCTACGCTGCGACGAATCGCAAAGTGGAAGCTGGTGACGTCTTCGAGCCAATGCTTTCCGCCACGACGAAGAACCTCGGCGACAAGGTCGAAATCCGTATTCGCGATAACGGGACCGGCATCCCAGATGATGTCAAAGAGAAGATATTCAACCCGTTCTTCACGACCAAACCAGCCGGTGAAGGAACTGGCCTTGGTCTCTCGATGACGCACGACATCATCGTGAAGCAACACGGGGGCAGAATTGATGTGACGACCGAGCCTGGGCAGTTCACAGAGTTCATCATCGTCCTGCCAAGAAAGAGCAATGT
The DNA here is from genome assembly GCF_018131075.1 of Bradyrhizobium sp. JYMT SZCCT0428. Classification (GTDB taxonomy): domain Bacteria; phylum Pseudomonadota; class Alphaproteobacteria; order Rhizobiales; family Xanthobacteraceae; genus Bradyrhizobium. Next base: position 19 of record NZ_JAFCLS010000116.1, on the reverse strand, counting down.
TTCTGGCAGGGATCGAGGT
>NZ_JAFCLS010000115.1 GCF_018131075.1 Bradyrhizobium sp. JYMT SZCCT0428 | reverse complement strand
TAATATTTGTTATGATACCCGTGATCGATATATCAATTTTCCTTGGTCCTCCGAGAGAAGATGAACAGCGCTGGGGGCGACTGGTGAAGTATCTGTACTAGTTGTGCCCATTGGCCCCCTGAGACATGCCTGCCTATCCTGAGATATCCGTTCACCGGGGTAGACCGGAAGTCGCGGTGGTCCGAGCGAACCGACGCGAATGACCCGGAACGGACATCGGGCCGAAAGCCAAGCCTTGGCAATTTATTGACCCTTCCCGAACATCTGTTTGCGGTTAGACTGTGGCCCGGTCCTTTGGGGACGGGCATGAAGCGGCGCGAATTTATCGGCCTTGTAGGCGGGGCGGCGGCTTTGCCGATCCTGCAGCCATTTGCAGCGCAGGCACAGCAATCGACGAAGCAGCACCGAGTTGCCTACCTCGCTTTGCTGTCTGGCGAGAATACAACGTATGCCAAACCACTTCTGCAGAGGTTGCAAGAGTTGGGCTACCGCGAAGGGCAGAATATGGTTTGGGATTACCGGTCAGCCGAAGGCCGCACAGAATTGTTGGCACAACTAGCTTCCGAGCTTGTTCGCGCCGGCCCTGACGTACTGATCGGGGGATGGGGAACGCTTGCGCCAAAGGCCGCGATCGCCGCGACCCGCAGTATTCCGATCGTTTTTACCTCAGTTGGTGATCCAGTCGGGGCAGGCTTGGTCAAAAGCTTGCGAGAGCCGGGAGGAAATGCCACCGGCATGAGCGCCCTAGCGGCTGATATTGCGGCCAAGAAACTCCAGTTGCTCAACGACCTTGTCCCGGGGAGAAAGCTGGTTGCGGTGCTTGGTAACCCTGACACCCCTTACACTGCGCTCGCGCTGAAGCAGGTCAAAACAGCAGCCACGATCATGGAGATTCCGTTTACAGTCTTCGATGCAAGAACGGTGGACGAAGTGCCGAGGGCAATTGATCGAGCCATCGATGCTGGAGCCGCGAGCATGTTGGTCTTTGAGGACCCTGTGCTGCTTGGAGCTTTGCAGCAAATCATCGACCGTGTCGCAAAGGCTCGGCTACCCGCAATCTTTGGACCAAGAGAATGCGCTGCAGCGGGCGGATTGATTGCCTATGGACCTGACCAGAAGCGTGCGTATCGCATTGCCGCAGACTACGTCGACAAGATCCTCAGAGGTGCCTCTCCAGCCAGCCTTCCAGTCCAGCAGCCAACCAAGTTCGAACTTATTATAAACCTGAATACAGCGAGGGAATTGGGGCTGAGTATTTCGCCAACACTGCTCGCCAGCGCCGACGAAGTGATCGAATAGCCGGGTTCGATTGTCGCCTATTGGCACTTTTCGGACATGGCGCGATGTCCGAGTTGAGTCCACTTTCTGGGGTAAAGCGGAAGTTGGAATTGCGGGTGGTCAGGGCAGCTTTTGATCCACAACAGGCTTCGCATATGGACGCGCCGGTCGATTATTGATGTGTGGGGTGGCCTTGCTCTCGCAAAGTGTTAAGGTTCCGGGCATCGGATTGCGCGTGTTCTTAGTAGGCCCGCCATGCGCCGCCAGGATTTCACCACCTTTGCTACGTGTGCGGCTGCTGGTGTGGCCGCGAGCAGCCTCATTCTCGCTGCCAACTCCGCCATAGCGCAGCAACATCACCATCCACCGCATGATCAGGCCATCCATGAGCGGTTTTATTTCACCTGGATGATGCCAGACAATCGCACCGTGCCATGTTGCGACAACCAAGACTGTTCGCCAGCAGAATCTAGGGTTGAAGACGGTAATTGGGTTGCCCGCAAAGTCGGCGGTGACGGCTATTGGACCGTCGTTCCGTCGGCGAAAGTCGAGCATGATCGCGAGAGTCCTGACGGCCGTAGCCACCTCTGTAGCCGGCGGGTTACCTGGCCCTGGGCTTTGAAGCTTGGCCTCGGGGATGTCGTGTTTTGCTTTATTCCTGGGACAAGCTTTTGATCGGAACCTTGTCCGCCCACGCCGACGGGTTAATCTAAAACCTGAGCCTCTTCCGCTGTTGATGCACTTTCCGGACCTGCCGAGGCGGCCCGATGATGTCCGCTCCTGAGGGCAGAACGGACATCCCTCACCGTGCCGCGACGTCCGAGGCTGACCCTTAGCTGACATCGAGCCTAGTTAGTTCCAAACCGGTTGCGGCGATTTTGTCGCTTAACCGTGCGGTAGCAAAGTGCTAGGCTAAACCTAACGCCAGTGTGTTCTTCGGGAAGGCACGCGAGGGCCTAGTTCATTACCTTGATTGGCGGTGCATTGGCAATTTGGCCGCTGGCAGCGGGTGCAACAGTCGGCGGGTGAGATTACCGCATCCAGTACCTAGGGGTTGCGTCGGCTTCTCTGACGCACTCCTAGTGCCGCCAGATCCGAGACGGTCGGAACATCTAATGGCATTGGGAAGTCTCGCATTGAAGAGTGGGCTGCCAATGATGTTCGGTTCGAGAGACGGCCTCGCGGTTGACCTTTCCAGGTGAGGTCCAGCGAGACATAAGGGCTGAGCTTTCGGGAGCTAAGAGGAGGATCTCATGGCTGGACGTGATTGGCGCATCGAAGCTAAGTACGTTGAATACTGCAGTTGCGACCTTGGCTGTCCATGCGAGTCGATGGCCGATCCGACATACGGGATCTGCACCGGCCTGGTGGCTTTCAAGATCGACAAGGGCCATTGCGAGAAACTCAATCTCGACGGTCTCGCTGTGGTGGCCACTTTTTACTTTCCCAGAGCCATCCACCACGGCCACGGCGTCTTACAGCCGATCATCGACGAGCGTGCCAACGACGAGCAGCGGGACGCGCTGTTCTATATCCTGTCCGGCGAGGACCAAAAGGCCGGCACGATGTTCCAAATTTTTTCAACCATTATCGAGACCATCAAGGACCCGCAGTTCTCGAAAATCACTTTTGAATGGGACCTGGCAAAGCGCTCCGCACGCATTGAGGTGCCGGACATTGTCAGGGCCAACAGCGAGCCGATCCGCAATCCGGTGACCGACGAGGAGCACCGCATGCTCACGGTGCTGCCCAACGGCTGGGTATTCCATGAAGCCGAGAGCGCCGCTGGATTCGCCAAGGGGATCGGCGCGATCAAGTTCGATCTTAACCGCCGGCACAGTTCGCTTGCTAATGTTGCTTGGGATCCGAACGGACTCGTCCACTCGTACGACGAATACAAGCAGAAATTCGGGCGGCCATAGACGACCTCACTGCGGCGATGAAGCTGCCGTCGATGCTCGAAAAGGTACTGCACCGCGACCGGGTGATCGTGGTGGTGGGGTTGCTCTCGGTCATCGCGCTGTCGTGGTTTTGGGTTGCGCTCGGCGCCGGCATGGACATGAGCGCGGTCGAGATGACGCGCATGCCGCGAGACATGGTAATGACGCCGGCGATCTGGACGGCAGGCTATGCTGCGCTGATGTTGTTGATGTGGTTTGTGATGATGGTAGCAATGATGCTGCCGAGCGCCACGCCGATGCTGCTGATTTTCGCGCGCGTCAGCCAGCGTGAACGAGCGGCTGAACGGCAGTGGGTGTCGACCGGAATCTTCGCCTCAGGGTATTTCGCAGCTTGGGCCTGTTTCAGTGCGGGGGCGGTCGCTATGCAATGGGGGCTGGAAGAAAGCGGACTGCTGTCGGCAATGATGGTTACCACCACGGCCTGGCTCGGCGCCGCGATCCTGATCGCCGCCGGGCTTTGGCAGATTTCGCCGATCAAGCATGCCTGCCTGCGCCAGTGTCGTTCGCCCGTCAGCTTCCTGGCCGCTCACTGGCGTGTCGGACGCGCTGGTGCGTTCCGTATGGGCCTGACACACGGTGCCTATTGCTTGGGATGCTGCTCGTTCCTAATGGCGCTGCTGTTTTTTGGCGGTGTGATGAATCTTTGGTGGGTCGGGGGGCTTGCAGCCTTGGTCCTGCTCGAAAAGACTTTGCCGATCGGCCACTGGCTGGCCTACGCCGTCGGGGGGGCGCTGGTCGTTTGGGGCGTATGCCTGGTGGCGAGCGCCGGCAGCAAAGTGTTTGACCTTCGTTGATTCCGAGTGCTCTCGCATGAGCACTCCATCTAGTCGCGTTGCAGTGCTACGACGTCCGGTTTCGGGGGTTGGCCGGACTCATGAAAGGGGTAGGGCTGGACTTCCGTTCTTGGCACTTTTCGGACTTGTCGCCATGGCCCGTCGATGTCTGCTGTCGAAGGTAGGACGGACATCCCTCACCGTGCCGCGACGTCCGAGGCTGACCCGGAGCGGACATGCGCCGGGGTTCTCGCCGCAGCGCTTGCCAGATTAATTTGGACGGATACTATTCGCCGGATTCCTGGGCAGTGGATATGAAACGACGCGATCTCATCCTGGCGGCTGCTGGTGCTGCCCTGTGGTCATCAACGGGACGAGGGCAGCAGGCTTCACGGATCGTAGGGGTTCTCGGAATTGGATCCCAAGACGCCGTTCGCGCGAATTTTGCGCCCGCCAAGACTCGCATGGCCGAAGTGGGTTTCATTGAAGGACAGAATCTAGCGATTGAATATCGCGCGGCCGACTATCAGCAAGATCGGCTGCCCGGGATGGCCGGAGACCTGGTTCAGCGGCGGGTGGCCGCCCTCGTTGCCTTCTCGGGGCCGGCTGTTTCTGCTGCCAAGGCTGCGACTACATCCATCCCGATTATTTTCTTTACCGGCTTTGACCCGTCGGCAAGCGGCTTTGTGAACAGCCTGAACCGACCGGGCGGCAACGTCACGGGCGTCTCTATTCTCACGCCAGAATTGAATTTCAAGCGGCTAGAGCTCCTTCACGAGCTGGTACCGGCAGCAAAGACCATTGCATTCCTCTACACTCGAACCGGCATCACATCAGAAGATACTTCCCATAAGAGTGTGCAACAAGCAGCGGAAGCCCTCGGTGTGAAGATGCTCCTGTTCAGCGTAAGCAACCCCATTGACTTGGATGAGAGTTTCGCAAGGGCTGAAGGCGAAGGCGCAGGCGCAGGCGCAGGCGCAGGCGCAGGCGCAGGCGCAGGCGCAGGCGCAGGCGCGCTTATTGTCAACAGCGATGCTTTATTCCAGAACAATCGTCAGAAGGTAATCGCGCTCGCGGCACACCACAAATTACCAGCTATGTATGCCATCGCCGAATACGTCGCCGATGGCGGCTTGATAAGCTACGGAACGAACTACACCGATGCTTATCGGCAGGTCGGAGAGTTTGTTGTGCGCGTGCTGAAGGGCGATAAACCTGAAAACTTGCCTGTACAGCAGGTTACAAAAATAGAGCTTGTCATCAACGCGAAAACTGCAAAATCGCTTGGCCTTACAGTTCCGCTCGCGTTGCTCGGTCGGGCAGACGAGGTGATCGAGTAATTGCCCCACTTTGCTGCGGTGCATGAGTCCGGAAGTGGCACCTTTCGGACATGCCGACCGGTCGTCACGGTGTCTGCTCCTGGAGGAAGATCGGAAGTCGGCCGTATCGGTATAGACTTCCGAAAATGACCCGATGCGGACATTGAGCCGCTTGGCCCTATGCAGCAAACCCGTTACACTGGAGCACGTCGCGGCAGAGGGGTCGGACATGAAGCGGCGGGAGTTCATCGCAGGGATCGGCGTCGCGGCGGCGTGGCCGATAGTGGCGCGAGCGCAGCAGAAGTCAAAGCCTGTGATCGGCATCCTCAACGGCGGCGGCGTCGACCCGAGCGAACCAAGGGCGTGGGGTTTGCGTGCGTTTCGTCAAGGATTGCGTGAACTCGGTTACGTCGAGGGCAGCAACGTCCTGATCGAATATCGCGGGGCGGAGGGGAAGGTGGAACGGTTTCCCATTCTCGCGGCCGAACTGGTTGCGCTCAAGGTCGATGTCATCGTGACCACCGGAGGCACACTCGCCGCCCTTGCCGCCAAGCAAGCGACGACGACTGTTCCTGTCATTTTCGGTGCTGTTGGCGATCCAATAGCTGACGGGCTTGTCAGCAGCTTGGCTCGACCCGGTGGCAATGTCACGGGGTTTTCCATCGTCGCCACTGATCTGGTCGGCAAGTGCTTGGAACTGCTCAAACAGGTTGTTCCGGAGGTCAGTCTGATTGCCATGCTCTGGAAGCCAGACTCTGTGCCCGACCGCACCAATGAGGACAGGCTGAGGGAAGCAGGCGTCTCAGCGCAAGCGTTGGGCCTGCAGCTTCAACTCGTCGAAGCGCGAAGTGTGGCTGACTTCGACAAAGCGTTCTTGGAGATATCCGCGAAAGGCGCTGGCGCTCTCCTTGTACTGCCGACGCCTGTGTATGACAGCCAGCCGCAACGCCTTGTGGACTTGGTGGCGAAGTACCGGCTGCCTACGATGCATGCCAACAGATACTTTGTCGAGCGCGGGGGCCTTATGTCCTACGGGCCGAATGTAGCTGATTTGTATCGGCGAGCCGCTGGCTATGCGGACAAGATACTCAAGGGCGCAAAGCCGTCTGACTTGCCGGTCGAGCAGCCAACCAAGTATGAACTCGTCATCAATCGTAAGACCGCGAATGCGCTCGGTCTCACGCTGTCGCCCATGCTGCTCGCCCGCGCCGACGATGTGATTGAATAAGTCAGCCGACTTCCGCTGTTGGCACCATTGAGACATGCCCGCCTATCCTGAGCATGTCCGTTCACCGAGTTAGACCGGAAGCTGCCGTGGTCCGTTTAAACCGACGCGAATGACCCATAGCGGACATCAGACGGCTGGACCTGCACCACAAAAAGCTTACCGTCGGCCGCCAGTGTCGACGGTAAGGATCAGTCATGAATCGACGCCAGTTTGTCACGCTCATCGGTAGCGTAGCGGCATCATGGCCACTAGTGGTACGCGCCCAGACTGCCAAATCTCCGGTCATCGGATTTCTTGTGCCCGGCTCGCAGGCTTCCCACGGGGCTTGGGTTGCGGCATTCGCCAAGCGGCTGTCAGAATTCGGCTGGACCGAAGGCCGCAACGTCGTGATCGAATACCGCTGGGCGGCGGGCGACAATGACCGCATGGCGGAATTCGCTGCCGAATTCGTCCAGCGCAAGGTCGATGTCATCGTAAGTTCGGCGAACGGGGTGAACATCGCGAGCCGGGCCACGCGGAGCATTCCGATCGTGTTCGCCGCCTTCAACGATCCCGTTGCCACTGGCCTTGCCAAGAGCCTGTCGCAGCCCGGCGGCAACGTCACGGGGCTGACGGTTCAGCCGAGCGATCTGGCCAGCAAACGCATCGAACTGTTGCGCGAAATCGTTCCGCAGATGCGCCGCCTTTCCGCGCTCGCCAATGTTGCCGGGTCCGGTTTCCAGCGGGAAACGGCAACTATCAGGACGGCGGCGGCCGCGCTGAACATCGAAGCGGACATCCTGGAGTTGCGCACCGCAGAGGATATCGCGCCGGCGCTGGCGCGGCTCAAGGGGCGTGCGGACGCGCTCTACGTGTTGAGCGAGCCGCTGGTGAATTCGAACAAGGCCCAGATACTTCAAGCAGTCACGCAGGAACGAATCCCCACGATCTTCGGCTTCAGGGAATTTGTCGATGCCGGCGGGCTGATGTCTTACGGCGCAAATTTCCCCGACCTGTTCAGTCGCGCAGCTGAGTTCGTCGACAAGATACTGCGCGGCGCAAGGCCTGCCGACATTCCGGTGCAGCAACCAGTCAAATTCGACCTCATCGTCAATCTGAAAGCCGCCAAGGCGCTCGGCTTGAAGATACCCGAGTCCTTCTTGCTACGTGCCGATGAGGTGATCGAGTAAAGACGGAAGTCGCGGTGGTCCGGGCGAACCAACGCGAATGACCTCAATCGGACATTCAACGGTCTCCTTAAGCCCCGACGCCGTTCAGTCTGGGAGACCCGCCTGCCGCAGCGTTCTAATCCATGATTCGGTCGTGGACTCATTGCGGTTCTGGCGGCGAACAAAGTCAGGATCGATGCGGGCATGGGGCTGGGTCTGCAGCAATTGCCGGATCATATCGCGCGCCTCGTCGACTCGGCCGAGATCGACGAGCGCCACGGCTGCCGCTCGATAGCCGCCCGCCAATTGCGGCAACGTCAGGATGGCGCGTCGTGCCCACGCGAGCGCATTTTCCGGATGCCCGGCGTCGCGGTAGCCAATGGCGAGTCCTAGTTCGCAATAACCACGGAATGGATCGCGCGGGCTCAGCCGCAGGGCGCGCGTGAACATGTTGATTGCTTCGTTCGGAAGGCCAGCTGCTGAATGTACCCAGCCGCCGTG
>NZ_JAFCLS010000114.1 GCF_018131075.1 Bradyrhizobium sp. JYMT SZCCT0428 | reverse complement strand
TCGACCCGCCAGTCGATCGCGGTGTCCGCGCTGGCGCTCGCCAACCAGTCGCAGCAGAGCGTGCTCCAGCTCCTGCGGACCTAGCGGCGACCAGAGAAAAGTCGAGGGCGGCGGGGGAGACCCCGCCGCTTTCCTTTGAGTCGGCGGCGTAGCGGTTACCGCCGATTTATGGACACATTTGGCAACCGCAGCTAACCATATTTAAAGACGCGACCTGTATGAAAGTTGGGCAGTTTTCAAGCCCCGCGGTTCTGCGAATCGCTCCCATCGAGGTCAGTTAATGTCCAATGCAGCCCAAGCCTACGCTCGCACGTCACAAACGACAGCCTCTCCCCGTGAAATCGAAGCGCAAGCGCTGCTGAAGGCCGCACGACAACTCCAGGACGTTCAGGCCAACTGGGCTGGTCCCGACAAGAACATGCACAACGCGCTGCTGTTCAACAGCCGGCTTTGGTCGATCTTCATGAGCGCCGTGGAGACCAACGACAACCCGCAGCCGATGGAAGTTCGTCAGAACATCGCCAATATCGGCGTCTTCGTGATGAAGCAGACCATCGAGATGCAGATGAATCCGGATCCGGCCAAATTGAACTCGCTGATCGACATCAACTGCAACCTGGCTGCGGGCCTTTCGGGCCGCGGCTGACCGGCTAAGGGGGCGCGATCGTGGCTGACGTTTTCAGCATCCTGTCGGCCAACTACAAGACCGTGGGATTGGCGGTTCCGTCCAAGACGCCGTATGTGCCGGTCGATCCCACGCTCTATCAGGGCAGCTGGACCGGAAAATACGCCGACAACAAGTCATTCAAGTTTACGGTCACGAACGTCACGGGGTTTCGCGCCAAGGTCCACTACCAGAGCGGCGGCACCAACAAATACGCGGACGTTCTGATCAGGGACAATGCGTTCCGGATCGGTGACACGAAATTCATGGTGACCAAGGTCGGAACAGCGGTCATCAAGAACGTCGTCACCGACCCGGCAACCGGCGGAACGATGCTCGATACCGCCTATGCGACGCAGAGCAAGTGAGCGGAATTCCTCAAAGCTTTTTCAATCATGCCTTGACGTCGGTGGCGAGCAGCCGCGTCGGCGCGTCCCTGGTCAGATCGAGCGCGTGGAAATAGGCGCGGCGGCGCAGCACCGCTTCCTCGGGGAATTGCTTCACCACCTGGCTGGTCCGGTTGTCGACGACCTGATACACGACCGCTCGCGCGTCGCGATCGAACACCACCTGGTTGGAGACGGACGGATTCGAAATCGAAATGTGGACCGCGCGGGAATCGCTGCTGCGTGCGCCGGCGTCCGCCGCCGCGACGCTCTGAGGCGCCGGCAGTTCGGTCGCGACCGCATTATGCGCAGCCTCGCTGATCGGTTGAACAATCGGCGCGGCAACCGGTGCCCCCACCGGTTTGATGTTGAAATCCGTACTCATGGCAGCCTCCAGGCTTGCTTCGAGTCAAATCCCAACCCCTCTCAAACCGCAATATAACTTCCCACCCTTCAACACGGTGTTAGGGAACGCGCTGAATCCCGTGCTTATACGGGGGCGCGAGTTTGTCGAAAATTTTAGATGTTTAGAGCGAGCGGCTCACCGCGAGCGGCGTCATGTTGCGCGGCCCTGGCGTCGCGCGCTGGCCGCTCGCCGTATAGGTGTTGGGGATATTGCGGCGCTGGATCTCGGTGTTGACGCCGCGCACGATGCCTTCGGACACCGCATGCGCGGTCGCAAGCACCGTGAGATTGATCTGCAGCATGGCGCGGAAGGTGTCGTGATGGCGCCGCAGGGTGGTCAGCAATTCAGGTGATACCTGTGCCAGGTATTTTTGCGAGTTCTTCAGATGTTCGACCGCGACCATGTAGCGGCGCGACAGCTCACCCTTCTGGCCTTCAAGCTCCATCGCTTCGCGGATCTTGCCGGCGCGAACCAGTTCGGTTTCGCGCTCGATGATGCCGAGCAGCCCGCTCATCACGTCCATCAGGTCTTCCGCGAGCTTGCGGGCCTCGGCCGGCGAGGAGATCGCGCGTGCCGGAACTGCGGCGGGCTGTGCTTGCGGGCGCTGATTCATGTCGGGTTTCCCTATCTCAGCCGGCGCGGTTGGCTTGCTGCAGGATCAAGGTACGGAAGACGTCGTTGGAGATTCCGATGCCGCCGGATTTGGCGAACGACTTCGAATATTCATCCGTCAGCATCGAGCGCCAGGCGCCGGTGCCCGTGGTATCGCCGAACGGGCCTTCGCCTTTGACGCCGGTGGTCATCTGCGAGAACATCGAGTTCAGGAACATCGCCTCGAAGTCCTGTGCCTTGGCGCGGGTCTTCTTCTGCGCCTCGGGCGAAATCCTGGTCAGGGCCTCGGCCAGCTGCGGATCGTTGCGGCCGTTGATCAGCGTGGATTTCGGGTACGAATTGCTGATGCCGTTCAAGCTGCCTTGCATCACATCACCTCGATGTCGGCCTGGATCGCGCCGGCGGCCTTGATCGCCTGCAGGATGCCGATCAGGTCGCGCGGGCCGATGCCGAGCCCGTTGAGGCCGTCGACGAGCTGCTGCAGCGAGACGCCGTCTTTCACGACCGCGAATTTCTTGCCGTCTTCGGAAACGGACACGCTCGAGCGCGGCGTCACCACGGTCCGGCCGCGTGACAGCGGATTGGGTTGGCTCACTTGCGGACTTTCGGAAATCGAGACCGTAAGGTTGCCCTGCGCCACCGCCACGGTGGCGACGCGCACATCGCGGCCCATCACGATGATGCCCGAGCGTTCGTCGATCACGATCTTGGCGGTGAGGTCGGGTTCGACCTGCAATTGCTCGATCTCGGTCAGGAAGGCGACGACGTTGCCCTTGAACTCGGCGGGGATCGCCAGCTGCACCGTGGAGGGATCAATCGGCTCGGCGGTCTTGACGCCGAGGAAATCATTGACGGCCGCGGCGATGCGCTTGGCGGTGGTGAAATCGGCATTGCGCAGCGCCAGCCGCACATTGGGCAGGCGATTGAGCGCGAATTCGATCTCGCGCTCGATGATGGCGCCGTTGGGGATGCGGCCATTGGTCGGTACGCCGCGGGTGATGCTGGCGGCGGCGCCTTCCGCCGCGAAGCCCGAGATCGCGAGCGAGCCTTGCGCGACCGCATAGACATTGCCGTCGGCGCCGAGCAGGGGGGTGACGAGCAGGGTGCCGCCGGTCAGGTTCTTGGCGTCGCCGAGCGCGGAAACGGTGACGTCCATCCGCGTGCCCTGGGTGCCGAACGCCGGCAGATTGCCGGTGACCATCACGGCGGCGACGTTGCCGGTGCGGATGGTGGCGCCGCGGATGTTGACGCCCATGCGTTCCAGCATCGCCTGCAGCGACTGCTTGGTGAAGGGGATGTTGTTCAGCGTGTCGCCGGTGCCGTTGAGGCCGACGACGAGGCCGTAGCCGATCAACTGGTTCTGGCGCACGCCCTCGATATTGGCGAGGTCCTTGATCCGCGAGGTCGCGCCTGCGGACATGGCCGACAACGCCAGCGCCAGCAGCGCTGCGCAGCCTACCAACAACACTCTCGCCGTATGGATGCCGGGCATCCCAATGCTCCCCTGGAAGTCGTTCCCGGACAACGCGCCACTCCCATGACGGTAGTCCACGATTAACTATGCGAGATCGGTGCCACGCGGTTTCGGTGGCCTAGTCCGTTGAAAGTGCTATGCTTTGTTCGGTGGTGCGCGATCCGGCCGGTCGCGCGGCACCGGCGAAACTGCCGCGCGGCGGCAGATTTTGCCGGGTCGTTTACGCGGCATTAACCATAAAGCGGCGAAGCTCCCTGCAATCGACCGGCGAGATTCACGACGATGCGCATCTACGGACCGAACGGCACCACGCTTGGATCGCCCGCGAGCAGCACGCGGCGAACCAGCTCGACCGGCTTTTCGCTGCCGGATGCGCCGGCGACGCCGGACGAGACCCGCTCCGCGGCCCCGCCGAAGGCCGCCGGCAGCATCGACGCGCTGCTGGCGATGCAGGGCGTCGAGGATCCGACCGAGCGCCGCAAGCGGTCGGTGGCGCGCGGGCGCGGTGCGCTCGACGTGCTCGACGAACTCAAGCTCGGGCTGCTGTCCGGCAATCTCGACACCGCCACCATGAACCGGCTGCGCGATGCCGCGGCCAATTTGAAATCCTCCTCCGGCGATCCCGGCCTCGATGCCGTCTTGGCCGAGATCGAGCTTCGAGTCGAAGTCGAACTGGCCAAGGCCGGGAAATTCTAGGCTTCGCGCTTCCTCACATCCCGTCTGTCACGCCGCCAGCGCATTGCGCTGCGCATCGTAGCGGCGCTGCGCGTTCAGCACTTCCTTCAGATTGCTTTCGGCCCAATCGCGCAAGGCATCGACGGCCGTCGACAGCGTCGCCCCCAGCGGCGTGATCGAATACTCCACCGTCACCGGCACGGTCGCGATGACGCGGCGTTTGATCAACCCGTCGCGCTCCAGGCTCTTCAGCACCTGCGACAGCATCTTCTGCGAGATGCCTTCGATGGCGCGGCGCAGCGCATTGAAGCGCATCGGCTCGTCGCGCACCAGGAGCAGAATCAGCACCGCCCATTTGTCGCCGACGCGATCGAGAATCTGGCGGGTCGGACAATTGGCGGCGTAGGCGTCGGGTTTCATTTTCATGGCGGTTACTCCGGCGTAATCAGGTGAGTTCAAAGTGCTCTCTTAACACCTACGCTCTTTGCGTTATCTAGTCACTATTGGATACCACATCCACCCCATCGCAAGGAGACCAAAGATGAAGATCGCCGTCGTCGGCGCGTCCGGAAATGCCGGTTCGCGTATCGTCACCGAACTGGCCAGCCGCGGCCACACCATCACCGCCATTGCCCGCCACCCCGAGAAGATCACGAGCCAGCCCAACGTCACGGCCAAGCAGGGCGACGTGCAGGATCAGGCCGGCCTGGCCGCGCTGTTCTCCGGCCACGATGCCGCGATCAGCTCGGTGCATTTCCTCGACAGCGACCCGGTCCGGCTGATTGGCGCCGCCCGTGATTCGAAGGTCGGCCGCTACCTCGTGGTCGGCGGCGCCGGCAGCCTCGAGGTGGCGCCGGGCGTCCGGCTGGTCACGACGCCAAGTTTTCCCGTGGTATACAAGGCAGAGGCCGAGAAGGGCGGCGCCTTTCTCGACCTGCTGCGGCAGGAAAAGGAGCTGAACTGGACCTTCCTGTCGCCCTCGGCCCTGTTCACGGCTGGCGAGCGGACGGGCAAGTTCCGGCTCGGGACCGACCAGCTTTTGACCGCGTCCGACGGCAAAAGCTGGATTTCCTTCGAGGACTTCGCAGTTGCACTCGCCGACGAAATCGAGCGTCCGGCCCACCTCCGGCAGCGTTTTACCGTCGGTTACTGACCAAGCGGGCTGCCCCGCTGCGGTGCACAGTTTTGTCTGTGTATGCGCTCCGGGGCGGCCTTGCTTGCCGCAGGGCCGATATTGTCTGTCACAACTCGCCGCTATATAAGGCGCGCGCGGACGGACGATTTTCTGTTCCGCCTTGCACTTGTAGATAGGCTGACATTGGAAAAGTTGAAGAATTATCGACCCTCCGAAAAAGAGCCTTTCATGAACGACCGCCAGCGCGATTATTTTCGCGCCAAGCTGCTGGCGTGGAAGGACGAGATCCTGCGGGAATCGAAGATCACCCTGCAGACGCTCCAGGAAGAGAACGTCAATCATCCCGATCTGGCTGATCGCGCCTCTTCCGAAACCGATCGCGCGATCGAGCTGCGCGCCCGGGACCGCCAGCGCAAGCTGATCTCCAAGATCGACGCGGCGCTGCAGCGTATCGAAGACAACACCTACGGCTATTGCGAAGAGACCGGCGAGCCGATTTCGTTGAAGCGGCTGGAAGCCCGCCCGATCGCAACGCTGTCGGTGGAAGCGCAGGAGCGTCACGAGAAGCGTGAAAAGGTTTACCGGGACGAGTAGAGTAACCTCCGGCATCTGATCGCACCGCGCGGTCGGCATTGCCGGATTGCAACGAGAGAGCTGCCGCCGATGGACAAAATTCTCGCGGCCGCCAAGCGCATCGCAAGCGCCCGCCGCAGCCGTTCGCCGCTGGCCGCGCTTTCGAGCGAACTCGTGCCGCAGGACGAGGCCGAGGGCTACCAGGTTCAGCGCGCGGTCCACGATCTGCTGCTGCCGCAGACAGGCAGCCTCGTCGGCTACAAGATCGGCTGCACCAGCGCAGTGATGCAGCAATATCTCGACATCCCCCATCCCTGCGGCGGCGGCGTGTTCGCCAAGGGCGTGCATGAGTCCGGCGCCAAGCTGCGCTTCGGCGATTACGTCCGCGTCGGCGTCGAATGCGAGATCGCAGTCCGGCTCGCGCGAAATCTTTCGCCGTCGGAAGCGCCGTTCACGGCGGAGTGGGTGATGGAGGCGATCGAGGCCTATCACCCCGCGATCGAGATCGTCGACGACCGCTACGCCAAATGGGAAACCATGGGCGCGCCCACGCTGGTGGCCGATGATTTCTTCGCCGCCGGCTGCGTGCTTGGCCAGGCGGTCGCGCGCACCGCGGCGCCCAATCTGCTCGAGGTGGTCGGCCGAGCGATCGTCAACGACACCGAAGTCGGGCGCGGCACCGGCGCTGACGTGCTCGGGCATCCGCATAATGCGCTGGCCTGGCTCGCCAATCATCTGGCCGAGGAGGGCACAGGATTGCACGCCGGGCAGATCGTGCTCACCGGCAGCCTGGTCAAGACCGTGTGGCTCAATGCCGGCGACAGCGTGGTGATGGAGCTCGACGGGCTCGGCACGGTGGCGGCGAGCTTTCGGGACTGAGCGGGAATCATGCCAGGGCAGGAGAGCGTTCCCTCGATTCTCGAAGCCGACGCGCGCGGTGAAATCGCCGAGATCTTCGCCGACATCCGAGAGGTGCTCGGCACCAGCGTCGTCAATCTGATCTGGCGCAACCTCGCGACCATGCCGGGCGCGCTGCCCTGGACCTGGGCTTTGGTGCGGCCGCTTTATCTCGGCGCCGCACCGCTGCATGCCGAGTCCGTCAGGCGCACGATCGCCTTGCCCGACCTGCCCGGATTTTCCGCCGACACGTTGTTCGCCGCCGGCATCGATCAATCCGACCAGGCCGTCATCCGTAACGTGCTGGACAGCTATCAACATACCAACGCGCTGGCGCTGACCGTGCTGTCGGCGTTGCTCGCGCATTTCGAACCGCGCCCGGCCGTTGCAGTCACGGCCGCCAGCTCCGCAGCCCCGCCCTCCGGCGTCAAGATTCCGGAACTGCCGCCGATGGACGCGCTCGATCCCGAGGTGGCGCGGCTGGTTGGCGAATTGAACGGTTTCGGCGAGGACACCGAACCGCAATTGATTGCGAGCATGTATCGGCATCTGGCGTACTGGCCGGCGTATCTGGCGCTGGTGCGAACCATGCTGGTGCCGCTGCAAGCCGACGGCCGTCTCGACGCGCTGACGCGTTCGACACGCGCGCTCGGGCATGCGCATGGCGCGATGCTGGCGCCGCATTTGAAGCCTGCGACGCCGCCGGACGCACTTCCGGGCGTGCTGAAATCGTGCCGGTTGTTCGTCGAGCATCCGATCGCCCGCATGACCGGGCTCTGCGCATTGATCCGCCGCGCCACGCCTGAGTGAACGGATCTCATCAGCTACCCGAACACTTCAATTCGGTGCGGTCATAGAACGCCTTGATGGCGTTGAACGGGACGACGAAACGTTCCGGATACCCCTTGAACCACACCAGCACTTCGAAGCGGTCGTCCTTCACGTTCAGCTTGCCGAATTCATATTGCAGGACGACGGTCATCTCGTTCGGATATTTTTCCAGGAGATACCCCGGCATTTTCACGCCCTCGGTCCGGGTCGTGAAGGTGACATGGACTGGATGTTCTTCGGCCGCGTGCCACAGCGTCTCGGCAATGTTGAAACGCGCCGGCGTCGTGCTGCAGGGTTCGGCCGCCACTGCGCGGGATGCGGTGAACATGGTCGCCAGCACGGCGAACAGGATTCCTGCTTTTTTCGTTGTGGCCTGCATTGGTCCGTCTCGCGTTGTCACACTGTTTCATGCGTCAGTGACCTCGGAGTGCACATGGGTTCAATCCGGTGGGCCAGCGGCGCTTCGAACGTGCGGGAGGTCACAGGAGCCGTCATTGCGAGCGAAGCGAAGCAATCCATGCCTCAACTCGGGGGATAGATGGATTGCTTCGCTGCGCTCGCAATGACGAGTGGATGCACTTCCGCGTTCTCGCGACGCATTGCGCCCGAGCTTTGCCAGAAATCTCCTTGCCCTCGAAATAAGAGGGCGCAGGGAAGACCGGGTGCGCGCTGCACCCGCGGTCCCGTGTGCGGTTTGCACTAAGTAGGCTGCACAC
>NZ_JAFCLS010000113.1 GCF_018131075.1 Bradyrhizobium sp. JYMT SZCCT0428 | reverse complement strand
AACACGCTCTTCTTCATCTCGCCGGCATAATAAGACCCGCCGATCAGGACGATCTTGCGGGCGAAATCGATCGCGACGACGTTCTCGGACTTGCAGCCGTGGCGTTTGGGATCGGCGCGGAAGCTCGGCAGATCGATGATGGTCAGTTCCGGCACGAAGCTGGCGAGATCGGCAGCTTCAGGGCGGATCAACAGCGTGCGGATGAACAGCGAATGCCAGGCCAATTCCGTGAAGACGCGGGTCTTGATCTGGAAAGAGGGATCGGCGCCGCCGTAGAGGTCCTGCGCAAACAGCGTCATGCCTTCGGCGTGCTTGGAAATCGGCATAGAGCGCGTCGAACTGCTCCGAAGTGATCGACTGGTTGCCGGCCCACCACATCTTCTCGGTGGAGGCGTCGCGCACCGTGAACTTATCCTTCGGGCTGCGGCCGGTGAACTCGCCGGTGTCGGCGCACAGCGCGCCATCGGCGGAGAGCACGGCTTCGCCTGATGCCAGCGAATATTGGTAGAGCTGCGGCGCTCCGAGGTTCCAGCGAACCTCTTTGAGTTTCTTTAAGCCAAATTTATCGGCGCCAAAGGTGCAATTACGCACGCCTGTCTCTTGCACAATCAATTCCTTCTTGTCAGATCCTCCCCATCCCTACCTGAATAAGCAATAATAGTGCCAAGGCCAAGACGACGCTGGAGCCGCCGAGCGTCCCCGAGCCGAGGCCGCATCACCAGCCCCGGCAAATCAAGGGAAGACCAGCGACCGTCGCTAGCCCTGCAATGAGAACTTTCCCGTCAAGCTGAATTGTAAACCTGGCGGCGGCATCAACGGCCGTTTCACTTCGATCTAACGCGCCTTTAGCGTTTCCCGCTGGATAAGCGCAGCTCTTCCGTCGCATCCGAGAGCGCTGCAGTCATCCTCATTCCCAACTCGGCTCACTGCTGCTTGCTAATTCCGAGTTCCTTTTGATGTTGCGGCGTGAGGCCAAAAGCGCCTTCCGATCGACTCGCTCCCGCGGAAGTTCGCGGAGCACCGGCCGTGCTGTTCGAGCTTGTCGCGGCAGCACCTGGTGAAGTACTGCCAGCGTATCCCCCGCGAGAGTTTTGCTGAGAGGTGCCCTGCGCATTGGCACACAGGGGTATAGCGAGCAGGGAAACAGTGACGACAAATCCTAGTGCCTTGACCATCGGCTCCATCCTTATGTGGGCTGAGCATTGTGACTGGAGGCTGAAGCTTTGCCAACCTCTGTGTTCACGCGTTTTAGGAGATTCGAAGGAACCGATGGATTCGCTTGGTTCAGAAGCTCCAGGAGTTGGCGCTGTGGATCGTTAAGCTGAATTGTCAGGCTTACCGCCCACTCCACCCTCCCGCAGGAGGCCACGCGGGCGGTGGAAGTTGAGGCCGACTGACGTTTGATCTATCAGGCACATATGATTCAGAAAATATCCAAAATTGTCGGCTGGCTGGCGCTCACATTCATTGCCTATACGACGCTGTCACCCATCGGTGCCCGTCCGGTGTTCGCCGAGTTGCAGTTGGAGCACTTCGCGGCTTTTGGGCTGGTGGGAGTGGCGTTGGGGCTGGCATATCCGAAGCGCCTCTTGTGGGTGACTGTGATCGTTGTCGGAAGCGCATTTGGACTCGAAGCACTGCAATTGCTTACGCCGGATCGTCACGGCCGCCTGCTGGATGCCGCGGTTAAAGCGGCAGGCGGCATCAGCGGAATCGGGCTCAGTCACCTGGCGCGGCTCATCCTGCGGACCAAAGTTGGCGGCGCCGGTCAGCTCTGATCATAGTGAGGCGGGTGGAGGCTTCGGGCGAGACTAAGCCGCCTCGTCTTTTTTCAGCAACTGCGCCATCTGGCGGTAGGTCTGATGCAGTTCTTCGATAGCGGCATCGAGATTGTAATCGGCCTCTTTGATCGTTTTGAGGAACTTCGCCGTTAAAGCCGGGTTAAGCTTGACACGGGTCACACCGTCCCGGCTCTTTTTTCGATCCAGCGCCAAGTGAGTGACCTGCACCTTGGCTTCAATCGAACTGCACCCGCACAACGAGGCCAATTCGTCATATGTCATCCAGATCTGGGGCAATTGCTAGCCTGCGAGTTTCAATGCCGCCCAGCGTAGGTCGAAACCGTAAACTTCGCGTTGCCGAGCGTGTTCGAATAACAGGGCTGGAGCGGTGCTGTACGAGTAGTCCGCGCCGAGCCCTCTGGATGCGATAAGCGGGCCTTCGAAGCCCCAGGGATCGAACAGCAAGATCACTACGTGCGCTGATAGTCATCCTCGATGCGGATGATGTCGTCCTCGCCGAAATAGCTGCCGGTCTGCACCTCGATCAGTTCGAGCTGGATCTTGCCGGGGTTCTCCAGCCGGTGCACCGCGCCGATCGGGATGTAGATCGATTCGTTTTCGTGCACGGTCTTGACCAGTTCGTTGACGGTGACGCGGGCGGCGCCGCGCACCACGATCCAGTGCTCGGAGCGGTGATGATGCTTCTGCAGCGAGAGCCGCCCGCCCGGCTTGACGATGATCCGCTTGACCTGGTGGCGCTCGCCATTGTCGACCGACTGATAGGAGCCCCAGGGCCGGTGCACTTTGATGTGATCTTCGGTGACCTGCGGCGCCACGTTCTTCAATGTGGCGACCAGGCGCTTCAATCCGTTGGCGTCCTTTTGCCTGGACACCAGCACCGCGTCCTGCGTTGCGACCACCACGAGGTCATCAACGCCTTCGAGCGCGACCAGCGCGCGGTCGGTCGTCACGTTGCAATTGCGTGAATCCTCGAACACGGCCGCGCCGCGCGCGGCGTTGCCCTGCCCGTCCTTGTCGGACAATTCCCACACCGCATGCCAGGAGCCGACATCGGACCAGCCGCAGGCGACCGGCACCACGGCGGTACGCGAGGTCTTCTCCATCACCGCGTAGTCGATCGAGATCGACTTGGCGGAAGCGAACATATCGGTATCGAGCTTGATGAAGCCGAGGTCGCTGCCGGCCTTGGCGACGGAATCGGCCACCGCCTGAACGCTGCCGCTATCGACCTTGCGGTATTCGTCGAGCAGCACCGCGGCGCGGAACATGAAGTTGCCGCTGTTCCACAGATAACCCGATTTGACATAGCCCGCCGCCGTTTCCGCGTCGGGCTTCTCGACGAATTTTGCGACCGCGCGAACCTGCCCCGAGATGACATCGCCCGGGCTGATGTAGCCATATTCGGTGGCGGGACGCTCGGGCTGCACGCCGAAGGTCACGATGTGCCCGGCTTCCGCAGCGTTAAGCCCCTCGCGGCAGGCGGCGACGAAGGCTGCGGTATCTCGCACCACGTGATCAGCCGCAAGCGCCAGAATGATCGCATCCTTGTCGCGCGTTTGCGCGAAGGCGGCACCGGCCGCGATCGCAGGCCCGGAATCGCGCCGCATCGGCTCCAGCAGCACGTCGGCCTCCAGGCCGATCTCCGCCAATTGCTCGAGCACCATGAAGCGATAGGCATTGTTGGTGATGATAACAGGACGCTCGAACAGCGCCGCGTCCGATACCCGGATCAGCGTATCCTGAAACGTCGAACGTGCCCCGAACAAGGGCAGGAACTGCTTCGGATGGACCTCGCGCGAGGCCGGCCACAGCCGGGTTCCGGCGCCGCCGCACATGATCAGGGGTATAATTCGTCGGTCCATCGGCGGTCCCAAAAGCTAAATGGGCTTCGCGCAGGTCATTCCGCACAAGCCCAGCCACCTAGTTAGATTGGAAAGTGTCCTTTTCCCAACTCAAGTCGAGCAAGAATGATGCCACGGTTAATTGAGCAGGTGCTTGTATGCGCGGCAGGCCGCCACGCCAGATATTCAAAGCTCAATCAGCAGCCTCTAACGGGTAAGGCCGGCAGCCGAGCTTTCCTTGTCAGCGTACTTTCCAGCCGAGCTGACGGCAAAAGAATTGCTCTGCCGTGAAACCGTAATCTGTACGGTAGAGCTACCTTTATCGTGGCGGTTCTTTCCGACCACGACCAGGGTGAAACTATCGGTCCCGGCGAAATCGGGTTTTGCGAAATAGCGAAACCCCGGACCCACCAGGACTAACTCCCCGCTTTTGGGCTGTTCTGAAACCGACACGCTGTAGATTTGCATCGTCGACCAGCGGAGTCCCTGGATGCAGTCTGCTCCCGGCACGATGGTCATCGACCACCCGATCGTATCCCCGGCCAGCTTGTAGGGCTGATGATCCTTTAGGCAATTTGGGGTTGCCTCTGCAGGAGCACTGAAGAGCGCAATCAGGGTCATGCCTATTGAGATACGTGCAAGAATTCGCAGCATTGTTCGAAGTCCTCTCTCTTATCGAGGATGGACCCAGAGGCTGAACTTTTCGTAAGTCCAAGCCATACACGTTATTGTTGGTAAACATCGTGCTACGGCCACCGGCTTAAGGTGAACGGATGGGACTGCACAAGATCGCGCCTGCCGACGCTGTCAAATGCCGGGGGCTATATTCGTAATTACTCTTCGGATAAATTAGCGCGATGACGTGGTTAATTAAGGCGATAACTTCATCCGTTGGCCTGTTCTTGGTGGCTGCCACACCTGTGTCGGCGGCCGAAGTCGAATATCCACAGGTCATCAGAACCCGTTATGAAGCTGTCGATCATAAAGCGGGCGGAAACTTAGTGATCTGGTCGGAGCGCGAGAAGATATTCTATGGACTTGATCCAAAACTCTTTCCCGGCGCTCGTTTCGTCAAAATAACCCAGGTAACCCCAACGGTCGGATCAATCACGTTGACCTACATTGAAGTGAGAACAGTGAACAGCCAGACATCGGATTATCTTTATCTCACCGACAGTGTCCGCTTTCGGATCAGCGGCAGGACGCTCAAGTCCAGCAATTTTCCGGCCGGCGGTGGAATGACGCCATGAGAATCAAGCGCTATTCGGGACTCTCGATTCCGGTAATGACCGCCATGCTGCTTGCTGCCATTGCGGGGATGCTGTCCACCACCGCTACCGCAGGTCCGAGCGCCGAGACGGCCAGACGTTGCCAGCACTATTCCTATGTTGTGTATCCTTACAAGCGTCCGGGGTCGGTCCGCATGAGCGGCGACCGACAATCATACTTCAAGGATTGCATGGCCAAAGAGGGCAAGGTGCCGGAACCCACACCGGCAAAATCGTAGTTGCGATACCTAACGCGATCAGCAAACGATCTCTGCTGAATTCGCTTGCTCTGCTGAATTCACTTGGCGCTGTTATTACTGTCTATCTTGCCCCCATTCTCGACGCACTTACTGAAGAACGCCCGCTGAGTCCGGCCTGATCCTTTCGCACTGCCTGCCGCCGGGTTTCCCGGCTCTCGGGGAGGAAATTCCTTGGCGAGTAAGGCATTACACTTCTTGGCAACCTCGACGGTTATCGCCGAGGCGCGATCGGGAGCCGAGCTTAATGCCATGAAGATCAATGCCGAGAATGCGGCAATACGCTTCAACTTGGCAAACATGACATTCCTCCATTTGCCGGCCGCAACGGCCGGTATGGCGTTCCTGCGTCTGGTCAGGGAGGCATTCTAGTCGGGATGCAGGCATTTGGTAGGGGCCAAAAAGCCCGTATTCTGGGCTTGTAACTTGGTTTAGTCTGCATTTGCGCAGACAGGGACGCGGCAAACTCGATGGATTCGAGAGACTTGGTACCGAACGATTACGACCCGTCGGAACTGGCTTCCAACGAGGTCCAGTTCGCGCTCGTCATTGCTCGCATGATCGACACTCTCGAGAACAGCCCCGAGCATATGCGTCAGGCCGTCTACGACCTGGCTCGCTATAAGCTGCAGGAACAGTTCACACCTGCGGACGCAAAAGATGTCAGGCGAACGCAGCAGGCCCTTGAAACCGCGATCAGAGGGGTCGAGGAATTCTCGAAACAGCGGATTCCCATTTCCGCCCCAACGTCGGTTCCACAACTGGGCAGCAGTGCTGAGGCCTCCCGCAACCAGCCTGCCCACGACCTGGAACCTCCAGCGTGGCTTCGACCGCAAATCGAGATCGCCGCCGACCCGTCCAATGTCCCCGCACAGACTTATTCTCCTTGGGCGGTCGTGAGGAGGACCGCGGGAGTGCTGGTGGTTCTGGGCCTGGGCTTGGTGATCTTTCAGCAACGCGAGCGGTTGGCGACGTTTGTGCAGCACCTGGCGGGCTCGGAAAAGCAAGCAACAGCCCGGCAACCAGCACCGAGTAGCGGCGATCCTGCGCCGATGCCACCTCCTGCGAGGCCGAAGCCGAATCCCTTGCGGCCGACCGATTACGGGGTGTATGCAGTCGGCAACACCTCCCTAAACGAACTGCAGCTGTTACCCGGACGCCCGCCCGACATTCGGGTCGCGGTATCCGCAGCACTGAAGACGCCAAGCCAGACGATCCTGTCTAACAGAAATCCGAAATTTATCGTGTTCCGCCGCGATGCGGCGACCAACGCCGCAGACCGCGCCGAGGTCCGAATAGTCGCCAAAATTGCCCGTGAATTCTCGGCCGAGGCGGCCGGCAAGAAGACCGGCGATGGCGACGCCACATGGGTCATTCGAAATGTCACGTTCCCGTTTCGAGCGTCTCCAATGCCCGATAGCCCTGAAATGTACGAGATGCACAGCGAGGATCCAGCGCTGGAACTATCTCCCGGCCGTTATGCTCTGATTCTGAAGAACCAAGCCTATGACTTCACTGTGGAAGGTACGATTGTCGATCCGCGCCAGTGCATCGAACGGATCGTCGCCTCAAGTGGCACCTTTTATACCGACTGCAAGAAGCCGTAGGCCACTTCCGGAACGGCGATCGAGAACATAAGTTAAGTAGAGTAGCGAGTTGACTTTGGCCGCCCGCGCGACGGCAGATGGAGGCTTCAATGCTGCTGCTTAGACTGTTACTCATTGTTCCGCTTATCTGTGCTGAGCCAGCGCTCGCACAAGGCACGCAGCAGGGTACCACGAACCGGGCGCAGGGCACTGCGAACCGACAGCGTACTCCTGTGGCAACCCAGCCCAGCAATAACCCGTTCCAGAATCCGATCGGTCAGGGCGTCCCCCCGGCGGCATCGGCAAACCCAAATCAGAACGTAAACCGGACCTATATCGCCCGCTGAGGCAAGATCTCACTGAATTCCTGCTATGCAGGATTCCGGCGGGGCAGAAGGCTGCCCTGCAGTCCGCCCGCACGACATCAGCCCGCGTCCGCATTCCACAAGGGCGGAGGAAAATACAGTCATCCGGTCGTTTGCAACCAACGTCGCCGCGGCGCATACAACCATATGCAATCCGGATCTGGACTCCAGCTAACCCGTTGTAGTCGAGGCAGGCGCGACGTGTTCGTGTGACGTCGGCATCGACAGGATTCTGGCAGCACGCGGCCGCGGAATGCGAGCATTCGAGACATCTCTGCCCAGACCGCTAATACGATAGGCAAATGTGATTGTTTCGCAACGTCCCAATAGTCCGGAAATTCACTGTGAAGTAACCTCTACCTCGATCCACGAGGTGCCGTTCATCCGCAGAGACGTTCCGCTGATCGAAAGCTTGAATGAATCCGGCCCATGTGTGCCGGGATTCGAAAAATATCGAAACGATGGTCCTTGTACCAGCAAGCGTCCCCGTTTCGGCTGTTCCGTGATGGAGATATTTTCGATCATGATCGTCGACCAACGCAAACCTTGAATACATTCGTCACCAGAGTTGATTTTGATCGACCAGCGCACCGTATCCGATCGAAGCTTGAATGGTTCCGGACGCAGGAGACAGGTGCCTCCGGCAAATGCCTCCGCCGCCGGCGAGAAAAGAAGAAGCGTTGCAATAATCGTTCGGAGAGACCGGCAATTCATGACGTCAAGCCGTTCGTTTTTTTGGATCAGAAACTTCGTTTCCATGGTGATACGTTGATATTTTTTGGGGAGTCTGTAGGACAATTGATCGATCGGAACCAAACCTACATCAGATTGAAGATTCGGTGCATTAATTTGCATCCTGCCAGGTAAGCTGCGGTTATTTGAGAATTCAAGCAACTACTTGGCATAGCGATACCGACCAACTCGTCACAGTAATGCCGATATCAGCGCCACTCATCCACGGTTGCTGGCGCTGCGATTGACCGTCATTTCAGCGCCGAAGGGATCGAGGTAAAGGTTAACTGTCGGGGGCGCCGGCCCGAACTTTCCATTGCCACGAGAAAACGCTACTGGCTGGTGGCGGCCGCACAATAATTCTTTTCAAATAAAGCCCCTAATCGAAAGCGGTATTCAATGTTCCTCCGTCTGCGCAGTCGGTCTTTCACCAGGACAAAGGCATTGGCGTGAAATTTGCTTAAGGGATTGTGACACGATAAAGACCGGCCCTGCGCGCAGCTGGGCCAAGCGAAGGAGATACGACTTGGATGTCGCGCCGGTTTGTGGCAACCGACATCGGAGTTAGTTGCTTGGAGAATAAATGTCGGCTCAAGATTCGAAGCAGCGCGTCGCGCTGATTACGGGCGTCACCGGCCAGGATGGCGCCTATCTGGCCGAGTACCTACTCGGTCTCGGCTACACCGTGCATGGCATCAAGCGGCGGTCGTCCTCGTTCAATACGGCGCGGGTCGATCACCTGTATCAGGACCCGCACGCCGGCAACGTGCCGTTCCTGATGCATTACGGCGACATGACCGACTCCACCAACCTGATCCGGCTGATGCAGCAGATCAGGCCGACCGAGATCTATAACCTCGCCGCGCAAAGCCATGTCGCCGTCAGCTTCGAGAGCCCGGAATATACCGCCAATGCCGACGGCATCGGCGTGCTGCGCCTGCTCGAGGCGATCCGGATCCTCGGCATGGA
>NZ_JAFCLS010000112.1 GCF_018131075.1 Bradyrhizobium sp. JYMT SZCCT0428 | reverse complement strand
AACAACGCTCCTGGCACCTTTAGCAGATTGCGGGAGGCTGCTATGTTGCAACGCAACTAAGTTGATTCGCTTTGATGAAAGGGGTTTTGACAATGCCACCCCTGTATAAGTCCGGCGATCTCGTCGTTTTGAAATCGGGTGGACCAACCATGACGGTCGATACCGTCAACACCGATATTTTCGACGATGATAAAATTACGGGAATGCTCTGTGTCTGGTTCGTCGGGGAAAAACTGGAGCGAGTGCGGTTCGACCACAGGGCTGTAGAGCATGCTCCGTTAGAGGCAGCCGATCCTAGACAAGATGAAGGATCTTCGCAGCAAGCCTTGGACGACTACAAGGTGGTCCTTGATGAGATGGCTGATGCGATGAACCGCCAGCTTTAGGCTCCTGTGCTGCATCCACAGCAAATCCCAAAAAACGGAAACCTGCGCCCCCCAAAAACGACATTGTCTTCACTAGCTAAAAGCTGACTTCTTAGCCAGGTATCGGCGCCGATAGTCCAGTCTGCTGGAGCGCCTGCCGTGCGGCGCATTCTAGCGACAGAGGACGATCAAATTCTAGAAGCGGCCTACCTAATTGGTTAGACGTGATCGTAACACCACCCTTCATGCAAGCGCCGCTTCAGCAAGTGCAAGCGTACGTTGGTTTAGGCTTGGCGTTTGTGCTGCCTTCTATCGGCTTCAACCCACGCCAGGACCGCGGCACCTTTGAGACATGCCTGCCTATCCTGAGAATGTCCGTTCACCGGGGTAGACCGGAATCCGACGCGAATGACCCTCAACGGACCTGCAGGGCTGCAGAGCCCATTCGGCAGTTCAAGAGCACGGCCGCCTGCCCAAAGAGCGTCAGAGTATGCCGTGCGATTGCGCTCCACCAGATTTTCACGACAATATGGCGGGGCGCCGGGCTTTCCATACACCGGGAGTTTGCTCATGGGTATGATGTACTTCGAGGACTTGAATGTTTGAGATAGTTGGACGTCGGCGGGGTACACCGTCGATCACGAGGAAATGCTGGCCTATAATCGCACAAACGACCCGTGGCCGATTCACGCCAATTCAGAAGCGGCCGCTAGATCGCCGTTTGGCGGATTGATCGCCAGTGGCGGCTATACAATCACTCTGATGTACCGGCTGTCCCATGAAATAGTGAATCAGCCGGATCGGATTTGGGCCTTCTTGGGAGGCTTCGACTGGCACGTTAAGTTTGTCGAGCCCGTTCGTTCAGGTGACCGGCTGCACGAACGCATCACGATTCTCGAAAAACGTTTATCGAGCAAGCCGGGACGAGGCCTCGTCAAGCACCTCATCGAAGTGATTAATGATCGAGAACGCGTGGTGTTATCTATTGAGAGCACCATTCTGATCGCCACTAACTCCCAGTAGCGAGTTGTGACGCGGAATTCGCGTAACGCAAGTGGCAGCCACAAATCCGTTAGTGGCACCAAACGGACCGGCGGTGCCGGTCGTTTGATGTTCGTTGATTGTTAAGGAGCTGTCGAGGGAGCTTTTGACCCAAGCGGACATTAGCTCGGCGGGACCGAAGCCAACGATTACGCTGCGCTTGCCACCCTTACGTCGATCTCATTGCGAAGCGCAACGAAATCGATGGGTTTAGTCAGAAGCGCCTCAGCACCGCCTTCCAGAGCCTTTCGTTTGGTCTGGTCATCGCCATAAGCGGTGATCATAATGACGGGAACGTCCGGTCGTAGCGCTTTCGCCTTCGATAAAAGTTCAAAGCCGCTCATTCCAGGCATATTGATATCGGAAAGGATTAGGATCAATGATGCACCGGCGGCGTCGCCGATGCGTTGCAGGGCACTGGCTGCCGACTGTGCAAAATCCATCGTGAAGCGGTTGTCGCGCAGATCGCGCCGAAATTGTTGGCGAAACAGCATTTCTACATCGGGCTCGTCGTCAACAACGAGAACAAGAAAGCTCATGTATTTGCTCCGACATTGCTGGTGGCTTTGCGCGGAAGAATGATCCTAAATTCGGTGAACTGACCCGGCTGTGTGTCAACCTCAATCAATCCAGCGTGTTGTTTGACAATGTCGAAGCTCAGCGAAAGCCCGAGACCGGTGCCTTCGCCCGGCGGTTTAGTAGTGAAGAACGGGTTGAACATTTTCGCCTTCACCTCGGGCGCAATGCCGGAGCCGTTGTCGCGAATTAGAATTTCGACGCGATCGCCGAGGTTTCGAGTTGCGGCAGTAAGCGTAGGCTGATAGCCGTTGAGGCCATCTTCCGCCTTGCGCTTCATCGCCGCATAAAAGCCGTTCGAGATCAGATTGAGGAGTACGCGCGTGATTTCTTGCGGCAACAAGTCGGCCTCGCCTGCGGCAGGATCAAAATTCTGATCCAGCCTGATCTGAAAACCCTGCTGCTCGGCGCGGGCGCCGTGATAGGCAAGGTTAAGACTCTCGCCGACCAGTGAATTGATGTCGACAGGGCGGCGATCACCCGAGCCTTCACGCGAGTGCAGCAGCATGTTTTTGACGATGGAGTCGGCGCGCTTGCCGTGCTGCACCACCTTTTCGAGATTGCCTTTCAGCATCTGTGAAAGTTCGTCGGCTTCCTGTCGCGTCTTGTCGTCCAGCGGCACGAGCCTTAGCACTTCGCCAAGTTCATCGACCAACTCGACCGAAAGTGCAGAGAAATTGTTTACAAAGTTGAGCGGGTTCTTGATCTCGTGCGCAATGCCGGCAGTGAGTTGGCCGAGCGACGCCAGCTTCTCGGTTTGCACTAGCCGATCCTGCGCGGCTCGCAATCCCTCGAGCGAGGCCGCCAGTTCCTTTGTGCGGGCTTCAACGCTTTCGAACAAACGGACGTTCTCGATCGCGATCGCTGCCTGGTCGGCGAACGTCGTGGCCAGTTCGATCTGCTTTTCGGTGAACGGCCGCACCTCGGAGCGTGTCATGACGATGACACCGACCGCCTTGCCCTCGCGCAGCATCGGCACGCCGATGATGGTACGGAAATCACCTAACCTTTGGGCCTCGTTAAAGGTGTAGTCGGGATCTGCCTGAACGTCGGGGATGTGAACCACAACCCCTTCAAGCAGCGCGCGGGCTGTTGCCGAGCCGCGATCCGGTACCACCGGAACGTTTCTGACGTAATCCATGAACTCGTCAGAAAATCCGTAGAATTCACCGCGAAAAAGGACCCCGTCTTTTTGCCGCGTTATGGTGGCCTTCTCAGCGTCACATAGCTTGGCTGCCGATTCGACCAGCGTCTGCAGGACCGTCTGCAAATCGAAAGTGGAGCGGCTTATGACCTTCAGCACGTCCGCGGTTGCGGTCTGTTGTTGTAGCGATTCCCTCAGTTCCTTAAGCAGCCGGTGGTTTTCGATGGCGATGACCGCCTGTTGAGCAAAATTGCTGAGCAAGGTGATCTGCTTTTCAGAGAAAGGACTGACTTCTTGGCGAAAAATAGCGATGGTCCCCACCAGCCTGTCATCCTTGAGCATGGGTACTGCGGCAAGCGTCCGTGCCCCCGCAAGGTTCGAGAGCGCTACGACGGCAGGGTGGCCTTCCAGATAGGGTCGCTGTGCCCTAATATCCTCGATATGGACCGGTCGGCGGGTTGCCACAACGGTTCCCAGTGCACTCCCGGGGTGAGCTATGAACGGCTTATGAAGCTGCGCCTCTTGGTATTCGCGCGGTACGTTGTAACCGCCGACCGGATCGAATTTTTCGCCATCATACAGGTTCAGTGTGCCGAATTTGGCGCCGCAGACCCGAATCGCGTTTTCGAGAATCTTCTGGAACAGCGGCTCCAGCTCTTCGCGGGAACTGTTGATCGCGCCCAATACTTCCGACGTCGCGGTCTGCTGTTCCAGCGATTCAGCGAGATCGCGGGTTCGTGCCTGCACCTCTTCGAACAGGCGCACGTTTTCTATGGCAATGACCGCCTGATCCGCGAACGTCGTGACCAGCTCGACCTCTTTGATCGTAAATGGCTTAACTTTGCACCGAGTCAGAACGAAAACGCCCACTGTTGTGCCTTGGCGCAAGAGCGGTACGCCAAGCATCGATCGGTAATCGCCGATTCTTATGAGTTCACTGAGTTCGTATTCGGGATCGGACTGAATGTCCTGGATCTGGACCGCCTTTCCTTCAAGTAGAGTTCGACCAACTATTGATCCTCGACCTGGCTCAAGGTCGACCTGTTCCAGATAGTTTTTGTTTTGCAGCCATTCGTCGTTCTTGCCTGCGATTCCGAAACTCGCGGCAAGATGGAAGCCGGTCCCCCCGGTAGGCCGCCAGATGTTTGCCAGGTCGGCGTCGCAAAGGCGAGCAGCAGATTCGAGCAAGGTATTTAACACCGCTTGCAGATCAAAGGTCGCGCGGCTAATCACCTTAAGCACGTCGGCGGTGGCGGTCTGCTGCTGCAGCGATTCCGCGAGATCGCGAGTGCGTGCGTTGACCTCGTTGAACAGCCGAACGTTCTCAATCGCGATCACCGCCTGATCCGCAAAGGTGGACACCAGTTCGATTTGCTTCTGCGTATAAGGTTCCGGCACCGTCTTGGCCACGAAGATTACGCCGACGACCTTGCCCTCGCGCATCAGCGGGGCGCCGAGGGCAGCCCGGTAGCCGCCGATCTTCTGTGGCGCGCTCCATGTGTATTCGGGGTCCGCTAGCACATCGGGAAGATGAACGAGACGGCCCTCGAACGCGCTCCGCCCGACGACACTGCTCCGGTCGATCGGAATATCCCGGCCGAGGAAAAACTCCTTGATGCGCGCGTGAACCTCAGTGGCGTGCCCATAGCTTGCGGCCCAGTGTAGGAAATCGCCATCGCGCTGGAATATCCAGGCGTGATCCGCATCGCATAGCTGTGTGGCCGACTGCACCAGCGTGTCGAGCACGATCTGCAAATCGAAGGTAGAGCGACTGATCACCTTTAGGACATCGGCGGTTGCAGTTTGCTGCTGGAGCGATTCGGCCAGATCTTCGGTGCGTGCCTTGACCTCCTCGAACAGCCGCACGTTCTCGATAGCGATCACGGCTTGGTCAGCAAAAGTCGAAACTAGCGCCATCTGTTTGTCGTCGAACGGCCAGACGGTCTTCCGCCCTAGCAGGAATACACCGATCGGCTTTCCGTCGCGAAGCAGCGGCGTTGCTAGCAGCGTCCGGAAGCCGGCGCGCTGTTGCTGTTCGTAATAGATATACTCCGGGTCAGCCAGGACATCCGTGATTTGCACCGGCCCGCTGGCCAGAAGCGCGCGACCTACGACTCCTCCGCGACCCGGTTGCATCCGGAACGACTTGCTGTAGTCGACCCAATCGTCTGGAAAATTGTGGTTAGTGACATTGTAGAAGCCGGTATCATCCTGACGTGCGACGGTCGCCATGTCAGCGTTGCACAACCGCGCCGCCGATTCCGTCAGTGTATCAAGTACAGTCTGCAGGTCGAATGTCGAGCGGCTAATTACCTTCAGAACATCGGCAGTCGCGGTCTGCTGCTGCAGCGATTCCCGCAAATCTTCGGTGCGTGCCTGCACCTCGTCGAACAGTCGCGCATTCTCGATGGCGATCACGGCCTGGTTGGCGAATGACGTGACCAGTTCGATCTGCTTGTCGGTGAAAGGCTTCACCACCGCGCGCATCAGGGCGATGACGCCGATCGGCGCGCCGCCTCGATGAAGGGGTACGCCGAGGTTGGTGCGATATTTTCCGGCACGCTGATAGTCCAGCGCGACGTATTCAGGATCGGCGAGGCAATCCGGCATGTGGACGGTCTTTTGTTCGAGGGCGACCCGACCGACAAGTGAGCCCCGTCCCGGCGCGAGCGGGTGCGCAGCGGCATACTTCTCGAACGATCTCGCTGCGTTGTTGGAGGCGGCCAGATGATACTTGCCGTCCCGCAGCGTGTAGATCAGCGAAAATTCGGCGTCACACAGCCGGCTCGCCGTCCGCACAATGGTATCGAGAATGGGCTGAAGCACAAAAGTAGAATTGCTGATGGCAGCGAGGATTTCGCTGGTGGCTTTCTGCCGCTCCAGCGCCTCGGCAAGCTCGCGCTTCAGCCGTGCCGTTTCTTTCCCGGCGTCGAAATCCGCAGATCCTTTTCGCGGCACCGAAGCCTTGCGTTTCTTAGTGGCCTTGCGCGCCGTTTTTTGGCGCCTATCCATTCCCGCGTTCCGGCGTTCCAAAATTGTCAAATAATGCCGAGCATACCCAAACACCTGCCCGGCGTACAGCCGGTCAAGCGCGCCGACCGTATCCACCACACGCGCACCAGATAGCGCAAAACTCAATCCATACTGCACTTGGTACAAATCAGACTTCGGACTTCGGCAATTCCGAATATTCAATTTTGCCCAGACCGGAGAACAAAGGCCGCCTCAGTGGGCGCGCCACCCCGCAGTTCTCCGGTGAAGTGTCGTGCCCGGACCGAATTGACCGGCTATTCGGTCCCTAAAAGCGCTGGCTGCTGTGCACATGGCGCCCCGCTCAATTTTATATTCCTCAATAAGCTGCGCTCACTTTGTGTAGGTGCGGTCGACCCCTAGCATTGATCCGGATCGAACCTGACGAGATTAGTTTTGATCTGCGCACTTATTATTGCGCGGCCTGCGAATTATCCGAAAGCCGTGATTGCGCCAGTCTGAATGCCGAAGCAAATCGCCGGCCGTCGGCAGAAATGCCCAAACGCAAATGCGAGGTTTGCGCAAATTGGGCACTTATCGGACGTGCCCCGCCAAGCTGACGATATCCGTTGATATGGGCAAAGCGGACCTCGCGCTCGGCTGCGTCGAGGTCTGAGTCTGACCCGGAACGGACATCGCCCTAGCTGAAGGTTGCTTGGCATGCTTTGATCAGCGCTAAAGCGAACGTGGGGGCAAGGGCATGCGGTATCTAGTGTTGGGCGCGGGCGGCACAGGTGGCTATTTCGGTGGCCGCCTCGCCGAGAGTGGGGCTGATGTTACGTTTCTCGTCCGCGATGGGCGTCGCAAGAGCCTTTCCGAGGAAGGGTTGCGGATCGAGAGCCAATTCGGGGACGCACAAATTGCAGTCAAAACATTGGTCGCGGCGGAGGTGGTGCCGGTTTATGACGCGGTGATCCTGACCTGCAAGGCATATGATCTCGACACTGCAGCCGCGGCAATCGCGCCCGCCCTAGCATCGAACGCCTATGTCCTTCCATTCCTGAACGGCATTGCCCATATCGATGTCCTCAATGAGAAATTTGGCCAGCACCGAGTGCTCGGTGGCACGGCAAAAATACAGGCGACGATCATGCCTAACGGCTCGATCCGACAGTTCAACGACTGGCGCACGCTTACCTTTGGCGAGCAATCGGGGGAGATGACGGAGCGCGTGAGAGAATTGGCCACGCTGTTCGAGGCTGCGAAGGGCGTGGAAGTATTCCCCGTTACCGATATCGTTCAGCGAATGTGGGAAAAGCTGGTTCACCTTTCGACAGCAGCCGCTATGACCTGCCTGATGCGGGCAAATGTCGGCGAGATTATTCGCACCCCATATGGCCGGGAGCTTTTTCTCGATCAGCTTCGCTGCGGAGCTGCCATCGCTGCGGCCAACGGGCACGCGCCCAGCGCGGCCTTCATGAAATCGTGGGAGGACACGTTCTCGCAACAGAACTCTATGTACTCGACGTCGATGTTGCGCGACATCGAACGTGGCGGGCAGACGGAGGTCGAGCACATTCTCGGCTTCATGCTTGGCAAGGCGGAGAAGGCGAAGATACCGTGCAACACGCTATTGCTGGCCTACACGAACGTGAAGGCGTTCGAGCAACGGCGCGCCGCAGGGCGCTTGTCCTGATTGCTTGGCCGATGTCCGGTTCTGGCACGAAGCGCAAGAGCCGAGCCGATCTGGCGATGTCCGTTGACGGGGGGTAGACCGGACGTGGCTTGCCGACCGTCAAACCGACGCGATTGACCCGATCCGGACGTTTACCTGATCAAATATCTCAGGCCGATTGGGAGCAAATTCTCCCGCGCGGTCCATCGCAAAGTGCTAGGCTTTAGGTATCGAGGGTACATGCGTCGTCGCGAATTCATCGCGCTACTTGGTGGTACGGCGGCGACGTGGCCGCTCGCCGCGCACGCGCAACAGCCAGCGGTGCCTATGATTGGTGTGCTATCCGCCGGTTCACCCGACCCGGGGCTCACCGATATTGAGGCAGCATTCGAAAGGGGTCTCGCGGAGAAAGGTTACGTGGCCGGAAGGAACGTCACGATAGAACGTCGGTGGGCAGGAGGAAATTACGACAGGCTTCCCCCGCTCGCACAAGAGCTCGTGCGCCTTAACCCTGCCTTGATCCGGGTGGGAGGCAATGTAGTTGCGCTCGCCGCGCGGCGAGCTACTACAACAATTCCAATAGTATTCAACATAGCCTCAGACCCGGTGAAGCTCGGCCTAGCGAAAAGCTTCGCTCATCCCGGGGGCAACGCCACCGGTATATCTATATTGACGGCAACGCTCACCCTCAAGCGGCTTGAACTAATCCGCGAGCTCCTCCCGCAAAACGCGACCTTGGGTTTTTTGGTAAACCCGGACAATCAAGACTTGCTGCTGGAAATCGAAGATGTTGCCCGCTCGACCGGGCAGTCCTTGGAAGTCGCCAAGGCGCGGAACCCGGCTGACCTCGAACCAGCATTCGCACGGCTTGTCAGAGCTCAGGTCGGTGCGGTGCTCGTCAGCAACGATGCGCTCTTTCTGAGCCAACGTGTGCAACTCATCGCATTGGCCAAGCGTCATTCACTTCCGGCGACTTACGAATTCCGCGAGTTTCCGGCGGTTGGCGGCCTGATGAGCTACGGACCCAGTCTTCCCGAAACTCTTAAAAAAGTCGGCACCTACGCGGCACTCATCTTAAAAGGTGCTCAGCCGAGCGATCTGCCTATTCAGCAACCTACGGCATTTGAATTAGTCATCAATTTGGCGACAGCGCGTTCCTTAGGCATCACAATTCCTCCC
Source organism: Bradyrhizobium sp. JYMT SZCCT0428 (assembly GCF_018131075.1). Lineage (GTDB taxonomy): Bacteria > Pseudomonadota > Alphaproteobacteria > Rhizobiales > Xanthobacteraceae > Bradyrhizobium. The sequence continues at coordinate 280 of NZ_JAFCLS010000112.1, read as the reverse complement.
TCTTTCCTCCTTCGCGCCGACGAGGTGATCGAATAGTTTTGCTAGGGTGCACGAGTCGGTTTTGGCACCTTTGAGACATGCTCGCCCATCCTGAGAATGTCCGTTCACCGGGGTCGACCGGAAGTCGTCGTGGTCCGGTCAAACCGACGCGAATGACGCTAGAAGACATTGGCTCGATCTATCATCCTGCGAGACTTTCCGCCTCCGCTACTGGCCCCGCGAAGCAAGGCTTAGTAAGATCATGCTGTCCTGTTGCTCGCTTTAGGGGCCAGTTTGATGC
>NZ_JAFCLS010000111.1 GCF_018131075.1 Bradyrhizobium sp. JYMT SZCCT0428 | reverse complement strand
GTCTACGCCGAAGCGGCAAAGGATATTCGGGGCACCGCAAAGACGTTCAGCGCGGCCGCCGGGTTCCCCGAGCCGGTGATGGAGGTTGCGCTGTCCCGCAGGACCTTCGACATCCTGCCGATCAGCAGTTCGGTTATCGCCGAACAGCAGCGGATCGCCGACACCTTCAAGGATCTCGGACTCATTCCCGCAGCGATCAAGGTATCGGATGCGGCGCACCAGTAGCTGGGCCACGATCACTTCTGCCAGTGGCACTTTTGAGACGTCCGATGGCCTCTGCCGAAATCCGTTATTGAGGGCAAAGCCGACTTCCGGGTTGAGCGCCCGGACTTCTCACTTTGACCCAACGCGGACACAAGCCCCTATCCACCTGTTCTCCGGCGCGATACCATTAGCGCATCTGAAAGTCTAAGGGGAGCACATGAGGAGGCGGGAGTTCGTTCTCGGTCTTGCGATGCTCGCCAACATCGGTCGCGCGAGTGCTCAAGGCCGTGCGCGTCGTGTCGGGGCTCTCATAGCTTCGCCAACTCAAGCTAACGTTCTCGAAACAGCTCTCAGAGAGAAGGGGTGGATACTCGGCCGGAATCTCCAGATCGAATATCGAATAACCCAGGGCGATACCAATCTCTCACAGGCATATGCTCAGGAGCTGCTCGCTTTGCAGCCTGATGTTTTGTTCGCAGTGACAAACACATCTATGGCCGCACTGCATGCCGAGCATTCTAACATTCCGACCGTTTTCGCGATGGTCAGCGATCCAGTCAGAATGCATTACGTCAAGAGTTTCTCGAAGCCCGGAGGCAACGTAACTGGCTTTACGCCATTTGAACCATCCCTCGGCGGTAAATGGGTTTCGCTGATCAAGGAAGTGGCGCCAACCATCGACCACATAGGGATTGTTTATAACCCTGAACCGGGCAACAATTCCTCGGCGTTTCGCAAGTCAATTGATGAAGTCGCGAGCAAAGTAGGAATTACCTCGATTGTGACGCCGAGCGGCGATAGCTCCGACATTGATCGTCTTATTCGCTCGCTCAAGGATGAGCCGAATGGTGGGCTTATTTTTCTGCCGGACGCGATCACTTTTGTCCGGCGTGTTCAGATTAGTGCGCTGGTTGCGCAGTGTAGGCTACCGGCGATCTACCCGCTTCGCGCCTTCTGCGACGCCGGCGGCCTCATGTCGTACGGGGTGAATATCGACAAGAATATCGCAAGCGCAGTATCCTATGTTGATCGAATCTTGCGCGGTGCCAATCCTGCCGAACTGCCGTTCAAGCCCCAACCGTGTTTGAGCTGGTCTTGAACCAAAAAGCTGCACGACAGTTCAGCCTCCATTTGCCGCCCACGTTGCTCGCTCGTGCCGACGACGTGATTGAGTAAGGGCACAGATGTCGAATGGCACTTTTGGGAAATGCTCGCCTTATGTCAGTGCCGAATGAGGGTCGTTGCATGAAGCGTAGGAAGTTTATCGCGGGCTTAGGAATAACCGCTATGTGCATGTCCGTGGCTCGCGCCCAGTCCGGCGTGCCGTTGGTCGGATTTCTGAGCGCGCGTTCGCCCAACGAGGCCGCCGTTCACACCAATGCTTTTCGCCGCGGGCTCGAAGAGATGGGATTTGTCGAGGGTCGTGACGTCACCGTCCAGTATCGCTGGGCAAATGGCGACTACAGCCAGTTGCAACCCCTTGCCGCCGATCTTGTCCGCCAACCGCTTTCGCTTTTGGTCGCGGGTGGCGATCCCGCGGCACAAGCGGCGAAGGGGACGGGCTTTGAGGCACCGCTCGTCTTTGTCGTCGGCCAAGATCCAGTGCAGGCGGGGCTTGTAACCAGCATGAACCGGCCGGGTAAGGCCACGGGCGTCAACTTCTTTACGGGTGATCTCGCTGGCAAACGGTTGGAGCTTCTCTGCGGAATGGTACCTTCGACGCGCATCGTGGGGTTGTTGCTCAATCCGCGTTTTGGAATGGAAAGGGGCGAACAGCATCGGCAGGCGGTAGCCACTGCAGCTCAGTCGATCGGCCGCGAGCTGGTCGCACAGCCGGCGACGACGGAAGCTGAGATAGAGGCAGGTTTTGCCGCACTCGTTAGGGCGGGCGCCACCGCTCTCGTTGTGCAGAACGATCCATTTTTTGACAGCCAGCGCAATCAAATCGTGGCGCTCTCGTCCACTCACAGCATGCCCGGTATTTTCCACATCCGGGAGTTTCCGGCGGAGGGCGGGCTAATGAGCTACGGCGCAAGTCTCTCCGATACCTATCGGCAGGTCGGAGTATATGCTGGCAAGGTTCTGCGAGGTGCCAAACCGGATGACCTTCCGGTTCTGCGGCCGACAAGGTTCGAAATGGTCATCAACATGAAGACCGCCAAGACGCTTGGTCTTGCCGTACCGCAATTCATTCTTATCGCATCCGACGAGCTTATCGAATAAATTCGCATCAGGGAATCCGTTCGCCGGGGTAGACCGGAAGTCGCCGTGCTCGGGGCGAACTGACGCGAATGACCCGACTGAGACATTGGCCGCCAAATTTTGACGCACAATGCACCCTTTTTCTATGACGGTGTGATAGGATCCTCGGCTGAGGGCACCACGCATGAAGCGCCGGACTTCATCACGCTTGCCGGTGGCGTGGCCATCGCGTTGCCTGCTCGCGGCGCGCGCGCAGCAGCCCGGCGGTGTGCGGCGCATCGGCGTGCTGATGCACTTGGTTGCAAACGATCTTGAAGGGCAGGCTCGCTTTACGGCATTCACGCAGGCGATGGCGCAACTAGGCTGGACCGATGGTCGCAACGTGCGGATCGACGCGCGCTGGGGCGCTAACGATGCGGACCGCCGCAAATACGCGGAGGAATTGGTCGCGCTTGCCCCGGACGTCATCCTAGTATCTGCCACCGTTGAGGCCGTAGGATGGCTGCCCGGTGGAGTTGAAGTAATTATCGCCCGCTGGAAGGCGCAGAAGCCAAGAATGCGTGGGATCGGGTTCCTCGCTTCTCCCCGACCCCTGCTTCCTCGTTTGTTTTTACGATAGCTGACGGTTATTCGATCATCTCGTCAGCGAGCGTCATAATAGAAGATGAGAAAGTGATACCAAGTGACTTCGCCGATTTCAAATTGAGGATCAGCTCAAAGCGCGTCGGCTGTTCGGCTGGTAGATCGGCAGGCTTTGCACCCTTCAAAATCCTATCGACATATGCGGCTGCTCTGTGAAAGTGCGCCACTAGACTAGGACCGTAGGCCATTAAGCCGCCGGCCTCGACAAAATCGCGCTCCGGAAAAATGCCCGGAAGGCGGCGGTTGACCGTGAACGCACTAATTGGTTTGGCCAGGCTTAGGAGCATTCCGTCCGGAAGCGTCATGACCACTTCCGGCCGCCCACTGGCCGTTTGCTCTAATGCCACGGGCAGATTGGCAGGCGTTCCTACCGGAATGAACCGAACCTGAACTCCCATTTTGCGTGCGGCAACCTCGGTCTCTTTGATGTTCGTCTCGATTGTTGCCCGGTTCGGGTTGTAGAGGACGGCCATTGACGCCACTCCAGGCACGACGTCTGTTATGAGTTGAATCCGCTTGGCGGTGATCTCCTCCGATTGCAGCGAAAGGCCAGTGGCATTGCCGCCGGGCCTAGCAAAGCTTGCGAACACACCCGCTCCGACCGGGTCAGAGGCAATGGCTACAACTATTGGAATTGTCTGCGAAGCCTTCTTCGCCAATATCGCTGCCGCGATGCTCTCTACGACAATGATGTCGACGTTCTGCGCCAGAACTTCAATCAAAAGTTCGGGCAATCTATCAGGTTGCCCCTCAGCATAACGAAATTCGAGGATGATGTTCTTCCCGGGTTCGTAGCCGAGTTCCCGCAGTCCGGCGATGAAAGCCTTAAACATAGGCGAGGACTGCGACACTCCGAGCGTTACGACGCCTATCTTCCGAGTTGCGCTCGAAGTCGCCTGCGCTCGAGCGGTTGGTCGGGGAGCGAGCGCCAAGAGGATAGGTGACGCCGCCGCATAGCCGAGACGGATGAGGAGTTGGCGTCGTCTCAAGGGTTACCCCCAAGGGTCGGTCCAATATTTCGAACGCTATCACGTCCAGCCCGCGTCGGGGACTAATTCGCTTCAAGATCATGCAATCGGCAAACCCGGGTCCGATCGATTAGAGATTTCGAGCGGGCTTTTGGCCAGGTTGTCGAAGGAACCGCGCCGACGAAGTGATTAAGTTCCTATTTGTTGCGGTGATTGAGTCTGTTCGGGGCACTTTTGAGACATATGCCGACCGGCCGTGACGATGTCCGCTTCCGGGGGAGGACGGAAGTCATGGGCAGACCGGCAAAACGACGCGAATGACCCAAATGTATGGACCGGCTGCGTTTCGCAAGAGAGATTGTGCGTAGAAAGCGGAAGTCGCTGATATGTCTCCGGCCTGTTTGATCGGCTCGCGGGCCGTGGCCTTGATGGGAATACGCACGCATCTTTGGTCTCATTAGCGGACAGGTTGACGAGCAACCATTCGGGTCACCAAACTCTTGATGCGTTCATCGATCCGTTCCATGCGTTTTCTCTGTCGCGAACTGGGGCGAGGTTTGGGCTCAGATAGCCACCACCTCGTGACGGGGGGTGTCGAAGGTCTTCTCGTTGCGCAGGATGCTCCACGCGATCCGCGCCAGCTTGTTGGCCAAGGCCGTTGCCAGCTTGTTGCGATGGAGCCGTGGAGCTGCGTTCAGAAGCCATACTCCGAAGCTGAAACGCCCCCAATTGTGCGGGCGCATCAGGATGACGTTTGCGGCCTGGATGAACAAGGTTCTGAGATACTTGCTGCCTCGCTTGGAAATGCGGCCCAGGATTGATCGGCCACATGTGCTGTATTGGCGGGGCACGAGGCCAAGCCATGCCCCGAAATCGCGCCCACGCTCGAATGCCTCGCCGGTACCGATGGCAGCGACCACGGCGGTCGAGATCAGTGGGCCAATGCCGGGAACGCTCATGAGGCGCTGGCAGTTGGCTTCCTTCTCGCTGATCTTCTCGATCTCGCTGGCGATCGTGTCGATCCTCTCATCGAGCGCAATCCAGTCCTCATAAAGGCCGGCGATCAAGCCGCTCATCCGTGGCGATATCTCGTCCTGGCGGTTCTTTAGAATTGCCATGAGCGAGTTGCGCAGGGTCCTCGATCCGGTCCTGACCGCGATGCCTTGCTCGATGAGGAAGGCGCGGATCTGATTGATCGTGGCGGTTCGCCGCGAGACCAGGCGGGAGCGAACGCGATGGCAGGCCTGGAGATCGAGTTGATCCTGCGTCTTCTCGCGCACGGTGCGCAGGTTCGGCCGCAGGGATGCTTCGGCAATCGCCTCGGCGTCGTTGTAGTCATTCTTCTGCCCTTTAACGAACGGCTTCACATAGATCGCCGGAATGATCCGTGGCTCATGGCCCAGTTGACGCAGCGCCCGGCTGACAAAGTGTGCGCTGAGGCACGCCTCCATGCCAACGACGCTCGGAGGCAGCTTTTTGAAGGTCTCGACCAGCGCCAGCCGCTTGATCTTGCGACGAAAAGCAATTCTGCCGTCGGTGCTGAACCAACGACGTGGAAGACTTCCTCGCCAATGTCGATGCCGATCGAGGCCAAGGGCGGTATGGTGGTATCCATGGGCTGCTTCTCCGGTTGCTGCGGTGTAGTCCTTGCAGACTATCCCCGCGGGGGAAGCAGCCGGTCCATCCCATTAGCGGACATTTGCCTAGCCGACGAACAGCACAGCGATCTGATTGGTCAATCGTCGATTTAGTTTACGCGTCTGACAGCCGACTGAGTAAGAACGACGATTGGCAGCGTAGCTGGCGGCGGTTGATGGCGGATACAGATGTTTCGGGATCATAAATTCGAGGTGTTTAGGCTGGCTATTGCGGCAGCTTGATCCCGGAATCTCGAATGACTTTCCCCCAGTAAGCCACCTGATCCTTGACGAGCGTCCCAAACGCGTCGGCCGTTCCTCCCGCCGGCGTTGCGCCAAGCTTGGCAAAGGTCTCGATGACCTTGGGTTTCTGAAGCGCCTTGTGCACTGCCTTGTTAAGGGTCGTCACGATGTCGCTCGATGTGCCGCTCTTGACGGCGAATCCGACGTAGTCCTCCACGACGAGTTCGGCAAAACCTTGCTCGACAACCGTCGGCACGTCCTTGAGACCAGCCACGCGGTCAGGCGCTGTCACGCCAAGGGCACGAAGCCGCCCGCTTTCCACGAAGTCGCCTACCGTGACCGTCGCGAGAAAATCGAAATGGTTGGTGCCATTCAGCAGGTCACCGATGCGCTGCTGTGACTGCTGATAGGGCACGTGGATGGCTTGGATGCCGGCTTGCAACTTGAGCATCTCGCTAATGAGGTGTGCGGGGGTTCCAAATCCTGCAGACGAGAAATTGTATTTTCCGGGGTTCTGCTTGAGGACGGCCACCAGTTCGGAAATGGACTTCGCCGGAAAGGAAGGAGGTACGACGAGTGCATAGTAGGACTTCGAGACTTTGACGATTGGGGTAAAGTCGACGTCCGGCCGCATCCCCGGGTTCGGCATCAAGGCAGGCACCGCCGCGGTCGGCACGCTCATGGAGTAAATCGTGTAGCCATCCGCCGGTTGCTTCAGTACGTCGGACATTCCGATGGTTTGAAGCGCGCCTGGCTTGTTCTCCACAACCATCCGCCAGCCTTCGGCTTCGGCGAGTTCCGATGCGATGACGCGGCCGATGACGTCAGGCGGCGTCCCCGGTCCCGTTGGCACGACGATGCGAATAACGCCTGAAGGATAGGTCTCGGCATGAGCCGCCAGGACGATGCCGAGCATCGGCAACGTCATCAGGATATGTCGAGCGATGCTTCTGATGGCACTCATGGAAGCCCTCCTGGCGGTCGGATGCCTGCAAGCTTGCCCATTCCTGCCATCGGGACAGGGCGTAGCAACACCTCATTTGAGCCTCGAGCCGGGCGTGATACAAGGGTTGAAATCATATGGGTGGGACCCATGACAGGAAAGAACGTCACGCGCGTCGATCTCTACGAAGCCGTTTACCAGACCGTGGGCCTGCCCCGAGCCGAGTGTTTGGGTGTGGTTGAATTGGTGCTCAACGAGATCACCGACACTTTGGCGAAGGGCGAAACCGTTAAGCTCTCGTCGTTCGGCTCGTTCATCGTGCGCAATAAAAACCAGCGCGTCGGCCGCAATCCAAAGACTGGAACTGAGGCGACAATTTCGCCCCGTAGGGTCGTGGTGTTCAAACCGTCGGCGATCCTGAAACAGCAGATCAACGGCAAACCGTCTGGAACAAAGGCAACTACGATCGCGGAGCTTGGCTCTTCAGCGCTGCTGCGGCCGCGCTCAGCCGATGTCCGCTCTTGACGTCCTAGCGGCGGACGTTGAGCATGGGCATTTTGAGGTCCGTTTTTGGACCCTGAGCGGAAGTGGCGCGCGTTGATTTGCTGAGCAACCTTCTTCCTAGGCTGGTCTAAATGACCGGTTTGCCGACGCCGCCCCAACTCAATCTTTTGTCGGACGCGTTTATCGCCGCCGACTTTCCGCCAGCGTGATAGCGCCGGCAGCCACCAGGACAATGACGATGACGGTGGCAAGCGCCTCCACCGAGGCCAGGGTGTCGTACCAGTTGTTCCAAAGCTCAAGCATGCGCTGGCCTCTATCGAGCGCGCCCACTGTCGAAAGGACGTGCCTTCACGCACAAGAATACAATGCTACGTTTCGTCGCGTGCGTTTTGATCGCGCGGCAACATGACCTATGCCGTACCGGTATTGGGGCCGCGCTACCATTCGGACGCCCGCATATCGAGTGAGGTAGATTACGGTCACCGCGCAGTGAGCCGGCCGGACCGAGAACATGAATGCACCTTGGTGCGAGCCGGTATACCAAGTCCAAAGTTTAATTGGACCTCTCCTGATAATCGTTATGGGCGCGGTTGGGGGAACCAAAAATAAAGCTGCTTACCGAATACCTTGAGCGGGCTCTAAGTCTTGAACGCCTCGCGGCGGGCGAACCAGATTCAACTTTCAAAACTCAGTTGTTGAATCAAGCGACGGCCTACCGAAAGCTGGCTGCGAAACGAGCAAACGATTTTAGCCTACCGCCACCCAGCCCGCCCCCATTGTCAAACTGATCCGCTCTTAAGCCCGCCCGCATACTGAGATAACAAGCAACACCCCAGCCAGCGCCGAAAAGGCCATCGCCCAGCCGGTTAGCTTCGGGTTGAACTGCGATGCCGTTGAATTTTGCTTTCGCCAATGACTCATAACAGACTCCTGCACCCACCCGGATCAATCGTGGCTGCGCGTTAGTTCCAAGCCGCCCAATATAAGGATGCGGCCCAGTCTCGGGGGGAAACTGGGCCGCTGGGACGTTCGTCGATTGTTGTCGCATCGACAATCAAATAACTAGCCAGCTTGAAGGTCGTTCCAACCGAGTCAGCGGATCACCGCCAAAATAACAAGCAAGCCAATGCCCCCAAGGCCGATGGCAATGGCGCTAATAAGATGTTTGGGCCTTGGCGTGACCTCGAATTTCATACGCGTTTTTCCAGTAAGCGGACACACGACAATAGGCCGATGAAGGGCGCGTTCCGTGACAGAACGATGAAATTACTTCGCCATCTTGCCGTGGCCCGTTTTAGACTAAATAGTATTTGCGTTGGCGAACCTTTCCCGAGTTCCTGCACTTGGGTAGAACGGGCGCTGGGCAATCAGTGGAGTGCGTAATGACGGGGCATACTCGATTGGCAATTACACCACGCGACCGCTTTCTCGAAACCGCGCAAAAGGAACTCGCCGCTTTCGAGCGGCGCGAACGGGAGTTTTCCAAGAAGCAACGGAAAGAGCGAGCTGCGGAGCTGCAGATACCGACGATCCGGGACAGCGGCGTCAGGAACTAGTCGAGTAGGGCCGCCTGCCTTGCTCTAAAATTCAGGCGGCCCCGCCGACCATATTAATTGTCCTGCCCGCTGCAGAGCCCATAGCTAGCCTATTGGACATAAGCAAACCTACTTAACAGTCTTATGACAAAGGCCGCCTTGTCGGGGCCTACTGCAACTGGCCCGCAACGCACCGGCAATCATTAATGCGCGGAGAACCAACCTGTCTGCCGAGAGGCTAAGAACTTAGATTTGTTACGAATAGGGCGGCACTCAATAGAGCTAGGCCACCTAAAGCCCAGCCGGTCCCATAGCGATCATCGCTGCGGACTGTAGGCCAACGCTTTGCCATTTGGGTCTCCTTGATGCCTCACACCATGGATCCAAACGCGTATTGGTTAACGATTGCCACCCGGCTCACAACGCACCGGCAATTATTATCCCGTTGAAACCCCTCCCGCAGATTGGCGGCCCGCTTGCGCTGGCTTGTTTCCACCACTAGTGGCCTAGTTTGAATCTGTAAGTGGCCGGCCGCGTAGTTAGCGACCGCGAGGGGCAGTCAAATCGACGACCTGCGGCGCGCTGTCGCCGCGCAGTTTCTCAACAAACCAAAGCCCAAATGGCTACAAACGAGGAAACGAATATCAGTGCGCAGAAAAGAAATACATTCATGGGGTCCTCCAGACTGCGCTTGTTGTTCGAATCTACGTCTGCTCACAGCTCGAGGGGCGAACGACATTTGGCAGTCGGCCAGAACGGCCGTGATCGAGAGCCGGTGTATCCAGTTTAGCACGCCCGCCCTCATTCCGACGTGATAAGATAGCGCAAGTTAAAGCGCTGTTACGCTCCCGGCTCAGGAGCCAAGGAGGGGATCAAATGAGGCGCCGCGCGTTCATTGCCGGTCTCGTTTGCACCGCCG
>NZ_JAFCLS010000110.1 GCF_018131075.1 Bradyrhizobium sp. JYMT SZCCT0428 | reverse complement strand
GCGCTGACTGGTGATGCCGGCGGCGATTCTATCACCGGAGGATTGGGTAACGACTCCCTCACGGGTCTTGCGGGCAATGATACGCTTGATGGCGGCGCAGGTAGCGATACTGCGGTGTTTTCGGGTAACCGGTCTGCATACACAATTTCTGGCAGTGGCAGCCAAGCGACTGTGAGTGGCCCCGATGGCACGGACACGCTGCTCAATATTGAGAGCCTGCAATTCGGGGACGGCACGTTCAACTCCGATACGCTTTTTCCTCCCCTCACGCGTGTTGGAACCGCGGGCAATGACGTGCTTATTGGAGGGCCAGGGAGCGACACAGGCTATGGCGGCAATGGAAACGACTATTTCTATGCTTATGGCGGCAATGACGTCTTCGTTGGTGGCGCCGGCATCGACGTGCTAATCGGCGGCGACGGCAACGACACCGGCTACGGAGGCGATGATCAGGACTATCTATATGGAGGCGATGGCAATGATGTCCTGATTGGTGAAGGCGGGGTCGACGTTCTGTTAGGAGAGGCGGGGGACGACTCACTGTATGGCGGTGATGGAGGCGACTACTTTTACGGATTCGACGGCAACGATGTCGGAATTGGCGACGCGGGGAACGATATCTTTGTGATGGCTGCCGGCAACGACGCCGGATACGGCGGGGCCGGTCAGGATTATTTCTATATGGGAGATGGTGACGACGCAATGTATGGCGGTGACGGCGTCGACGTTCTGCTTGGCGAAAACGGAAATGATACTTTCGACGGCGGTGCAGGAACCGATTATTTGTTTCTGGGGTCTGGCGGCATTGATCGAGTTGTATTCAATGCTGGCTCGGGCGTTGATGTTGTCAACGACTTCGAGGTCGGTAGAGACAGTATTGCGCTGCAAGGAACGGGACTTACGAATTTTGGCGCTGTAATAGCAGCAACCACCGACTACGGCTCTTTCTCGGTCGTGACGGTTGATGCCAACACAGCTCTCTGGCTGATCGGCGTAAACAAGAACCAGCTCCTAGCTTCTGATTTCACATTTACATAGTTTCGGCCATGTTTTCATGGCTATAAGCAAGCCGCCGATTGAGGCGACTTTCTTCATAAGACTCTGGTCCGGAAGCATGCTCCAATACGCCCTGCCAACCGTTCGCCAACCGATATGTCGCAGTAGTGCTCGCTGAGTGAGAGAGGGCGCATCAGCCATCCTGTTTGATACGAACGGCCATTTGCTCATTCAGTTGCGGGATAACCTTCGGCACATTCGAGATATCGGAAAGACCGGTCTTTTTGGTGGGTGCCGCGTGGAAAGTTAACGAAAAGATCGGCTACTATCTGTCAACAATTTTTCACCTGTCTATTCGATTTTTGTTGATCCGTGGATTCTGCTAGCGTTCCGGGGTGGCGCTCGCGCAACTTCGAAGGGTCGCCGTTTCGCGCGCCGCGCATGGCAGTGATCGCGATGGCGGTGATCGTAGCGATGGTAACGACTAGGCAGAACGTTGTTGCAGGAATGGTGGATCGGGCAGCACCGAAACAAGAAATTTGCATTCAAGCGAATGGCTATCTCGCTAAAGACATCGCGTCTGCTTTTGAACCGCCATACAAATGAGGGGGCAGTGAATGGAGTATTCACGATCGAGCTTTCGCATCAACCGAGTATTCTGACCGGCTCCCAAATCAAAGTCGGCTCTAGAAGCGCAAGGTACAATGTTTCTTTCGACCGGGCGTTGTAACTCATGAAAACCAAGCAAAAAATTGCGCTTGCAAAAATTGCTTACCGCTTCGTGCACGAGGCGCGATCTGTCGTTGGACAATCTGACCGCTGCATCGTGAATCGAAACGGCAATCGTTTCGAATTGGATTTGGCCGAAGGCATCGACTTCGCCATCTACCTTGGAAGGTACGAACCGTCCACTTCGAAAGCGCTCACTCGACTGGTAAGACCTGGGACCACCGTACTTGATATTGGCGCGAATGTGGGCGCGCATACTTTACATATGGCGCGCTTGATCGGAGCCAAAGGTCGGGTTTTTGCGTTCGAACCGACAACTTTCGCGTTTCATAAATTACAGCGCAATCTCTCGCTTAATCCGGGTCTGCCCGAGCGGGTGACCGCAGTCCAATGCTTTGTCGGATCAGCTAATGCTGATTCAGCCCCGCCAAAAATCTATTCAAGCTGGCCGCTAACGGGCGGTAAAGATTTCCATCAAAAGCATCTTGGCCAACCGATGCCAACCGATGGCTTGCCGACACGTAGTCTGGATGGATTGCTTGCTGAGCTTGGCGACTTGCGGATTTCACTCATCAAGCTCGACGTAGATGGATATGAATGCGAAGTGCTTGCTGGAGCCGAGAAAATGCTGAGCCGTGATCGGCCAGTGTTCGTGATGGAAATTGCGCCATACGTCCTTGAAGAGCACGGAAAATCATTGCGCGAACTGTTTAGCTATTTCATCCCGATTGGATACCGTTTTTATGATGAGCGCAATACTACTTGGCGCGAGTTGGGTATCGATGAGATTACGAACTCCACACGCGATGGGGCCAGCATCAATGTCATTGCCAAGGCCTAGAAAAATCTGATTGCAAGCAAGTGTGGCTCTTACCTCTAGTCACCGGTGGTATCACTTTTTTCAACCACCAGCATCAATCGGAAAGCCAACGCCCGTCCGATCAGCGGCTCAATGGCCCGTTCGGCTCGTAGCAGCCGTCTAGCGGTCGCTTCGGATACAAGGCTCCAAGACTTGAAGCCGCCGGTCAGCGGGTATGCCAGCAGGGAAAACCAGTCAACTCGGTCGATCCGCAGCCTCGGAAATTGGCGATGGAAGCGCTCGCGGTCCCGCGTCGCAAGAAGTGTTGGGATGGCTTGGTTGGCTGCATAAGGATCCCGTTTGGGATTCGGCGCGCCGACAATGAGCGGATCGGCAGACATCACTACCGGCTCGTGATGCAAGAGCCTGTAAAAGGCACTACTCCCCCATGTGATTGCGGGTTCGACCATGATGATCCGTCCACCCGGACGCAATACGCGGTCCGCCTCGGCAAAAAAAGCGGTGGCGTACTCAACATGATGCAGGACATCTACCATGACGATATTGTCGGCAGTCTTTGCAGCGAACGGCAGGCTTTGAGCATCCATGACGCAATCAAGCCAAGGAGCGAACTGAATGTCGGTGGAAATTACATTCCCAATTTTTTCCTTCAAATTGCCGATTCCGCTGCCGATTTCAATCGTAGTTCCCGGTCGGCAAATGCCCGCGATACGGTTGTAAAAGTCATCATACACCAAGCGAAGAACCGGCTTTGTGTTCCAGGCCGAACGATAGCTGTCTAAAGCGTCAGACATTCTGAGATTACAATGCTTTGATTCGAAAGAACGCGAAAGCCACCATCCGAAGCAGCAAAATACCATGCCGGAATCGCGAAATCTGAGTTTCGCCATAGGTGCGTTTGGCGTAGCGAATTGGGATTTCCACTACCTTTAAGCCAAGTTTCGATGCGCCGAAAATAATATCGAAGTCTCCAAAGGGGTCGAAATCACCAAAGTACTTGCGACCCGCCTTGAGCTTCTCGTAGTCACTGCGGCGCAGGACCTTGGTGCCGCACAGAGTATCAGTGAATCTTTGGGATAGCAGCCACGTAAAGATAATAGAGAAAAGCTTGTTGGCGATAAGGTTGAGGAATTGCATTGCCTCGTCCTCCATCTGATAGATGAGGCGTGAGCCGTTAATGTACTCGCCCTTTCCCGATCGGATTGCTTCCCAGAATTTGGGGAGATGTTCCGGGGGCATGGTGAGATCGGCGTCGAGGATCATCAACACATCTCCCTGTGCGACATCGAAGGCCGCGAAAACAGCGTCGGCCTTACCTTTCCCGGGTTGGCGCATTGCCTTTATGTTGCGTTGGGGATAGACGGACATGACCCGTTGGATCTCTTCCCACGTGCCGTCCCGAGAGTGCCCCTCAACGAAAATGATTTCGATATCGTCGCAAAATTGCGGAATGCGGAGTACCGCTTGCTCGATATTGCCGCGCTCGTTGCGCGCCGGGACGACGACCGTCGCCGAATGGATTCCGTCATCCTTGTTAAGGAGTGAGCGGCAGACCGTGTAATGCCGCAAGCACAAGGAGCGAATTCCGGGAGCCGGCGCGATAAATCTGTTCAGAAAACGTCCGATACCCAGCAGCCATAACGGCGACAGTATCCTTAACTCGGCTTTGACTGCTTCAAAGTCAGCCAACGCTACGAGATCATGGACGTCCTGCGGCGAAAACACATTCTGGGGCGGTTGAGGTTTACGTAACCGAACAAGTTCCGCAAGCTTGAGGATTGGTTTCCAGAGATGCGAGAAATACACCACGATCAATCGTGTCTCGCGGGCGCATAGCTGATGAAGGTTGGTGAATGTTTGCTGGCAGTCGCTAAGCACGCCGAGCGTATCCATTATCAAAATGACATCGAATGGCCCCGACAGCGAGTTGATGAATGTAGGGTCTTCGATGTCACCCTGAAGGAAGGTCAAATCGGGATAGGTTTGGCGAGCCTGCTCAATCATTCCGGAACTTATGTCAACACCGACGCCCTGAGAAGGCTTCAGGGCAGCTAAGAGATGTCCGGTACCGCAGCCGAGTTCCAGAATCCGGCTGCCAGCTGGAATGAGAAACTTGAGATAGAGAAGGTCTTCGCTGTGGAAGAATGCCGCTTTGCGAAGCCAGCGATTGCGTTCCGGCGCAAGCTCGTCGTGCAGTTTGCGGATGGCTTCTTTGTGTGGCGATGTGGACGAGTTCGATGGTGGGGTAGTGACGGCGGGCATACGTCAACTCGCAACAATCGATCGGCGTGGCACTTACCCGGTGTGTTAGAGCATACCAAGCTGCCCGGCAACGGAAGTTTGGCAGTCTCGATCAAGTGGTCCTGTCGGTCGCCTTGGTTGTCTTGATCGCGGTTCCCCTGGACAAATGGCGCGAGCGACGCGTCGCCGATGACGCCGAGGCGGCGCGGCTCACGCCAATCTCGGCGACATGAAAGGAGAATGACGGAGTTAGAGCGCGCCGCTACTGTCCTTTCTAATCGACTTTCATGACGGGACGATACGACAACACGCCATGGCTGAGGGGTGTCGCGCATAGCGAAGCCAGCCTTCTCGGTCCGTCCGCAAACCCGGGGGGCCCTACGAGGAACTGCGAGCGACGGCTGTTGTGATCCAGACCGATCAGAATTGTCGCGGGAAAACTCAGATTCTTCCAGAATTCCTGTATTTCGCTGTTATCGGAAATCCGGAAATCAGAGCGACGGATGTTTGGAAGCTCGCTTCTCTTGCCGTCGTCCAGAACGTTAACGTGGGCTGTCCCCGTTCCGACAAGCATCTGCAGACGTATGTCGGGGGTTTCGCAACTAACAGACTCAGTTCCGCGTGGGGGACGCATCTGAGCGAACCTCGGTGCGGCAACCGACGCCACAACGACGAGGATGGCGATTACGCCAGCGTAGCGGCTGACGATTCGATCAAGAACGATGCCGTCGAGATTCGAGAAGCGCTTGCAGCCTGCGAGTATCAGCACGATCGCACCAGCGGTGAACGGAAATGTCGCGGCCGCAAGTCGGATGCGGCCGTCGAGGTAGAAGAATGGCAGCGACGCGATGAACGCAATCAACTGAAGCAGAAGGAACCATTGAAGAGCGTCAACAACGAAGGGCCTCCTGGAAACCAGCTGCCACGCACCGAACAGTAGCGGCGGTATTAATAACACCGACGCCAGCACAGCTGGAAGGCGGCTGGCCGGGAGGCCGCCGTCGCTGCCATCGCCAAGCAGGGTCAAAAGATCGATCGGGAAGGATGCTACGCTCTTCCAAAGCGCCATGATGATGCCGCTAACCAACAAGAGAGGATTGGACAGGATCGACTCGAAAGCCTTCTGATAGAGCGCTTTCGCCATTTGTTGTTCGTTGCCGCTCAGATTTGGGAGGTCCGCCACGGCTTGCAGCCAGCCCTTGCCGCCTTGCGACAGGCCATAGAGTACATAGGAAAAATTGGACAGCATTGCTCCGCCAGTTCCGTAGATCTTTACCAGCAGGGCATTGATGAGCCAGCCGGTGGTGATAGCTGCAATGGTCATGGCCCCGACAAGACATCGCGCCCTCCAGGAACCCGCAAAAAACAACACCGCAAAAAGCGTAGATGCAGCCAACGCAAACATCGCGCCGGCCCTCGCCAGCAGAGCAAGGGTCAAAATGAGAGTTGCAAGGGCGTATTCAGCCTTGCTTCGGCGAACGATACTCGAGCAATAGAGCGTGAATGCGAGCAGGCCGAGGCTAATGCCCAGTGGCTCGCTCAGTGTGCGGGGCAGGCAGCTGCTCAGGAATGCAAAGTTGATTGCAAAAAACACGGCCGCATTTGAGGTGCCGACCAGCCTGTACATCTGGAGAGATGCCAGATACAGCGCCAGCGCAGCGATCATCGCTTGAAGGATGATCGCCCAATAGATATTCTCGTCGGCTACCAGCAGCCTGGCGGCAAAGAACGCCACGTTCAGCGGACGCCGCTCCGAGAAGTTCGTGAATGTGCCATCTTGCAGCAATTGCTCGGCGCCCTCGAAGTACGCCGCTGCGTCGTTATAGGGTACGAGACCGCCGACAGCGCTGTAGTCCTGAGTGCCTCCATTGGTCCAGCTTGCAAGCAGGACCAGAAAACATAGCGCGAAAGCCGAGGCACAGGATGCAGCGATAGTGTAGCGTCGGTCAATCGACGTAATCCAGTTCGGAAGTTGTCGATGTTTTATCCAGCCCCGTTCCCGGGCGACATCAAACAGGAAGAGCATCATCGCGGCAAAGAAAACATACCGTCCGATGGGATTGATATATCGCAGCGCCTCGATGGGTAGCTGTCTAATGAGGGCCAAAAGAGATATCGAGAGAACGATGCTGAAAACGATCAATTTTCCGAATGAATGACGAGCCAGAAAAGAGAGCACTGAAGCCTCCCGTCGCCTCATGTTTGGCAGTTCCTCGACGTTCAACACAATAGTAGTAGCCATGGCGCCTGCGATGGAAGGGATATCTGTATTTAAGGCCACATCATCCACGGACAAGCACTGGAACCCGTGCAATTGCGAGTACGGGATGCGCCTTGATCGCCTGATTGCGGTGAGCCAAAATCGTTTCGGCCGTGAAGGGACGACCAATACTGTTGAGGATCTTCTTAAGCCGTAGGCATTTCATCGGAAATCTAAAATGCCGGTCCTGAGGGTGTTTGATTCACTGAGCGCGAAATCTTATAGGGGCGACGAAAGTTAATCTCGAAAGTGGTTGGTAAGGTGAGGCCCAGTAATTGCACCTCCGGACTCATTCCGTAACTGTAGCCGCGTAGATCCGGCGCACTCAGCAATCTGTCCAAATGAACTAACCTCTGCTCACCTTGCCCTTGCCCTGGCCAAGTGTGCCAAGCTTTTTTTGAGCAACCAAGTATTCTGAAAATGGTTTTCTATTGCGTCGATAAGCAACACCTTGGTTTTTTGGCTGGCACCGTGAAGCCGATCAATCGCTTTCCTACTGGCAACTGAATACGTTTCAGCATTCGCGGTGAAAATGCGAACCCAGTGAAACGGCGGCAACGCATACCCGGTTGCGACCCTCTTCCTTCGCCACGTAGAGCGCCCCAACGGCAGCCGTCATGATCGATGCGGAAACCGCGATATCGATCAGTTGCTGCCGTGGGCCTACCGAACGCAAGAACTCAAAGCCGTGGCGTAAGAACAGCGCTTACCTACAAACTGAGCGAAACGACGCACATCTGCGCAGTTTGCCGGATCGCAAAGAGCCCTTGGTAGCGGAGGTTCCGCGACTAGCGTGGTTTCGTAAGCATTGCGGTTCCAGAATTAACCCGCAATGCGGACATCAAGCTTAACACGCAAGTTCCGTTGCGACTGTTCTAAACAAAATTAGCGTGGCTCGCATTACGATTGCCCCTGAAAGCAAATGCATAGGCGTTCTCCAATTTTGAACTTATCGTATTGCGCAGACCAGAGGTCTCTTCGTGAAGACCGGTATTATCGAGTTCAGCGGACGCACGATCGCCTGTCTCATTCGTAACCGGTCCGAGACTGGAGCGGGGCTTGAGGTAGTCAGTCCGGTTGGCATCCCGGCACAATTTACACTTCTGATCGCCGCTGAGCGTATCAGATGTACAGTGATATGGCGGACCGGGAAGTTGATCGGCGTCAAATTCAAGTCGGGCTCTAATGCTTTCAAACCGTGCAATTGAAAGCTACCGCAAAAAGCCAAACCATCTGCAGCTCGTTAGGTGGCGCTAGGTATGGAATATACTTACAAAGATAAGCAGCCACTCACCAAAGAGCGTGTGGCAAAAAAAGAAAAAGCTCGTTGGGATGCGGAGCAGAACCTCACTGCACGCAAAAAAAAGGTCGATGATGCCTTCCGGTCGAATTTTGAGAGGCTAAAGGCAGAGCGTCTCGCTCGGAAAACAAATCGTAGGCTACAGTCGATCAGAACCTGCAGACCGCGACGACAACGAGGGCAATCTTTCCCATCACTTCTCGCGCCTGACGAGGGCCCATCCGTGATAGACTTACTGCCTAGAACATCCTGTGGCAACTTTACGGCCTCTTGAAGAACTGAAAAGGGGCCCAACCCAAAAACCGAAAGGCCACGGACCTACGCGGTTCAGCGAATGCAGCCCCCGCTCCTTACTTCGTTCTGGTCTAGGTACAACTGCGTAAGAACTACGGTGAACGCAGCAAAGCGAATCTATGGCTTGTTTGGATCGAAACATGTCCAATTCAATTTCCGGAGCGCACTACTCTGCTATGCGGCAGCCCTCAGGCGGGCCATTTCTTCGCCTTAAGCCGACTCTCCAGCACGATCGCAAAACCTCGCTCTATGGCGGATTTGAAACACTCTTAAGTCGGGCATCAAAGAAACTCCCGAAGTCGCGCGAGTTCAGCGACGTGCTCGGACAACAGGATCTCGGTGACCAGTGGCGGCTGCGGCGCTGTCTGAATTTCATACAAATGCCGAGTGGAGTCGGGCTTGGCCATGAACTCCCGAATGCAGTCGTCCAGGGTGCCGTCGATCAGCAGGTATGGACCGGTGCTCTCGGTGCGCCGCTGGTTGTTAAGGGAAGGCCATTTACGAAGGATGGCCGGTGCGTTGAAATGACGTGGGAGTCAGGTTCAGCCTTACGCGCCTCGTCGTCTGTCATTTCCGCTTCGCCTTAAGGCCCAGCTCGACCAGCGGGGGCGTTGGGAAACAAGCGGTCGCTCGATTTGGCGAGCCGATTGTCAGCACCGGTAGAGTTTAGATGTCCGACGAATTCGCCCGTTAGTTTGTAGATTTGTTGACGGCGGAGCTTATACAGCTTCCTTCCGGATAGGTCATAAATTTCGTTTGCAATAACGGCAGCGACGTACTGTCCTTCGCTGTTGAATATTTTTCCGTCCATCGTCACCTCTATTTGGATGAGCCGTCCTTTCCTTATTTCCGCTCGCCTTTAGCCCCACAGCAGTCGCACCGCTAACCACGCCGAACCGACCCATACTACCGACATGCCCGTGAGTAGGAGCACCCTCGCGTAGCGCTCTGATGCCTTCATTTCTTCGCCTTCGGCCCCGCTTCGCGCGCTATCCGCTCGGCCTTTAGCCGCTCCCGATTTTCATCGAAGGACTTCTTTGCCTTCTCATGCTCGCTCGTTGCCGTTTTTGTCTCGACCTTCTTGAAGGCCTTTTCGGCCTCCCGCTCTGCATCTGTCGTCACCTTTCGCTTCATCACTTCTTCGCCTTCAGCCCCAACTCCACAAGCCGGCGGATGGCTTCGGGGCGCTCGAGTTTCACATCCTGAAGGGCGATCCACTCGTCAATTGAGCGCATTTCATAACTCGGTCCACTCGGGGTTTGGACTGGTTGCTAGTGCCTTCTGTGCTATTCCTCTAGCAGCGGCTACGGCAGCCGTGATTTTGGCTTGAGTACTTTCCTTCATCGGGTCTACGCCTTCTTGACTGGCTTCTCGCCTGTGTCTTTCGCGAGGATATTCAGCATGCGGCTGAGCGCCTTGTGAGGACCTA
>NZ_JAFCLS010000011.1:92500-204278 GCF_018131075.1 Bradyrhizobium sp. JYMT SZCCT0428 | reverse complement strand
TCGGCCGGCAAGAAGACCGCTGTTGTCTCCACCATCAACGGCGACGCCAACGTTCCCTTCTACAAGGAGCTCGGCAACCAGGGCATCAAGGCGACCGACATTCCGGTTGTCGCGTTCTCGGTCGGTGAAGAAGAGCTCGCCGGCATCGACACCAAGCCGCTGCTCGGCCATCTGGCCGCCTGGAACTACTTCCAGTCGATCAAGGATCCGGGCAACGAGAAGTTCATCAAGGCCTGGCAGGCCTACACCAAGAATCCGAAGCGCGTGACCAACGATCCGATGGAAGCACACGTCATCGGTTTCGAGATGTGGGTCAAGGCGGTCGAGAAGGTGAAGTCGACCGACGCCGACAAGGTGATCGACGCACTGCCCGGCATCGAAGCCAAGAACCTGACCGGCGGCACCTCGAAGATGCTTCCGAACCATCACATCACCAAGCCGGTGTTCATTGGCGAAATCAAAGCCAATGGCCAGTTCGACGTGGTGTGGAAGACCCCGGGCCTGGTGGCCGGCGATGCATGGTCGAAGGAACTCGACGGCTCCAAGGACCTGATCGGCGACTGGGTTGGCAAGAAGTGCGGCAACTACAACACCAAGACCAACAAGTGCGGCGGTCAGGGCTCCTGATCCCGGACTAATCCGAAGGATTATGTCCCGATCCGAAGGATCATAATCTGACTGCAAGAAGAAACTTCCAAGAGAAGACCGGAAGGCGGCGATGTCGCCGCCTTCCTTTTACTTCCGCCGGGGTCGCATAGTGCCTGCCAATGTCTTTGACCGCCTTCGCGCGCTTGTTCTTTCCGCCTTCCTGATCGCAGCCTTCGCCGTGCCGGCATTGGCCGGTCCGTTCGAGGACGCGGTCGCCAAATTCGCCAATGACGAATTCTCCGACACCGACGAGGCCGTCGGCCTGGTCGCATCGTCGGGCAACGCGCTTGCCTTTCCGATCATCAGCGCGCTCCAGGATGGCCGGCTGTCGGCCGATCCGGAATCCAAGAAAGTTTTCGTCACGGGGGCCGACGGCAAGATCATCGATGCCGCGACCGGGGCTGCGGTGGCCAGCCTGCCTGCCGGTGCGTCCGCCGTGCGCCTCAACAATCGCCTGCGCCGTACCGTGGAGGCCGCCCTTGGCAGCCTGACCCTGCTGTCCCCCGATCCCGCCAAGCGGATCGCGGCGGCGCAACAGGTGTTCAAGAGCCATGACGAGGCTGCGCTTCCGGTGATCGACGGCGCGCTGGCGAAAGAGACCAACAAGGCTGCGAAATCGGCTTTTGCCGAGGCCCGCGCCGCCATCCTGCTCTACAAGGCGGATGCCACTGACGCCGAGAAGCTGGAGTCCATCGCCATCATCAAGGCGCGCGGCGATCAGGAGGCGCTGGTGCTGTTGACGGGCCTCGGCAGCGACGCGTCGCCGCCGGTGGCGCAGGCTGCTAGCAGCGCGATCTCCGCGATTCAGAGCAATCTTGCGCTGTGGTCGATGGTGCAGAACGCCTGGTACGGCCTGTCGCTGGGCTCGGTGCTGCTGCTCGCCGCGATCGGGCTTGCGATCACCTTCGGCGTGATGGGCGTCATCAACATGGCCCATGGCGAAATGGTGATGATCGGCGCCTATACCACCTTCGTGGTGCAGGAGGTCATCCGCACCCGCTATCCCGAATTGTTCGACTATTCGCTGCTGATGGCCGTCCCGCTGGCCTTCCTCGTTGCCGGCGCACTCGGCGTATTGATCGAGCGCAGCATCATCCGCTTCCTCTACGGCCGTCCGCTGGAAACCCTGCTCGCGACCTGGGGTCTGTCGCTGGTGCTGCAACAGGCGGTGCGTACCGCGTTCGGCCCCACCAACCGCGAGGTCGGCAATCCCAGCTGGATGAGCGGCGCATTCGAACTCGGTCAGATCACCATCACCTATAACCGGCTCTGGATCCTGTGCTTCACGCTGGCGGTGTTCGCGATCCTGCTCGCGATGCTGCGCTACACGGCGCTCGGGCTCGAGATGCGCGCGGTGACGCAGAACCGCCGGATGGCGGCCTCGATGGGCATCGCCACCTCGCGCGTCGACGCGCTCACCTTCGGCCTCGGCTCCGGCATCGCCGGGATCGCCGGCGTGGCGCTGTCGCAGATCGACAATGTCAGCCCCAACCTCGGCCAGAGCTACATCATCGACAGCTTCATGGTGGTGGTGTTCGGCGGCGTCGGTAATCTCTGGGGTACGCTGGTCGGCGCCTTCACGCTCGGCATCGCCAACAAGTTCCTGGAGCCGGTGGCGGGCGCCGTGCTCGGCAAGATCGCGATCCTGGTGCTGATCATCCTGTTCATCCAGAAGCGGCCGCGCGGCCTGTTCGCGCTCAAGGGACGGGCGATCGAAGCATGACGCCGCATGTCCTCACCCGCTCGCTGGATCGCAGCGCGACCGTCTTCCTGCTGATCGTCGCCGGTCTCGGCGTGCTGATCCCGCTGTCGAACCTGCTGCTGCCATCAGGTTCGATGTTCCAGGTGCCGACCTATCTGGTCGCGCTGTTCGGCAAATATGTCTGCTACGCCATTCTGGCGCTCTCGATCGATCTGATCTGGGGCTATTGCGGCATTCTCTCGCTCGGCCATGGCGCGTTCTTCGCGCTCGGCGGCTACGCCATGGGCATGTACCTGATGCGGCAGATCGGCAGCCGCGGCGTTTACGGCAATCCGATCCTGCCCGACTTCATGGTGTTCCTGAACTATCCGTCGCTGCCCTGGTACTGGTACGGCTTCGACATGTTCTGGTTCGCAGCCTTGATGGTGCTGGTGGTGCCGGGCCTGCTCGCCTTCTGCTTCGGCTGGCTGGCGTTCCGCTCCCGCGTCACCGGCGTTTATCTGTCGATCATCACGCAGGCGATGACCTACGCGCTGCTGCTGGCGTTCTTCCGCAACGATTTCGGTTTTGGCGGCAACAACGGCCTGACCGACTTCAAGGACATTCTGGGCTTCAACGTCCAGGCCGACGGCACCCGCGCCGCTTTGTTCATCCTGAGCTGCCTGGCGCTGATCATTGCTTTCCTGATCTGCCGTGCGGTGGTGACATCGAAACTCGGCAAGGTGTTGATCGCGATCCGCGACGCCGAGTCACGCACGCGATTTCTGGGCTACCGCGTCGAATCCTACAAGCTGTTCGTGTTTACGCTGTCGGCCTGCATGGCCGGCGTCGCCGGTGCGCTCTACGTGCCGCAGGTCGGCATCATCAATCCCGGCGAGTTCGCGCCGGGCAATTCGATCGAGGCGGTGATCTGGGTGGCGGTCGGCGGCCGCGGCACGCTGATCGGGGCTGCGCTCGGCGCCATCGTGGTCAATTACGCGAAAACCGTATTCACGTCGGGTCCGCTGGCGCCGTATTGGCTGTTCATGCTGGGTGCGCTGTTCATCCTGGTGACGCTGCTGCTGCCGAAGGGCATCATCGGCACCTTCAATGCCTGGTATGAGCCGTGGAGTGCGAAGCGGCTGATGGCCGAAAGTCCGGCGCGCGAAGACGGCGTCAACGAACCGAACCCGGCGGAGTGAGCGCATGAACGTCATCGGTACCAGGACGACGTCCGCGCTGCTCTATCTCGACGGCGTGCACGTCTCGTTCGACGGCTTCCACGCCATCAACAACCTGTCGCTGACGCTGGAGCCGGGCGAGATGCGCGCCATCATCGGCCCCAACGGCGCCGGCAAGACCACGATGATGGACATCATCACCGGCAAGACCAAGCCGGACGAGGGGGTGGTGCTGTTCGACGGCGTCACCGACCTGACGCGGCTGGATGAAACCCGCATTGCCGAACTCGGCATCGGCCGCAAGTTCCAGAAGCCGACGGTGTTCGAGAGCCAGACCATCGAGGACAATCTGCTGCTGGCGCTCAATGTCGATCACAGCGTCAAGGGCACGCTGTTCTGGCGCGGCAGCAAGCCCGACGCTGAGCGCATCGAGCGCGTGCTGGAAACCATCCGGCTGAAGGATTCGCGGACCAAGCTCGCCGGGAGCCTGTCGCACGGCCAGAAACAATGGCTCGAGATCGGAATGCTGCTGGCGCAGGATCCGAAACTGCTGCTGGTCGACGAGCCCGTTGCCGGCATGACCGACGTCGAGACCCATCAGACCGCCGAGCTGCTCAAGGAAATCAACAAGGACAAGACCATCATGGTGGTCGAGCACGACATGACCTTCGTGCGCGAACTCGGCGTCAAGGTGACCTGCCTCCACGAAGGCACCGTGCTGGCCGAAGGATCGATCGACCAGGTTTCAACCAATGACCGCGTGGTCGAAGTCTATCTGGGGCGGTGATCCAATGCTGAACGTCGATAATATCAGCCTCTATTACGGCGCGGCGCAGGCGCTGCGCGGCGTTTCGATCAAGGCCGACCCCGGCAAGGTGACCTGCGTGCTCGGCCGCAACGGCGTCGGCAAAACCTCGCTGCTGCGCGCCATGGTCGGCCAATACCCGATTGCCTCGGGTTCGATCACGCTCAACGGCGACGATATCACGGGCCTCAAGCCGTACGAGCGGGCCCGAAAAGGCATCGGCTTCGTGCCGCAGGGCCGCGAGATTTTTCCGCTGCTGACGGTGGAGGAAAATCTCAAGACCGGCTTTGGACCTTTGAAACGTGACGACCGCAATATTCCCGACGACGTGTTCTCGCTGTTTCCGGTACTGAACTCGATGCTCGGCCGGCGCGGCGGCGACCTCTCCGGCGGCCAGCAGCAGCAGCTCGCGATCGGCCGGGCGCTGGTGATGCGGCCGAAACTGCTGCTGCTCGACGAGCCGACCGAAGGCATTCAGCCCTCGATCATCAAGGATATCGGCCGCGCCATATCCTATCTGCGCAGCCTCGGCACGATGGCGATCGTCCTCGTCGAACAATATCTCGACTTTGCCTGCGAGCTCGGCGACAATTTCGCGGTCATGGACCGGGGCGCGGTGAAATATGCGTGCGACCGGAGTGCGATGGATCCCGCCGAGATCAGCCGCCAGATGGCGCTGTAACTTTAAAACGGATTGAGCCGCGGCGGCCGGTTTTGGGGAACGGATGCGGACCGAAACGACGGGCGCAGCTTCATCGACTTTCGCTGACAACCGGGCCCGTGGCGCGGTGAAGTTCGACGTGCGGCTGCAGGATGGTGTCACCCGCCGCGGGACTTTGCATGAATCCGGCTCGCTCCGCGTAAGGTTTCCCTCGCCCGAGGACCAAGGTCTCTCCGGCGTGTTCGTCAACACCGCCGGTGGCATCGCCGGCGGCGACCGTTTCGACATCGACATTGCGGTCGGTGAGGGCACGCGGCTGACGCTGACGACGGCGGCCGCCGAGAAGGTCTATCGCGCGCCAGGACCTGCGGCCCAGCTCAACATTGCGCTCAGGGTCGAGGCGGGCGCGCACCTCGCGTGGCTGCCGCAGGAGACCATCCTGTTCGACCGCGCGCGGATCTCACGGCGAATCGATATCGACCTGGCGGATGACGCCTCGCTTTTGCTGTGCGAAATCGTGGTGTTCGGCCGCGCCGCGATGGGTGAAAAGATGCTGCATGGCGAGTTCATCGATCGCTGGCGGCTGCGCCGTGGTGGCCGGCTGGTGTTTGCCGAAGCCATCCGTCTCGACGGCGATATCGGCGCAAAGCTCGCGCAACCGGCCATCGCCAAAGGCGGCGTCGCGATCGGCACCGCGCTGATCGTGCCGGGTGACGAAGCCGTGGTGGAGCGGATCCGCGAAGCTGCCGACACCTTTGGTGGCGAGGTCGGAATCTCCGCATGGAATGGATTTGCAATGGCGCGCTTCTGTGCCCAAGATGCGGCGCGGCTCCGCGCCGACATGATGACCGTGCTCGGCCGCGCCGCCGGCGTGCCGCTGCCAAGACTCTGGCTTAATTAACGTCTCTGGCTCAACTAACGTTTCTGGCTCAACTAAGATCGATCCAATTACTCGAGTGCCCGCATGAATCTCTCCCCCCGCGAAAAAGACAAGCTCCTGATCTCGATGGCCGCGATGGTGGCGCGCCGCAGGCTGGAGCGCGGCGTCAAGCTCAACCACCCCGAAGCGATCGCGATCATTTCCGACTTCATCGTCGAGGGCGCGCGCGACGGCCGCACGGTTGCCGATCTGATGCAGGCCGGCGCGCAGGTGATTACGCGGGCGCAGTGCATGGATGGGATTCCCGAGATGATCCACGATATCCAGGTCGAGGCGACGTTTCCGGACGGGACAAAGCTCGTCACGGTGCATGAGCCGATACGATGACAAGCGTTCTCCATATCCGTCATGCCCGGCCTTGTGCCGGGCATCCACGTCTTTCTTGACGCAAGAGTAAGACGTGGATGGCCGGGTCAAGCCCGGCCATGACGCAGCAAAATGTTACGAGGTGCCAAACATGATCCCCGGTGAACGCTTCATCCAGGACGGCGAAATCGAACTCAATGCCGGCCGCAAGACCGTGACGCTGACGGTCGCCAACAGCGGCGACCGTCCGATCCAGGTCGGCTCGCACTACCATTTCTTCGAAACCAATCCGGCGCTGAAATTCGACCGCAAGAAAGCCCGCGGCATGCGCCTCGACATCGCCGCCGGCACCGCGGTGCGTTTCGAGCCCGGCCAGACCCGCGACGTGCAACTCGTCGCTCTCGCCGGCAAGCGCGTGATCTACGGTTTCCGCGGCGAGGTACAGGGCAAGCTGTGACCTCTGGTTTTGTCAGTTCAAGTGAGGTGTGCACGCAAGTCGGGCTCCCTCCCCCCTTGCGGGGGAGGGTTGGGGAGAGGGGTATGCCACACACTCCGGTGAGCGAAGTTCAGCGAACCCGCGCCAAACAGCTTCGGCGCGCGATGACGCGCGCTGAAACCCTGCTGTGGCGTCACCTCAAGGCCGATCGTCTCGCAGGCTTGGCCTTCCGACGCCAGACCCCTATCGGCAACTACATCGCGGACTTCGTCGCCCATTCATGCAAGCTTGTCGTCGAACTCGACGGCGAGAGCCATAACTTCGAAGAAAGTATCCGTCACGACGCCAGGCGCGATGAGTGGTTCTCTTCGCGCGGTTATCGCGTGCTTCGTTTCACCAATGACGACGTCATGAAAAATCTCGAGGGTGTCGTCCTCACGATCGCGGAAGCAGCGGAGCAAGCGTCACCCCTCTCCCTAACCCTCCCCCGCAAGGGGGGAGGGAACCCTACCGCCGATGCGTCCCTCACAGATGCGAAAGACAAGCCATGAACCACCGTGAGGTGAGCACGCTTCGCAGACTCCCTCCCCCCTTGCGGGGGAGGGTTGGGGAGAGGGGTAAGCCACGAGTCCCCATGTTCGTGATTTCAAATCGCCGATCTGAAGGCTGGAGCTAAGTTCATGTCCGTAAAAATCAAACGTTCCGTCTATGCCGACATGTTCGGGCCCACCACCGGCGACCGGGTGCGGCTGGCCGATACCGACCTCATCATCGAGGTCGAGAAGGATTTCACCATCTATGGCGAGGAGGTGAAGTTCGGCGGCGGCAAGGTGATCCGCGACGGCATGGGCCAGTCGCAGGTCACCAACCGGCAGGGCGCGGCCGATACTGTCATCACCAACGCGCTGATCGTCGATCACTGGGGCATCGTGAAAGCCGACGTCGCGATCAAGGAGGGTATGATCGCCGCGATCGGCAAGGCCGGCAATCCCGACATCCAGCCCGGTGTGACCATCGTGATCGGGCCCGGCACCGACATCATCGCGGGCGAAGGCAAGATCCTCACCGCCGGCGGTTTTGACAGCCACATCCATTTCATCTGCCCGCAGCAGATCGAACACGCGCTGATGTCTGGCGTCACCTCGATGCTGGGCGGCGGCACCGGCCCGTCGCACGGCACCTTTGCCACCACCTGTACGCCCGGCCCGTGGCACATGGGGCGGATGATCCAGTCGTTCGACGCCTTCCCGGTCAATCTCGGCATATCCGGCAAGGGCAATGCGGCGCGCCCGGCGGCGCTGGTGGAGATGATCAAGGGCGGCGCCTGTGCGCTCAAGCTGCACGAGGATTGGGGCACCACGCCGGCCGCGATCGACAACTGCCTGTCGGTGGCCGACGATTACGACGTCCAGGTGATGCTGCATTCCGACACGCTGAACGAGTCCGGCTTTGTCGAAGACACGGTGAAGGCCTTCAAGGGCCGCACCATCCACGCCTTCCACACCGAAGGCGCCGGCGGCGGCCACGCGCCGGATATCATCAAAATTGCCGGCCTGAAGAACGTGCTGCCGTCCTCGACCAACCCGACGCGGCCGTTTACGCGCAACACCATCGACGAGCATCTCGACATGCTGATGGTGTGCCACCATCTCGACCCGTCGATCGCCGAAGATCTCGCGTTTGCCGAAAGCCGCATCCGGAAAGAGACCATCGCGGCGGAAGACATTCTGCACGATCTCGGCGCGCTCTCGATGATGTCGTCGGACTCGCAGGCCATGGGCCGGCTCGGCGAGGTCATCATCCGCACCTGGCAGACCGCCGACAAGATGAAGAAGCAGCGCGGCTCGCTGCCCGAGGACAAGGGCAACAACGACAATTTCCGCGTCAAGCGCTACATCTCCAAATACACCATCAACCCCGCGATCGCGCATGGCGTGTCGAAGCTGATCGGCTCGGTGGAGAAGGGCAAGATGGCGGATCTCGTGCTGTGGTCGCCGGCGTTCTTCGGCGTCAAGCCGGATTGCATCATCAAGGGCGGCTCGATCGTTGCAGCGCCGATGGGCGATCCCAACGCGTCGATCCCGACGCCGCAGCCCGTGCATTACCAGCCGATGTTCGCGGCCTACGGCAAGTCGCTGACCGCTTCATCCGTGGTGTTTACCTCCAGGGCCGCGATCACAGGCGGGCTGGCGCGCAAGCTCGGCATCGCCAAAAAACTCTATCCGGTCAAAAATACCCGGGACGGCATTTCCAAGAAGAGCATGATCCACAACGGCGCCACCCCCAAGATCGAGGTCGATGCCGAGACCTATGAGGTACGCGCAGACGGCGAGCTTCTGACCTGCGCGCCGGCCGAGGTCCTGCCGCTGGCACAGCGCTATTTCATGTACTAGGGTCGTTCCCGGGCGATCAAAGCCAGAACAAAAGTCCGGGAGGATTCTTCGTGATTTACGTCGTTGCCACGCTGACCATCAAGCCTGAAACGCGCGCCGATTTCATCGCGGCGGCCACCGCCTGCATCATGGAAACCCGCAAAGAGCCGGGCAACATCGCCTATGATCTGCATGAAAGCGTCACCGACCATTCCAAGATGGTGTTCGTCGAGCAGTGGGAAAACATGGAGGCGCTGGGGCCGCACCGGACCGCAGAGCACATGAAAACCTTCGGCCGCGTCGCGGTGAAATGCATGAGCGCGCCGCCGAAGATCGAATACATCACCCCCGAAAAAGTCGAAACCCGCTAATCAAGAAGAACGAGGGAGAAAATCCATGATCTACGTGATCGCCACCACGCCGATGAAGCCGGAAAACAAGGACGACTTCATCAAGGGGCACAAGGCCTGCACCGCCGAAACGCTGAAGGAGAAGGGCTGCCTCTCCTATGACGGCCATGTCAGCGTCAACAATCCCAATCTCTATGTGGTGGTGGAGCGCTGGGAGACCCGCGAAGACCTCAATGCGCATGGCCGTGCGCCGCACATGAAGGTGTGGCGGGAGTATTCGTCGCAGATGAAGACCGCACCGACGGTGATCGAGATCATCAGCGACGGCAAGGTGGAGAAACTGTAACTCAGATGATCCGCGCAACACGCGTTCAGGGCCAGCATCGCTGGACGGAAGCCGCCGCCGATACCGTGGTGCTCGATTTCGATGATCGGCACCGGCGGCGGATGGCGATGACGGGCACGCGCGGGCTCGAATTCCTGCTCGACCTGGAAAACGCCATCGCGCTTCGCGGCGGCGACGCGCTGGTGCTGGAAGACGGCCGCCTGATCGAGGTGGTCGCCGCCCCCGAGCCGCTGATCGAGATCCGCGGCACCGATCCGCTGCACCTGGTTCGCGTCGCCTGGCATCTCGGCAACCGCCATCTGCCGACCCAGATCATGCCGAAGGGCCTGCGCATCCGCCGGGATCACGTCATCGAGGCGATGGTGAAGGGCCTCGGCGCGCGCATCATCGAGATCGAGGCGCCGTTCGATCCCGAAGGCGGCGCCTATGCCGGCCATGCCCACGCACCGGAAGCCGCGCATGGACATACCGGCCACGACCATTCTTCGCATGACCACCCTTCACATGATCATGCGTCGCACGGTCATGGCCACCATCACCATCATGACGACCACCACCACCATCATCATGATGAGCATTGCGACCACGATCATCACCACCACGATCATTCCCATGCTCATGACCACAAGTGAGCCCATCCCGGTTGACGGGATGACGGCAGACGAGGGAGCGGCGCTGTACCGGCTGATGACGTGGCTCTCGCCGGCCTTTCCGGTTGGCGCGTTTTCCTATTCCAGCGGCATCGAATGGGCGGTGGAGGCCGGTGACATCACCGATGCCGCCGCCTTGCGCGCGTGGCTGACAGCGATGCTGGCGGACGGCCCGGGCTTTTGCGACGGCGTGTTTCTGGCGCAGGCGCACCGGGCGGCCATTGCAAACGACAAAGCCGTGCTGCGCGAGATCGCGGAGCTTGCCGCGGCCTTCGTGCCGTCGCGCGAACGTCAGCTCGAAACCTCGACCCAGGGCCGCGCCTTCATCGACATCGCGCGCGCGGCCTGGACCTGCGACGGCCTCGACGAGCTGGTTTCAGCTTGTGGCGGCCCGCTGATGTATCCCGTCGCGGTCGGCCTCGTCAGTGCTGCGCATAAAATTCCGCTGGCGCCGGCAATGCATGCGTTCCTGCATGCGGTGGTCTCGAACTGGATTTCCGCAGGCGCGCGGCTGGTGCCATTGGGGCAGACCGACAGCCAGCGCATTCTGGCAGCGTTGGAGCCGGTGGTGGTCGCGACCGCGTCGCGCGCGCTGCAGGCCTCGCTCGACGATCTCGGCAGCGCGACGTTTCGCGCCGATCTCGCCAGTCTTCGGCATGAGACGCAATATACGAGGCTGTTCCGGTCATGATGATGTTTGTCGCGCGCTCGATCTATCAACGCGTCGTCCCGGCGAACGCCGGGACCCATACGCCGCGGCTTATCGTTGAGGCGCGAAGGCAGACGTCTCGCTTCATCATTGGCGACCGGGGTTATGGGTCCCTGCGTTCGCAGGGACGACGAAAGAGAAAGAGCAACTGACATGTCCAAATCTCACGGCCCCCTGCGTGTCGGCGTCGGCGGTCCCGTCGGCTCCGGCAAGACCGCGCTGATGGACCTGCTCTGCAAATCGATGCGCGAGCGTTACGACATCGCCGCGATCACCAACGACATCTACACCAAATGGGACGCCGAGTTCCTGGTGCGCTCGGGCTCGCTGACGGCGGACCGCATCGCCGGCGTCGAGACCGGCGGCTGCCCGCACACCGCGATCCGCGAGGACGCCTCGATGAATCTCGCGGCCGTCGCCGACATGCGCGCCAAATTCCCCAATCTCGATCTGGTGCTGATCGAGTCGGGCGGCGACAATCTGGCCGCCACCTTCTCGCCCGAACTCGCCGATCTCACGATCTACGTCATCGACGTCGCCGCCGGCGACAAGATCCCGTCCAAGGGCGGGCCGGGCATCACCCGCTCGGACCTGCTGGTCATCAACAAGATCGACCTCGCGCCACATGTCGGCGCGTCCCTTGAAAAGATGGATACCGACGCCAGGAGGATGCGGGGCGAGCGCCCCTTCGTGATGACCAACCTGAAGAAGAGCGAGGGGCTCGAGCGCATCATCGGCTTCATCGAGACCAAGGGCGGCCTGCGCCCGGCGCCGAAGGCCAAGACTGGGTAGAGCAAGGTTGGGTAGAGGCAGGTTAGAGCCGGGTTAACGCCGCCGGATTTGGTTAACGGCCGCGGCCCACGGCCCCAGCGTCGGCGCGCCTTCTTAAATCCGCCATGCCGTGGCGCGACGGTGACAGGATGTCGCTTCGCAAGATATTGCCGGGATGCCTGGAACCAAACCGGTCCGGCTTCATTAGCATCTTCTGGCCCCGCGAAATCAGCGTTAACGGCGGCCACCTGTTGCCCGCTGCCAACCAGTTAGTTGCGTGCTGATGCTCGCTCATTCATATTCGCCCGCGATCGGCCGTCGTCCGGTTTACATTTGTTGCCGCCCCGGCAGACCTCGAATGTTTTCTTCACGTTTGCGCCAACACTTCATTCCCGAGTAAGCGAGTGGTCCGGCTGGGTTTCATTATCGGCTTTATCGCGCTGATCGGAGTTTTGCTCTCCGGTCTTGCGGCCTATCGCGTTCATGAACAGGAAGTGACCCTTGACGGCATCGCGCTGGCGCGCGCCATCGACGTCCACGCCAGCCTGGTGCAAGACCGGTTGACCGAGCGCGAGCTGCTGGCACGCGTCGCCTCCGGCCTGTTTCGCGCACCGTCGGTGCTCAAGGCCAACATGCTGCAGCCGCTGCGTGCGTCGATCTACGCCTTCAAGACCGATTTCGTGGTCGCCAACTGGATCGCGCGGCTCAAGCCGGACGAACTGGAAGCGGCGCGCGCGGTGCTGAAGAGCTCGGGATTCACCGATCCGACGATTCGCGATTTCGACGACCAGCCGCTGGATATGAAGGCGATCGACAAGCCGATCAACGTGCTGATGGACCTCGAGCCGCGCAGCGCGGATACGCTGAGCTTTCCAGGCCGCGCTTACGACCGCCACTCGATCATCGGGCCGGTGCTGACGCAGGTGATGGAGGGCGGCAAGCCTGTCGCGTCGGACCCGATCCCGCTGTTGCGCAAGGATGGTCCGGTCGGAATCGTGCTCGCGGCGCCGGTCTATCAGGAAGGCTCCAGCGAGGCCGCAGGCTTCGTCACGTTTTCCTACGAACTGGCGACGCTGATGCTGACCAATGACGACCGGTCGCTGTTTGCGGTGGTGCTGAAGGACCCGAGTGACGCCAATGACGAATTCGTTGCCAACGACCAGGGTGCCATCACCCTGCAGCCGGTCAAGCCGGAGGGCCCGGCGCCGTCGATGGTTCGCACCGTGACCTTCGGCGGCCGCGACTGGTCGCTCGGCTATTACGCCAAGTCCAACGTGGCCGTGCGGGCGCAGCAGACGGCGGTGATCGTGGCGGCGATCGGGCTGGCGCTGACCGGCATCGTCTGCGGCCTGTTCGGCTATGTCGCCTACAACAATTTGCGGCTCAGCCGCGAGATCCAGGTGCGCATCGGCTTCGAGCGGCGGCTGACGGCCGTGATCGACGAGCTCAACCACCGGGTCAAGAACATCCTCGCGGTGATCCAGTCGATCGTGACGCGAACGCTGCGCCACGGCTCCGACATCGACGTCTCGCGCGAACTTTTGATCGGGCGCATCCATGCGATGTCGAACGTGGTCACGCTGCTGAGCGAGAGTCAGTGGCAGGGCGTCAAGCTGAAGGGGCTGTTCGAGGCGCGCGCGATACCGCATGCCGATCGCATCGCGGTCAACGGTCCTGATATCGCGGTCAGCGCGCGCGCCGCGCAATCGCTGTCGCTGTTGTTCTTCGAACTGGCGTCGCATTCCGACGAGGGCCTGTCGCTGGTCGGCAAGCATCCGCATATCGTCGCGAACTGGGAAATATCGGGCGAGGAGCCGGATACGGTTTTCCATTTCCGCTGGGAGGAGTTCAACACGTCAGCGGCGACCCGGCGCGAGGACAGTGATTTCGGCCTGATCCTGCTCGACCGCGTGGCGCCGGAAGCGCTCGGCGGCACCGCCAAGCGCTTCTTCACCGACGTCAGCTACGTCTATGAGCTGACCGCGCCCATGGTCACCGTCGTCGACATGACTGAACGCGACCGCACCGAACAGCTCTCCGCCCCGGTACGGCCGGTGAAGTAGCGCTCCCTTTGCGTTGGGGTACGCAGGAATTCTCCCCGTCATTGCGAGCGAAGCGAAGCAATCTATAGCGCCGCAATGCAAAGTTGGATTGCTTCGTCGCTACGCTCCCTTGCGCAAACGCTTCGCGTTTGTCGCTGGCAATGACGGTGAATGTTGTCTCGTTCCAACGCGTTATCTAGGAACCACCCGCGTCCCCCACGCATTTATCCGTATCATCGCAATGACGGAGACGCACCATGGGACGCTATCTGCTGTTATGGCTGCTCGGCATACCCTTGCCGATTCTCGTGCTGATCTACGCCTTCGGCGGCCTGAACTAGAAACCTAGAACTTTCCCGACAACAAAAAAGGCGGCCCGGTCGGGCCGCCTTTTCGTCATGCCAACCGGTGCATGTCAGCTGTTGCCGCCGATCACCGCGCGCACCGTGTTGTCGGGGCCGAAATCCTCGGCGCCGTCGACATAGAGCAGGGCGGAAAGCTTCGAGCGCGCGCGGTTGACGCGGCTCTTGATGGTGCCGACCGCGCAGCCGCAGATGGCCGCGGCGTCCTCATAGGAGAAGCCGGAGGCGCCGACCAGGATCAACGCTTCGCGCTGGTCCTGCGGTAGCTTGTCGAGCGCAACGCGAAACTCCTCGAACTCCAGATGCGCGTTCTGCGCCGGCTGGGTCTTCAGGGTTTTGGCGTAATTGCCCTCGGCGTCCTCGACCTCGCGCCGCCGCTTGCGATAGTCGGAGCGGAACAGGTTGCGCAGGATCGTGAACAGCCAGGCCGGCAGGTTCGATCCGGGCTGGAACGAGTCGATGTTGGCGATCGCGCGCAGCAACGTTTCCTGCACCAGATCGTCCGCACGGTCGCCATTGCCGCTGAGCGAGATCGCGAACGCGCGCAAGGACGGTACCGACGCCAGGATGTCGTCGCGAAGAGAGTCTGTGAGAGGCATTAGTCCCTCCCGTCAGTTTTTGCAGCTTGGTCCGTTTGGGCCGCTTGAGCCACCGCCGCTTCGGGCCCGTCGAGCTTCCGGATCAGCTCCGCAAAGCGGTCTGGTACCCCTTGGCGCACCACGTCGTCATACATGGCGCGCAGCTGGTGGCCGATTCTAGACTGGATCTCGGCATTGAGACCGCCCTGCTTCTTTACTTCTTTCATGATGTCATCCACGCTTCCCCGAGTGTTAAGTACCTTGTATTTCAAGACTTTTCCTCGAAATTAGGCCTTGGCCGCCCGCGCTCTTGGTGAAAGCCTAATGCGATGGGTCCAGAAAAGTTCCGAAATTAGGGAACTGTTTGAAGGAACTTTTTCGCCCCTCAGACGTATTCCGGGATGACAGGGGAACCGGGTCGCCCCGTTTCAGGATACGCTACGCCGGACCAGGCGTTCAGGTTCGACCCAGATGTGGCCCGCACAGGGCCTCAGACAAGGATGGAGTGGGGATGTCCCGATCACAGCTCGTTGCTGAACATTTGCCGCTGTTGCGGCGCTACGCCCGCGCGCTGACCGGAAACCAGTCGTCAGGTGACGCTTATGTCGGGGCCATGCTGGAGGCCCTGCTGCAGGATGGCTCGCTGCTCGACGAAAAGCACGGTCCGCGCGCCGGACTGTTCCGGCTGTTCACGCAGATCTGGAATTCAGTCTCGGTCAACGAGAACCCGGATGTTGCGACGCTGGCTCTGCCGTCGGAGCGCCGGCTCTCGAACATCACGCCGTTGCCGCGCCAGGCCTTCCTGCTGCTGTCGCTGGAAGGCTTTTCCGAGGAGGAAGTGGGTTACATTCTCGGCACCGACATCGCCGAGACCCGCAAGCTCGCGGACGCCGCCGGCCGCGAGATGGCGGCGGAAATCGCCACCGACGTTCTCATTATTGAGGACGAGACCTTCATCGCGATGGACCTCGAGAGCCTGGTGAAGAACCTCGGCCACAACGTCATCGGCGTCGCCCGCACCCATGCGGACGCGGTCGCGCTGGCCAAGAACAAGAAGCCCGGCCTGATCCTCGCCGACATCCAGCTCGCCGACGGCTCTTCCGGCCTCGATGCGGTCAACGAGCTCTTGAAGGTGTTCGAGGTCCCCGTGGTGTTCATCACCGCCTATCCCGAGCGCTTCCTCACCGGCGAACGCCCGGAGCCGGCGTTCCTGATCTCAAAGCCGTTCCAGCCCGCGATGGTCTCGGCCGTGGCGAGCCAGGCGCTGTTCTTCCAGCGCAACTCCCGCAACCGCGCGCCGAGGGCGGCGACGGGCTAGGCTGGGATAGCCATTGTTGAATCGAAACGGCGCGCTTCACGGCGCGCCGTTTTCTTGCGCGCTCTTCCGTCTGCGTTCGCCGGGACGACGGATATGAGAGCACGGCCTCATCTCAACAGCCGCGACAGATGCTCCGCATTTTGGCGGCGATGGCGGCCTCTTCCCTGATGCGGTCGGGGTGCGGTCCGTTGGAGAAAACGAACTGTATCTTGAACCTCAACTGATGGTCGGCTGCTTTGGGAGGTGGTGCCGGAAATGGTTGGGCACGGCCGATCACGGCCAGCGCCTCTGCATCCAGCGCCGGGACGCCAGTGCATTCGTAAAGCCAGCTTGAAACCAGCTTGCCCGAGCGATCCACGACGAAGCCCACTGTCACATTACCGATCTGCCCCTGCGCTTCGGTCGGAAAGCGTCCGCTCGCGGACCTCTTTCATCCACTGAGCGACAAGGTCGGTCTGGGCAGCGTAACCGGGGACGGCGAAGCCTATCGCGAAAATCAGCAAACCAAGTCTTAGCCACATGGAATGATCCAACCGTTTGAAGTATTCGTTTAATGTCGAGCCCTGCCAGGGTCGTCAAATCAACAGCCCCGACACAGACCCCGCAGTTTGGCGTTGATCGCCGAATTTTCCTCGCGGATAGCGGCGTCTTGCTTGCGGATTTCGGCCTCCTTGATGGGGTCGAGGGGCGTCGGTGGCCGTTGAGTAGAAAAAATTACCGGCAAGAAAAAAGTCAGGTCATCTGTTTCGGGCGGCGCCGCCGGAAAAGGTCGCGCCCGGTCGACCATCGCTAGAGCGTCGGCATCCAGTATCGCCGAGCCGGTACTTTCCTTGAGCCAACTCGAAACCAGCGTGCCCGAGCGGTCGAGGACGAAGCCGACTACCGCAGAACCGGCCAGCTTCCGCGCCTCAGGCGGCTATCGCCTGTTCGCCATCAGACGATCACGGATTTGCTTCGTCCATTGAACGGCAGCTTCAGTCTCGGCGTAACCAGGCACTGCAACGCAAATCAGAAAAATCAGGCAGCCTAGCCGCAACCACATCGATGATCTTACCGCTTTCGCATTTCGCCGCGCGCACCCTCCAGTTGATCGCAAGGCGAATTAACCGCGTCAATCGAAATCTACCGGTGCGCCCCACACACCTCCCTGATATCCCGCGCCAGCGCATCGACCCGTGTCGGATCGGCATCCCAGGCGAACATGAAACGCGCGGCGCCGCCGATGAAGGTATAAAATTGCCAGCCGCGCTGGCGCAGCGCTTCCAGGCGGTCGGCGGAGGCGTGCAGGAAGACCGCGTTGGCCTCCACCGGAAACATCAGCTTGAAATCCGGCAAGTCGGCCACCGCGGCGGCGAGCCGCGCGGCGCCGGCGTTGGCATGCCGTGCATTGCGCAGCCACGCGCCGTCCTGCAGCATGCCGACCCAGGGGGCGGCGAGGAAGCGCATCTTCGAGGCAAGCTGCCCCGCCTGCTTGCAACGATAGTCAAAATCCTCGGCGAGACGTGGGTCGAAGAACAAAATCGCTTCGCCGACCGCCATGCCGTTCTTGGTGCCGCCGAAACACAGCAGATCGACGCCGGCCTTCCAGGTCATCTCCGCCGGCGAGCAATTCAGCGACGCGCAGGCGTTGGCAAAGCGGGCGCCGTCCATGTGCAGCCGCAGGCCGATTTCTCGGCAGGTCGCCGCCAGCGCGCGGATTTCACCCAGCGAATACACCTGGCCGGTCTCGGTCGGCTGCGTGATCGTGACCACGCGCGGCTTCGGAAAATGGATGTCGGATCGGCCGGTGGCCAGGCCGCGCACGAGGTCCGGCGTCAGCTTGCCGTCCTCGCTCGCCGCGATCAGAAGTTTTGAGCCGTTGGAAAAGAATTCCGGCGCGCCGCATTCGTCGGTTTCGACATGCGCCGATGAGGAGCAGATCACGCTGTGATAGGACTGGCACAGCGACGCCAACGCCAGCGAATTGGCGGCGGTGCCGTTGAAGGCAAAAAACACTTCGGCGTCCGGCTTTTCGAACAGCTCCCGGAACGCGTCCGATGCGCGCTGGGTCCAGGGATCGTCGCCATAGGCGGCCGCGTGCCCCTGATTGGCCTCCGCCATCGCCGCCCACGCCTCCGGGCAAATGCCGGCATAATTGTCGCTCGCAAACTGCTGGGGGTTGGGGGGCATGGCGGGTCGCTTTCCTGATGTCATGGGCGCCATCGCTAGCATGAGGCCGCAACAGGCGCGAGGTTTGCCCCCCCGAAAATCGCTAGAGAAAACAACGACTCGCAGGCGATGAACGCTTTGCATGGCTGGCGCCACTAAGCTCAGGACGGGCACTTGAGCCCAGCCCTCTCAACACCGGAAATTTATCCAATGAAGCGTCGAACGAAAGTTGTTTTGCTGGTCAGCGGCCTGCTGGTTGCGGCGGCCGCTTCCACGGCAGGCGTGCTGACGGTGGCGCTCGCGAAAGTGCTGGATCCCTATGATTATTGCGCGACCGGCTATTCACCGCTGGTCGTCCCGTGCGCCCTTCATTGGTCATCGCAGACCACCACTCAGGGGACTCCGGCAATCCCGTCGAACACGCCGCCCAAATTCCAGGGGAGCTATACCGACAAGACGGCATGGGCCATTGCTGACTGTCCGCAGAATGCCATCGGCAGGCGGCTGCTCTGCAGCGTCAGCTCGGACGCCAAGCCCGCAGAGGCCGCGAGCGACGATCTAGTCTCCGGCTTGCCGCGGCCCAAGCCCTGGGTTGTCACGACGGGCAAGAGTTCACGGTTCATTGACGCGGTTCACGTCGAAACGCCGCTCGATCTCGCAGGCACACTCCGCTTCTATCGCGAGGCACTCGCCAAGCGCGGCTGGACGGAAAATGAAGGCGCGGTCATCGAGCGAGACAAGGCCACGATCACGTTCGCCACCAAGGATGGACCGGCGCAGCTTCGGCTCACCCGCCAGGGCGACAGGACGATCGCCGATTTGTCGCAGCGCAAGCCTGCGGACGCGGATGGCGACATCCTGCCGATGCCAGGGCAAATGCGGCTGCGGCTTGGCAACGGCGCGAAGGAAGCGGCCGTCATCACCGTCAACCAGCAGACCATCAATTTGGCCGCTGGCGCCGGAGAAAGTTTGACTGACGATGCCCATAGCGGACGCAAATCGCCCAATGGTAGGAAGTCAATCTGCCGCCCGGCAAATACAAGGTCAGCCTCAAGCTCGCGAGCGGCACGGCGCACAACCGGGAGTTCGAGTTCGCTGCCGGCGAGACCTGGGGCCTCGTGGTCGGCAAGGACGGCACCCCGCTCCCTGTGCAGCTTTATTGACGTGGGTGGCTCGGCTCGCGCCGATGTTCCTGAATTTTCAAAAAAAAGCGGGGCGCGACCGGCATCACCACGGTCGCGCCCCACATCACCGGTCTATGGGGCAGGGGGAATGACCGGCTTTTGGAAAGACTCACAAGCCGGGGAGTCGTTCCAGCCGCCTTCAAATCTTTTCGTACACGGTTAAGTGATCGATTGTCCGCCGAACCCGCACGGCCTAGTTCGTGTTGTGTTCATGATCGCCATGGGGCGAGGGACACACCAACATGTCACAGATTCATAAGGGAATTTTCGGCTCGCTCGCGATCGCCCTGACCCTTGGCGCGGGCGCGGTCCAGCTCGCATTCGCCCACGACCTGATCGGCAGCCGCCAGGCTACGGCCGCGGCGCCCGAAACCGGCGTCAATCGCGCCGGCAAGTCCGACCGCGCATCGGTTCCCGCGGCGGCCGGGCAGACCCAGACCATTGTGCTGCGGCACGACGGCGTCGCCGATACCTCGGTGCTGGTCCGCGTGCCTGTCGCCAAAGCGGTGCGCAACGAAACGCGCAACGGCCCGGCGCCGACACCGCCGGCGACCAAGCCCGCGTCCAAGAAAATCGCCATCGCCTGCGAGCCGCCGGTCAGCGTCCTGACCGATGTGGCCAAGCTGCTCCAGCCCGGGCGGTGCGTGACGTAAGCGGGTTCTGAGTCGTCCCCCTCGTCATTCCCCGATGCGCAATTGCGCATCTGAGGGCGCGCGTAGCGCGAGCCCGGAATCCATTAGGCCGCATGCGCTGTCGCCCGATGGATTCCCTGACGTGCAATTGCACATCGGGAAATGACGGGGAGAGATGCGACAAATCAACCCGACGGGCAAATCAATTCTGTTTTTCGGAAACCGTGTCAAGTAGAAAATTTCTGTAAATCAAAAAGATTTATGTTGTCGGCCGGCCCAAATCAGTGCGCATCTATCGCCATCCCGTCCTACTCAGAAGGGCGTCGGCCGTCGTCACGGACGTTGGACGGGTTGCGGTGGACGCTGATGTCGCGAAGACGTAACGCGACAAAAGCGTACGGCAAAACCGTGTGGTCCTGGCGCCCGTTGCCGGCGTCAAGCTGTCGAAGAAGCGCGAGCGGAAACGACAGCGACGGAGTCAACCCAGAACTCGTCTCCGGGGAGAGCACGGCATAAGCCGTAAAGCCATTGCGCAGGGAAAATAATGATCCGTATGGATTTCTAGAGACCCCTGTGGAAACTCTATGCCATTGATTAACCGCGAATTATCCCCATAAGGTGCCATACAGAGTTATCGGCATTCCCACACACCATTGGGACAAAACCGGGGACACAACGATGGCGCGCAAACACCGCGACAGCAGCCTGGAAAGCCGCACTGCGCGCTTAAAGTTGGCCGTTCGCCGCAAGCCGTACAGCGGTCCTTCGCTCGCGCGCGGCGTGGCGCTGCTGTACAGGCGCAACCGTGGCAACGGTTCGTGGGTGTTGAAGGCATCGGACGGCCACGGCAAGTATTGGACGAAGGCAATCGGCCAGAGCGATGACTTCGACGAGAGCAACGGCAGCACCATTCTGACTTTCTTCGAGGCGCAGGATCAGGCAAAGAAACTGGCGCGCGGCGACGACGGTAGTACCGGTAGTGCACCGATCACCGTGGATACCGCGCTGAAGGATTATAGGCGCGATCTGGAAGCGCGCGCTGCTAATCCATACAACGCCGACTGGCCGCGCCTGCATCTCACCAGCGTGCTCTTGGCCAAGCCAGTCGCATTGCTAACGGCCACCGAGTTGAAGAAGTGGCGCGACGGCTTGCTGGGCGCGATGGCACCGTCGACCATCAATCGGCTTTGTGGCTGCTTGTGCGCAGCGCTGGAGCAAGCATCGCAGCATGACAAGAGGATTCAGAACCGGAACGCATGGGAAATTGGCCTTGCCGGTTTGCCGGATGCGCAGGAAGTACGCAACGTCATCATCTCCGACGACAAGGTGCGGGAATTCGTCGGCAGCGCCTATGGCCTCGATCATGAGTTCGGGCTGCTGACGGACACGTTGGCGATAACCGGAGCACGACCAAGTCAGGCCGCCCGGCTCCGTGTCGAGGATTTGCACGATCATCCAGTGCGTCCGAAACTAGCGATGCCGAAAAGCGGCAAGGGCGGCAGCCGGAGTCGCAGCGCAAAAAAAGCCGAGCGCTATTCGGTGCCGATCACTGTGCAACTCGCGGCCAAACTGAAAGCCGCAGCCAAAGGCCGTGCCGACAATGAGCCATTGCTGCTGCAAAGTGACGGCAGCCCTTGGGGTGACA
Organism: Bradyrhizobium sp. JYMT SZCCT0428; assembly: GCF_018131075.1. Taxonomy (GTDB): domain Bacteria; phylum Pseudomonadota; class Alphaproteobacteria; order Rhizobiales; family Xanthobacteraceae; genus Bradyrhizobium. The sequence continues at coordinate 182,513 of NZ_JAFCLS010000011.1, read as the reverse complement.
ATCCAGGGCAGGCCTATCACCGCCGGGTGGACAAGGTCGTTACCGCCATCGGGCTTCCTAGCGAAGTGACGATGTATGCCTTGCGACATTCGAGTATCGTACGCGCGCTATTGCTCAATGTCCCGATCCGGCTGGTGGCTTCACTCCACAACACCAGCGTTGCTATGATCGAGCGGACTTACTCGAAATACATCACCGAGCATACCGACGACATCTCCCGCAAGGCGCTGCTACAGCATGAGCCACCGAGCGGGGAGAATGTCGTTGCGCTGGCGCGGTGATCTATGGCGCGCCCGCTGTTGCAGATTTGGCGCGAGCTGAATCGCGACCGCTATCGGGGCCGCGAACCGTCATCATTGGTGGAGCGGGCGACTGCCGACATGCTCCGCGAGCTGTCGTCGCCGGCAGCGCTCAAAAGGCAGATGCTCGCTCGCCTCGGCCGCAGTACGTTATCGCCACTGCAGCAGGCCATGGCCGCCGCAGCCAAACCTAAACCATTGTCGAAGACGGAGCAGATGTTCGCCCAGCTGGTCCGCCGTCAGGAGAACGATATCGCCGGGCGCGTATTAGGGACGCCGCGCCCCATCTCGCCAGCCCCACCTAGCAAGCGAAAGCGTAAGCCTGGCGGCGGCCGTCATCACGTTCTCACGCGACAGCAGATCGATGACGGCATCAAGGTGCTGCACGACTCGAGTAGGCTACCAAAAATGTCGAACAAAGATGCGCGCAAAATGCTGCGCAGTGCCGGCATCGACGCCAGCGATCCTACACTGGACCGGCACATTATCAGACCGGCCCGATCGCGCCTGCCCGAAAGCCGTGTCAAGAAATCTAGTAGGTCAAAATAACAGAATCTTGAGTCAAAATAAGCTTGGCAACTTCACTGTTAGCCTCCCGCGCTTATTTTGACTGAAGATTCCTTATTTTGATCCACCTTAGCTTTTGCTTCGAGACCCGGTTCGCCCCGATCCTCCCGCGCATCGATATGCATTTGGAGGATGTCGAATGGCCCGCCCGGAAGTCACTGGCAGGAAGGCGAGCAAACTGGCCGGCGCCGTCAACGACCTCGATGCCTACAGCATTGACAAGTTCTGTCGACGCCACGGCTTTAGCCCCCAGCTTTTTTACAAATTCAAACACGAGATGCCGGCCACGTTCAACGTTGGGACGCGCGTTTTGATAACGCGGGAGACGGCCGCTGAGTGGCGCGCGGCCAGAACCAAGTCAGACTCTTGAACGCTTTGGGTGAGAGGGCTCAACATGCATGAGCCCGTGGACCACCGCGTTAATGCGATGCAGACCAGTACCGCCATTGCGCACGTCCTGCACAGGGACGTCGAAACTCGGAGCTGTGTTGACCTACGCAAAGTCGGTGCGCATATCTACGCAACGCATCCGACGACCGAAATCATTTGCGCCGCCTGGGCGGTCGACGACGGGCCGGTGCAGCTGTGGAGCCCAGGCGTTTCCGTCCCGTCAGAATGGTTCGAAGCCGCGGAGAACCCGGACTGGGCGGTGGCTGCACATAACGATAATTTCGAGTCCGCCATCGAGCAGTACATCCTGCATCCGCGCTACGGTTTTCCGCTCGTTCCAGCCGAACGGCACATCTGCACTATGGCTGCGTGCCTTGCTCTGGGGTTGCCAGCCAAGCTTGGCATGGTGGCCGATGCCCTCGAGATGGTGAACCGCAAAGACGCCGCCGGCGAACGACTTATGCACCAGATGGCGATGCCGCGTAAGCCGCGTAAGGATGAAGACACCGACGGAGTGTATTGGTTTGAAGACGAAGGGCGGTTGAGACGGCTCGGCGAGTATTGCCGGCGGGATGTCGAAGTCGAGCGCGAGCTCGACGGTCGCGTGTCGCGGCTGTCGGGGCCCGAGCATTCGCTGTGGCTGCTGTCCAACAAGATCAACGCGCGCGGCTTCCACGTCGACCGGCAGTTTGCCGAAGCGGCACGCCGGATAGCGAAAGCTGCGGCGCCCGAAATCGATGCCGAGCTGGCCGAAATCACCGACGGCGCAGTCAGCGGAATCAACCAGATCGCCAAACTGGTGCAATGGCTGCAATCACAGGGCTGCGCGATAACCACGCTTGAGCGCAGGGCGATTGAGAAGCTGCTCGAACAGGACGAGCTTGCGGTCTCGGTGCGTCACGCCCTCGAACTCAGGCTCGGCGGGGCACAAGCCGCGGTCAAGAAGATCGATGCGCTGCTGGCGCGCGCCGGCGCCGATGATCGCATTCGCGGCGCGTTCAATTATCATGGCGCCTCCACCGGGCGCTGGGCCGGCGCGGGTTATCAGCCGCAAAACCTAAAGAAGCCCGAGACGAAAAATCTCGATGCCGCGATATCCGCGGTCGCGACCGGCGACTATCAGCACATCAAGCGGCTCTACTCGAAGCCACTCGCGATTGTCGGCGATTGCAGCCGTTCGATGATAACAGCCGCGCCTGGCCACGAACTAATCGGTGCTGATCTCAGTTCGATCGAAAGTCGGGTGCTGGCGATGGTTGCCGGCGAAGAATGGAAGCTCGACGCCTACAGAAAGTTTGACGCCACACACGATCCACGCGACGAACCTTATTGCGAAACCGCGTGCCGGATCTTTGGCGTGCCTTCGGGCACCTACACCAAGAACGCACCCGAGCGCGCGGTCGGAAAAACCGGCGATTTGGCTTTCGGATACGCAGGCGGTCTCTGTGCGTGGCGTAAATTCAAGCCCGACGGAGACACCGACGAACAGGTTGAAGCCTTCAAAGCCGAGTGGCGCGGGGCGCACCCGCGGATCGTTCAGTTTTGGCATGACATCGATCGCGCCGCCGTGAAGGCCGTTCATAACGCCGGCGTCGAATTTGTCTGTGGCCCGGTCGTTCTCGAAAGTGACGAGAAGTTCCTACGAATAAAGCTGCCGTCCGGCCGCAAGCTCTCTTATCCTGCCCCTCGCCTTATTGCAGACGATCGCGATCGGGCGCGCGTTGTGTATGACGATAATTCCGGTGGCAGGTTCACCCCCTGCCGCGGAGGGTTTGGCGCTTATGGTGGCGTTTGGACCGAGAACATCGTTAGCGGAATCGCGCGCGATATTCTCGTCGAAGGGATGTTGCGGATTGAAGCCGCCGGCTATCCCATCGTGATGCATATTCATGACGAGATCGTTTGTGAAGTGCCGATCAGTTTCGGCAGCGAGCAGGAATTCATCAGTCTGGTGACGCAGCGGCCGTCCTGGGTGGCTGACTTGCCTATCGCAGCCAATGCGTGGCGCGGGCCTCGTTACGGTAAACCCGACAAACCAGCCCAGCCAAGCGCAACCGCGGCATCTGAGCAACCTCAAGCGCGTGACGGCACCGCGACGGGATTGCACAATTCGCGAGACCGAATTGGAGAGCGCACCGGCGCGGGCGGAAAGACAGTTGTCATGAATGACACAACACGAGACGTGCCCTCCGACGATGTGCCGCCGGCATCGCACAATTCGCAAAAGCGAATTTGTGGGCAGGCCCGGACTGTTGACCAGCCTTCGGTCTCTGCCAACGGCCCTGATCCTGATCCGCAGCCAATAGGGGTTGATGATCCCGTTGGTGGCGCCGTTGTAAAGTTTACCAAGTATAAATCTCGCGGGATGCGGCTCTCAAAGCTGTATGAGCTTAGCGCCGACGGCAAGGTCATCAAGTCCGGCGGCACCCAGCTGTCAAACGGATGTTATGAGACCGTCTCGATCGATTCTACCGACCCGCAAGCGGCTTTGGTTGACATCAAGACCAGGATTGACGCCTTGAACTTCCGCGAGGCGATTGGCCTCGGCATCGTCCGCGACGGTCTTCCGTTATCGGGCGACATCACCACCAAGGAGAAGTACGGGAGGCGCACGGCCGGCAAGCGTGCAACTGCGATCCCGCGGGCACTGTCGCATTTTGGCTGGCCTTCGAATAGCTGCGGTCTGTTGCTGTTTGATGGTGACGAAATTGACGGCCTACGCGATATCCTGGTTGAATTGTTCCCGGACTTCGCCGACGTTGCCGTGCTGACGAGGCCGTCGGCCTCGGCCTCGGTGAAGGATCCCAACACCGGCGAACGCTTGAAGACCGGCGAGCATCTTTACGTGCTGCTCGACGAGCCGACGAAATCGAAGGATTGCCTGACAGCGATCATGCGGCTGGCGTGGTGCGCTGGCGTTGGGCGTTCTGCGGGCTGGCTTGCTTTGGCGAGGGACGGGGATCCGCTGGTCTATGGGCCGATCGATGTCACCGTCGGTTCGCCCGAGCGCCTGGTCTATGAGGGGCAGATCTCGATTGGTAAAGGGCTTGAGCGACTGCCGCGTGGATCGATGGTCTCGGGCGGCACTCGCGTGCTGTGCGCTGCCGAGTTGCTAGATTTTGCGGATCGGCACGCGCCCGGGAGACGGTTTGACGAAATCGTCGCGGCGGCAAAGAACGAGCCGGCATTCCTTACCCAGCAGGCCGCGGTAAAGGCGGCGTATCGTTCCGAATTTATCGAAAAGGCGGTAGCCCGTGGCGAGCCTCGAAAAGCGGTCGAGAATTCGTTTGACGAGATGACCCGCGCGAAGGCCTCGGCGATCGACGGGCGGATCTGGCGTGAACTGTCGCCACATCAAACATTGTACTGGCCCGACGGCACGTCGTTCACCGCAGCCAACATGGTGGATGACCCGAAAGCGTTTCACGGAAAGGAATGCTGTGATCCGGTTGAGGGCATGGACTATCAGACGCGCAATTGCGGGTTCATCCTTCATCAGAGCGGGCGGGTTGAGATCTATTCTCGCGCCCACGGCGACCGTTATGCGTACTTCCTGCCGCTGTTCGATGACGAAGGCTTCGCTGGTGGGCGCGGTGGCGATGATGGGGGCGCTGGAGGTGGAGGTGGTAGTGGCGGCGGTGGCGGCCCAGGCACCGCAAGCCCGAGCCCCGGCAATCAACCGGGCTTCGCCGGCAAGCATAAGCCGGTCATCAGATATGGACCGTTGTCGGTCATGGCCGACGCCGCTGCCAGGGTACTCATCGGAGCCGAGGTGCCGTTCTATCAGCGCGGCAGGTCGCTGGTACGTCCGGTGGTCAAGCAGGTGCAGACTTTTGACGGCAAGATGACGTCGGCGTCGCAGCTGGCCAATATCGAGCTGCCGTACCTGCGCGACACGCTATGCAAGAACTCGATCTGGGTCAAATTCAACAAAAAGGCGATGAAGTGGTTGCCAATCCACCCACCCGTCGATCCTGCGCAGGTGCTGCTGAAGCGGTTCGGCGATTGGGATTTTCCGGAGCTGTCGGGGATCATCAGCACGCCGACGCTGCGGCCGGATGGGACAGTCTTGAAAGACGAGGGCTACGATCCGGCGACGCAATTGCTGCTGATCGATCCGCCTATGATGCCCGACATCCCTGAGCATCCGACCAAGGACGAAGCCGTAAACGCGCTCAACTCGATCAAAAATGACTTGCTGTTTGAGTTCATGTTCGACGATGACGGCGGGGTGTCGCGCGCGGTAGCGCTGTCGGCGATTATTTCGACCGTTTGCCGGGGCGCCTTTGCTGTCGTGCCGATGCACATCATCGACGCACCGACCGCCGGCAGCGGCAAAAGCTATTTGCTTTCAACCGTCAGCCGGATTGCGACCGGGCACCCGATGCCGGTGCTCGGGGCCGGCAAGAGCGAGGAGGAGTTGGAGAAACGCCTGGGCGCGGCCGTCATTCACGGTCAGGCGCTGATCTGCGTCGACAACATCGTCGGCGAGATCGGTGGTGACGCGCTGTGCCGCCTGGTGGAACAGCCCCGGCCCAACGTCCGGATCCTCGGGCAATCTACCATGATCGAGGTCGACGCCCGCAGCACCAGCTATTTTGGCAACGGCAATAACGTCGTGGTGGTCGGCGATCTCTGTCGACGGGTAATTCGTTCGCGACTCGATCCCCAGATGGAGCGGCCGGAACTGCGGGTGTTCAAGGGGAGCCCCGAGGACACTGTCATGGCCGATCGCGGGAAATACATCGCCGCCTGCCTGACGATCTGCCGGGCCTACATCGCGGCCGGCAGGCCCGGGAAGCTGAACCGGCTGGCATCGTTCGGCGGCTGGTCCGACACGGTGAGATCGGCGCTGGTATGGTTCGGGGAAGCCGATCCGGTGACCTCAATGGATACCTCGAAGGCGGAGGATCCCGAGACAAGTGCGCTGCGGACCCTATTGACCGAGTGGAAACTGGTGATTGGGGTTGGTCATGGAAATGCGAAGGCCTCGCGCGAGGTGGTCAACCTTTGCGAGGCCAACAGGGCCACACCAGAGGGCAAGGACTACATCCACAAAGGGCTGCGCAACGCGGTGCTGTCGTTGATGCCGCCGCATCACCATCTTAAGCCGGACGCCGAGAGTCTTGGCATCAAGCTTCGCTCCTTTAAAGAGCGACGGGTTGGGAAGATAAGGTTTTGCAAAAAAGATCCAACTGGCTCGACGGCAACCCTTTGGTGGGTTGAGCAAGAGTGACCTTTTGCCGGCCGGGTCGCGTTCGAGGGTACATGAAGTACATGGGGTACTTCCACCAGCCGGGTCGGCCCAAAGATGCTCACTCGGATTTCATGGCGTAGTGCGCTCGGCCAAGAAAATAAAAGGTGATTGCTCGCGCGAAGAGATGAAAAACGTACCCTATCCCCTCTATGTACCCTGCGGGCCGGGCCTCGCCCGGACGAGACCTGCGTGCGCCGAGAAATTCTGATCCGCATCGCAAAGCAGTGTTGGCACCTCTCGGCCAGCTCAATAGCTGGGTTAATTCCGCATTCATTCTGGGGGGCCCAGGCGACGGGGCTGCGCAAATATAAAAACGGGTGTAGATAAAAGGCGTCGATTTGGCCTCACTAGACCGAGGACATCCCGTTGCCAAAGAGAGAACGCGCGCGACTGCACCCTCGGCACCAGGTCAAGCTGGATACAGTCCGCGGAGTGGCCATGGAACAGGGCAGAGTTTATCGGCTGTATTTGAACGATCGCATCAAAGCCGGCGAAATGACCAAGGTCATGTTCAGTTTGCGGGAAATCAGGTGCTCGCTGGAGGCCATTCCAATCCCGCCAGCTGCGGAGCAGAGGATGGACATCAACCTGGTCTCGGTGCCATCAGGCCACTACTACCGGGAAGTTGAAGCTGTCACGGGTGGCGGCATTCCGTTGACGATTGAGCATTTGCCGGTTGAAGGGGGCGATGATGTCTCTGAGCATAACGTTGAGATATTGAATCGCTCGCAAGAAAAGATCGCCGAGCCGGCGGGCGAAGGTCAAATCGCGGACGAACCGGCGATAGAAGTCGAGCCGGAACCAAAAACCGCGTATCAGCGAATGCTCAAGGAAGCGCGCGAGCGTCGTAACGGTGACGATGAAGTGGCGTGGACAATAGACCCGCAAGGCCGCATGCAGCGCTGGCCAAAACGGGACGATTTCTAGCTGGTTACCCGCTGCACCGAGCCAATACTAACGCCGTGCTTCGCAGCAATGGCGCGAACGCTCATGCCGGCGGCACGATCGGCGCGGATCTTGCTCACCTTGGCCTTATCACCAGCAACTTTCGCCGGTCGGCCGAGCTGAATTCCCTCTGCACGCGCCCGCGCCAGGCCGGCATTGACGCGTTCCCTAAGCATCGCCCTTTCGAATTCCGCAAACACGCCCATCAATTGAAACATGGCTTTGCCGGAAGGCGTCGTGGTATCGATGCCCTGCTGGTGCAGGTAAAGGTCGACGTGCTTCGCATGCAATTCTTGCAAGGTGCCGACGAGATCAATCAGCGAGCGGCCGATACGATCGACAGACCATGCCGCGACAAGGTCAAATTCCTTTCGGGCGACTGCCCGCAACAGCTTGTCTAGCCCAGGGCGCTCGTCGCGGCCCTTAGCACCCGAAATGCCTTGGTCCCGGAAGACTCCCGCCACGGTCCATCCATGGCGCTGGGCGGCGGCTTCTAATTCGAGCTGCTGGTTTTTCACAGTCTGATGATCCGTCGAGACACGGACATAAAGGGCAACGCGTAAGGTTCGCTTCGCGGCGTTCATGGTGATCTTGTTCCTGTTTCAATGTCCCGGCCGTGTACCATAAACAACTAGTTTTGGAACAGCGAAATTTGCATATCGTGGCCCTTGAACTTGCAGACGTTTTCGAAGAAGCCGACGCCGGGGTTTTTGGAACAGGCGCGATGCCGTATTCTGTGAAACTATTGTATGGGGTTTTGCAGCGCGCTTGCTCCAGTTTGAGAACTTGCTGCGATCTTAATTAGCAATCGCATACTTTCAACTTTGCTGGAGGGGGGAGGGGGTAGTCAAACATCGAACTCGAACTTTTTTGTCGGGCTGAAGGCCTCCTAATGCCGACCTCATTTTCAGCTCATGTGTGCCATTGACGGCCCGACCCAAAATTTTCTCAACGAAGTCGCTTTCGAGACTCCAACCGGTTTCTTCCTCGCAAACGTCGCCGAATTCCATTCGCATGCCAGGACCGCCGCTGATCGGGATTCCATCTTCAGCCACGCCGCAGCTGGAGGGTTCGGATATGAATTGCAGCGGATGTTCTGAAGGTGCCGTTCAAAAACGCACGCGCCTCCTGGCTGCGAAACGTCGCCGCGAGGAGCGTCAAGATGCGGGCAAATTGGTGCCGATCGAGCCGATCGAGCGCGTGGTTGCGAGCAGCCTGCGTGCGATGCGCGACCGGCTTTTGAATTTCCCAGGGCAGGTGGCCTACCTGGTGGCGCACCGCCCACAAGAGGAAGTCTACGAAACACTCGACGGCGCGATTCGCGAAACGCTTGAAGAAATCGCATCACCGGATTTCCCCACACGCGTCGCTGCGGCGGGTCTCGCGGCTGCTGCAAATGGACGACACCATGGAGAAGATGCAGATGTCGAAACAGAAGAGTGACCAACCAGCCGGTTTTCGGGTCCACCGAACGGCGAGATCGAAGTGCTTTCCGCACGCGAGACTCGGAATATCATCGTTCGCGCTCTCAATGCGGCGGTCGCTCGCGCGCTCGGCGGTCAGCGAAAAGTGCATTGAGCATCCTACGATCAGTCTCGAACTTCGACTCGCTGGTCACTTTGATCTCGATCAATTTAACACGAGTATCCCACTCCTGCGACGCAGAATTGGTCCGGGGTCAGTCCTCGGTGCGCGCTGCAGGGCAACAGGAAGCGTATCGTGAACACAACGCTATGAAATTTAAGCATCTTTCTTGATCCGCAACCGCCACGCAGGCTTTTGGTTCACGAACAGAGCCGGTCCAACGAGCTTCCGGAGGCATGGGCTTGGGCAGGCTCACCCAGATCCGATCGCGCGCCAGCCGATCCTGCTGGCGCCACGTAACTGCACCGTGCCGCGAGCTTCGCAGCAGCAGCGCTGGGCCGATTTGCGCAGCAGTCGATCCGACGCATTACGGACCGTCGCTAAATACGCCACTGGGAGCCGCTGCTTGCCTCGGTTTAATAGTCAGATTCGGTTGATACTGACGTACGCATCACGGCCTCTGACCCAATTCGTCAATTGCCGACGCATTGGGGCAATATTCGTCATAGTGTTGAGCCGATGTGCCGGCGTCGAGATCGTGCTTACACAGCGTCTTCTGTTGGCATGAGGCACAGACGCGTATCATGTCGCGCTGCAGGAAAGGCTGCGTGCGGGACAAAGTCGTTTCGTCAATGCCGAGAGATTTCAATAGTCGTGGCAATTCATCGCTGGCGTGCGGTCCCTGGCGGACGACTGCATCAAGTTCGGCAGGGGTCACGGAAAGGTCCCGCGCGATGCGGGCGAAATCCCCGCTATTCATATCACGGAGCTCGCGCATCTCGCGCCGGTGCTTGAGCCAGTCGCTGAACAGATTGATGGCGCTTTCAACGATCGCGTGAGTTTTGGTCTGGGTTGCCATGGTGCGTTCCCTAACTGCTGAAACTGGCCCAGCATGGCGGTGTGGGCGCGCCGCGTCGTTGCGGTAGATCAAACACCATGAACGTGTGAGTGCTCGCCTGCTCTCCGCAGGGGCATCTCAATTCCTTACTGGCGCCACACGCGCCAGTGTGTGGGATGAATCAACACGGGCTGGTCGGCCCAGACATTGAACCACACGGCATGGCGCTTTCGGCAGGGAAAAGCCCAGGGGCGCACGCCGCCCTTGTCGATCACTCCGAGCTGGAGGTCGCAGTCTTCAGGCGCGATGGATATGGGGAGCCACTGATGGGATGAAGTACGGGTCTCGGACATGCCGACTGGTATGCAAAGCCGGCGGCGAAGTCGTATTGATCTCGGTCAAATTTCGCCAATAGCAACCTGAACGAATGAGTCGCGCGCATGTTTAGCGGCACCGAAATGGCCGACCGGCCGCCGCTCACGAACAGCCACACTGCCACGAGAAAGAGAACGGCTGCGAAAATATTGCCGGCCGTTTGGCGCCGTCGCGGGGCCGCGAAAAAAGTCTGCAGCCCACCCGCCAGCAACACGATCAGCCCATGCACGAAAGTGGCGACGGCGACATAGATGGAAACCAGGGTCGCAAGTTCACGCACCGAAGGCGCAGGGCCGCTGATGAATTCCGGAACGACGGCGATGAAGAACAGCGCGGCCTTCGGATTGAGTAGGTTGGTGATGAACCCGCGGCGGAATTGCACGAAGATAGACTGGTTTACCCGAGCGGCCGCGACCGGTAGCCGCGCTTCTCTCCAGCTGTCATACGCCAGCCAGCAAAGATACAACGCCCCCGCCCAGCGAAGGGATTCGTAAACGACAGGGTTGTTGAGGATCAACGATCCGCCGCCAAGCCCGACCACAATGCCGAGCAGGGCCAGTCCCAGCGCGACGCCAAGGACGGCGGAGAAGCCGGCGAGGCGGCCCCGGCTCGCGCCCAGCACGGCGAGGTAGGCCATGTTCGGTCCCGGCGTCATTTCGATGATGAGGGAGGTCAGAACAAAAGCGATGAGCGGTGATTGGAATGCCACAGAATAACCGGCGGCAAGTTCCAGGAAACGGTCCATGTCATGGCGTTGTCAGGAGGCGCGGCTCCAGGTCTGTTTGCAGGGAGCGAACGTTTGGTTCGGTAGATGTTCGAGTTCATCATGACCGCTCAGATGCACTACCTCGATGCAGTCGGCATTGAGACGTTCATTGTCGACCAGACGTTCGGCCAGCACCACCGCCTGCGACGGGCTGTCCGATTCGACGTCGATCTGGCTCTGCAGGCACTTGAAACCATGGCCGTCCGAATTGAGGAGATCTTTGTAGAAGGAGACGCGATAGCTGTTCATTGTAGACTCCCGTTCTACTGTACAATGCGCATTGTTGCGCGGCCGGTCCGTAAGCAGGCAGATAGCCGCTCACGCGTCCATGTCAGCCAGACGCTGGCGGTTACGGAGTACGATCTGGCGGGCACTGGAAAACACCAGTACGCCCTGGTCGTTGAGCTGCGAAAGCGCGCGCGACACGGTTTCCAGCGTAATGCCGAGATAATCGCCGATATCGCGGCGGCACATCGGCAGCGCCATCATACCAGCCTTGGCGAGCCGGCGGTCCATTTCCAGGAGGAACGTGGCAACTTTTTCCATCGCGGTCTTGCGGCCGAGCAGCAGCATATGATCTTCCGCGTGCCTGAGATCGCCTGCGGTCATGGTCCAGAGATTATGGGCCACCCTGACATTCGATCCGGCTGCCGCCTCCAGGCTGCGCCGTTTCACCAGGCGGACGGTGGTATCGGAGATCGCTTCGGCCGTCAGGCGATGGGAGGTGCCGGGATCGAGGCCGAACACGTCGCCGGCCAGATGGAACGCGCCGATCTGGCGGCGTCCGTCGCTCAACAGCTTGTAGGTACGAACCGCCCCTTGGATCACCTGATAGACATACTCGGAAGGCTCGCCTTCGCCGTAGATTTCCTCGTCCTTGCCGTAGGTAAATTCGGTGGCGATGATGCCCGAACAGCTGGCGATGATGCTGAACTGATCGGCCGACGAGGGGACTGGGGCGCGCGGGGCGTTGAGAACCGTGGTTGCCGGGGCGGTGATCGTCTGGGTGTGCATGTCGCCATCTCCTATGTGGATGGCTTTGTGTACCGAGGATATTTGTTCCCCGATATTTCGGTTGATATCCTAAGGGGGTCTTCTTACGGGGTTTTACGGGGGCGCATTTCGCCTGATTATTCAGGGCTGTCCGGTCGCGGCGCCTGAGTTGACGGCGTTTTGCACGCATTCCACCAAGTTCTCCTCGAGATTGGGCTTCAGGAGGACCTGGAGCACCCCTGCCGAGTTCGCCTTCATAGCGATGGTTTCGTCCGGATAGCCCGTAATCAGAATGATCGGTGTGCTGACGTCGAGACCGCGCAGCCGGTGCGCCAGCTCCAGCCCATCGATTCCCGCCATCTTGTAGTCCACAACGAGGCAATCCGCGGCTTGCCGGGTCGAAGACCCCAACAATGCGGAGCCGCTGCGGAATGTGCGGACATCGAAGCCCTCCGTCTCCAGGAGAAATCGCAACGACCGAAGGACGTCGTAGTCGTCGTCGACGACGTAGATCAGCGATTTTCTGGGCGGCGGGCCGATCTCGGAGCGGCCGGATGTGTGACGGGCATCTATCATGGGTGCAGGATAGCCAACTCACCCATGCCCATATTGACGTGGCTCAATCCTCGATGATCCCGGCCCGGATCGCAAATCTGACCAGTTCCGAAAGGTTACCGGCCTGCATCTTGGTCATGACGTTGGCCCGATAAACCTCCACCGTACGCGGGCTGATGTCGTATTCTCTCGCGATCACCTTGTTCGATTGGCCGCTCACCAGTCCCTTCATCACCTGTCGCTCCCGTTGGGTGAGGGAGGCGACCCGCGCGGCCATGTCGGCCGTGAGCGCCTCGCTCTTCGTGCCGCCTTCATTCTGCGAGAGGGCGGTCTCGATCATGCCGATCAGCCGGTCATCCTCGAATGGCTTTTCCAGGAAGTCGAGCGCGCCAAGCTTCATGGCTTCGACGGCAAGGGGGACGTCGCCATGCCCGGTCATGACGATGACCGGAAGCTTCCGGGCGCCGGTGACTGAATTCAGCTGACGCAGCAATTCCATGCCGTCCATGCCCGGCATCCTAATATCCGTGACCACGCATCCGCTCTCCAGCTTCGGCAGCTCGGTCAGAAAAACCTGCGCAGAAGCGAACAGGCGCACGCTGAAGCCGGCCGACCCCAGCAGGAAATCCAGCGAGTCGCGCATCGCTGGATCGTCATCGATGACAAAGACTTTACCGTTCTGCGACATCGGTCACATCCTTGGCAGATCCGGCGGGCAGGGTGAAACGGAACGTCGCGCCACCGGATGGATTTGTCTCGGCCCACATCCGGCCGCCATGGGTTTCGATGATGGTCCGGCTGATCGAAAGGCCGACGCCCATGCCGGCCTCCTTGGTCGTGAAGAATGGCTGAAACAGGTTCTCATGAGTATCGGCGCCAAATCCATGGCCGGTATCCGACACGGCAATTTCAATCATATCATCGGCTGCCTTGGCATTCGTGACGATCAACTCGCGATGGGTCGAACTGGCCATCGCTTCCAGCGCATTGCGGAAAAGGTTGACGAGGACCTGCTGGATCTGGACCCTGTCGGCAAGTACCAGGTCGCACGCCGGATTGAGCTTGAAGCGCAGTATGAGCCCTTGTTCGCGAGCCCCAGTGAGCCCGAGTGCGCCGGCTTCCTCGATCAGCTTCGATAGACTTTCGACGTGCTTCTCCGACGCTTCTCGTGCGACAAAATTGCGTAATCGTCTGATAATGTCGCCGGCGCGGATGGCCTGTTCGGCCGCGCGATCGAGCGCGGCCTCGATCTTCGGCGCGTTGACGTCGGTACTATCAGCGAGCAAGCGGCGTGATCCCTTCATGTAATTGCTGATGGCCGAAAGCGGCTGATTGAGTTCGTGGGCCAGTGCGGATGCCATTTCCCCCATCGCGCTGAGTCGCGATACGTGAACGAGTTCGGATTGCAGGTCCTGCAATCGTGCCTGGGTCTGTTGCTGCTCGGTGAGGTCGCGCACAAAACCCGTAAAGTAGGGCTGGCCGCTCGATTGCATCTCGCCGATCGTGAGATGCATCGGAAATGTGGTGCCGTCCTTGCGCCTCCCGGTCACGATGCGGCCGATGCCGATGATGCGCCGCTCGCCCGTCTTCAGATAGCGGGCGAGGTAACCGTCATGGCGACTGCGATCCGGCTCCGGCATTAATTCGCTGATATTTTTCCCGATCGCTTCCGGTTCGGTGTAACCAAACTGCCGTTCGGCGGCACTTGAGAAAAACTGGATGATGCCATGCTCGTCAATCACGATCATGGCGTCCGGGACCGTGTTCAGAATTGAGCGAAATATCCGCTCGCGTGCCCTCAACTCATCCTCGAGGCGCTTCTCATGATCGATGTCGATCATGACGCCGCTGAGCCGGGCAGGACCGCCATCGGGGCCGGTTACGATGGCGCCGAGCGCCCGCACCCAATGACCTGCATCCGAATGCCGATGCACGCGGTATTGAACGTCGAAATTGCACCCGGTATCGATCGACTGCTGCATGGCCTTCGCGGTGTGATCGCGATCCTGCAAGTCGAGCAGCGAAAGAAAGACGTCGTAATCGATCGGTGTGTCCGGCGAGACGCCGAAAAGCTTCCGCGTGGTGTTGGACCAGGTCAACTCCCGGGTGGAAAATTCAAAATCCCAAGTGCCGACGCCGGATCCTTCGACCCCGCTGCGCACGTTCTGGTCGAGCGGATTCTGACTGCGAAAGGGTCGGTCGACGTCAATCATGCTCCGCCTGTGAGCCTTTCCATGCACGCCAGAAGTCGTGTCCGATCATTGTGAGCGCGGCGGGGTTATCACTAGCGCTTATCTTATTGAGAGAAAAGACAATATCCATGAATTTGTATTGTGCCAGGTATCGCATATTTCGGATTTTCCCGTAACTGCGAAAAGTGTCCCGTCTTGATCTAGGTCAGGTTCGATCCGGAATCGCCTCCTAAGGTGCCGCTCTGCGGGCAGGCCGCCCATACGGCATTTCGACCCAAGGCTGGAGCAGGATATGGACTACAAAACCGTCATGGTCAGTCTGGCGTTGGACCGGCCCAATGGTGCCTGTCTCGCGGTGGCGGGGGATCTCGCCGAGCGATTTGGAGCGCGAGTGATCGGCATTGCCGCTTCGGACGTCAAGCCGCCATTGTATTTTGCCGACGGCGACTACGCGCAGAAACTCCTCGATGACGAGGCCACGGCCGTTCGAGGGCGGTTGTCCGAGCTTGAGGCGGAATTCCGCACTGCCGTCGAGAAACGCACCAAGTCGGTGGAGTGGCGTTCTGGCCAGACGCTGCCGGTGCCCTACGTGTTGCAGCAGGCCAGGACCGCTGATGTTCTAGTGGTTGGCGCGCGCAGCGAGACCATCGTGGATCCATGCGCCGCCGCGGATCCCGGTGATCTCGTGATGCAGGCGGGCCGTCCCCTCATCGTCGTGCCACCTGCAGTCGAATGGTTCGATTTCAGAAGCGTGCTGGTGGCCTGGAAGGATGTGCGGGAAGCCCGCAGGGCCGTATTCGACGCGCTGCCGATCCTTGCTGCGGCAAAGGACGTCACCATCGTGGAAATTGCCGAGCAGGGCACCCGTCGCGCAGATGCCTTGTCGCACGTTGCGGACGTGGCGTCGTGGCTGCACGGCCACGGCATCGTGGCGAGCACCTTTGTTCCGGAATCAGCAGCCGAGATACCCGAACAGCTTGACAGGATCGCCGCTGATGTCGGTGCCGGTCCGGTGGTCGCGGGCGCTTATGGTCACTCGCGGCTCCGTGAATGGATACTCGGTGGCGTCACGCGTCATCTGGCGAGCGAGTCCGGTCGCTGTGCCTTTCTGTCCCGCTAGGACGTCCATCCATGACAGGGAACCGCCGTGCATAAATTCCTCGAGGCCACCGCCGGACAGTACATGACGCGCGCGGTGCAGACCGTCACGCGCGATACGACCATGCGTGAGTTCAAGAACCTGGTTGACGACGCGGATTTCAATACGTTTCCGGTCCGCGAAGGCGGTGACGTCGTCGGCCTGGTGACCAAGTTCGACTTTCTGAAGTGTTTCGCTTTTAACCCCGGCCGGATGGTTCCCGGCTATGACGAACTGCTGTCGCGGACGGTCGCAGACGTCATGACGCCGGAATTCATCTATGTCGATCCGGCGACCCAGCTGACGCGCGTGCTGCAGTTGATGGTGGATCATCGGATACGAAGCATCCCCGTTTTGGATGCCGGGCAGCGGTTGGTGGGAATCATTGCGCGTGAGGACGTCATGCGGGCGCTGGCGGCCAGCACCGCGCACGGGTAGCGGCCGCGCGAAAGTCTCCCCTCAACGCATCATTGCATCAATCGGCCGGACCAGTTGGTCTTTTGCCGAATCGGCATCGTCCGGCGATTCCAGATACATCCCGGATATGGGCTCAACCCAGCACAGATGGTCGTGGACCTTCTTTACGCCGGCAACGTTCTCCGCAACGACAATGGCCGCCTGCCGCGACTTCTCCTCAGTGATGAGTCCGTTGAGATGAACGGTGCCATCGCGCACCACAACGTTGACGCCGAATGGACACCAGTCCTTCTTCTCGAGCATATTGAGGATGCGGCCGCGAATATGATCGTCGTCAGCAGTCGGATCGGGGATTTCGCGGGCAAGGCTTGCTACCGCCTGCAGTAAATTGGCGCGCGACACGATCCCGACGAGCGTGTCTCCGCGCATCACCGGCAGCCGCTTGACGTGATTTTCTTCCATCAGGAGCACGATTTTCTCGAGCGGTGTATCCTCGGTGATGGTAATCGGATCCCTGGTCATCACTTCAGAAATCTTGCGGCCGTTTTCGTGAACGAAGTCGGCCGCTGCTGCGCCATCGCCTGTCAGGAATTTGAGCCACCGGCTGCGCTTGCGCTGCGTGCCTATTTCGCTGCGGCGAAGAAAATCACCTTCCGAGACGATACCGACGAGTTTGCCGGCAGTATCGACCACTGGAAGTCCGCTGACATGCCGCCGCAGCATGATACTCGCGGCTTCGAGGATGGTGGCCTCCGGTGTGACGGAAATGACGGATCTGGTCATGATCTGATGGGCGCGCATGCGACAGGCTCCTGTTCAATTCTGTGAAGGTGCGTTGCGGACTGGCGCGCCGCAATGGTCAGGCTCAAGTTAGCGATGCGCGGACCGCGCCTCTTTGACGGAGATCAAACTTTCGCCATGTAACGGCGATTGCGATCTCAAGCGTTTCGCCGCCGGCCAGCGCGTGCTGACATCGTCCGAGTTTGATGTGCATCAACTTCAGTCGCCATCTGTCGATTATTCTCAAAACTACAACGAGACGCGGGCCGAGCCCCGAAGGTTTGGGAGAGCGAGATGTTCAGGAATATTATGGTTCATATTCCCTCCGAGCGGCCTGTCAGGCCGGTGATTGACGTGGCCGTCGCGCTAACACTGGCGCGCCGTGCGCATCTCGACGCGGTCGCCATCGGCTATGAATCGATGGGTGCCGTCGGGATGATGGTCGGTGGTGTAGGTGCAGCGGTTGCCGCCATGGTGGGAGCTGAACAGGAACGGGCGATGGAGAGGGCTAACGCCGCGATCTCCGTGTTCGAAGTCGAAGCCAAGCTTGCCGAAATTCCTTATCGCACGAGGGCTCTTGCGGCAATCCCGGCCGAAGCGGGCGAGACAATCAGCGCCCTGGCGCGGCTTTACGATCTCAGCGTCGTGCTGCAGCCGGAATCCTCATTTTCCAGCTATGACAACGCCATCCCGCAAGAGATCCTGTTCAATTCCGGCGGGCCCATGCTGATGGTTCCCTACATCCATAAGGGGCCGATCGACACGCAGCACGTCGGGATCGCCTGGGATGGCAGTCGGCTGGCCGCCCGGGCGGTGCGCGACGCGATGCCGTTTCTGACCGCCGCGAAGGCCGTGACCGTGATTGCTGTCAACCGGCAAGATGCGGGCGAGGTATCTTCGGATCAGCTTGTCCGCCATCTCGCGAGGCGCGGCATCCGGGCTCGCGTCCAGCGGCTGACCGCTGATCGTGGCATTGTGCATGGCTCCATTCTGTCGATCGCGGCCGAGAGCAATATCGGCCTGCTGGTGATGGGCGGGTTCGGCCATTCACGATTGCAGGAGCGAATTCTCGGTGGAGTCACGCGAGGCATATTCGAGTCGATGACCGTGCCGGTGCTGATGTCGCATTGAGCACGCGACGCTGCCTGGCGGGTGAACGTAACCGTCCGGGTGGACACAGTTGATTTAGCTCAAAGTCATGCTCGTCGCAGCGCGGTAGCGTTTCGTAAGGTGAGATAGGAGATTGTGATGCCAGAACATTCTGAAGCGGTTGCAGTGACTGCCGTTGAGAAAGCGCCGACCGAGACCCAAACGCAGGTGGCAACGGCCAATGAGCGTGCCGCCACCTTCGTGGTCGGTGCCCAGAAGTTGATGCTCGAAGAGTTGATATTCGCAGGTACTTCGTTCGTTGAACGGGCACGAACCGAAATGCACCTGTGCTCGGAGTTCGTCTCGAAGGTGGCCGGGGCGCATTCTATCAAAGACATCGGAGGGATGTACGAGGAATGTAGCAAGCATCAGCTCGATTTCATCCGCCGCGATTGCGATCGAATGTTCAGGCACGGCGAGCGGCTGATCGAGGCGACGTCGAACCTGTTCAAGAGCCGTCCGCTGAACTGATCGGCGATCGGCCCTCGGCACGATGTAAAGTGCTGAATAGCCCAGCCTTGCCAACTACTGACGAACGCTGCAGCTCGAATAGCCGAAGATGGTGTAGAGCGGGCAGCTCTTGAAGAACGCCGTAACGAGCGGCACCAGACCAATCAGTCCGGCCCAATGCCATCCCTGAATCGAGAGGCCGTCCTGGAACGCGTAGGCGACCAGAGCCAGTCCGACCACAATCCGCACATATTGATCAATCGTTCCCACATTTACCGGCATGGAGCTTCTCCTTCTGGTGCATGAACACTGCTAAGGGTCGCACGCGATGCCGGAATGAGCCTTGATCTGCCTCAACCATGAATTTGCGGTCGGAAGTAAGTAACGCGGGCCGGATTTGTCATCGGGCCGAGATCGTGCCGGGCCACAATGCCGCATCAAGGCCTCATTGCACGACAATCGTGCGTGGGGTCATAAAGGGCCGGCACCGGCCGGATATCGAGATCGATGTCGACCTATCGCCTGAAAAATCTACTGGCACCCCGTTCGGTCGCGCTCGTCGGCGCCAGTCCGCGCCAGGGCTCGGTCGGCCGGGCCATTCTCAACAATATCGGCAAAGCCAGCTTCAACGGCGAATTCGGACTGGTGAATCCGCGCTATTCCGAGATCGACGGCGTCGCCACGGTCGGCAGGCTTTCCAAATTGTCCTTTGTGCCGGAACTGGTCGTATTGACGGCGCCGGCGAAATCGATCGCCGGCCTGATCGACGAGGCGGGCCGCCGCGGCACGGCGGGCGCGGTGATTGTCAGCGCCGGGCTCGGCCATGGTCCGGGATCGCTGGCGGAAGAAGCCGAACACGCAGCGCAAAAATACGGGATGCGGCTGATTGGCCCGAATTGCCTGGGCATCATGATGCCTTGCGTCAATCTCAATGCGAGCTTTTCTGCGCACATGCCGGGCAAGGGAAGCCTTGCGCTGATCTCGCAGTCCGGCGCCATCGCAGCGGGCATGGTGGACTGGGCGGCGCAGCGCGCGGTGGGTTTTTCCGGGATCGTGTCGATCGGCGACCAACTCGACGTCGATATCGCCGATCTCCTTGATTACTTCGCGTTGGACGACAAGACGCAAGCCATTCTGCTCTATATCGAAGCGATCAAGGATGCCCGGAAATTCATGTCGGCGGCGCGCGCTGCCGCGAGGATCAAGCCGGTCGTCGTCGTCAAATCCGGCCGCATGGCGCAGGGCGCCAGGGCCGCCGCGACCCATACGGGGGCGCTGGCAGGCTCGGACGCGGTTTACGACGCCGCGTTTCAGCGCGCTGGCGTGCTGCGGGTATCTGACCTGCGCGAGCTGTTTGACTGCGCCGAGACGCTGGGCCGCCTCAAATCGCCGCCGGGCAAGCGGCTGGCGATCCTGACCAATGGTGGTGGCATCGGCGTGCTCGCCGTCGACCGGCTGGCTGAACTCGGTGGCATTCCCGCCGCCATTGCACCTGAGATCCGCGCGAAGCTGGATGCGGTGCTGCCGCCGACATGGTCGGGTTCAAACCCCGTCGACATCATTGGCGATGCCGACCCCGCGCGTTACGCGGCGGCGCTCGAAGTGTTGCTGGCCGATCCCGGCAATGACGCCATTCTGGTGATGAACGTCCAGACCGCGATCGCACGCGCCGACGAGATCGCCGCGACCGTAACCGGCGTAATCCAGAAGTATCTGGCGCAACAGCGCATGTCACCCAAGCCGGTACTCGCGGCCTGGATCGGCGCGGATCAAAAGATCGGCGATATCCTGAGCGGCGCCGGGATTCCGAACTATCCGACCGAAGACGACGCCGTGCGCGGCTTCATGCATCTGGTGCGGCACCGCGAGGTGGTAGAGGCCTTGGCGCAGGTCCCGCCGGCGATGCCCACTTCGTTTGCGCCCGATACCGAGGTCTCCCGCCGGATCGTCGCCGACGCGCTGGCCGACGGCCGCCGTTGGCTCGATCCGATCGAAATCAAGCGGCTGTTTGACGCCTATGACATCGCAATGGTGCCAACCTATGCCGCCGCCGACGCAGAGGAAGCGGTCGCTCACGCCAGGGCGATTTTCGCGCAAGGCTCGACCGTCGTGCTCAAGATCATGTCGCGCGACATCGTGCACAAATCCGATGTCGGCGGCGTCGTGCTCAATCTCACCAGTGTCGAGGCGGTCCGTGCGGCGACGTCGGACATTCTGGCGCGGGCGAAGGCGTTGCGGCCCGAGGCGCGGATATCCGGCGTGATGGTGCAGGCAATGGTGCTGCGGCCGAAGGCGCGCGAGCTCATTCTCGGCCTCGCCGACGATCCGACCTTCGGCACCGTCGTGGTGTTCGGCCGCGGCGGCACGGCGGTCGAGATCATCAACGACAAGGCGCTGGCGCTTCCGCCGCTGGACCTGCAACTGGCGCGCAGCCTGATCGAGCGCACCCGGGTCTCCCGGGTGCTGCGCGCCTATCGTGACGTGCCGGCAGTAAAGGAAGATGTCGTCGCGATGGTGCTGGTCAAGCTGGCGCAGATGGCCGCGGATATTCCCGAGATCCGCGAACTGGACATCAATCCGCTGCTGGCCGACCAGGCCGGCGTGCTTGCGGTCGATGCGCGCGTCGCGCTCGGGCGGGTGGAACGGAAATTCCGCGGCTCCGGGCCGGCCAACTTCGCCGTGCGGCCCTATCCGTCGCAATGGCAGCGGCACCTCGGGGTGAAGGATGGCTGGCGGGTGTTTGTCCGCCCGATCCGCCCCGAGGATGAGCCGCTGATCCACGGGTTCCTGCGCCATGTCACCAGCCACGATCTGCGGCTGCGTTTCTTCGCGCCGATGAAGGAATTTTCCCACGAGTTCATCGCGCGGCTGACCCAGCTCGACTATGCGCGCGCGATGGCCTTTGTCGCCTTCGACGAGGTCACCAATGAACTGCTCGGCGTCGTCAGGATTCACTCCGATTCGATCTATGAGAGCGGCGAATACGCGATCCTGCTGCGATCCGACCTCAAGGGCAGGGGCCTCGGCTGGGTCCTGATGCAGTTGATCATCGAATATGCCAGGTCCGAAGGTCTCAAGGCGATCTCCGGCGATGTGCTGACCGAAAACACCGTCATGCTGGCGATGTGCCGCAGCCTCGGATTCGAAGTAAAATCGGACCCAACCGAGCACGATATCTGCAACGTCAAGCTTGCACTCTAGCCTGAGATCGGGACGCTCTCATCCGTTAGTGCCCGCGCCGCAGCTACGAATGACGATCTCGTGCGCGGCGTCGTCCGCGGTGGCCTCGATGCGCCTTGTTCAGGTCCAGGACGAGTTTCGATACTTCAATATGCCAGTCGAGTCTGACCACGGCTTCCGGTACCAACCGGCCGCGATGGGAGCTGCCGAGTAGCGTCGGCGTGGCGGAGTCACCACGTTCAATGCGCGTGTTGAGAAGGGCGCTGCCTTCAATCGCCGCTTCTTCAATAACCCGATGCTTTGGGAGAGCCGTTGTGCGATCCTCTGCCAGCGGGATTTCAACGTCACCAGTTCTTAGTCTCCGCGATAGGGTTTGGCGGCAAACATCGTCGGTGTTGGTTTTCGAGGAGGTACGCAAGTTTGGGGGGCCGATTCTTGCGCTCGCTCGGGCCGTGAGTCGCACCGGTCGGCAAGGAACTCAACTTCATGAGCCAGTTCAGGGAGACGCCGTCGGTGAGTCGGACAGCCCGGGAATCAATGATCGAGCGTGCGAGGGCTTGGTTGCCGAGCCTCCTACGGCCAATTTTCGGCTTTCGGCGCACCTACCTACCGTTGCTGATGGTCTATTTCGCCTACGGCGCATTAGGGATAGTCGACGTAAGCCGAGACATGTGGGTCAAGGAGCGGCTGTCCCTTAGCGCGGCGGACCTCGCCGGAATCGGCGTTTGGTTAAGCCTGCCATGGACGGTGAAAATGGTGTTCGGCCAACTCGTCGACAGCGTTCCGATCTTCGGTTCACAACGGCGGTCCTACATCCTAATCGGAACCGCATTTACGGCCTCCGGAATGCTCACGCTGGCCGGAGCGGCCGGTCGATGGATCACGTTCAGTACCACTGATCACCTCTACATTCTCGGCGCCATGCTCATCGTCGCGGGGACCGTAATTCAGGATGTCGTAGCGGATGCGATGTCAACCGAAGTCGTATCCCGCGTCGACTCGACGGGAAATGCTCGTCCGGAGGGCGAGATTCGAGCCGAGTTGGGCATGGTTCAGGTTCTCGGCCGCCTGGCACTGGGCATTGGAATTCTTTCAGTGGCCGGGCTCTCCGGATGGCTCGCTGAGGCGCTCGCCCGTGAGACCGTATTTCTGCTAGGCCTCATCATTCCTGCCATCTCCGCAATAAGCGTGCTGTTGATTCGCTGGGAATCGAACGAGCGGCGGCCGATCGACTGGCGCATTCTCGGCGGCGGCATTGGCTTTGGAGCCGTTGTCCTTGCGATCGCCCTTGGCGGTTTGCCATTTGGTCAAGAGTTGGTCTTCATTCTTTCGATGATGGTAATCTGCGCGATGCTCTTCTTCGTCACCCGCGAACTCGACGCGAAGACACAGCGCTCGATTCTGTTCGCAAGCATCATCATCTTCGCTTTCCGCGCCACGCCATCCGCCGGAGACGGTTATTTTTGGTGGACGCTCGACGTGCTGAAGTTCGACGAGGCTTTCTATGGCAATCTTCGCCAGACAGCCGCCATCATCGCCATTGTTGCGATGTGGACATTCAGCAAGCAATTGACGGAATACTCCGTTACCAAGGTACTATTTTGGCTGGCCGTCGCCGGAGCAACCTTGTCGCTGCCCAATATAGGCTTGTTCTTTGGCCTTCACCAATGGACAGAGGCGAAACTTGGGTTTGGCGCGCGCAGCATCGCTGTAATTGACGCGGCTGCTGCCTCACCCTTCGCGCAGCTCAGTATGATCCCGCTACTCACTCTGATCGCATTTTACGCGCCGGCGGGCCATCGTGCGACTTGGTTCGCCCTCATGGCGTCGCTGATGAATTTGGCACTTGTCGCAGGCCAACTGCAGACTAAGTATCTCAACCAAATCTTCGTCGTGCAGCGTGGCGACTACTCAGAGCTGGGCCCGCTGTTGATTACAGCAGCGGTGCTTGGTTTCGTCCTTCCGATCGGCGCCATCTTCTTCTTCGGTCGTCGTACGTGATTAATTCCATTGTCGTCGGCGCGGGTTCGCTCTGCGTGACAGCAGCGCGACTACGGTCAAGCGGTAGCGTCCCGGCGGATCAAGTCGGTCCGGGACGCATAGAACGCGGTTGGAAGGGCTGTGGCTGGACCGCGCCAGAACGTCCGGTCCTCGCTGATGTGCCGGGACTGCTCGGTGCAGACTGTACTCGATCGCTTGTGAGTCCGTGCGAAAGACCCACCCGATCCCTAATCGTTACCCCGCCCTTCACGTCAAAATAATAGGTGTGCATCAGCGGCATAGAAAATGAGAGGGAAGGTTGGCGGATGCTTCCAAACCCGGAGAGTTCGAGTGCACCCGCAAATCGTGCGGCCGGTCAAAAGAAGTATTTCCTCGCCGTGCTCGTAACATTTCAGAGCAATGGCGGGCGATCATGATCTCGTCGCTGTGGGGATGACGCGGGGCCGAAGCCGCCGGTCGGAGACTTGAATCAGTTAAGCTTCGCGCCCGGGAGCAGATGCGGAGAACGTCGCTCATATTGGCGGTCCGCGTTTTTCGTCGTGGAATCAGACGGTACTTGCGACCCCCTTGTTACAGAGCCCGCCGATGGGCAGGTGGCCTTCCTCCCCAATTGGACGATGTAAGTCGGCATGGACGCTCTTTTCCACTCGCTTCGACCACGATCTGTAGTAGGCGACCGCGGTCATGATCGAGAGGCCGCCAGCTCCAACGAGGAGTTGAGCAAGAACCCCGTCGGAAGTCGCTTCCAGAATAAAATATGCGATGAATGAGAGGTAGATTCCAACGCAAAACACCTCGAGGGACTGTTGCCCGCATTTGACCAGCGGCCGCCAGATGGCCACCCGCAGTCCCGGTGCATCGATCGGTATGATTCGCGCTACGACGATGATTAGAAGCGCCAGATGCAGGAAGCGATAGGGCGCCAAATTGGTTTTGTCGTTGGGGTTAAATGCATCGAATAGAAAGCGCGGAAACACTGCCTGAAGCTCTGGCAGGAACGCCGCGAACGTCATTATCGTCGCAAAAAGCAAATAGGTTACACCGACGCAGAAGACCAGCCGGGAGCGGACCAGGAAATTCAGCGTATCGGCTCCACCCAAGGCCAACCATGCGCCGAGCACAAAGAGAAGTTGCCACGCGAACGGGTTGAAATACCAAACCCCCGATGGATAGGAGGGAAAATTCCAGCCAAATTGCCGGGCAGCGAAATAGAGCAACACGGATCCGAACATGATCCAGTTGCGATGCTTGAGCATCAGCCAAAGAATTGGCGGAAAGCTACCCATTAGAACGACGTAGAGCGGTAGCACATCGAGATTCACCGGCTTGTATTTCAATACTAGTCCTTCGACCAGCGCCTCGACTGGAGCATTGGTCAGGGGAGCAACATTGAATTGGTCGATGAAATCAGGAGCGTTGAATTTGTGCGACAGAAAATGGATGGAAGATATGTAGAACACGAATAGTAAAACGTGGGCGGCATAGATTTGCCAGACGCGCTTCAAGAGCCGCGTTGCTCCGAAAACAAAGCCGCGCTCGGACATTTTTCTCGTGTACACGGAAGCCGACGTGTAGCCGGAAATGAACACGAATAGATCGGCGCCATCGCTGAAGCCGTAGTTTCGGAACGTCAGCCAGGCGAGCACCGTGCTGGGAATATGGCCCAGGAACATAGCCCAGTTTGCGAGTCCACGAAAGAGATCGAGACGCAAATCCCGCTTTGAGGGTGGAAGAGCCGTGGCGACGCTCATTTTCCTGATCCGCAATGTGATAATCCGGAGAGCCTAGGGTGCGTCGCATCCGGCTGACCGCGCAGACGCGTTGAACCACCGGATCCGGGGTTGAGCCCTTCGACAATCAATATAAGGGTAGGGTGCAACCCTTGGGACCTTGTTGAGCTATGTCAAGACCAAGGGGGCTTCCGGGTCAGCTCCGCGGCGGAGAGCCGCGCCATGAACAAGGCTCTGGCCAACAGCAGGAGTGTTTCAGCCCTGTGATCGCAATTTCTCCGAGCAATGGCGGGCGATCATGGTCTCCTCGCTTGTAGGAATGACACGAACGTCAACCCCGCTGTTCTCAGTGTTGATGCATTCGCTCGCCTGATCATTTGCCGAATGATCGATCCGCACTCCCAGCCATTGCAGCAATTCGCATACTTGCTGTCTTATCTCTGCGCTATGCTCGCCGATGCCGCCGGTAAAGACGAGACATTCCAAGCCGCCCAGCGTATTTGCCATCGCGCTAACTTCCCTGGCGACGCGAAACGTGAACAGCTCGATCGCCTCGGCAGCTCGCGGATCGTGGCTGGCGAGCAAGACGCGCATGTCGGCGGAAAGACCGGAGATGCCAAGCAATCCGGATTCCTGGTACAGCATGTGCTGGAGGTCATCGACGGACATGCCCTGCTGCTGAAGGTATATCAGCACGCCAGGATCGATGGCGCCGCCGCGCGTGCCCATCATCAATCCGTCGAGCGGGGTGAGGCCCATGGTGGTATCGACGCTTCTGCCGTTGCGCATCGCGCAAAGGCTGGCTCCGTTGCCGAGATGCGCCGCCACGGTGCGCTTACCTGAGAGGATCGGGGATATCTCGGCTAGGTGGTTGGCGATAAACTCAAAGGAAAGTCCGTGAAAACCGTAGCGTCTAATGCCCATCTCTTCGAATCGTCGCGAGATCGCAAAGCGGCTGACGGGGGGTACGAGGCCATGATGGAAGGCGGTGTCGAAGCAGGCAATTTGCGTGAGATCGGGCCGCAGCGACCTGATGGCCCGTATCGGCGACAGGCAGCGCGGCTGATGCAGAGGTGCAAGTGGCGTCAGGGCGGCCATCGCGTCGATGGTTTTGTCGGTGACTTCGGCTGGACCGTCAAAATCGCGTCCGCCGTGAACGACCCGATGCCCGATGGCGGCTAACGTGCCGCCGGCGAGATTGTCATTGCTCCAATCCAGGATATCGGAGAGCAGGGCATCGCCGTTATTGTCGGCCGTCGCGCGTCGCTTCTCGGACAAATGATTGCCGGCGGCGTCGGTCACGGTGAAGCCTGGCTTGGCCTCGTGTTCGTCGAGCAGGCCTTTGCAGAGCAAGCGCGGCTCAGCCCCGGAAATATCGAACAATCCGAACTTGATGCTGGAGGAGCCTGCATTCAGGACCAGGACGGCGTCGGACATTATCGATGTTCCTGACAGGGCAGCCGAGACAATCGTCAGCCCACGGCTGGGACGGAAGTTTGC
This sequence comes from Bradyrhizobium sp. JYMT SZCCT0428, assembly GCF_018131075.1. Lineage (GTDB taxonomy): Bacteria > Pseudomonadota > Alphaproteobacteria > Rhizobiales > Xanthobacteraceae > Bradyrhizobium. The sequence goes on along the minus strand of NZ_JAFCLS010000011.1, from coordinate 155,407 downwards.
CGAGGATTGTTTGGCCAGACCCAGTTACGAACTTGCGGCATGTCTTCGCCGTGTTCGCGGACGTAGTGCGAATGTTCGATCAAGGCATCGCGAAATTGCTGCTTGAAATGGGCGGCAGCGACGCCGAGGCCGGGAACGCGTTCGATGACCTCGATCGCCAGATGAAACCGGTCAAGCTCGTTCAGCACCAGCATGTCGAACGGGGTCGTTGTGGTGCCTTCTTCCTCAAAGCCGCGGACGTGCATTCCGGCGTGGTTGGTCCGGTTATAGGTCAGGCGGTGAATCAGGTAGGGATAGCCGTGATAGGCAAAAATCACCGGCCGGTCGCGGGTGAAGAGACCGTCAAAATCGCGCTCGCTGAGGCCGTGCGGATGCTGTTCCTTCGGCTGCAACGTCATGAGATCGACGACGTTGACGACGCGAATTTTAAGCTCGGGCAGGGAGTTTCGAAGCAGGTCTACCGCAGCCAGGGTTTCGAGCGTCGGAACGTCGCCGGCACAGGCCATCACGACATCCGGTTCGGAGTCTTCGGTTTCGCTACCGGCCCATCTCCAGACTCCGATGCCCGCGGCGCAATGCGTCGCCGCCTGCTGCATGGTCAGCCACTGCGGCGAGACCTGTTTGCCGGCGACAATCACATTGATCCTGTCGTAGGTTCGCAGGCAATGATCGGTGATCCAGAGCAACGTGTTGGCGTCAGGCGGGAGGTAAATGCGCACGATGTCGGCCTTCTTGTTGGCGACAAGATCGACGAAGCCCGGGTCCTGGTGGCTGAAGCCGTTGTGATCCTGCTGCCAGACGTGCGAGGTAAGGAGATAGTTGAGCGAGGCGATTGGACGTCGCCAGGGCAGGCTGCGCGAAACCTTCAGCCACTTGGCGTGCTGGTTGAACATGGAATCCACGATGTGGATGAAGGCTTCGTAGCAAGAGAAGAGGCCGTGGCGGCCGGTGAGCAAATATCCCTCCAGCCAACCCTGGCAGAGATGCTCGCTCAAGACCTCCATCACACGACCATCCTGAGCCAAGTGAACATCGTAAGGCTCGGTGCTCTCCATCCAGACCCGTTCGGTCGCCTCGAACACTGCGTCAAGGCGGTTTGAGGCGGTTTCATCCGGTCCCATGATCCGAAAGTTCCGCGCCTCGGCGTTCAGGCGGAAGACGTCGCGGAGGAAGCGTCCCATCGTGCGCGTCGCCTCGGCTTTGACGCCTCCGGGCTGGGGCACAACAATGGCATAATCGTTAGGGTTCGGCAGTTTAAGGTCGCGTTTCAGCAATCCACCGTTGGCATGCGGATTGGCTCCCATTCGCCGCTCGCCGGTTGGCGCGAGAGCCTGCAATTCCGGGAGCAGGCGGCCCGTGTCATCGAACAGCGTTTCGGGTTGGTAGCTGCGCATCCACCGCTCGAGCAGTTCAAGATGCTTGGGATTTCCGCGGGGATTCGCGATCGGGACTTGATGCGCGCGCCAGAAGCCTTCGACTTTTAAGCCATCGACTTCCTTGGGGCCAGTCCACCCCTTGGGGCTGCGGAGCACGATCATCGGCCATTTCGGGCGGTCGCTCGTCTTGCGACCGTCGCGCGCAGTGCGCTGGATCGCACGAATGCTCTCGATTGCCTGCTTCAAGACGTCGGCCATCTGCCGATGCATCACCTTGGGGTCGTCACCTTCAACGAACAGGGGTTCGTGACCATAGCCGGTAAAGAGCTGACGGATCTCGTCGTCATTCATCCGGCCGAGCACGGTCGGGTTGGCGATCTTGTAGCCGTTAAGATGAAGGATCGGGAGAACCGCGCCGTCACGGACGGGGCTCAGGAACTTGTTGGAATGCCATGAGGCCGCCAGTGGTCCGGTCTCAGCCTCGCCGTCGCCTATTACGCAAGCAACGATCAGGTCAGGGTTGTCGAAAGCCGCACCATAGGCGTGCACCAGCGCGTAGCCGAGTTCGCCGCCCTCGTGGATCGACCCCGGCGTCTCCGGAGCGGCGTGACTGGGGATGCCGCCCGGGAAGGAGAACTGCCGGAACAAACGTCGCAGACCATCGGTATCCCGACTGATCTCGGGATAGATCTCGCTGTAGGAGCCTTCCAGATAGGTATTGGCGACGACGCCGGGGCCGCCATGGCCGGGCCCGCAGACGTAAATGACATTGAGATCCAGGGCCCGGATAGCCCGATTGAGGTGAGCATAAATAAAGTTGAGCCCGGGCGTCGTGCCCCAATGTCCCAGCAGGCGCGGTTTGACGTGCTCTGACCGTAGCGGTTCCTGGAGCAGCGGATTATCGAGCAGATAAATCTGGCCGACCGACAGGTAGTTGGCCGCGCGCCAATAACGGTCTACCAGGTTCAGGTCGTCGGTATTCGCCAGCTCATCATTCGCTCTTGTCGTCGCCATCTCGATCCCTCCGGGCCGGCCTGCATATCAACCAGATCGAAGGCCGATCGATCCGTCCCGTCAGGCAAAAGATCCGCATTGACGGTCGGTGCGGCGAGCAGAGCTGGACGTGGTTGGCGTGCTCCATCTAGAGCTCGCGTCGCGCTTTCCATGCGACAGCGATAGCTGCGGCACCGATGATCAACGTCATCATCAGCAAGGTTTGCATGATACCAAAATTCAAAGCGTCGCGCGCGACGAACAGCGAGGTGATCGCCGCGGCAACGACCGAGAGGAGACGAAGGAGCCAAGCCATTTGCAAGCCTTTCCGTGAGGCAATGGCGTCAGCTTGCGGCCTTCATTCCCTCTGGCGGTTCTGCGGCTTTTCGGTCTTCGGGGGATTCCACGTAGAAGCCTGAATAAGTATCTACGTAGCAGAGGTGATCGTGGACCTCTTTTACGCTCGATATATTTTCGGCCGCGACGATTGTTGCATGGCGTACGTGATCGTCGAAGATGATTCCGTGGAGGTGAACGATCCCGTTCCGAACGGTAACCTGAAATCCGGCAGGGCGCCAATCTGCCGCATGAACCGCCCGCATAATACGATTGCGGATGTGGTCGTCGTCCGCAGTTGGGTCAGGAACGTCGTGCGCCATGCTGGCCACGGCTTGTAAGAGATTTGAACGGGTGACAATCCCGACCAAGACCTTGCCACTCAGAACGGGCAAGCGCTTGATGCCGTGTTTTTCCATGAGTTCTACAAGCTCGCTCAGCGGTGTTTGCTCGCTCACCGTAATGGCATCTCGTGTCATGACATCTTCCACTTTGCGACCCCGCTCGTGGACATACTCGTTGGCCAATTTTCCGGCGCTCGCAAAGAACTGGAGGATGGTCGATCGCTTGCGCGCGGTGCCAGTTTCGACCCGTCGCAGAAAATCACTCTCGGAGACTATTCCCATCAGGGAGCCATCGTCATCTACGACGGGTAGGCCACTAAGATGACACCGCAGCATGATGTTTGCCGCGTCTTGAATCGATGTATGAGGCGTTACGGTCATAACGTCTTTTGTCATGATCTGATGGGCGCGCATTTCTGGATCTCCTGCTCCATTCTTCCTGAAAGGGCAGAGCGCAGCGGAATGACGCCGCGCTCTGTTGGCCACCTCACGCGGCTGTCTTGATTTCGATTTGCTTGGCTTGCTTCGGTGCCGGCTTCGGTATCGTGACCTTCAGCACGCCATTGGCGATCTCGGCGGAAATGTCTTCGATCTTGACACCGGAGGGCAGTTCGACCGATCGCGCGAACGAGCCGTAGCTGCGCTCAACAAGGTGACAGTCCTTGTTCTTTTCTTCACGCTCGTTCTTCTTCTCGCCGCGAATGGTCAGAAGATTGTCGGTGACATTGAGCTCGACATCTTTCTTCTCCAACCCCGGTAGTTCGGCGGTAATCTCGATCGCCTTGTCGGTCTCGCTGATGTCCATGCTGGGCAGGACAGTGCTGGCGAGCCCTGGGATATTGCGCGAGACACCGTCGAACAGCCGGTCGATTTCTTGCTGCAGGAACGAGAAGGGGTTGGTATCGCGGCGGGTGACGGCACGCTGGGTTCCAACCGGGATCACGGACTTCGTATTCATATGGACCTCCTGGTTAAGCCAAACTGGCACGACCATGTTAGCGAGGGCGGCTACGAACCCTTTGACGAGGATCAAACTTCGACCATGCAACGTTGGATACGGTACACACGCCAATGCGAGGATGGCCACGAGATGCGAGCGATGGTTTTGACGGCGCCCGGCGCGCCGCTCCAGTTTCAAGAGAGGGACGGTCCGGTTCCCGGGCCGGGCGCTGTGTGCGTCAAGATTAGCGCTTGCGGCGTGTGCCGCACGGATCTGCATGTGGTGGATCGAGAATTGCCGGATATTGCCTATCCCATCATCCCCGGCCACGAGGTGGTCGGCCGGGTGGAGGCACTTGGCGACGGCGTAACTGCGCTTGAAATCGGAGCGCGCGTCGGTGTTCCCTGGCTCGGCTACACATGCCAGGAATGCAGCTATTGCCGGGAGGGTCGAGAAAATCTGTGCGATCGTCCGGGTTTCACCGGCTACACCCGTGACGGAGGCTTTGCCACGCATCTCGTTGCAGACGCGCGTTATTGCTTTCCACTCGGCGAGGTCGGCAACGACGTTGCCATTGCACCTTTGCTGTGCGCGGGTCTGATCGGTTGGCGCTCCCTGGTGATCGCGGGCGAAGGAAGGCATCTCGGCATCTATGGCTTCGGCGCCGCCGGCCATATCATTGCGCAGGTGGCCCGCTGGCAGGGACGTTCCGTCTACGCGTTCACGCGTGCGGGCGATGTCGAGGCGCAAGGGCTGGCGAAATCTCTCGGCGTGGACTGGGTCGGGGAATCGGAGCAGAGGCCGCCGATGCCACTCGATGCTGCCATCATCTATGCGCCGGTAGGCGCGCTGGTCCCACTGGCACTCCGCGCGGTGGGCAAAGGCGGGCGGGTGGTCTGCGCCGGCATTCACATGTCGGATATTCCTTCGTTTCCCTACAGCATACTCTGGGAAGAGCGGCAGTTGCTCTCCGTCGCCAATCTCACGCGCAATGACGGGATCGAGTTCTTCAAGGTCGCTGCCCAGGCGGGCATCAAGACCCATACGACGGCATTTCCATTGCGGGAAGCCAATGAGGTTCTGTCGAAGTTGCGCTCGGGACAAATCACTGGCGCTGCCGTGCTACAGCCGTGACTCTGATACGACCCAGCGATATCGCGACGGACTCCGAGAGCCAGCTCCAAGGTCGTGTGCTGGATTTTCTCGAGAACTCCAGCTTCGGCCCAGTAAAGGGTGGCAAGCGTATCGATACCCATGCCTCGGTGGTGTTTCTCGGTAGGGATCGCGCCTTGAAGATCAAACGGGCCGTGAGGCTGCCGTTTCTCGACTATTCGACGCTCGAGAAGCGCCAGCGTGCCTGCGAAGAGGAACTGAAGGTCAACGCCGGCAATGCTCCGGAGCTTTACCGGCGGGTCGTGTCGATCACGCGCGCCGACGACGGTGGTCTTGAAATAGGAGGAAGTGGTGTTCCGGTCGAATGGGCGGTCGAAATGGCGCGCTTCGACGAGGAGCAGGCGCTGGATCGCATCGCCGCGAGGCAACAGGTCGAACCGTCCCTAGCAGTTGCTGTCGCAGATACCATCCTGCAATCGCATGACAAGGCGCCGCGCGCCGATGGCGAAACCTGGCTCGCCTCCATTCCCGGCATCATCGACCGCAACACCGCAAAATTCCGTACCGTGCATGGGCTTGATGGTTCCGCGATTGATCAGCTCGATGCTCGAAGCCACGATCATGTCGCGACGCTTCAGACCTTGCTTGAGCGGCGTGCCGGGCAAGGGTTCGTTCGGCGCTGCCATGGCGACCTTCATCTGGCCAATATTGCGTTGATTGACGGAGCGCCTCGGCTGTTCGATGCCATTGAATTCGATCCGGCCATTGCGACGACGGACGTCCTCTACGATCTCGCGTTCACGCTGATGGACTTGATACATTTTGACAATAAGGCAGCCTCGAACGCGATGTTCAATCGCTATCTCGCCGGCGCGTCGGAAAACAATCTCGATGGCCTCGCCGTCCTGCCCCTGTTTCTCTCGATGCGTGCGGCGATCCGCGCACATGTGCTGTTTACCAAGAGCGAGCAGATGGTGGATGGCGAAGCCGCGTGGCAGGAGGCCACACGATATTTCGATTTGGCCCAGCGCCTCGCCGACCCCAAGCCGCCACTGCTGACCGCGATCGGCGGCCTGTCGGGGACAGGGAAGTCGGTTCTCGCATGCGGGCTTGCGGACATGATCGAGCCTCCGCCCGGCGCGGTCATTCTCCGCTCGGATGTCATGCGCAAGCATCTGTTCGGCGTGAGCGAAACGACGCATCTGCCTGAAGCTGCCTATCAGTTCGAGACCTCCCGGCGTGTCTATGATCTACTTTCGAGAACCGCATTACGGATTCTTGCCCAGGGCTGTTCGGTCATTCTCGACGCGGCCTATCTCAAGGAAACGCAGCGGGCCGGACTTCCGGATTTGGCGTGCCGGCACCGCGCCCGCTTTGTCGGCCTGTTCCTGAAGGCCGATTTGACGACCCGGCTTTCGCGGATCGGGCGGCGCGAGCACGATGCGTCGGATGCAACGCCGGACGTTGCCAAGCAGCAAGAGGCGATGGCGATCGGTACGGTGAACTGGCATATGGTCGATGCTTCGGGAACACCCGCTGACACGCTGCAGCGGGGTCTCACCTGTTTACACGATGCGGGCGGATCATTGGGCGACAGTAGATGGAGCGGGCCACAAAGCAATCGGCCAGCGTAAGGCCTCGTCGTCATCTCCGGCGACCTGCTGACTGAAAGTCTGCGCGTTATGCTGACGATGTGCGCCCGGTTTCGAAGTAAATCGGATCCGACCAAACGCGATATCTGCGACTTTTGGCTGAAAGATCGCGAGACGGGGTGCGCTCATTCATCCAGTGCACGTCGTAGTCTTCGAACGATGACTCCGCGCGCGCGATCGTCTGCGGCGGCTTCGATGCGATCGCTGATGTCGAGAATGAGTTTCGACATGTCATTGTGCCAGTCGAGCCTGACCACGGCCTCGGGCGCCAGCCGGCGGCGATGGGAGCTATCGAGCAGCGTTGGCGCTGCGCTGGACAATTCGTAGACGTCGTCCAGAAGCGCCTGGGAGACCCGAGCCGCCGGGATGATCCGTTCGGAGATACGTTCCGCTAGGCCGGTGATGGCCGGCTCCTCGCCATGAACCAGGAACACGCCGTGTTGAACAGGTCGGCGTTCGGCGATCCAGCGCGTCAGTTCTGATCCGTCGGCATGTCCGGAATAGTCGTCAATATTTCGAATCCGCGCCGCAACCTTGATCTCATTGCCCTGGATCCGAACGGTCTTGGCGCCGTCGGCGAGAAACCGGCCGAGCGTTCCCTGAGCCTGAAATCCGACCAGCAGTACGGTGGCCCGTGCATTCCACAGCCAGTTCTTCAGATGGTGGCGGATGCGCCCGGCATCGCACATCCCGCTGGCGGCGATGACGATATGAAACCCGGTCAGCTTGGCGATCGCCTTGCTCTCATCGACCGTTTCGGTAAATCGAAGTTGCGGCGAGTTCAAAAGCCTTTCCACGTCCACCGCGGGGTCGAGGCTTGAAGCGTGTTTGCGAAAGACTTCGGTGGCGCGGATCGCGAGCGGAGAATCGAGGAAGATCGGGGCGGACGGTATCTCACCACGCTCCATCAGGTCGACCAGATCGACGATCAGTTCCTGGGTGCGCTCCACCGCGAAGGCCGGAATCAGCAGCGCGCCCTTGCGGGTCGCCGCGTCGCGGACCTCCGTTGCCAAACGCGCGCGGCGCGCGTCAGCCGTGATCGGTGCACGCTCCCGGTCGCCATAGGTCGATTCCGAGATGACATAGTCGAAGCCCGCCGGGGCCTCGGGATCAGGTTGCAGCAACTTGGCGTCGGGGCCGACGTCACCGGAACAAAGTAGGCGCAGCGGTCTACGCGAAGGGTTCTGATCGGCGAATTCGATCTCGATCGAGGCGGAGCCGAGCAGATGTCCGGCGTTCCAGTAGCGGGCGCGAACGCCGGAAATCACATCGACCCACTTTTCGTAGTCGACGGGCGTGAACGACTGCAGCGTGGCGATCGCATCGGCCTGCGTATAGATCGGGCTGACCTCGGCCCGTCCGCGCGCCGTGTTGCGCCGGTTCAAGGCGGCGACCTCGGACTCCTGGATGCTGCCGGCATCCGGCAGCATGTAGGAACAGAGATCGATGGTGCCGCGCGTCGCCAGGATGCGGCCGGGAAAGCCGTTGCGCACCAGCTTTGGCAATAGGCCGCTGTGGTCGATATGGGCATGGGTCAGGAGGACGGCGTCGATGTCGGCGGGGCGAAAGGGAAACGGCCGATAGTTCAGCTCCTTCAGGGTTTTGGGTCCCTGAAACAGGCCGCAATCGACCAGGAAGCGCCCGGAGCGGGTCTCGAACAGATAGCAGGAGCCCGTCACCGTACGGGCCGCGCCGAAGAACCGGACCGTGATGCTCATCGGGGTGCCTCCAGAAGGGTTGTGAACGTTATTTCATCTTGAAGCGTCGATGAATAGATTGTCGAGCACGATGGCGTTGGTGGAGTGTGGCACACTGTGGGTCGAACGGATCGAGCGAATGCCGGACTGGATCACGTCGCGGCAGAGTTGCTCCGGGAACAGTGCGTGCGTGACGACCGCATCGATCATTGTCGCGCCGGCCGACGTCAGCGCCCTGGCGCAGGCGATCAGGGTGCCGCCCGAGGAGACGATATCGTCGACGATTAAAGTAGGACGCCCGGCAATGGATGTCCGGTCCGGGACCCTGATCTCGACGGAGCGGTCACCGCGGCGGACTTTTTGCGCAACGACGTGACAAAGCCGAAGCCGGCTGGCGAGATCGCTGACCCAAGGCTCCGATTCAGCATCCGGTCCCACCACGACGGTTGCGGGATCAAGGCCGGTTTTGCGCAGCGCGACCGCTATTGCCGGCATTGCCGACAGATTGTCGGATGCGATCCCCGGAAAAACCGCTGCGATGTCGGGCGTGCGGTGCAGATGCGCATCGACGGTGACCACCCGGTCGAAGCATCCAGCGAGCAGCGCGCCGATGACCTTTTGGCTGATCGCTTGGCCTTCGTGGAAAGCTGTGTCCTGGCGCATGTAGCAGAGATAGGGCGCCAGCAGGATGAGGCGTTTCGCACCCCCGCGCCGCAACGCTTCTGCGGCCAGGGTTAGCGCGATCAGTTTCTCGTTCGGCCGGTCGAGCGACGCATAGATGATGGTCACAGGCGACGCCGGTGTCGCCGTCACCCGAAGTTCCCCGTCGGGAAACCCATGGATCGCAATCTCGTGAAAGGGAATGCCGAGCCGCGCCGCGAGCCGGGTGGCTTCGCGCGACGACGACGGCAGGCTCTGAATGATGGCCGCGTTCACGGTGCTGCCTCGTCGGTTGCTGGTTGCCGGGTGCCGACGGTGTAACCGCTATTCGCTTTTGCGCCAGCCGCGGCGAGGTCGAGTTCCGACTGGTCATAAGCATGGATTCGATAGAGCGGCTGGCCCTTCTCGACGCGGTCGCCGATCTTGCAGAACAGCCGGATGCCGGCGCCCTTGTCGATCGGCGCCCCTGCGGTGCGCGCGAGGCGGTTCAACTGGAGACAGTTGATCTCGGAAATCGTGCCGTCATTGGCGGCGGCGACATCGACGGTCAGCTTGCCGACGTCGTTGCGGCAGGCGGAGGGTCCCTGTGCGTCGATGATCTCCTGCATTTTCTTCAGTGCCGCGCCGCTGTCGAGCAATTCGCGGGCGCGAGCATAGCCGCTGCCGCCTCGCAACTGCGGGTCATACTCCAGCAGATGCGCCGCAAGCCGCAGCGATTTTTCGCGCAAATCAGCGGGGGCCGACGCGTCGTTGGTCAGAACGGCCATGATGTCTTCGGCCTCCAAAACCGGACCGATGCCGTTGCCGATCGGCTGACGGCCATCGGTTGTGATCACTTCGACGGCAATGCCGAAATGGTCGCCGACGAATTCGAAGAGCTTGCGCAGGCGCATTGCTTGGTTGGCGTTGGCCAGTTTCGCGGTCGGACCGACCGGCAGGTCGACCAGCAGGTGGGTGGAGCCAGCTGCGAGCTTTTTCGACATGATCGAAGCGACCATCTGCTCGCTGGTGTCGAGGCTGAGCGGGCGTTCGACGGAGATCAGAATATCATCCGCCGGGGACAGGTTGACGTGGCCGCCCCAGACCAGACAGCCGCGACAAGCGGCGACGATTTCCTTCATCTCTTCGACGCCGACATCGACCCGGGTCAACACTTCCATGGTGTCGGCGGTGCCAGCGGGCGAAGTAATCGCGCGCGAGGATGTCTTGGGGATGGTCAACCCGTGCGCCGCCACGATCGGAACTACGATCATGGAGGTGCGGTTGCCCGGAATGCCGCCGATGCAGTGCTTGTCGACGACGATGGTGTCAGGCCATTTCAGCTGCGTGCCGGCCCGCGCCATCGCGTGCACCAAAGCAATAAGCTCGCCGCTGGTCATGAAGCTGGCCGAGCCGATCAGAAATGCCGCGATCTCCATGTCGGAGTAGCGATAATGCGCGATGTCGCCGATGATCGCCTCGATCTCGGTCGGTTTCAGGGTCCGGCCCTGGATCTTGGCACGGACGGCATCGAAGCTTGCAGGTGAGGCTGCGGGACGCACGGTAATCAAGCTGTCAACAGGTTGGGCAAAGCGCCGGAACGCCGGTTCGGAAAGGCCGATTTCATCGGGCCCGACCAACGCGTCGTCGTCCGTGATCAGCAGCGTCGCGAGCAGAATTCTCGTGCCAACCCGCAATTCGACCCGGCTGAATCCACGGAAAACATCCGGTCGCAAGGCGCTGGAGTGGCGTGAGATCACGACCACATTCTCCCGTCCGGTATCGAGGCTCATTCGGCGAGCCTTCAAGAGCGGACCGGATCCATTCCTTTTCGTATCGTCGGCCATTCGATCTCCAAGGCGCACCAGCACTCCGTCAATGCGAGAGCAGGATCGGGAGCGGCGGCTTGGACAGCAGGCTCTTGGTTGCGCCACCCAGGATGAATTCGCGCCATCGCGCGTGACCGTAGGCGCCCATCACGAGGACGTCGGCCTTGTGCGAAAGCACGTAGGCTTCGAGAACCTCGTCGATCTGTCTGCCGTCCGCATCGACCTTGTCCAGCACCACGTCGATACGATGGCGGGCCAGGTTCTTTGCCAGTTCTTCGGCGGAATGCTTGGTGTCGAAAACCTTTTCGTTGCCGACGGTGAGGACGCGCACCTTCTTGGCGCGCTCAAGCAGCGGAAGCGCATCGGAAACCGCCCGGGCCGCCGCGCGGCTGAAATCCCAGGCCACGACAACGGTGCCCAGTTCGAATGGGCGCGCGCTGGGAGTCTCTGGCAATACTAGGGTCGGCCGGCCCGATCCGAAGATCACGGACTCCGCATACCATTGGTCATAAGATTCCGGCACCGGCACGATCGTGAGATCGTGAAGCCGGGCGTAGTCAACCAGCAACTCCGGAACATCAAAGGTCAGGCATTTTTCGACGATCGTCTCGTGTGGAACGCCGGCCTTTTCTGCCGCTGCGTCAAATGCAGCGAGCAGGCCTCCCGCGCTCTGTCGGCTCTTTTCGGCTTCGCCCGCAATAATACCGGAAATACTTGGGATTGAGCCCGACAGGATGTTGCCGGGTACCTGAACGTGAACCTCGCAGGAGACTGCGGCAAGGTGAGCGCCAAGTACGGCGGCAATTGAAACCGCAGTTTCGACCACAGAGTTCGGGGTTGGCTCGGGATAGCTTGTCAGTGTCAGCAGAATGTCTTTGAAGGCCATGTGTCTCTCCTTTGTCCTGATGGCAATCTAGCGCGGCGGGGGCGGCGGCTTTTGATCCATCGCAAGGAGCAGAATGCAGGTGTGGATTTGCCAGCTAGGACTGCAACCGCGAACGCAGTAACGGCTTGAGCATTTCAAGGCAGACCAGCACGATGATCCCCGCACCAAGCGTCAAAGCGAGGTCGTCAGTGTGCAGGGGTCCAAAGGCAAAAAGCTTGCTCGCGGACGGCCAAAGCAGGGTCAGAGACAGGATTGCGGTAACGGCCGCGAGTACAGCCACCAAGGTCGGGTTCGGTCGTCGCAGCGCCGTGAGCAGCGAGGCGCTAAACGAGCGATTAACCAGAATAAGGCCGACGATCGTCACGACCAGCGAGAAGAAGGTCAATGCCCGCACTTCCTGTTCGGGCATGCCTGACCTGAGCGCCACGACGAAGATGGCGGCAACCAGTGCGAATGCCAACACACCCTGCAGCAGGCTCCAGGCGATCAGCGCGCCCGAAAACAGCGGGGTGTCGGCAGCGCGGGGCGGGCGCTCCATGATGTCGTCCTCCTCGGTCTCGGCCTCGAATACGAGAGAACAGACGGGATCGATCACCATCTCGAGAAACGCGATATGGATGGGCCCGAAAAGAATCGGTAGACCGAACAGCAGCGGCAGCAGCGCCAGGCCCGCAATCGGCACGTGAACGGCAAAGATGAAGCTCATGGCTTTGCGTAAATTATCGTAGATGCGGCGCCCGAGCCGGATCGCCTTGACGATCGAGCCAAAATCGTCATCGAGCAGCACGATTGCCGACGCTTCCCGCGCCACGTCGGTGCCGCGGCCGCCCATGGCAATGCCGATATGCGCCGCCCTGAGCGACGGCGCGTCGTTGACGCCGTCGCCGGTCATCGCCACGATCTCGCCATTGCCCTTGTGCGCGTTGACGATCCGCAGCTTCTGTTCCGGCATGATCCGCGCGAACACGCTGGTCGTTTTTGTCCGGCGGGCCACTTCCGCGTCATCCAGTTTCGCAAGCTCCTCGCCGGTGATGACTTCGCCGGGCTTGAAGCCAGCCTGGCGGGCGATCGCATTGGCCGTTGCCGGATAATCGCCCGTGATCATCACTGCCCTGATGCCGGCCGAGCGGCATTCACGCATGGCCTCGATGACGCTTGGCCGCAGCGGATCCGCAAGGCCGGTCAGTCCAAGGAACTCGAATGTAAATTCACATGGCAAGGCCGGCCATTTCGGTCCGGCGTATCTGGTCCGTGCGACACCCAGGACGCGCAGGCCGGCGGATGCCATCGCATCGACCGATTGCTTCAGCGCGGTGCGGTCGGCCTCGCCAAGCCGGCAAAGGCCTGCGATCGCTTCGGGGCGCCCTTGGCGGCGACGATGAATTCCTGCTCGGCGCCGTTCGGCTGCCAGATGTGGGTTACGGCGAGCAGATCGGGCCGAAGACCGTAGGCGTGGACAAGCTTCCAGTCAGGATGGGAATGTCCGGCGTCGGGCAATTGGGCGCGGCCAAGACTATGGAATGCGCGCTCCATCGGATCAAACGGTTCGGGCGCGCTGGCGAGCAGACCGAATTCGCTCAGGGCGTGAAATTGTTCAGGCATTCTCGTGGCGTCAAGTGGACGATGGATTTCTCCGTCGCCGAGCCGCAGCTCGACGATTGTCATCCGGTTCTCGGTCAGAGTACCCGTCTTGTCGGTGCACAGCACGGTTGCGGAGCCGAGGGTTTCGATCGCCGCGGCGCGCCGCGTCAGCACCCGAGCCTGTGATATCCGCCAAGCCCCCATCGCCATAAAGACGGTCAGCACCACGGGAAGCTCTTCTGGCAACATTGACATGCCGAGCGCAATCCCGGCCAGCACGGCATCCAGCCATCCCCCGCGCATGATTCCGTAGAGCAGCACCGCAAGTATGCTGACCGCGCCGCCGACAACGGCAAACAGCCGTACCAGGCGACGGGTTTGAGCCTGCAAACGAGGCGGCTCGGTTTCCAGGGCGACCAGCGATTGGCCGATTCTGCCGATTTCGCTCAGCACGCCGGTGGCGGTCACTACAGCCAATCCCGCGCCTCGCACAATGAGCGCGCCGGAAAATATCTCGGGCAGGTCGTCGCCGCCCGGCCGGTGCGGCTCGGATACGGTGTGACCGCTTCGCGCAATTTTTCGCACAGGCACGGATTCACCTGTCAGCATGGACTCGTCGGCCTGCAGATCATGACATTGCAGCAGGACGCCGTCGGCAGGTATTCGGTCGCCTTCCGAAAGCACGAGGAGGTCGCCGCGCACGACGTCCCGGCCGGCAATGCGTTTGCGTTCGCCGTCGCGAATGACCAAGGCGCGGGGACTGGTCAGATCGCGCAGTGCATCCAGGACGCGCTCGGTGCGCGCCTCCTGTACTACCGTGATCACGACCGACATGGTAGCGAAGGCGACTAGGATGATCGCTTCCTTCAGGTCGCCGAGCGCCAGATAGACTGCGCCCCCGACGATAAGAAGCAACAGCATCGGTTCGCGCAGCACTTCGATCGCTATGCGGAGCGGCGTGCGCCGATTGGGCTGGGGAAGCTCGTTGCTTCCCTCGACTTTCAATCTTGCCCGAGCTTCCGCTTCACTGAGGCCACTGAGCGGGGCTTGGGATTTTGGGGAGTAACGCACTAGATATCCTCACCGGCTTTGGTCGATGCGCGCGTGAAGGGAGGATTGACCGAGTATGGCTTGGCTTCGACGGTGGCTAACGCGAGACGATGATACAGATCGCGCCGGTGCGCGAGCGGCCACCAATCGTAGAGAAAGATTTCAAGAGGTCGCCAGTTGGCAACCCAGCCGAGGATCAGGAAGCTCTCTTCAACCAATCGCCTGAATGCGGGCTCGATCAGATAGCCTGCGGCAAAATGCGCAAGGAGGAGACAGGCCGCAAGTATTGTAGCGCCGATTGCCAGGGAACGCCGGCCAACTCGAAACAATTCGTTCAGGTCTCGTTGGACCACAACGGCCCGGCCGGCAAAATACCGGTTGAATGCCTGGAGAAGGTCGCTCGATGCCTTTCCCTGTGACTCGGTATCCGGAATGTGTATCACAATCCTGATCGGGCGGTCACCGGGCATTTCTCGTGCCCACCCGACGATATATTCCTCGGCCTCGTCAGCGAGATCCTTTTCCCGAAATGGAAAAGGATCAAGCGTGTGAAAAAGCTGCGCGACGTCGGTCACCCGAATTTCGATCAGGTTTTCGGTGACCGCAGAAGCGGGGCCGTGATCTGTCACCATTGGTTGAGGCCTCGCATCGAGCGTCGGCGTCGCGGTTAGCCTGGTTAAGGTCGGTCGGCTCCAAGCAGACATTGCCGAAATGGCGCCGCGCTAAAGGTGCGACACCGTCGTCACACGGTAGGTGTGCATCTTGCCGCGCTCGTTGACCGAGACATACTCGCCAACGACGAAGCGTTCGTCGGCGAAGTGAAAGCCGACATCGTCCGGCAGACTGGCTTCGCCGTCATTCCCATCCGCCACCCGACCCATGAACAAGGTGACCAAGCTGATCCTGTTCGTTTGGACGCTGCCGAGAGACCCGGCAAGCCTCGCGGTGTGATCGCCATAATTTCGGATCGATGCGGCCTTCGGCATCGACAGGTGCGACGAAGATATAGGCAACCTCGTTGTCGCCCTCGGGGTGGCCGGGTTCGCGGGCGAGTACGATGCGGATTTGCCGGAACTGCGCGGGCAGGGAGGCATTGAGGATCGGCTTTAGCTGAGGCTTGGACATGTTGATAGCTCCTTGGATTGCAGCATGAGGCGACGCCTCGTTGGGGCTCAGGTTTGCTCGGCGGCAGCGGCAGGCGCGGCGGCCCTGGACCTCTTCAGGCTTCTAACGATGATCGTGATCAGCGGCACCAGCAAAGGCAGGGCGCTGTTCAGGGGGTGATGGACCATGCCAACGAACTGCGACTGCACGGCCAGGGCCTCGCGCTGCAGTGCGTCGACCGCCGAGACATGTATCTCGTTCGCAAGTTCGAGTTCGCGTCCCGAAGGCGGCCTTCCGGCTAATATGAACAGGGTGGCTGCGATCGCGAAATTCACACCGCTAAGGATGGCGGCCGCTGAAATCGCAGTCAAAACCTGGACCAGCGCGAAATAGGCCGTCAGCTCCAGCATCAGGAGGCCGAAGCCTGCAATCAAGGCGGCAAACGCGCGCACGCCAAGACCGACAAGCATCTGCCGCAGCCTGATCTCGGCGATGATCCGGTCGGTTCGCCAGAGCGCACGAAGGTTCTTGACGATATTCTGGCTGTCCACGTTAGTGTCTCCTCAACATGAAACCGATGACGATTCCGAGTGCGAAGGCGGACGCGATCGTTGCGATCTGGCGCGCCGCGATCAGCGTCTCGACATGATCTTCCTGCTCGCTCAGAGTTTCGCCGAGTTCGTTCAAGGCGGACTTGATCTGGTCTGCGATGGCGTCGGCGCGGTTTTTGGCGTCGTCGAGTATACCGTCGCCGTTCGTGCTCAAGAGGCGCGACATCTCACGTTTGAGCGCTTGCAGCTCTTCATTCAGTTCGCTTGAACTGAACATCGCAGCTTCTCTCATCGCCTCGATCGGTGGTGATCTAAGTGAAAACGGCTTCCTCGTGGATCGGCTCACGGCCTTCCCCGATTACGCGGATCGATAACCGGGGTCTGATATCGGGCTCCAGGCACCGCAGGTCGGCAGCCAGATGCTTTGCGTACACGACGGCCTCCGAAGCCAGCCTGAAGTCACGCCCAACCTGATCGCGGATCGGAAGTCTGTCGCTTATGTCGAAATAGAAACGCATGGGCCTCTCCTTTTCCGTCGGGTTCGATTGTATGCGAGGCCGCGGCTCGGCAATTGATTTGCGTCAACAGGTCAACGCCGGTCATTTTCCGGCTTGAGGCAGGTCAACATGGTTGAGGCCCATGAGCTCTAAGGAGAGGCGTTATGCCATCGAGGGAACATCATCTTGGCGACTGCACCTCTGTTAACGGCCACGGCAACGGGCGACGTCCTCGAGTTGCGTCCGGGCGGATCCTGGATTGCGGCCAATGTGGCGACGCTTGAGCGTCTTTCCGACGCTGTTGCGCCGCAGCTCGACCGGTCCAGTACCGTTAAGCTTGATATGGCCGAGGTGCGCGAGCTCGACACGCTCGGGGCCTGGCTGCTCGAGAAGATGTCGCGGCGCGCGACGTCGGCGGGACACCGTGCCGAAGTGGTTGGGGTTTCCGACAATTATGCGGGGTTGATCGAGGAGGTGCGTCAGGTCAATCGGCGAACGCCAGCACCGGTTCCGCCGCCTAACCCGGTCGTGGCGAAGATCAGCGACATCGGCCGCTCCACCATTGGCGCGGGCGATGACGTTACTGCGTTCCTGCAAATGCTGGGTTCGCTTTGCATTGCCATTCTCGGCGTGTTGCGTCGGCCGCGATCTCTGCGGTTGACGTCGTTGGTCTATCAGTTTTACCGGGTTTGCTGGCAGGCGATCCCGATCGTGGTGCTGATCACCTTCCTGATCGGCGCCATCATCGCGCAGCAGGGGATCTTCCATTTCCGCAAGTTCGGCGCGGATTCGTATGTCGTGGATATGGTAGGCATCCTGGTGCTGCGCGAACTCGGCGTCCTGATCGTCGCCATCATGGTCGCCGGTCGTTCAGGCAGCGCTTACACCGCCGAGCTCGGCTCGATGAAAATGCGCGAGGAAATCGACGCGTTGTCGACCATGGGGCTGGACCCGATCGAGGTTCTGATGCTGCCGCGGATCATCGCGCTGGTCTGCGCGCTGCCGATCCTCAGCTTCATCGGCTCAATGGCCGCACTTTACGGCGGCGGCCTCGTCGCCTGGTTCTATGGCGGCATGGGGCCGGCAATCTTCATTGCGCGGCTGCATGAGGCCGTGTCCGTCACCCATTTCGAGGTCGGCATCATCAAGGCGCCGTTCATGGCGCTGGTGATCGGTATCGTCGCCTGCAGCGAAGGCCTGCGGGTGAAGGGAAGTGCCGAGTCGCTGGGCAAGCAGACCACCACCTCGGTCGTGAAGTCGATTTTCCTGGTGATCGTTCTCGACGGGCTGTTTGCAGTGTTCTTCGCATCGATTGGAATGTAGCGATGCAGACAGCGCCCGGACAATTTGCGATACGCGTGCATGACCTGGTGGTCGGCTTCCGCCGCCATGTCGTGATCCATCATCTTGCGCTTGACGTGCGACGGGGTGAGATCCTCGGCTTGGTCGGCGCCTCCGGCGGCGGCAAATCAGTTCTGATGCGGACCATCATCGGCCTCATTCCGCGGCAGGAAGGTGAGATCGAGGTGATGGGGGCACCGATCGGCGGCAACCACGATCGGACCACCAGGAACGCCGCCGGGCGGTGGGGCATCCTGTTCCAGCAGGGTGCGCTGTTCTCGTCGCTCACCGTGCGGCAAAACATCCAGTTTCCACTGCGCGAGAATCTCGTGTTGTCATCCGCTTTGATGGATGAGATCGCCACCGCCAAACTCGAAATGGTCGGGCTGAAGCCAGAAGACGGTGACAAGTTTCCCTCCGAATTATCCGGCGGCATGACCAAGCGGGTGGCGCTCGCCCGCGCGCTCGCGCTCGATCCGGCGATCGTGTTTCTCGACGAGCCGACCTCGGGCCTCGATCCGATTGCGGCGGGAGATTTCGACGCCCTGATCAAGACACTTCAAAAGACACTGGGGCTGACGGTGTTCATGGTCACCCACGACCTCGCGAGCCTCAATACCGTTTGCGACCGCGTTGCGGCGCTCGCCGACGGCAAGATTGTCGCCATCGGGCCGATGCGCGAACTGCTTCAATCCGAACATCCCTGGGTGCGAGCCTATTTTCACGGCAAGCGCTCCCAGATGCTGCAACCCAAGGCGAGTTAGACCATGGAAACCCGCGCTCCCTTCGTCATCGTCGGTGCCTTCGTTCTGGCAGCCATCATTGCCGTGTTCGGCTTTGTCTACTGGTTGCAAAACACCGGCGGTCTTGGCCCGCGTACGAGCTACCGCGTGCAGTTCGAGGGTTCCGTACCGGGGCTTCTGGTCGGTGCCGCCGTGCTGTTCAACGGCATCCGGGTCGGTGAAGTCTCCGAACTCGGTCTCGCACCTGATAGCCCGCGCGGTGTCAATGCGACGATTTCGGTCGCTTCGACGACACCGATACGTACCGACACCAAGGTCGGTCTGGAATTTCAGGGTTTGACCGGCGTTCCCGTGATCGCGCTGGAGGGCGGTGTAATGGTTGCCAAGACTGGCGAGGTGCCGATGCTGATTGCCGAACCCGGGGCGGGGCAGGGTATGACACAGGCAGCTCGCGACGCGTTGCGCAAGGTAGATTCGGTGCTGTCGGAGAATTCGGGCGCGCTGAAAGACACCATCGCCAACTTCAAGGTCTTCTCGGAAGGCTTGGCGCGCAATACCGGCAAGCTCGACGGCATCGTCGCCGGCCTCGAACGCATGACCGGCGTCACCGCGCCGCCGGCCAAGATCACCTATGATTTGCGCGCCCTGCAAAATCAGGGACCGGCGGGGAAGAGCGTCAACGTCCAATGGGCGATCCCGGAGCCCACGGCTGTGGCAATGCTGGATACGCAGCGCTTCCTGTTCTCGCCGGCGCAGGACTATCCGGGCTTTTCGGAAGCAATGTGGGCCGATTCGCTTCCGAAGCTACTGCAGGCAAGATTGATCGAGAGCTTTGAGAATTACGACCTCGCGCACGCGCCGTTGCGAATGGCGGAGGTGGGCCAGACCGAATTCCAGTTGGTGATCGACGTCAGGCGGTTCCGCGTCGCGGTCGATGCGAAGCCGGCTGCCGAAATCGCATTGTCGGCGAGGATCGTCGACAAGAACGGCAAGGTCGTCGCATCGCGGTTGTTTGAGGAGAGCGAGAAATTTGCATCCGTCACACCACCCGAAGCCGCAATCGCTTTCAGCGAGGCCTTCGGTAGGATTGCGAAAGACGTGATCGCATGGACGGTGCAGGCATACTAGGTGCTAGGCGGCACCGTGCCTCGGCGGCGCGGTGGGCCGGCCCGCTAGAGGTGCGTTTATTCGAGCGTCTTCATCTACGCCAGCTCCGAAGGATCCCGCGTTGCGTCCGGGCGCTTGCGCCGGTGAGCGGGGGAGTCTGAAGATCAAAGTTGCGTCGAGGGTCACTCGATAGGAGCTGTGCGCGACAAAGACCGGAGTGACGGTAGCGGCCGCTCCAAAAACCCGAATGCGCGTCTCGATTCCGTTCCCGAGGACCCCTCAGCATCTATGTCCTATCTGAATACTTCAGGTGTAACAGCCAAAGAACCATGACGTGCCTCCTGCCAGCGCAGCGGCAGCGGTCACCGTGCCGTAAATGATCGAGAATCTAGCCGAACCCGCCGCGACGGCAATCGCTGCGCGGGACACAGCATTCATGGCCAACGCCAGCAGGATGGCCCGCGCGGCGACATCGGCTGCCACCGGTGTCGTGGCCAGGCGCGCGGCCGACAATACGGCAACGTCGACGTCGAACAGGCCGGATATGCTTGAGGTGAGAAGCAAAGCGCTCGCGCCGAAAGATCGGGAAAACCAGCCGTTCAGCAACGCGATCGCCGAATAGGCGCTTGCAAACAGCACGAGAGGCGTGAGGTCGAATGGATTGCCAATATCGAGGCCGCCATCCGCTTGCTCGCCCTTGGTGTAGAGCAACACGAAACCACCGGCGCCGAACACCGCAGCAGCAGCCAGCGCAGGAACAGCAATGACGGCGATGAGTTGCGGCGCGACGAGACTGACAATGGTCAGGACGCGGGCAATCGAGACCATGCCACCGATGAGCGCGCCGCCGGCAAAAAGGTGTGCCGAACCGCCCTCCTTGGCGCGTCTGGCGAAGGTGATCGTCACTGCCGTTGATGAGACGACGGATCCGACCAGCCCGCCGACAAGTACGCCAAGCGATGGTCCTGCGAGCCTGACGGCAATGTAGCCACCGTATGAGACAGCGGCAGTCAGGATCATGAACTGCCATATTTCCCGCGGGTTGATGCTGGACCATGGGTCTACGGTGCGATTGGGCAGCATTGGCAGGACCACGACGGTCATTGCCAACAGTAACAATGCCGAGCGCAGCTCTTTCCACGTCAGGCGTGCGAGCCAGCCGTGCAACTGCTCGCGGGCGGCCAGCACGCCGGCAGTAGCCACGCCGCCCGCCGCCGCCGATGTCGGGTCGCCGAGGACCGAAAGCGCCCCGAGCGAAAACACGACGAACGCAGCGAGTACGCCCGTGACGCTGAATTCCCGGTCATGCTCGATCTCGCGCATCTTGAACCATGCGAACACCGCAACAAAGGTCAACATCGAAAGGGACAGCGGCCACGGGCTCGCGAGAACACGGGTGATCTCAGCGGCAACCGCGCCGATCAATCCCGACAGTGTGTAGGTGCGCACGCCGGCGGTCCGGCTGCCGGACGGCGCGTCGCGCTCGCGCCAGCCACGCTCGATGCCAATCAACAGCCCGATCGCGAGCGCCGTGAGGAAACGGAACAATAGCGTGTTGGTCAGGTCGCCTTCCATTTAGCCACTCTTCGGGTCGTATGCGGAATACGGTTGACCTTATCAACATTGCGATCTGTCAGTTCGCGCCGGGCAAGCGCATTTTGGACAAGTCTCGACTTCCTGATCTGCTCTCGTCGAGCATTCGAGTGCATATTTGAAGCGTTTGGCCCTCATGCGAAGCCGGCGCGGTCATCGGCAGCAGCCTCGATGCGGATATATCGGCGTCCAGCCACAGCCGGCTCGAGCTTCGTCTATTCGAGGGTCTTCAGATACGTCAGCAGGTCGCCGATCTGGTCCGGATCGAGCTGGAAGGCGGGCATGGTGGGATGGCCAGTCGAGATACCTTCGGCGAGCGCCTCTGCAAGGGTCTCGATCGGATAACGCTTGTGCAGCGTCCGGAATGGCGGCGCAATCTTGAGCGGGCTCGGCGAAACCTTGTCGATCGAATGACACCTCGCGCAATTGTTCAGCGCGAAGGTTCTACCGCGCTGTTCTTGAGGCGAAGCCGCCGCTGCCGGCGTCAAGGTGATGAGCGTAAGTGCCAGCGGTACCAAAAATCGTCCGATCATTGCGGCATCCACTCCATGGAGAATCCGGCTTCTCAGTGCGGAGCCGCACAATGAAGGATCAATCGTCAAGGCATTTGATCTGGATCAATCAGCTGGCGCTGGATCCGCTAGAATGAATCACATCTCCGAGTCCTGGTCCAACCTGCCATGACCAAGGAGATATGAAGGTCGATCGGGCGCTCGAATGGGCAGTGGCAAATGATACGCACCATCTCTCCGAATCCAAATCGCGGCACTTTTGGCCGCTGCTCGGCCTGTAATGTCCGGTCGTTGAGCATCTGCGGTGCGCTCGACCAAAACGATCTCGTGGAGTTCGAGCGAATCGCCCGCCACATTCATCTGGCGCCCAATGAGGCGCTCTTCACCGCAGGCCAGGTCGCCAGTTCGGTTCACAATCTGACCGCGGGTGTTGCGCGTCTGTACAAGCTGCTACCCGACGGGCGGCGGCAGGTGATTGGCTTCGCGCTGCCGGGCGATTTTCTCGGCACCATGCCGTCCGATCGCTACAGTTTTTCGGCGGACGCGATCGATGCCGTTTCGATATGTCGTTTCCCCGTGGACGTCTTTAGGCACTTCATCGAGCAGCGGCCGCACTTCCTGCTCCGGATCAACGAGTTCGCGGCGCGCGAGCTAATGCTGGCGCAGGAGCAAATGTTGCTGCTGGGGCGGCGTACGGCAGAAGAGAAGGTTGCGGCCTTTCTGGTCGGCTGGCGAGCGCGACTGGCCCATATTGGCGACGAACGGCAGACCATCTCTTTACCGATGAGCCGGCAGGACATCGCGGATTACCTCGGGCTGACCATCGAGACGGTGAGCCGGACATTGACCCGGTTCGAGCGCGAGAAAATGCTTGTTATCGTCAGCGGAGGTGTTCGCCTGCTCGACTCGACGCGCGCCGAGGCCATGGCCGCGGCGTGAAGGCATTTTTCGCGGCAACTCCTGTTCGATTGATTCAGGTCAAAGATGATTCCCTCGGAGCAGGCATCATTCCTCCATCACTAGGAGGTCACCCATGCCCGTCGATTCGATGCTCGTTGCCACAAGCGTAGTCATGATGTTCGTCGTCTTTGCCGCCGTCCTGGCGTGGGGCGATGCGCAGACCCGCACGAAACATTTGGCCCAACAGGCGAACGCAAAACGCCGGCCTTTCTGATCCGAGGCATTTTCGCGTTCAAACTCGTCTGCCAGCCTGAGGGAGCGCTGCCGTGAACGATATCGTACGCCGTTACGCCCAAATGCAGGTGCCGCGATATACGTCCTATCCGACGGCGGCCGAGTTCACGCCTGCGGTGGGGTGCGCCGACCAGCGCCGGTGGCTGCGCGATCTGGATATGGCCGAGGCCGTCTCGGTCTATCTGCATGTGCCGTATTGCCGCGAACTCTGCCTCTATTGCGGTTGCAACACCAAGAAAGCGCTACGCGACGACGTCATTGGCGCCTATCGAACGGCGATGGAGCGCGAGATTGCGCTGGTCAGCGACAGTCTGCCGGCATCGCTTCGTATCGCTGGGCTGCACTGGGGTGGGGGGACGCCCAGCATCCTGGGGGCCGACGGACTTGCGTCCGTGATGGCGGTCCTGCGCCGATATTTCGTTTTTGAACCCGGTTTCGAGCACGCCATCGAGCTCGACCCCCGCTACGTGACGTCGTTGCTGGCGGCCAGCTTGAATGAGCTTGGTGTCAACCGCGTCAGTCTGGGCGTGCAGGACGTCAATCCAAGGGTGCAGGTGGCCATCGGCCGGTGGCAGCCGATGCAAGATGTTGCCGCGGCCGTGTTGCGGCTGCGGGCTGCCGGCATCGGCAATTTGAATTTCGACCTGATCTACGGCTTGCCGCTGCAGACGGTCGCTTCGCTGCGCAAGACCTGCGAAATCGTCGCGATGCTCTCGCCGGACCGCATCGCCTGCTACGGTTACGCACATATGCCGCGCCTCAAGGCCAATCAGCGGCTTATCGATGAGAAGACGCTCCCCGGCATGGAGGAGCGTATAGACCAGGCCGAGGCAATCGCCGAGGAATTCCAGCGCCACGGTTTTCTGAGGATCGGCATCGATCATTTTGCAAGGCCGGGCGACGCGCTAACGCGGGCCGCGATGTCAGGACGGCTGCATCGCAATTTCCAGGGCTATACCGACGACAGCAGGGAGACCCTGATCGGCTTTGGCGCGTCTTCGATCTCGCGGTTCAGGGACGGATACGTCCAGAACATCTCCGACGTTCCAAGCTATGTTCGCGCAATTACGGATGGCCGCCTGACGGCGGCGCGCGGATGCCGGCTCGATGCCGCAGAAAAGCAGCGCGCCCGTACCATCGAGAGCCTGATGTGTGCGTTTCGGGCCGACCTCGACGTCACCGCGCCGGATATGGAGCTTACCGAAGAACTGGCCTTGCTGCAGCCCTTGATCAAGGACGGCTTGGTGCGTGTCGAAGGCCGCGTTGTGACCGCCACCGATGCTGGCTGTCAGGTGGTGCGGGTGATTGCGGCGGCATTCGATCCCCACACGCGTACTGATCCGGCACGATTCAGCAAGGCCGTCTAGCGCAGCTTCTCAACTTGATTCAGGTCAAGGCGGATATCTCTGGATATTGCTTGGATGCCAGCTTCATCTCGCGAGACTCACACGTGCATATTTTTTTAGGCGTTGCAGGAAGATGGCCGGCGGGTGTCGCCCTGGTGCGATGGCTGAAAACCGCCTTCACCGGACGTGCG
Organism: Bradyrhizobium sp. JYMT SZCCT0428; assembly: GCF_018131075.1. Classification (GTDB taxonomy): domain Bacteria; phylum Pseudomonadota; class Alphaproteobacteria; order Rhizobiales; family Xanthobacteraceae; genus Bradyrhizobium. Next base: position 130,792 of record NZ_JAFCLS010000011.1, on the reverse strand, counting down.
CGCAAGGACAAGCTCCACGGGGTGAAGCGGGCGGAGTTCGAGCAGATTGCGCAAGATCTCAATCTCTCTTCCCCGGAGCTTTACGGGCTATTGACCGGACGCCGTCTTTCTGCCGAATCTCTGGAAGAATGCCTGGCAGCGGAGTTCGAAGCATCCCCGCAGCTCGCGAAGCGGCTGCGTGCGATCGGACGGCAGCACCGCGCTGCCAGAATACGCGCGTCCCTGCCGATCGGTCCCTCCTGTTGCTGAACGTCCCGCGCCATGTTTTCCCCAGCTTTGGCAAATTCGCCAGACTTTGACCTCGATCAATTCGGCGATGCCGAAGGTGTGATCATTCGGGCTGACCTTTGCAGAAGAGAAGCCCGCGCATGAACCAGTCTCAAACCGCAAAATCGATGACGCACGGCGAAGCCGGTCTCGCAATAGTTTTTGCCGCATCCGCGTTTCTCTGCCTTCTCGCCGCAGCCCAGGCGCTTGATACGGCGTTTGCCTTCCACGCGTCGCTGGCGTGTGCCGCCAGCCTGTGGGCCGCCTTTGCGATCGTGAACCGGTATTACGACCGCCCAGCGGCATTGCCGCCAAAGGAGATCAACGGTCGGCCCAACTACAATATGGGTCCGGTCAAGTTTTCGGCCGTGATGGCGATGTTCTGGGGAATCGCTGGATTTGCGGTAGGGCTGCTGATCGCATCGCAGCTTGCATGGCCGGCGCTCAATTTCGACCTGCCCTGGACCAGTTTTGGCCGCCTGCGTCCGCTGCATACGTCCGCGGTGATCTTCGCCTTCGGCGGCAACGTGCTGATCGCAACCTCGTTCTATGTCGTGCAGAAGACCTGCCGCGCGCGGCTCGCCGGCGATCTGGCACCGTGGTTCGTCGTGATCGGATACAATTTCTTCATCCTGATCGCCGGCACTGGCTATCTGCTCGGCGTCACCCAATCCAAGGAGTATGCCGAACCGGAATGGTACGCCGACCTCTGGCTGACGATCGTCTGGGTGGCCTACCTGCTGGTCTTCCTGATGACCATCGTCAAGCGCAAGGAACCGCATATTTTCGTTGCGAACTGGTTCTATCTCGCCTTCATCGTCACCATCGCCGTGCTGCACCTTGGAAATAACCCGGCGCTGCCGGTATCCGTATGGGGCTCGAAATCCTACATCGCCTGGGGCGGTGTTCAGGATGCCATGTTTCAGTGGTGGTACGGCCACAACGCGGTCGGCTTCTTCCTGACCGCGGGCTTCCTTGCCATCATGTACTATTTCATTCCGAAGCGCGCCGAGCGGCCGGTCTATTCCTGCCGGCTGTCGATCATCCACTTCTGGGCGATCATCTTCCTCTACATCTGGGCCGGGCCGCACCATCTGCATTACACGGCGCTGCCGGATTGGGCGCAGACGCTCGGCATGACGTTCTCGATCATGCTGTGGATGCCGTCCTGGGGCGGCATGATCAACGGCATGTTGACGCTGTCGGGCGCCTGGGACAAGCTGCGCACCGATCCCGTGCTCCGGATGCTGGTCGTGTCCGTCGCCTTCTACGGCATGGCCACGTTCGAAGGCCCGCTGATGTCGATCAAGGTGGTGAATTCACTCAGCCACTATACTGACTGGACGATCGGTCATGTTCATTCCGGCGCGCTGGGTTGGGTCGGCTTCGTCTCGTTCGGCGCGCTGTACTGCCTGTTTCCCTGGTTGTGGGACCGTAAGGGCCTTTACAGTCTCAAGCTCGTCAACTGGCACTTCTGGATCGCGACCATCGGTATCGTGCTCTACATCTCGTCGATGTGGGTCTCGGGTATCCTGCAGGGCCTGATGTGGCGGGCCTACACCTCGCTCGGTTTCCTCGAATATTCCTTCATCGAATCCGTGGAAGCGATGCATCCCTTCTACATCATTCGCGCCGCGGGCGGCGCGCTGTTCCTGATCGGCGCGCTGATCATGGCCTTCAATCTCTGGATGACGGTGTACGCCAGCGAGGCGGAAATGACGTCGCCCGTCGCGCTTCAGCCGGCGGAATGAGGAGCGGTTCAATGTCATTCTGGTCACGGCATCAAATTTTCGAGAAGAATTCGATCGTCCTTATCGGAGGGATACTGGTCGTGATCGCGATCGGTGGTCTCGTCGAGATCACCCCGCTGTTCTATCTCAAGAGCACGATCGAAGCGGTCGACGGCGTCAGGCCGTATACCCCGCTCGAACTCACCGGCCGCAACGTCTACGTTCGCGAGGGCTGCTATCTCTGCCACTCACAGATGGTCCGCCCGCTGCGGGACGAGGTCGAGCGTTACGGTCATTATTCGCTCGCGGCCGAGAGCATGTACGACCATCCGTTCCAGTGGGGATCGAAGCGTACTGGCCCCGATCTCGCCCGCGTCGGCGCCAAATATTCCGATGAATGGCATGTCACGCATCTGATCAATCCGCGCGCGATCGTGCCGCAGTCGGTGATGCCTGGCTATGCGTTCCTCGCCGAGACCGAAGTCGATGTCGCGGGGATGGCAGATCATCTGCGCACCAGCCGCACAGTTGGCGTTCCCTACTCGGACGACCAGATCGCGCACGCAGTCAACGATCTAAAGGCGCAAGCGGATCCTGATAATGCCGGCGTGGATGCGTTCACCAAACGTTATCCGAAAGCGGTTGCCCGAAACTTCGACGGTAAGCCGGGTACGCCGACGGAGATGGACGCGCTGGTCGCGTACCTGCAGATGCTGGGCACGCTGGTCGATTTCAAGCTCTACAACGAAAAAGCCAATCTTCGCTGAGCAATCCTTCGTCGAGAAAGCAGAACGATGAAAGCCATCCTAACAGTCCAGAATATCACATCCGATTTCGTCACGACGTTCTGGACGCCGATCTTCGTCGGAATCTTCATTGCGATCGTGACCTACGCACTCTGGCCGCGCAACAAGGCGGCGTTCGACGAGGCGGCGAGAATGCCGCTGCGGGAGGAATGACGGGATCATGACCGAGCATAGCGATTTCGACAAGGTCTCCGGCGAGACCACCACCGGTCACGAGTGGGACGGCATCAAGGAATTGAATACGCCGTTGCCGCGGTGGTGGGTGATCACGTTTTATCTGACCATCGTGTGGGCGGTCGGCTACTGGATCGTCTATCCGGCGTGGCCGATGCTGTGGAGCCATACCACCGGCGTGCTGAATTATTCGTCGCGCGCGGACGTTGCCGTCGAGCTTGCCAATCTGGAAAAGATCCGCGGTGACAAGATGGTTAAGCTCGGCGCCGCGCCGCTGGCTGAAATCGAGAAAGACCCGGCGTTGCTGGCGCTGGCACGTGCCCGCGGCAAGACGGTCTTTGGCGACAATTGTGCACCATGCCATGGCAGCGGTGGCGCTGGCGCGAAAGGCTATCCCAACCTGAACGATGACGAATGGCTGTGGGGCGGTTCGCTCGACCAGATCATGCAGTCGATCCAGTTCGGTGTCCGTTCCGGGCATGCAAAGGCCCACGAGAGCGCCATGCTGGCGTTTGGCAAGGAAGGCGTTCTCAAGAAGGATCAAATCGTCACCGTCGCCAATTACGTGCGGTCCTTATCGGACCTGTCGACAGCTGTGGGATATGACAAGTCGCTGGGTGCAAAAATCTTCGCGGATAATTGTACCTCGTGCCATGGCGACGCCGGCAAGGGGAAGCAGGAGCTCGGCGCACCTGATCTCACCGACAAGATCTGGCTCTACGGCTCGGACGAGACCACGCTGGTCGAGACCATCACCAATGGCCGTGCCGGCGTCATGCCTGCCTGGGTCGGCCGTCTCGATCCCCCGACGATCAAGGCGCTGGCCGTCTACGTCCATTCGCTCGGCGGCGGCAAGTAACCGCGGACTGGGGAAGTTTGCGCGTTGTTTGAGGTGGATCAATCGCGCTTGCGGGGGCGGGTCTAGAGTCCATGCCGGACATGAGATCAACCGCAGCGATGAACAAGCCCGTGAACCCCACCGACCTGCAGCTTGAAGACGACGGGCCGCTTTATGTGGCCCAGAAGAAAGTCTTTCCGCAGAGCGTTTCCGGGACCTATCGCCGGATCAAATGGGGCCTGATGGCGTTCTGCCTCGGCGTCTATTATTTGCTGCCATTCGTGCGCTGGAACCGCGGCCTCGGTGCGCCCGACCAGGCGGTGCTGATCGATCTGCCGAACAGCCGCTTCTATTTCTTCTTTATCGAACTGTGGCCGCAGGAGGTCTATTATTTTACCGGGCTGCTGATCGTCGCCGCCATCACCCTGTTCCTGATGAATTCGGTCGGCGGCCGCGTCTGGTGCGGATATCTCTGTCCGCAAACCGTGTGGACGGACCTGTTCTACGCTGTCGAGCGGCTGGTTGAGGGCGATCGCCGCGAGCGCATGCGAAAAGATGCCGCGCGCGGCACCATGAAGCTTCAGCGCTTTTCCGAGCTCCTTCTGAAGCATTCGATCTGGCTGATGATCGCGTGGTGGACCGGCGGCGCCTGGGTGCTCTATTTCAATGATGCGCCGACGCTGGTGAAGCAGCTGGTGACGTTCCAGGCGCCGATGCTGGCCTATATCTGGATCGCGATCCTGACGGCGACGACCTACGTGCTCGCCGGTTTCATGCGCGAGCAGGTCTGCGTTTATATGTGTCCCTGGCCGCGTATTCAGGCCGCGCTCACTGACGAGTGGGCGCTCAACGTCACCTACAAATACGACCGCGGTGAAAAGCGAACGTCGCTGAAGAAGGCAAACGAGCTGAGGGCCCTTGGTGAGCCGGTCGGTGACTGCATCGATTGCTGCCAATGCGTCGCCGTGTGCCCGACCGGCATAGATATCCGCGACGGCGCGCAGCTCGATTGCATTCAGTGCGGCCTGTGCATCGACGCCTGCGACACCGTGATGACCAAGATCGGCCGGGAAACCCGCCTGATCGGATATGACAATGATATCAATATTCACCGCCGTCAGGCCGGCAAGCCGCCGGTCTACCGCATCGTGCGGCCGCGTACCGTCGTCTACGTAGCCATGATCGCCGGCGTTGGCGCGCTCATGCTGTATGCGCTGCTGACGCGAACGTTGCTCGACGTCAGCGTGCTGCACGACCGCAATCCGGTCGCGGTGAAGCTGAGCGACGGAGCGATCCGCAACGCCTATACCGTCCGCCTGTTGAACAAGCGCGGCTTTGACCGCGTCATCGCGATCGATATCGACGGCCCGGTCAACGCTACGGTCCATGTCGTCGGCGTTGATGCCGTGCCCCCGGATCGACCGATGATCGTGTTGGGGCGTGACCAGACCACCGAGTTGCGGCTTCTGGTGACGGCACCCGCCGCAAACAATCCGAAGAAGTCGATCCCGGTGCATTTCCGCGTCACCGATATCGGCCTCGGCGAGGTGGCATCCGCGACCGATAATTTTGTGACGCCGTGAGATTTGAAAGGCGTGAGATTCGAAAGGAATGTCGCGATGAACAGATTGCAAGCCCCGAAACCTTTGACCGGACGCATGGTGTTTTTCATGCTGGTCGCGTTCTTTGGCGTCGTGATCGGGGTCAACCTCGTCATGATGCGGTTTGCCATCCAGACGCTGCCGGGCACCGAGGTCGACAGCGCCTATAGCGCGAGCCTGGGCTACGAGAAGCAGATTTTGGCGGCCCGCGATCAGAACGCGCGCAACTGGAAGGTTGACGCGCATGTCGAACGCAGCGAGCAGGGCGGTGCGACGCTTCAGATTGAGGCGCGCGATAGCAGCGGCCGGCCGATGTCGGGGCTGAAGTTTCAGGGGCGGTTCGAGCGGCCGACCGATCGGCGTGCCGATCTGCTGGTGGTCCTCGCCGAGGTGGGGATCGGCATCTATCGCGGCAGCGCGCTGGCGATTGCGCCGGGCCAATGGGACCTGGTGCTCGAGGGTGTTTCGGCAGGGCAGCGGTTGTTCCTGTCGAAGAACCGCGTCCTGTTGAACTAGGAAGAGCACATCATGCAGGCGATGCGAGACTTTTCACACTATGTCAGAGACCTCGGTTCCGGGGTGTCGCATATCGATCTTGCGGTCGAGGGCGTCAGTTGCGCCGGCTGCATGTCCAAGATCGAGCGCGGCCTTTCGGCGCTTCCGGACGTGACGCTCGCACGGGTCAATCTGACCGACCGTCGTGTAGCGCTGGAATGGAAGCAGGGCGCGCTTGATCCGGCCCGTTTCATCGATCGGCTGGCGGAGCTTGGTTACAAGGCCTATCCGTTCGAGCCGTTTCGCGCCGAGGCCGTGGAGACCGAACAGGCAAGCTTCCTGCTGCGCTGCCTCGGCGTCGCCGCCTTTGGGGCGATGAACGTGATGATGCTGTCGGTCCCGGTGTGGTCCGGCAACGTCACCGACATGATTCCGGAGCAGCGCGATTTCTTCCACTGGCTGTCCGCCCTGATTGCGTTGCCGGCGGTGGCCTATTCGGGACAGCCGTTCTTCAGGTCTGCCTTCCGCGCGCTGCGTGCGCGGAGCACCAATATGGACGTTCCCATCAGCATCGGCATCGTGCTGGCGCTCGCGATGTCGGTGATGGAAACGATCCACCACGCCGAACATGCCTATTTCGACGCGGCGCTGATGCTGCTCGCCTTTTTGCTGGCCGGCCGCTACCTGGACCAGAGCATGCGCCGCAAGACGCGCGCGGTCGCCGGAAACCTGGCCGCCCTGAAGGCCGAGACGGCGACGAAGTTTATCGGCGCTGACGAGATCAGCGAAGTGCCGATCGCCGCGGTGCAGGCGGGAGACATCGTCTTGTTGCGGCCCGGTGAGCGCTCGGCCGTCGATGGCTCTGTTATCGAGGGACAGTCCAAGATCGACCAGAGCCTGATTACCGGCGAAACGTTGCCCGTGAAGGCCGGGCCGGGCACAGCGGTCTATGCGGGCACGCTCAATCTATCTGGTGCGTTGCGAGTGCGAGTGGCGGCAGCATGCGAGGGCACGCTGTTGGCGGAGATCAGCCGGCTGCTCGACAATGCCGTGCAGGCGCGATCGCGATACGTGCAACTCGCCGACCGGGCGTCGCGGCTCTACGCCCCCGTCGTGCATGCGGCAGCACTCCTGACCATGTTGGGTTGGGTGGCGTTCGGTGCGAGTTGGCACGATGCCATCGTCACGGCGATTGCGGTTCTCATCATCACCTGCCCCTGTGCACTGGGATTGGCGATACCGGCGGTGCAGACCGTGGTTTCGGGCGCCTTGTTCCGCTCCGGCGTGCTGCTCAATTCCGGCGATGCGATCGAGCGGCTGGCCGAAGTCGACAGGGTCGTGTTCGACAAGACGGGCACATTGACCTTGCCCGAACTCGATGTCGCGAACGCCGTTGAAATTCCGGACGCGGTCTTCGATCTGGCCGGCCGGCTTGCGCTTGCCAGCCATCATCCCGTCGCCGCTGCGGTAGCCCGCGCGGCTAAGGCAAAAGCACCGTTGGCCGGTGTCGAAGAGATAGCCGGTCAGGGCGTGCATGGCTTTCTTGACGGACTCGAAGTCAGACTTGGCAGGCCGTCGTTCTGCGGCGCGGATCAGCTCGCAAACGCCATCCTGTGTAGGGATCCCGAGGCATCGGTCGTCGCTTTCCGCCACGGCAAGGTGCGTCATGTCTTTGCGGTGCGCCAGCGGCTGCGTCCGGACGCAGGCAGTGCCGTCGCAGCCCTTGTGCGAGGTGGTATCGCCGTCGAGATTCTCTCCGGCGATCGTGAGCCCGCGGTGCGCCACGCTGCCCAGTCGCTCGGAATTCATGAGTGGCGCGCGGGTCTGACCCCTGCCGACAAAATTGCCCGCATCGATGAGCTGAAACGGCAAGGCGTTAAGGTCATGATGGTAGGCGACGGCATGAACGATGCGCCGGCGCTGGCGGCTGCGCATGTTTCGATGTCGCCGGTGAGCGCCACCCATTTGAGCCAGGCGACGGCCGATCTGGTGTTCCTTGGCGACCGCCTGGCGCCCGTGGTGGCTGCCATCGGCTTCTCGCGGAAAGCGTTGCGGCTGATGCGACAGAATCTGTGGCTGGCGGCCGGATACAATCTGTTGGCTGTGCCTTTGGCAATTGCAGGGTTGGCAACGCCGCTGGTGGCGGCGGCAGCCATGTCGGGTTCGTCCCTGCTGGTGATTTTGAACGCCCTGCGCGCGCATCGCGGTGTCCGGGAGTTGAACTGATGGAAGTCCTGGTATTCCTCGTTCCGCTGGCGTTGTTGCTCGGCCTGCTCGGCCTGGTGGGATTTCTCTGGTCACTTAAGAACGGCCAGTACGATGATCTTGAAGGGGCAGGGTGGCGAGCGATTGCCGATGATGAACCCGTTCGACAAAACCCGACTCCTTGAACTGCTGATGTCGGCGTCCAACCGAGACGACCACGACAAGCGTCAGGAGTGCTGCCCCTTCGTCGCCTGTGGAGCCCTGGCATCAAGCGACAAAACGACATTTCAGGGGGCCGCTTTTGCGCAAAGCGGACAGCCCGCCAAATGCCGACTTCCGCTAAGTGCCAATCGGACGTCTTTCGGCTGTAGCAACGCTTATTCACGACGTTGGGGCTTCGCCGCAATCTCATATCGGCAGGCTCCGGAAATTGAAATCCCCACCTTATTCCGACCTAGATTTGATCTGCCGCAAAAGCTGATACCGCGTGAGAGATAATATTTATCTTGGGGTTCACTATACGGAGCGCTGCCATGATTATTGAGCGCTTAAGCCAGGAGCATCGCAATATTGAGAAGCTACTCGCTATCCTTGAGCGGGAACTTGAGGTTTTCAACCACGGCGACCGTCCCGACTTTAAGGTTATTCGCGCAGTTATTAGCTATTTCGAACTTTACCCGGAGGTTTATCACCATCCCCAGGAAGACGTCGTCTTTGCCAAGCTAAGAACGCGCGATCCGGCTGCGGCTGCGAAAGTCGGTGATCTCGCTCGCGAACACCAAAGAGGGGCCGAACGTTTACGCCGGGTAGTTCATGCGGTCGACAGTGTTCTCGCGGGCCGTGAAATCCTTCAAACCATCGTTCGCGATTTCATAGAGTGCGAGCGGTACCACATCATGATGGAAGATCGGGATTTTTTTCCTGCCGCCCTAAAGGCGTTAGAGCCTCAAGATTGGACGGAGATCGCTTCGGCCTTGACCAATCCTGAGGATCCGCTGTTCAGCGAGGCAGCCGAAGAAACGTTCGACGCGCTACGAGCGCGTATCTTGCAGTTGGAACAAGAGGCCGAAGCCGAACGACACTAGTCGAGCTCCCACATTGCGCTCGCGATGCACGGCTCTCTCTGATGCGATTTTGAGTTGTTCGGATCGCTTCGTTCTCCATTGGATGGTTTCTAGTTGGGCGCCGAACCGCAATCAGACAGTCGCGACACCATTGGTACACAAAAGCGGACACGCGCCGCCGGTTTGTGCCAATAAGCGGCATCGTGGGCTGGGCTTGGTATCAACCCAACTGAAACGGTCAACAAAAGTAACCCCCGTAGGGACACTGAGCGGAGTGCTTATACTGAGCTTCGGAGTGGGCCGAGACCTCCCTTAACGGTGGATGCGACGAATGACCAACGACCAAAGTCACAAAGTGCATCTAAGTCCCGAAGACCAGGAGCGGTTGCGGGAACTTCGAACGCAAAAGCCAGCCCGGAACGCACCCAAGCCCACACTGACGCGGGGCGCGATGCTTGCCGACAGCGTTGCCGAAACAGTTGGTTCTTGGCGTTTCATTATCATCCAAAGCGTCCTACTTGGCATTTGGATCATTCTTAACATGATGGCGTTCATCAACCATTGGGATCCTTACCCCTTCATCCTGCTGAACCTCGTTCTTTCCTTCCAATCAGCTTATGCAGCGCCCATCATCATGATGAGCCAGAACCGTCAATCCGAGATTGACCGCAGGCACGCAGAACACGACTACCGAATAAATGTGAAGGCTGAACTCGAAATCGAATTGCTGCACAACAAGATTGACGCCTTGCGTGAGCAAGAAATCTTGCAGCTACTCAACATCATTCAACGTTTGTCCGCGCACCTTGCGCCCGAGCTTGTCGCGGCTATCGAGGCCGAAACGGTGCCGCATAAGACCTAGGTGGCCTTGCTAATCGCTGGACCGTCAGTTGAGCTACGCTAGTTACTTGCTGTCCAGCGCATCGCTGCTTCTAGCGGTTTGGTGCAATACTCGCGACATGACAGTGAATGTTCGTCAAAAGGCGCGACTTCAGGAATGGGTCAAAGGCTGACTCAGCTCGAATGTCCGCTACTTGGGCGGCGACGGCTAAGTGCTAGAAGCGGAAACCACTACGAGAGATGCGCTCCCGTTTTTCGGCGCTCCCGCCGTACGTACCTCGCGCCCCAACCCAGACCGAGCATGGCAGCCACGAGGGAGCCCGAAAGCACGCCTAGTTTCGCCGAAGCCAATAGCCTCTCGTCGGAGAAGGCGAGCATTGCGATGAAGATGGACATTGTGAAGCCGATTCCGGCCAGCAGGCCTACGAGGCAGACGCCGCCCCACGAAACGCCCGGTGCCAGCCGACACCAGCCCAGCCGCACCGCAAGCCAAGTCGCACCGATTACACCGATAGGCTTCCCAGCAACAAGAGCAAATCCCACGCCCAGCATGACGAGGTGCCCCTCGGCAGAGAGATCAATGCCCGTGAAGGTAACGCCAGCATTCGCTAGGGCGAACAGAGGCATAATGCCGTAGGCCACCCAGGGATGCAGCGCTATCTGTATGCGCACCACGGGCGGCAACATTTCACGATTGGCTACGCGAAGCTGCCGCAATGGCGATTCGAGACGATGCATATCTTTGTTCGAGACTGCATCACTGCTTCGCAGTGCGTCGGCAATACGCGACACCACTTTCAACGGATGCTCCTGCATGGGGATCGGTAGCACGGGGGTCATCAAGCCGAGCACTACGCCGGCAAGGGTTGGGTGAGCACCCGTCATCAGAAAACCGATCCATACGAGCGCGGCGGGCAGAGTATACGCGAGCGCTAAACCAATCCCGATCCGCTGAAATCCTAGAACCATTAAGATGCCAAATGACACAACGACGAAACCACCGAATTGAAGTCCGCCTGAGTAAAAGAAGGCGATGATCAGCACCGCCATGACGTCGTCTATGATGGCTAAGGCCAACAGAAAGACTCTCACATTGACCGGAATGGATCGCCCCAGCAATGCAAGCACACCAACGGCGAAGGCAATGTCTGTCGCGGTTGGGATCGCCCAGCCCTGGCCTCGAACTAGATCGATGTTGAAGCTCAGGTAAATAAGAGCAGGCGCGATAACGCCCCCGGCTGCCGCGACGATGGGGAGCGATGCCTGATCGAGCCTGCTTAGCGCGCCTTCATGAATTTCTCGCCGAATCTCCATTCCCACGACAAGGAAGAAAACGGTCATGAGCGCGTCGTTGATCCAGAAGTGCAAAGACTGGGAAAAGATGAACTCGCCAAGCCCGATCGAAAGTGGCAGGTGCCAAAGGGCATGATAGCTGTGGGAAAAGGGAGAATTCGCCCAGGTCAGTGCGGAGGCCGCGGCAATCAGGAGCACGCCGCCGCTGACGGCCTCGACGTGCACGAAGCGCTGAAGGGTGGTGAAGGCGCGTTCGGCGAGGAATTGGGCTCGCGGCAGGTCTGCAGATGAAGGATGATCCATTGGGCGCGCACGCTTTCCGCGTGGCGGCCCGACCATCGCTTGACCTGTCTCTGCTGCAAGCAGCGAACACCCGAAAGGTCGTTCTACACAGCAATGGGAGGAAGGCAACCTTATTCGAAGGTGTACGTGCTGCACTCACAAATGTCCGAGTTGGGTCAAAAACGGCCCAGAGGGAACGTCTGGTGCTGGCGGCGAGTTCAACCGATCGCTTCAACACATTCTCAGTACCGCTTAACCTCGAAGCGCCCGTGGAAAGTTCCACCCACGCAGCATTCAACGGTTGCCGTTGCCTCGTAAAGATCGAACAGCGCCGAAAGGCGTCGCTCTTTACAGGCGTCGATCCAATCAACGACTATTCCGATCGCGTCGAAGCCGCCTTGGCCCTGTGCCATGTCCACCTCGCTTAGGTCCCGCGGCGGGATAGGGCAATCACAGTGAACGACGGATGAACCTTTCATTTAGCTGGTATTCGGTTAGTCAATCAGAACGGAGGAATTCATGGCCGATCAGCACCAAGTCAACACGATTATTGCCACCGCCATCTGCGAACGTCGCAAGGACCATCCAGATCAGATTGATCCCGAGGATGCCAAGCACATGGCGAAGTGCATCGTTGCTGCGCTGGCAGATGCCGGCCTCGCGATAGTTCGTCATGATCACATTCCCTCATGAGCGCATCGGGCGAGTCGGAAGGGAACCCGCGTGGGCAATGAGGAGTTGAAGCTCCATGACGACTGCAGACCCTCCTTCCTCCATCGGAAGCGCCGAGCGCCGGATCGAGCATGCGACGGACGCAATCCGTAGCATGTCGCAGGACCTCGCCGACGAGGTCGTGCCGCGGCCAAACTGGATCGACCAGGTGCGTGCATTAACGCGAGAGGCGCCCATTCATTCGCTGACGATCGCATTCTTGCTCGGCTTAATCATCACCCGGCGGTGACGGTCGCTTGTTGCAAACAAGATTTGCTAAGCCAGCATTGGTCAGACCCGCGAGCGCCTTATGATCGCTGCCAGACAGCGGTCTGCGCACGATGGTTCGCCCCACCGTGTGATGCAAGTTGCACGCGAGACATTTGACTTCAAGATAGAAGGAACCAGCGTTGAGCGTCGCCCTGGGGTAGGGGAGGATTTGGCCGGTCCCTAAAAGCCAAGCATGCGTTCGTTCCAGACTTCACATGCGAGCCGATCCGAGATCCGTAAATCCTCTGCCGTGACTTGCTACCCATCGGGCCGATGCGCCGGGTCGCGTGGTGTCGGCTAGCCGCTACGGGTTGCGGTGGACAACATTGGTCGGCGCTAGGAGACGGGTCCAAGGCATCGGGCGCCCGACGCGGCGCGAAGCACGTGGAGGCAAAAACACAACCTGTGGCTTTATTTTCGGCAAAGTTCCGCCCGGATTTCTGGCCAAGACTTTCGTACTAACAAAAGCAGGGGGACAAAATGAAAGCAGCTGATTATGCGCGCATGGCGGAAGAGTGCTCTCGACAAGCCGACGCGTTGCCACCAAGCCCGGAGCTCGATGTTTTGATTGAGAAAGCCCGACAATATCGGTCCTACGCCAAAATGGACAACTGGCTGGCTTCTAAGGGGTTGCAGCCACCGGCGTAAAAGCCACGTACTGTTGCGGATCACCGGGCCCGGATAATAATCCGGGAAGACGCCGGGCATCGGCGCGAGATTACCGACGTAGCGGTTGACCACCCGGAACAGCGCCGCGATGGCCGCTTGGTTCGTGGTGATGGAGTAGAGGTTGCACATTTGCGTTCAAGACGAGGCTAATTCAATCGTTGATATGTACCTATACTTAGCGACAGCGCGTTTTTTGTGGTGTCATCACCATCTAGATAGCCTCCTTGACCAGCGAGCATTTGATAACGGAGATTGATTGCGTCCATGGCGAAGCCAAGGCCCATGCCTCCGCAAACTATCCTATCGGACCGCGAAAGATGCTTCGTGGGTGTACATAGTGGATGAACAACGCCACGGCCTATTAGCTTCACGGTGTAAGTGAAGGCTTCACCTGTCCGGTTACTTGGAAAGGCAATGGCGCTTTCTTCGACTAGATATTTCGTTTTGTTGACATCGAAAGTGGTTTGCGTCCAGCGACCGCTATTCCACGAGAACCCGACAGCTTGATCGGCTACGCAGATGAAGCTTTCTGTCGCCGCAGGAGTGCAAACCAAACAAGCCAATGCCCCGCTTGTAGATCAGTCCTCATCGCAGCCGCCGCGATGCCATCACGGCTGCATCGTCACCATGTGGGATTTTTCACAATTATCTTGTTCCGCAGGGAACAGCGCCGCCAGAGCTTATCGGTCATCGTCGCAATCAGCCGAGGCAATGGTGCCATCGGGGACGAGAAACGGGAGAACGACATGGAACGGGAATATCAGATTGAGACAACCGAACTGAAGGATGAGGAACTGGAAGCTGTGAACGGCGGAGCAATCAACTTCGGTTCCGGTTTCGGCAAGCTTGGCGTTGCCTTGAACGCGGCGCAAGGAGGAAGCAAAGCCGCAGCCCTTTATTGGCTGATCGCCGGATGATCCCACAGGACAGCAACGGGAGACGTAACATGGAACGCACGAATGAGAAGTTGACCAAAAAGACCGACGAACTGCGGGTCGAGGACTTGGACGAGGTGAGCGGCGGTTGGTGGTTATACGTACGCATCGACCTTCGGAGGGGAGACGTGAGCATCGATGGCGGACTCGGCACGAAACGGTGACCTGAAAACGACGTGCAACCGGTGACCATTGGCGGGCTTGCCCGCCATTGCATCGGTGACAGAAACGGGAGAAGTGACATGGAACGGACTTACGAGCAGACGGATAGCGCAATTCGCGAACTGAAGAGCGACGAGTTTTCAACGGCAGAACTCGAAGAAGTGGCGGGCGGACTTATAGGACTTATAGCGGTGGCAACCGCTGCCGGTTCGACCACAATAGGTAGCCACTTGGTGCCCGAGGGCGCTGCCTCAGCTGTTACCAATTATTTTAAATGGCTCTACACAAATCCTTTTGAAGGTCGGAAGTAACCGCAGGGACGACGTAAAAACTGAGAAGTGATGATAGCGCGCCGCTAGCATAGGGCTATGGTCACATTGATTGAGCGATACCTCGCGCTACTATGCTTTGTAACTGCACTTGGTAGATGCGCGTTCATCGGACTGTACGGCGCCCGCTTCGTGAAGCGCTCTACAAGCGCGGGAACGAATTGAAGGCTGCCTATGCACGAATTGAAGAGCTTGCACAAATTGACGAACTGACTGGCGCGTTGAACCGCTGCTATATTATTCAGGCACTGAATGATGAAATAGCGCGAACACAACGTGCGGGGACGGTGTGCTCGATCACGAGCATCGATATAGACTACTTCAAGCGGATTAACGACGCGTATGGCCACCCGGCCGGTGATGAGGTTCTGCGAAGCTTCGCCATAGCGCGAACTGCAAATTTGCGAGGGATCGATAAGCTTGGGTGCTACGGCGGCGAGGAATTTCTTCTAATTTTGCCTGGCAGCACCAAAAGAGCAGGCCAGCGCCGCTATTGATCGGCTTAGGCTCATAATCGCTGCTCTCGATAGGAATGCAATTTCGGAAGACCTTAGTGTTACCATGTCGGTTGGTGCGGCTCAACGAGGATGCGTTCTGATAGTAGGCGCAGAGCGGAAGGCGTGGTACACGGTCAAGCCGACGTTTTGACCCAAGCGAACGCTAAAGGCCAGATGCGAGCTATCCGTGACGCACTGGGTGTTAGTGTTAGCGTTGCTTGTTCTTTTGGAGCCGTCGTCTCATTCTTGGGCGTTTGGCGGATGACCCGGTCCGGCTTGGGCGGCCGTCGCTCCAAGCTGGAACCTCCTGGCTTCGGGTCGCGCTCGCGGTACCGTCGTTCCTCGGGAAGGGATTAGTTCGGTGCACGCTCAACGCGGCCAGATCGCGATTGGTCAGAAAGGCGATCTTCGCTGGAGGCGTCGCAACTAGCTTGCCGATAATAGAATGCGGTATTCCGAGTCCGACTAAAAACCGCGACATCTGAACGGTAGCCCGGGCGCTGTCTGCGTCTTCCTTCCCGCGATCGTTGGAAACAGAATGTACTCCGATCCTGCAGCCGCGGCACATGTACCTTTCTTTCGCGGCGAAGAAGATGAAGGCACACACCGAGTCGCATTCCTTAGACGCGTACACGATGAGGCCCCTGTCTCGAACGACCCGCGCGATGTCGATGCCGTCTTCGAGCGAGCCGCCTCCGGACCTGATCTCCAACCCCACAACTGCTCCGTTTTGCAGGATCGCTTTCAATCGGCCGTAGTCTCCTACTCTTACGTCACCGCGCAGTCTGAGGACGACCCCCGCGTCCGTCGCAACGCTCTTTATCTGAAAAGCGCTGGCTGGATGGCCAAGCGCGACCAGCACTAGAAGCGCGGCCAGCTTGAGTATTACTCTCGCTTTGAGCATCATCGAGGAGTCCGACATTTGTCTCCCGGGCCCCTAATCAATGATCGTGTCTCCCTAGCTCCGAAACCATGATCGGCCCGGGCCGCCGCGGCATCTTGATTTATGTCAAAGGTAGTCTACGTGCATTTTTTGGTGCTCACTTAAGTGCTAAACACGACAATAAGGATGTCCGCTTATCGGGGACGGTGATCTCAGGCTCATCGTCCGATCCCAGACTGTAGCGCTGGACGGTTGACCGGAATACCTGGCCGCCTATTATTTGGGTCGAGCTTGGGGGCAGCAGATGACAAGTAATAGCGTCTCGCGCGTCGATCTCTACGAAGCCGTCTACCGAGAGGTAGGACTTTCCCGATCACAGTCTCAGGCTATGGTCGAACTCGTCTTGAAGGAGATCATCGCCAGCTTGGAGCGGGGCGAGACCGTTAAGCTCTCGTCGTTCGGATCGTTCTTGGTACGCAAGAAGAAGCAGCGCGTCGGCCGCAACCCGAAGACCGGCACCGAGGTGCCAATTTCGCCGCGACGCGTGATCGTATTTAAACCGTCGGCGATCCTGAAACAGCAGATCAACGGAAAGCGATCCGGTAGCGAGGCGCCAGTCGCCCAGTTGCGCTCGTCAGCGCCGGCCCGCTGAGACCGCGCTCCGGATGACCGCTATTGAAACCGAAGCGGACATCGGACGCTGCGGTTGTAAGCGCTTAAGGTGTTAAAGTCGTCGGCGGGCACCGTTCCCTTCGCGTCTCGTCGTCACAAGTTTCCAATCTAAGAAATGATAAGGCCCGGTCCATTCGTGGACCAGCGCGGCGCACCTGCCGCAATGAAAGTCACCGGAGCACTGCGCCGGCTGCTCTTGCTGGCTCGCCGTGTAGACCGTCGCGCAGTGCGGACAGGAGAAATGGACGATCAGCCGGGCGTCGTTCCTCATCCTCCAATAATGGACCTTGATTCGGCGTTTTTCCAGCGCGAAGTCCACGACCGGGAAGCGCGATCGTACCGCCATCACCCGACCAGCCGAGGCCCGTCCGATTGATCAAAGTTTTAGCGGTGCCGCTAACGCAGGTAGGCAACGCGGCTCTGGTCGAGCGGGAAGCCACCGCCTTGCCGCTTGATCACGCCTTCAGCTTCAAGCTTGCCGATTGTAGGTCCGGGTGCGGCGGGCGATCAATGGGGGCGGCGTCAGTCGTCGTGTCCGTTCCTGTTGCGTCGCGGCAGGATAGCTCACTTCCGCTTTCGGCAGCATAACGGTCATGGGGGGGCTGGCTGCTGGCTCGACCTTTGGTCGAGAATGACCGAAGCGGGCATCGGCCTCTTCCAGAATGCTTGGCTTAGCCGCTACAATGCCTCGTCCCTGAGCCCTTGGTGGTTAGCATGAGGCGGCGGACGTTTATCAAGATTGTCGGCGGCGCGGCTGTTACATGGCCGCTTGCGGCGCGCGCGCAACCATCCGGGAAGGTTTACCGGATCGGCTTCCTCGGCGTGACCTCGCAAGCAGAATACGCACGCTTCGTCGAGCCACTGCGAGTGGGCCTTCGCCAACTCGGATACGAGGAGGGCAAGCACATTGTCATCGAGTATCGGTGGGCCGAGGCCAGATACGACCGCCTTCCCGAACTCGCGGCCGAGCTGGTGAAACTCAACGTCGATGTAATCGTAACGCATAGCACACCCGGCTCACGAGCGGCCAAACAAGCGACCTCGACTGTTCCAATTGTGATGGCTGCTGTCAGCGACCCAGTGGACACCGGACTCGTGGTCAGCCTCGCCCGTCCGGGTGGGAATCTGACAGGCCTTGACATTTTTCTTCCCGAGATCGCCACCAAACGGGTCGAGTTGATCAGGGAAGCCATTCCGACGCTGATCCGGGCTGCCATTCTCGTCAATCCTGCCAATCCCTCGCATCTGATGGCTCTAGCGGCCGCCCAGCGCGCTGCCAGTGCGTTGGGACTAGAGTATGTCCCCATTGAAGTGAAGGCGCGCGACGACATTGCTGCTGCGATTACCTCCTTGGCGGCACGGCCAGCTTCGGCGCTCGTAGCTATCGATGACCCGCTGATTATTTCCAATGTCAAACAAATCGCGGGCTTCGCTTTGAAGAACAGATTGCCGCTGATTGGGTTCAAGCCTTTTGCGGAAGCGGGCGCGCTGATGGAGTATGGACCGGATGTTAGAGACCTATTTTATCGTTCGGCGGCTTTCGTAGACAAGATTTTGAAGGGCACGCCGCCGGGAAGTTTGCCCATTGAGCGGGCCGTGAAATTCGAGTTCATAGTGAACCAGAAGACCGCCAAGACACTCGATGTCACCGTTCCGCTAACTCTAGTCGCCCGCGCCAATCAGGTAATCGACTGAACGGCTAACACTGTCGCGACTGGCACAAAGAGGACATGGCGTAGCGCTGCGGAATTAGGTCGCTTTCGGCGCATAGCGGACATTGAGTAGGCCGCACCGCAATCTCCACTTATGGGAACCGTGTTGCCTTCCCTGAAGCTGCAACCACGGATTTTCTCGCGCCAGATATGGTCGATGGGTGCGGTCGCGCGGTCCCCCGTTTTCCATACGTCCCCAAAGACCCGGGATGCTGATGAAGGGGGGACCGCCGGCCACCGCCATGCGCACACGCATGGGTTGGCAAGCATCGAAACACACGGCATTCTAACCAGCGGGCAGGAAACCGGGCACCCAAGGCGGGGGTTTGAACGATGGCCAATCGCGTCGCAGAGGTGAACCGCGAACTGCGGTTGCGCGGCATCGCCGAGAAGCTGGCACGTGGCAAAGGCCAGTACTACTTCCGCGACGGCGAAGCATCGAACTGGCTCTCATCGTCCGTGGCGGTCTTCAGCGCCGACCGGCTGTCGGTTAAGGAGTGGCTTGGCGAATGGTCGGACCTGTCGGGCAAGCCGGTGCCCGAGCGGATTGCTGATCGCCCCGCGACCAAAGAGGTCTGTGCATGGTTCGCCAAGTGCGAAAATCCCGCAGTAACCACCCGCCCGCATCCCATGCTTGGCCGTGTGCCTATCTGCCAGCGTTGCGCCGACAGGGTTCTTTCCGGACTAATTAGTTGATCCCGGACGGATTGATCTTGTCCAGTATCCGACGTTAGAGGCAGACGATGTCCGCTTGCTCGGACAACGCAGACATCCACCGCAAGGACGCGACTGCCGCTTTTGATCCGACACGGACATGGACCGCCTTGGACCTGCGTCAAAAATTGCTTACCATCGGGGTGTTTAGAGTGAGGACTGACCATGCGGCGACGCGAGTTCGTAACTCTTCTCGGCGGCGCGGCAGCGTGGCCGATCATGGCGAGAGCGCAGCAGCTCGGGGTGCCGCTACCGCGCGTCGTCCAACTCTCACCGGCTGACAATCCGTCACAAGCTGATGGAACCCGCAAATTGTTGCGCGAACTCGGCTATGTCGAAGGGCGCAATATTCAAATTGAGTTTCGAAACGCCGGAGGAAATGCTGATGCACTCCTGACGATGGCGGAAGAGGTGGTGCGTGAGGGTGGTGTAGACGCCATTATTGCGATTAGTACGCCAGCTGCGCTGGCCGCCTACAGGGCAACTGAGACCATTCCGATTGTCGCCCTCGTCGCCGTTGATCCGGTCGGGTCGGGGCTGGCGGAGAGCCTTGCTCATCCCGGTCGCAACGTAACCGGCATCGCGGTTTTTTCTGAGGAAACTACTATCAAGCGCGTCGAGCTGATGCGGGAGGTTTTGCCTCGCGCGGTTCGTCTTGGGACGGTGACTACAAAGCTTACTAATGGCCCACAGAGCCTTGCACCAGTTCTGGAAACCGGCCGCAAGCTCGGTTTTACGGTTCAACCAATCCACCTTGATGACCCCGCCAATCTTGCAACGGACTTAAGTACGGAAGTTTTGTCCGGGTTTGACGCACTTGTGTTTGTCCCAGATGCAATAGTCAGCGCTCACATGGCTGAAGTCATCAAATTGGTAAGCTTGGGTGGCAAGGCTGCGATTTTTCCTTCACCCGACTGGGTTGCCAATGGCGGCTTTATGTCTTTTGGGCCCGATTTTGCAGATGCTTCGCGTCACTTGATGTCACAGCTTGATCGCGTTCTGAAAGGCAAGAAGCCAAGCGACTTACCCTTTGAACGTCCCACCAAATTTGATCTCAGGATCAACCTTCGGGTGGCAATAGCTTTGGGTATCGAAATATCTCCGATGGTCCTCGCGCGGGCGGACCAGGTAATCGAATGAATGAAAGTTAAAACTTCCGCTGTTTGAAACCAGCCCCGATGTCCTTCTGGCGTGATGCGAACATCGGAAGCCCCGCGCGCTCATCACCACGATCAATGACGACGGCATCATCGGCGCGCCGGTTCGGCGCGGGCAGTCGATGCAGTGACAAGCAACGATTTTCTTGGATGTTCTTCTGGAAACGAGAGCGTGACCGCACCGCAACTGCATCTGGCGTTGTTGCCCATCGGGAAAGTCCCCAACCCTCTTCCGAGGTTTTGGAGCTTAGCGCCGCCAAACGGCGCTGGAAAAACCAGCACGTGCCGACGGACAGGCGTCAGGGGCGCCCGCGGGAAGGCCGTACAGCGCGCATCCCGCAGATTTTTCACAACAATTTACAGCTCCAGCGGATCGGGACACAAACGAGGACACATCGGCCATACTGTATTGATTTAACTATGCTTTTTATGTCCATGCTATTCCTTGCGCAGGGAAGGCCGGGTGTTCTCCGCTGCCCTGTATGCTCGTGTGCAGCCTTTTTAGTGCAAACCACACACGGGACCGCGGGTGCAGCGCGCACCCGGTCTTCCCTGCGCCCTCTGTTTTCGAGGGCGGGAAGTTTCCAGCAAAGCTCGGGCGCGATGCGCCGCGAGAATGCGGCCACACATCCCCGTCGTCCCGGACAAGCGAAGCGCGATCCGGGACCCATAACCACAGGGAGAAGTTTTGCGAACGATCTCTTTACTAAGCCTTATCGACAGATCACGCGGTATGGGTCCCCCGATGCGCAATTGCGCATCTGAGTTCGCCGGGACGACAGCAACTCACAACAATTCCGGCTGTTCCGCCATGATGGCATCACCGACGGCGATGCTGCCGCCCGTCGTTACTTCGGCATAGATGCCGCAATCGCCGTGACCGAGCCTGCGCTGCAGCGCCTGCGGGATGGCGAGGTCGCGCTCCGCGGTATCAGGGTCGACGTTAACGGCGGCGCAGCGGACGATCCGCTTCACCACCTTGAGCCTGACATCGCCGATCGCGATCGTGCGGTCGAGCAGGTCGAACTCGTGCCAGGCCGGCCAGCCCTCGACATAGAGGTTGGCGCGGAAGCGCAGGGGATGGACGGGGTGGTCGACCATGTTTTCGATGGCGCGGACGCTGGCGAGATTGATGATCGAGACCACCTTGCGGGCGACGTCGGAGAAACTGTGGCCGGGGCTGGTCAGGACTTTTGGCGGCCCCTTGATCTGGCCGGCATAGCTGGTGGCGAAGAACTGCTCGATCGCGGCCCGGCCCTCGGCGGTTTCGAGGTTGCCCTGGGCCGCGACGGCGCCGTTGTGGCGGATGGTCAGCACGTGGCTGGCATCGTCGAAATGGGTCTGCAGCGCCGCCAGCCAGCCGTCCCGCTGCAGCATCAGGAAATGCGGTTTTGGCAGCCATTTCGGCTCGGCCGGATCGAAGCCGGAGGGGCCGTTTTCGATGGCGTAGCGGCGGTCGAACAGCAGGGTCTCGCCAGCGGTCAAGGCCGCACGCGGCAGCGGTTCAGGGGTCAAGCCCTTGACGGGATAGCGGTAGATACCGGTGATCTCAGGGGGTTTTGGTGCGGTCATCCGGCCTTTTAAGAGATTCTTTTGCAGCCTGCCACTACGCTGAAATTGCAAAATCGGCTCTTCCGTTTCTGGCCTGACATGCCCACATTTGCGTCAAGCCTGAAATAGCGGCGACGACCGCCGGCTGGTTGAGGAATGTCAACGCGGCCGCGCGGAAACCCAATGAAGATGCCGCGTCTATGCCTTCGGGGTAGGGGTGGCAGGCCGAGGGAAGTGAAGAATGAATATTGAGAAATACACCGAGCGGGCGCGCGGTTTCATCCAGTCTGCGCAATCGCTGGCCGTGCGCGACGGCCATCAGCAATTCTCCCCGCTGCACCTACTCAAGGTGCTGCTGGACGACAGCGAGGGCCTTGCCGGCGGTCTGATCGACCGCGCCGGCGGCAACTCCCGCGCCATCCTCAAAGCCACCGAGGATGCGCTGGGCAAACTCCCGAAAGTATCCGGCAGCGGTGCCGGGCAGGTCTATCTCGCCCCCGAACTGGCGCGCGCCTTCGACGCGTCGGAAAAGGCCGCTGAAAAGGCCGGCGACAGCTTTGTCACCGTGGAGCGGTTACTGCTGGGCCTCACGCTCGAGAAAGGCAGCGAGGCCGCGACCATCCTGAGCAAGGGTGGCGTCACGCCGCAGAACCTCAACGCGGCGATCGAAAGCCTGCGCAAGGGCCGTACCGCTGACAGCGCCACGGCGGAAAATGCCTATGACGCATTGAAAAAGTATGCCCGCGACCTCACCCAGGCCGCGCGCGACGGCAAGCTCGATCCGGTGATCGGCCGCGACGAGGAAATCCGCCGCACCATTCAGGTGCTCTCCCGCCGCACCAAGAACAATCCCGTGCTGATCGGCGAACCCGGCGTCGGCAAGACCGCGATCGTCGAGGGTCTGGCGCTGCGGATTCTGAACGGCGACGTTCCCGAGAGCCTGAAAGACAAGAAGCTGCTGGTGCTTGACCTCGGCTCGCTGATTGCGGGCGCCAAATACCGCGGCGAGTTCGAGGAGCGGCTGAAGGCCGTGCTGGCCGAAGTCACCTCGGCCGAAGGCAGCATCATCCTGTTCATCGACGAGATGCACACGCTGATCGGCGCCGGCAAGGCCGACGGCGCGATGGACGCGTCCAACCTGTTGAAGCCGGCGCTGGCGCGCGGCGAACTGCATTGCATCGGCGCCACCACGCTCGACGAATACCGCAAGCATGTCGAAAAGGATGCCGCGCTGGCGCGCCGGTTCCAGCCGATCTTCGTTTCTGAGCCGACGGTCGAGGACACGATTTCGATTCTGCGCGGCCTGAAGGACAAATACGAACAGCACCACGGCGTGCGCATCACCGATTCCGCGCTGGTGGCCGCCACCACGCTGTCGAACCGCTACATCACCGACCGTTTCCTGCCCGACAAGGCCATCGACCTGATGGACGAGGCCTCGGCGCGGCTCAAGATGCAGGTCGATTCCAAGCCGGAAGAACTCGATACGATGGATCGGGAGATCATCCGGCTGAAGATCGAGCAGGAGGCGCTGAGGAAGGAAAGCGATGCCGGTTCCAAGAGCCGCCTGCAGACGCTGGAAAAGGAACTCGCCGAGCTCGAGGAGAAATCGGCGGCACTGACGGCGCGCTGGAGCGCGGAGAAGAACAAGCTCTCCGACGCCCAGAAGCTGAAGAGCGAACTCGATGCCTTGCGCATCGAACTCGCCAACGCGCAGCGCCGCGGCGAATTCCAGCGCGCGGGCGAACTGGCCTATGGCCGGATTCCCGAGCTGGAGAAGAAGCTTGCCGACATCGAAGCCAAGGAGAACCCCGGCGAGATGATGGAAGAGGCGGTGACCGCCGACCACATCGCGCAGGTGGTATCGCGCTGGACCGGTGTGCCCGTCGACAAGATGCTGGAGGGCGAAAAGGACAAGCTGCTGAAGATGGAGGGCAGTCTCGGCCAGCGGGTGGTCGGTCAAGCCGAAGCCGTGCGTGCGGTCGCGACCGCCGTCCGCCGTTCGCGCGCCGGCCTGCAGGACCCGAACCGCCCGATGGGCTCGTTCATGTTCTTAGGGCCGACCGGCGTCGGCAAGACCGAACTGACCAAGGCGCTTGCGGAATATCTGTTCAACGACGAAACCGCGATGGTCCGCCTCGACATGTCCGAGTACATGGAAAAACACTCGGTCTCGCGGCTGATCGGCGCGCCTCCGGGCTATGTCGGCTATGATGAGGGCGGCGCGCTGACCGAGGCGGTGCGGCGGCGGCCCTATCAGGTGGTGCTGTTCGACGAGATCGAAAAGGCGCATCCTGACGTCTTCAACGTGCTGCTGCAGGTGCTCGACGACGGCCGGCTGACCGACGGTCAGGGCCGCACCGTCGACTTCCGCAACACGCTGATCATCATGACCTCGAATCTTGGTTCGGAGTTCCTGGTGAACCAGCCGGAAGGCGAGGACACGTCTGAAGTGCGCGATCAGGTGATGGGGATGGTGCGGGCACATTTCCGCCCCGAGTTCCTCAACCGGGTCGACGAGATCATCCTGTTCCACCGCTTGCAGAAGAGCGAGATGGGCCGGATCGTCGAGATCCAGTTCGCGCGGCTGCAGAAGCTCCTGGAAGAGCGCAAGATCACGCTTACGCTGGATGCCGCGGCGCGCGACTGGCTCGCCGCCAAGGGCTGGGATCCCGCCTATGGCGCGCGTCCGCTGAAGCGGGTGATCCAGCGCAATTTGCAGGATCCGCTGGCCGAGATGATCCTCGAAGGCTCGGTCGCCGACGGCGACCGTGTGGTGATCTCCAGCGAAGGCAACGTGCTGACCTTCAACGGCAAGGCGCCGCAGACCGCCGAGATCGCGACCTTCGAGGCGCCGATCCCGAAGCGTAAGCTGAACTGAGTGGTCCGCGATAACTCAACGATGTCGTCATGCCCGGGCTTGTCCCGGGCATCCACGTCCTGGCCGCAAATGAAAGAAGACGTGGATGGCCGGGTCAAGCCCGGCCATGACGGCGTCGATGCCGGCGAGCCGTGCCGTTACTTCCTCACCACCTTGTAAATCGCATTCTCCAGGTCCGACGAGAAGTAGATCACTCCGGATGCGCCGACGCCGACGCCGGTCGGGATGTTGGACGGCAATCCGCCGGGGGCAGGGGCGAGGCCGATCGGCAGGTTGCCGGCGATCTCGGTGACGGTCCCGTCTTTCGGATTGATTCCGACAATGCGCCTGGCGCCGACTTCGGCGACGACCAGCATGCCGTCCGGCCCGAGCGCGATGCCTTCGGGCATTTTCAGATCCTTGGCAATGATTGTCTTCTCGCCATTGGTACCGATCTTCGACACGCGGCCGGCGAAGGCTTCCGTGACATAGACCGCGTCGCCGGATGCGGTGGCGGCCATGCCGACCGGTCCCTCGAGGTCGCCGATCAGAACCGTGCGGTCCTTGCCGTGCTCGCCGCTGGCGCGGACCAGCGATTTAGTGCCGAGTTCGTTGACCAGAATGGAGCCGTCACCGAGTTTGACGGCGTCGTGCGGTGCCTTGAAGTCGTGGAGCATCTCCCTGGTCTTGCCGGTCTTGCGGTCGATCAATTGCACGGTGCCGGTGAACCAGCTCGACAGGATCACGTCGTCGCCCCTCGCGGTGGCGCTCATCGGATATTCCAGCGTCACGCCGTCGGCATGCATGCGCGCAGGCTCGGAGACCTCGCCGGTGGCGCCGTCGACGGTGCGGTAGGCGAACACGCGGCGACATAGAGGGTGTCCTTGCCGCCGTCGGACACGACGCCGATGCCGCCGGGCAGCGCCAGTTTGCCGATGATGACTTGCTTGGCAGCACCGGTTTCCGGATCGACCTCCTGGATGCCGTTATCGGCCATGTTGGAAACGAAGATTCGGTCCTTGTCATCGATTGCGAGGTTGTCGAGCGAGGGCTTGAGCTGCGCCACCATTTTCTTGGCGCCGGACTTCGGATCGACCCGCACCAACGAGCGCGGTGTCCACGACCCAGAGATTGCCCTTGGAATCGAAATTGACCGCCGCCGGAATCTTGAAACCGTCCGCGACCACAGTCAATTCCGCCTTGTCGACGTCGACCCTGGCGACCTGGCCCTTGAACCAGAGCGGGCCGTAAAGCTTGTCGTCCGGCCCGAACTCGAAGCCGTTGAGGCCGCCCATCTTCTCCATGATCTTGCGCGGCGGCTTGGCGCCCTCGACATCGATCTCATAGAGCGCGTCGCCGAGGAACACCTGCGTCGCGTACAGCCGTCCATCCTTGCGGAACGCGAGCGAGTTGATGCCGGGCAGGCCGGAGGCCAGCTTCTTGACCGGGCCGTCGCCCTTGCGCGAATAGAGGTCGCCGGTCAGAAATGCGGTCCACGCCATGGTGCCGTCGGGAGCAAAGGCGATGTCGTCGGCCATGCCTTCGGGCGAGGCAACCGCGATCTTGGCGGTGCCGTTCGCGCGATCGACTTCGTAGAGCGCCGCACCCGCGACGCTGCCGGCGAACAGCCGCCCGGCCTTGTCGATGCCGAGCCCATGGACACCGTGAAACGCCGAGCCTGGAACGAGTTTGGTAACTTCATATGTCTGCGCCAAGGCGCCGGTGGCAAGAAACACTGCCGCAGCCACAGTCGCACCGAATGCAAGCCTGCTCGTCATGACGCTACCTCCCGTTTTTTATTATGGAGGTGAGTATTCGTTCGCCCGTGCGGTTTGGCAAACAAAACTTGTCGTTGCGGCCGGGCCTGGCTGCCACAAAAATGACAACGCGCTAAGAACCCGACCGTTGCGAATTTTACGAAAGTTCAGCCTGCATGGAGATGACAGGCGACCGCGCGTCCCGGACCGAGTTCGCGGAGCGGCGGCTGATCGGTCTTGCACACCGCCATGGCGCGCGGGCAACGGGTGTGGAAGCTGCATCCGGGCGGCGGCCGCAGCGCGCTCGGCACTTCACCTGAGATCACCGCACGCGGCCGGCGCGCCTCCACCTCGGGATCGGCGACGGGCACCGCCGCCATCAGGGCTTCGGTGTAGGGGTGCAGCGGATTGCGATAGAGATCGTCGCGGTCGGCGATTTCGACGAGGCGGCCGAGATACATCACCGCGATGCGCGTCGAGATGTGGCGGACGACAGCCAGGTCATGCGCGATGAACAGATAGGTCAGCCCCAGCCGCTCCTGCAGGTCCATGAACAGGTTGATGACCTGCGCCTGGATCGAGACGTCGAGCGCGGACACCGGCTCGTCGGCGATCAAGAGGCTCGGCTCCAGCGCCAGCGCGCGGGCGATGCCGATGCGCTGGCGCTGGCCGCCGGAGAATTCATGCGGATAGCGATCGGCCATGTCGGGCAACAGGCCGACGGAGGCGATCAGGGACGCGATCTTGTCGCGGGTCGCCGCCTTGTCGCCATCGAGGCCATGAACGGCCAGCGGCTCGCCGACGATGTTGCGGATCGTCATGCGCGGATTGAGCGACCCATAAGGGTCCTGATAGACCATCTGCATCCGGCGCCGCACACCCAATAGTTCGGCGCCGCGGTGCGGGGCGATGTCCTGTCCCTCGAACACGATCCTCCCGGCGGTCGGCGTCAGCATCCGCAGTACTGCTAGTCCGGTAGTCGATTTGCCGGAGCCGCTTTCGCCGACGAGGCCCAGCGTCTCGCCGCGCCGGATGGTGAACGAAACGCCGTCGACCGCTTTGACGGTCGCGACCTGGCGCTGAAGGATGATTCCCTTGGTGACCGGGAAATGAACCTTCAGATCTTCGACCCGGAGGATGGTATCGACGGATGGCTCGGGCAGCGCGTCAGACATGGGCGAAACACGCTTTGGCGTGACGGTCGGCGACCTGAACCAGTTCAGGCTTCGCGGTTCGGCATTGTTCCAGGACCGAGCGGCAGCGCGGCGCGAAGGAACAGCCGGGCGGCAGGCTGGCCAGATCAGGCGGCTGGCCCTCGATCGGCATCAGGCGCCGCCCGCCGCCGCCATCGAGGCGCGGGACGGAAGCCATCAGGCCTGACGTATAGGGATGCCGTGGCCGGGCGTAGAGCTCGCGCGCCGGCGCGACCTCGACGATGCGGCCGCCATACATGACCGCGACGCGGTCGGCGTAGCGGGCGACGACGCCGAGATCATGGGTGATCAGGATCAGCGAGGAGCCGGTCTCACGCGTGACTTCCTTCAGGAGGTCGAGGATCTGCGCCTGAACCGTGACGTCGAGCGCCGTGGTCGGCTCATCCGCGATGATCAGGCGCGGCGCGCAGGCCAGCGCCATTGCGATCATCACGCGCTGGCGCATGCCGCCGGAATACTGGTGCGGATAGGAGCCGAGCCGGCTCGCGGCATCGCCGATGCGGACGCGGCCGATCAGTTCGGTCGCAGCCTCATAGGCTTTGTCCCACGGCGTGCCCCGATGCACGTTGATCGGCTCGGCGACCTGGAGGCCGACGGTCAGCGCCGGATTGAGCGAGGACATCGGTTCCTGGAAAATCATCGCGATCTTGTTGCCGCGGACCGCGCGGATGCCGGGATCGTCGAGCTTCAACAGATCCGTGCCGTCGAACAGGATCTCGCCGCTCTCGATCCGGCCGGGCGGATTCGGGATCAGGCGCAACACCGAGAGCGCGGTCACGCTCTTGCCGGATCCGGACTCGCCGACGATCGCGAGCGTCTCGCCGGGATCGACATGAAACGAGACGCCATCGACCGCGGTCACGGTTCCGCGCTCGGTGCGGAACCGCGTCGTCAGGTTTTTGACTTCCAGCAGTGGGCGCGTCATCGCCGCTCGTCCGCTCAATGGCCCATCTTCTTCTTGAGTTCCTGATCGACCCAGATCCGGGCGTAGATCGGCCCGGGACGAACGGCGCCGGCGCGAAGTTCGCCGGCATAGTTCTTCACCCAGGGCCACCAGGCCGTGAAGATATAGGGGGTGGGAAGCCAAATGTATGGCGCCTTGTCGACGATCTCGCGGGTGATATCGCGGATTATCTCGACGCGTTTTTCCTCGTCCGACGTGCGGTACATTTCGTCGAGCTTGGCGTCCAGCTTCGGATCGGACCATTGCGACGGGTTCCAGACCTCCTTGGTGAAGAAGCTCTTGTGCAGCGAGCGCGTCGGGTTGGTGTGGCCGTTGTTCATTAAATAACCGGCCGCGTTGGTCTTGGTGGTCATGGCGGAAAGAAACGCGCCATATTCCATGGTCTGGATTTCGATCTTGACGCCGACCTGCTCGAGATAGGCCGCCAGCAGCGGAATCAGGTCGATGTGATCGGGACTGCACGAGCAGACCTGCACCTTGAAGGTAAATCCCTTCGGCACGCCGGCTTCGGCCAGCAGCTTCTTCGCCTTCTCGGGATTGTAAGTGAACAGTTCTTTGACCGAGTCAGGCATGGCCGACAGCGGTTCGAAGTATCCGCCGTAATCGGGATGCTGCGGATAGGCGAACAGCTCGGCGTTGCCGCCGTAAAATTCCTTGACGATTTCCTGCTTGTTGACGGCGAGGTTGAGCGCGCGGCGGACCCTGATGTCGTCGAACGGTTTGGTATCGACGCGCATCGCAAGGAACGTGCCGCTCATGTTGAGCCATTTCGACCACTGCAATTGCGGCGCGCTCTTCTTCAGTTCATCGACCGCCGACCACCTGATCGTCTCGAGGATGTCGAGCTTTCCGGTTCTCAGTGCGGTGAGGAACGTCGCCTCGTCCTTGATGGTGCGATAGACCACCTTGTCGACGAAGGGCAGCTTGTATTCGGCGCCCCCGATCTTCTCCTTGTCCCAGTAGATCGGATTCTTGGAGTAGGTGTTGGAGTTGCCCTGCACGAAGTCGGTCAGCATGAACGGCCCGGTGCCGTTGCCGTTCTTCCAGTTGGTGGCGCCGGCGTCGGCCATTTCCTTCGGGTAGATCGGCGAGTAGTAACCCCAGCCGAAGCGGTAGTCCCATTCGGCGTGGAACGAGTTGAAGGTGAACACCACGGTGTGGCGGTCGGTAGCCTCTACCTTGTCGACATAGGAGAAGTACCCGGCCTGCGCTTTCGGGCTCTTGGCGAGGCGATTATAGCTGAACACGACGTCTTCGGCGGTCAACTCGCGCGATTGCATCACACCCGGCTTGTCCGGGAACATGATGCCCTTGCGCAGGCGGATCTCGACGCGCAACGGATCCTTTTTCCACTCCCAGCTTTCCGCCAGTTCGCCACGGATGGCGTCGGAAGGCAGGTAGGCGTCGGCGTAGAATGGATGCTTGCCGCCGTTTTTCTTCGACTTCGAGAGGTCGGCGGCGAACAATTGCTCGAGATAGTTGCCGGTGTCGTGGTTGAGCTTCCAGTTCCAGTCGGCCGGGTCGAACGACAAGGCCGACAGCGTCACATAGACGGTGCCGATCTCGAGCGTGCCGCCATATTGCGGTTTTGCTTCGGTTTGCGCCGATGCCGGCATGGCCAGCGCCAACAGGATCGCGGCCGACCCGGCGGCCAGGCGCCAGGCGTTGCGAATAACACTCATTGTTTCCTCCTTTATTCTTAATTCAGCGACTTATCTTGATCCGCGCATGCGTGGGTCGAGCAGGTCCCGCAAGGCATCTCCGAACACGTTGGTGGCGTAAACGACGATCGTCAGACAAAGGCCCGGCGCCAGCGCCAGCCAGGGTCCCTGGAACATGAAGGTGCGGCCCGAGCCCGACAGCATGCCGCCCCAGGTCGGCGTCGGCGGCGGCACGCCAAGGCCGAGAAACGACAGGCCCGACTCGGCGAGGATCACGGTGCCGACGCGCGTCGTGAACAGCACGATGATCGGCGGCATGATGTTGGGCAGGATGTGCCGCCACAGGATGCGGCCGGTCGAGGCGCCGATCGATTGGGCGGCGTGCACATACATGTTCTCGCGCACCGACACCACGGCGGAACGAATGATTCGCGAGCCGGCGATGCCGAGCAGCAGGCCGAGCGTACCGATGATCTGCGGCAGGCCGGGACCGAGCACCGAGACCACGACCAGGAGGATGATCAGATCGGGAAAGCTCATCCAGGCATCGACGAAACGCTGCGTGATGAGATCGATCTTGCCGCCGAGATAGCCGGTGATGATGCCGATCACGATGGAGATGACGGTGGCCAGCGACGCGGCGGCAAAGGCGATGATGACGGAAATCTGGGCGCCATAGAGACAGCGCGAGAGCATGTCGCGGCCGAGATTGTCGGTTCCGAACGGATAGGCCCATGACGGCGCCATCAGGCGGTTGCGCGGGCTGATCTGGTTCATGCCATAGGGCGCCAGAACATCGGCGAAGATTCCGCACAGCAGGAACAGGATGAAGACGACGCCGCCGGCGGCGCCGAGCGGCTTCTCGCGGAACAGGCGAATCACAAAGCGGAGGACGCCGTTGCGCTCGGTCTTGCCGTTCGTGGCCGGAATATCGATCGCCAGCGTCATCAGCGGTATCTCACCTTGGGATCCAGCAGGCCGTAGCTCAGGTCGACGGCGAGATTGATCAGCATCACGCAAAGACCGATCACGAGGCTGACGCCGGTAATGATCGGGTAGTCGCGCTGGCTGATGGCGTCGAGCAGCAACAGGCCCATGCCGGGAATGACGAAGATCTGCTCGACGATGACGGCGCCGCCGATCAGGATCGGCGCCTGCAGGCCGATCAGCGTGACCACCGGGATCAGCGCGTTGCGCAGTGCATGCCGGATGACGACCAGCCGTTCCGACAGGCCCTTGGCCCAGGCGGTGCGGATATAGTCCTGGCGCAGCACCTCCAGCATCATGGTGCGGGTCAGGCGCATGGTGATGGCCGACAGCGCGGTGCCCAGAATAATCGCCGGCAGAATCATCTGCTTGAGATTCTGCAGGGGATTGTCGGTGAACGCGACGAAGTTCACCTGCGGCGACCAGCCCCACCAGATCGACGGGAACACCATCACCATGGTGCCCATCCAGAAGCTCGGCACCGCCAGCATCAGGATCGAGAACGAACGGGTGAGATAGTCACCGGCGGTGTCCTGCCGGATCGCAGAATAGATGCCGATCGGCAGCGCGATGATCAGCGCGATGATCAGCGCCATGAAGCCGAGCTGGAACGTGACCGGCAGCCGTGCGCCGAGCAGCTCGCGCACCGGCGTATTCTGCCAGAGCGAGCGGCCGAAATCGCCGTGAAAAAGGATGCCGCCGATCCAGTGAAAATATTGCAGCCACATCGGGCGATCGAGGCCGAGCGTTGCGATCAGCTGGTCACGCGAGAGCTTGTCGGCGCCGACGTCGTTCTGGGCGAGCATCATGTCGATGACGTTGCCCGGCACCAGCCGCACGATGACGAAGACAATCAGGCTGGCAAAGAACAGCGCCGGGACAAGCGCCAACAATCGCCGTGCGAGATATGCCTGCATCCTTCGCCGCCCCCCATCGTCTTCTTGCAACAAGAGTGGACTGCGTCCGAAATGCTCGCAAGCATTATCGCGACGCGCGCGATGCGATTTTGTCGCGGAGGAACTTGAGTGAAGTACGTGTGCGCGCAAAACATTCCGCGTCGCGGAACAGTAACGCGTGCAACTTCACGCTAACGAACATACGAGGTGAAAAGCCGGGAAGTTAAACGCTCAGCGGCTGACTTGCCGCACCGATGGCGCAGCGGTGCTGCCGGCGGCATCGGAGACACGCGCGGCGCCGCGATTGTTCATCTGGAGATCGAGACGATCGCGTTCCTTCTCGAAGCCCGCCATGACCGGGCCTTCGAGCGAGCGGCCACGCGGCAGCTTCACGCGCATCGGATCGACGAAGCGGCCGTTGACCAGGATTTCGTAATGCACGTGCGCGCCGGTCGACATGCCCGTCGATCCGACGAAGCCGATCACCTGGCCCTGACGCACCCGCTTGCCGGGCTCCATGCCCTTGGCGAATGCCGACATGTGGCCGTAGGCGGTCTCGTAACCGTTGTTGTGCTTCAGCTTGACGTATTTGCCGTAGCCGCCTTCCCAGCCGACTTTCTCGACGACGCCGTTGCCGGAAGCGAAGATCGGCGTGCCGTAAGGCGTGGCCCAGTCGACGCCGGTGTGCATCTTGGTGTAGCCGAGGATCGGATGGCGGCGTCCGCCGAAGCCCGAGCGCATGATCGCGTTGTTGACCGGTTTGCGCACCAGGAACTTCTTCGCGCTCTTGCCGGTCTCGTCGTAGTAGTCGACGACCGCGTCGTCGGGGGTCTGGAAGCGGTAATATTTCTTGGTTTCGCCGCCGACCGTGAGCGAAGCGAACAGCACCTCGGTCTTTTCGGTGATGGTCGCGCCGTCGTCCTCGCCGGCGAAGAACACGTCGAAGGAATCGCCGGGCTGTACCTTGCGCTGGAAGTCGACGTCGTAGGAATAGATCTTGACCATGTCCTCGATGACGGTGGCCGGCACCTTGTTGCGCAACGCGGTCTCGTAAATGCTCTGGTAGAGCCGGACGCCGGTGCCGTCATCCTCATCGTCGTCGTCATCTTTACCGGCGGCCGCCTCGGCGACGGTGTTCATGCTCTGCACGTCGACGGCGACGTATTTGCCGACGTCGGACAGCGCGGCAACGGCCTCGATGGTGGTTTCGTTGGCGACGACCACCCGGTAGGGCTGCAGCCGCACGCCCGGGCCGGGGGCGGCAGGGGCCATCAGAATGCGGAGTTTCTGGCCTTCCTTCAGGCCGCCGTCGCGGCCGCGGGCGCCCAGCGTTGCGGCGATCGCCTTGGCCTCGTCCGGCGTTGCCCCCTGATCGCGCAGGATCGAGGTGACCGTATCGCCCTTCTTCACGACGTGAATGCGCTCGTTGGAAGGGTTGCCGCCGGTGATTTGGTCTTTGGTCTTCGGCAGCAGCGTGACGTTTTCCGGCACCACGCGGGTTTCAAAGCCGGCATAGGGATCGGAGACGGTGCCCTCGGTGGCGTAGGCCAGTTTCATGTCGGACTGGACGCCGCTGGCATCGGCGGCGGCGTTCGCCAGCGCCGTATAGCGTACGCCGCCGGTGTTGCCGCGCCAGTTGGCGGCGTCCCGCACCCGCATCAGGACTTCGTCGAGGGCGACCACGGCGGCGAGTTTCGCCTTCGGCAGCACCGATGCCAGGTCCTTGGTGACGAAGGAGACCTCGGCATCGGGTTCGACGGCATCGGGGTTGTTCGGATCGTCGGCGGCGGCGGGGGTGGGGGCGCCGACATCGGTCAGCATGCGCTGGGCGTTGAATGGCGGGATTTTGGCGGAAAGGTCGCTCGTCGTCATCGACAAATTGCCGGAGATCCGGATGAACGGCCGAACCCGCATCACGTCGCGGTTGCCGACCCGGGTGACGGTCGAGACCCGCAAGACGTTACGCGCGGCTGTCGATTCGCCTGGCGGCGGCAGGCGGTCGCTCTTGTGCAGGCTGGCGGTACGATCGTTGGCGCCGAAAGCGCCGCGCAACGCGCCTTCGACGCGCTCCGGCACCTTGGCAAAGGTCATTTCGCCGTCGAGCGACGCGAAAACGGCGCCGCCGATGAGAGCTGCGCCGCACAGACCAGTCAGGATAGTGCCGCTAAACCATTGTACGGAGACACGGCGGCGGTCGATCACCGCGGCCTCGGTGCCATCGACGGAAAGCGGCGGCTCGTGACCGAGATCAATGATCCCGGTCTCGCGTCCATAGCCGCTTCCGCGTGACGCCTTCTGATTCAACCCGGTGTCCCCCCCAAATTCCATCAACATTCGACTAGACCTTCGCTCGATCCAGATCCGGTTTTGCCCTCCAATTAAGGAGGATCCCGGTGCACCGCGCGCCACACGAATCGATATTCGGGAATCAGAGGCCAGAAGACCGGCCGGAATCTCGAACGTCAATGATGTGCAGATCTCTCGATGTTTCTCGGCCGCGTGGGGAAAGGCGACGGGTTCATTGAAATCGCCGATCCCTGGTAGATGAACACCGGCAGCCCCCACTGGCATCCGGCGGTTCAATGCATACGTTATAGTCAGAACGTCGCAGGATTGTGGCTCAAGTACGGCGCAAGGCCCCCAAATATATAGACTTCTTGGGGTCCAAAATTTCTTCCACATCGTGCGACATTTTGTTGACGAAGGGCGTTGACAGGTCCGATCGGGTGGGCCTATAACCCGACCACTGAGCGCGGCGCTGCTTTGGCCCTGAGGCCAAGGCAAGTTGTCGCGCCCGTGAAGCTCCTCATTATGATGAGTGAATCAACAGCCGATACCAATCGGTTGTTATTTGCCGTCCGGTGAAGTTGCTTCCGGAACTCCCAGTAGTGGGAAGCTCCCAACCTTGGGAGATGGGTCCTTCGG
This sequence comes from Bradyrhizobium sp. JYMT SZCCT0428, assembly GCF_018131075.1. Classification (GTDB taxonomy): domain Bacteria; phylum Pseudomonadota; class Alphaproteobacteria; order Rhizobiales; family Xanthobacteraceae; genus Bradyrhizobium. Next base: position 95,671 of record NZ_JAFCLS010000011.1, on the reverse strand, counting down.
GTCCCGGGCTGTTTGACAAGTGAAGATGAAGAAAGAGAAACGTGGACGGCGGAGTCCTTGCGGGCCTCGATTACTTGAATACACAAGTATTGAAGTGTTGGGGCCGGACGAAAGACTTCGGCGGTACACGTTTACATAGGTTACACCATCGTTGCCCATGATGTGAATCGTAGGCAGCTTGTCGGCTTCGGCCGGCAAAAAATGGTGGGACCTCGTCAAACGTTGTGATCAGCCGGTTTGAAGTTTCAAGTCCAACTTGAGAGTTTGATCCTGGCTCAGAGCGAACGCTGGCGGCAGGCTTAACACATGCAAGTCGAGCGGGCGTAGCAATACGTCAGCGGCAGACGGGTGAGTAACGCGTGGGAACATACCTTTTGGTTCGGAACAACACAGGGAAACTTGTGCTAATACCGGATAAGCCCTTACGGGGAAAGATTTATCGCCGAAAGATTGGCCCGCGTCTGATTAGCTAGTTGGTGAGGTAACGGCTCACCAAGGCGACGATCAGTAGCTGGTCTGAGAGGATGATCAGCCACATTGGGACTGAGACACGGCCCAAACTCCTACGGGAGGCAGCAGTGGGGAATATTGGACAATGGGCGCAAGCCTGATCCAGCCATGCCGCGTGAGTGATGAAGGCCCTAGGGTTGTAAAGCTCTTTTGTGCGGGAAGATAATGACGGTACCGCAAGAATAAGCCCCGGCTAACTTCGTGCCAGCAGCCGCGGTAATACGAAGGGGGCTAGCGTTGCTCGGAATCACTGGGCGTAAAGGGTGCGTAGGCGGGTCTTTAAGTCAGGGGTGAAATCCTGGAGCTCAACTCCAGAACTGCCTTTGATACTGAAGATCTTGAGTTCGGGAGAGGTGAGTGGAACTGCGAGTGTAGAGGTGAAATTCGTAGATATTCGCAAGAACACCAGTGGCGAAGGCGGCTCACTGGCCCGATACTGACGCTGAGGCACGAAAGCGTGGGGAGCAAACAGGATTAGATACCCTGGTAGTCCACGCCGTAAACGATGAATGCCAGCCGTTAGTGGGTTTACTCACTAGTGGCGCAGCTAACGCTTTAAGCATTCCGCCTGGGGAGTACGGTCGCAAGATTAAAACTCAAAGGAATTGACGGGGGCCCGCACAAGCGGTGGAGCATGTGGTTTAATTCGACGCAACGCGCAGAACCTTACCAGCCCTTGACATCCCGGTCGCGGACTCCAGAGACGGAGTTCTTCAGTTCGGCTGGACCGGAGACAGGTGCTGCATGGCTGTCGTCAGCTCGTGTCGTGAGATGTTGGGTTAAGTCCCGCAACGAGCGCAACCCCCGTCCTTAGTTGCTACCATTTAGTTGAGCACTCTAAGGAGACTGCCGGTGATAAGCCGCGAGGAAGGTGGGGATGACGTCAAGTCCTCATGGCCCTTACGGGCTGGGCTACACACGTGCTACAATGGCGGTGACAATGGGACGCTAAGGGGCAACCCTTCGCAAATCTCAAAAAGCCGTCTCAGTTCGGATTGGGCTCTGCAACTCGAGCCCATGAAGTTGGAATCGCTAGTAATCGTGGATCAGCACGCCACGGTGAATACGTTCCCGGGCCTTGTACACACCGCCCGTCACACCATGGGAGTTGGTTTTACCTGAAGACGGTGCGCTAACCCGCAAGGGAGGCAGCCGGCCACGGTAGGGTCAGCGACTGGGGTGAAGTCGTAACAAGGTAGCCGTAGGGGAACCTGCGGCTGGATCACCTCCTTTCTAAGGATGGTTCTTCAGAAGCTTGCTACTTGTAGCTTGCGGATATCGAACCGTTTTAGAAACATCAGTGGCCAACGATCGTCAGGATCGTTGAGCTGCATTGGCGGGATTTCGCCGTCTACGTTTCTCTTTCTTCGCGGACGAACACGCGCCAGGGGCTTAGCGCTTGTGCGATGCATCTGGCGTCAAGCCGGTGCGCGCCACTGCGGCCTCTCGTGTTAGGGGCTTGTAGCTCAGTTGGTTAGAGCGCGCGCTTGATAAGCGTGAGGTCGGAAGTTCAAGTCTTCCCAGGCCCACCACTTTGATCGAGCGCATCACGTCTCATGACCGACGTAAGCATTCGTCTTCTGGTACGGGGCCATAGCTCAGCTGGGAGAGCGCGTGCTTTGCAAGCATGAGGTCGTCGGTTCGATCCCGTCTGGCTCCACCAGATGGAATTGAAGATCGACAAAGTGGCCTGCTAACAAAGCGCAATTCAAATCGTCCGCGAAGCATCACTTCGCATGTCGTGTCCTACGGGATACGCGTGCGTGATTTCTGACATCGTAAAGAGGAGATTGATCCGAGTTTTGGGTCTGCAAAGCAATTTGCGGAGCCCAATTCATAATCTCCAGATCATTTCGGCGCTCGCGCATCGTAATTCATCGCAAGATGAGTGAGATGAGTGAGTTGTAAATGATCTTTTTAGCGAAGCTTGACCGCCTCGCTATCGGGTTGATCTTACGAAGCAAGCTGGTCTTTCTAATCATTGTCCGGCCGTGCATAGCATTCATCGAGGGTGCGCGTTTTGGGGTTTCGACCTCAAGGCAATTGTACGGACTACATTCTGCCGAGTGTGTGGACATTGATAATGAGAGCAATCAAGTGCCTTAAGGGTGTTCGGTGGATGCCTTGGCGCTGAGAGGCGATGAAGGACGTGCTACGCTGCGATAAGCCATGGGGAGCTGCGAAGAAGCTTTGATCCATGGATTTCCGAATGGGGAAACCCACCTTCGATAGCTGGAACTCCAAGATCTCGTATCTTGGGGTTTGAACAGCAATGTTTGAGACCAAGCCGTGAGGTTTTGGATTTCCAGTTATCAAGTGAAGGTATGAAATCTCTGAATACATAGGAGGTTTTAAGCGAACCCGGGGAACTGAAACATCTAAGTACCCGGAGGAAAGGACATCAAACGAGACTCCGTTAGTAGTGGCGAGCGAACGCGGATCAGGCCAGTGATACATCAAAGACAACCGGAACCTGTCAGGAAAGCAGGGCCTTAGAGGGTGATAGCCCCGTACGGGTAATGCGATGATGTATCCTTGAGTAAGGCGGAACACGTGAAATTCTGTCTGAACACGGGGGGACCACCCTCCAAGCCTAAGTACTCCTCAGCGACCGATAGTGAACCAGTACCGTGAGGGAAAGGTGAAAAGCACCCCGACGAG
>NZ_JAFCLS010000011.1:0-90000 GCF_018131075.1 Bradyrhizobium sp. JYMT SZCCT0428 | reverse complement strand
TTCCTCTTTACGTGTCACGATCAAACAAAACGCCGCTTCCCTTCGGGGAGGCGGCGTTTTTGTTTGTGGCCAAACCGCTTGTCGGCCGATGTCGCAGGGCTGATTGTCTTCAAGCCGAAGTGTTCGCTGGCCGATGGATCTCGAGCCGGGGCCTCACAGCGCGCCCGCGGTCCCGGCATTCCCCCGCGCATCCGGATCGGGAAAATCTTCGGCTCTCGAAAAAGCCTGCCGGATCGCAAAATCGTTATCCCCATCCGGCGGGCAAGCGCTAAGCTGGCGCCGATTTTGATGTTTCCGCCATTATTTGCCGCCAGATTCGCAGGCCCATTCGTTGAACCGCGCCCGGGTCGCGCCTGACCCATCCAAGAACCCGCACTGAACACCTTAAGGAGACTGCCATGCGTGAGATTGCCCGCCCTGCCGTTCGTGCCTTGAGTGTTGCCCGTCACGCGTTTGCGATGACGAGTCTCGCGCTCGCGATGGCCTGCCTCGCATTTGCGATGACCGCGTCGTCCGGCGGCGAAGCGATGGCGCAGGCCAAGCAGGCGCCGCCGAAGCAGGCCGCTCCCGCGCCGGCTCCCCCGCCGCCCCAGCAGGAAGCTCCGCTCAAGCAGATCGCGCTGACCGAAGCCCATATTCAGGGCGTGCTCTCCGCCGCCAAGGAAATGGACCCGATCACCGAAAAGATCGACGAGAACGCCAAGCCGGATCCCAAGATTACCGCGCAGCTCGACGGCATCGCCAAGAAGAACGGTTTTGCCAGCTTTGACGATTACAACATCGTCGTCGACAACATCACATTGGTGCTGAGCGGCTTCGATCAGGCGACCAAGAAGTATGTCGGCGCCGAAACGGTTCTCAAGACAGCAATCGCTCAAGTCCAGGCCGACAAGAAAATGTCGGCCAAGGACAAGAAGGAGGCGCTTGCCGATCTCAACGAGGCGCTGAAATCGCCGCAGCCGGTGATCCAGAACAAGGGCAATATCGACCTGGTGACGAAGTACTACGACAAGCTCGCCGAGGCGCTCAGCGAAGACTAGCAACAAGACCGCGGTCAAGCCGCCCAACAAAAAAAGCCCCGGAGAAATTCTCCGGGGCTTTTGTCGTTTTGACGGTAACGCCTCAGGTCCTGGTGCGCATCCGCATCATGAAGCTGTCGTAGCTCAGTTCGGCCACCTGCATCCACGCCACCGATTCGGCGCGGAAGGCGGTCAGGCTGGTGTACATCTTGGCGAAGTGCGGATTGGTCTTGGACAAATCGGCGTAGATCTCGTTCGCCGCATTGTAGCAGGCTTCCAGCACTTCCTGCGGGAACGGCTTCAGGATCGCACCCGCCACCAGGAGCCGCTTCAAGGCCGCCGCGTTGACGTAGTCGTACTTGCCGGTGACCCAGCTGAACGTGTCGTAGGACGCGGTTTCGATCGCGGCCTGATAGTGCTTCGGCAGGGCGTTGAACTTCTCCGTGTTCATGATGTTGTGGCCCTGGCCGGTGCCTTCCCACCAACCCGGATAGTAGTAGTACTTCGCGACCTTGACGAAGCCGAGCTTTTCGTCGTCGTAGGGGCCGACCCACTCGGCTGCATCGATGGTGCCCTTTTCGAGCGCCGGATAGATGTCGCCGCCCGCGATCTGCTGCGGTACGCCGCCGACCTTGGCGATGATGGTGCCCGCGAAACCGCCGACGCGGAATTTCAGGCCCTTGAAATCCTCCATCGACTTGATTTCCTTCCGGAACCAACCGCCCATCTGGGCGCCTGTGCTGCCGGTCGGGACGCCGGTGACCTTATATTCCTTCATCAGGTCGTTCAGCATATCCATGCCGCCGCCGAACCGCATCCACGCGATATGCGCGCGCGTGTTGAGCCCGAACGGCAGCGAGGTGCCGAAGGTGAAGGCGGGATTCTTGCCCCAATAGTAATAAAGCGCCGTGTTGCCCATCTCGACGGTGCCGTTGGAGACAGCGTCAAGCACCTGCAGGCCCGGCACGATTTCGCCGGCGGCGAACGGTTGAATCTGGAATTTGTTGTCGGTGATATCGGCAACGCGCTTGCAGAAAAATTCGCAGCCGCCGTAGAGCGTATCGAGCGCCTTTGGCCAGCTGGCCGCAAGCCGCCACTTAATTTCAGGATTGGATTGCGCGATGGCGGGTGATGCGACCGCAGTCGCAGCAAGACCGACACCGCCTACTTTGATAAAATCACGACGTTTCATTCGTTTCCCCTTTTGTTTTTTAATACTGACCACGGGACAACGATCTTGATTTGTCGTTTCTGTCCGACGATGGCCGATGTTCGATAGGTGATTGAGATCAATCCTTTCAAACCCGTAGGGCAGGATGACCAATCGGGGGTGGATAATCAAGGGTTCTGGTCCGGCTGCAGCCGCGAACAGCTGCAATAAGTTTACGCAATGGCCGAGCCTTCAATTGCCCGCCTTCACACGACGAAAGGCTAAGACGTAAACTGACGCGACCGGCGTTGGTCCGATAGGAAGGCCGGTAACCGCTGCTGGAGCCGGAAAATGGCAGAGAAGAAGGTCGTGGTCGCGGGCGCGACGGGATTGGTGGGAAATGCCGCATTGCGGCACTTCGGCGCCGCCGGGGGATGCGACGTTCTGGCGCTGTCGCGGCGCAGGCCGCGCGAGCTCCATGGCTCCAGGCACGTGCAGATCGACCTCACCGATCCCGTGCAGTGCCGGCGTGCCGCAACCGAATTGCAGGGCGCCACCCATCTTGTCTACGCCGCGCTCTATGAAGCGCCCAACCTGGTCGACGGCTGGCGCGATCAGGATCAGATCCGCATCAACGATGTGATGCTGCGCAATCTGATGGCCGCGCTCGAACCGGTCGCGCCGCAGCTTCGGCATGTCGCACTTCTGCAAGGCACCAAGGCCTATGGCGTCCACGTCCGCCCGCTCACCGTGCCGGCGCGCGAAGGCCGCTCGGAAATGTACGAGCAGCCGAACTTCTACTGGGCGCAGGAGAATTTCCTGCGCGAGCTGCAGCAGGGCAAGGCCTGGCACTGGAGCATTCTGCGGCCGGTCCTGATCGTCGGTGAGACGATCGGCGGCGCGATGGACCTGATCCCGCCGCTCGGCGTCTATGCCGGCATGTTGCGCGAGCAGGGCCGCCCGCTCGATTATCCCGGCGGTGCGGCGCGGGTGTCGCAAGCGGTCGACGTCGATCTTTTGGCGCGCGCGATCGCCTGGGCCGGCGAGGCGGCCGCCGCGCGCAACGAAGCCTTCAACGTCACCAATGGCGATGTCTTCACCTGGGAGAATGTCTGGCCGGCGATTGCAGACGCGCTTGAGATGAAACCGGGCCATGCCATGCCGCTGTCGCTGGCGCAGGAATATCCCAAATGGATCGCGCCGTGGGACGAACTGCGACGCAAGCACAATCTGATTTCGCCCGGCCTTGAAGAATTTGTCGGCCTCTCATTCCAGTACGCCGATTACAGCATGCGCTATGGCCACACCCAGGCAGGCCCGCCCTCGATCGTCTCGACCGTGAAGATCAACCAGGCCGGTTTTACGGAGATGATGGACACCGAGGCGATGTTCCGGAAATGGTTCGGCCTCGCGCGATCGAGCCGCTTGCTGCCGTAGCAAATTTGGGCTGCGCCGATCCTCGCCAGATGCCATCATGAATCCCCGAGATAATCAGGAGGCTGCAATGCTGGATCACGTCTCGCTGGGCGTCAGCGATTTCGAGCGGTCAAGGAAATTCTACGATCAGGCGCTTCGTCCGCTCGGCATCGAGCGCTTGTACGCTGACGGTCCAACCGCCGCCGGCTATGGGGCCGACCGCAAGGCATTCTTCTGGATCGGCGAGAAAACCGCTTCGCAAACCGGCAGCCACGTCGCCTTTGCGGCCCACGACAGGGAAACCGTGGACCGGTTTCACCAGGCTGCGCTCACAGCCGGGGGACGCGACAATGGCCAACCGGGGCTGCGCCCGAACTATCACGAAGATTACTACGGGGCCTTCGTGCTCGATCCCGACGGCCACAACATCGAGGCGGTCTGCCGCCGCAAGCCAACTTAGGCGCGGCGCGATCTTTGAACTTGCCTGATCTTGTCGTTCCGCCTCCTATAAAAGCTCGCGGCCAGCGCAAACGGGTGGGGTAGCTGCAATGCCATTTCCGATTACCGAGCATGTCGTGAAGACGAAGCGTCATACGACCGCTTATCTCGCCTGCGGCGCCCCCGATGCGCCGATGATCAGCTTCCTGCATGGCTGGCCCGAACTGTCGATCAGCTGGCGTCACCAGCTGCCAGTGTTAGCTGAACTCGGATTCCGTTGCGTGGCGCCGGACATGCGTGGATACGGCAGGTCCAGCGTCTACGGACAGCACGCGGATTACGCCGTCGAAAACAGTGTGCGCGACATGATCGAACTACTGGACTCGTTCGGACGCGAGAAAGCCGTCTGGGTGGGGCACGACTGGGGAAGCCCCGTCGTTTGGGATATCGCCAGCCATCATCCGGATCGATGCCATGGCGTTGCCAATCTGTGCGTGCCTTATCTGCCCGGCGGCTTCGCGCCGAAAAGTTTCCTCCCCCTGGTGGATCGGACGCTCTACCCGGAGAGCAAATTCCCGGCAGGCCAGTGGGAGTATCAGCTATTCTACCAGGAGAATTTTCCGGCCGCGTCCGCCGCCTTCGAGGCCAATACGCGCAACACGGTGAAGGCGCTGTTCCGCAAGGGCAATCCGGCGGGGCGAGGTCAACCGTCCCGCACGTCCACGATGCGTCAGGATGGCGGCTGGTTTGGCGGTGCGGGCATGGCGCCCGACGTGCCCCTCGATACCGATGTGCTGACCGAAGCGGACCTTGCCGCGTACACGGCCGCGCTGGAACGCAACGGCTTCTTCGGTCCGGACTCCTGGTACATGAACCACGATCGGAACGTGGCTTACGCGGCAAAGGCAGTCAACGGCGGCAGGCTCGGCATGCCGGTGCTGTTCCTGCATGCGGCGCATGATGTGACTTGCGATACAATGGGCTCGCGCCTTGCCGAACCGATGCGCGAGCACTGTGTGAATCTGACCGAAGTGGTGGTTCAATCGGGCCACTGGATGGCGCAGGAGTGCCCCGTTGCCGTCAACGCCGCGCTGGCAAAGTGGCTGGCGACGAAGTTGGGCAACGTCTGGGCGTGACGGCCGCGCCAAGTTGGCACGGCCCACGGCAAATCAGGAGCCGCGCGCAAACTTCGCTTCCATCGCCTTGCGCGTCTTGATGGTATCGTTGGCTTCGTCGACCTCGACATCGCTCCAGCGCACCACGGCGCCGTGGGCGACGTTGTTCTTCAGTTTGACGCGATGGGCGAGACCAATCGGCAGCGCGCCGGCCTTGAGGCTGGCGGCTGCCGGCATCAATTTGCCCCACACCGTGTAGCCGCCTTCGCCGTCGAGCATTTCGCCGGCGCGCAGATCGCGTTTCGCGACCGCGGCGACGTCCCCGCGAAAACCATGCGGTTGCCCGGTCGGCTCGTTACGCAACGCCGCCGACAGGATCGAGATGTTCAGCTCCAGTCCGATCAGATGATACGGCTTGTACATCGCCGCAAACCTGCCCGAAGCGTCGGTCTTCAGCCCGTATTGCTTGAAACAGTCGGCGGCGTAATCGTTCGGCGCTTCCAGCACGACGTAGACGCCCCAGCGCAGATCGCGAAACACCGCCCTGCCGTCGCGCTCCAGCGACGACACCACTTCCACCACGCCGGATTTCTCGAGCACGCCGCCTTTGTCGCGCGGCCGCATCACATGCGGCAGGTCGTCGACGCCGCAGGGTGGAAACAGCAGGCCGCCCGTCGGCACGTCGAGCTGGCAAGCGTTGGCGATTGCCGCCATCTCGATCGCGGATTTGGTGCCGTCGAGAAACGAGTTGAACATTTGCGGATTCATGCCGGCCGATTGCGCCTCATCGGCGGTGAGGCCGTAATGACCCCAAACGCCTTCCGGCGTCACGTCGTGATAGGCCGGCAGATATTTTGTTCCTTTGCCGGCGGCGACGACGCGGAATCCAGTGGCGCGCGCCCAGTCCACCATCTCTGATGTGAGCGCCGGCTGATCGCCATAGGCCAGCGAATAGACCACACCGGCCTTGCGGGCTTCCTCGGCGAGCAGGGGGCCTGCCAGCACATCGGCTTCGACATTGACCATCACGACATGCTTGCCGGCCGCAATCGCGGCGCGGGCATGCCGGATGCCGACGGCCGGATTGCCGGTCGCTTCCACCACGACATCCATCGCCCCGCCGGCGATCGCGCGCAGGCCGTCATCGGTGAAGGCGGTCCGTGCGATCCGCTCCTGGTCCCAGCCGACGGTTCGGCACGCCTCGCGCGCGCGGTCGCGGTCGAGATCGATGATCAGCGGCACCTCAAGTCCCGGCGTGTGCGGCACCTGTGCCAGGAACATCGAGCCGAATTTGCCGGCGCCGATCAGCGCGACGCGAACCGGTTTGCCGGCGGCATGGCGGGCCTGGAGGAGGTGGTGGAGGTTCATGGCGGGGAATCCGTTCTACTTCTCGTCATTCCGGGGCGCGCCTCTTGGCGCGAGCCCGGAATCCATACTCCCGATCGTGGTTATGGATTCCGGGCTCGACGCTGCGCGTCGCCCCGGAATGACGGCTGATTGAAATGCGGCTTTGACGACTACTCCGCCGCCTGGCGATGCGCCCGCGCGAGCCGCAGCAGCGCGTCGTCATCCACGGTCTGGATCGGCGTGAAATCGCGGTGGGCGATATACTCCGGCCGTGTCGGGGTGCGGATGTAGTTCGAGACCGCATTCAGCGTCAAATAGACGATCTTGCGCGGATAGGGCGTGATGTTGCCGGCCGAACCGTGCACCAGATTGCCGTGGAACATCAGCATGCCGCCGGCCTTGCCGGTCGGCGCGACGATGCCGCCTTCCTGCACCAGCCTCGTCACCGTGGCCTCGTCCAGCGTCCATAGCGGATAGGAGGTGGTCTCCAGATCGTGCGAGGCCTTGAGGTCGCCGGCGGTCTGGCTCTTCGGCACCAGCATCAGGGGGCCGTTGATCGGCATCACCTCGTCGAGGAAGATCGCGATGTTCATCGCGCGCGGCTCCGGCATGCCGTCGTCGCGCTTCCAGGTGCCGTAATCCTGGTGCCATTGCCAGACGTCGCCGGTGAAGGCGGCTTTGGCGTTGATCTTGAACTGGTGCATGTAAAGTTTTTCGCCGAACAGCTGCTCGATCGGCTCGATCATGCGCGGATGCGCCCCAAGCGCGCCGAACGCCTCGTTGTAGAGATGGGCGGCAAAGGCGGTGCGCGGCGCGCCGCTCTTCTCGCGCCACACCTCGGGTCGATCAGCGTCATAGATGCTGACGGCCTCGCGCGCGAGATAGGCCACTTCCTCGGGGCTGAACAGCTCGGGCAGAAACAGCCAGCCTTCGCGGTTGAAATAGTCGATCTGTTCTTGCGTGAGTTTCATGGTCGTCTCTCCCTTTGTTTTTGTTTCTCTCCCCTCATGGTGAGGAGCGCGTCTTCGCGCGTCTCGAACCATGAGGCCGCCGGCCCATCCTTCGAGACGCGGCTTCGCCGCTCCTCAGGATGAGGATTCCCTGCTGCTACGCCGCCTTGTCCGTCGCCTTCAGTCTTTCCTCCGTCATCCGTCCCGCCGTTTGCGCATGCGCCAATGCCGCAGCCTCGGCTTTCCCGGCATTGCCGGCCAGGATCTGCACGGCGATCGCCTCGTGTTCGCTCCAGGCGCTGTCGCGGTAATCGAGTTCGGCCAGCACGGTGGCCATCGAGCGGCGCATATGCGGCCATTGCGGCGCGATCATTTCCTCGATCGCAGGGTTCCCTGCGAGGCGGTAGATCGCGCTGTGAAAATCGACGTCGAGTGCAATCAGCCGCGCCAGCGGCGTGTCCTCGCCGATGGTCCGGCCGGCCTCCAGGGCCGCGTCCAGCGCCGCGCGCCCGGCCGTGTCGGTTTTCACGCGTCCGGCGGCAAGTCGTGCCGCCAGGGCGTCGATGGCCCCGCGGACCTCGTAGAGCTGCCGGATACGCGCCGGGTCCAGCTCGGTGACCTCAAAGCCGCGGCGGCCGCTCTCGGCCACTAGGCCCTGCCGGTGCAGCAGATGCAGGGCGTGGGAAACCGGCTGGCGCGATACGCCAAGCTTCTCGGCCAGCTCGTTCTGGGTGATGCGCTGCCCCGGCGGCAGCGTGCGATCGATGATCGCCTCGAGGATCCGGGCATAGACTTGGTCGATCAGGTTGGGGAGCGGATCTAACGGGATCATGCCAGGGGTCCAAAATGGAATACGGAATTCCGTATTCGATATGGATACCCCCGGCAGCCTGCCCGGTCAAGGGGCCTTCAAGTGTGGAATTCTGGCAGAAGCTAGCCGGGCGCAAGCACTTCCACGTCGAACGTGCCGATCGCTTCCGCGTCCGCCACCGCGTCCAGCGCCGATATCCGCTCGCCGCTGATGGTCAGCCGCAGCACGATGCGCAATTGCCCGCCGAGCACGACAGCGACCGCCAGCGCGCCGTCGACCAGCGCGGGCTTTGCAGCCTGGGCGCGGCCCTTGAAGGTTTCGGCAACCGCCGCCGCGCCGCGGATTTCCGGCAGCGAACCCAGCCGCTGGGCGGCCTGGTCGGCGCGGAACACCACGTCAGGATCCAGCACCGCGAGCAGCCCTTCGAAGTCACCGCCGCGCGAGGCCGCCAGAAACGCATCGACGATCTGTTTCTGCCGCCTGAAATCGGCGTCCGGCGCGGGCGGGGTGCCCTGCACCCGGCGGCGGGCGCGGCTGGCGAGTTGCCTCGCTGCGGCGGGCGTGCGGCCGACGATCGGCGCGATCTCCTCAAAGGGAACAGCGAACATGTCGTGCAGCACGAACGCCAGCCGTTCGGCCGGCGCCAGCGTCTCCAGCACCACCAACAGCGCCGCGCCGACGGAATCGGCCATATCAGCATCGCGCTCGTGTTCGTCGTTGGCGATGGGTTCCGCCACGTCCGGGCCCATCGGTTCCTCGCGCCGCGATTTGCGTGACCGCAGCATGTCGAGGCAGACGCGGGCGACCACCGTGGTCAGCCAGCCGCCGAGGTTTTCGACCGCGCCGGTATCGGTACGGCTCAACCGTAGCCAGGTCTCCTGCACGGCGTCGTCGACCTCGGCGGTCGATCCCAGCATGCGGTAGGCCACCGCCCTCAGATGGGCCCGGTTGGCCTCGAATTTCTCGGCCAGAAACTTTTTCTCGTCCATCGGTCACATTCCCATGTCGTGTCTCGTCATGGCTATGACGAACGAAACCCCGCCGATGTGACAGCAAATCGGCGCGGTCACGTCAAAACCGAACCAAAGGATGGAGAGAGAAATGATGCAGGCTCGAATGAACCACCCCGTCATGGTCGTTCCCGACGCCATGAAAGCGCTGCACGCGCTCGGCGAACTGACCAAGAACAGCTTGCCGGAAAAGCTGCTCGAACTGGTGCATCTGCGCGCCAGCCAGATCAACGGCTGCAGCGTCTGCGTCGACATGCACCCGAAGATCGCCAGGAAAGCCGGCGAGACCGATGAGCGGCTGTTCGCGGTCGCGGCCTGGCACGACACGCCCTACTTCACGGAGGCCGAGCGCGCCGCATTGGCGCTGACGGAAGCGCTGACCCGCATCAGCGACCGCGCCGACCCGGTGCCGGATGCGATCTGGAACGAGGCCGACAAGCATTTCGACGAAGCGGAGCTTGCAGCGCTGGTCCTGGCGATCGCCAATATCAATGTCTGGAACAGGCTCAACGTCGCGGTGCGCCAGCCGGTGGGCGTCTGGAAGGTGTGAGCCCTAAGGCACACTGTTCATGCTCCCTCCCCCCCTTGCGGGGGAGGGGCGGGGAGAGGGGTTCACACGGGCGGTCCCGCCGTGGCCACCCCTCTCCCGAACGCTTCGCGTTCGACCTCCCCCGCAAGGGGGGAGGTGGCAAGAACGGTGCTCCGCTTGGAGTCCAACAGAAACCCTCACCAATTATAACCCGCGGGCTCGTGCTTAATTTACCTGCGCGAGCTAAAGAACAAGCCTGGCCGATCCGATCGGCCGGGCTTTTTCGTTTGCCCCGCCATCCATTCCGGTCCGCCCGTTATGTCAGAGCCCCGAGCCATGTTGCGACCGTCGATCCGGAAACGAATCCTTGCCATCGCGGTCGGGCTGATCATCCTGATGGCGATCACATCGGTTCTTTCGACGGTGATGACGCGAAAGGTCGCCCATCAGCTCGATGAGCTCAGCAGCAAATATGTCGAGGCCTACGGGCACCTGGCGCGGATGAATGTCCGCTCGCTGGAGCAGGCGCTGGCCGTCCGCCGAATGGTGATCGCAAAGACGCAGTCACCGCCCGACGACGCCGCGTTTGCGGAGCACCAGAAGACCTATGAGGCGAAAGGCCTGGAAATCGATCAGGAAGCGCAGGCCGCGCGGGTGCTGATCAATGCGATCATCGACGACACCTCGACCGACTCCGATAACGCCAGACTCGGCCGGATCGACGACCGGATCGAGAACGTCAACAAGGACCTTCGCCGCTACCTAAGCGATGAGAACAAGCGGATGTTGCCGCTGCTGGCTTCCGGTAATTTCGCCGAGGTAAGGGCGAGCCTCGCCCGGGCCGATACGCTGCGCGACGATTTCAACCAGAAGGTCGAAGAAATCCGAAAAGATATGCTGGCGCAGGTCCGCAGCGATGCCGTGGTGACGATGCGTGACCAGCAAAAGGCCATCGTGATCTCTATGATCCTGACGGTACTGGCGGCCGTATTGGGGTTGATGTTCGCGATCTTCGTCAGCATGGGCATCACCCGGCCGGTCCGGCGGCTGCTGGATGGCACCCGCGCCGTCGAGGCCGGCCGCCTCGATGGATCGATCGACGTCACCACGCGGGACGAGATCGGCCAGCTCACATCCGCGTTCAACAACATGGTCGAACAGTTGCGCCACAAGGAGAAGATGCGCGAGACCTTCGGCCGCTATATCGACCCGCGCGTCGTCGCTGGGTTGATCGACCGGCAGGCGCAGACCGCAACCGACGGCGAGCGGCGCGTGATGACGGTGCTGTTCTGCGACATGAAGGGATTCACCAGCCTCAGCACGGGCATGACGCCGCAGGGGCTGGTCAAGGTGATGAACCATTATCTGTCGACGATGTCGGGGCCGATCCGCAACCATCACGGCATCATCGACAAATATATCGGCGATGCGATCATGGCCTATTGGGGTCCTCCGTTCAACGAAGACGGCGAGCAGGCGCGGCTTGCCTGTTTGGCTGCGATCGACATGGCCCGCCGCGGGACGGCGTTGCGGACGGAGCTTCCCGAATTGCTCGGCGTGCGCACGGTGCCGAGCGATTGCGACGTCCGTATCGGCGTTGCGACCGGCGAGGTGCTGGTCGGCAGCATCGGTTCGGAATTCATGATGAGCTACACTGTGATGGGCGACGCGGTGAATCTGGCGTCGCGGCTGGAGGGCGCCAACAAGGCCTATGGCAGCCATTGCCTGGTCTCGGCGCCGACCATCGCAGCAGCCGGCGACGGATTAGCGTTTCGCGAGATCGACCGCTTGGTCGTGGTCGGCCAGAGCCAGCCGGAGACGGTGTTCGAGATCATCGGGCGCGAGGACGAACTCAAGCCGGAGCAGGTGTCGCTGCTCGACAGCTATTCGAAAGGGCTCGCCGCCTATCGCGAGCGCCGTTGGGACGACGCGCGTCACGCCTTCAGCGCCGGGCTCGAAGCCGTCCCGGGCGACGGTCCGTCCAGGGTATTCATCAAACGCATCGGTGAGTTTCAGGAAAACCCGCCGGCCGCCGATTGGGACGGCGCATGGCGTCTCGATGAAAAGTGATCGACCGGCGGCGCTCACGCCGCCAAGAATTCCATTACGGCCTCGGAGTATTCCTGCGGCGCCTGATCGAAGATCCAGTGGCGGGCGCCGGGGATCACGGCCGTCCTCGCGCCCGGAATATGCTGCGCCAGCACGCGCCAGAGTTGGGCCAGCGAGCCCTGCGTGTCGCCGCCGCCGATCAGCAAAGTCGGCATCCCAATCGATTCCGCTTCGCTGCGTGAAAATGGCCGGCGCTTCTCACCGACCTGGCCGATTAGCGTGAACGCATTGTCGCGGAGCTGCTGTTTGGGCGCGGCCGGCAGCCGCTTCCAGGTGCCCTCGCCATCGATCATATCGACGATCAGGTCGAGCGCGCCGTCGACATCGCCGGCTTTTACTTTCTCCACGGCGGCCGGAATCCGCGCCGCAATCGCCGACGAACCCGGGCCCGCACCGGCTGAACTGAGCGTGGCGTCGAGGTCGCCGCCGGGCTCGGCGAGCACCAGCTTGCGCAATAGATCCGGCCGCTGCTCGGCGACGCGAAAGGCGATATGGCCGCCGCGGGAATGGCCCATCAGGTCGACGGGGCCGAGTTTCGTTTGTTCGATGAAGCCGATCACGTCGGAGACATGCTGCGCCATCAGATAGTCGTTGCCGACGCCGTCCCAGTGTTCGGGAAAGAAGTGCCGCAGGCTGAGCGAGATCACGCGGTGTTTTTTCGACAGCGGTCCGAGCACAGGATACCAGGTGCGGAAATCGCCGAGCGTGCCGTGGACGCAGACCAGCGGCTGGCCCTGTCCGACGTCGAGATAGGCGATGTCGTAGCCGTTGACGGGAAGCGTCTGCATGGGATCAAGCCTCTGCCAGGAATGCGAGCACGATCTCGCAATATTTCCGCGGCGCCTGTTCGAACATCGGATGCGTGGTGCGGGGGATCATCTCGGTGCGTGAGCCCTTCACGTTCGCGGCCAGCGCGCGCAGCACCAGCGGAATCGTGCCCCGGGTGTTGGCGCCGCCGATGAACAGCGTCGGCGTCTTGATCGCTTCCGCATCCGCCTTGGAGAAGGGCGGACGGGCGTCGCGCATCTGGCCGATCAGCGTGGTGGCGTTGTCGCGCAGCAATTGCTTCGGCGTCGCCGGCATCCGCTTCCAGGCGCCGGGGCCTTCCAGCGCGTCGATGAAGATGGCAAGCCCGCCGTCGATATCCCCCTTGGCGATGACTTCCGCGGATGCCGCAATCCGGGCCGCGATTGGGGAGGGGCCGGGCTTGTAGGCGGGATCGAGCGAGGCGTCGAGTTCGCCGCCGGGCTCGGCCAGGATCAGCCTGCGCAACAGGTCCGGCCGGCGCTGCGCGACGCGAAACGTGATGTGCCCGCCGCGGGAGTGGCCCATCAGATCAACCGGCCCAACGCCGAGTTTCTCGATGAAGGCGATCACGTCGTCGACATGCTGTGCGATCGAATAGGTGTCGCCGACGCCGTCCCAATGGTCAGGGAAGAAATGCCGCAACGACGGCGCGATCACGCGGTGTTTTTTCGACAGCAACCCCATCACCGACGACCAGATCCGGAAGTCGCACAGCGAGCCGTGCACGCAGACCAGCGGCGGGCCATCACCGGCCTCGAGATAGGCCATGTCGAAGCCGTTGACGGGGAGGGTTTGCATAAGGGGCTCGGTGTGCGGGGCGGCGCCATTGAATGGCGCGGTGAATATCCCACATCATCGGAAGTTGTTTATGCCGTCAAGTTCCCTCAGGTTTCGGGTGGATAGCAACAATCTCCAAGCCTAGATTTGGGACCAGCATCAAGCTCTAAACTATCGGAGCGAGAGGATCTGGAGCGAGATCATGACCGAACAGCAATTTGCGATATTCGACACCCCGATCGGCCGCTGCGGCATCGTGTGGGGCGAGCGCGGCATTGTGTCGGTGCAACTGCCGATGGGCGATGAGAAGAAGACCCGCACCCGGCTGCAGCAGCGCCATGGCGACATCGACGAGGCGCAGCCGCCGGCCAAGGTGCAGGCCGCCATCGAGGGTATCGTCGAGCTATTGGCCGGCAAGCCGAACGACCTTTCGGATGTCGTGCTCGACCTCGACGGCGTGCCCGAATTCAACCGCGGGGTCTACGACATCGCGCGCAGCATTCCGCCGGGCCAGACCATGACCTATGGCGATATCGCGAAAAAGCTCGGCGGGGTCGAACTGTCGCGCGACGTCGGCCAGGCGCTCGGCCGCAACCCCTGTCCGATCGTGGTGCCCTGCCACCGCGTGCTGGCGGCGGGCAACAAGCCGGGCGGCTTCTCCGCCAATGGCGGCGTGGTGACGAAATTGAAGATGCTGGCGATCGAGGGCGCGGTGGTGAACCACACGCCGAACCTGTTCGATTGAGGCTAGTCACTCTCAGCCGCCGTCATGCCCGGCCTTGTGCCGGGCATCCACGTCTTACTCTTCCGTCGCCACCAAAGACGTGGATGGCCGGGCATAGGCGAGCGGAAGCGACGCCGTCCTTCAGACGGCTAAGCCCGGCCATGACGAAAGAATTATTCATTTGCCCTTGAAGTTCGGCGGCCGCTTCTCGTTGAACGCCAGCACGCCTTCGCGGCGGTCCTCGGTCGGCACCATCCGGTTATAGGCCTCGATCTCGAGCGCGAGGCCGTCGCGCAGCGATGATTGCAGGCCGCGGTGGATCGCGAGCTTGGCCTGGCGGGTCGAGATCGGGGCGTTGCGGGCGATATGCGAGGCGGTCGCCAGCGCTTCGCGCAACAGATCGGCCTGCGGGAACACTTCGTTGACGAGGCCCCAATCGCGCGCCTGCGCTGCCGTAAACGGTTTACCGGTCAGGATCAGTTCCTTGGCGCGGCGCTCGCCGACCGCGCGGGGCAGGGTTTGCGTGCCGCCGCCGCCCGGCATGATGCCGAGCGTGACCTCGGTCAGCGCAAAGCGTGCTGTGTCAGCAGCGTAGAGGAAGTCGCAGCAACCTGCGATCTCGCAGCCGCCGCCATAGGCCGCACCATTGACGGCGCCGATGATCGGGACCGGGCAGTCGACATCAGCGCCCGCACCATCCGCTCGAAGATGACGTGCTGGCGCGTCCATTGCTCGTCGGTCATGCCGCGGCGCTCTTTCAGGTCGCCGCCGGCGCATAACGCCTTGTCGCCGGACCCGGTCAGGACGATGCAGCGCAGATTGGCCGGGTCGAGCGCGACATCCTCGAAACAGCGCACGAGATCGCGGCCCATCTGAGTGTTGAGCGCGTTGGAAGCATCCGGCCGGTTCAACCGCACGATCGTCACGTGCTCGTCCACTTGCTCCAGCGCGAGGGTCTCGAAGGCGGGCGTATTCTGGGCCGCGCTCATATCGCCTCGCAGGTAAATCCGTTGCCGGCGCGGCGGATCCTTCCGACCGAAGGCGAGGGGAAATGCGCGGTGCAGCACAGCGTGTCGGTGTCGCAGTAGCGTTCGAGGAAGCTGCGGCGCGTGACGCCCGCCGCCGCCTGATCGACGTCGAACTTGACAGACATTTCCGGATAGCGCGTCTGCAGCGGCGAATGCATCAGATCGCCGGAGAATACCGCATCGTCCTTGCCGCGGCCAAAGGTGAAGGCGAGATGGCCGGGGGTGTGACCCGGCGTTGGCAACAGGCGCGCGTGGTCGCCGATCGCAAAATCGTCGCGCACGATTTCGGCCTGTCCGGCTTCGACCACCGGCAACACGCTGTCGCCGAACGGCGGCACTGGCGTCTTGGCATGCGTCTCGGTCCAGTAGTCAAATTCGGCCTTGCCGAAAATATGACGCGCCTTCGGGAAGGTCGGCACCCAGCGGCCGTTTTCCAGCCGCGTGTTCCAGCCGACATGGTCGACATGCAGATGCGTGCACATGACATAGTCGATATCGCCGACCGAGAATCCCGCCGCGGCGAGCGCGCGCGCGTAAGTGTCGTCGGTCTTCATGTTCCATTTCGGACGCAGCGGCCGCGGCTTGTCGTTGCCGATGCAGCTGTCGATCAGGATCGTGTGGTGCGGCGTTTTTACAATGTAGGACTGGAAGCACAGGATCAGCACGTCATTGGCGTCGAGTGCGCCGGCCTTCTGCATCCAGCCGCGATTTTCCGCCAGCACTTCCGGCGTCAGCCCCGGCAGCATCTCCAGCGCCGGCACGAAGGTGGTTTCCTGCTCGATGATGCGGTGGATGGTGAGATCGCCGACGGTGAATTTCAGGCTCATGGTTTTTCCTTGTTCTTGCTGTCGCGCACGGCGGGAAGGATGTAGTTCGCCATCATGTCGAGCGCCCCGTTGCCCTGGCCCGGATGCCAGTAAAGCCCGGATGTCGTCATCACCACAAGGTCGCGGTCGGGCGCGATGAATATCCGCTGGCCGCCGAGGCCCATCGCGGCAATCCACTTCACTTCCTTTTCCTGCGCGATCGAGCGGCCCATCCACCATTGCTGGCCGTAGAAAAACAGTCCGCCGAAATAGCCGATCGCCTGGAAGCGCGGCCGAACCGATTGCTCGATCCATTCGGACGAGATGATTTGTTTGCCGCCCCATGTGCCGCGATTGAGCACGAGCTGGCCGAGCTTGGCGGCATCGCGCGGCCGTATCCGAAGACCGGCGGCGGAGGCGATCTTGCCGTTCTTCGCATAGGTCATCCATTCCACGTCGGTAATGTCCAGCGGCTGGAACAGAACCTCGCGCGCGAACGCTTCGAGCGGCTTGCCGGAGACGCGTTCGAGGATGCTGCCGAGCAGATCCGTCCCGCCGCCATTATAGGTCCACGCGACGTCCGGCGGCTTTGCGATCGGCTTCGACAGGATATAGCGGATCGGGTCGCTCTCGCTGCCCAGATGCGGTTCGTCGTTTTTGGGATCAGTCCAGGCACGGTTCTCGTCCCACTGCATGCCGGACGACATTGTGAGCAGATGGCGGAGCGTGACCTGGTCCCAGCCCGGCGATTTGACGGAAGCATATTCCGGATAGAATTTGACGACGGGCTCGTCCGCGCTCGCGATCAGCTTGCGGTCGATCGCGATGCCGACCAAAAGCGAGATCACGCTCTTCGATACCGAACGCATGTCGTGCTTCGTCGTGGCGTCGAACGCGTGCTGGCCGCCGCCCTGGCCCCAGGGCTCGTCATAGCCGGCGAAATATTGTTCGAACACGAGCTTGCCGTGGCGGACGATGACCACGGCGTGGACGTTGGCCTGAGTTTCCTTCAGGCGCGCGGCGATGGCGCAAAGCCGTGCGGCATCGAGGCCGACACTTTCGGGGGAAGCTATGGTCCAGCCATCGTCGAGGGTGGTGGGCGTTCCGCAAGCCATGCCGGTTTGTCCCCGCGCTGTTGCGGCCACTGCCAGCAGGAGCACGGCAGCAATGCCGAGGCGCCGCAATTTTCTGCCGCCCTCGCGCATGCTGCCGTCTCCGTCGTTACGCCGCCGGCGGTACCGAGATTTTCACCGACGGCCGCTCCAGCATTTTATGATGGAAGGCATCGAGCTTAGGAAACGCCTTGCGCCAGCCGCAATCGGCAAAGCGGAAATCGGCATAGCCGAGCACGCAAACGAGGCCGATCTGCACGATGTCGAACGGCCGCGATAGCACGTCGGGCTTGTTCTCGAACCGCGCCATGCCGGTCCACGCCCGGTTCCAGTGGTCGTCGGACCAGGCCTGCCATTGCAGTCCCTGCGGCCGCACCATCTTCTCGTAGCGGCACAGCAGCATGGCATCGAGCATGCCCTGCAGCAGCGCGTGATCGGTCTTGACCTGCCAGCGCGTCGGGCCGGAGGCCGGGATCAGTTTGTTGCCGCCGGCAAGCTCGTCGAGATATTCGACGATCACGTAGGAATCCAGGATGACGTCGCCATTGTCGAGGATCAGCACCGGCAGCTTCTTCAGCGGGGTGATCTTCGAATATTCCTCGTTGGCCGTGCCGGGCGCCACCGTCGCCGAAATGAATTCGATCTTGTCGATCAGCCCGGTCTCGATCGCGGCGATGCGGACCTTGCGGGCGAATGGCGAGGCGTGAGAGAAGCTGAGTTTCATGTTGTTATTCCTTGCAAGGTTCTTCTCCTCCGTCATGCCCGGGCTTGACCCGGGCATCCACGTCTTAGTGGTCGATCGGCGAGAAAGACGTGGATGGCCGGGTCAAGCCCGGCCATGACGACTAGTGAGCAAGCACCACCAGCCTCACGCCTCGATGACTTGCTGCCGCTGTTCGCCGAGCCCTTCGATGCCGAGGGTGACGACGTCGCCGACGTTGAGGAATTGCGGCGGCTTCATGCCGGCGCCGACGCCGGGGGGCGTGCCCGTCGTGATGATGTCGCCGGGCAGCAGCGTGAGGAACGTTGAGACGTAGGCGATGCACTTCGCCATGGTGAAGATCATGGTCGAGGTCGAGCCGGTCTGGCAGCGCTTGCCGTTGACGTCGAGCCACATCGACAGCTTCTGCACGTCGGCGATTTCATCCTTGGTCACCAGCCACGGGCCGACCGGGCCGAACGTGTCGTGCGACTTGCCCTTGGTCCATTGCCCGCCGCGCTCCTGCTGGAAGTAGCGCTCGGAGACGTCGTTGCAGACGCAGTAGCCGGCGACGTGATTGAGCGCGTCGGCCTCGCTGACATATTTGGCGCGGGTGCCGATGATGGCGGCGATCTCGACTTCCCAGTCGAGCTTCTTGGACTCGCGCGGCTTCTCGATCGCGTCGTTCGGGCCGCTCAGCGAGGTGTTGGCCTTGAGGAAGAAGATCGGCTCGGGCGGAATCGGATTGCCGGTTTCCTTGGCGTGATCGACATAGTTGAGGCCGATCGCGACGAATTTCGATATGCCGGTGACCGGCGCTCCGAAGCGCGGCTTGCCGTCGACGGCGGGAAGTTTTGAGGGGTCCAATGCGGCAAGCTTGGCCAGCGACGCCGGCGCATAGGCCTCGCCGTTGAGGTCTTTCACATGCGCTGAAAGATCGCGCAGTTGGCCGGATTTATCGATCAGGCCGGGCTTTTCCTGGCCAAGCGCGCCGTAACGAACAAGCTTCATTGTACTGCTCCCTCAGGGGTTTATTTACTTGGAATGCTTCATGGAACAGCGGGCGGGGAAATTCAACCACGGAAGCGCCCCGCATTGCAGGTCTCTTAATTCGTAGGGTGGGTTAGCGAAGCGTAACCCACCAGCTTTCTTGCGTCTTGGGCGGTGGGTATCGCGGAGCCTGTCATCGGGCGCGCCTTTGGCGCGACCCGTTGGCTCCACCCACCCTACGATCCCGGGTTCACCCCAGCGCGATGAACTTGAAGGCGTCCCCCTCGCGCCTGATATGGCCGGCATTGAAGTGCCCGCCGATCACCAGCGTCGGCGTGTCGGCAAACCGCCCGAACAGCTCGCGCCGCGTCACGGCTGACTGTTTGGGGTCGGAATCCGCGGTTGACGACCAGTCGAGATGCGCCATCTGGCAGGGGTGATGGGCGACGTCGCCGGTGAGCAGGCCTTCCTGGCCGTCCGATTTGATGTGGATGCTCATATGGCCGGGGCTGTGGCCGGGCGTCGGGATCAGGGTGATTTCGTCCGAAAGCCTGGCGTCGCTGGCCACGAGGTCGGCCTTGCCGGCATCCGCGATCGGTTTAACGGAATCATTGAACACGGCCAGATGGGCCGGCTCCTCGCTGTGGTCGCGCCAGTGCTCGAACTCGGTCTTGCCGAACACGTAGCGGGCGTTGGCAAAGGTCGGCACCCACTGGCCGCCGACCAGCCTGGTGTTCCAGCCGACATGGTCGACATGCAGGTGCGTGCAAAGCACCGTGTCGATGCTGTCAGGCGCAAAGCCCGCCGCGGTCAATGTCTCGAGGAACGGGTCCTGGCGGTTGTTCCAGGTCGGTACGTTGCGGCCCTGCTTGTCGTTTCCCAATCCGGTGTCGACGATGATCCGCCGCGACGGCGTCTCCACCAGCAGCGAATGGATCGACATTTTGAGGCGGCCCTCTTCGTTGGCGAAATGCGGGATCAGCCAGGGCAGCTTCTGGATCTCTTCGTTGGTCGCGAGCGGCAGGATGAAGCGCGTGCTGCCGACGGTCTCGAGCTCGACGACCTTGGTGATTTTGACCTTGCCTATCGTCCAGTGCATCCAGCGCTTCCTCCCTGGTTTCGTTTCTTGCTTACCTCGCCCCGCTTGCGGGGAGAGGTCGGCGCGTAGCGCCGGGTGAGGGGGTACAGGTCCGACAACTTGCACAGTTGTTCGTGGAGCTAGCCCCTCACCCCGACCCTCTCCCCGCAAGAGCGGGGCGAGGGAGTTAACTACCGCGCGCAATCGACAATGACGGTGCCGAGCTTGTCGCCCTTTTCAACCGCGAGATGCGCCTGCGCGGTATCCGCGAGCGCAAACTCCCCGGCGACGTTGTGGATGCGGTTGCCCGCCGTGAGCCATTTCGTGATGTCGGCCTGGGCTGCAGCCAGCAAAGGCGGCGGCAGCGCGAACAGCACCAGCGCGCGGAGTGTGATGCACTTTTCCATCAGGTCACGCATCGGGACCAGCGGCGTGCGATTGCCGTTGGTGGCGTAGACCGCGATGGTGGAATTCATGGCCATCAATTTCAGCGTAATGGCGATGTTGCCGCCAAAATCGACGTCGACCACGCGGTCGACGCCGCGCCCGCCGGTGAAGGCCAGCACTTTGGCGATGACGTCATCATTGCGGTAGTTGATGACGAGGTCGGCGCCGGCGAGCCGCGCCTGTTCGGCCTTCGCTTCCGAACTGACGGTCGCGATCACCTGCGCGCCGCCCCATTTTGCAAGTTGCACCGCATAGTGGCCGACCGCGCCGGCGCCGCCGGTGACCAGCACGGTTTTTCCCGTAATCGGACCATCGCAGAACAGGCAGCACCACGCCGTCATGCCGGGAATTCCGAGCGTGGCGCCCGCCGCGTAGGAAAGACTGTCCGGCAGCGGCGTCACCAGATGCTCTGATAGCGCGATGTACTCCGCCGCGGTGCCGAAGGCGCGGCCGTTGCGCTGGCCATTGAACAGCCAGACGCGCTGGCCGACCCTCAACTGCGTGACGTCTTCGCCGATCTGATCGACGATCCCGGCGCCGTCGCTGTTTGGGATCACGCGCGGGTACTCCATCGCGCGATAGCTGCCGCCGCGGCGGCCGACATCGGCGGGATTGACGCCGGACGCCTTCAGCCGCACCCGGACTTCGCCCGGGCCGGCATCAGGCGTCGGCATGTCGCCATAGGTCAGCACCTCGGGCGCAGCGCCCGTCCGTTCGTACCAGACCGCTTTCATCCGGCGCCCCTCTGCGTGGGCGACACTAGAGCGTGCCCGGGAACGCACCGCCGTCGAGCAGGATGTTCTGCCCGGTGATGAAGCCGGCCTTGGCGCTGCACAGGAAGGCGCAGGCCTCGCCGAATTCCTCGGGGGTGCCGAACCGTCCGGCGGGATTGAGCTTGGCACGCTCTGCCAGCACCTGCTCGACGTCGATCTTGCGCTTCTCGGCTTCGCCCTTTGCGGTGCCGCGCAGTCGGTCGGTGTCGAAGGGACCCGGCAGCAGGCCGTTGATGGTGACGTTATTGATCACCGTCTTGCGCGAGATACCGGCGATGAAGCCGGTGAGGCCGGCGCGGGCGCCGTTGGAAAGGCCCAATATGTCGATCGGCGATTTCACCGCGGCGGATGTGATGTTGACGATGCGGCCGAACTTGCGCGCCATCATGCCATCCACGGTGGCCTTGATCAGTTCGATCGGGGTCAGCATGTTGGCGTCGACCGCCTTGATCCAGTCGTCGCGGGTCCAGTTGCGGAAATCGCCGGGCGGCGGGCCGCCGGCGTTGTTGATCAAAATGTCCGGATCGGGACAGGCTTTGAGCACGCCCTCGCGTCCCTGGGGCGTGGTGATGTCGCCGGCGACCTCGGTGACGGTGACGCCGGGATGCGCCTTGCGGATTTCATCGGCGGTCTTTTTCAGCGCCTCGGCGCCGCGCGCCGTCAAGGTGACGTGCACGCCTTCATTGGCCAGTTGCATCGCGCAGGCGCGTCCCAACCCCTTGCTGGAGGCACATACGATGGCGCGGCGGCCTTTGATTCCAAGATCCACTGTCTCACTCCCGTTATGTCAGGTGATTTTCTAGATTTCGATTGGAACAGTGTAGCCAATCGCGACGGCCATGATAAGTGGCTCGTCGCTGCGCGAAATGCATATCAGTCGATCATTGCCTGCTAAATTCGCTGCTCTCGCTTCAGCCGGTCGATGGCGGCGGTGACGTCCGGCGGCAGCGACTTGAAGCCCTTTTGCCCGGCCGCCGAAAGCAGCGGCCGCAATTGCGAGCCGGTCAGGAATGCCGGCTGGCGATCGCTTGGGACGAGCTGGTCGAAAACCAGCACCAGCGTGATCGCGACCAGGCCGACACGCACCGCGCCAAGCGCCGCGCCGCCGAGGCGATCGCCGATCCCGGCCGATCCGATGGTGTCATCGAGCGCCATGCGCCCCACCTTTCCCAGCACCATGCCGGCGATCAGGAAAATTCCAAAGAACAGCAGCGAATTCTGCATCAGGGACGAGTCGAGCTTGCCGCCGAGCTGCGGAGCCAGCAACGGGGTGGCCGCCACCGCGATCGGCATCGCAAGCAGATAGGCGAGGATCGTGACCGCGCTGCGCAACAGGCCGGAGTTGAAGCCGGTGACCACGGCAATCAACAGGGCGAGATAGACGACGGCATCGAAACTGTTCATGGATTGATATCGCCGCCTGTTCCTTAGCGCCCCCGTCAGGTCAATGAAACGGGTTCGCGATCACTAAAATCGTAGGTATCAATGGGCTCGCCTTATTCCGGGGTCGTCACGTCTGATCTATTCGACGTCCGTAAAGAAATCATTCTGATAACTGGCGTTAGCCAGGGGGTGCGAGTTCGCGCGGCTGTTGCCGGCGCATGGTGCTGACCGCGCTCTGATGGTTGGACAGGAAGGCGGCTCTGCTCGGGAGTACCTCCTAATGGTAGGCGTCCGATCTACCGTTTGCTCGCGACCATTGGCATGATGCGAGCCTATGCGCCGCGAGGTGGAGACATGACCAACGACCGCCCAGTGCAGCCACCGCCAAGCCCTCACATCCGTAAAATCGGTATCGTCGGAACCGCAATCCTCCTGCTCGGGCCTATGGCCGCTTCTACAGCTCTTGGAGCAGGAACGCGCATCTCTGAAGGCTTCGAACCATTCGAGAAATCAGCGAGTGAGCGCGTCGCTCAGGCCTTCGAAGACATCAGGGACATCGCATCCATCTCTGACGAGCTGAAGACTGCGCTGGCGTCGCTGAGCCGGAGCGTTCAGGGCGCGCAGAAGCCGCCGGTCAAGGCTGAAGGCAATGATTGACCTGATCTGACTTCAGAGCTTCTACGATGAGAGGCAGCAAGATTATCGCCTCTTGATATACTGGTCGCGGCTTCCGTGATGCGCCTGCAAAAACTCACTTTCGATGATTGGCTGGAACACTCATTTGGACGCGAAGTTCGCTTTCAGCAAGCGCCCTGGTACTTCGATCCGGACCATGATTGGTGGGATCCGCCACCTATGGAAGCCGTATCCTATCTCACTCGACTGTTTGAAGACCCCGAGCCGGCGTTACAGAGATTTGCTGACAGTCAAATTGCGCAGGGCTTGACCTACCTCGTGAATACGAGCGCAAGCGGCGATAACAGCTGGCTTTGTTCAACTGATGTGCCGGTCAAAAAACGTGTCCGCTGCGTCAAGTCTGTAGCTGCACTATTTACGAAACTGTTCGAACCGCGGTGCGCTTCCAATTTATCTCACCTAAGCGAAGCCGATGCCGGAACGCTTAACTGTGTTTGCTACATGTGGTGGGATGCGTTTCCGAGTTTGGCTCATGCTGATGATCCGGACCTGCCAACTCTCCACGATTGCGCGCTGCGTACCATGGAGCGCATCCTTGATCTCAATTCGATCGCCTGCCAGGAGAGCGCTCTACACGGGCTGGGACACTGGCAGCGAGACCACAGCGAGAAAGTGACCCAAATCATAGACCGCTTTTGCGAGGCGCATTCCAAGGCCGACCCCCGGCTTTTGGCCTATGCCCGATCGGCGCGCTGCGGATGCGTGCTGTGACGTTGAGGGGTGATTGTCGCGCCCTGAATGCGCGCCCGATGACAGGCTCCGCGACATCCGGGAATCTTTCTATCAGCCTCTCGCATGTCGCTTCCGCTCATGCGGGCTACCCGCTATGAATTTCAAATGGACAAGAAATTTACGGTAAGGCGAGCTTCTCCAGATGATGCCGGTGCGGTTGCCCGGATTCATGTCGAAGCCACCCGCGCCACCTACCGGGATATCTATACGGCTGAGTACCTCAACGGCCTCTCTGTCGAAGACCGTGCTTCCCGCTGGATTGAAAAGGACAGGGGCCATCTGGCCATTGGTGATCCGTTCGGCGTATTCGCAGCGTTTGACAATGGCGTCATGGTTGGTTTCGCGGATGTCGGACCAACCAATGAAAAGGGTGTCGCGGAGCCTTATGCGATCTACCTGGATCCTGATTATATAGGGAAGGGTGCAGGCAAGGCTCTCCTGGAGGCGTGCGCCGACTACGCGGCCAGCCATGGCTATAAGGCGATGACCGCAACCGTATTAAGCAGAAATTCCCTGGCCCGTGCATTTTACGAGCGCGCGGGAGCAGAGGCGGAAACACAGACCGAAAGATTGGTCGAAACGGGCGGCACCAGGGAACGGGTCATTTCGTATCGCTGGGGAAATTTGAGATTGCAGTGACAGCTGCGTAGGGCGGGTCCTCTTTAACCCACCGCTCCGTGCGAGATGGCGGGTTAAAGCGAACCCGCCCTGCGGGAGCTTCTTCAAAGGGAAACGACTGTGTCGGGTGAACGCAATCTTCCGAAGCTGCTCCAGAACATGAAGCCGGCAATGCACGACGGCGTCTTCGTGTTTTGCAGCATCCCGGCAGATGAGGAAATTCCCACCGCACCAAGGCCGGTGCACCTGTTCCGTGAACGGGAAGGAACCACCCTCGTGATGCGGCGTGAGGAGGCCGAAAGCGCAGGGTTGCCGTATCAATTCGCATCGCGACTGATCACGCTGACCGTGCATTCCTCGCTGGAAGCGGTGGGCTTTCTGGCCGCAATTACCGGCCGGCTCGCACAAGCCGGCATCAGCGTGAATGCCGTGTCGGCCTATTACCACGATCATCTGTTCGTGCCCGAGCACAGGGCCGATGAAGCGCTGCAGCTTCTGCAAGAGATGTCCTTGAGTACTCGTAGCGCAGCGCAATGCCGTTGTAGGATGGGTAGAGCGAAGCGAAACCCATCAATGCTTGCACGGGATGGGTTTCGCTTACCCATACTACGAGGTGCGTCAAATTGGCCCGACGGGCAAATCACTTCTGATTTACGGAAATGATGTCAAGCCCCGAAATGAAAAATATTTCTGTTTACCAGAACGGCAAATCAGGTGCATATCTTTGGCCATCCCGTCCTACTCAGAAGGGCGTCGGCCGTCGTCACGGACGTTGGGCGGGTTGCGGTGGACGCTGGTTCACGTCTGACGACGGCGTGGATTTAGCGTACGGCAAAACCGTGTGGTCCTGGCGCCCGTTGCTGGCGTCAAGCTGTCGGAGAAGCGCAAGCGGAAACGGCAGCGACGGAGTCAACCAAGAACTCGTCTCCGGGGAGATCACGGCATAAGCCGTAAAGCCATTGCGCAGGGAAGGCCGGGTGTTCTCCGCTGCCCTGTATGCTCGTGTGCACCTTTGTTTTGTGCAAACCGCACACGGGACCGCGGGTGCAGCGCGCACCCGGTCTTCCCTGCGCCCTCTATTTGAAGAGGGCAAGGAAATCTCTGGCAAAGCTCGGGCGCAATGCGTCGCGAGAAGGTGAAAGTGCGTTTGGATGACCGTGCAACAACAAACATCGCCGTCGTCCCGGCCTTGAGCCGGGACCCATAACCACAGGGAGAGGTTTGGCGGAAGGTGTCAGCTACCGAGCCTTTATCGACAGATCACGCGGTATGGGTCCCGGCGTGCGCCGGGACGACGGATAGTTTGGTTGGTCGCGGCGCACTGGACCCCTTGCGCATGACGACGACAGCCCATCACCCCGCCCGCATCTCGGCCTTGATCATGTCGGCCGCCTTCTCACCGATCATGATCGTCGGCGCATTGGTGTTGCCGCCGATCAGGGTCGGCATCACGGAAGCATCGACGATACGCAGGCCTTCCATGCCGTACACTTTCAGCTTGGGATCGACCACCGCCAAGGGATCGCCGACGCCCATCTTGGCGGTGCCGACCGGGTGATAGACGGTGTCGACGCGCTCCCGCAGCAGCTTGCGGATGTCGTCGTCGGTGCGCACATCAGCGGTGAACATGTCCTGTTTCTGCAGCGCGCGCAGCGCCGGCGTGTCCAGCAACCGTTTTGTGATTTTGTAACCGCCGACCATGGTTTCGAGGTCGTCGGGGTGGCCGAGGAAATTCGGATCGATCAACGGCGGCGCAAAAGGATCGGCGCTGCCGAGCGCGACATGGCCGCGGCTCTTCGGCCGCAGCTGGCAGACATGGAGCGAGAAGCCGGTGCCCTTGTGGCGCTTGCGGCCGTGATCGTCGGTCAGCGCCATGCCGAAATGCAATTGCACGTCGGGCACGTCCAGATCAGGCCGGGTTTTCAGGAAGCCGCCGCATTCAGCGAAATTCGATGTCATCGGCCCGCGGCGCTCGCGCCGGTACTGCCTGATACCCCGGAGCAGCCGCGGCAGGGCCTTCAGCGAAAGGCCGTTAAAATTCGGATTGTCGGACAGGTAGCCGAACACGAAGTCAGGATGGTCCTGCAGATTCTGTCCAACGCCGGGCAAATGATGCACGCTTGCGATGCCGTGCTTGCCGAGCGCGGTGCTGTCGCCGACGCCGGAGAGCATCAGCAGCTGCGGGGTCTGGAACGCGCCGGAGGCGACGATCACCTCGCGCCGGGCGCGGAGCTGTTTCAACTCCTTGCCCTGGCGGTATTCGACGCCGACCGCGCGCTTGCCCTCGAACAGGATGCGCGTGGCTTGCGCGGTGGTCTCGACGCGCAGATTGGCGCGGCTATTCATATGCGGATGGATGTAGGCGCGCGCCGCGCTCCAGCGTTCGCCGTTCTTCTGCGTCACCTGGTAGATGCCGAGGCCTTCATGGTCGTCGGCGTTGAAATCCTCGCGGATCCGGAATTGGCCTTCCTGCGCCGCCTGCAGGAAGATCTGCTGCACCGGATTTTCGGTGCGCAGTTTGTTGACGGCAAGCGGCCCGTCCTTGCCGTGATATTCGCCGTCGAAATCGGCGTTGTTTTCCGCGCGCTTGAAAAAAGGCAGCACATCGGAGAACGACCAGCCTGCATTGCCGAGCGAGGCCCATTGGTCGTAGTCGCTGCGGTGGCCGCGGATATAGACCATGGCGTTGATGGCGGACGAGCCGCCGAGCCCCTTGCCGCGCGGCTGATAGCCGATGCGGCCGTTGAGGCCGGCCTGCGGCACGGTGTTGAAGGCCCAATTGTTGATGGTGCCGGTCACCATCAGCGCCAGCGCGAACGGCGTGGTGACCACCCAATTGTCGTTCTTGCCGCCGGCATCCAGCAGCGCCACCGACGTCTGTGACTCCTCCGAAAGCCGTCCCGCCACCGTGCAGCCGCCGGAGCCGCCCCCCACCACCACGAAATCGAATGTGTCTGTCACGCGCCGCCCCCGATAATGATGTTTTTGTGGACTTTTGTTGCGTCAAAGTTCCGCTTTTGCGCCTTTGATGGCAAGGGCGGCCTCCCGAGGCCGTTTCGTGCCGTTTTTGGCGTCACAAAAACCTCAAAAACCGCACCATGGGCCTTTCCAAAGCAGGCTTGCGTTGATACATACCCCTCGCACCCAGGGGCATTGCCCGGGTTGCCTTCTCAGGAAGCCTCTGGACGGGATCGATCGACGCCCAAAAGCGTTGGCCGCGTTCGCTTCGGGTCCGATTTTCTGGAAGGCGCGCAACGGTTTAACGCGGGGTGGAGCAGCCCGGTAGCTCGTCAGGCTCATAACCTGAAGGTCATAGGTTCAAATCCTATCCCCGCAACCAAGTTAGCCCTTCCAGGTCATCGACCTGGAAGGGTTTTTCTTTGGGGGCGCCGATGAGGCGGCTGATCAACTTCGTGCCGGCGGCCCGTTGGCGTCGGACAGTCCGCGGAATTCTTGTCTTCCGAAACTACTCATCCTGTTGCCGCTGCTCCGGGGTGTACCTCAAACGGGTCATGGACCGTTCGATCAATATATTCGCCCCGGCTGGCGTGCCCGACATGCGCGCAGTGAGAGTCGCGTTCGATGCGTCATGCTTCGACTCAATTCTCAGCATCCAGAAATTTGATTCGTCATTCAAAAATAGCTCGTGAAATTTTCATTGCCGGGATCGGTCGCAACGTCAGCATCATACTTCGCGACGCGTCGCACGTTAACCGTGCTCGGTTAGGTTAAATGCAAGGGATGGTTGTTGGTTTGAGCAACTCCATATACAGCGGGTCGAGATCTCGACTCATAAGTTTTCAAAGAACGATCGCATCGTTCAATCGCGGCACAAAATTGTCGAGTTTGTCCGATAAATTTGTTCATCAGCAACTTCATCAGCCGAACGCTCAAATGCTCCACAGACCGGGAAAAGTTTTTCTTTTGACCAAAGTGAAGGAGCGAGGTTTTTCTAGCGCCTATCTGGGGCTGACGCTGTTGGCAATGGTGGGGTGGGTTTATCTATTGATCTCGATCTTCTGGAAATTTTTGCTTTGGTGCTTCTCGTGAAGCAAAGGATGTGTTCGACGGATTTGAGATTGATCATTTTGTTGGCATCGTCCTGCACAATAAATTCTTTGAATGATGGTTCTTTTGGCGCCTAGAATCATGATGTCGTCACAACTTGGGAATGAAGATGCGGTCGGGGATAGATGGACCGACTGCCATGACTGCTGTGCTGATCTTGTCGCTAATATTTTTCGCGGGCTTCCTTGCCGGATATGGAGCGCGTGCCTGGCGGTCGCGCCGGCGCCGCGCCCGCTACCTGAAATACGCGGCGTACGAACCCAGATCGCAGGGGCGCGCGCTTGGGCACGCCCGCCGAGCGTTCTAACCGTCGGCCAATAGTTCGTGCGCTCGATGAGAGGAAACGCTGTGGCTGAGGTCCTGCTGGCAAAAATTCTGGATGGCCGCCCTGCATCCTTTGTCCGTATGCAGGGCGACGGCTTCGTCGTAAGCGTGGATGGACGGGAGCGGATGATATCGCGCGCGCTCTGGCGGAGGCTTCCTGATCTGGAGGTTGAAGGCCGGGGACGAGGTCATCCGCCAGTTCCGCCTCCGCGGTCGTAGGCACGCCAATTGCTTTCTGAAGCTTGGTGAGGCCGGCTTGGTGCCGTGTAATGGGGGTTGGGTCTTGAACTACTTTCTAGTCGCCGTTTTGCTGGTCGCGTTGGTACTAATTTTGGGCAGGCTGCACAGTTATTATCTCGATGAGAATGAGAGAATAGCCAAGGGCTTGCGCGGCGCGGATGACTACTAACCGCGGCTGGTGGCGATCAGGTTAGGGTTAAGTCGACGCGCAGATTGCTTCGTGAAATGCGC
Organism: Bradyrhizobium sp. JYMT SZCCT0428; assembly: GCF_018131075.1. GTDB lineage: Bacteria > Pseudomonadota > Alphaproteobacteria > Rhizobiales > Xanthobacteraceae > Bradyrhizobium. Next base: position 60,572 of record NZ_JAFCLS010000011.1, on the reverse strand, counting down.
GTGGTAAGTGACCGATGTTGGTTCTGGTTTCCAGCAATTGAACTGCAGGACGAGATATGGCATGGCTGTTGGTTTTGCTCTCATTTCTGGTTGGGGTGCCGGCCTTTTTCTGGGCATATGGCCGACGCCTCGACCGCCTTTCGGGTCCGTGGATCGCAAATCGGGTCTTGCGCAATGACTAGCCCCCGGGATCATTCACCGCGACGATATTTCGTTGATGGCAATGGTCATCGCGTTCTGATCGGCCTCACCGTCGAAGAGACCTTTGAGTTTGAAACACTCGACAATCAGCCGGCCGTCGACGATTTGGGCACGCCTGCGACCTTGTATGAAAACGGAGTTCCGACCACCGCGCGGGAAAAGCGGTGGTTCGAACTCTACAGCAAGCATGACAGCGCTTGGATGGAATGGAAGACGAAAATCCAGGCCGACCGCCATGAAGTTTCAGATTTTGTTAACCATCACTGAGCGACGTTATATTCTGTCCCCAGTGATATTGGTTTGAACCCGGAATAGATCCATGTTTCAGCTGTTTTTGCGGGCGCGGCTGCCCAGTTTTGCGAGGGCCCGTCTCGGCGTGGAAGAGTTCAAGGCACGTTCGCCCGAACGCGATGCCGAGGCGGATCGATTGCGCGTCGGATCAATCGTGGCAGCGATCGAAAGCGCGCTGCGGTCGGCCGAGAGTGAACAATCAGGCTTGAGCCGTCGGGTGGAAGACGTGTTGGCCCGCGCCTCGGTGACGATTGGAAACGGAACTGACGAATATCTCGATCGCGATGTGCGAGACGGCCATCACCAAGACCTTTTCGACGCTGAAATCATGAACGGGCAGCGCCGGCTCACAGAACTGACTTCCGAGATCGCTCACTTTAAGTTCGTGAAGGCGGCGGTGCTGACCAGGTTTCCGGACTACAAGACGCCGGCATCGAGCAACTGAGCCCCGCATCCATGCTGTCTGCGCTTCAAAATTCGTCATTCCATTCGATCAACAGATTATTGATCAGAATGTAGGAAACGAAGGTGAACGCCGCCGCGGCTAAAAAAGCGATCGAAACCAGTTGAATGGCGAACATCGGCGCGGCTCCGGCTACACCGGATAAGCCTACCTGATTGCCGCTTAACTGATGTTTAATCGCCCAACTAGCGAACAGCGCCGGAATCGTTGGCGCGCTTTACTCCCCCGAGATCCTTGCCGTCCCATGGTCTGTCGGAAGTCTCTCTCGCCACCCGGTCTGCCTCCCGCGCGCGATCCGCCTTGATCTGTTCTCGAATCGTAAGTTCAGGGGACGCTTTACAATCGTTGCATGGTTCGGACGCTGCGAGCGCAGCAATACTGCTCCCAGCGGAAATGGCGAGACTCAATAAAAGCGCTGAAATTTGCTTAACCATGAATTGTGCATAGCAGCATTTCGCCGACAAAGCGAGCAATTGATTCGGTACGCCCCGTTTCGGCATCCTATCCGCAAGAGTGCTGAAATCGGCTGCTGGTACGGGCCCTTAATCCTGCGATTCGCAAATGCCTCGAGTTATCGAATCCGCACGAAGTCCTCGGGCCTGCGCTCTCTATCAAGTGGGCCCTGATACCTAAAAAGTCCCTTGTTGGTCGATACGACGTCGCCTGGTCTCAGACTGTCGTCCTCGAGAGCCCGTCTTGATGCCGCTTCAGCCAATTCTTCGGGCGTGGGCGGTTGCGGTATCAAGGACCTGCGTTCGCGCCGAATCATCTCGGATCGCTCGCGGAAGTTCTTGATATGCGCGCGCCACTGCTCCCGGCTCATCTGCGAGATGTCGCCCTCGGGGCTTTCCTGTGCCGGACAGCTCGTTGAGAGCAGTGTTAGCATGATGAATGCTAGGGTGAAGGTAAGCGGCTGCGTCATGCCGCCATCTTATCCCCTCGGTTTGAAGGGATTCAACGGCAAGGCGCCTTCGTTCTAGGATTGTGTCAAGGCATCATCGGGTCGCATTCAACCAGATAGAGCCTGGCGAAGCAGCCGAATTAGACGCCGGTGGCGTTTTGCGAAGCCCGTCCAACGCTTTCATATCGGAAGCCGTGCGCGGCCACTTCCTCCGGCCGATAAATGTTGCGCAAATCAACGATGACCGGACAGGCCATCTCGCGTTTCAGGCGCGGGAGATCCAGCGCCCGGAACTGTTCCCATTCTGTCACGATCACGATCGCATCCGCGCCTTCTGCGCAGCTGTAGGGCCCATCGCAATAGGTGACGTCGGATAGTTCGGAGCGTGCCTGCTTCATGCCTTCCGGGTCGTAGGCCTTGATGGTCGCGCCAAGATCCTGAAGGGCCGTGATCAAGGGGATCGAGGGCGATTCGCGCATATCATCGGTGTTAGGCTTGAAGGTCAGGCCGAGGATGCCGATGGTCTTGCCGCGCAGATTCCCGCCGAATACGGCCGCAACCTTGCGGGCCATGGCACGTTTGCGGTTGTCGTTGACGGCCTGCACGGCTTCAACGATCCGGATCGGCGCTTCGAAATCCTGCGCGGTTTTGATCAATGCGCGGGTATCTTTGGGAAAGCACGATCCGCCAAAGCCGGGTCCGGCGTGGAGGAATTTTGAACCGATACGATTGTCCAGACCGATACCGCGCGCAACTTCCTGCACGTTAGCGCCAACCTTTTCCGAAAGGTCGGCGATCTCATTGATGAAAGTGATTTTTGTCGCGAGAAAGGCATTGGCTGCATACTTGATGAGTTCGGCAGTACGCCTGCTCGTGAACATGACCGGCGCCTGATTGAGGTAGAGCGGCCGGTAGATTTCAGAAATAACCTTGCGGGCACGTTCATCGTCCGTGCCGGCCACAATGCGATCAGGATGTTTGAAGTCGCGGATCGCGGCGCCCTCCCGCAAGAATTCGGGATTGGAGGCGACCGCAACATCAGCCGAAGCATCCGTTTCCCGAATAAGCCTTTCCACCTCGTCGCCGGTGCCAACCGGGACCGTCGATTTCGTGATGACGACGGTGAAGCCCTTGAGAGAGCCGGCGATTTCGCGTGCGGCAGCGTACACGTAATTCAAGTCGGCATGACCGTCACCGCGCCTCGAGGGGGTTCCGACAGCAATGAAAATGGCGTCCGAATTGGATACGGGTTCGGCGAGTTCAGTGGAGAACGTCAATCTTCCCGCTCGGGCGTTGGTTTCCACCAAGCGATCGAGATCCGGCTCGAAGATCGGGATCTCCCCGCGCTGAAGGGCGGCGATTTTCTCCGTACTCTTGTCAACGCAGGTGACTTGGTGTCCAAAATCCGCAAAGCAGGCTCCGGAGACTAGGCCGACGTAACCTGTCCCCACCATCGTTATTCGCATATCTCGCCTTGGGGATAGTTCACCTCAGCACCAAGGTGCACGTAGGAGCCGTTCAATACTGAAAAACGCGCTCCGGATCCCGCGGATTTACGTAACGGACGTAGGTGCGGTTGGCGCCATAGGCATAATGGGGCTCGTCTCTCGTCCGGGGATCAAAGCCGGAAGGGTAGTACTGGACAAGCGAGCGATGCCGGACACGTACCACTTCCGGGCAACCGCATCGCGGGCCACAATAGGGGTTTGGTCCACGATCGATATGCAGGACAGGGCTCGCATGGCTCACCCGTCGAGGAGAGACTGCGTAGTCCGCGGCAAGCGCAGGCATTGCCGAAATCATCACGCCCGAGGCAATAGCAATAAGGCCGAGAAACGGTCGCAACATGGCTGTAGGTCCCCTGATTTCCAATTATATTAGACGTTCGAGGCAGCGCGGGCAACAGTGTCGGAAGGACCCCCTGCGCGCCGTTCATGACGGTCAAGAACCGACCCGCGGTCGTGTGTCAAATCGAATTTAGCCGCGCAGCATAGCGACAAACGATGGGTCGATCGAGCGAACGGCTTCTTCCAAGAATGCCTTGCCGCGGCTTGACGCGCGCCGGTAGGCCGAGGTTACTGCGGTCCTCAACTCCGCCTGACGGGTTAGCATGAGGCGAACATCGCCGCGCGCGAGCTCCTTGATGTCCGGATCGGCGAGGGCGTGGAAGAGCGTCGCCGTGTCGAGCCGGACCGGCATTAATTGGGCTTCGTTAGGCGCAAGAAAGTAGGACATCTTCAAAGCTTCGGAGAACGTCGAATCCCGAGGATCGCGCTGCGCCTGTAGAAGTGCCAGAGCCAGCCACAATTCCGAACTGTAGGGCGCTATCGACAGCACTTTTCTCACCCTTTCCCGCGTGAGATCGTTCAGTCGCTCGTTCGCGGGTCCTACCTTACCTGCTTGAATAGCTTGAAATGCGGCGATCAAGGCATGATTGCTCTCGATGTCGGATCGGAAAGGCGACACGACTTGCAACCATCTAGGCACCTCGCTCGCCGTAGGAGCAATAATTTTGGCAGGATCAGACGGGAACACTGGTCGATCCAAGGCTTCCCATTCTGCCAATGTGGAGGTCAGAGCGTGGAGTCCGACCGTCAGTGCCAACGTCACTAAAATGATTCGGAAGGTGGTCAAGGAGTGCATCGAAGCCTCAGGCGTCCGCGGTAACGTCACAGGGCGAGTAAGCTATCCCCTTGGATAGTCAACAGTGTGAGATTGCCAGTGGCATAAGCACCGGTATCGATATTGATGCGATTTAGGCGAATGTCCGGTTCGCGGACGGGAGTATGCCCGTGAACGATATACTTTCCAAATTGCTCTTCGCTGGACAGAAACTCTTCCCGGATCCAAAGCAGATCCTGCTCCTGCTGGTTTTTCAATGCTACCCCCGGTTTGACGCCGGCGTGAACGAAGAAAAAGTCTCCACACACGAACCACAGCCGCAGACTGTTAAAGAATTTTCGCTGGTCTGCGGGGATGGCCATGGCGAGCTGCTTTATGAGTTCTGTTTGCTCGGCTGGATCGGGATTGAGCGACGGGCGCAATCCGTAGGAAGTCAAAGTCTGGAGGCCGCCATATTGTTTCCAATCCCGAAGCTGGGTCGGATTTCTTAAGACGTCGAACAGAAACGACTCATGGTTTCCCTTCAGGAAAACCGATTCGTACTTTTGGCTCCGTTCGACGAGCAGATCCACCGTTCGGCAGGAGTCTGGGCCTCGATCAATATAGTCGCCGAGGAAAACATGAATGGCTCGCCTGGAGCCAATCGTCATGAGGTCTCTATCTATGACGGTGAACATTTGCTGCAGCAAATCGGCGCAGCCATGAATATCGCTGATGGCGTAGATGCGTATCCCGTCCGGGAGCCTCGGCTTGCGAATTTCGCCTGTCGATCGCGACAATCTCAGCATCTGCCTGTCTTTAGCATTCGCGGTACGGGTCGCACGGTGCGCAACTCTTTTCCGACAACAGCATAGTAAATGATTTCATCAGGATATTAGAAGTCTTTGATTCTATTTGGGGGACCAAACGGCGCAGAATTTCAAATCGTTGCGTCTAGCTTCCTCCCCACAGAGATGTGGGGAGTCAAGACATGTTCAAGAATCTAACTTTCGCTGCGGTGGCAGTCGCGGGGATATTCGTGGGGTTTGAGTCCGCCAGTGCGGCAATGGTGGGAATGCCGATGGGCCTCAAATCGGCTCTCCAGTACATCAGATTCGAAACGCCAACGCTCCCGCCAATGGCATACAGCCAGTTTTGCGTGCGTTACCAGGATGAATGCCGTTCACGGCCGATGTTTCGTGGCGGGCCGGTTCGGTTGACGGCAGAGCGATGGGCTGCCCTCAAAGAGGTCAATCGAAACGTTAACCAAGATATCATTCCGGAGCGCAACGAACGAGGCCTTGCCGGCGAAACCTGGCTGATCGGCCCGGATCGCGGAGATTGCAACGATTACGCCGTTACAAAACGTCATGAGCTGATGGAGCGGGGCTGGCCGGCACGCGCACTCCTGTTGAGTGAGGTGGTAACCAACTCGGGAGAGCACCATCTCGTGCTCGTTGTGCGCACCAAGACCGGAGATTTAGTCCTGGATAATTTGACCCCCCAGATTAAACCTTGGTCCCGTGCTCCCTACCGCTGGGTTCGAATTCAGTCGCCGAACAGCACGAAGCTCTGGGCTACGATCGGTGGCCGGAGTGTGTAATCTGGTCATCCGACCATGGCGTTCGGCCCACACTTTGCGAAACCCCCAGTCCGATCAGGATCGCGACGATAATCTGAACCGTCGGATTCAGAAGGCTTGAATCGCAAAAGGCTTCACCGAGGATCACAAGCACGCCTGCGGCTGCAGCCGAAGGAAAGAAGGAATCCCGGCCTCGCCTTACGGCGCCCAGAAGAAGCGCAACAATAAGCAGGATAGTTAGTCCTGCCAGCACGACCAGCGCTGGCTGTCCCCATTCGGTGGCAACCGCAACGGCGGTAGACGGTGGTTCAGGAACCAGAGCGCTACCGAAGTCCCGATAGATTTGCGTCAGCGACTTGAATGTTCCTACGCCGTTGCCCAGCCACGGCAAATCGGAACCAGCGCGCTTCGCCATTGCGAGGGACTCCGCAGTAGCTGACGTTGCAAATCTCGCGATCCCCGCGGAGGGTCCGTACTCAAAACGCGGTACGATAAGAGTAGCCGCGACGCCTGAAAAAGCTGCAAACAGAAGCACCGAAATCCACGCTCCGAGTTCGATGCGGCGAGCTACGGCAACGAAGATTATCGCAGAAAATCCGACCGCCGTTGCTGCGAAGACGTTGCCCGGCGCGAAGACCTTCATCGCCGACAGACAGACCGCAAGCCCGATCAAGCCGAGGGCAAGCCCGAATAGCAGCGACGCACGATACGAAGCTTCTGAATTGCGCCGAGTCAGGTGCCGCTCAATTGCCATGATGACGACAGCGAAGTTTATAAGCGTGCCAAGTGCAGCAATTGCGATAAAATTTACAGAGGAAGCCGGCATCATGCCGGCGAACGATTCTAGCCGACTAAGCAACATTTCGAGCGACATAAATGTCGTCACCGTGGCCAAAACTAAAAAGATCGTTTCCGCGTTTCGCCGATCCCTTCCAACGATGACCATCGCAACGGTCAGCGACAAAATCGTCAAGTAAAGGAAAAGACTGCGAAACGTTGCTCCTGGGTCGAGGCTGATGCGAACCGGCATCGACGGCTCGTTCAGCGCGCTGGAGGCTGTCGACCAGATTGGATTTGCCAGTGACGAGAATGGAAGCGGGATGATTTGCAGGATCATCCAAAATATCGGGAATAGAATCGCCAATGAAAATTGTGCCAGCAATCGCATTGCCGGCTTGATCTCGCTCTGCGGCGCCATTGCCGCCACGGCCAATATGACGGCCGCCGCGAGAGAAACAGCATGCCCCGCGACTACGTCATTGGCAATCGCCAAGACGGGTGTCGCAGCGAGCAGCAGGATGAGGAGGCGGGGGGCAAACGACAAGTCTGAAAACTTTGGGCAATGAGAGGCAGCGACCTGACCAAAAATTTCGGTTCAGCCGCTGCGTACTATCGCACATGGCCAGCGCAACGCCAAACCATCTCTGGCAAACCGACCGGGTCGACCGAAACGTAATCGGGCGGACCATTCCATGAGTTAGCGAGATTGATCGGAGGAGTTCTGCTTGTAGAGCATCGCAACTGACGCATCGCGGGAGGATCGATGCGCCAATGGAGACCGCGATGAAGCAAGTATGTTTCGCACGAGCAGGCCGAAAGCGTAGCCCGATTGCGGCGCCATCCCGATGAGGAAGCCAAATCCGAGCGCCCTCAAAAAGCCTGAACCCAGCCAAAGCTCAAAAATCGCCGTCGTGACGATCACCAAGAGCGTTGCTGGCACCAGAATCCAGACGCGAAAACCCCACGACAGGACCGCGCCGGTAAGGAACAAGAGGATGGCAACCGGAACCATGTTAATCTCCGAAAAGCCACCATTTCACCGGGATTCCTAAAAAACCGTGAAGCCGCTCGCCTGTTAGCGACTATTTAGCCGCGCAATTTGCAGTGAGGGACCGCAGCGCGGAGGACAGCCCGGCGATCGGAACTATTCCTCGGATCGGATTGGAATTCGTCGCGATTTCTATCGAGAGTTCAGATGCGTTTTGCCAGGCTCCGGTCGCCAGGCTAGCGGCGGCTTGGGGGAGCAACAGGGCCCCTCCACCTGGAGCGACAGCCGCGTCGAATTCGTGTCGGCTTGCTCCGGCGGTGAGGGTCACTCGAGGCTGACTGGCGCGGGGGAAGGAGGAAAGTAGGATCAGAACGACCTGCATGCCGCCCGGAGCGCATCTCAGGCTCAATCCCGCGAGGTTGACATCCGATCTTGCGGTATCGACGGTCCGCATCGCCGAAACAGTCTCGCTGGTGCTGCCGGGATCCGTGGTCTTCACCAACCTCCATTCGCCGTCGAGAACAGCAACCTTGCTTGAAGACTTCAATTGATTCGATACGGCCTCGTCACATCGTTGACGCTCCTCAGCGGTCGTACCGGGAATGCAGCCTTGTATTGCGTGCCCGGCAGAGTGCGGCGGGAGTGAGTCATGCGGCGTCTGCGCCAACACCAAAGGAACGACGCTCAGTTGCACGATCATCGCGGAACTTAAGACTAACCAATATTTAACTCGCAAGGTCGATCCTCTCGGTTGACTTGCTGCCTGATATTTTGGCAAGCAACGTTTCATTAAAACTTGTCATTAAAAGTTTATGTGCTGCATCGCGCAATTTTGTTGCAATGCGGCAGATATTAATTAAGTTTCCAGTTACTCGTACGTATTTTGGAGGCGATCTTGATCCCTCGGAGTTCACACTCAGTCTCGCCCGGTTCACCAGAGCAGGCCGCGCTCGGCCGGCCTGTTTTGGATCACGCCGGTACCGGAACTCAAACGTCAGTTCAGGTGGAAGCAGCGGACCGGTCCCAGCGGTTTCCCGGTTCTGGACCAAAGGTCAAGATTCCCTATTCCGCGCTCCTGTACTCGATGGCTTGCTTCGACGCGGTTTTGATAATCGCTGCAAGCGTGTTGGGTGGCGGTCTTTACCAAGTCATCGCAAATGGGGAGTTCCGGAACGCCGAGCAATTGTTGGGTGCTGGATTTATAGCAGCCGTGCTTTACGTCCTGGTCGGTCAATCAAGCGGGTTCTACGAACTTGATGCCACAATTGCGAAGCGAAAGCGGGATGTTGGTCGCATCGTTGCGCAGTGGACTTTTGTCAGCCTGTTGCTGACGCTTCTGGCATTCTTGATGAAGAGCGGCGCTGTGTTCTCGCGCGGTTCGATCGTGTGTTTCGCCTCGCTGGCTCTCCTGCTGTTGTTGGTCGGCCGCCGATTTTCGAAACGACTGGTCGCGAATGTGGTGGCGGACGGTCAGGTGCAGGGCAGGCGCGCGATTGTCTTGGGCACGCGTGATGAACTCGCCGCGCTTGGCCGGGAAGATCTGCTTGAGCGGTTTGGCTTGACCGAAGTCGAGCGAATCGTCTTTTCCAACGACAAGAACAGCGGGTTCGCCATGAATGCGGACGAGTCTTCCTCGCTGGAGCGAGCCCTAAACGCGGGCCGTGATCGAGGCGTCGACGAGATCGTGCTGGCGTTCCCATGGAGCGATACGCGCAAGCTCGAGCTGGTCCGTGATCACCTGCGAGTTTCGCCGCTTTCCGTCCAGCTTCTTCCGGACCGGCGGATTCGTTCATTGGCGGAGAATCCGTCATTTCGACTTCGCAAATCGCTCTCGATTGAAATTCAGCGTGGACCGTTGTCGCGGGCGGAGCAAGCGGCGAAACGAGCCTTCGATATTGTCGGCGCTTCGGTGGGCCTGATCGTCCTCGCGCCGCTGATGCTGTTGACCGCGATCGCCATCAAGATCGATTCGCCTGGTCCGGTGTTTTTCCGTCAACGGCGCAATGGATTTAACGCCAAGCAGTTTTCGATATTCAAGTTCAGAACCATGAGTGTGATGGAGGACGGTGCAGCGGTTGTACAGGCCAAGCGCCTTGACCCGCGGGTGACGAAAGTCGGGGGGGTGCTGCGTCGTTCGAGCATCGACGAAGTGCCGCAACTATTGAACGTTCTGTTCGGCGATATGTCGCTGGTTGGCCCCCGGCCACACGCGCTTGTCCATGATGATCACTACGGGGATTTACTGTCGGAATATGCCTTCCGGCATCATGTTAAACCCGGGATCACCGGCTGGGCCCAAGTCAAAGGTTTCAGAGGGGAGACTGCGCGGGTGGAACAGATGAAGGGAAGGATCGATTGTGACCTTTGGTATATCAACAACTGGAACCCGGCGCTCGATCTGAAGATTTTGGCGCTGACTTGCCTGGAACTTACGCGGCAGCGTAACGCATATTGACTATCAAATGGCTCAAATGAGCATGTTTGTTGCCCCGTATAAGCCGTCACTCATGGGCTGTGACCACAAAGCAACAGGCACCCGTTATTGTCCTCTTGGTTTTTGAATCGCGTTGACTCGATTGGGTTTTTGACGCCATCGTCAGCCCGCAATCGTTGGGGTACTTGTGTGTGTAGGGGCTTTTTACTGCCGGTTTTGTTATCGACAATCCTGCTTAGTTCGGCGGGATGTGCGATCATGCCGATGTCCGGGCCGGAAGATCACGTTATCAAGAGCGAGATAACAAGGTCGGGTCCGGAATTTGGTTTGGTGAAGCTCAATCCTACCATAACCAATATCCTGGCCGAATATGGCCCCGGAGCGCTCGCTGCGTCGTTTCCGGACAACAGGGTGCCGCCGAAGATCAAGTTTGGCATCGGCGACGTGATCGCCGTCACGATCTTCGAGGCGGCTGCCGGCGGTTTGTTTATTCCGGCAGAAGCCGGCGTTCGCCCTGGTAATTTTGTCGCGCTTCCAAATCAAAACGTGGATACGGACGGCAAGATTACCGTTCCCTATGCCGGCGCGATCCAGGCCGCGGGCCGTACCCCGGCCGAGGTCCAGCAGGAAATCGTCAAGGCGATCGGAAACCGCGCGATCGAACCGCAGGTGGTCGTATCGCTTGCAACCCAGAACACCTCGCTCATCACGGTGCTGGGTGAGGTTAATACTCCGACCCGGCTGCAAGCGCTCTCCGCAGGCGAGCATGTTTTGGACTCAATTACTCGGGCAGGCGGTCCTAAAGGGCAGGGATACGAGACATGGGTAACGCTGGAGCGCGGCGGCAAGCGCGCTACGGTACCGTTCGGTGCCCTGGTCTATCAGCCGGCCAACAACGTCTGGGTTCACCCCGGCGACACGATCTACGTTTACCGCGAGCCGCAGGTCTTCCTGGCGTTTGGTGCGTCCGGACAGCAGGGACAATTCACGTTTGATATGTGGAAGATCACGATGGCGCAGGCGATGGCCAAGGCCGGGGGGCTTTTGGATTCCCAGGCCGAGCCTTCTGGCGTCTACGTTTACCGCCGCGAACCGCGAGAACTGGCCGAGCGGCTTGGCGTCGACTGCTCCAAGTTTGTGGGGCCGACCGTACCTGTCATCTACAACGCAGATTTCCGCGATCCTGCCGGCTATTTCCTCGCCAACCAGTTTCAGATGCGGGACAAGGACGTGCTTTTTGCTGCGAATGCCGCAACCGTCGATAGCGCGAAGTTCATGCAATATGTGCGCGTGATCATTGCCACCGCAAACGATACGACAGTCGCGGCGAACAATGTCCAGATATTGAGAATAAACTCGCGAATTGCAAACTAGCGGCTTAGATGAACGCGATTCGGGTTCGAATTGCCTCGTGCCTCTTGTGTGTTGTTGTGGCTTTGGCTCCATTGCCATTTGGCTCTGTTGATGAGCTAACGATTGCCTTCTGGGTAGGGCTGCTTGGCGTGGCCGCGGTACTTGCGATTCCATCCAAGTTTACCCGCCCGCAATGGATATTCCTTCTTCTTGCAACGATCGTGGCGCTTGCGTGGGGACTGGTTCTTCACGAACAAACCAGCGTCTATCCGTGGTTTGCCAAGGGGCTCTCCGATCCGATCTGGCCCCAGGCGTCGGAACTTCTGGGCGTTCCGCTGCCGCAGTACGTTACCGTTGTTCGCAATCAGCCGCTCTTTGCCGCCGGTGCCCAGATGGCGGCTTTCCTGTCCTTGCTCAGCGGGTTTCTCCTAGGAGACAACCGCGCCTATGCGAAGGCCGTTCTGCGCGTGTTTGCCTGGTCTGGGGCGATCTACGCGATCTACGCGATCTCCAGCTTCATCTGGGATCCAACCGTGCTGCTTTGGCGGGAGAAACTTGCTTACCGGACGGTCCTGACCGGAACTTTCATTAACCGCAACACGGCGGCGCTATATTTTGGGATCTGCGGCATCGTTTGGCTGCTGCTGTTCTTCAAGGACATTTTCGGACCCTCGCTGCGGGCCTCGGCCCACACCCATCTTTCCTCACTGCTGCTCCACGACATGCCGCGTCGCGCGGTGCTTAGCCTTGTATTGTTCGTTGTGCTGATGTCGGCGGTCTTCATGACGGGGTCGCGGGCCGGATCGCTCTTGTTCATCCTGGCTGCGGCCGGGGTCTGTGTTTTCGCGTTGCGGAAAAAGAACAGCGGCGGCAAGACCTTGCTGACGTTGATTGCGGCGCTGGGCTTGGGGGGTGTAATCGTGCTGGAGACCGTGGGTAGCGGCGTCAACGCTCGGATCGGTTTCGAAGGGTTAACCGACGCAGCCAGGCTCTCGGTCTATCGTGCGGTCTTGCGAATGATCGCTGACCATCCCTGGCTTGGGACTGGACTCGGAACCTTTGCCTGGATCTTTCCCGGTTACCGGCCAGGCGACATTTCCGCCTTCGGGGTTTGGGACAGAGCGCACAGTACGCCATTGGAAATCGCCGCCGAACAAGGGCTTCCTTTCGCGATGCTCGTATGTTGTGCCTTCGTCACGATCATTTGCGCGCTGATTGTCGGCGTCCGAACTCGGCATCTCGGCAAAATCTACCCGGCAGCGGGCCTCCTTGCCGCACTACTTGCCACGGCTCACTCAATGATCGATTTCTCGTGGCAAATTCCTGGATTCGCAATTGTGGTTTTTTCTCTTGTCGGCATCGGACTAGCCCAATGCTTTGCCATGAGTGAGGTCAGGCTACTCAGACCGCTTTTGTCGGAAAATCACGAAGAAAATCACGAAAAAGAGAGTTCACACGAATTAACCCTTCTGCAGAAAAAGGTTTCTATTTAATTGATTTATCAGTAAAATTCGAAGAATGAGCAACATTTTTTTGTCCAGGAGACGTTGATGATTTTGCGATGCGCATCTACTTTAACTTTGGGATTGGTGCTTTTGTGCGGGAGCGGCCTTTCGGCTTCTGCGGCGTGTTACGCGCCTGATCAGCAATTGCCGGCCCAGGCTGTCACTGATTTCCTGGGTAGTTCAAATCAGCTTCTCCAGGAGCCGAAGAATGCCCAAGGCGGCGCCGAGATGATCTCTTATGTACGGGATCTGGTTGCATCCAATCCGGCAACGTTGCCCCAGATCATCGCGCTGATTGCAAACGCCAACCCGGCTCAGCAGACCGCGATCGGTACCGGCCTAGGGCAGGCCGCGGCCTTGTGCCTTCGGCCGGATCCGGCATTCGCCGCCGATATTCAGACACAGTTAGCTAGTTCTACTTCGGATAACGCCAAGAACGCCTACGCTGCCGTTACGGGTAACCAACCGATCCGCAGTGTGGCTGGCGGCGGCGGCGTGTCAGGCGGGTCGTCCGGAGGTTCAACCGGCTTTGTCGTGGGATCAACCGGTACGGGCACGGGATTCACGCCATTCACTTCCAGCGGCACGTCGAATATTTCGACGAATTTCTTTACGGGGGGAGGCACGTCATCAGCCTCAAGCATCGGGACGGCGACGACGAGCGTGAGCCCGTAAAGAGCTTTCTTCAACGGGCCTACCTGGCACTATAGAGAACCAGCGGAACACCATGCTGCAAAGATCGAAGCCATTCCAGAGTCAAGCTACGGAAGGGCGGGAATCCGATTCTATCCAAGAAACCCTTTCTTGGGTAACGAAGGTTTTCCAGCGCCAGTTCTACCTGATTGTTATTGTTGTGTTGCTGTCCTGCGCATTGGGCGGCGTCTATATTTTGACGACGCCCAAGCGCTATTCAAGCATGGCCGAGATGGTCATTGATAGCCGCAAGACCCAAATGCTTCAGCAGCAAAATCCAATGGGGGTAGAGGCCCCGGTTGATTCTGCGATGGTCGACAGCCAGGTTGAAATCATGAGGTCCGAGAGCATCGCACTCGCGGTCGTCAAGGATTTGCGTCTCAAGGAGAAAAAGGAATTTGTCGGTGGCGGCGGATTGATGTCGGCGATCCTGGACATATTCTCGTTTGACGACGGTGATGCGCCGTCTGATTTTATGCTTACCAGGGCTGCCCTGTATCGATTTCAGAGCATGCTCACGATCAAGCGCCGGCTGCTCAGCTACGTCATCGAGATTACGTATCAATCGGAAGACCCGGCACTGGCGGCCCAGATCGCAAACGCGGTCGCAGAAGCTTATATCGTTGATTCTTTGGAATCGAAGTATCAGGCCTCACGCAGGGCGGCAACGTGGCTGCAGGATCGGCTGAGTGAACTTCGCGCTCAGGCGTCCGCTGCGGACCGCGCGGTGGTCGACTTCAAGGCCAAGAACAATATTGTCGATGCCGGCGGCCGCCTTCTCAACGAGCAGCAATTGTCCGAGGTCAACAGCTCGTTGACGATCGCCCGCGCAACCACGGCCGAGGCTCAGGCGCGTTTTGACCGCATCAACGACATTCTTCGCAACAGCAAGGAAGATGCGCTGGTCAACGATATCGCGACTGTTACCGACACCCTTCGAAACGATGTCATTAACAGGCTGCGTACCCAATACCTCGATCTCGCTGCGCGCGAATCAAACTGGTCTCAGAAATACGGCGCGCAGCATCTCGCGGTGATAAATCTGCAAAATCAGATGAAGGAAATTCGCAGGTCAATCTCCGATGAGCTGCGCCGGATCGCCGAATCCTACAAGAGCGACCTGGAAATCGCGAAATCAAGGCAGCAATCTGTCGAGGCAAGCCTCGGCACGACGATCAGTCAGACCAATCAGACAAACCAGGCCCAGATCATATTGCGCGACCTGGAGAGCAACGCGCAAAGCTCGCGGGCCCTCGCCGACAATTTTCTGCAGCTTTACATGGTATCGGTTCAGCAGCAGTCTTTCCCGATGACCGAGGCGCGCGTCATCACTCAGGCGTCGCCAGCCCTGGGCAAAAGCGCGCCGAAGACGAGCATGGTGGCTTTGATTTGTTTGTTTGGCGGAACCATTGTGGCTTTCGGCTTGGCTACGATTCGGGACCTTTCAGATCGCGTTTTCCGGACCAGCGAACAGATCGAATCCGAACTGGAAGTCCCCTGTATCGCGATCGTGCCCAAGGTGGATTCCGCGGAACTGGCGGGGCAACTGCGGGGATCCGGCGATGTATCCGGTAGTGGGCACCTCACGACGGTTTCCACGTTCCTCAAGAAGCTGTCGGGAAATCTCGGCAGCAACGACCGGACACGTCGGATCGCTGCAAGCCCTGCGAGCCAGACCCGGACAGGTCTTCCCTCGCGAGTCTTTTCTTCCGAACCCGGGGTCATGGATTTTGTAATCGCTTCGCCGTTTTCCAGGGCGGCCGAAGCCATGCGATCGATCCGGATGGCGTTGGAACTCGGCTCGCTGGATACGTCGAGCAAGGTGATCGGGATAACTTCAACGCTGCCCAATGAGGGGAAGACGACCACGAGCTCAGCGTTTGCAGCGGTGATGGCAAAGAGCGGCGTGCGGACGCTCCTGGTGGACGGGGATCTTAGAAATCCATCGTTAACGCGGCAGCTTGCTCCGTCTGCCAACAGAGGCCTGCTGGAAGTCCTGCTGGGCACCGCAACCCTTGAAGAGGTTGTTTGGAGCGATCCGTCAACCGGGCTGCATTTCCTGCCGACGGCGATCGAAGCGCGACTGGCGCATACCAGCGACATCCTTCTGTCGGAAGCTATGGAGCAACTGTTTCAGAAGCTGCGCGGAACGTACGACAGGATTGTGCTCGATCTATCGCCGATCGCCCCGATTGTAGACGTGCGTGGGACGGGTAAGCTCGTCGATAGTTACATACTCGTCATTGAGTGGGGTCGCACCAAAACGGATGTTGTCCAGCGAGCGATCAGCGAGATGCCTGTTTTTCAGCACAAACTTCTTGGTGCGGTGCTGAATAAGGTCGATCTCAAGAGAATGACCCGCTACGGCAGGGCAGAGGGCGATTACCATTACAACCGTTATTACAAGCAGTATGGGTATCATTGACGGTCGTTCGGACTTGGCGCGGGATATTATATTCATCCGAGTAGCAATTAGCGCTCTGGTTGCTGTCCCTGCGGTGGCGGGCCTAGCATGGAGCTGGTCGGTCATGCCGCTTCTCGTCAAGAGCTACAATGTCACCCGCATGGCGCCGCGGGTGCTGTCCGGCCAATCCTTTGACGTTAAGTTGCTAGAAGGCATCCTTCCACCGGCTCCGACGTTGGATAGCTGCCAAGCTTCGCTGGCCAGCGCAGAAGCAATTGTTCATTTGAGACTGTTCGAGCTGGCAACGGCGAGCGTCGACCGTCAGCTTATTTCGGAACGGACGCGATCGCTTCGCGAAGCGATCCGGCGTGCGCTTGGCTGCGGTCCAACGCAGCCTTTCCTCTGGTTCATTCTGTACTGGCTGGAAGCAACGGAAAACGGACTGAACGAGAAAGCTCTTCAATATCTTCGCATGTCATATCTTCTGGGTCCGAACGAGGGCTGGATCTCGGTAAAACGCAACGGCTTCTCTTTAGCCATCTATGATCAGCTGCCGTCGGACGTCGCTGCCCGGGTGGTTACGGAATTCGCTTCGCTGGTTTCATCGGGCTTTCACGCACAGGCGGCTGCAAATCTCTCAGGTCCCGGCTGGTCAAGGCGTGAAATACTCGTTCCTGCCCTGGCGCCCGTTTCGGAAACCCGGAAATATGAGTTCTCGAAGTATTTGCGCGCCGAAGGACGATATCTCGATATTCCCGGACTCGCGCCAATCGAGCGTCGACCATGGAACTAGATCAATTGGCCAAGGGCCTTCGTGGATCGGATCGATAGACCTCCTTCGTAACATCAAAATTTATGGCCTCAGCCAACCGCGGCACATTGTTGATCAGCCGCTGCTGAACGAGGATCGACAAGGCCGTATTCAGTTTGTTTGAATCAAGTTCGGCAAACCTGGTTCCGGAAGGACGGAGCAGTGGTCGCAACCGGTCCAACAGTAACCGGATCGCATCGAAGTCGGCTATCTGTAGCGCCGCGGAAATCGCTTGCAAGTCTTCGGTGTTTTTCTGATATGCCGTGTCCCAGCCCCGGATAACGGCCCATAGGAAGTGACGGACAATGTCAGGCTCATGCTTCAGGGTGTCTTCGTGTGTGAAATAGACGCTGCCGGAAAGGTGCAGCCCAAAGGCATCCGGATTGATCTGGTCAAAAGGCTGTCCCATTTGATCGAGCAGACGAGATTCCTCGCCGATTCTTCCGGGAAGTATGTCGATCTTTCGCTCAATCAGCGCGGAAACGGTCCGCTGCCCTGCGACCTCCCTGATCTTCGATTTGGAAAAACCGTTCCTGGCCAAAAGCGCATCGAACACGATTGAAGTCGGATGTCCGGCATCATAGGCGACGACTTTTTCGGCGAAGTCCGCAATCGATTTGACGTGGGAATCGCGTCGCGCGTAAAAAACGATCGGGCTGCGAGCGGAGGCCGAAGCGAAAGCTATGAGACGTTGCCCGGCAGCCCTGGCCTTGAGGAAATCGAATACGTTGGCGACGCCAATGGCCCTGGGGGTGCTGGCAACGCGCGCTGTTGCCTGGCCATGCATCGTTCCTTCGACGATATGGACCTTCAGGTTTGCTTCGCTGAAGTATCCCCGGTTAAGCGATGTCAACGCGCCAATTTCCGCTGGAGTAACCGGGCCATCCAGAAAAAAGCTGACGGCGGCCGGTGCCGTCGATTTCGAGGCGGAATAGCTCTGCGCTGAACAGCTGACGAATATTGCGAAATACAGCGCGGATGCCACGGCGAAGCGTACCCGGCGGCGTACCCAATCCCCGTTGCGCCCGAGCCCGCGTCGCGCGGAACCAGCCGGCATGTTTTGCAAGGTCCCAGCCTCCGGCATGAGTTGCTCAAGCAATGGCGGATCAAAGTATCTCGCGATACTCGTAGCGGAAATTCGCCATGCTGGCTGGGGCGATCCCGAGCGTTCTTTCCAGCTTCTGATACCCGCCAACGCTAACATTAATGCAATTCGAGGTTTGATAATAGCAAACTACAACCTTGATCGTCTGGCCACAGGCGTTCACGACCAATACGTCGTGGTTGACGATTTTCGGGTTGCCGCGCTGCGGCGCCACGGTCGGATGAAGTTTTATGCATGCTTGCCCGCTGGATGTCGTGTGGCTGCCTCCGGAGCCGCCTTTGCTGGTCGAGAAGGGATTAGCAGGCGGAAGCGGCAGTCCTGCCGTTCCGCCGTAGATCGGTGGGGAGGTCCTTCCGAATGCCGATGTCTGTGCGCGTACTTGCGGGCTCAACAGTGACAAGATAAATACGGCCAAGGTGACTACGGATATAGGCCCCGACCCAGCAGAGATACTGTTCAAAATAGTGGCTTTCGTCATGGGACCGCCTTTCTAAGTTTCATATTTTACCCTTACTTGTCGGCCACGACTATTAATCTTGTTTAATTCGCTTAACTGCATCGATTCTGCGGTCTGGTTCCCCTCCCGCGGATCATGCGGCGGTTGGCTGTTTTTTTGCAAGGTCAAGTCGTATGGCAAGAGCAATCGAGCGTCTGAAAGGCTCGATTGACGATGTTGGTATTTTCTCTAACAGACGATCGATGAATGGCTACAAAACAAGCTATCGTGTTTGGCGGCGCCGGCTTTATCGGTTCGCATCTCATAAAATCGTTGGTGGAGTCTGGGCAGTATACGAAAGTGATATGTGCCGACATCGGCCCGCCCCGATTCAAGGTCGATGGCGTCGACTATGTCACGGCAGATGTCCGACGCGAGATTCCGGCGAGTCTCGCAAATTCGACTCCTTCAGACCTGTTCAACCTGGCGGCCGTTCACGTTACACCTGGTCATCCAGATTGGGAATACTTCGATACCAACATCCGGGGTGCCGTGCAGGTCTGCCGGTTTGCAAGCGTCACCGGCAGTAATTCCATCGTTTTCACCAGTTCTATATCGACCTATGGACCAAGTGAGCGTCCCCTGGACGAGGACTCCGAACTCGCCCCGACCAGTGCGTATGGTCGGTCGAAATTGGCAGCGGAGGAAATTCACAAACTCTGGCAGTCGGAACAACCCGAGGCGCGACGGCTAACGATTGTTCGCCCTGCCGTCATGTACGGCCTGATGGAGCGAGGCAACTTTACGAGATTGTCCCGTTTGCTGGCGCGCGGCGCCTTTATCTATCCCGGGCGACGAGACACGGTTAAGTCGTGCGGCTACGTAAAAGACCTGGTGGAATCGCTGATCTTCATGCGTGCTCGCAATACAGGCGTGCTGACCTACAATTTTTGCTACAATGAGCGCTATACGATCAGCGAAATATGCAGCGCATTCTGCGCGGCCGCGGGATATAAGATTCCGCGAATAACCTGCCCGACCTGGCTGATGAATTTGGCCGCCTTGCCATTCGAAGTAATGCAAAAATTCGGCATAAACACCGGCATCAATCGTGCGCGGATCAAGAAGCTCTGGCATTCCACCAACATCATACCGAAGCGGCTTCTGGAGAACGGCTTCGTCTTCAAGCACGACATCAATAGCTCGTTGAGAGATTGGAAGCGAGTATCGTCCGAGAAGGATTTCGATTGAGCAATCGAATCTAGGGTGCCTTTCTAGGGTGCCTTGGGCGTTCGCAATCCGTGAACAACGTTGACCAGCGAACGCCGGCCGAAAAGCAAAATCAAGCCGATATAGGTGACGGCGCCGATCCCGCACAAATAGAACAGTTGAAGCAAGGCATGGCTCGGCGGCAGGTACGCCCGCCCAAGTGCAACAGCCCCAACCATGGCGCAGGATGCCAACAACGGCACCAGTATTAGCCGAAGCTGTTTCAGTATGGGATAGTGCAGTTTCCTTTGCACGAAAAAGCTGAGAAGCACGAAATTGACGGTCTCGGTTACAGCCCACAGCACCAGCGCCAGCGTCACGCTTGGCAGCTTGGTCGCCGCGATTCCGACAATCATGACGGTCAGTGCCGTAAGATTGACCGAGCGGACAGTGTCGATGTTTCCGGATATCTTGAGCAGGGATGATTGAAAAATCCGGGGGGCCTGCACGAAGATCAGCAACCCGAGCCAAAGGCTGGGTTGTGCCGCGTGTATCCACTTGTCTCCAAACATCAGCTGAATGACTTCCGGCGCAACGATGCCCAAGCCTGCGAAAGCGGGGTATAAAAGCAGGCATCCCGCAACCAGCGTCAGACAATACGCCCTGAGTAGTTTCTCACGGTCGCCTTGCAGCCGAGCCATGAAGGGGAGCATTACCTCCGAAATCGCAGCCGCAGAGATGGCCCAAACAGTATCGAAGATTCTAAAGGCGAGGTTCAAAAACCCCGCCTGCTCGATACCGAGGAACACCCCGACGTAGAACCCAAACGCCCGCTTCGTTATGAAGGTCGCGGACAGAGCGACAACGGATCCAAAGCCGTAGTGCAACAGATCGGCTGCAGCACGCCATTTGGTCGTCAGTCGTGGCCACCACGAACTGAACAGGACGAGCGCCGTCGAACCCAGCACAACCATCGACAAATACTGGATGACGAGAGCCCAAACTCCCAAGTGGTAAAAAGCCGCCAGGATTCCCAGTGCGGCGCCCGCAAGGCGCCCAATGAGGGTACGCTGCGCAAGCACGCGAAAACCAAACTCGCGGCTCTGACGAGCCGTAAAAATGCTAATGGGTCCGGTTATCAGCAGCGCGACACCAAGCACCTTTCCGAGCTCGGAGATGCGCGGTTCGTTCACCAGCGACGCCAGAAATGGAAGTATCAGCCACAGGAATCCGAAGGCAAGGATTCCCAGCAGCATCGATATCGTAAACGCAGCATTGAAGTGCTCGTCGCGGGCCTTGTCTAGTCGAACAAGCGCCTCGTAGAAGAAGTTACTTGGAAGAATTCCGATTATCTCGATGACCGAAAATGCAATCGCGTAGGCACCGAAATCTCGAGGCTCCAGAAATTTGGCAAAGACGATCAAGGAAAGAAACGATATCAGCGTTGTGCTCCCATGCTCGAGCACACTCCATAACATCGAGCTGATCGCTTTTCGTCTAAGTGACAAAACCTGGTGTCCTTATGATCGAGTACTGAGCCAAAGGGATCTCGTCCTTGGTTCCATGAAAGGTCGAGCAGCTGCCCAGTTCAGCCAACTTCGTGACGGTCTCAAGGCGGTATAGGAAGTCCCGGAGAGCGGCTTAGTGTTCAGGCCGCTTGCATCAGAGTAGATCCATTCTCTATTCTCCGATCATGTTAGTTCGTCACCGGCATCGCGCAGCCTGACATTCAGGCTAAACGGCTTAGCCCGCCGAGCGGCGGGCTTTCCCGGTAAACAATGCTTGCTACTCAAATGTATCACCTGACATTCGTTCAAGTATAGTGTCGACGAACGTCATGCTTGCCGGACTTGCGATCGAACGCGATCTTGCCGCGGCCGGGATTTTTGAAGCGGTCCAGGCCGGATAAATCGGAAGAAAATTCGCGGACGCACGCGAGGGTGGCGACCTTGCGGATCCGATTGTTCGAGGCTGCTCAGCATTAACGGTCTTGCCGGGAATGCGGTTGCTTCGAAGCGGGGACGGGTGGTGAAAGAAGCTGGTTAATCTGTGAAGAATAGGACCCTTGGCTCCGCAGCGCTGCTCGTTGTCAAGACCGGGATGTAAGGCTACAACGTCGCCGCGCCGCGTCTCTGCAGCTGGAAGGCGCAGCCTGAATAAACAGCGCGAAATGCCATAAAAACGAGCATTCGGCATCTGAGGGTCTTCCATCGCTGGAGCCATCTCTTGCCCCGTCTCGGGAGCATTGTACAACGGGATTGCCTGGATAGTTCGGGCATCCTACGAGGACGGATATGGAAACAATAGCAATCGTCGATACGTCTATTTGCGGTGACAATCTAGGCGATGAAATCATCATGGATGCGGTCAACGGGATTGTTACCGGGTTGTTTCCGGACGCCTATATTTATAGGGTTCCAAGCCATGAATCGCTGTCAGACCGCACCAGGGCGTTTCTAAAGCGATCGACATGGTGCTTCGTGGGTGGAACCAATATTCTGTCCTCGAACATGCATCGCTATGGGCTTTGGCGGCTTTCCAAAAGTGATGCCGAGATTTACGGCCAAATCCGGACCACTCTATTGGGGGCCGGGTGGATCGACTACACGAAACCCCCGAGTGAGCGCACCAAGCAGTTTCTCAAGGCCGCGTTTCGTCCCGAGCTGCTTCATTCCGTCCGGGATACATACACCAAGAACAACCTCGCGGATTCGGGAATCCGCGCGCTGATGACGTCCTGTCCGACGATGTGGGCGCTGACGCCCGATCATTGCGCCAAGATTCCTCGGACCCGGGCCAGGGACGCGGTTATCACGCTCTCTGCCTGGAGGGAGGCGGCCGCATCGGATCGGGCTTACGTGGACGTCCTGAAAAGGCATTACAAGAAACTGTATTTCTTTTGCCAATCCCAGGAGGATTATCAGTATTTTTCGTCGTTCGGCTGGACGGACATAAAATTGGTGCCGCCCACCATCAAGGGTTACAACCAGTTTCTCGATGACAACGATGTCGATTTCATAGGAACGCGATTGCACGGGGGTATTCGCGCCCTGCAGCGGAAGCGTCGCGCGCTGATCCTTTCCATCGATAATCGCGCCACGGAAATTGCAAAGGATACCGGATTGCCCGTCGTTTCCCGCGACGACACCAAGGGAATCGAGCAATGGATAGAGGCAGGCACCGCGACGGAGATCAATCTGCCGGAACAGGCGATCAGTGCCTGGAAAGCGCAGTTTCGTCCTGAGCAGCGCCAGTCGATTCCCTATGCCGCCCCGAGACATTCGTTTTGGGATGAGGGACGACCGGCAAAGATTCGAAAGAACGTCAGGACAGCCTCTGGCTTGCTGCTCGACAAGCTTACCTAGCGACGGAGGCGACTTCCTTTCAAAGCGAAGTCACGCTTACAGAGGGAAGTCGCGGAGGGGTTAAGTGACAAGAGTATCTTTGGCCGCCGTCCGTAACATATGCTCTGACCTCAATCCATCATGTGGCTACCGAGGGCGTCCGTTCCGTCAACCGCTTGATGTGGCGTATCAACTCTCGTCCCAGCGCGCGGCCAGGTTCTTCTACGATCCTGAGTATGATCCAGGACACCGCATATGTGATCGAGCTGACGATTACGAGGCAGAGAGAAAATCTAAGCCACGATTGAGTGAACCCGGCATGATTGAGAACTGCGGCTACCGGAAGCATTATCAAGAGATGGATCAGGTAGGCGCTGTATGAAAGTTCCCCGAGCCAAAAAAAGAAGCGATGGGAAAGTATCCTAGAAGTCAGATCCAGGCCGCGGAAGACGAAACGCGGCAATGATACCTTGTGATAAAAGGCAAGGCTTCCGACCCCAATCGCGCAAAACATTCGAATAAGCGCTCCCTTATACGAATGATGTCCATCGAGAGAGAGCAATGCCAAGGCGACTCCGAACGCGAAATAAAGCCAAGGTCGGGGGCTATATAGACAAGCCGCCATCATCATGCCGGCAAGAAACAAATTGATCTTGAGCGGCAATAGCGTGGGCATCTCAAACGATGAGGTGAAGGCAGGGAAAAGAAGCAGGATTCCGATCGAGACGCCCAATGCAGCGAGCGCGGCCACGATTGGACCAACGCGGTTACCGAGGGCAAAAAGCGCCGGAAAAAACAGGTAGAATTGCATTTCCAGTCCAATGCTCCAATCCGGCAGAGCAGTGCGATAGCTGTAGGTCGGCGAAAATCCGAAAAAGTATGTCAGATGTGCAACAATGTTCTGCCAGGATTGGTCGGTGTACCGAGCAGTCGGGGTGGC
The DNA here is from genome assembly GCF_018131075.1 of Bradyrhizobium sp. JYMT SZCCT0428. Lineage (GTDB taxonomy): Bacteria > Pseudomonadota > Alphaproteobacteria > Rhizobiales > Xanthobacteraceae > Bradyrhizobium. Next base: position 36,531 of record NZ_JAFCLS010000011.1, on the reverse strand, counting down.
GGTTTGAGGAAGGGCCGAAGCAATGGCATCTCGCCATTCATTCAACTGAAGTCCAAATGCGATCGCAAAGAAAAGTGCTAGATAATAGACAGGCGATAGTCGAAAAAATCTCCTGATCCAAAAATATGCCCACGTTGACGGTGCCTCGAACGGCTCTCGGTCTGATCTCAAGGTTGCCTGATAGTACATGAGGAACCCCGAAATCAGCATGAAAAGATCAACTGCGAAATTCGGAGAACTCACCAGCGGAATGTAAAATCCCGTCAGAATGCAGGCATGGCCGGAGATAACCCAAAAGGCAGCGAGACCGCGAAGACCATCCAAATAGCCCAATCGCCCCGGAACTGATTCGGTCATATTTTATCTGCCCCATCCTGATTTCATGGAAACGTTATCTGACGATCGGCGATCCGGCCAGATCGCGTTTCAGGTGTAGTCCCGTACGGGTGGAATACTTCGTAACCGGACCGACCGTCGTGAGTTGTTCACGGTCCAAAGTGTGCCGTCCTGTGATCGTCGTACTGGCTGTGACGCCGGTGCCAGTAGCAGTTTTGCCGCTGCAATGTTGGCGCTGGCTGGCCTGGTTCGATGCCGCTGCCTGAGTCCGGATCGTTCTCAAACGACATCCCCATTCGAAGCTCAAAATCGTATGTGAAGATCGTGTTGCGAATCAGAGCATGCGGGGACAGCAACTTTTAAAGCCAAAATACCGCTGATAGATGTGGAGATATTGTCAAATTGGTGAACGACTGTGTTTTCATTTTGAATGCTGGGAATGCAAATTGTACAGGTGTCGGATAGTCATCTTCCGGCGGTTATTTGATCGAGCGGCTATGCTTTTGCTGGAACTTCATCACGGTTGGTTCCTCGCTTAGGAACAGGAGGGCAGCTGTATGTGGAGTTTGTTTCGTGCTAAATCCGCGCGTTCAGGATTTCACGTAGCGAGATGGGATACTCGGGTTCTCCGTTTCGTCCTAAACGGTTTGAGCAATGCACATATGACCTTTCTGCATCCCAAGTACCGGCTGTCTCCATGAATATAGCTCCCAAAATGGGCACCGTTCTTCAAGGTATATGTTTGGCGTAACCATTGACTCCCTCGGAAGACAGGCCGTTCGTAAGGGCCATCATGCGCAAGATCGAAGTCACCAATTTCGCTGGCGAATTGAAGTCGGGCGGATTGCTTAGCCGGCGCACCTTCGCGTTCGGTGCGGTCATGAGTTTGACCGTTCCCGCGGCGCCGGCAGCGAGCGGCCCGCGAGTCGACATGCCATTCACCTCGGCCGCGGTGCCCCCGACTTTCGTGCCGAAATTCAAGCAGCTCGCGGACGGATCCTGGATGCCTGACGACGAGGCAGCCTGGTTGCGTGTCGAACAACTGTCCGATGAGTTCGACGGTGCCTCTATCGACCGCAGCAAATGGGCGTTGCGCTACCAGGCTGGCTGGGATCACTTCAACGACGAATTCCAGCGCTATCGCGATGAGAACGTGATCCTCAGAGCCGGAGGCCTCGAGCTCACCGCAGTCAATCAGCCGGGGCTGTTTGTTGATGCCGGAAAGAACCCGGACCGGACGCTGAAGCCGCGGCGCTACACCGACGATACCGTGTGTCCGCTATTCCATAGCGGCATGATCCGCAGCCTCACGCCGCATAAGTATGTCTATGAGGAGATCATGGCGAAGCTCCCGACGGGGCTCGGCGTCTGGGCGGCGTGGTGGGGTATTCCCGTGAAGGGACCAGGTGGTGCGCCGAATCTTGAATGGGATTTTGCCGAGTGGTACGACTTCGGGCCAAACCAGTGGCAGATGGAGGGCTACAACATCTCCATGCACGGGACGCAACCGCGCCAGTTGGTCTGGGCCGATCCTTGCTTCGCTAGAAAACCTCGTTTGACCGTGCCGGGCGCTCCTAAAACCTATTTTGCAGACGGGCCGCATCGGTATCAGCGCCTGTGGCTGCCCGATGATACCATCACCTATGCGATCGATGGCGTGCCGGTTGCGATGTACAAATTCCCGTGGCTCTATAACAACGGTTCAACGCCTGTCGGCATGGGGACGATCCTGAATCTGGCGATTGGCGGAAGCACCGTGACGAAGGGGCTTGCGAACAAGGTGGATCTCGCCACCAAGATCTTCAGGATCGAGTATATCCGCGCGTTCCAGAAGCCCGGCTGTGTGCTCGGCGCTTAACTTCCTCCGAAGGAGGCGGCTTCGCGAATGTAGCGGGTGGCCCCTTTTGGTGCAGTCGGACGGCGACCCGTTGAGCTGGCTGGAAAACACCATCTCCTACCCGGCAGAGCGGTCAGATTTCGCGGGGCACGATGACGGCCACGATTAACGTTAATACGTGCAACTATGACACGGCACGTTCGGCTGCCGATTCTGAGACACTTGAACGCCGCAGGACGCGTTGTATTGCCGAAGTATGACACCAAAAGCCCATGGAAAGGTGCCAAATTTCTCAAAAATGACTGCCTGAGGGGATGCTTCGATGGTCTGTCAGCGTTATATAGAAGCGGCAAAATCTCAACCAGCGGCGAGCCCTCAGTTTCGTTGAGGCGAGTCGATTCGGGTATACAACTACCAGGGGTAAGCTTGCGGTCCTCGCGCGTCACCATCAGCGTGATCATCACTAATTACAACTACGAGAAATTCGTAAGCAACGCTATCGACAGCGTGCTCCGTCAAACGCGCCCGGCCGACGAAATCATCGTTATCGACGATGGCTCGACAGATGGTTCCCGAGACCGCATCGCGTCATACGGAAATCTGATCACCCCAGTTTTTCAGGCAAACGAGGGCATAAAGGCCGTTTCGAATACTGGCTTCGCGCGATCCAACGGTGCACTTGTCATTTACCTGGATGCGGACGATGCGCTCTACCCAGCCGCACTCGAGCTCATCGAGCGAGCATACGAGCCAGGTACCGCAAAAATACAGTTTGATCTTGATGTGGTGGATAGCCAGCTCAAGTCGCTGGGCCGCAAATATTGTAACTTTCCAAAGAACACCAATGCTGAAACCACGGCTCGTGAATTCGCGGCGAATGGAACATATGCGTGGCCGGTGACGTCAGGTAACGTCTATGCTCGCGAGTTCCTGCAAAAAGTCATGCCGCTGACCCCACCCGTCTCGCATGATGGTGTCCTCAACACGATCGCACCTCTCTACGGCAAGATCGTGACAATTGCCGAACCACTAGGTCTGTATCGCCTACATCTGAACAACATAAGCCGCATAGATGACTCGGGGCGCATCAATATCATCCCTGATTTCGCGTCGCGAATTCATATCAGAAAGCTCGAATTCGACATGCTCGCGGATCACGCACGGCGCCTGGGCTATAGCTTGCCGGATGTTGATTTTCTCGATCGCGAGCTGGTATTTGTGAACTATCGCTTGATGGCACGCAAATCGGGTCGCGAAGACGGTGACGATGCGAGGCGGTCGCTCATGAACCTCTGTCTGACGGGAGTTTCACTGATCATCCGCGGTCCGTATCGTTTTTCGACGCGGGTGAAGCATCTCGTATGGCTGGTTTCCCTTGCGCTTGCGCCATCACCGCTGGCTCGTGTGATGATGGAAGTGCGTTACAATCGAAATCACTTGCGATCGAACTTTCAGAGCTGGATCCGAAGGTCGAGGTACTAGCGACGCATTGGCATGGCTGATGCATGGTGCTCGAGTTGGGCGCAGGGGATTGAAGCAAGGGTTGCAGGATGAGTCGTGTGCTATGGTTATCGGGGCGCCTGCCAACACCGCTATTCGCCGGTGACGCGTTGTATTCAGCCGGAATTATCAATGCACTCGCACAAACGGGGAAGGTAGAGATTTGCGTCGTCGGAACCCGGAGGGACGATCGGCCTCCTAGCGGCAACGTCTCGCTGGGAAGGGGCATTGCTTGCGTGGACGTACCGCAAGCGCGATCGTCAGTCGCGGGGCTGGCGCGCGCGCTGCTCTCGGGGATTTGCAAGGACGCGACCAACCTGGCGACACCTGAACTCAAGGATGCGCTGGTCGGATTATTGGAGCAGGAGTGGGACTGGATTGTCATCGACCACGCGAATTCGGCGGGCTTGCTGCAAGCGGTTGAGTCCAATCGCAAGAGCGCTTCAATCTGCTACGTCGCACACAATGCGGAAGGAAAGGCCCGGCCCGAAATCGCAATGAAGATTGGCAATTTCTTTCGACGGTCAATCATGCGGCTGGATGCGGAAAATTACCGGCGTCTCGAACTCAGGGTGGTCGATGCCGCGGACGTTGTCCTGTGCATCGCGGATACCGACGCATCATATTTTTCACAGTATCATCGGAATGTGCACGTCATCCCGCCGGTCTATCTCGGGACCACAACGGCGGCGCGGGATATTTCGGAAGATTGTCCAAGGGCTGTGCTGCTCGTTGGGTCCTTTGATTGGGTTGCCAAACAGGAGAATCTGGAAAGTATCGTCAGGGTCATTGTTCCGATACTGGCGCGAAGCGGCATTACGCTTAATGTGGTCGGATCGGTACCGGACAGTGTCAGGCAACGTCTGGCGACCGACAGGCCGAACCTGAAGTTTCACGGACTTGTTTCCGATATTGCAGAGGCGCTGGCGGGCTCAAGGGGCGGCCTGGTCGCGGAAGATCTCGGCGGCGGATTCAAGCTGAAGGTTCTGGACTACGCCTTCAACAGGGTGCCTATTTTTGGCCTGAACAGGGCGATGGGGGGAACGACGGCCGAGGAAAGACGTGCAATGATTTTGGCCGATGATATGGAGTCGCTCGGTACGGCAATCGTGCAGAATATTGATAATTTGCCGAAGCTCAATCAATCCCAGAACAGGCTCTTCGATCTGGTCTCGGATCGCTTCGGCATGAAGTCGGGAATCGGTCGTTTGGAGGCCGTTTTCCCAAAGCAGCGCAAAGCCGAATCTGGCGCTGGCGCCCTGGTCTAGGTGATCGATGGCTTCGCGATCCAAAATCCCTGCCGCGCCCGCCGAGTTTGAAGGAGATGCCGCGTCGAGCTTGGAGCTTACCAAGACGGGAAAGTTTGCAATCTGGTTTTCCATCTTGTCGACGATGTTTTTCTCGCAAATCGCAATCAATATCCGCGAGTTTCCGGCGTCGACGGACCTGTTCGCTTACGGTTTCTTTGTAATTTATCTTCTGGCAACAGGCGTGGCTCACGTCAGAGTTGTGGCTCTGATGGGGTTTTTCGCTGCTGCGGGATTGGCGGCTGTGAATGTTTCGTTTTCATCCGAGTTGGCGTCTTACACGTCTTTGTTTCTCCTGTTCGTACTGTACGTTCCGTTTCATTTTCGTTTGAAGCGGATGCTGAACCTGCGACCTGTTCAAGATTACGTTCAACAGGCTTTTGTTGCGATCGCGGTTGCGATCTCTGTGACTGCCGTCGTGCAATTATTTGCTGTCAACGTGCTTAAGTTGTCATTTCTGACGAACATATCGTACGTGCTGCCTGACAGCATTAGAGCTGCGGGCATCTATCGCGGCGATCGCGAAGGGAGCGGCGGGATCGTAAAGGCCAATGCCTTCTTTCTCAGGGAAGCATCCACGCTGTCGATCGTTACTGCATTTGCCATACTGGTAGAATATTTCTCCAACGCGAGAAAACGCATACTGGCCATTCTGACGGCCGGATTGTTGTCATCTATTTCTGGTTCGGGGATATTTGTCATTCTGGTCGGACTGGCATTTCCGACCTCACTCAAGAGAGTGCCGCACTTTCTTGCCCTTTCGCTCCTCGTTGCAGCATTGATTTTCTCGGCGTCGGAAATCCCGGGGCTCAATCTGTGGGTTGGCCGACTTTCCGAGTTTCAAATCGAAGGCAGTAGTGGATACGCTCGCTACGTGGCGCCATTCGAAATGGTTCAACGCGGTTTTGATCAGGGAGCCAGTGCGATATGGTTTGGAAATGGTGGCGGGAGTTACCTCCGGACGATCTTTTTGCTTCAACGGAAGTATGAGATCAGCGATCCGACCTGGGCCAAACTGCTCTATGAGTATGGCGTGATTGGCTTCCTGGTACTTGTCCTAACCTTTTTGACTCGCTTGTATTCCAGCACCTTGCGGCCCGAAGTTTGCATCGCGATTTTCTTTGCCTGGATCAGCGCGGCCAACGTGCTTAAACCTGAGTTTGTCTTGCTGGTCTGGATATTGACCTTGGTACCTCACCGAAGGCACCTCAAGACACCCTCGCGTAGCGTTGAAGGAATATGGGTAGCGCCGAGAGCAGCATAAATAGGAGTCGTTGAGCTGATCTGAACGCGACAGATAGCACGCATAGGATTACGTGAGCACGAACGTTGAGTAGAGAAATTTGCCAGGACGCCACGCGCAGAGTCAGGTCGGTCTCAGGTTTCAGGTTTCAGATTATGATGGAAAATTGGCACATGCATGAGATGAAATCCGGGCTGCTCTCGGTCATAATCTGCAACTACAATTATGAAAGGTATGTTGGTGCAGCGATATCCAGTGCGCTTGCAATCGATTGGCCTGACGTTGAAGTCATTGTTGTCGATGACGGCTCGATCGATGGGTCGACCAAGGTAATCGAAACGTTTGTACCCCGAGGGGTTATCCCGCTGTTTCGGCAGAATAGGGGGCAGGCTGCGGCAGCGGCCGACGGCTATCGTCATAGCCGCGGCGAGTGGATCCTGTTCCTTGATGCTGACGATGTGGTGGGTCCCTCGATCGTACACGATGCGGTCGCGGCGATGAAGCCAGGCTGGTCGATGATCCAGTTTCAGATGAAGGTCATCGACGAGAATGGAAAGCCGCTAGACAGCATTTTTCCGATGTACAGAAACGACTCAACCCCCTCGTCAATACGAAGGTGGGTGGTTGAAGTCGATAATTATCCGACGCCACCCAATTCCGGCAATCTTTTGGCGCGTCAGTTTCTCGACAAGATATTTCCGCTTGAAGAAGGCATGGACCGGTTTGTCGACAGCTATTTTCTTTCGACCGCGCCCCTGCTCGGTGATGTACTCACTGTCCGCAAAGCCATCGTGTCTTACAGGATGCACGGAAGCAACGATGGGGCCCAGTCGGTCCTGGACATCGGAAAGATCGAGCGCGACCTGACCAGGCATCTGCGCCGGTGCCGCTACAGCGCCCGAATTGCGGAGCAATACGGCGTCAATGCGTCGCCGGAACGTTGGCGTTTCGGATTTTACAATATGTCGATGCGGCTGGCGTCGCTTCGCCTTGCTCCGTCCGGACATCCGATCGCTGGTGACACTGTTTTCGGGTGCATGAAGGATTTGGCGATCGCTGTTACAAGAGAGCAGGGATTCAACGCTTTGCGGCATGTCGCGATGGCCACGTGGCTCTTTGGTGTGGCAATCGTTCCGCAGCCGATAGCGAGGGCGCTCGTGTCGTGGCGCTTTGCTCCGCTGTCGCGCCCGCGCCTTTTGAAGCGTCTGATCCAGGCTACTTAGGCGCTCAGAAATCGTCGCAGAGATCGCGCATGCAACGTCAAAGAGGTGACACCTCGTGTCTATGAAGATTCTTTATCTCTCACCCTACTTCTGGCCGGAGGAAATTGGGTCGGCGCCTTATTCGACCGAACTGGCGGTCTGGCTGCAGGAGCAGGGGCATGCGTTGCAGGTGGTCGCCTTTCGTCCTCACTATCCGCGGATTGAAGACTTCGGAGCCTGGAGCGGGGGCACGCGCGACCAGGAGGTGCTCGGAAAGGTCATGATTTCGCGAGTCCCGGTGACCGCGCGCGGTGCCGGCGGCTTCAAGGACCGTCTGAAAAATGACGTTCGGTTCCTGTTTGGGGTATGGTGGCGTGCAATGCGCGGCAAGTTTCGCGACATCGACGTCACTGTTGCCTACGTTCCCACTATTTTAACGCTGTTTGCAGCGCTGCCTGTCAAATGGCTGACGCGGTCGCGCATGGTCGCGATCGTGCACGACATCGAGAGTGGACTTGCGAGTTCTCTCGGACTGGCGTCCAACAGGCTTGTGTTGTCCGTGATGCGCTTCGTTGAAAGACTGGCTCTCAACCGCGCCGATCATGTTGTGGTTCTCACAGAGGGTATGAAGTCAGAACTTCAGAAAATCGGATGCCGCCGGCCAATTTCGGTCATATCGATCTGGGCAACGCCGGCACCCGAAGTCGCCATCCATGCCGCTTCGCCTGTCAAGTTGATGTATTCGGGAAATTTTGGAAAGAAACAAAATCTGGACCAGCTCGTTCCATTGATCAAGAGATTATCGGACGAAAGATGCTCGATTCGAGTTGTGATGCAAGGTGACGGTTCGGAGAAGGGACGGCTTGAGGGATTGTTTCAAGACGCCGGCATTTCAAATACTGAATTTGGACCGTTGGTGCCCTTCGGCGAACTCGTTGGTAGCCTTCAGTCGGCATCCATACACTTGGTCCCGCAAGCGCTGAATGTGGCCAATTATGCGCTGCCGTCGAAGCTGTTTTCCATCATGTCTGCGGGGCGACCATTTGTCTGCATTGCCGAACCGGGAAGCCCACTTGATCTACTGACGCAGAAATCCGGCGCCGGGCTTTGTATTCCTCCCAATGAAGAGGGGCGCCTCTTCGAGGAGATCGTTTCTCTTGCAGGCGATATAGATGGCCTCAGGGAAAAGGGTAGGAATGGCCGAGCCTACGTCAGTTCTTACATGAACAAGGAAGCGATCATGCAGATGTATCATGCGATATTGCTTGGCGCGGATAGTAACCATAGTTAGGCGTCAGTTCACGATGGCTCGCAAAGTGGCGGGGACACGGCTGGTACGGCAGGGATGACATTGGGTGTTGCGCGCGGATGCAGAAGGCGATCGAATGTGGTCATTGTACAGGCGATCGCTGGATGCCGCTGCCGGATTCATCGTACCGAGAGTGCGTCGCTCCCGGCGATTGCGGGCGCGACTATAGGGGCTGGATTTCGCCTTGTTCGTGTGTTTGAATTGGGGGATGAGATCGGTTCTCAAAAGATTAATTCGCCAGACCGGCTACACGATTTCGGCAAACCCGACTTTCGGAGCATTCCTGCAATCGAGGGCCGTGACGCTTGTGCTCGACGTGGGTGCTAATACCGGCCAGTTCGCGAGCTATCTGCGGACCGAGGGGTATGTGGGAGAGATCATTTCTTTTGAGCCGATAAAGTCGGCCTATAACTTATTGATGGGCCGCATGATGCACGACTCGCGATGGAGCGGCAGGAACATTGGCTTGGGAGAAGCCAAGGGAACGGCCACTATCAATGTCAGCGAAAATTCGGTCTTCAGCTCGATCGTGTCGCAGCTCGATTTTGCGACAGAGTTTGACAAAAAACGCGAGAATAGTCCGGACTGAGGAGATCGAGATAGATACGCTCGACAATATCTTGGCTGGAATTCGCGGGCATTCCAATATCTTCTGCAAGATCGATACCCAGGGATACGAGGAAGCGGTGCTCCGGGGTGCGGAAAATTCGCTTGTCCGCTTGTGCGGCCTTCAGTTGGAATTGCCGATCGAGCATCTGTACGAAGGCACATGGACATTGGCGCAGGCGATGGCGAAGATTGACAGCCTTGGTTTTGTGCCGGCGCAGATCCGGCCGACGAGCTTCATCCGCGGTGACTTGGTAAGTTGGACCGAATTGGACTGCACGTTCCGGCGCAAATCTTAAGGCGCCGGCAGCTCACTTGTCGTGGTTTTCAATCTGCACGCATTTGAATGTGAGTTTTCTGCCTATAGGATTGAAAATTTGTACTTGCCGGCTTGGTGCCTGAACTTGCGTCAGCCTGTGCCGTTGCGCCTTCGCTATGCGAAGCGAGAACATCAGGTTGACATTCTCTTCGTCCGAGAAGCGCTCCGGGGTGCTGTCCGTCTGACGCCTCTACCGCTTCGCGCAGGCGTCCCAGCGTTTTATGGCTTACTCAAAATCGCAACGTAGTTCTTCGGATAGCCCTTTTGGGTTACCTTTCTCTTCATTTCCAACCAATGAAAAAAGATGCTCAAGGCCGCAGATTCCAGGCGGAGCACCATGAGGAAAGGAGACAGGAAAAATCCGAAGAAACCTCCGCCGATGTCCGATGGTTTGGACGGTAGATGGCGCCAAATAGAGTTGAGTTGATAGGCTGCGGTTCCGAAGTAGCCTTCCAGCCAGTCCAGTCGATCCACCGAGAAACCAGCGCCTGAGAACAGAAATTTCAGGCCGAATTGCGTGTAGCGATAGAAATCGTAGGGCTGCAGATGTTCTTCATAGTAGAGCGGTCCCGTATACAAGAGCTTTCCGCCCGGCTTCAACACACGGAACAGCTCCTTGAGAACAAGTGCCGGCTGCGGCACATGCTCCATCACCTGTATGAAGATGACGTAGTCGAAGCGATCTCCTTCCACGGGAATGGAGGTTAGGTCGCAGACATAAGTGGTTTTGCCGTTGACGCCGTCAAACTCTTCGAAATCAGCGGACTCGTATTTGGCGTGCTTGAAGAAGGTTTTGTACGGATGTGACCCCGCACCGGCGTCCAGCACCAGCGCGTTGCCAGCGACGGCCGCTGCAAAGCGCTCCATCTCGATATTCAGCCGCGCTCGCGACGAATTGCGTGGAATGGACGCTCCAAAGACTCGATCTACGATACTCATGGCGTGTGATCTATCATAACAGAGAGACACCAAACAATAGATAGCCGCTATCCCTGAGGCGCTTTTTGCGAGCGACTGCTGCTAGTGAATCATTCAATTGCCTACTTGCCGGGCTCTCGCACTGATTCCGAATTAAGAGGTTTTTGGGGCAGGTTTGCACGATCGGGTGGAGTGCGCGTCGGGGAGCGAAATCTGACACCATGGACTCTTTGATACGCTACCTCGGTGCTTGGCTGCCCAGCCCCTTTTCCTTTTGCAGGAACTCTGTCGGCATTGTGCGAGGGCCTACTCGCACGTGCCTTACAAGGCGGCGGAGCAAGCCGCCCAGCAGCCAGAAAACGGATGCCATACCGCTCGCCAGTCTTCCTTCCGGCTGGTCCGTAAGCAGGTCGATCGCGCTGCGAAACTGGCGGCGTTCAAACGCCCGCAGTGCCAGCGAGCGCGCAAGTATCACCTTGCCGCGGGCGAGATGCGGAGCCAGGTTGGGATACACTGAAATGAATTCAGCTTCGACAAGCCGGCGCGATCGCATCATTTGTTGAAAATCGTCGGACATGGAAACGGGGGACACGCGGTAACCAACCAGATATTCCGGTACCATGGCTATCTGGTGCCATGCTGCGATCTGAACGTAGAGTTTCCAGTCTTCGCAGCCCTGACCGCCTCTGGTCCGAAGTGTCTCGTCGAAACCCCCTGCGGCAAGAAGTGCCTCTCGCTTGATGAGGGCATTGCTACCGCTGATGACTACGTTTCCGAGACACATCTGCGGAAGTATGTTGCCTTCGAGCCTGGTCGGCGGCGCATAGCCAATCACGCCGCCATGGTCGTCGATCCAGCAGCACCATGCATATACGAGGGCCGTTTCCGGACCACTTGCCTGAAACCGCTCCAGCTGTCGAGCGACCTTGGTCGGATACCAAAGATCGTCAGCATCAAGGGTCGCGATGAAAGCTCCCTTGGCTTCCGCGATTCCAAGATTGCGCGCTGACGCGACGCCGCCATTCGGCTTGTAATGATAGCGAACTCTCTCGTCGCTCCTGACGATCGAGGCAACGACGTCCTTTGTCCGATCCGTAGAGCCATCGTCCACCACAATAATTTCGATGTTGTGATGGGTTTGGTTCAGGGCGCTGACAATGGTTTCACGGATAGTGGCTGCAGCGTTGAATGCTGGAACTACTATCGAGACAAGTTCGTCACAGAGGGGATGCAATGATCGCACCATGCGGTCTTAATGTTTAATTGAAATCGACTGTACGTCTATCAAGGCTTGGCAAAATTCTACGCGGAAGCTGTACATCTCGCAGTAATTAAACCCTTATAGGGTAAATTGATGCCTTGCGGAACAATGGGTTAGGCCTGGTTAGGCTGATTAAAGAAGGCTTTGGGAACCGCTGGCGCAAGTTTCTCCGGGCTTCTACGGTGTAACGAATTTGCCAACCATGGGCGTCCGGCCTGAGATCGCACCCGATCTGTTCATAAGCGCAGACTACATGGTGCAGTTTGCACTGCGGTGGTGGCCGCCCCTGGATTGTCGAGTGGCTTTCCGACTTAGGGAAGGCAGTCGGCGAGGCGGCAATTGCCCGCCTTGACGAAGAACTCTTGATGGCGAGCAGCGCTCGCTGCCGGCCCATCCAGCTTTTGAGCAGGATGGTAAGCGGCCGCCGTGTCGCTCGCCAGGCAGGGCTCGCGGCTATATCCGGAGCGCCCGGCGTTATCCCCCAGGGCGCATCTGATCGACCGCAATGAGATATTCCATCCGATGCCTGCGGCGGCTCTGGCAAGCTCGACGAACGTCTGGAGCGATCCAGAGGGGCATGGGGCCACGCAATGAGGGCCACGCCTGGCAGGGCACGCACGGGCTGCGTGCTTTCAGGACTCGTGGCGGGCGGGTCCAACGACAAGAATGTCGCTTTAGGCGATGACAATTCAAGGGAAGGGCTTTTCAGTATGAGTCTGAGCTAGAATGGTTCCGTTGGCCGCCTTGAAAATGGCTGTCCAGCGATACACGTCGGGATTGCAGACGCCCATCGTCCAGACCTCCTTGGGCGGAATGATGCCCGAACTTGGAAGGTCGATCTCCTGTCCGCCACGCGGGTTTTTGCCCTGGGTCAGTATGAGCATGACCCTCTTTGCTTCCTTGGGGAAGCCGCGGATGACCATGCGGGGATTCGCGGACAAGGTTTTGCAGGGCGTCGCGCCGTCCCATGAAAACTCTATGGAAATTTCGTGAGCGAACGCCGAGGGTGAAATGCCCCACAATAAGAGGGCTACGGCGAAGCGAGCAATCATGCGCAAGCGCCCCAAGCTCCAGCAAGCCATTCGAAAATACTTCAAATATGCGCGTTAACCTCGCCACTCCCTTCGCGGGAGCGCCGACTTCGTTTAGTGCGACAGCGGGAACGCCGGACGACCAAGGGAAACGCCATCTTGCGCACCGCGCTTTCGTCAACGAACCTGCAATCACGCTCTTCGACGGCGGCGGCGGGAAATCTGTTCCCTGACGCCATAACCGGCACCAAAGCCGACGCCGAAAATAGTTGCAATGATGAATAGGCCTAACATGGGTATCCTGAAGCATCTTTCGTGCCAAGGCAATAAAATAATGCCTACGAAATGTGCGCCGGGGAATTGTGCCCGTCGACTGGTTCTGCCAGTCGATTTTCCAGTGCGTTAGCAATGTGCATCTGGCTCAATGCGATTCGTGTCTCGACTAGGCGTTCAACCTTAACGACGCCCGTAAGACTCCGTCATCGCAACGGCGATCACTCCGGACCGGTCCAAAGGGCATGACCACGAGTGGTCGGAGCGAGTCATCAGATCACCGCTTTCCCCGAGATTGCGCCGCCGTCATAGCTTCGCCACAACATCTCCGATGTGACGATGATCAGCGCCTTCGGTCCTTTGGTTGCGAGCGGTTTCTATTTCCGGAGAGCTTTCCCAGAACTCGTGATGCGTCGTGCCGGTGCGGACGATCAACGCTCCGGGTTCGATTTTAAGCGTGGGTCCGGAGCTGAAAGCAAATCGCAACGCTAAGCTTCCCATCGTAACCGCAATCACGTTGAGGATCGATGTGAATGTCATTGCATGAATTCCAGCAGGCGGGTGTTCTATCGAGAGTTGATTCTATTTTTACTCAGAAGCTACGCGTGTCGTGGTTTCGCGCAAGCGTAAATTTCAGGCTGTAGTTGCGCGGCGAAGGATCAGGTGCTGAGGGTATCCGTCTGGTCTGAGGCCATGTCGGCTCGGCATGTTCGACGAACGCCTTGCTCAATCGGCGTGCGGCTGCCGCATTGTCTCTGATGATAGCCGTTCAAAGCGTGGCTCGCCTGGTTGCGTCTGGATACTTTTGTTCCCGGCGGCAAGCTTGTATGCGCTGGAGCGACCGAAAAACTTGCAGCGATCGTCCTTTCGTTGAGGCAGGGAGATACGAAAATCTCAACCTATGCGAGCAGTCCCCCCTCGGAAGAATTCAGGCTCTGGACTCCATACCGCATGGCTATGATAATTATGCAACCGCGGTTGGCTTCATCCAACGCGGTTGGCTTCATCCGACAAGGACGGTCCATGGGGGAGCGAAACCGATACATACTCGTCGCGATCGCCTTCGCGACAATTGCAGCGCCCGCTTGTGCCGACGACCATCCAACCGATCAGGGGACGCTTTCGACTGGCCGGCCGCTTGGCCTGGATACCGTGCGAACCGGCAAAACGCGCAGCACGAACCCAGCCATCGATGGTGCATTCGTATGTCGAAATTTGGCGATGGTAGCCTTTCTTACCCAGCAAATGACCGGCAAGGCGGCCGTGACCCCGAATTTAAGCTCGGTCGGATGCGCTTTTTTGCCGGCCGGAACACCGGTGACGGTGGAGGGTAACGACAGCATTCCGGTCATTCGCGGCGAAACGCTGCTGGGTATCCCGGTCCGCGGTGTGACAGATCCAGCTATGGTCGAACTCGACTCTCCACCAGCCCGCTGAGGGAAGGGCGTAGACACAGTGCTAGAGTTATACTTTTTGGCTATGAAAAGCTTAGTCAAATATTGGCTATTCGCAATTGCAGGCGCTGTTATCTTAGGCGCTGCCGGATTGCTTATTTTCAAGTTGGTACTCGTCGCGTCGCCGGATTAAGACAGCGGCGAAGCTGTGCAATTCGAATCCCAAATCCTTCCGGATCGGGAAGTATTCGAAGTTCGCCTACGTCGGAGCGTGGTCAACATGGACCGCGAGTTTGCAGCGCGACCCCGAAGCGCGCGTGCAGCATCGGCGCTGGCGTTCGCGAATATGAACATGCTCGCGCCCGCTGTGGTTGAAGTCGTTCACGGACAACGACCTGCGCGTGCCTGGGGGCAAGGCCGCGCTGCAGGGCCGGGCTGCGGCGCATTCGACGCCATCCTATACCGCCTTGATCTCCGTGACGATACGTGCGCTTGGCGGAGCCATCCTGTCGCTGCCCGCCAGCACAATCGCGCCAGACCCGCCTGATCGACGCTTGAACGGCGCCGCCGAGGTTGCCGGACCGATTAACCTTACCTCAATCCTCGCCTTGCCAGTATGTGATCGACGGTAGGATCACGACGCACACAAACGCGATCGTTACGGCAAGGATAAATGCGGTGGTGAGGGCTTCTAGCATGGACGGTCTCCGCGCGTTTGAGAACGTCAGTTGCCAAAGAGTAATCTGAAGTTTTGTAGCCGTCGCTAACTACAATGGCTTACTCCCTCCCTCAAACGCCGCAGTGACGGCGGGACGGTCGCGACACTCTGCTTAGGTTGCTAGCATGATATTTCACAATCTAAGGCTGCTATGCGGACCGGGTCTTGCCCAGTGAGGTGCGGCCGCCGTGATCGCCGCCTGCTGGGCAGCATCCGATGCGACACTAGATCGGCATAGGCTTGGTCGCGGGATCCTCGACCGCGACCGGCGTTGACTGTGCGGTCAACAGCATCATCGCTGGGGTAAATGGTTGCTGGTTGCGGCTGAAATCGCTGCGCAAACGCTGGCGTCGTATCGTTGCTTGACCGTCGTCGCCGCACAGGGAACACTCAGCCAATGATCGGCCCCGATAAAAAATTCGTTAGATTGCTGGTTACGCTGATAGCGGTTGGCTGGTTGATCTTTCTCGTTTACGCCACGCTCTCAACGGTCGGCTCCCGGCCAGGCCTTATTCCGGGCGCGGGGCGACACGAGCCGTTACCGATCGTATTTTTTGAACGCGTTACTGCATATGCGCTCTTAGGCTTCCTGTTCTACTTTGCCACGCGAGGTCGCATCGTTTTGGCCTGCGTACTCGTCGTGGCAAGCGCATGTTCGCTCGAATTACTGCAGATCTTGAAACCCGATCGCGATCCTGGAGCGTTTGATGCTCTGCAAAAAAGCGCCGGGGGGCTGTTTGGAGTGCTGATCTCTCGCATAGCAGCCCGGCTGATTGCTTGAAGAATTTCTGCGCTTCTTGCTGGTGGGGCGCGGAGCACAGCCGGACCCATCCCATGAAGCGGAAGACGCGCCTTTGACGAGCTGTCGTTGCCGTGTTGCTAAGATTCGGTCAGATCGCTGCAGAACGCCGGCGCGATCGAATAGGGGACAGGTTGATAGAGAAGGCGTCTGGATCTCTCAAGCTCCATTCGTGAACAGGCGCTCGTAGCTTCGCCTCGAAATGTCCTCGTTTTTATGTGAGGATATAGCTGCCTTTGAGAGGCACTCCCACATCGTTCGAATGCCAAATCCCAGGGAACTTGTCATGCGCCAGCGTGCTCTTATCTGCCTTAGCTGCGTTGGCCTTGCTATTTTCAGCTCCGACGGTTTCGGCCAGATCCCTTCCTCTTCGATAAGAGAAGCCGAGCTCGGTCGGCCGGGCAAGTTGGACGGGGTTTGGCAGTGGACCTTGCCGGATACGCCTAACGGGCTTCGTCCTACGCAGAGTTGGCACGCCACGGGGTCCTCACCCGATGGTGATATTTACATTGCCGGGATGGATCACAGCACCAATGCGGCCCTGTACCGGCTCGATTGGCGAGCGGGCAAACTTCAGTTCGTGGGTGATGCTCGATCGGCCTCCGAAGCCGCCAAGAACTGGATGCCGGGCGAGACAGCGCAGAAATTCCATACGCGCCCGCTCTGGCATGGGGGCAAAATCTTCGTCGCAACTATGGATCGCTCGGTTTTGGATGAGGGATACCTAAGCCGACGCGGCTTCCACTGGTATGCATACGATGTCGCCTCGAACAGCTTTACGGATTTGAGCGCCTCGGAACCCGGTGGCAGCGCAGTGGCCCACGGTAACGTGGTGACGCTGGCTTCAGACCCCGTGCGAAACGTCATCTACGGCGCGGGCGTGCCGACGGGTGAGATCTACCGCTACGACATCGCCCGTGGCCGAACGGACAACCTGGGTAGGCCAGGCTCATATGACCAACCTTATGTCTACACTGGACGGGTCATGTGGGTGGACTCTCGAGGGCGCCTTTACTTCACCGCGAGCAATTCAAAAAATCCGTCAGTACACGGACACGTCCACTACTATGATCCAGAAACCGGATTTGGCGAGCGTAAGGACTGGCCTCTGCAAGACGGACAAGCACTTGAGGTCGGCCAATGTTTGGCCAAGGGAAAGCAATGCGTCTTCTCGGACGACAAAGGCCATGTTTACCGTTTCGATGATGACGGCCCGTCGTGGTCGTATCTTGGGCAGATCGAGACCGGCCAACGAGGTTCATATATCTGGCTATTCCACGTCACGGCTGAAGGCAAAGTTTACACCGCCACGAGCACGGGGCCGCAGTCAAGCGCGGCGGCGTTGTACGAGTTCGATCTAGGAAACGGAAAGACAGTACGGCTGTGTGCTCTAGCTGAGATTGATCCTTCTTTACGCGATCGCCACGTTCACACGGGTTATGCCGCGTGGGATCCCGAGGGGCGGTTCTATTTCGCAAGCTTCAATTGGCGCCCCGATCAACCAGTCGTTCTGAGCCGCGTAGATCCCACCCGTCTGAAGGCAGCATTAAACAAGCATTAATGAGGTTTGCTTGCTCGCAGACCGTTTTGCAATCATCTTAATGCTTAACCGGAAATGCATTAGACTTTCCGGAACACCCAGATAAACTTCAAGCGGCAGCCGGAATTGCGGCAGCTGAAGCGTAATATGGCCAGTATTGCCGATTTTTTTAGATGAGGATTGGGCTGTTGTCAGGTCGAAGAAAGCGCATTTTGGTGACAGGTGGTGCAGGTTTCCTCGGCTCCCACCTGTGTGAGAAATTGATCGGCGCCGGGCATGAAGTGCTGTGCGTGGATAACTTCTACACTGGCAGCAAGGACAACCTTACCGGACTGTTCAGCTGTCCCCAGTTCGAGATCATCAGGCACGACATAACTTTTCCGCTTTATCTGGAAGTCGATGAAATCTTCAATCTGGCTTGTCCGGCCAGTCCCGTGCACTACCAGTATGATCCCGTTCAAACGACCAAGACCAGCGTCCACGGTTCGATAAACATGCTTGGGCTGGCCAAGAGAATACGGGCAAAAATCCTGCAGGCTTCTACCTCCGAAGTCTATGGTGATCCGGAAGTACATCCCCAGGACGAGAGTTATTGGGGGAGGGTGAATCCCATTGGACCGCGCTCCTGCTATGATGAAGGAAAGCGCTGCGCGGAGACGCTATTTTTCGACTACCGTCGGCAGCACAACCTGCGGATCAAGGTCGCGCGCATCTTCAATACCTATGGTCCGCGGATGAGCCCGAATGACGGGCGTGTCGTTTCAAACTTCGTCGTGCAGGCGCTTACCAATCAGCCGATCACGATGTATGGTGACGGCACGCAGACGCGCTCGTTCTGCTATGTCGACGATCTGATCGATGGTCTCATCAGGCTCATGGATACCGGCGACGAAGTCGCCGGGCCGATCAATCTCGGAAACCCGGTCGAGTTCACGATGTTGGAACTGGCACAGGTCGTTATCGAGCTTACCGGATCCCGCTCTGCCATTGAATTTAAACCGCTCCCGATCGACGATCCGAAACAACGTCAGCCCAATATCAAGCAGGCCCAGGATATCCTGGGATGGGTTCCGGCGGTGCCGCTGCGGGATGGCATGGCGAAGACGGTCGCATATTTTGACAACCTGCTCAGTGTCGGCTGTGTCGGGGCAAAGGCATGACGAGAACGGTACTCGTCACCGGCGGTGCCGGTTATGTGGGGTCGCATTGTTGCAAGGCATTTGCGAAGGCTGGATGGAATGTCGTGGTGCTGGACAATCTTTCCCGGGGCTGGCGCGATGCCGTGCGCTGGGGTCCGCTAATAGAGTGCGACATTCGTGATTCAGCGCAAGTGTGTGCTGGGTTAGAGCGCTACAGGCCGGATGTGGTCGCGCATTTTGCAGCACTCGCCTACGTCGGTGAATCCGTGAGTGACCCGGCGATTTACTACGGTAACAATACCGCGGGCACACTTGCCTTGCTGGACTCGATGCGCGCGGTGGGAAGCTCCCGCCTCCTGTTCTCCAGCACTTGCGCCAGTTACGGAATCCCTCAATACGTGCCCATTGATGAGACGCACGCGCAAGCGCCGATCAACCCCTATGGCTGGTCGAAGATGATCATCGAACGCATGCTGGAGGATTTTGGCAGGGCCTATGGCTTGGCTTCTGTTTCCCTGCGTTACTTCAACGCCGCCGGCTGCGATCCGGAGGGGGAGATCGGGGAGCGCCATGAGCCGGAAACGCACGCTATCCCGCTGGTGATCGAAGCCGCCCGCCGTCCCGATCGGCCGTTTACGATCTTGGGAACGGATTTTCCCACGCCGGATGGCAGCGCGATCCGGGACTACATCCACGTCAACGATTTGGCGCAGGCGCATTTGCTCGCCGGCGAAATGCTGGTCGCGCAAGGCGGAACGCATGTTTTCAATCTGGGTACGGGAGTCGGCACCAGTGTGCTTGAACTGATCCAGGCTGTGAAGCGTGTGGCCAAGAGCGACCCGATAGTTCGTCATGGCCCGCGCCGCGAGGGGGATCCGCCCAAACTCGTTGCATCGTTTGCGAAAGCCGAACGAGAGCTCGGTTGGAGGCCTCAGCACTCCCAAATCGACTTCATCGTCGAGACGGCCCTCAAGTGGCAGAATCTCCATCCTCCTTCATGACGTTGTAAAGGCATGGCAGAGATTGGATGTCCGCGATTACCGTCACTGATGGATTTCAGCGCCCCTTCACGCGAGTGTTTTTTGGCGATCGAGGATGGCACGGGCGTCGGCCGTGGTCTCGCTCGGGCCGCGGGTGCAAGGATTAGTGGGCTCATGTTAAAAAAAAGCTTTCGGTCCTTCGTTGGTCGCTTAAACAAGCTGAACGTCGTCCAGTTCGGACTTCGGGGGCTGCTCCTGCCCTTCAGAGTGAAGCACCTCCACGGCGCCCCCCCGAGCGATGGCGGTCCCGATGAGGTCGTTGTCATCAGTGTCATGCGGAATGGCGAAGCCTGGCTTAAGTCATTCCTTGCTCACCATCGCTCCATGGGCATCAGAAATTTCGTGATTCTCGATAATGGATCGACGGATCGCTCCGTAGAGTTTCTATCGAAGCAGCCCGATGTAACTCTGCTACAAACTTACGCGCCTTATCATGCCTACGAAAACACGATGAAAAGGTACCTCGCAAAGCGGTATTGCCGTGATCGGTGGTGTCTTTGTGTGGACGTAGACGAGTTGTTCGACTTTCCCCGATCTGCCGAGGTGTCGCTGCGCAGCCTGATTGGCTATCTCGACGACAAGGGCTTCAACGCCGTCATAACGCAGATGTTGGACATGTTCAGCGACAGGCCGATCTCGGATGCCAAGATTGACAGCGATGCCGACCTCCGAACGCAATATCCCTTTTATGATCTTTCAAGCATCGACAAGTCTCCATACCTGTTCGGGGAGGTATCCAATCCCGCGATCATGACGCATCACGGTGGTATCAGGAAAACCATTTTTGGAACCAACAATGGCCTCACGAAGGTGTCGCTTTTTCGAATGGATGGAAACATCAAGCCGTTCATAGCCTGGCATCATGCACTGAACGCACGATTGGCGGATATTTCCTGCGTGCTGTTGCACTTTCCGTTCGTGGACTCGTTTTACGCGAAGGTCGTTGAAGCGGTTGAGAGCGGGCGATATGGATTTTTGACGACGGATGAGTACACCTCGTACCTGGGCGGGCTTCGGAAACTGCCCCAGCTTCGGTTAAAGCTCGAATCTGCGAGGATGCTGTTGACGGTAGACGAATTGGTAGGCAATGGGTTTTTGGTCGAGTCGGCGGATTATCGCAAATGGCCGGTCGACCGGGGAAGCCGCAGCGCTTGATCAAACAGCGAGGCAGCCGCGCACGCAACTGAATGCGTCAGGATGGGCGCGCGGACTACGCCTTATTGTGCGAGCAAGTGCAAAGGTTCGTAGAAATCATGCTGCTTCATATGATGATCCAGCCCGACGTTGTTGCCGGTCCGGTTCCGGCTTGCAGAACTCACTGATGGATTGACGCAAATGGTAGTTCCCTCGCTTGGTAGTCTCGCAAGACTTGGAAAGAAGGGATTGCGCTGGGCCATCAGGAATGCGCCATCGTCTATTGGCAGGCAAATGCCGGAGCGTCTCTGGGCGCCCCCTTTGGGGGCGGTCAAGCTCGGAGATTTTGTCCGGACAAGTCCGATCAGCACCTCGTTCGGCTTTGATCGGGGCAACCCCATTGATCGCTACTATATCGAAAATTTTCTCAGCAGGAATGCCGGCGACATCCGAGGCCGGGTGCTGGAGATCGGAGACAACAGCTATACCGTCAGATTTGGCGGTCCAAGAGTAGACCAGAGCGATGTCCTGCACGTCGATGCTGGCAATCCGGCTGCGACCATCGTGGGCGATCTTTCGCAGTCCGGAGTTTTGCCGCCTGCCGCCTTTGATTGCATCGTTCTCACACAAACGTTGCATCTCATCTTCGACATGCGCAAAGCCCTGGCAGAGCTCGCGCGATCTCTCAAGCCGGGTGGAACTCTTCTTGTTACGGTGCCGGGCATTTCTCCCGTTGATGCGGGGGAGTGGGGATATACATGGTACTGGTCATTGACGCAGTTGGCTCTGGGGAAGCTGCTTGCTGAATACTTCGACGAGAAGGATGTTGTTACTGAAACCTTCGGAAATGTGTTTGCTGCAGGTTGCTTTCTACAGGGACTGGCGACCTCGGAGGTTCCGGCGTCGAAGCTCGACATCCTCGATGCATCATTCCCCGTTATCGTCACCGGCAAAGCCGTCAAGAGGGCGCTTTGATGATATCAGCGGCGCTGCGCGGAGTAAGGCGGTTCATTGATCGTCGGCTTCATAACGCGGCGCCGGTCATTCTCATGTATCATCGCGTGGCAGACATCCCGATCGATCCCTGGGGACTTGCGGTGGCCCCGGCCCGTTTCGAGGAGCAGATCAACGCCCTGACACAAGTGCGACGCGTCGTTCATCTTCATGATCTTGTCGAAGCAGAGCGCAGCCGGTCATCGAGGGATAAGCCATTGGCGGCAGTGACGTTCGATGATGGCTATCATGATGTCTATTCAAACGCTCGGAAGGTACTCCAGCGCCATGACTGTCCAATGACTCTGTTTGTCACGACAGGAACGATCGGCACTGACCGTGAATTTTGGTGGGACGCGACCAGTCGAATCTTCCTTGAGACGGAAATGCTTCCGGCTAATCTTGCGATGGAGATTGCAGGCACAACCATTCATTGGGCGGTCCCGCCAGTTGCGCAACAAGAAGGACGAAAAAAGATCTTCCAGGAGGTCTGGGCCCGGCTACGCGTGCTAGAATATGAGTCGCAATTGAAGAACCTGGAGCAGCTCGGAAGATGGGCTGGTTGCGACCTGACGGCACGGGAGGCGCATCGCGTCATGACACGGGAGGAGGTCAGGAGCATTTCGGACGGCCTTATTACCGTCGGAGCTCACACGGTTAACCATCCGACGCTGCCCGCTCATTCCATTGAAGCCCAGTTTCGCGAAATTGCCGAAAGCCGGCAAGCTTGCGAAGAGCTTATTGACGGTCCGGTAAGCGCTTTCGCTTATCCATTTGGCGATTACACTGATGCCACAGTGTCTGCGGTTCGAGACGCTGGCTTTTCCATGGCGTGCACGGTCGAGGCCGGGGTCGTGAGACCGCATGCGGATCCAATGAAGTTGCCAAGACTTTACGTGGGCGACTGGAGTGGTGACGGGCTTCTGAAGAGGATCAAGGATCCACTTTCATGACAGAGCTGATCACGATTATCAGGCGTCGACGAGGATGGTTTGATCTTAAGCTGAGCCGCGTTTGGAACCATCGAGATCTTCTGCTGCTTTTCGCCATGCGTGACATCAAGGTCCGCCACAAGCAGACTTTGCTTGGTCCGGGTTGGCTTGTCCTGCAGCCTCTTGTGTGGACGGCGGTATTCACCGCCACGATTAGTGGAGTGGCCGGAGTTTCGACAGGAAATCAGCCGGCGCCGCTGTTCTATCTCTGCGGACTGATCGTCTGGTCATATTTTTCGCAGATCATTTTTACCACGAGCCAGGTCTTCATCGCTAACGAGCATCTGTTCAGTAAGGTCTATTTCCCGCGTATTATCCTTCCAGTGTCGGCGCTGCTCTCTAACGGCGTGGCTCTCCTCATTCAGTTCGTCGTCATTCTGATATTCGCCGTCGCTTATGGATGGATGGGGAAGATTGACGGGCTTTCATGGCGCATTCTCTTGTTCCCGATTGTGGTGGTGCAGCTTGCAGCCTTTTCCTTGGCGGTCGGCCTTGTGCTTGGGGCATCGACGGCCAAATACCGGGACATGGGTTTCATGACGCCTTTCCTGGTCCAGGTTTCAATGTTCGTGACACCTGTCCTTTATCCATTTTCATTCATTCCCGAGAGATATCGAACCTTAACCAGCTTCGTTAACCCACTCGCTGTTTTGGTCGAGGAAAGCCGCTGGTGCTTTCTCGGTCACTCGCATCTCGAAGCCAATCAGGTCATTGCCTCTGTGTTATCCACCCTTGCCGTGCTGGCAGCCGGCGTTATTGTCTATCAGCGTGTCGAGCGCACCGTTATGGATACAATCTAAATTGCCAGCAACGCCAGCAATCCAGGTTCGGGGGCTTTCGAAGCGGTACCGTCGCGGCGCGATCGGTATGCGCTCGCTGCGTGAGGAGATACGTCGGTTGTTCGGCCGCGGAAGTGATACTGGTGCGCAGATCTCACGCGATGAATTCTACGCGCTCAGGGATATTACGTTCTCAGTTCCTGCGGGAAAGGTTTGTGGGATTATAGGTCGAAATGGTTCGGGCAAGACGACCCTGCTGAAGGTGCTGACCTCGATCACTGAGCCGGAAGCCGGTGAGGCCATCCTCAAGGGGCGCATCGGCAGTCTGCTCGAGGTCGGGGCCGGTTTTCATCCCGAACTTAACGGCATCGAAAACATCTACTTGAACGGCACAATACTGGGCATGAGCAAGGCCGAGATCACTTCGAAGCTGGATCAGATCATCGAATTCGCCGATATCGGGGCTGTCCTGGAAACACCGGTCAAGCGCTATTCGTCCGGCATGTATGTTCGTCTCGCGTTTGCGATTGCTGCCCATCTCGAGCCGGATATCCTGATTGTCGATGAGGTTTTGGCTGTCGGTGATGCCGAGTTCCAGCGCAAATCATTGGCCAAAATGAAGGACGCGGCAGGGGAGGGGCGGACAGTGCTCTTCGTTAGCCACAACATGGCAATGGTTCGTCAGCTATGCGACATGGCTGTATATCTCGAAAGCGGCACCCTTAAAGAAGTCGGCGACGCGTCTTCCGTCATAGATTCCTACCTGGCGGTGGCGGCTCCCCGACAGACTACGCGTGCCCGCGTTGGGACGGAAGACCTTTGGGGTGAACTTAGAATCGTGGCGGCCGGATCGGAAGCCGTGTGCGACTATGTGAAGTTTGGCGGGGATTATGACTTTGTGCTGCGGCTCGGCGCAAAGCAGCCATTTAGACGGGGCGTGGCGAGGGTTCACATCTTTGAGCAGGAGGGCGGATTGATCTCGGCCTTTGAAAGTCTTGCTGAGGGCGTGGACCAATTCGATTTCAGTCAGATGATTGAGGTCGTCTTCAAGGTGCGCTCGCTGGGATTATTGCCTGGAACATACACTGCCGGGCTTGCGCTCTACGCGTGGGGTGAGGAAGAGCCGACCCTGTCGGCGGACTCTTGTCTCAGCTTCGACGTCGTCGCTGCGACCGTGAATGACGCGTATTGGCCGTACCTTCGAGAGCATGGAATTGTACGGCTGTCGCATTCCGCCGAATTGCGCGTTCTCGGCTAGCGCGAACGGGTATGGGACGGTGAGCTCGGGAGCACTTTGCGCCACCTGATACCCGTCGCGTTGGTGATTCTTGACGAATAATGGACTTCAAAAAATCCGCATCGCCTCACGGGCGAGCCGCAGGATCGGTTGGATTGAACAGTTGTCTTCCGTACAGGATATGGCTCTTTCCGATTCTTCGGAGAACTCTCTCCAAAATGCGGAAGGGCAGGGTCAGCATGGAATGCAGTGCCGGATGGCGGAAGCGCCACATCGAACGTTCGACGGCCGCGGTGATGTGAGGCCCGACTACCCCCTGCGCAGCGAGATATCGTTTCAACCACAACAGAAAATAAAGGCGAACGCTGGCATATTGTCCGGCATCGCGAACCGAGGTCAGGCAGGAATCGGGATGCTGACGATACTTCAGCCAGCGCTTGCTTGAGAAAAATACCGGAGCTTCCAAGTAGAGCTTGGTGAAAAATCCCTGATCCTCATAGGCCTGCCTTTCAGCAGTGAAGTGTTCCTCGAAGCCGCCGATCCGCCTCAGAACCTCTGCCCGGATCATGACGTCCGACGGACATGGCGCGTCTGCTTTACCCAAGGGGTACAGCGCAAGTAACGCCTCGGGTGGCGGGATTGGTCGGTCAAGCAGGTGTCCCGTCTTGACAAGAAAGTCCTGCCCCCCCGACCAGCTTCCCCAATAAAGCACCGTGCCGCAGACCATTCCCAGCTCAGCATGGCTCCGCATGATCTCGATCTGATCGGCAAGCTTCATTGGCTCCCAAACATCGTCCGCATCGATAAATGAGACGAACTCTCCGCGTGCGGCTGTGATGCCGACGTTTCGCGTGGCGCTCATCCCCCGGTTTATATGACCCGGGTGATCGAGATACCGGATGCGCTCTGGGTCTCTCTGCGCAAAGCCCTTTGCTATTGAA
Organism: Bradyrhizobium sp. JYMT SZCCT0428; assembly: GCF_018131075.1. Classification (GTDB taxonomy): domain Bacteria; phylum Pseudomonadota; class Alphaproteobacteria; order Rhizobiales; family Xanthobacteraceae; genus Bradyrhizobium. The sequence continues at coordinate 10,683 of NZ_JAFCLS010000011.1, read as the reverse complement.
GAGCTCTTGTCCGTGGATCCGTCATCGACCAGAAGGAGTTCCCAATTGGGGTAGGTCTGGGCCACGACGCTCTCGATCGCTTCCTGCATGAAAGCTTCCGCGTTCAAGAAAATCATGATGACAGATACAGGCCTGTTCGATGGCGCTGCCGTGGATTGATCGAGAATTGATGAAGCCATGTCGATACCAAAAATCTTCAAATCTATAGCTTTTCAAGGCGATCTTACTCAATTTGCAGGAGGATAAAAGGGGGCTGCCCCTAACTCGCGCCACTCCTGGTATTCGTCGGATGTATCTGACAAAGGTCACATTGGGCGTCGGGCGGGAGCAAGTTGAACGCAAGGCCGTGAATGGTTCCGCGCGTCGGAGTGGTGTCGGAAGAGAAGGCTTTGCGTCGTCTTGCGACGGGATGCTGCGCAAGCTCACGCAGCACGCGCGCAGCGTGCCGCCAGTTAAGGGGAGCGCGCATCATGGAACGTAGCATGAACCAAAGTGCGGCGACTGGACGAGCCGACGTCCAGCACATTCTCGAGATATACATATCGAAGTCCATAGCGGACCGATCCAGCAATGTTTTTGCAATGCCCGGATGGGACGAACGAGCCTGTGCCATCGTCAACCTGTATGACCGGCTCATCTGAAGTACGTTTCGCGACATAGCGTGCGGAAGCTGACGATAGCCAGCGAGGAAAGCGGGAGTGAGTGCAACACGCGAGCGTTCTGCGATCTTGAGGTAAAGCAGCCAGTCCTCGCAGCCCTGCGCATTTGCTGCGCGAAGAGATGCATCCCATCCGTCGACGGCCTCCAGTATGGATCGGCGAATCAGCGGAACGCTCGAATTTCCGATGAAGTTCGCCAATATCAGGTCCTCGTAGACGTCACCCTCAAATCGGTTGACGTTGCAGCTGAGGATCGTAGATCTTTCGTCTATGTCGACATACCAGCAGTAATCGAGGCCGGATCCGTCACCGCTCGTGCCCAGACTGTTGACCTGCATCTCGATCTTCTGCGGATGCCACAGATCGTCCGCATCGAGCGGAGCAATCAGCGACCCGCCCGATGCAGAGAGGGCGGCATTCCGAGCCGCAGCAACTCCCGAATTAGCTTGCTGAACCAATCTGATCCGGGAATCATCAGTTTCAAGTCGTGACACGATGCTAGCGGTGTCGTCCCGCGAGCCGTCGTCCACTACGATAATTTCCAGGTTACGATAGGTCTGCGCCATGGCCGAGCGAAGCGTGTCCGCGATCGTTCCTTCGGCATTGAACGCTGGAATGAGAACGCTGACGAGCGGTGTCATCAGTCGACCTTCCCGCCAGCCTCAAGATCGTTTCGAGTGTCTCGCAAACTTAAATCTCCTCATGTCGCCGATTTCAACGACCTGAAAATTCGTCAACTGGCGACGAGGTTTATCTATATGTTACCAATTAACCTAACAAACTGAACGGTTTTGAGTATGCCGCAATTTTGTCGATTATGCCTGCGTCGCAGTATTAGCGTTAACCGCTCAGGCGAGAAATGCATCGCAAGCCGACGAGAGGCTTCCTGCGGCCGCAAGCCAAGTGATGGAAGTATAGTAGATGGATAAATCGTTGTCGGCACAATCGGTCGCTCTCGTCATCAATACATATCAGCAGGCCCATTTCCTGCCGGCATCGATCGAAAGCGCAATGAAACAGACGGTTGGCTTCGACGAAGTGATCGTCGTGGACGATGGATCGACCGACGATCCTGCCGCTGTGGTGGTCAACTATCCAGGCGTTCGTCTCATTCGTCAATCCAATGCAGGCCTGGCCGCGGCACGCAATACCGGCCTCAGCGCCGCATCTTCCGATTGCATCATCTTCCTCGACGCGGATGACCTTTTGACGCCCAGGGCCGTCAGTGCCGGGCTGGCCTGTCACGCGGAGAATCCCGGCGCCGGACTTGTCTACGGTGCGCATCGGCGCATTGGCACGAATGGAGAAACGCTCGGCGATGACGTGTACTCCGCGGTTGGGACGAATGCATTCAGGACCTTTCTAACGGGTAATGCCATCGGCATGCATGCGACAGTGGTCTACGATCGCCGTAGCCTCTGCGACATCGGCGGATTTGATGCGACGTTACCTCGTTGCGAGGATTACGACGTCTATTTCCGTATGGCCCTGCGCTATCCCATCGCTTCACATCACGAAGTTACCGCGCTGTATCGCTGGCACGGCCACAACATGTCGGCAAATCACGCGACGATGCTGAAATGGGTGCTGCGCATCAACGATCGGCAGAAAGTTCACACGGTCGGTGACCGCGCGCTCGAGACAGAGCGCCTGCTGGGGCGACGCGTGTGGTGCAGGTACTACGCGAATGAATTCGCGAACGAGGTACGTCGCTGTTGGCAAGCGGAGCATCGGCTGCTTCCGACCATCCAGCTTGCGATAGGGGCTGTTTCGATTGTGCCAAGAGTGTCCGTCGAACTGGGACGCTGGGCTCTGCGCGGCCTAGCCGGTTCGTCCTGAAAGGCGGCCCGGGCAAACTCGCCGAGCGGCCGGCGGGCTACCACAAAAATGCCTTTTCACCTGACAGTTCTCTCGTTATTTTCGATTCGAGAGCCCCGTCCGATAAGCAACTGGAAAGTAGATTATGCCCGTTCTGGTCACTGGTGGTGCCGGCTATATTGGCAGCCAGGCGGTCCTGGAACTGACAGACACCGGCGAGACCGTTATCGTCTTGGACAACCTGTCCACCGGCTTCGAAGCCGCCGTATCTCGCAATGCCAGGCTCATCGTTGGCGATATTGGTGACTCTGCGCTGGTCGGTAGGATCATATCCGAGCATGGCATCGATGCGATCATGCATTTCTCTGGATCGATAGTGGTTCCGGAATCCGTCGCTAATCCGCTCGAATACTATCACAACAACACTTGCAAGACGCGAAGCCTGGTTGAATCGGCCGTCAGGGGCCAAGTTCCATATTTCATTTTTTCGTCAACGGCCGCGGTTTACGGAACCGGCGGAACTGAACCGGTCAAGGAGAGCAGTCCCCTCCGACCCCAGTCGCCTTATGGCCGGTCCAAGTTGATGTCAGAGTGGATGCTGAACGATATAGCGAACGCACATGGCCTCAAATACACCGTGTTGAGGTATTTCAATGTTGCCGGTGCAGATCCGCGCGGAAGGGCCGGGCAGGCAACTAAAGGCGCCACCCATTTGATCAAGATTGCAAGCGAAGCCGCGCTGGGCAAGCGGAAGTTCGTCGAGGTGTTCGGCACCGATTATCCTACAGCTGATGGTACCTGCATCCGGGACTATATTCACGTTCAGGATCTGGCCGTCGCACACCGGCTTGCATTGGCCCGGCTCAGAAGTGGCGGGGACAACCTGACGGCGAATTGCGGCTACAGTCGTGGTTACTCGGTACTTGAGATGTTGAACGCCGTTGAGCGGGTCAACGGGGAGAAGCTTGACATCCGATTTTCGAACCGGCGTCCCGGAGATCCCGCTGCAATCGTCGCAGACTCTGCCTTGGCAAGGTCGGAGTTGGGATGGAATCCGGAGTTCGACAACCTCGATGCAATAATCGGCAGCGCGCTCCGTTGGGAGCGCGATCGCTCATATTGATTGGGTCGAGGCAAGGCGAGAGTCGGCGCGTGTGCGCCGACGAGAAGCAGTGTTGGCGTATTAAGATTTGCGCGATCGGACGTTAGCCTGGCGTGTGTCGGCATTTCGAGTGAAGCAGATCGCCAGTGCGAGTGCGCCGAGCATCTCGCGTTGAATCGAGTGGTGATCGACCGAACGATGAATTGCGAATGTTGCAGCGGCGATGCCCGTATAAACCCGGGGACTCGTGATCGCGACGCTGTCCATTGGTGCCCTCAATGGAAAGTTCCGGTCGCATCTGGTCTATGGCACAGATGAGTCAGACTGCGTCGTGAGTGACTTCTGCGGGGTGCAGGTGAACATCCGCAACGCTTGCGTCCGTAATCTTACGGAGACTCCATCAAGAGCGCAAAGCTGTTTTTAGGCAGCTGTTAAGCGAGCCGAACAACCCACAGGCGATACTTTCAATTGTCGGCAATTCACTAAGTGCTCGTTGCTCCCTTTTTGGTTGGTTGTCCCGGGAGAGGGCCATCAATCATGCTGACGAACGTTACGACACCGAATTATGCTGCGCCGGTGGCAAAGCCGGTAACGCTGACGGCGGGCGCCGAGGACACCAGTTACACCATTACCGCCGCAACCCTGCTGGCCGGCGTCACCGATGTCGACAGCTCGTCGCTGTCGATCACCGCGGTGAGCGTGGCCAGCGGCGGCGGCACCATCGTCAGCAACGGTAACGGCACCTGGACCTATAAACCGGCTGCTAACTACAACGGACCAGTCAGTTTCAACTACACCGCTTCCGACGGCTCGCTGAAGGCAAGCTCAACCGCCAGCCTGACCCTTGCCGCAGTCAATGACGCGCCGGTCACGAAGCCGGTGACGCTGATCGGGGGCACTGAGGACACCAGCTACACCATTACCGCCGCAACCCTGCTGGCCGGTGTCACCGACGTCGATAGCTCGTCGGTGTCGATCGCCGCGGTGAGTGTGGCCAGTGGCGGTGGCAGCATCGTTGACAATGGCAATGGCACCTGGAGCTACACGCCGGCGGCAAATTACAACGGACCAGTCAAGTTCAACTACACCGCTTCCGACGGCTCGCTGAGCTCGAGCTCGACCGCCAGTTTGACCTTGAAGGCGGTCAACGATGCGCCGGTGGCAAAGCCGGTGACGCTGACGGCGGGCATCGAGGACACGGGCTACACCATTACCGCCGCAACCCTGATGGGCGGGGTCACCGATGTCGACAATTCGTTGTCGCTGTCGATCACCGCGGTGAGCGTGGCCAGCGGCGGCGGCAGCATCGTCAACAACGGCAATGGCACCTGGACCTATAAACCGGCTGCTAACTACAATGGACCGGTCAGCTTCAATTACACCGCTTCGGACGGTTTGCTGAAGGCAAGCTCAACCGCCAGCCTGACCCTTGCCGCAGTCAACGACGCGCCGGTGGCAAAGCCGGTGACCCTGACGGCGGGCACCGAGGACACCAGCTACACCATTACCGCCGCAACCCTGCTGGCCGGGGTTACCGATGTCGACAGCTCGTCGGTGTCGATCACCGCGGTGAGTGTGACCAGCGGCGGCGGCAGCATCGTCGACAACGGCAATGGCACCTGGAGCTACACGCCGGCGGCAAACTACAACGGACCGGTCAAGTTCAGCTACACCGCTTCCGACGGCTCGCTGAGCTCGAGCTCGACCGCCAGCGTGACCCTGAAGGCGGTCAACGATGGGCCGGTGGCAACGCCGGTGACGCTGACGGCGGGCACCGAGGACACCAGCTACACCATTACCGCCGCAACCCTGCTGGGCGGCGTCACCGATGTCGACAATACGTGGCTGTCGATTACCGCGGTGAGCGTGGCCAGCGGCGGCGGCAGCATCGTCAACAACGGCAACGGCACCTGGACCTATAAACCGGCTGCTAACTACAATGGACCGGTAAGCTTCAACTACACCGCTTCCGATGGCTTGCTGAAGGCAAGCTCGACCGCCAGCCTGACCCTTGCCGCAGTCAATGACGCGCCAGTGTCGAAGCCGGTGACCCTGACGGCGGGCACCGAGGACACCAGCTACACCATTACCGCCGCAACCCTGCTGGCTGGCGTCACCGACGTCGACAGCTCGTCGCTGTCGATCACCGCGGTGAGCGTCGCCAGCGGCGGTGGCAGCATCGTCGACAACGGCAATGGCACCTGGAGCTACACGCCGGCCGCCAACTACAACGGGCCGGTCAAGTTCAACTACACTGCTTCCGACGGCTCGCTGAGCTCGAGCTCGACCGCCAGCCTGACCCTGAAGGCGGTCAACGATGGGCCGGTGGCAACGCCGGTGACGCTGACGGCGGGCGCCGAGAACACCAGCTACACCATTACCGCCGCAATCCTGCTGGGCGGCGTCACCGATGTCGACAATACGTGGCTGTCGATCACCGCGGTGAGCGTGGCCAGCGGCGGCGGCAGCATCGTCAGCAACGGCAACGGCACCTGGACCTATAAACCGGCTGCTAACTACAACGGACCGGTCAGCTTCAACTACACCGCTTCCGACGGCGCGCTGAAGGCAAGCTCGACCGCCAGCCTGACCCTTGCCGCAGCCAACGACGCCCCGGAGTCTAAGCCGGTGACGCTGACGGCGGGCACTGAGGACACCAGTTACACCATTACCGCCGCAACCCTGCTGGCTGGCGTCACCGATGTCGACAGCTCGTTGGTGTCGATCACCGCGGTGAGCGTGGCCAGCGGCGGCGGCAGTATCGTCGACAACGGCAACGGCACCTGGAGCTACACGCCGGCGGCAAACCAAAACGGACCGGTCAGCTTCAACTACACCGCTTCCGACGGCTCGCTGAGCTCGAGCTCGACCGCCATCCTGACTCTGGGAGCAGTCAACGATGCACCGACGACAGCCCCATTGACGCTGACGGCGGGTACCGAGGACACAGGCTACATCATTACCGCCGCCACCCTGCTGGGCGGGGCCACCGACGTCGACAGCTCGTCGCTGTCAATTACCGCGGTGAGCGTGGCTAGCGGCGGCGGCAGCATCGTCGACAACGGCAATGGCACCTGGAGCTACACGCCGGCCGCCAACTACAACGGGCCGGTCAGCTTCAACTACACCGCTTCCGACGGCCTGCTGAGCTCAAGCTCGACCGCCAGCCTGACCCTTGCCGCAGTCAACGATGCGCCGGTGGCAACGCCGGTGATGCTGGTGGACGGCACCGAAGGCGCCGCCTACACCCTCGATGCTGCAACCATGCTGGCCGGGGTCACCGACGTCGACAGCTCGTCGCTGTCGATCACCGCGGTGAGCGTCGCCAGCGGCGGCGGCAGCATCGTCGACAACGGCAATGGCACCTGGAACTACACGCCGACGGCTAACTACAGCGGGCCGGTCAGCTTCAGCTACACCGCTTCCGACGGCTCGCTGAGTGCAAGCTCGACCGCCAGCTTGACGCTGACAGCAGTCGGCAATGCAACGGCCGCGCAAGCAGCCGACCTGCTTTCCGGAAGCGACATTCTGTTTGGCGGCACGGCAAACGATCTCTTGAGCGGGGGCGGCGGCGGCGACCTTTTCGTGGTCTCGAAAGGTTATGGATCGGACACCGTCAGCGACTTTCAGGCTGGCGCTGGCGGCGACGTGCTGCGGGTCCAGAACTACGGTTTTTCGACGTTCGCGACCTTCCTCGCTGTGGCCAAGCAAGTGGGATCCGACACTGTCGTTAATCTATCAAGCACCGAAAAGCTTACGCTTCAGAACGTCGCATTGTCATCGTTGGTGACAGCAAATGTGGTTCTCGACAATCCGCTTCCAGCAAGTGGTGCAGCCAACACAACGCTCACAGCAGTTCAGGCGGACAGCGCGCTGGTCAGTGGTTCGGCAAACGACTATTTGCAGGCAACCGGCACAGGGGTAACGCTCGCGGGAGGTGGGGGAGACGATAGATATGTCGTTTACGACCACAACACCAAGGTCGTGGAACAGTCCGGGCAGGGCATCGATACCATTTTTGCTGCCAGATATGATGGTTACAGTCTCGTCAACGCGCCGAGCGTTGAAAATTTGACCTTGACGGGCAGTACTTCCGGGCCAGCGACCGGCAACGATCTCAGCAATATCCTGACTGGCAACGCCGGCAACAACAGGCTCGACGGTGGACTTGGCAACGACGTTCTCACTGGCGGAGCCGGTAAAGACACGTTCGTTATCGCCGCCGGCAGCGGCACCGATACCATTATCGATTTCGCTACCGGCGCAGGCGGCGACATTCTTCAGCTCAGCGGCACAAATTTCAAGACATTTGCCGACGTTCAAGCTGCCATGACGCAGATCGGTACTGACGTCATTCTTAAACTCGGCAACAACGAGACAGTCACGCTGGAAAATACCAGCGTGCAGGCGTTCACCGCCAGTAATGTCAACATCTCAATGCCGGCGTCGGGCTTGGTTCAAACCTTCAACGATGATTTCAACTACATCTCAGCAGGTCAAGATCCCACCTTGACCTGGCGCACGAGCTACGCCTGGAGTGGCGCAGCGAGCTACTTGCTGGCCGGTGAACAGGGCATTTATGTTGACAGCAGCTTTTTGGGCCTGCCTGGAACGCAGGCGGCAACTACGCTTGGAATCGATCCCTTTTCGCTGAAGGACGGTCAACTCGTCATCACCGCGCGACCGATTGATTCCGACGATTTCGCATATGTCGGTGGCGCTCAGTTTTCGACGGGAATGATCACGAGCGAGAACAGCTTTGTCCAGACTTATGGCTATTTTGAAATGACGGCCACTCTCCCCGATACGACCGGGGCGTGGCCGGCATTCTGGCTTTTACCCCTGAACGGTCACTACAGCACCGAACTGGATGTTCTCGAAGGTTTTGGACAAAATCCTGACTCGGCTCACTGGCAGATCCACTCCTCGACCGGGTCAGCTGCGGGCGCCGGATCCTGGGCGAACACCGGCAATCTCACTGCGGGACAGCATACGTTCGCCGTTGAATGGACGCCATACGAGCTGACCTTCTTCGTGGACGGCACGGAAATAGGCCGGGCGCCGACACCGTCCGACATGAATACGTCAATGTACATGATCGCCAATCTGGCCATGGGCGGTTGGGCCGGAACAGCCGCCGCGGGATCGACAGCGACGATGTCCATCGACGCGATCAAGGCATACCAGTTGTCGGAGTATACCCTTGCCAACTATTCACTTCGGGTAAGTGATGCTGCGACCAACACCCTTGTTGGAACGTCGGGTGCAGATACTCTGATTGGCACCTCCGGCAATGACCTGATCGACGGAGCCGGGGGCGCTGATACCATGACCGGCGGAATGGGGGATGATACCTATATTGTCATGGATCTGAACGCCAAGGTTTCAGAGAGTGTCGGTGGAGGCGTCGACACGGTCAAATCGTCCGCGACCTATGCGCTGTCAGATTACGTTGAGAACCTCACGCTCACCGACTCTGCTGCGATCAACGCGACCGGTAACTGGCAGGCCAATATCATAACCGGAAATGATGCTGCTAACGTGATCACCGGCGGACTGGGAAACGACGTGCTGACGGGCGGGAACGGCAGCGACACCTTTGCAATCAGCAAGGGGGACGGTTCGGACATCATTACCGACTTAGATGCCGGTTCCGGAGCCGGGCACGACGTCGTCAGCTTGAGCGGGTTCGCGTTTGCGTCGTTTGCAGACATCCAGTTTGGAATGACCCAGCAAGGAGCTGACGTATACCTCAAGCTGACAACCAACGACACCTTGGTCTTTCGCGACACGAATGTTGCGGATTTTGTGAGTGACGATTTTCAATTGCCTGGCGCCCTGCCGACCAGCGGGACGCCGACGTCCTGGTGGAACGCGACGGGGCCCTCGCAATTCGTTTATGGAACGGCCATGAACGACAATCTGAAAACGGGTGGCATTGGCGATACGCTGGTCGGCTGGTCGGGCGATGACACGTATGTCGTCGGGTCCGCAAACACGAGCATTGTTGAAAGGCCCGGAGATGGTGTTGATACGGTCCAGGCGTGGGTGTCGTATGCGCTTGCGGACAATGTCGAAAATCTGAGTCTGATGCAGGGGCTCGCTGGAACCGGCAACGCGCTAGCGAACCGAATGGTAGGTTCCAGTGGCAATGACGTTCTCGATGGCGCTGGCGGTAATGACTGGCTTTTTGGCGGTGCAGGAAACGATACGTTCAAATACTCCATCGGCGGCGGGCATGACACAATTGCAGATTTCCATGTCTTCACGAACTCAACAGCCGAGCGTGACAAGTTGGTCCTGAGCGGGTACGACGCCAGCGCCTACTTGACCCATGTCGATGACGAATGGACCGTTCATCATGCGGGTGGAACCGATACGTTTCGAATCGTTGGAGTGACTCAGCTCTCGTCATCCGATTTCGCGTTCGTCATCTAACGACGGGACGGAGGCGCAGTTCAATTGGATCGAGTAAATCAGATCGTGACCATCGGCAGTAATGGATGCTGAGGTACAGTTTGCCCAGAACATGTGGCTCCCTTGATGGGGCCGCATGTCGTGGAGACAAGCACAGTTGATGCGGCTACTCCGCCGCTTGCTTGGATTCGCTGAGGTAAGCCTGATACGCGAGCTTGAGGCCATCCTCGAGCCGGGTCTTGGCGCGCCAGCCGAGCTTGGCGAGGCGGCTGACGTCGAGCAATTTGCGCGGCGTGCCGTCCGGCCGCGAGGTATCATAGCTGATCTCGCCGGTATAGCCGACGGTCGCGGCAACGAGCCGGGCGAATTCGGCGATGGTGATGTCGTCGCCGAGGCCGATGTTGACGAGTTCGCCGCTGCAATAGGTCTTCATCAAATGGATGCAGGCGTCGGCGAGGTCATCGACGTAGAGGAATTCCCGCCGCGGTGTGCCGGTGCCCCAGACCACGATGTTCCTGGCGCCCGAAACCTTCGCCTCGTGGAAGCGCCGGATCAGGGCGGCGACGACGTGGCTGTATTCGGGATGATAATTGTCGCCGCGGCCGTACAGATTGGTCGGCATCACGTTGATGAAGTCGGAGCCATACTGGCTGCGATAGGCTTCGACCATCTTGATCCCCGCGATCT
>NZ_JAFCLS010000109.1 GCF_018131075.1 Bradyrhizobium sp. JYMT SZCCT0428 | reverse complement strand
CGGCGGATCAAAGCCGGCCGCCCCTGGCGACGTAGCCGAACTATCCATCGCAAACAGCCGACTTTTGCAACAAAATCTGCCATTAGCGACCATTCGCACCGCAGCAAATTACAGCTCTATATTCGATTCCAAGTTCAACAGGAGCAATTGATCGCGCTTGCGGCGCGCCCACAGGGTGTGAAATTGAGGAATCGCTCCTGAGATTTGGCGACGAGGTCGCTTTGGCCATGTTCAGGTGACGATCAACCCAAATTTGGTCGGCTGGATCACTGGAAGCTCACCAGGTGTTGCTCCATTTAGAAAGCGGCTGACATAGGCTCACTTGCGCCACAATCCCCGGATTGCGCTCCGCTCCATCCGGGCGACTGACTAACCTCGCTCAAGGCCTTGCGGCGTGTCTTTAGCCGCAACCTGATCTTGATACTTCGTGATGACCTCGCGGGCGTTGAACAGCAGCCGCTCCCGGCCCAGCTTCGCCAGCGGCGAGGCGCGGATGCACGCCAGCACGTTGGTTCGCCGCCGCCAGCCAGACCGTGACCCCGTCCGCGGTGAAGCGTCGCTCCCCGTCCACCAGCATTTGTAAGGCCGAGTATTCGATGTCGGGAACGCGGCTCAGGTCCAGCGTCACCACGCTGGGGCGTTGCTCGGCAATGAGTGCGCGGATCTGGTCGCCCACCTGCTGTGCATTGGCAAAGAACAGCCGGCCCTCGGGTCGCAGGATCAGCAGCCCCTCGAAGGTTTCGTCGTCGGGATTTTCCGGCGAAAGCGGCCGCAGCACGTCGGCCCCCCGCTTGCGGCCGATCACATAGACTTTCGAATTGACCACCTGGCTGGACAGTCCGATCAGCGACAGCACGATCGCCACCATGATGCCCTGCAGCGTCCCGAAGATAAGGACGCCGGCAAACGCGGCGATCGCCCAGGTGAATTCTAGCGTCCGGATCTTGCGAATCGCGATGAACTCGGCGGGACTGATCAGGCCTACCGAGTACACGATGACAACGGCTGCCAGCACCGCCTGCGGCAGCTGCCCGAGAAACGGCGCAAACACCAGCATGGTCGCGGCTGCCGCTGCGGCGGTGATCAGCGAGGCGGTCTGCGTTCGCCCGCCGACCGCGCGAACCACGGCGGATTGCGAGGTGCCGCCGCCGGCCGGCATCGCGCCGAACAAGGCGCCACCCAGGTTCGCGGCGCCGGTCGCCACCAGCTCCCGATTGGCGGTGATCGGGGGGTCGGCCGGCGCTGCAAAAGCCCGGCCGGCGGCGATCGTTTCGGTAAAGCTCATCAGGGCGATGCCAAGCGCCCCGGGCAGCAGCTGTCCCACCAGGGCGAAGCTCGGCAGCGTCAAAGCGGGCAGCGCTTGCGGAATGGTGCCGACGGTTGCGACCTCCGACGCAGGCAGGCTGAAGAACCACGAAGCTGCAATCCCGGCCGCCACCACGAACAGCGGGGCGGACGAATGCGGCTTCAGCCGTTCGGCCACCAGCAGGGCGACCAGCGCTGCGACGGCAACCGCGACCGTGATCAGCGACGCCTCCGGCACGTGCTGCGCCAGGCTGGCGATGTCATGGAAGAAGCCCCGCTTGGTAACGTGAATGCCGATCAGCTTCGGCACCTGGTCGAGCACGATGACCAGCCCGATGCCAGCCTTGAAGCCGGTGAGCACGGGCGTCGATATGAAGTTCGCAAGAAATCCGAGCCGGAGGACCGAGGCACCGATCAGCAGCACGCCGGTCAGCGCGGTCAGCGTTGCGGCTGCGACCGTGAGCTTGACGGGATCGCCGTCGGGGACCGCCAATCCGAGCTGTGCACCGGTGAGGATCGCCAGCGTCGTCGTCGAGCTGACGCTCAGCACGCGCGACGTCCCGATGAGCGCGTAGACGATCAAGGGAACGAACGCGGTGTAGAGCCCGACGCTGACGGACAGCCCGGCAACCGTCGCATAAGCCATGGCCTTCGGCAGAACCACGGCAGCGGCCGTGAGCCCGGCGATGGCGTCGGCGCGGAGCGTCGAGGACGAAAGTCCGAGGTTGGGCGTCATGGGCCTGGTCACTTTCCGGCGGGGTGTCCGCTTCGACATCCGTTGCGCTGGCGCGGCGCGTTGACAAGCAAGAGCGTAGCCCGGATGGAGCGCAGCGCAAAGCAGCTGCCGGGTCACGGCGATGGGGTTCATTATCGACTTACGCTTCCGTCATTGAGGTGGACTTACGAGCAGCAATTGCTGTGGCCCATGATGATCCTCCGCGCTCTGGACATTGCATCCTGGTCGCGCATCTCGACCCATGGCAGGGGCTGGAGCGGCTTCGCCACTGCCAGCATGGCAGTCTGCCGATGTCCGTTGTGGGTCGATCGCTACAGATCGTTTGCCGCCAGGTCCTACTCGAAGTCCGCCTTGGAACGCTTTCCTTGCGCCGCACGAAGGCTACTCTAATACGGGGCAGAGCGGACATGCTTGCCCACCCTTTGACCGCCGATTTGTGCCATCAACAGAAATGCACTCGCTCTCCAGAGTAGGCTACAGTCGTTCGCTTAGAGCTCGCATCTCGTGTAGTTCAGGCTCATCCCCGCAATCTCAGGAAATGACCGGGAAAAGTTGTTGTCGTCGATAATTTTCAGGCTGAAACGGAGATCTTGGGTCATGACGCTCGACGCGCAAGCTGCGGAGAGCTCTAGGCTATTGCCCGCCTGCTTCCTTGATTTGATGGTGCAGGTCCCGGTTCTTCCTCTGATCCGGTCGCCATCGATGATGAGACCTGAACCGAAGACCTCGGAAAACTCTGCATACACGACTCTATTATCCTGCTTTGTGAAGACCTGGCCGCATAGATCCGCGTGGGTCGCCCATGCGCCGGTAAGTTCGATTGCCCGCGCTTCCGCCACGGAAAGGACGCTTGAGCCCAGCATGATGACTGCGCCAACTAATCGGAACACTCTAGACATAGCCTGTTCTCCAAAATTCAAAGGCGCAGCAAACACCATTATCAACATATGGTTCGCTTCGGCGCAACGGCCAAGGCCTGACGGCCCGCGCCGCAACGCATCGGCATTTACCGAATGGGAGCCCCAAAGCGCGGCAACATTATATGCCCGGTGGCGATGCTCATCTGCCTGGTCGAAAGCGGGTCTTTTCGAGGTCGGCTTGGGTGCCTGCTCAATGAACGGCATGCAAGTTGCGGTCGGCCTGTGAAGCAAAGCTTACTAAGATCATGCTGCCCTGTTACTCGCTTTAGGCGCCAGTTTGATGCATCGATAAATGCTTCAGCGCTTTATCATTGGCGCGAGATCCCAAATTTTTGGCGCGTCATCACAAGACCTGGTGGCCACCGTCGATTTAGAAGCGTCGGCACCACATGCCAACGTTAGTTGAGCGCATGCCGCAATACCGCTACGTGCGGCGCTTCTGTCTGGCGCTTTTTGCCCCTCTACCCCGAATAAAACGATCGTCCTGGTCGCGGAGGCGCCCGTTCGACTCGCTCAGGACCGAGTTCCGATGATTGGTCTAGTGCTTGTGACCCATGGACGCCTTGCCGACGAGTTCAGGGCGGCGCTCGAGCATGTTATGGGTCCGCAAAAGCAAATTGAAGCCGTCGCGATTGGGGCCGAAGACGCCGCCGATTTGTGTCGAAGCGATATCATCGAAGCGGTGAATCGTGTCGACAGCGGGGATGGTGTCGCTATCCTCACCGACATGTTCGGCGGCACGCCCTCCAACCTCGCGATTTCCTGCATGAGCCGTCCAAACGTGGAAGTGCTCGCGGGCATCAACCTTCCCATGCTGGTCAAATTGGCCAAAGTGCGCGAGAGCCGCTCCCTGCTGGAGGCTGTAGACATGGCTCAGGAGGCCGGCCGTAAATACGTCACCACCGCCAGCAGCGTGCTTGCGGGGAAATGAGGACGAGGGGCGCTCTAAATGAACCCGCCCCAATGACGAACCCGACCAGCCGGGCCAATGATGTCCGTTGTTCAAGGTAACCCGGAAGTGGCCGACCGACTGCCAAAACGGCGCTTTCGACCCAACTGAGAAATTGGCGTGGGGCTCGCGTTTAGGACCACGACGGCTCGTCGCTCCCCCGGCCGCCTCGTGGTGGATCGCGACACCCGCGGAACGCAACCCGGTCAGCAATGCAGTTCTTAGAGAGGCAGGATCGAATCCAATGTCCTTGGCGTTTGGTGGATGTGCTTCGCTGCCCCGGAGCGCCAAGTGCAATCTCGCAAGGTGCTGAACGATGAGATTTACCTGACCGTCAGTCATGGGAAATCTCCGACACTTTGGAGCGAACGCTAACCAAAGATCAACGCTTTGAACCACAGGGACGGCCGATGAGGAAGTGGCCCAAACATGGCGGTTTGAGACCTTGTTCCGCTTCTGGCACGAACGGGCTAACCAAGGTGGTCCGACGATGTCCGTTATTCAGGGTGAACCGGAAGTCGTGGTTCGGAGTCATCCGGACCGTTTTTGACCCGATCCGGACGTTGGGATCGTTGGGCAAGGACCGTTAGAAACTCGGCCGAGACGAAGCCGCCGCCATTCGCACTACCAGCTTCAGGAATTGCCGCACAGATGCCGAGGGATCGCCGCGACGCGATGCGAGGGCCAAAAGAGCTTTCGGCTGAACTGGCCCACTTAGCGGGCAATAGCGGACACCATCCACCTTCATATGTTGGAGTGAAGCGGGCACCATCGCAACACCAAGACCTGCCGCGACCAGATTTAATGTCGAAACGATCCGAGGCGCCTCTTGGCCAAGCCGAGGACTGAACCCCGCGTCATGACAGGCTCCGACAGTAGCGTCGTATAGCCCTGGTCCTAAACGGCGCCCATAGACGATGAAGGTCTCGTCCGCGAAGTCCCGGAGGGACAGTTTGGAACGGCGGGCGGATTTGGCGAGTGGATTGCCAATTGGCACCGCCATGATCATAGGCTCAGTCAACAACGAGTCGAGCTTTAATCCCGCCCCGTCAGCGGGCGGGCTACGGTAGAAGGCGACGTCGATTTGATCGTCGCGCAGTCGCTGGAACAGGTCGTGGCTGAGGCTTTCCTCTATCGTCAGCGTTACCCGGGGAAAGGCTTCCCGGAACGCACGGATGACCCGCGGTACAAAAGAATTGAACGGCGCGGTCGGCGCCGCTCCGATACGGACCTGACCCTGTTCGCCTTGCGCGGTGCGTTGCGTGGCCTCGATGGCGCGCTGGACTCTTGGAAGGATGTCGCGGGAGGCCTGAAGCAGCGTATGCCCAGCATCGGTCAGTTCAACGCCGCGCGCCTTGCGCCGGAATAGTTGCACCCCTAATTCCCGCTCGAGCGCCTTGATTTGTCGGCTTAGTGGCGGCTGCTGCATATTTAGCCGTTCGGCAGCCCGTGTAATGTGACCCTCTTCAGCAGTCACCGCAAAATAGCGCAAACTTCTAAATTCCATTGTCATACCCAACAGGTATCAATTGTATTCAAACCTCATCATATCTGAACTAACAAGATGCTGCTATTCATACGTCAGCGTCGCTGGCGCGGCTCGCGCAATGCGACCGAAACTGTCGGAGGACGCACATGAAGCTTCCGCGCCGCCAATTCTTAAAAATGATAGCAGGCGCCTTCGTGTTGCCGGGCGCCTCCGGCATCGCGTCTGCGCAAACCTACCCGGCGCGGTCAGTGCGCGTGATCGTCGGCTATGCTGCTGGCGGGGCGTCGGACATCGCGGCGCGGCTGATCGGACGACGGCTTTCCGAGCGGCTCGGCCAACCATTCATCGTCGAGAACCGCCCCGGCGCGGCCAGCAATCTCGCGACCGAGACGGTCGTAAACGCCCCGCCGGACGGCCACACGCTGCTCCTCGTCAGCGCGAGCAACGCAATCAACGCCACGCTTTACGACAAGCTAAATTACAACTTCATCCGCGACATTGCGCCGGTCGGAAGCATCACGCGTGGGCCTCTCGTGATGCTGGTCAATCCTTCGTATCCCGCAAAGACAGTCGCGGAATTCATAGCACTCGCGAAGGCAAGGCCTGATCAGGTCAACATGGCATCGGCGGGCGTCGGAAGCCCGCAACATCTCGCGGGCGAGCTATTCAACGCCTTGGCAGGGATTAAGATGCTTCACGTGCCCTATCGCGGTGCGCCACCTGCGCTGACGGATCTGATCGGCGGACAGGTCCAGGTTTATTTCGGCTCCATGGCCGGTGCGATTACGTATGTCAGGTCCGGTCAACTTCGGGCTCTCGCCGTGACTTCCGCGACCCGGTCAGAGGCACTCCCGGACGTTCCGACGGTCAGCGAATTTGTGCCGGGCTACGAACCAACCACGTGGTATGGGATTGGTGCCCCGAAGGGGACACCTCCGACGATCATCGAAAAGCTCAACGCGGAGATCAATGCCGCTCTAGGCGATCCTGGCGTTAAGGCTCACATGGCCGAACTGGGTGAAACGCCGGTTTCGGGTTCTCCCGCCGACTTTGCGCGGTTGATTGCCGACGAGACCGAAAGATGGGCCAGGGCGGTGAAGTTTTCTGGTGCGAAAGGAAGCTAGGCTAGGCTGGCTGTCAGGTAAATTTCGCGAAACGATGGACCGTGGCAGATTCCTGCTGTGTTGAAAGAGTGATGCGAAACTCCTGCTCGCGGACGGGGGGCGCCTGTGCAATGCTGCGTTCATGTCTTCGATCGACAGAGGCGGTATCAAGCGCCGTAGCCTGCTGGAGGCCGGCACGGCGGCGCTTGTTACTTTGGTGTCAACACAAGGTTCGCTGGCGGAGCCGGGTTATCCTTTGCGCCCCGTTCACGTCATCGTGCCGTTTGCACCAGGCGGCGGGGCGGACATCCTGGCGCGACAAATCTCTTGGAAACTCAGCGAGCGCCTTGGGCAGCAGTTCTATGTTCAGAACATCGCAGGTGCCTCGGGCAACCTGGGAACGGCTCGGGCAGCAAGGGCAGCGCCAGACGGCAGTACCATATTGTTTGTGTTCGGGTCTTTTGTGATCAGCCCGAGTCTATTTGCCAACCCTGGCTTCGATCCGAAGCGAGATTTCGCACCGGTAACGCTCG
Source organism: Bradyrhizobium sp. JYMT SZCCT0428 (assembly GCF_018131075.1). GTDB lineage: Bacteria > Pseudomonadota > Alphaproteobacteria > Rhizobiales > Xanthobacteraceae > Bradyrhizobium. The sequence continues at coordinate 3,682 of NZ_JAFCLS010000109.1, read as the reverse complement.
CCGCCACAACTCCTACGGTGCTCGTCGTCAATCCATCCATTCCCACGCATACGGTTGGAGAATTGATCGATCACATCCGGGCGAATACAGGCAACCTAAACTTCGCGCATGGAGGGATGGGGACCCAAGGGCACTTAGTAGGCGAGCAATTCAGGTTGGTTCTTAATCTCGACCTCGTAAACGTTCCCTTTGGTGGCGCAGCTCCAGCCACGGCATCGGTCGTCGCGGGCCATACGCCGATCGGGTTTATTTCGCTCGCGGCCGTTTACCCCCAAGTCAATGAGGGCCGATTACGGGCTCTAGCGGTGACCGGCCCAGCTCGCGCTGGAGCTTTGCCTGAGGTACCGACGATGTCTGAGGCAGGGTTTCCCGATATTGTAGGTGACAGCTGGGTGGGGGTGCTCGTTCCCACCGGCACGCCCGAAAAAATCATCACATTGCTTCACCGCGAGATTGTCGCCGTTATCAACGAGGCGGAGACTAAGGCTCGACTGATGACACTGGGCTATAACCCCGTAGCAAGCACGCCCGACGAATTCGCCCAGCTGATCGGAGCTGAACTTCAGCTTTGGAAGGACGTCATCCGCCGCGCGAATATTAAGCCGCGGTGAAGTCGCCTTCTGGCACGAAACGGACTTGGTGAGCAACGTCAGCGATATCTGCTTTCTGAGGCAGGGCGGACTTCACTTCAGTCCATCTGGACGTCCGAAACTGACCGGAAAAAATCCGGTTCTTTTCGGCCACTATTAGCTACGGAAAGCCGATCATCTCAAGCAGCTCCGCAGCCTGCTCGACACAGCGTCGCCGGAAAGGATTTTTCACTGCCTATCGGTGGTCTGGCCAAGGTGATGCCCTCATACAAAATAACGTCGTTTACGTGAATGCGGAACTATCGTGACGGATGATTCCGTCTGGGTCCGGACGACTAGGAGCACCGATATTGCAGCGACCTTCGCCGAAGTTGGTCCTGACTTCTTTGATCGGGTTCAATTTTGCGAGTCACCAATTGCGAGTAGGACCATAAGGGTAATAGGCGTCGCGGCCACCAACCGAGATCATACCCCCAAGGTCGATATCGTCATATAATGCTTGCGTGGACGCCCACTTCAAAAACTGCGACGCGCTATCAACCTGATCGTCGTGCCGTGCCTGCGGAAATCCGAGGATCTCAAGCAAAAAGTTATCGAGCCATTCAGCTTCCTGCGGCAGATAAACATGTCCGGCTTCAATCTTGGCTGATTGCGCCGCCATGCGATCGGCTTTGCTTCCATCAGGCTTAATCCCGATGGGACGGTTCATTCCGTTCGGCGTATCGCGCTGCAGGTCTTGCAGCAGCAGCATGCCAGGTCCTGCATCTTCAATCAGGACAGTTTCGACGGCGTGTCGGGTGGCCAGGCGTGCGACCATGCGCCTAAGATCTGGATATTGCAGCCGCGCTCGATAGACGTCGATTAGGTAATAATCTTTTTTGACTTTCTGCCAAGTGGTGCAAACAGAATAGTCATTGGCCTGACCTATCATGGTGGCGGTGTCCCAGCTCTGTATGATGCGATCGCCGGGGCCTTTCTGAGGCCGGACATCGTACTGGCGAAACCACTCGCGCTTGATCAGATTGCCTTCGAGAGGGATGGGTCGCTGCTGATACTGGGCGGAGAACATCAGGCTGCCGATCTCCGCCTTAATCCGATCGAGGATTTCTCGATTTTCCCTTTTCGCATGAAGTGCATCACCGACTTTGCGGGTAAAATGTTTGCCGTGGCCGACGACAATTTCAGTTTCTTCAATGGCAATCGCGGGCAGGTCGAGATGATGCCACCCGTCCTGGCGGATCAGATGGCCGGCCAAGTCGTCTTCGTGCAAGCGTTGCATCACCACCACGATCGGACCCTTCTCCTTGTCGTTCAGGCGCGAGACCAGGCTGCCGCCGAACCAGTCGATGACGCGTCTTCTCGCTGGTTCCGACATGGCGTCTTCGGCCTTAAGCGGATCATCGATGATGATGAGGTCGGCGCCGCGACCTGTAAGAGTACCACCAATCGAGGTGGCATAGCGGCTGCCGCCAGCTGTCGTGACTAGTTCCGTGCCACTGTCCTTTGCCGGGCGCATGCCTGGGAACAGCGTTTGGTACCAAGGAGCGTCAATCACCATCCGAAACTGGCGATGAAGCTCGCTGGCAAAATCGTTAGAGTAGCTTACGACGATAATGCGCTGGGTAGGATCGCGTCCCAAAAGCCATGCAACGTAAGCGATCGAGACGCAGATTGATTTCAGCGAGCGCGGCGGCTGGTTAATCAGGAGCCGTCGGCTTTCGCCGGAATGGATTCGCGTTAACTCATAAACGATGGCATCGATGTGCCAGTTCGGCAGATACGTGGTGCCTGGCAGGACGGTGCTGAAGGCTTTCCAGACGAAGTAACGCAAGTCGGTCCGGAGTAGCGCAGAAAGCGGCGCTTTCATTTCGGATCCTCACCGTCATCGTTGCGCGACCCGGGGTCGTCCTTGGTTCTCTCGGCTCGAATTTCTTCCCGGTACGCGTCGAGAATGGCCTGATCGTCTTTGGAGACGTCGCCGAGCGGCTCGGTAGCCAGGACACCGTCGATTTCAGCAGCGCATTCGATAACCTTTTCCAAACAACGAATGTTACCCTTCAACGCCATTTCTCGAACGCGCCACAGTGATGCCCGTACCGTCGTCATCCTCTTACGCTTTCCGTTATCATTGACGACGACTGGGGCTGCCAGCATCAACTTGACTTCAGTCCTATAATTGAGTGCACCCTTGGGGCGGCCACGAGGATTCCCGCATTGGCCCGGCTTCCACTGGCTGCGCGACGGCGGCTTGCAGTACCCCACCTTGTCATCCTCATTGTCATCAGAATGATCAGCGGCCATGATCTGCCCCCATAATTGGAAGGGTGACGCGCTGGCCGCTGCCAATATCTGCTTCAGAAGCTTCTGTCGTTCCGAACGGCACGCCGGTCTCGGCATGAACGGCGATTCGACCCGTCAGCTGCTGCCACCGCCGAACCGTGCAATCGACAAAGCGGGGCTCGATTTCGATTAATCTTGCTCGCCGTCCCGTTCTCTCAGCAGCAATTAAAGTGGTGCCAGCGCCGCCAAATGGATCAAGGACGATACCGTTCATCTTGGAACAATCCCGCATCGTGTCCGCGACCAAGGCGACAGGTTTGCAGGTCGGATGCAGCGACAGCTTTCCCTTTGCGCTGTTGTTGAGCGTGTTCTGCCCGGGATAATCCCAAACGTTGCTTCGGTACCGGCCGAAGCGACCAAGCTCGATGTTATTGATGTGGGGGGCCTTTCCTTTCTTGAACACGAAAACCAACTCGTGCTTGGACCTGTAAAACGATCCCATGCCCGCGTTGGACTTGTTCCAGATGCACAAATTCTTCATTTCGGTGTAGGTTTCGGCGGTGGCGCCGAGCAGGTCTTTGACGTGGCGCCAATCGATAACGACGAAATGGATCGAGCCGTCGACGGCATGTCGCGCGGCATGACCGAGGGCGGTCGCAAGAAAGCTTTCGAATTCTACCGATGACATTTCGCCGGACGCCATCGCGAACTCAGCGTGCTTGACGGCGCCCAGACCAGAGACATGTCCTTTGATCGGCACGTTCCAGGGTGGATCGGTGAACAGCATTTGAGCGTGCTCGTCTCCGAGTAGC
>NZ_JAFCLS010000108.1 GCF_018131075.1 Bradyrhizobium sp. JYMT SZCCT0428 | reverse complement strand
CCCCTTTGGCACATCCGATGCCGGGAGCGGGCGTCGTCCACCACATCATTCGCGTCGGTTTGACCGGACCACGGCGATTCCGGTCTACCCCGGTGAACGGACATTCTCAGGATAGGCGAGCATGTCTCAAAAGGTTCCAAAAGCCGCCATCATTCGATCACTTCATCGGCGCGGACGAGGATCGAGGTCGGCACGGTGAGGCCGAGCGCTTTGGCGGCTTTCATATTGATCACCAGCTCGAATTTGGTCGGCTGCTCGACCGGCAGATCGGAAGGCTTGGCGCCTTTGAGAATCTTGTCGACGTAGCCGCCTGCACGAAGATACAAATCGGCGATACTGGGGCCGTATGAAATCAATCCGCCATTGGTGACGAATTGTCGGTAGAGATAGCTCGCGGGCAGGCGATGCTTCGCCGCCAGGGCGATAATTCGTGGGGCGTTGTTAACGGTCAAAGTATCGCCAAAAACATTTATTGCATCGGCCTGCTGGGCTGCGGCCGCGGCAAATGCGACGTCGATTTCCTCGGCCGTGGTCGCCTCAAATACCGGCAGAGCAACGCCTAGGTTCCGGGCAATTTGGGGCAACTCCTCGGCGACGGTGAGCATGTGAAATGGATTGCCCGGATTGACCAAGTTCGCAATCTTCGAGGCGGTAGGAACCATTTCCAGCAGGGCTTGTATCGCTTTGCCGGAGAAATTTCCGGGCGCGAAGAGTGATAGACCCGTCATGTTGCCGCCGGGATGCGACAGGCTTTGGACGAGGCCAAGCCGCACGGGATCGGCCACAGCTACGAATAAAATCGGAATGCTGGCGGTTGCCGATTTCAGGGCTACAGCTGTTTGCGTGTTGGTGGCGATAAGCAGATCGGGCTTGAGGGCGACGAGTTCGGCCGCTAGAGCCGGTATGCGCTCGGCATGGCCCTCGAAATATCGGGAGTCTATGATTAGGTTCTTGCCCTCGATCCAGCCGTGACCGCGCAGGCTCTCGTCGAACACTTTTTTGATCGGCAAATTTTGGACGTTGCCAAGCGTGCCGACCCGGCGAGGCGTCCCCTGCGCCCACGAACGCCTTGGCGAAACGAGCAGCGCCGCAACCGCCGCTATGAACTCCCGCCGCTTCATTCGATCCCCATGACAGCTTGAGGGCGACGGCGAGCAGAGTATCAGGTCTCGAGGGTCCGGCGGGCGCGAATGTTGTGCCGCAAGCGCGGCGCGATGGCGCATGTCCGCTTTGGGTCAAACTGAGAAGTCCGGATGCTCGACCCGGAGGTCGGCTTTGCCCTCAATAACGGGCATTGTCAGGCAGTTCTTCTACGTCCGAAAAGTGTGCCAAAACCTGAAGTCGACGATCCTACTCGATCACTTCGTCGGCGCGCACTAGCAGCGATGGCGGCACCACGACGCCGAGCGCCTTGGCGGTCTTAAGGTTCACCACCAGCTCGAACTTGGTCGGCTGCTCGACCGGCAGATCACCCGGCTTTGTACCCTTGAGAATCTTATCAACAAAAAATGCGGTCCTGCGAAACTGATCTCGAAAGTCAACGCCGTAATGCAGTAGTAAACCCGCCTCCGCGAATTGTTTGGCACCCGAGATAGCTGGCAGTTGATTTCTGAGAGCCGCCATAACAATCTGGCCGCGATAATCGAACAGCACAGCGTCGCCCAACACGACGACCGCCTGTGCGCGCTCTTTCACCATTGTCGCAAAAGCCCCTTCGACTGCATCCAATCCGCGGGCGTCAACCGGAACTAGCGTCAGCCCCAACGGCCGGGCAGCCTCCTTCATCGAGGTCAACCGGTTTCGATTGGGCGCAAAGTCCGGATTTCCCAAAACGCCGACACGCGAAAGGTTCGGTAGAGCCTCCTTCAGCAGCTCAAGTCGCTTGCCGAAAATCTCGTCGCCAGGGTCCTGCGCGAACCCAGTGACGTTCCCACCCGGCCGCGCCAGACTGGCGACAAGCCCGGCGCTGACTGGATCGGCGCTGTTGGCCATCACAATCGGGATGGTCGTGGTCGACTTCATCGCCGCAACGGTGTTCGGATTGGCTCCAGACACGATCACGTCCACGCCGAGCCCAACCAATCACCAGCCAACGCGGGCAGCCGTTCTATCTCTGCGTTGGTGAAGCGGTACTCGATGGCGACATTCTCGCCAACCCGATAGCCGAGGCTCCTTAATCCATCTTCGAACGCCCGAATGTGAGAGAGTTGCTGGTCTCGGGAATTATACGAGAGATACCCCACCCGGTAGACCCGTCCTGCGGGTTGCTGTGCGCGCGCTTCCAACGGCCCCGTCGCCATCATCCCGCCAGCCAGAATAATGAACTCGCGTCGTTTCACTGCCGATTGCCCCAGATGTTCTCGAGAGCGTAGGCTCTTTTGCGCAATGTCCAAAGGGTCGAATGTCCGTTCCGGGTCAATCGCGTCGGTTTGGCCCTCTGTCGATGCTTCCGGTTTTCCTCCTGAAGCGGACACCGTCACGGACGGTCGGTATGTCTCAAAAGTGCAATGAACGAGGATGCGATCAGAATTGACGTCCTTTCCAGACCAGATCGCTCGGACAGGCCGAAGCATCGATCCGACCCGGGACATGCTTGCGTTCGCTATCTTGCCCGTTGTGCGGTCTTCAGATGCGGCCGATCGAGGTACAGGGAGGCAGCGAGCCCCTCCTCGTTTTGTGCGGCGAATTCGGTCAATAGCTTCATCTCGGGAATTCGCGAACGATCGAGCGTCTCAACGTCAGGCCAGTCGATCTCGATCAGATTTCCCGCTGGGTCCCGCAAATACATCTGGACGCAGCCATCCGGAAGTTCGTTCACCGGATTGCGAAACGCCGTCGAGTCGAGCGCGCCAATCGCCTTCGCGGCATCGTAGGCAGCATGGAAATCGTCTACATCTACCGCAAAGTGCTGGTAGAGCGGAACCTGATCTTCCAGCTCGAAGACGTGCAATTGCAGATCGCCGCAGCGGAGATATTTTGTTTTGAAGCCAAAATTGTAGGTGGGGATGGTCTGCATGCCCAATACGGTCTCGTAGAATTTCACCGACTCCGCGAGATTCTTGGTGCCTATCGACAGGTGGTTGAAGCCCGTAACCTTCATCATCGCCTCCCACGAAAGCAAAAAGCGCCCCACCCGGCCATAGTACTCTGACGACCAATCTGGAACAATCATGCAATTGGGCTTTGTCGTCGCGACACGAGGTCCGTTCCGGGTCAAAAGCTGCCTCGACAGCCCCGCAACGCCACTTCCGCTTTGCTTCGACGAACGGACATTTACCGACCGGCGCCGCACTCAATAACATCGTCAGTGCAAGCAGCGAGATCGACGTTGCATGCCGTTCGGTTGCTCGGATGATGCCAACGCCCATCGGTATTAAGGAAGGACAGGCGGCCCTCTTCGTCTCCTCGCCAGAGCAACCGCGCATCCGCACGCGAAGTTAGCCGCTAGCATGAGAGTGCTCAGGCGACCGGCAAAAGCCTTGCGTCCGGCCTCGTCGCGTTTACGGTTGATTGTCGGTGCGCCTGGTCATTCAAGCTAGTGCAATCTTGGAAGTGCTCAACGACCGTGGCACTTGCCAGATGCTCCCAATACTCTGCCTCGGCAAGCAGCTGCCAGCTATTTTCAGGATGATATGCAGCACTCTGCCGACACAAAGACGCCATCGCCCGGAGGCGGCGTACAGTTTCCATTCCCATCCTCCCCGTCGTTTTCCCCTCTTAATTTTTGTTTTTCATCGGAGTCATTATGATTATGACTCAGAACTAATTTCTGCGTTTGCGGCGCTGACGCCGCGGCTGATTGCGAAATGTTTCGGTTCGGGTTAATAGCTCCGACCGTGCCAGCACGCTGTCGCACCGATCCATCCGAACGCGATGCCGGTGATCCGGACGAGGGATGGAAGCGATCGGTGGCCCAGCCGGCAGCTTGATACCCAGCCCACATGAGGTCTTACGCCCGGCTTTACGTCGGGAAGTTCGGCTTCAACTGATTCCGAAAATTTTAGTAAATTCGGACCAGCCTCCCGTCAGTGTGAGGAGGTGTATCACGCGTAAGCGACTTCGTTTCTGGCGGATTCCCCGCGCTAATCGTAACGCAGGCGGGCAATCGCGCGCGCGAGGAAAACTAGCTTCCTATATGGCCGCGATTGAACTGGCTGACGTGCTTGTTAAAAAACGGCCTCAGCGCGGGGAAGCAACTGGAGCCGTCAAGACTTAACGCGGCGCCCAATATGGACCTCAGAGTTTCGCAAGCGTTTGTTCACTTGTGAACGCAGGAACTCAGTTGTGCGGCGTTGCCAGACGCGCGGAGACTCGTTTCTTCCGAAATAGGCAGTACGTTGCCTCGGGTGTGGCGAGATCCTTCGCCCGTATCGGGTGGGCCGAGCGGCACACTGGATCAGTGAAGAGTCTACCTCACCTGCCAAATCCGGGTCGCCGATAGCGTGTGATGGGAGGCACGAACGTCTGGACCGAAATCCGCGTTGATCGATTGGGCCCGCCTTGGGGAACGAAAACCCAGCATCCGCATTTCCCATCAATGCCGCACTATCATTTTGAATTAGCGAATGGACAGCGGATTCCAGACCCGCGTGGCCTTCATTGTAGAGATAACGAGGATGCAATCGCCAAAGCGCACCAAATTGCGGATGCGATGGCCGCTGAGGTCGGCGAAACGCCTCGTTGCCTGGTCGTAGTGGACGATGATGGAAACGATCTCTGCAAGGTGCCGATTGCTCCATCACTCTCACCCTGACGCCGTGAAACTTGCGATGGTTGGAAGTAGGAATAGGCCTTGGACGGAGCAAGACGATCGCCGGCTGCTTGAATTGCGAAACAGCGGGAGATCGTATCTTTCGATAGCGGTGGCCATGAGACGCTCCGCCTCTGCGATTAGAGGTCGTCTGTGTATTGTCCGGGCTCGGGTGAGATCCATCCCAGAATCGCTAAAGGTCGATGCGTAGCGCCACGTTCTAGCCCACCGCCCGCACATAGGCGGCGCTATGCGTATCTCGCCTCTTGGTTCTGAGGCTGAACAGACCGCCGGAACCGTCGAGATTGTCGGAGCCAACGCGCCGTCCGTACCCTGGATTGCCGTTCCGCCAAGGCAGCCGCATTCTCCGCGCCCGAAGTAAGGCCGCCTCGGTTGGGGCCTGTTCCGTAAAAGCCCGTGAACCGGAGTCTTATATCACGCCGACCACTTATCTTCTTCGCGCCTGGCTTCGTCGTCGTTAAGACGTTCGGCAATGTCGTCAGCTACAGCCGGATCATCGGTGTCTGCAATCGGAACGCCGTCTTGCTTCTTGATCTTTTTACCGTCGGCATTCACCGGAAAATCCCCGGACTTCAGAGGCTTTTTGGGAACTGACATCGCGACCTCCTCTTGCGCGCAATCGGCCCGGTCAGAGCGTAAGCGCACCCAGATTCTACTCGTCTCGAGATTTCCCGAGCTCCGACTCCGCCTGCAGCCAGAACTCCTCGTCCCGGCCAACCGGGCGGCCGTGCTGCTCCCATAGTTCGTGAGCGCGCGCTCTGATCTCTTCCTTAGATCGCCTAGCGGCAAGGTGTTTTTGCAGATTCTGTCTTAGTTCATCGACCCAAGCGGTAAGGCGCTGATAGGTCGTCTGGTCTGTTACCCGAGAGGCTATACGGCTCGCTTGTTCAATCTTGCGCTCCAGGTCGCGGGGGTCCTCGAGCTGATCCATGGCAAACCTCCGTCCATATAAGACGGCCCTGGCCGGAAATGGTTCAGTTTCCTCACCTAAAAGGGCTCCATTTTGTCGGCGCGCTTCCTATCTTCCGAGCGTTGTCTTGTTGCGTAAGGAATTGCCTATGAGTAATCCAAAGGCCGTAAAATACCGTCGCTTAGCGCTCATCGAACCCGACCAGGACAAAGCGCGGTTGCTGCACAAGATCGCTGAAGAGTCCGAGCAAGGCATCCTCGTAACGGCAGACTGGCGGGCCCGTCCCTCAAAGGCGGCAACCGGGCCTCAGCCTGTTAACGTCAAAACGCCTTAGAGCTTGCGATGGTTGGAGATAATAACAGGCCTTGGACGAAGGAAGATGATCGCCGGCTGCTTGAATTACGAGACAGCGGCAGGTCTGCACTTTCGGTATCCGTGGCTATGAGACGATCGGTCTCTGCAATTAGAAATCGCCTGTGTATCGTCCGAGCCAGGGCGGCCCGGGCGAAATCCACCTCAAGCCATACTGAGAAATGATGCGAAGCTCGTCGTTCGAACCCTGCATCCCGACCCGTGCCACTAAGGTCCCCTCTTCCAAAAGTTGGCTCCATGAGATCAAGCACGATGGCTATCTGCTGATCGTTCATCGCGAGGGTAAGCGGGTTCGACTTTTCACTCGGAATGGCTTCGACTGGAGCGACCGCTACCCGCTGATCACCGAGGCGGCGCTGCGCATTCGGTCGACGTCGTTCGTCCTGGATGGTGAAGCCGTGCTTCTCGGAGTCGACGGCATCTCCGACTTCGACGGCCTGCATTCCCGGAAGCATAACGACGAGGTGCAGTTTTATGCCTTTGACATGCTGGTCACCGACGGCGCCGACATCCGAAAACTGCCACTCACCATGAGGAAGACGAACCTCGCCCGGCTGCTGGCGCGGCGTGTCGACGGCATCTTCATCTCCGATTTTGAACGCGGCGAGATCGGGCCAGAGCTTTTCCGGCATGCCTGCCTTATGGGCCTGGAGGGGCTGGTGTCGAAGCTCGCCGATCGACCGTATAGGCCGGGCCGGTCACCCCACTGGGTAAAGGTCAAAAACCCCGCCTCTCCCGCCATGCTGCGGGCCAAGGATGCCTTCTCATGAATGTCTGGGTCTACGTCGACACGAGCAAGCAGGTCGGAGATATCAACCATCTGCAGGTATTCGCGAGCGAGGCCGCAGCCGAGGCCTGGTTTCGAGATCACGATCCCGAGGGCGTAGCCTTCGAATATCCTGTGAAAGATAACGGTTCGAAACCGGCGCTCCCCTGATGGAGCGGCGCAAACGGCCCCGGTGCGGGAGAACGCCACACTGCACCAAAGGCCGCCAACCCAATGGGGGTTTTCTCCCGGTTCGAGGCTGAGGAGTCACCGGGAGCGCGGAGTTGATTCCGGGGGCGCCGGTTCGTTCCTAACGCCAAGAAAAAGCCCGCCGGTTAGGGCGGGGCGTCGTTCCAACTGCGTGCACGGTTCAAATCCGTGCAGAGCCATGTGTGCTAAAAATCACATACGCCAACCTGGTCCCGGCGTATTTCCCCGATTACTGGCTAGCGGGAATGGTCTCGCCCCAATGACGGGGATTTTCAAAATGATTACTCTCAAAATCACCGCCATTTTGGCCATCTGTGCCGGAACATTGATCGCGCTGGCATCGAGCGAATTCGGCGCCGAATTAGTCCTCGCCGTGGTCAGCCTCGTATAAGGCTCCGTTTCGCGGGCAAGAAAAGCCCGCCGGGGTGAGCCGGCGGGCGTCACGAATTCAATTCCAATTCTGGCTATTCGCCTCGGCAGATGTCCTCTTGCAGGGCCTTAACTCTGCGAGCGACATCCAGCGTTGCGAAGACTAGTAGGTTGGCGTCTTCGGCCGGCATTTGGAATGGTTTGCCTTCCCCGGCGCCGAGTAGGTTTTGCGTCGATCGGATCTGGAATTCCACCATCATCCCGATGTCATGCAGCGCGCTGTCAATATCGTTGGCATCCATCAGACCGCGCTCCCCTGACTGCCGATCATGCCCGGCAAAACCTCGGCGATATTCTCGATCAGGAGATGGTGCCACGCACCGCTCCGATCGCCCGCCACAAGGTCTCGCGGCCACGTCTCCCCGTCCGTGTCGGCTTCGACAGCGTATTGCAGAAGCGCAATCAGGCCGGCGACAGTCGTCGGCAACACAGTCACCAGCTCTGCTGCCGCCACGCCCTCGGCATCCCACAGCTCATGCATTGCGCGCTCAGAGGCTATCCAGCGCGGATCGTCGTCGAAAATAATCAGCTCTTCCCAAGCATTCACATCGGAATGACGCTTCTCGGGGCGGCAGCTCGATTTCCAGCTCGGTGTGCACAGAGTTCGGCAATCACGGCGCGGAATGCAGCCTTGTGCGCCTCGATCGCTGCCAGGATCGGGTCAGGGCCGCTGTGGCTTGCGATAGCCGGGTCGGCGATGGTTGATGCCCCGATCAGAACGGCGCTACCAGCGGCGACGCCAGCGGCTTGGGCGAGGAAGCGCCGCCGAGACGGCGCTTCCGCATGTTGGTTTTGGGATATGGTCGTGCTTGTGGGTGGCGTGCTATGCACGCGGTCAGCCTGGGTCATGGGATTCTCCGTCCTTCGTGGCTCGGGTTAGAGCCGGGGCGGAAGCTGCTAACTTCCCCTCGGCTTGATTTTATGCTAGCATTTTATCATGGCAGTTCAAGATAAAAAGATAGCAAAAAAGCGTGGGCGCCCGGCAACGGGCACCGGCCGTACCGTTGGGGTGCGAATCCGTCCGGACCTTTCGACACAAATTGAAGGGTGGAGGGCTCAGCAGCGGCCGATACCATCGGAGCCCGAAGCTATCCGCCGGTTGGTCGAGATCGGGCTGAGGTCGAAGAAGTGACCAGCGGCGCGCCTTGGTCGAAAGAAGAGGATCAACGCCTCCGCGATTTAGCGCAATCGGGCTTAGGAAGCGAAGACATTGCCACTCGCATGAAGCGATCAAGATCGGCGATACGAGCAACTGCTGAAAGGCTGGATATCACCATTGCCTGTGGTCGAAATGAGAAGGTCACGGTCCGCCGGCTTGTAGGGCTGGGCATCAAGAGCAAGAGCAAATGACCCAAGATGCTCCGGTTCTCGCCGCCAACATGGGCCAACGAGCGGTGATGCAGTGTCTGAGCTTGACTGAATGGAAGGTGCTGTCTCACCTACCTGTGCCGGCTGGGCCCGTTACGGTCATTCGGATACGCGATCTTGGTTGGATCGAACTTCGCGGAATGAAACCGCGAACCGAGATCCGTTTGACTGAGTTGGGACGGGCAGCAATGCGCGCCCCTGTTGTACCGAAGGCGAAGACGAAATGACAGGCAACGAGAGACGTGAGGCGGGACCTTACTCCCACGTCGATTTCAACGCCCCGGCCGTCCTTCGGAAATGGCCTTCGCTTAACAACCAACGGCGCACCGAGAGCACCGGCCCGTACATGCTGCTCGACGGCACCCTGGACGAATGCATCATGGAATTCATGGCCAAGCCTGAATCGACCCGGCATTTGTACGAAATTCAGACAGCACCGCAGCCGCCATTGGTCACCGAGACCCTGTTATCCGAGCATGTCGCTGAACTCGCGCGGCTTCGTGAGTTTCTTTGATGCTCCGACAAGCGCCATTAGACAGAGGTTTTGCGATCGTGCCGGAGAGCACTGCGGTCAATGGCTCAGGCCGGAAAGGACCTGCAGCACGGCAAGGCGCTTCCGCCCACTTTTAGGCCGGAGTCTTAGCCGGTGTCTTGGTCGAGGTGTTTCGCTTCCCCTTGCCCCGCTGCAGGAAAATGACGCCCAACTGATCACCGTTGACCCAAGCCAATTCGCAACGGCGGTAGGCAAGCCCGGTCGAGGAAAGCAGCAGGAAAAATTCTTTTAGGTGCAGCCCTTCCAGGGAACCTCCGACCGTCAATTTGGCGCCGCCGTCCGAGGCATCTTCCATAATGCAGTTGCGCCGCCACGTGCCGTCGATAGCCATCATGTATGCAGGATGGCCCCGCTCAAACACAACCCGACGTTCTGATCGCTGCTCTGCCATCGGCGCTTCCGCTGTGACATAGGTCGGGAATTTATCGGTCGAGAGTTAAGGAAACGTAGCATCGGGAACAAGTGGCAATGCCCGGGGCTGATGGTTTGTCGCCCCCAAAGGCGCTGAGGCCGATTTTTTTCATTTATGATTGAAAACACTGAAGGCGACTTCACCCTATGGGCGAGGTTGGCGGACTAGGCGGCGGCAAGCCAAAATCCTGAGCCTGCTTGGCGGCTAGCTTTCGGTAGGCTGTCGCTTGCTCTAACAACTGCGTTTTGAAGGTCGAATCTCGTTCATCCGCTGCTAGGCGTTCTAGAGCCACGGCCCGATCGAGATATTCCGTAAGGAGTTTCATTGGAAGGTTTAGTCTTTATGTTCGGTCCAGCTGCGTTCGCCGCACTGACATTCAAACATCCGTACCGTCAAGCCGCGAATCGCGTCCATCATCTTGTGAACCACTTTGGGCTGCGCGCCACACCTACACTTGCGATGCTCGCGCGTCTCCGGTCCTGTTAGTTTATCGCTGCTAAAGTAGTTCATTACTTATCCCGCCAAAGGTTAATCACCTAATTGCTAGAGTGTACTCTAGTTCCTCTCGGAAAATGCGCCTTCACCCTAACGGGTGATCTTGCGCGACGCCAAAAGTACTATTGGGGCAACAAAAAACGGCCCCAGTGAGTGGTCTGAATTCTCACTGAGGCCGGTCGCTTTGGGTAGAGTGCCCAGTCATCACAAGAGGGCATAACGATCGTAATCTTCAATCCTCAATAAAACGGAAACGACCCGACGGTTGCCGACGCAATCACCCAGCGGACGGTCGCGCTGTTTCTGTGGCGCCGCGATCGATAACGCAGGCGTCCACCGGCACACTCGGGAAGTCCATATGACCGAGCTGCGTGAGTTCGCCGGCCGTTTGGAACGCTGGCCTGGCGCGGGAGTTTAAAATTTCACTCTAAGTGCCGTTTTTGTCGTGGAGTAAAATTTTGAGTAACGCGCAAGATAATAGATTGGACGTCGGCACTCATTTTAAGATGA
>NZ_JAFCLS010000107.1 GCF_018131075.1 Bradyrhizobium sp. JYMT SZCCT0428 | reverse complement strand
CGCTTGAGCGCAGAGAGGCCCGCGTGCGTTGTCTCTTCGATCTATCCAGAACGATTAGTTCGCCGACTTCTTCAACACAATCGGCGCGAAGCGGACCTTGTCCTGCCACATCAGCTGTTTACCGGTCATTAACCATACCGACCCATCCTGAACGTTGTACTAGACGGCGCGATATCGGTACGTTGCCGTGGGCCTCCATGTCGCCTGTCGGCACATGGCGGGTGAAGACCAACGCGTGGCGAACTGAAAGTCTGCTTTCGCTTGCTCCACATTCCAATCATAAGATTTTGCATGGGACCACGACGGGCCAAGGGACATGCGAATGGGCTTCTTACGGAAGCCATCCATGGAGTTGGGGCAATGAAGGCTTTGCAGACCAGCTGCATCGTGGGTGCCGTTGCATTCATGGGATTTTATCTGGCCAGCGGAAACAGGCCGGTCGCGACGGTGCCGGATGCAATACCGGAAGCAGCAGCGAACGTGGTAGCGCCTGCGCTCTACGCGGAGGCATCGGCCAAGCTTGCAGCGGCGCTTCAGGCTGCGACTGCCTCAGTGACTTCGGCGGGTTCTGGACCGTTGACGGCCCGAGCCGAAATCGCCGACGATTCCGTCGCGCCAAAATTGGCGTCGCTGGGCGATCAGGTTACGGCCACGCCGCTTTCGGCAGGACAAGATGCGTCCAATGATGCGCCCAAGCCGGCGCAGGCGACGCAGGATTTCCGGCACTTAATCTACTACGTTTGGTCCGAACTACCACCCGCCCATAAACCGGCAGAGATCGTCTTGCGTTCACTCAAGGACATCCCGGTCGGAACGCCAGCCGAGGAGATCAAGCGCGCTTCCGACGCTTTCGGTCTCGATTTTAATTTCATGATGGCGGTTGCCAAGATCGAGTCCGGTTTCAACCCCAATCAACGCACCGGGTCGTATATCGGACTGTTTCAGCTTAGCGAAAAGGAGTTCGGCAAATTCGGCTTTGGGCAGATTCGCAGTCCCCGGGACAACGCCATTGCGGCTGCCTACAAAGTCATTACCGAAGGCATCCTGTTCGAGTGGATCGCGCACCGGAAGCCGGACCTGAGCGATCTCTACCTGATCCATCAGCAGGGGTGGGAAGGCGCCGCCGAGCACATCAGCCAGCCCGATCGCATCGCCTGGAAATCGATGTGCGCCACCAGCGAAGGCAGAGAGAAGGGCCAGAAGTGGTGCAGACGCGCGATCTGGGGCAATACCCTTCCGGCCCTCAAGCGGGAGTGGAAATCGGTAGACAAGGTGACATCGAAGGCGTTCGTCGGTATGTGGCGAGCGCGGGTTGCCGAATTCTACACGAAATATATGGCGACCGCCGCCGGGGAGACGACCCAATAATTGCGTTGACAGCAGAGCTCCGCCAAATGTCGGAGTTACCGAGCCTTACAGGGGATAGCCTCAAAGATTACCACGTCACGCTTCAGCACCCAGGGTGGACGAACCTCAAAAGCCATTCGCACGCAAGGTCTAGTGAGCTGCACGCCGCCAAGCTCGGCATTCTCAACCAACGTAGCCGTATGACCTCTGTTGGCGCAAAGCGGCCCTACGTGCAATTCTATTGCGGAGACACCCATTTGATACGAAGTAATCAATTCTACTGTTCTCAGAAGGCCACAGCAGCAGATGCATGTCGTCATTTTTGCTGGGAGGTCTCGAGTCTAACAACGCGAAACCCGATATTACTTGATGAACTGTCGGGCGTATTCGAACTGCGTGCCGCGACGCGGTAGCGGTTGCAATAGGACTCATGACATAGGAAAGAGCCGCCGCGCAGCGAGCGATTGGGTGATCGTTCGTCGTGCAGGGGATCGCGTGACGTAGTGATCTGATGATACCGGGGCGAGAAGTAATCCTCGCACCATTCCCAGACGTTGCCCGCCGCATTGTGCAGGCCATAGCCGTTGGCCGGGAAGGCATGGACCGGCGCTGTTCCGGCGTAACCGTCACCGATCGCGTTGTGGACCGGAAAATCGCCTTGCCAGATGTTACAGTGGTGCTCGCCCGCGGGCATCAGGTTGTCGCCCCAGGGATAGGTGGCCTGCTTCAGGCCGCCGCGCGCGGCCATTTCCCATTCGGATTCGGTAGGCAGCCGCGTCCCCGACCATTGGCAGTAGGCGTTGGCGTCGTTCCAGGACACGTGCACCACCGGATGATCGAGACGATCTAGGACCGTGCTCGGCGGTCCCTCGGGCTGGGCCCAATAGGCGTGCGGCACCGGGATCCACCACGGAGTATCGGCGACCCGGCTACCGATTTCGCGCTTGAACTCATCAGGCAGAAGACCCGCGAAGACAAAGCTCCAACCATACCGTTCCGCGTCTGTGGCGTATCCGGTGGCGCGGACGAAATCACCGAATTGCAGATTGCTGACCGCGTAGCACGCAATGGCAAATTCGCCGACGGTGACCTCTCGGACCGGTCCTTCGCCGTCATCGGGAAACCGGGTGTCTTCCGATCCCATCATGAAGCTGCCGCCGATCGGAGGGCTCCAGCGGCGAGGGACGACGGTTCGGCTCGGTTCAATCCCGCCAGCAGACTCAGCAAAACCTGCCGTTACCGACGACGGATCGTCGCTACGGCACTGCGTGCAACAAGTTGAAGTTCCCCTGGTCATTTCAGAATTCAGCGAGGCCTTCGCGCTCCGTTGCTCGGGTTCGACCGTTACGCGTTATTTCTGCTTCTCTTCCTCCCAGAAGGCGGTGCCGCCTTCCGCCTTCATCAATTCCAGAATCTTTTCGCGCGGGATGACGCCGCAACGTTTGACCCAGGCTTGATATTGCTCGCTCATATCGCGGACCCGATCCGGATGTTGCGCGGCGAGATCGTGCATCTCGGTGCGGTCGGTTTCCATATCATAGAGTTCCCACGGCCCCGGATATTTGCGCACCAGCTTCCATTTTCCGATCCGGACCGCGGCGTTGCCTTCGTGCTCCCAGAACAGCGGACCGCGGCCGCCATAGGCCGAAGCGAACGATGGCACCAGGCTTTCGCCTTCGCAGGGCAGGATGGTGTTGCCGTTGTATTCCCGGGGGTAGGTCGCGCCGGTGACGTCAACAATGGTCGCCATGATATCCGGCAGCTGGCTCGGATTGTGGCGCAGGCCGCCTCTCTCCTTGATGCCGCGCGGCCAGTGCACAATGAAGGGCGTCGCAATGCCACCTTCATGGATCCAGTGCTTGTAGAGCCGGAATGGCGTATTCGACAGATTAGCCCAGGCGGTGCCGTAGCTCTGATAGGTGTCTTCGCCGCCCGGCATCAGCGAAGGGTCGTTGCCGAGACGAACCGGCTCACCCTTGCGGGTCTTGGCCTTGGCGATCATCAACTGATCGACGAGCTCTCGCGCGGTGACGCCTTGCGGAATGTCTTCGGCGCAGGCGCCGTTATCAGACAGGAAGATCAGCAAGGTATTGTCGAGCTGGCCGGTCTCTTCCAGGGCGGCGACGATGCGGCCGATGCCCTGGTCCATGCGGTCGATCTGCGCGGCATAGACCTCCATGCAGCGCAAGGTCCATTCGCGGTGCTCGGCTTCGGTCCACGGCGGCTGGGTCGGATCGCGGTCGGTCAATTGCCAGTTCGGATGAATGATGCCGTCGTCGACCAGGCGCTTGAGCCGTTGCTCACGCAGTGTGTCCCAGCCCGCATCGAACCTGCCTTTGTACTTGGCAATGTCCTCGTCATGTGCATGCAGCGGCCAGTGCGGCGCCGTGTAGGCGACATATTGAAAGAACGGTGTATCGGGATTGGTTTGCTTGTGCTGCCTGATATAGGCGACCGCCTGATCGCTGATCGCATCGGTATAGAAAAACGAGGGATCGTTCTCGGCTTCGTGCTCGATATTGTCGTTGCCGCGGGTCAGCGTATTCGGATGGTAGAAGCTGCCGGCGCCGATGATGGTGCCGAAGAAATAGTCAAAGCCGCGCTGCAACGGCCATGCATCGGTCGGCTCGGTCAGGCTGGACGAAATGTGCCACTTGCCGCTGAGATAGGTCTTGTACTTGTTCTGCTTGAGAACCTCGGCAACGGTGACGCAGCTCTTGTTCAGATTGCCGGCATAGCCCTCCGGCCCATTACTGTAGGTGAGGATACCGATCCCGGTTTGATGCGGATGCAGTCCGGTCAGCAGCGAGGCGCGCGACGGGCTGCAGCGGGCGGTGTTATAAAACTGCGAATAGCGCAGACCATTGGCCGCCAGCCGGTCCAGGTTGGGAGTCTGGATTTCGCCGCCGTAACAACCGATGTCGGAAAATCCCATGTCATCATTGAGGATGATCAGGATGTTGGGGCTGTCGGATGTTTTACCATTTGCCATGGTTATTGGTCCTTCGTGCAAAGTGGCGGGAGAGGGTGCTTAGGCATGACGCCTCGTCAGGTTGATGCTGAGGCGGAAATAGTCGGGCAGATAGACCGAGCGCAGCAGTTCGAGCGGACGCTCGTCCTTGCTCAGTGTCAGACGTTCCATCGACAGCAGCGGGCTGCCGACCTTGACGCCGAGTAGCTTGGCGCTGGTCGTGTCGGCAAGCGACGCGCCGATCGTCTGGTTGGCTTCCTTGATCGCGTGTCCGAGTTCGTCTTCGAAAACGCTGTACATGATGATCGAAGTCAGGTCTCGCTTCTCGAGCTCCAGCCCGATATCCGGCGGATAGAAGGCGTGCTCGATGGCAATCGGAGTATCGTCGGCGAGACGCAGGCGCTTGAGTTGCCAGACCGCGCGTTCCTTCAATTGATCACGGACGCCGGCGTCGTGGCGGTTGGTCATGCCCTGTTGCAGGACCTTCGCGCCGGCCTGATAGCCGGCGTCGCGGATGGTCTCCGAAAAGCCCATCAGCTTTCCGACCCAGTTTTCCGGTTGGTTGGAGCGCAGGAAGGTGCCGCGGCCGCGGGCGCGGGCGAACATGCCTTCATTCACCAGCGGCGAGATGGCGTTGCGAATGGTGATGCGGCTGACGCCAAAATGCCGGCCAAGTTCGGCTTCGGTCATCAGGCGGCCAGTCTTGTCGATCAGTTCACCATCCCTGACCTGACGGCGGATGGTTTCGCGAACTTGAATGTGCAGCGGCAGGGAACCCGCGGTCGCGGAGGGCGTGGCATCGTTGATTGCCTCGGCTTTTTTTCGGATGCGCGCGGGCATTCTATAGTCGCCTTCTCGTGGTCGGGTCGAACAGGTGAATGTCTTGGGCGCGCGCGGTGATTGAAATCACCGCGCCTTCGGGCGGAACACTTTCGTCGCCGACGCGAATTCGCATCGCGGTGCCAGCGCAATCAAGGTCGAGTACTTTGGTGTCGCCTAGGTCTTCGATCAGCTCGACGCGGGCTTTGAGTCCGTCCGGCGCTATCCGTAGCGCGCCGGGGCGAATGCCGACCACGACGTCGCGCTCGCCGGCGGCCTGCAACGCCGTCTTCAGGCGGTGACCGGCTATAAGGACATCGCCGTCTGCAAAGAGCGCCGCTAAGAGGTTCATCGGCGGGCTGCCGATGAAGGCGGCGACATCGATCGAATTGGGTTTAGCGAATATCTCGGCCGGCCGGCCGACCTGCTGGATTTCGCCGGCCATGAACACCGCCATGCGATCGGCCAGCGTCATCGCTTCTTCCTGATCATGAGTCACATAAACGGCCGTGACGCCGAGCGAGCGTTGCAGCTTCTTCAGCTCGGCGCGGGTTTCCATGCGCAATTTGGCGTCGAGGTTGGAGAGGGGTTCATCGAGCAGGAACAGGCGTGCCTTGCGAACGATGGCGCGCGCCAGCGCACAGCGCTGCTGCTGGCCGCCCGACAACTGGCCGGGTTTGCGATCGAGCAGATGCTCGATCTTGACCTTACGCGCGGCATCCTTCACCGCAACGTCGATCTCGGCCACCGGAAGCTTGGCCATTTCCAGCGGAAAGGCGATGTTTTCGTATACGCTCATGTGGGGGTAGAGCGCGTAGCTCTGGAACACCATGGCAATGTCGCGGTCGCGCGCATCCGTGGCCGTGATGTCACGCCCGTCGATGAAGACGCGGCCCGAGGTCGGCGCATCCAGGCCGGCCAGAATCCGCAGCGTCGTGCTCTTGCCCGAGCCGGATGGGCCGAGCAGCGCAAAGAATTCGCCGGGCTCGATGTCGAACGACACGCCCTTCAATGCGCTGAACTCGCCGTGCATCTTGACGATGTCTTCGAAACGTACTTGACCTCGACCGGTCATCGGCGGCCTCCGCCCTTGACGGCGCCGACCGTGAGGCCCTTGACGATATTCTTCTGGGCGATGATGCCGAGGATGACCACGGGCAGCATCGCCAGCACCGAGACCGCCGCGAGCTTGGCCCACAGGGTCTGTTCGACCGACACGAAATTGAACATCGCGACGGTGACTGGCCGCACGGTGTTGCCGCTCAGGACGACCGCGAACAGAAATTCGTTCCAGGCATTGAGGAATACGAATACGATGGTGACCGCGATGCCGCCGCGCACCTGCGGAATGATGATCCGCCACAGCGTCCGCATCCGGCTGGCGCCGTCGAGATAAGCGGCTTCCTCCATCTCGAAGGGAATGTCCTCGAAATAGGACACGAGCAACCATATCGCGAACGGCAGCGAGAATGACAAATAGATCAGGATGATGCCCTGGTAGGTGTCGATCCAACCGATATTCCGCAGGATCAGGAAGTAAGGAATGATGATGCCGACCGGCGGCAGCATCTGGGTGGCGAGCACATAGAAGCCGGCGAATTTCTTGCCGCGAAAGCGCAGGCGCGCCAGCGCATAGGCGGCCGGCACCGCCATCAACATGGTGATGACGGTGGTTCCGATGGAGATGACGAAGCTGGAGATCAGGTTCGGCAGGATCGATCCCGAGCCGAACAACACGTCGCGATAGGCTTCAAGCGTCGGCTGGAAGATCAGCTTCGGGGGATAGGCCAGAACATCCTGATCGGTCTTGAGGGAGTTCAGCACGCTCCAAACGATGGGGAAAACCCACGCCAGCAGGAAGATCAGCGTGATGACCATGGTCGCGACGAAGCGGAAGCGTTTCGTCGTCATTTTGCTCTCCGCAACGCGAACAGAACGCCGGAGATCAGCAGAGTGACGATCAGCAGCGCGACGGCAAGCGCGGAGCCGTAACCGATCGACAGTTCGGTAAACGACTTCCGATAGGCGTAGAGGTTCAGAATTTCCGTTGCGGTGCCCGGACCACCGCCGGTCACGGTGAAGATCGCGGCGAACGCCGTCAGCGCCACCATGGTCCGCATGATCACGACCATAACGATGGCGGGGCGGAGCAGGGGCAGTGTAATCCGCCGAAAACGTTGCCATGCGCTGGCCCGGTCGAGCCGTGCGGCTTCGTAGATGTCTTCCGGGAGCGATGCGAGACTGGCCAGCAGCACCATGAACGCAAAGGGCGTCCACTGCCAAGTGTGGATCACGATCACCGAGATCATCGCGAGCAGGGGATCGCCGAGCCAGTTCTTGCTGCCAAGACCGGCATTGATAGCGAGATAGTCGACGATGCCGAATTCAGGCGCCAGCATGAAGGTACGCCAGATCATGCCGACCACCGCCGGGGAAAGAACGACCGGCAGAATGGCGACGACGCGAAACCAGCCCTGGCCGCGCTTCATGTCCATCACCAGCAGCGCCAGCGCCAATCCCAGCGCGACCTGCAGCACGACGGTGGCGCCGGTATAGACCAGACTGACCAGCAGCGACGACCAGAACCGGTCGTCGGTCAGCAGCGTGCGATAGTTTTCCAGTCCGACAAAGCCGTCGGCAAATGGCATAGCGAGGTCCATTCGGAACGCGCTGGTTCCGATCAGGAACAGAAGCGGAAATGTCGTGGTTGCCAGCAAAGCCATGAAGGCCGGCGCCAGCAATGCGGCCGCGAACCGGCGCTCACGCTGCGCCAGCACGCGGCCGAGATCGCTGGCGGCGGTCCCGGTCGCAATGCCTGCCGTCGCGGTTGCCGGCTTCACTCGGTCAGCCCCGCATCATTGGCTCGACGCGGCGCTGGGCGTCGTCGAGCGCGGCCTTGACGGTGGCCTGGCCCGACAGCGCCGACTGGATGGCGGTCGCCATGGTGTCGCCGATCGCCGGCCATTGCGGCACCCGCGGACGCCAGTCGACGTCTGTGTCGCCCTGCAGCGTGGCCATCGTCGCCTCGACGAAATTGTCGCCAAAGCCGTTCATCAGCTTGACGTATTCAGCGTCCTTCCAGATCGAAGTCCGGTTGACACCAGAGCGCTTGGTGGGTCCGGCAAAACGATGCGCCGTGCGTGCCTGGGTTTCCGCGCTCGCCGCCCACTGGATGAACAGCCAGGTCGCCTTCTTCTTCTTTTCGGTCTGCGCGGCATTGATCGGGAAACCCCAGTTCCAGATCGAGCTCACCCGCTTGCCGGAGGGTCCCTTCGGCCACCGGGCATAACCGACCTTGCCGATCACCTTCGATTTCTCGGGGTTGTTGATCACGGAAGCCGAGGAGTGGGCGTCGATGTAGCTTGCAAGCGTGCCTTGCGAGAACGCATCCGCGATATCGGGCCAGTTCCAGTTGGCCGCCGCCGTCGGCGCGGACTTGCGCATCAGGTCGACATACCAGGAAAGCGCCTGTTCGGCCTCGGGTCCGTTCACCGTCAGCTTGCCGCCCTTGAACCACTCGCCGCCAAACTCGCGGAAGATCGAGGGATAGATGTACATGTTCTGCCCAGCGCCGGCGACGCCGCGAAGCGCCGTTCCCCAGACCCGATCGTTAGGCGTGTTCAGCGCCGCGGCGTTGGAGACGAACGTCGCCAGATCGTCGGCGGGTTTCAGGCCCTTCGCGTCGTAGAGATCCTTGCGGTAAACTTGGATGGTGACTTCGCCGTCGTAGGGCACGCCATAGAGCTTGCCATCGACGCTATCGGCGGCGCGCCAAGCCGGAATGATATCGTCGAATTTGAACCAGTCGGCATCGGTCAGTGATTTGTCGTTGAGGTAACTGTCGAGCGGCTCGACCCATTTGTTGGCGGCATAGAGCGAATAGTACATGGGGTCGGCGGCATGGGTGGCATAGGTGCCTGTCTTCGAGGTGAGGTCGATGACGGCCTTCTGGCGGATTTGCGCTGGCGGAATCTTCTCGAAGCGGACGTCGATGCCGGTCAGCGCCTTGAACTGCGGCGCGAGCGTGATCAGGTTTTCAAAATAGCTCGCCGGGATCACCGCAACCGTGACGGTTTCGCCGGAAGCCTGCTGCCAGTCGATCTTGGCCGCCTTGTAAGGCGCGAGATCGGCCTCTTGCGCCGCGGCCTGCCGCAGCACGGTCGGGCCGAAGCCGATCAGTGCTGCAGCTGCCGTACCCGTTTTGAGGAAAGTCCGCCGTGTTGGCCTGAATGACTTCATTTCCGTCCCTCCCTTGGCTCCGGCTTTAGCCGGTTAAGTTAGGACATTTGCTCAAATGTTATAACATGTCAAACCATGTCCGGTCCCGCTGCAGGAGCGATCAGGGCTCTTGAACATCAGGGTCGCGCCTGACTGGATGGGGTGAGATTACGGTATGGACGCGATCAACCAACCACCGTCTCTTTTCTTGGCGCGCATGGACTGCTTCTGCGCTGAAACGACCACCGGGGTGATGCCAGTGGTCGGATATTATAGCTCGATCTGTTCGGCCATACTTAGCGCGTCATCCACTTCAATCCCGAGATATCGAACGGTGCTCTCCAGCTTCGTATGGCCGAGGAGGAGTTGCACCGCGCGGAGGTTGCCGGTCTTACGATAAATCTGGGCGGCCTTTGTACGCCGCATCGAGTGCGTGCCGTAAGAGGCCGAATCTAATCCGATGCTTTTAACCCAACGATGCACCAGCCGAGCATATTGGCGGATTGATATGTGAGGGCTCGCATGAAGTCGGCTTGGGAACAGATATCGGGAACCAGTTGTCCGGAGCATTGGTAGCAAGGCTTCAACGGAATTCCTCGACTGCTCCGAAATCTCGAACTGAACTGGTCGACCTGTCTTCTTTTGGACAATAGTGGCTCGACGACGCACATTTGTTCCCGAGCAAATGTCGTCAAGTCGTAGTTTGACCAGGTCACAGGCGCAAAGTTTACTGTCGATTGCGAGGTTAAAGATCGCAAGGTCGCGCATTGATCGTACGATTTCTAGGCGGACTCGAATAGACCATACGTGCTTGGGTTCAAGAGGCTTCTTCTGGCCGACGAGCAATCCTTTGTTCCAAGGTGGTCGGCATCGATGGACGGGGCGTGCGGGCATACGGGTTCCTCCGCCATCCCACCCTCCGCATCGCTCTATCGCAAGCGAATTACCTTAGTGCCAATTGATCATTCAGGTTTTCTCCACCAGCGTGCTCACGATCGTCCGCTCATGGCGCAAAGCAATCGTAGAGGCGTAGGAGTTAGACTTGATTTGCTCGCGCTGTCTGGACCTAGCTTACTTGCCGATGATGGATTAGACCGACTGACTTGAAGCAGCATTCTCACTAACGCGACGTTTCAGGAAGATTCGCAGCAGCTAGGTTCTCGAATGACGATGGAAGTTTCGTGAAGAAGAAAAGCAAAAAGATCAGCGCCCGCGGTGCGACCAGAAGCGCGACCAAGAAGGGAAAATCCTCGGGTTCCGCGATCTCGACGTCCTCGCCGCTCGGCATGTTGGCGCTCCATCTTCGCGATCAGTTGAAAAAGTCCGGTCGCGATGGGTTGGTGTTTATCGCTGAAGACGAGAACAGGGCCGAGCGGCTCGGCGGCATCGTCCATGCACTCGATCCATCGCTCGATGTTCTCGTATTCCCCAGATTGAATACATTGCCGTTCGATGAGCTGGAACCGTCGCGTGAGATCGCTGGCCGACGGAGTTCGGTCTTGCGCCGTCTTGCCAGAAGAACGAAGCCGATTCTGCTGGTCTCGACGGCAGAGGCAATTATGGAGCGGTTGCCTTTGCCGGCGAGTTGGTCGCGCATCAGTCTAAGCCTCAAGGTGCAAGCGTCATATGCCGAGCAGGACCTCGAGGGCAGCATTGAGGAATTGGGCTACGATCTCGACGAAGAGGCAGAATATCCGGGCACGGCTCTCTTTCACGGCAAGACATTCGAGATCTTCCCGGCCGGTGCTCTCGGGCCGTACCGGATCGAGCATTCCGGCGGAGCGATCCGCAGAATTGTTGCCGTCGACCCGGATGAGCATGACGTCATATCCGATTTCAAGGAGCTGATTATCGATCCGATGTCCGAACGCCTCGCGCTGGGCGGCGACCGGGCGCAGCGGGCTACCTTCCTGGACTATTGCGATCGGGCACGGTGGTTCGC
>NZ_JAFCLS010000106.1 GCF_018131075.1 Bradyrhizobium sp. JYMT SZCCT0428 | reverse complement strand
AGCGCTTCAGCGCGACCAGGGCTTTACCGTGCAGCAGGCCAATGTCGGCGTGCATCTTCTGCCTTGAAAAGGTGGTGATGGCCCGGGTGGGGCGTGCCCGCGCAATGTTATGAAGGGCCTCATCGGGGCGGCCGACCTGCAGCAGGAAGTCTGCCCGGTTGATAAAGTTGTAGACATCATCCGATTGCAGCCTTGCCGCCTGGTCGAGATCGGCCTGGCTCTCGGCGATTTTGCCACGTCGGACCAAGGCCGCAGCCCGGTTGCGCAGCGCGCCGGCGCGATCCGAATTGGTGTTCGCTAGAGCGAGCGCGCGGGTCGCGTCCTTGATGGCGAGATCGAATTGGCCAAACCCGCTGCGTATCGTGCTCCGGTTCAGCCAAGCGTCGACGAGAGATGGATTGTCTTCAAGGGACCTGTCGCAGCTCGCAAGTGCATTCCGATAGTCGTGCCTCAAGATGTAGTGATAGCAACGCGTGTAGTGGGCGGCGGCGCGTTCACCCGTCGGTATGCCGCGCGTATTGATGATCGCCATGCAGGCGCCAAGCGCGGCCTCGCCGTCTTTGTTGCGGCATGCGTCCCACAGCGCCGACCTCTCGCCAGGAGCCGCGGCAAACGCGCTAAGGGTGGGCAGCGAAACCAAGAGCGCCAGCAGGAATATCATGCCGCAGGCCGGCAGCAACAAGCGCCGATACGCAATCTGCCGGAGCGCGATCATGGAGTGGTCCTGCCGAAAGTGGCACTCCCTTCTGGCGCGGGCCGGCTGACGGCAGCCGTCGGCCGGTTGAAAACCCGCGATGCCCAGCTACACAGCGCGATCATGAATATCCCGACGGCGCAGAAAATCGTTCCGATGAAGCTCAGAATGATTGGCATCAACCAGAGTGACAGCAGGCTTCTGATCATGGCTGCGTCAGGTACTGCCGGGTCATAGACCACTGAGACGACCTCGCCGGTCCGGTAGGCCGGCGGATAGGTCCGAAGGCCGGACTGAAACTCGTGAGTTCCACCGTCCGCTGTCTCGAAACGGACAATCGGTGAGAATACGTAGCCCTTATCGTCGCTGTCGCGCATGCGCACCATCTCGACCACCACGCCCTCCACTTCGAGGGTGCGTGCGAGCCAGCTCTTCGTACTCCAGACCGACCAAAAGGCTGCGACAAACAGCAGCAGGCCAATCGGGATCAGAACGAACTTGCCAAGGCGGTTCAGAAAGGTCGTCGGGTCTTCCATCGACTGGTCCTGCGGCAGGTGCGGGGCGGTCGTTTGACTGTATCTGTCTGAAGGGAAGCCGAAAGGTTCAATGAGCAGCCCGAGTAACTCGGAGCGGATTTATCGGTCCTGACGCGCCTGCGGGGAAGGAGGCCAACGATACAGACCATTCCTAGCAAGGGCCGGTGCGCGGTCTTCCGGGTGTCGGGCTCGCTTGAGGCAGGATCGACGAGACGGGGAAACCCGGCGAGATCGAACAGGTAGAAAGAACAAGCGTACCGGGGTATTCCGGGCCGCGTCGTCTCCTCGCTGCGCTCATGCGGGCTCGTTCAGCTGTTGCGTGCCGACGAGGTGAACGATGAAGTAGCGCATGTCTGCTTCCGTCGCGCGGTCTTGACCTTCAGAGGGTTAGGCTGTGTGACAGTTTTCGGCTCATTAGTAATCTGCTTTTCATCAAAGCGCTGGCTGGGGGAGCGTAAGGGAGTGGAACGAACGTTTGAATCGGTAATAGGCCAATAACTCAGAAGCTGTAATCTAATCACTGCTCCGCTCGCGCTGTCGTTTGGCAAGCTTCTTCGATTCCATAGCGGCGATACCGCGCCGTTGGCGTCGATCGATCAGGCGCATCATTGGCGTCACAGTTACGCCATGCAATACAATCGAGATGAGTATTATGAATGCCGCTGTACTCCAGACTACATCGACCTTGTCAAAATTTCCCTTTTGGAGCGCGTATGCCAGATAGTAAATAGATCCTAACCCTCGGATACCGAAGAAGCTGATGACAGCACGTTCGGTCGGAGGACAAGTCGTTCCTGACAAACACAACCAACCAGCTAATGGACGCACGAGAAAAATTGCGAGTACGGCGTAGCCAACTGAACTCCACGTAAGCGCGTTAAAAAGTCCGCCACTCGAGATGGCTCCCCCGAACCCAACAAGCAAGAGCATCATCAAAAGACGCTCGAGCTGCTCGGAAAAATCATGAAGCGTTTGGTGATATTTATGATTACGCTCTGCGGCCCGTAGAGCCAAGCCCGCAACGAACACTGAAACGAAGCCGTAGCCGTGCA
Organism: Bradyrhizobium sp. JYMT SZCCT0428; assembly: GCF_018131075.1. GTDB lineage: Bacteria > Pseudomonadota > Alphaproteobacteria > Rhizobiales > Xanthobacteraceae > Bradyrhizobium. The sequence goes on along the minus strand of NZ_JAFCLS010000106.1, from coordinate 9,062 downwards.
GTGCTTCGGCAATTCCGTAAACGGTCACCGTTATTCCAAGCGCAACAAATCCGTCTCCAGTCCGCGAAAGTTTGGCTCGGTTCGGCATTCGAAAAACCAACCACCCCAACGCATAGCCAAGGAGCACGCCGATCCCAACCCCGACGGATAAACGCAAAATTACTTCGATGCCTAACCACCGGAGCAACCAAGGTTCGCCGGTGCGTCCAGCCTCGGCCATTGCGATGGCGCACATTACAAAGGGGAATGCCAGTCCATCGTTCAAGCCGGCTTCGGACGTAAGGGCAAATCGAGTATCATCTTCCTCCCCCGATTTCGGAGGTCCGACTTGCACATCGCTTGCTAAAACTGGGTCGGTGGGAGCAAGGGCAGCGCCGAGCAGCAAAGCTGTTGCTGCTCCTAAGCCCAACATCGTGTACCCGAGCCACGAGAGTGCAAGAATCGTAACAGGCATGGCTATTGCCAGAAGGCGCCATGTCATCATCCATGACCGCCATCCGATCTTACGATCGATCTTGAGAGCTGCTCCCATCAAAGAGATTAAGATCACCAGTTCCGTAAGCCGTTCGACCGCCGGCAGTGTGACATCAGGGCGCGGAACGTAGCCAGATAACGGAGAGGCGAAAACAGCGGCACCGATTCCGACGCAAGCTATTGGCAGGGAGAGAGGCGCTTCACTCAGAACCATCGGCAGCCAGGCAGTCAGAAGCACTAAAGCCCCAAAGCCGATCAGCAACAGAATGTAGGAGTCACCCAAAGTTGTTCCGCCCATATCTAACGGGAACGATTATTTCCTCACGGTTCGAACCTCTCACTTGGTAACGGCTGATCCTAGAAGACTTCGGGATCTCTTTGATCTTGGAATTACTTTACGTGAATCGATCGACATGAGCTTGGCTATCATGACGGGCACGGATGTGATCCTATAAGGTTCCGGATCGGCAGAACGTTCGGGGGTTTGCGCGATCCGCCCGAAATCAGCTTCTGGTATTGCCCCTCGTATTCGCCCGCCATGCGGCGGGAGGAGAATCGTTGCTCAAAGCGTTGGCGGATCACCTTTCTGTCCAGGAGCCGGATTTTGCTTACCGCCGCAACGGCATCTTCCTCACTCTCGACGATAAAGCCCGTCACCCCGTTTTCGACAACTTCAGGCACCGAGCCTGAGCGATAGGCGATCACGGGCGTCCCGCACGCCATCGCCTCAATCATGACCAGGCCGAACGGCTCCGGCCAATCGATCGGAAACAGCAACGCAATCGCATCGGCTAGAAATGGCTGCTTCCTGGTTTCGTCAACTTCTCCGACGAGTTGGACTTTTTCGCCGTCGATGTGATGTTCGAGGCGCTTCTTGAAGTAGACGGTCTCAGCTCGCGGTATCTTGGCGGCGATACGCAACGGCTTTCCAGCGGCGCGTGCGATGCGGATCGCGTCTTCCGGCCCCTTCTCGGACGTCAAGCGCCCGAGAAACGCCAGATAGGATCCTTGTTCGAATGAGGGTCGAAGGAGGTTAACAGGAAGCCCGTGCTGGATCGTACCAAGCCAGTTCGCTCCCAGTAGCGGCAGTCGTTGATGATCGGAGATCGAGATTAACCCGGCATTGGGGAACTCGCGGATGACGTCGGGCAGTCCAGGAAGGTCCAGCCGGCCGTGCATGGTCGTGAGAAACGGCACCCCCAGCCGGCCAAGCAATGGAAGGGCAAGCCAGTCGATGTGAGAATGGATCACGTCGAATTCGGCTGCCCGTTTCGCAACCGCTTCCAGCAGGACAGCGCAGGCCGAATTCGGATCTACACCCTTGCCGCCGAGGCGCAGCGCTCGTGGCCAAACCGGATGAAGCTTGCCGCGGGTCCTGGAATCACCGCTTGCGAAGAGGGTCACGTCGTGACCTTGGTCAACGAGCTCATCGACCAACCAAGCAACGACCCTCTCCGTACCCCCGTATAGCTTCGGGGGGACGCTCTCTGCCAAAGGTGCTAGTTGGGCAATACGCATCCAAATTAACCTAAGTACCAAAGACTGATCGTAGCCCTATCAAAATCGCCGCAGAAAGAAGCTGTGAAACAGCGACCAGGGTCCAACTTGGTCTTGCGGTTTCTACTATGCCTCTAAGCATTTCTTGAAGTCGGTTCACCACTCATCCTTTGGAAAGCGTTCGAGATAAGCGAGCCCAAAGCACGTCAGCTCCTCGGCGTTGCTCTGCCGCGCCTCCGACCTTCCTTGCAGATGGCGCTCAAGCAGGCATCGCTGGCCGTCCCGCGCGTCAACGCCGCGGTGTGTAGCCAAGTAAACGGTCCAAGCTACACCGGCAGCCGTTCGGACTTCATCTCCCATCTCGAGCTCCATCAAGACGACGTTGGAAGGCAACTCGAATTGTGTCGGAAAGTTGCATATTTTTCCCGATAATTACGTTCTGAAGGTGCGGAAGTTGTCGACAGGCGCGGAGGAAACATTTCGCAACACGCGCTGCGTGTCTTGATGCAGCAAGCACCCTACGGCGCTACCGTACGCGCTCATCGGGAAACAGGCTCGTGAGGCAGGTGCGATTGCTCGTGTACGACAAGGCAAGGCTTAACCTTAGATGCGCGTTGTTAAGCTGTGAGGGAGCGAAATGATGGTCCTCAATTTAGCCGTTTCGGAGCGCTCGCGACGAGTTCATCATTGCCGCAGCTGGCCGACGATTTCCACCTCATTTGCTTAGCGATAAGCTGATACGAGTCACAACAGCAACCCACTTTCGTTCTTCTACAGCGGGATAGTTTATCATTATGCAATTCATGTATCCGCTTGCTCGGTTACAGCGGTTGTACCAAGTGCGTCCATTCCGAACGCTGGAGACCGCAAAAAATCGCGGCGTTACTCGCTTGTACTGAATGTTCGCTGGCGGCCGCCTCTTGGCCAGAAAGGTGGCAGGTGAATCATTGTCAGGGTTAGGGACAGACTGCACCGTCAAATCTGCCCGGCGGTCACGCGTAAAGAAACGCCGCCCGACGCCGCCCTCCGGTGGGCCCACGTCTTCTGTGAAAATATCTACTGGAATGTCCACATTGGCTCCGGTGCTAGGAATTAGGTATCTCTGCCATTCTGCGCTTTCCGCGAATCCCGCGGTTGGAATTAAGCTAAGAAGCAGGGCCGCCACAGAGCGATTTGAGCACATCAGGTCTCTCCAACCACAGCACAGGGCGCGGGTACATTTTCCTGAACACGGGCTGTGCATAATGAGAAAGCGGAACGCCGCCCGTCGGTTCCTGATAAGATGCTCGCGGTCCATATTAATTCTCGTGAGATGCACTTCCCGGCGCTCAAACTATTCCTATTGACCCTTTGGCTTTCAATCAAAGTGCGCCTATCCCAACCTTGAGAGGGCTGCGTTTTCGATAGGTACCGACATCTCATTGGTCAGCACTTGGTTGCCGTCCATCTCAGGCCCACGAAGCAAGGTAGGTTATTGATATGGCGCTCGTGGCGGTTGCCCGAGATAAAATGCTATTAGCGGGCCGATGCATGACGCGTCTCGGGCGACCGCTTGTGCCAGAAGCAAACTCCCTCCAGTTGAGCTTTTGACCTAAAGGCGAATTGAGCCCAGTGCGGGTGCCAATCGCGCGCTTACTACTATATGCATAGTTGACAACTGACAGCGAGCGCGACATTATCTACTATGGATCTAGTAGGAGCATGGGATGGACGTCCAATTCACTGATCGAGAAATCGACGTCATGGAGGTGCTTTGGGAGCGCGGTCCGTCCCTTGTCGCGGAAGTTCAAGCGGCACTCCGAGACGAACTGGCGTACACCACCGTGCTAACCATCCTACGGACGCTCGAAGGCAAAGGATATGTGAGCCGCGCGCCGGAGGGCCGTGGCCACCGATATTTCGCCGCTGTAAAGCAAACGGCCGCGCAAAAAAGTGCCCTGCGGCACCTGACACGCAAGCTCTTCAAGGGATCGGCCGAATTGCTCTTCGTCCATCTGGTTTCGGATCAGAGGCTCAGTGAAAAGCAGATCCTAAACATGCGCAAACTTTTGGAAAGCAGGTCGGACACGGGGGAGGCTTAAATGTTGTCCTGGATGCTTTATTCCATCGTTGTGAGCCTGCTGATGGGCTTGGCCGCCCTCGCGCTTGAGCGTTCGGCGCAGATTCGACAGAAGCCGGCGCGCTGGCTGTGGGGTACGTGTATGATTGCTTCTCTCGCAATCCCCTTCATCCCTTCCAAAGTGTCGGTGGTGCAGATCCCGGCGACGTATGCCGACCGGGCGACATCTTCCGAAATACTCACGCCCCCGCAAACAACAGCAATCGAAACGCCGCGGTTCACGTTGCCGATCATTGGCGCCAATCAAATTCCACTATCTAATGAAGCGTCGAAGCTGCTGGACTGGACTTGGCGTATGGCTTCAATGGCTCTTGCTCTGGTTATCCTCGCCAGTGGCGCTCATTTGTCGTGGAGACGACGTCGCTGGGACCGCGGTCATATGGCCGGGACGGCCGTCTATATATCGGAGGATTGCGGTCCCGCCGTTGTCGGGTTTTTTCGTCCATATATTGTCGTGCCGCGTTGGCTGACAAAATTATCTCCCGACGAGCAAGAGTTGGTAATCGCGCACGAACGGTCCCATCTCGTCGCGTACGATACCCAACTACTGACAATCGCAGTCTGCCTTCTCGCCTGCATGCCTTGGAACCCAATGCTCTGGTGGCAACTGCGGCGGCTCCGTTTGGCCATTGAAATCGATTGTGATGCCCGGGTCCTGAGCCTCGGCTACCCCGTTGCACGGTATAGCGAGACCCTGATCGCCGTCGGTGAAAGGCAGTCTGCAAACTACGCCATGACAATGGCCAGGTACGGATCGAAGTCATTCCTGGAGCAAAGGATCCACAATATGCTGCGGAAAAAGAACAGACCCGCTCGGGTGTCGGCGCTGGCCTTGGCCTGCCTCGGCGTTGGCTTGGCCGTTTGTGCAGCCGAAGTCGCTCCCCCCAAGGTCGACATCGTCGGCAAGACTTCGAACCAGCAAATATCCGTAGATCCCCAGTTGCTCCAAGCCAAAGGACAGTCGGACGTCCAGGCTTTGCGAAGTCGCATTCTCCTCATGCAAGCCGAGGGCATCGCTGACAAGCTTACTCAGTTCATCAAGGAGAGTCAGAACCAAGTCGGCTGGATCACGCAGCTGCCGCCGACGGCAGGTTCCGATCCGCTTCGTTTCGACGCGCTGCGGCTTCTTCGTCTGGCTCCTGCTATCACCGAGCTGTCGCGCCTCGACGCCGAAGGCAAGGAGCTCATGAAGGTATCGCGTTTGGCTATGGACGTGGTTGGCAGCGGCACTGACTACTCAAAGGAGGCGAAATTCACGGAGACGGTGGCAAAGAAGATCTATTACGGGCCGGTCTACATGCGCCGCGAGTCGGAGCCTTATATGACCTTGGGAATGGCCAGTGGGCGCTCGGATGCCGGCGTGAGCGTCGTCGAACTCAATCTCAAGCTAATGTGGGACATGGTACAGCACACCAAGGTCGGCGATGGAGGCCTTGCCTATGTTGTCAACGCCGAGGGTCGCGTCATCGCGCATCCAGATTTTGGCGTGGGTAAGTCTTTGCGGGATGTGTCGTCTCTTACTCAGGTGCAGGAGGCCCGCACGACACCTTCGACAGGGTCGGTCCGCGTGGCGCGTGACATGAACGATCAAGAGGTTGTGGTGGTTCACACGCGCGTCGCTGGGCCCGGCTGGCTGGTATTTGTGGAGTTGCCGATCGGGGAGTGGACAAAAAATTGAAGCGACCAGGCGCGGCGCCCTACCAGGCGAACCGCCGATCGGGTAAAAATCGTGATCCATTTCCTATTATCCCGCCGCGCATTCTTGCTCGCGCCGACGAGGTGATCGAACAGGCCCATCGCCATGTCAACTTCTGGCAATAAGGGAGCTCGTCGCGTGAGGCGTAGGGAGTTCATCGCAGGTTTGGGAATGACTGCTGCTATGACCACACAGGTGGTCCGAGCGCAGCAGTCGGGCGTGCCGGTAGTGGGGTTTCTGAGCGCGCGCTCGCCCAATGAGGCCGCCGTTCACACCAATGCTTTTCGCCGTGGACTCGAAGAGATGGGATATATCGAGGGTCGTGACGTCACCGTCCAGTATCGCTGGGCAAACGGGGACTATAGCCAGCTGCAACCCCTTGCCGCCGACCTAGTCCGCCAACCGCTTTCACTGATGGTCGCGGGTGGTGATCCGGCTGCACAAGCAGCGAAGGCGACGGGCTTTGAGGCGCCGCTCGTCTTTGTCGTCGGCCAAGATCCAGTGCAGGCGGGGCTTGTAACGAGCATGAACCGGCCGGGCAAGGCCACGGGCGTCAACTTCTTTACGGGTGATCTAGGTGGCAAGCGTTTGGAGCTCCTCTACGCGATGGTACCTTCGGCGCGCGTCGTAGGGTTGTTGCTCAATCCGCGTTTTGGTACGGAAAGGGCCGAACAGCATCGGCAGGCAGTAGCCACCGCAGCTCAGACGCTCGGCTGCGAGCTGGTCGCGCAGGCGGCGACAACGGAAACCGAGATTGAGGCAGGTTTTGCAGCGCTGGTTCGGGCGGGTGCTACCGCCCTAGTGGTGCAGAACGATCCATTTTTTGATAGTCAGCGCAACCAAATCGTGGCGCTCTCGTCCACTCACCGGATGCCCGGCATTTTCCACATCCGGGAGTTTCCGGCGGACGGCGGGCTAATGAGCTATGGCGCAAGTCTCTCCGATACCTACCGCCAGGTCGGGGTATATGCCGGGAAGGTTCTTCGTGGCGCCAAACCGAATGACCTTCCGCTTCTGCGGCCGACAAGGTTCGAAATGGTCATCAACATGAAGAGCGCCAAGACACTTGGCCTTGCCGTTCCGCAATCCATTCTCATCGCATCCGACGAACTGATCGAATGAGTTTTCCGTATCTTCTGGTAATTTTCGGACTTGCACGACGGTTCTGACAAGTCAGTTCTCAGGTGCGAAGCGGACTTCGCGCAAGGCTGCATTGACTCCCGAAAAATGACCCGAACCGGATTGGGTCGCGGCGTTATCGGTCAATTTGATGGCCCTTTCTCACTCGCGGACCCGTCGCAAAGTGTTAGGCTTTGATATCGTCGGGGCGGTTCTCTGAGGACTTAATGAGACGACGCGATCTCATCACATTTTTTGGCGCAGCGGCCGCATGGTCGTTGGCTGTCTCGTTGAGAACCCCGGCCCACACCAAAGAGCCTCCTAAGATCATCATTCTCCACAGCGGATTTCCGAACCGCACACCGATCCATCTGCTGCTCGAGGCGCTTAGCAAACTTGGCTACGAGAAAGACCGCACGGCGACGATTGATCTTCTGGGCGGAGAAGGAGACGCCAACCGGTTGAACGCTCTTGTCGCACAGATTGGATCACAAAAACCAGACGTTGTCATCGCGATCACTTCGCCAGCGGTGGTCGCGCTCAAGGAGGGAAGGCTATCGGTTCCTGTCGTGTTCGCATTCGTACCTGATCCGGTCGGGCTTGGAGTTGTGGAAAGTCTCGCTCATCCCGGCGGTAATTTCACCGGCGTGACCTATAGCGAATCGGCGCTTGGCGGAAAGCGATTTGAACTGCTTCTTGATGCCGTTACGGGGACGACAAAAATCGCCGTATTCTGGAACCCCTCATTTCCGGGGCATGCTGATGCCCTAGAAAGTATCCGCCAATCGGCTTCGATTCGCAGCATAGAAGTCTTCTCGCGCGTGCTCAAAGGCGTAGAGGACCTGGAACTGGCGTTCGAGGATGCCAAGCGCGCGAGTGCCCAGGCCGCTGTATTTATGGCCGACAATGTGATGTTCGGAAACCGGAAGCTGGTCGCAGAAACTGCGATCAAGCATCGTCTTCCGACAATACATTCGTTTCCACCCGAGGTCCGGGACGGTGGCCTGATGTTCTACGGCCCGAGCAACGACGAGAACTACCGGCGCAGCGCAGCGCTGGCCGACCGGATTCTCAAAGGCGCGCGCCCAAGCGATCTACCGGTCGAACAGCCGACTAAATTTGAGCTGATCATCAACCTCAAGACTGCAAAGGCATTCGGCCTGACAATCCCAGAATTGTTCCTGCTTCGCGCCGATGAGGTGATCGAATAGGCGCGACAGCCGCGGCTGTCGGCGTTGGCATTTTGTTAGGTGGCGGCTGCGAAGCTGCAGCCAAATCGCCTCGAAGATCAACAATCTTGCCTTCAGACTAACTCCCCCTGCGCTCCCCGGGGCTAATCTCGAGGGTAGTTTGGCCTTTAGTTCAACAACTATTATAGCCGGAGCTTAACCTTGAGAGGGTTGAGTTCTAGATAGGTTGACTCAAACCGTGGCCCATCTGCTCGGAATTGAGTTGGCGCGCGGCAAATCGGCAACCGAACTCAGGGCATCCAAATAACCACGGGGCTTGCGAATGCCGCTAGATTCGTCCATCGATTGTTATGGAACATATTGTGCATGTGTCGCTCCCTAGGGGAGACGATGGGCAACTGCAGAAACCCTAATAAAACAACGACAAATCAGCTTGGCTGCTGCGCGAATGCTACCACCGGGAGCTACCACCAATCAACTAAGCCGCACAGTTGGTGGCTTCGGTCCGATCGGTACCTGCGAAGCTCTGTGTTATAGCTGGCTGTCACGTTGCGATTTCATGTCCAATTAATCCCACCGCGAGATAATGCGCAGGCATTGAAAACTAACTAATCAACGGTTGAGGAGGTGAGGGATCAGTCCAGGGTGCTTTGACGGCGCGCGCCCGCCTGAGGTCAGCTGTTTCGGCTCCCTCCTCAAACCAACGGCAGATTGGTTCTAGCAGCACCCGCGCCTCATCAGATCTTCCTAGGTTCTGCCAGAGTTCTGCAAGGGTCGTCGCGGCGCGTAATTCCAGGGATTTGGCGCTTTGACGGCGCGCCACTTCAATGGACTTCGTAAGATAAAACTCAGCTTCGCTTACCTTCGATGGGTTGAGCGTTAAAAGAATTTGCGCTCTTTGCCGATGCAATTCTGCTTCCCATGATCTGCCAGTCACGTCACCGATGCTGGCCAGAGTCCTCTCGAC
>NZ_JAFCLS010000105.1 GCF_018131075.1 Bradyrhizobium sp. JYMT SZCCT0428 | reverse complement strand
CAGCACCGCTCCGGTGGATACGGCACGCTCGGTGGCATGAAGGAGGGGAACAACGCAAATGTAATCGGGATACGGCAACGTTTCTGAATGCCGTGACAGTCCCGGATAAGATGCATATCCGACTTGGTGTCAGACTCGGACATCGCGGCCAAGCCGCGGGACGTCCAAAAGTGCCATCACCGACGAACCGTGCTTTTAAAGCCCAGTGGCCGAAAGCTTGCAGCCCTTGCGCGAGCGAATGGCTTGCTGTGTGCTGGGCCGGCTTGCCCGGTGTCCTGTAGCCCGACGCTGGCGCCGCCATGTACGGCGCTCCTATTCGGTAGAACTTATCTTTTGGAAAGTGCGGTTGACCAATGTCGGTCGCCCGGGCGCCGCTGCGTTCTGGCTGTCGCCTGTTGATGTAGATCAATGTAGGCCGCCCCATGGTGGATGCACTGGCCAGATGGTTCATCCAGTCAGGGAGGTTTGACGTGAACGCAATCATCAAGGCGGAAATGATTTCTCGCCGAAAGGCGCTTTCTCTCATGGGATTGGCTTCTGCGTTCGGCCTCGCGGCGGCCCCAACGGTCCTGACGGTTTCCGAGGTTGAGGCCCAAACCGTTGGCATGCAGCGGCGTCAAGAGCGACGCGAAGGTCGGCACGAGCGACGTGACGAGCGGAGGACCGGGCGCACCGAACGACGTGAGGAGCGGCGCACAGGTACGGCTGCGGGCACGGCTCCAGCAGGTACAACTACCGGCTCAGCTAAGTAACTCCACTGGCTCGGCGACAGTCGCTGGATGACGGCGTCGCCGCTCCTCCATGCTGCCACGCTGTTCTGCGGATCGTGTCGTGGCGTGGTGATGACGCGATAAGGTCCGTCCGCGCCGTGATGCTCGCGCGATCGACGTGGTGACGCTGTCGCTGTGTCGTCGTCATCACCCCCCATGCCTCGGACGGCTGGGCCGCCTTGGCATTCGCATCCTTTTGCAGGGAGTCGGGTAGTATTTCCGCACTGAACTTTGACACGCCGTCCCGTACCCGTTGGGGATTGGCCGTACGGCGGCTGGAATTCGTTACGAATCTTGGTGGTGCGACAACAACGTGGCCGCTAGACCCGCGCAAGTAAGCGCATGCGGCGCGTCGGTGTGGCCGGCCACCACCGCGCCGCAGCATGCCGAAGGCAAGAGCCGGGCACTACAGGAGTTAAACATGGCCGAGCCTAATCGCAATGGGATTTCCGCGCGGTTGTGGCGGCTCCCTGGGCAGTTGTTGCTGGCGCTGATCAATGCGACAGCGATCCTGGTTATCGTCGCCGCGATTCTGGCGCTGGTCGCAATTGCGCGCATCGACCATTTTGCCGAAAACGTCGTCGCAACGATGACTGAGGCCGTGTTGTCGAAAGTCGATCTGCCGCCGAAAGCCGTACTGGTGAATCTCCGAAACCTGACGGCGGAAGTCCGCACGCTTGGCAACGCCCTTCGGGAGATTAAGGCAGGAGAACACCCGGCCCTTCATTCCGAGATCGCGCAACTGAAGGAGGCGCTGACCGTCCTGAATGTCAGCATCGACCGACTCGGAAGCGCGAGATCGATCCTCACCGACGAAGCGATTGAGCAATTGGGCCGGACGGTCACCGACGCCCTGATGAAGCTGAGGGACTGCTCTTCCAGCACTCGCCAAGCGGCGCCTCACCGCACCCTCAGAAACAAGGCGGTCGAAGCCTGGGAGGCCGCTGGACCCTCGGAAAAGCTGGCCATGAAAATTGACGAACCGCATATGGGTCAATCTCGCCATTCTGACCGTGCGCCGATGACTTCCGGTCTACCCCGGTGAACGGACATTCGCAGGATAGGCGGGCATCGCACAAAAGTGCCGATATTGTTGCAAAAGTCGAAAATCGTACAACCCGGAAAATCTCGTCAAAATTGATTTGGGCTTCTCTGCTGCTGCGTGCTTTCAGCGCTACTACGGAGTCCGTGATCGATTTTGGATGAAACGATATAGTCCCATACGTCGCCGCGCGTAAAACGCATCAGCGGGTCTAAGAATTTTCGTTCGCCATTCCGAAAAGACTTTTGCAACAATATATGCCAGGAACAGACCTTGCCCAGGCCAAAGAACCGAACATCTCCAGTGCAACCAACTCTCGATCGGGCCGGGTCTGTGTCCCAGCCAAAAAACAAATATCCCCAGCTGGTACCATTCTGTCACGGATTTTGGACGCTGCTGTGCCCTAGTATTGAATGCCCGTCGTAACTTAAGGTTCGCGGTTCGCGGACCGCTGTTTGGTAGCTGCCTCTGGTTGCAACTACCGTCCGGAGGTTTGCAATGGGATCAAACGGACCAAGAATCCGCATTATTGAGTATGCGGTAACGGCCGCAGCTCTCCTGCTTTGCCCTGAAACTTTACATGCCGACCAGGGCGGCGGCTCATTCTGGTTTCCGGGTCAGTTTGCGAGTCTCGCCGCCGTGCAGCAGACCCCGGGCTGGGCGCTCGGTGTGATCTATTACCATTCCAGCGTCGCCGCTGCCGGGAGTGCTGCTGCAGCGAGAGAGATCCTGACCGGAAGAATTCCCACGACCGTAAACGTTGATTTGAATCTGAGCCTGAACGGGCGGGCCGATCTAGTGGCTCTCACGCCATCCTATACTTTCGCGACGCCGGTGCTTGGCGGTCAGTTGGCCGTCGGCATGTCCGGCCAGTACGGCAGAGCCGCCGCCAGTATCGCCGGAACACTGACGGCGATAGCCGGACCAATCGTGGTGACGCGCACCGGAGTGCTCGAAGGCTCGCTTTCCTCCTACGGGGACCTCGCGCCGAGCGCGCAGCTGCTATGGAACTATGGCGTCAACAATTATATGGCTTACGTCACGGGCAATATTCCCGTCGGCGACTATGATCCGATGCGGCTTCCCAATATCGGGCTCGGTCACGGTGCGATCGACATTGGAGGCGCTTATACATACCTCGACCAGACGGCAGGGGTCGAATTCTCGGGCGTGGCCGGCTTTACCTACAATTTCAAGAATCCCGACACGCAGTACCGGAGCGGCATCGATTTCCACTTCGACTGGGGCGCATCGCACTTCCTCACTAAGCAGCTTTTCGTCGGCGTTGCTGGCTACGCCTACCAGCAAATCACCGATGATTCCGGCCAGAACCCGATCCTCGGTGGCTTCAGGTCACGCATTTTCGGTGTCGGTCCGCAAATCGGATACAGCTTCCCGGTCGGCGACATGCAGGGCTTCCTGGGCCTGAGGGGATACGGCGAATTCGGTGCAGCCAACCGTCCGTCGGGATGGAATACGTGGTTGACGTTCACCACTTCCCCGACCGCGCCTGCCGCGATAGCGCCCGCGAAGCATCTGGTTTTGAAATAGGCGTTGTCCAAACTGGACGTCGGCGGCGATCGGGCCGATGTCTCAAATGGGTCGATCGTGTCGCTTTGACCGCGCGCAGCTCCTAAGCCCACAAGCAGACGTAATCGCGGACCGTCGGCATGTCTCAAAAGTGCCAACAGGCGACCTTTCGCTAATTCAGTTACTTGCAGTCCTGTTGTTGATGACCAGCTCCAACCGCGTTGCGGGTCGCACTGGCAACCCACGGGATTAGTTCAATTTTTCACAAGCTCCCAGCGAGACAAGGAACTCTCCTGTTTCGCCCTCAAAGAGCGAGAAATGGTTTGTGCCGTACAGCGTAAACTTCCCATGATCGCGCTGAAAGTTGTACGTGTCGGTCGAACCGAGAAATTTTCCCGTCGAAGGAGAGAATTCTACGTCGTAGTTTATGAGGCACCTGTTTGCACGAGAACCGTCGAGGTTATCGATTAGGCCGTACTCACTCTCGTCACACCTCATACGCTTCTCGGCATCACTTACTTCTTGAATCGTGACGAAAAACCTTTCATTAGCCGGACCAACTCGATCGCTGATCACGCGCCTCTGTTCGTCGACTTTCATCCCGGCTGTGCCGCTCACCTGGCAGACCCATTCGCCGACACGGGTGCGTTGTTCCGCCTTGATGCAGTGGCCATAAGCCAAAATCTGATCGATGTTTTTTTCCTTCTTGTCTTTCTCAAGTTTAAACGCCGAGTTATAGCACGCTGCGTGGCCGCTGCTCACCGCGAACAAGAGACAGGCCGTCGACAAGGCCAAGATTCGGAACATCGATTCCATCTGAAGCCTCCGAATGAACGACGAGGTATCAAAGTCGCTAGCATCTAAGCTACGGGGAACAGCGATAGTATTTGTTCGGCTGGCCAGCCACTTCCGATCTACCCCCGTCAACGGACATCGCCAGATCGGCTCGACTCTTCCGCTTCGTGCCAAGAACGGACATCGAAGGCTTAAACAAATGAGCGAAACCGCCAACTAACGCGGCCGTACTCTTTGGGCTGAAATCGCACCACCTCAAGAGCCTCTCTTTACCGCGTTTTCGCTGAGATTGTAATCGTGTCTATGCCGGCAGGTCAAAACTGGCCAACCGTCCTCGATCGCGGAGTGCGATGTCGCGGTGATTTGGACCGATAAATTCTAGCACGCCGGCTTGTTGCAAACGAGATAGTGCACGAGACACAGTTTCAAGTGTTATGCCAAGATAGTCGGCAATGTCCAGGCGGCCCATTGGCAGCGCGATGATCCCCATAGCAGTCACCCGCTCGTCCATTTCAAGCAAAAACGCGGCGACCCGCTCCAGCGCATTCTTACGACCCAGCAGCAGCATGTGATTTTCTGCGTGTTCTAGATTGCTGGTGGTCATGCTGAGTAAGTTTCGCCTTACAACCGGGTCACTCTCAGCCACCAGTTCAAGGCTCTGCCGTTTGATTAGGCGCAGGGCCGTTTTCACGACTGCTTCTGCGGTAAATCGATGCTCGTTTCCGTTCTCAAGCCCAAAAATATCGCCGACCAAGTGAAACGCGCCGATCTGGCGGCGACCATCCGTCAGCAATTTGTAGGTTCGAACGGCCCCCGTTTTGACTTGATAAACGTATTCGGCGGGCTCCTTCTCGCGGTAAATCTCGGTCCCTTTCTTGTAGGTAAATTCATTTAGGCTGACGATCGGGTTTGATCCAGTCGTCATACCAAGGTCCCCGAGGCAATAGGGACCAGGCATTCGGTTGGTCGCTTTGCGCACGAACATCAGCGAATTCCTCGCCAGATTATTGAGTCTGCACAATCGGTCGAAATGAATACTTTCCCCATTTGTCCGTGGGGTCGTCTGTACCAAAGGACAATGCGACAACAGACCACTGTTTGCGCGAGCGGCATCCGACCCATGAATTTAGGCACACCTATTCCGTTGATCTGCATCAACGCCCCGCTCTGACAGCGCAGCAATTTCCTGTCGCGGCTGGGTATCTAGAGAGAGGGTCAGTCATGCTTCGCTATATTCTTGCTGCTCTCGCAGCACTCGTTCTGCTCACCGCCAGTTTGATCCCAGACCCTGCCGATGCTCGCGGTCGCGGCGGTGGTGCCTATCGGGGCGGTGGCGGATTTCACGGTGGTGGCTACCGCGGCGGCGCGGTCGCGGGGCGAGGCTACCGCGGCGGCGCGGTAGCGGTTCGAGGCGCGCGGGGTGGCGCTGTCGCAGTGCGCGGCGGTCGCTACGGTTACGGCGGTTACGGGTATCGTCGGGGCTACGGTGCGGCAGCGGTTGGCGCGGCGGCGGTGGGCGCGGCTGCGGCAGGGGCCTATTACGGCGGCGGCTGCGGCTACGATACCTACGGCAACTGGGTTTGCCCGCGCTACTAATCCGTATTGAAGCGGCCGTGCGCCGGTGGCCGGCGCGCGGCGGCCAGTGTTAGGCCGGGCACCGGCTTGCACCGTTATCGCTCTTGCTCCCTCGTGACGGTCTCTAACACGAGCGCGGCCTGGCCCTTTTCTGTGACTACCATCGGGTAGCGGGAATACTTTTTGGCGTCCGGCGGATCAGCGATCAGGCTGGCGCGCACCAATGCCCATAGCGGTTTGCTGCCGCCTGGTCCGGTGAGCGTGTAAACAGTTCCAGTGTGAGTTCGATAGACCTCGCCTCGCGCCGTGGCTTGTAGCGCGAGGTATTGGACATCTGTCAGCTTGTCTCTTGGATCGCGAGTTTTGACCGGCCGCGGCGGCCGCAATAGCCGGTCTATCGTAAGCCGAACCCGCCGGTCGGCCAGTAATTCGAGGCTCGATTTTGTCTTGCCCGTTCTGATTACCGCGCCAATACGAAATTGGTACTTCCAGAGGCCGGGCTCAATCTTAGTAATTTCGTACTGTACACCTCGGTAATCCATCGGCGGCTCTTACACGAACAACATCCAGAGGCAGCCGGCCGACGAGCCAGAGCAGCGATACGCCGAACGGAAAGGTGTAGCGACTCATCGCCAGATTTTAGCGCGGCGGCTCGTTTTTTACATGTGCAGTTTGTGCCATTCGCGGGGCCTCGTGGCCGGCGCAAAATCGTAAAAAGTTGGCGCACATTAACAAGCGGGTTTCCTCGTAATTTTGCTAATTTTTTGGCCGCTTCGAGCGTGCAATGATAGCTGTGGGCATGTGAATATGGGGGGGCGATGTCTTCCGTTGATCTGATGGCCATCGCGATTGATTGGCTTGACGCCTATCGCGCGGGCGACCTCTTCATTGTTGATTTGTATGCCGAAGATGCTTCCCTGCGGTGTGATTGCGGCGGTGAAAAGGAACTGCGCGGTGCGGGCGCAATCACCGCATACTGGCAACAACGGCTCGTTGAAGAGCCTGCCGGCGAGCTCATCGATCTGCAGTGGGAAGGCAGCAATGTTGCCCTCGACTTCCGCGTGCCCGGTGGGATTGTGAAGGCGATGCTCACGTTCAATGCCGACGGGTCGCTTCGGCGCAGTCGGTGCGGTCCGTTCAACAATTAGGATGCGGCCCGCCCTCCCCTGGGACGGCTTACTGAGAGGGCTTAATTGTTTCGATCATGGCAAGTTCAACGTGATCTGCGAGGACTTCCGGTCTTCCCCCAAAAACGGACATCGTCGCGGACGGTCAGCACGTCTCAAATGTGCCAGAAACAGAAGTGCGCCCGAACTATTCATTTTTCTAACTGCGGAGCTAACCAAAGCAGGGAGCTTGAGCTTTCGCCAACAATCTCGCGCACGATTTCCGCCGCTGGCTAACGGGCGACGTCAAGATAGATGCCGCCGCTGAGGCGGGCCGACAAAAGCTTGCGTCAATAGATGAAATTGGAAGTCAGGCCTTATCGTGCGCTGGAAAGATCGGCAGCTGAGAATGCATATCGAAATTAACATCAAATGACCGTTGAACGCCAGATTCGGGTACGCTTCTTCAGGATATGGACGCACTTTATCCTTCGGACGAGTCGGAGACGTCACCGAGCTTTCGGACCGTGACATTCACTGACATGCCCAGGTAATCTTGTGTTTTACCAACCCACGAGCCTGCCAGAGGGACTGCTTGGCCGGGATGGCGACCAATCGCCACCGGGATTAAATCATAGCCGGCGCTGATGCGGTTGGTCGGGTCATAATGCATCCATCCGGCACCGGGGAGAAACACTTGGAGCCATGCGTGAGTTGCGCCGGAGCCGATCATGCCTACCTCGCCACCATCCAGCGCGCCATCGTAGATATAGCCGCTGACGAAGCGCGAGGCGAAGCCGAGCCGGCGCAATGTCTCGATCATTAGCCAGGCATAATCGCGACAGGTTCCTGACTTCGAGCGCAAAGTTTCACTGGGAGACTGGGTGCCTTCGGCGTCCCTGGCATTGTAGCGGAAGCTGCCGTGGAACGTGTCCAGCATCCGTCGTAGAACGTCAGTCGTGCGATCCTGGTTATCAGCAACGAAACTCTTGGCCCAGGCGGCAACACTGGCATCGGGGTCCTCGGCATGGGGGCGCATACAGACGGAAAGGTCAGTCCACTCGTCCGGGGTATATTGCACCGGCACTTGCTCCGCCCGTTTTTCCAGAGCAAATTCCTCAACTTCTTTTGTACCAAAATGGATTCCCCGAAACTGAAACGTAAACGTTAGCTCCTTGCCGGGTTCACTGAATTCAATCTCCGTTACGTTATTGGAGAGGCTGTCACTGACCCAGCGAATCCTGGACGCAAGGCTGGTTTTTGCGGACCAACTGAGGAGGCGTCCGCGTGCGGCAGGCCTCGGCAAGAACATGGCGCGGTGTGTGCCAAACGTAACCAGGTTCGCATACTTGTAGCGGGTGGCGTGTGTTACCTCGAAAAGAATTGCCATTGATCCCTCCGATGGTGATGTGGTCAGTCGATGATTCAGCGATCCTGGCGCTTAGCGGTTATCCTTTCAGCCCTCGGTAGCGGAGGTGAGAGACGGATTAGGTGAGGGCCTTGAAGACAAACTTCTGCGGGTTTCCCTTGGATGATCCGCGGACCGTCGCCGGCTATTCTTCGACACTGAGCGTAATTGGTTACACTAGGCCGCGGAGCACGACCCTGCCACATCGGCACAGTGAATCTGAAACACGGACTTCGCGATCGAGACCGATTGTCGTAATCGTTTGCTTGATCTGGCCCCTCCGAATTGTCGGCGCCTCAACAGCACCATTTTCTCTAGTTGGTGTAAGAGACGTTCCCGGCCTGTGTGAAAACGTGCGAAGGCCAAGACATCGCGCGGCGGAAACACGCACCGTCGCGAACGGCATCCTCCGGGATAAAGTCAAGGTCTGTACCCTAATGGTAGGCCTTCAGACACGATTGTGCTATCGCCCCATAGGACAATAGCACGCGCAAGCCAGTCGAAAAACGTCCTCGGGCATCCGTCAACTAGCGGACATCGCGTCCGGCCCCAGACCCGCTCGGCAAAGGAAACAAGTTCCGGCAGGGTTTTGACTCCTATCTTCTCCATCACCCGTTGGCGGTGAGCCTTTACTGTGCGCTCCGTGCATCCCAAGGTTCTGGCGGCGTGCATGTTGGTCTCGCCGCGAGTGATCAGGTCGAAAACCTCTCGCTCGCGCGGCGTCAGTCTCGATGGGTTACGATCAGTTCCAGCCACCCGATTGGAAGTTACCTCATCAGCTTGCCCCATAAGAGCGTGGTCACCACCCAAGACGATGAACGGCAGGCGGCCTTTGGGCCGGGCCGCCCCAACTTCCGAGATGGGTCAGTGGCTCAATCGGCACGGCATGTCCGTTTCACCCTCAAGAGCGGACGTCGCCAGGTCGCCCCAGCGGTCGGATGCTCCTTCGGTGGGGCAGAAGGATCGGTCCTAGTGGTGCCGACCACGGTAGCGATCTCGGTGACGCGGCGCAGGCGCCATGGCCATTGAGGATCCGAACGTTCCCGACGGATCTGTAAAGGCATTCGTCGGCTGGAAGAACGGCGGCATGGCTGCCGCGGCGGCGGGGCGTTGACGGTGCTTCGACTGGCGACCGTCACGCCGGACCCATTTGCAGGATCGTCACGGTCAAAAAAGACCGTTAGTCCACTCTAACGGCCATGCTTTTTCGGCTTTAGCGGCACCGCCGGCGCTTGGGCATTGGCATCGAGCGATGATGATGCCACTGGCGTCTCACTTTTGGCCTGTTCGGGCCCAATTTCGCGTCGCGGCCAGACAAAATCGTCGGCGCGGCCGGCTGGTGCCGATAAAGGCTCACCTTTGACCAAGACCCGCACGGCCTGCGCATCAACCGTCACCGGCCGCGATCCCGGACCACCGAGCAATTGATCGGTGCCGAAAGCGGAGGCGACCAACGGAACGATCGGCCCGGCGAGCGGACGTGGATCCGGCTGACCTGGCGACGCATTGGCATCCGGCGTTGCCGGTTCGGTTGGTAGCGCGATCGGCGCGGAACGCGCAGCCAACAGCCTGCTGATTTCGCGCTCGACATAGTGCGCGAGCTTGAGCGCGCCAGCCTTGGTGAAATACACGCCATCGTTGGAGCGCAGCCGGCGGATCTGCCCCTCGAAATCGGGGCCTTGCTGCATAAAGCGGTCGGCTTCATCGACAAATCCGTCCCAGACATCAACATAGGTGATGCCGGCCTTGCCGGCCGCATCGCGATAGAGCGTATTCAAAAACGCCGTGTCGGCGGACGCCTTGGGGCCCCGTACCACCGGCAGACCCACCCACAGCACTGGCACCCCCTTGGGCTTGAGTACGCCGATCATCTCGTCGATCTTTTCGCTGTAGAGTTCGACCCAGCGTTTGTCGCGAAATTCATGGAGTCCGTTCGGCGTACCCGCGCTCTTGTCCTGTCCGGTGATCGGCCGCGCACCATTGCTGTCGGCATCGTCTGGCAACAATTCGGGATCGGCCACCTTGGTTGCGCTGTCCGGCTTCGCTGCGGGTTTTTCGGCCGAAGACTTGGCTTTGGCGTCCTTCTTGTCGACCGATTTAATCTCGGATTTAGCCGCCGCCAGCTCACGGATTGCGACGCGGTCGTCAAGCCCGAGCATGACGACGATGGCGTCCACTTTTTCGGTGGCGAGAATGCCTTTGGCGGCGGCGGCCCAATCGGCTGGATCGCCCCTGGGCTGGTATTTGATCAGGCCGGAGACTGTCTTGTGTTTGCGGGTCACGCCCATGTCAGCCTGATCGGCATAGATGTCCTCAAGCCCATAGGCGAGCCAGTCCGCCATCGAGTCACCGAGCACGAGAATGCGGCGCTCAGGTACAATGCTGCGTTTCTCCGGCGGCGGCGCCCTTGAAAAATCCTCGCGTGCCGGTGGTGGCGCTTGCCGCCCATACCAACGAGGCGGCGGCGCGTACTGCTGCTGGGACGGCGCAAACATGTCGTTACCAAACCAGCCGCCACCGCGTTGTTGGTTACCAAACCAGCCGCCACGTTGTGGTTGCGGCCGCTGCTCGCCGAAATTGAAAAACTGTGCAGAGGTAGGTCCGGCCATGCCCAAAACCAACCCCGCCGCGACGGCTAGCGCAATCAGCCAACCACGCTCGGTAAAGAGGCCTAACCTTTTTGGTTCCCTTGGCATGCTCTTGGACCGCACACGCAGAACTCGCCCACACTAGCACAGAGGTTGTATGGCGAGTCTCAGTTTACCGTGAAGCGCGTTTGCTGAACAAAGCAACGTCTGCTCGGGTTCAAACAACTGGCGTTCCTCATGCGCACGGACTTGATGCCCCTTTGCGTGGTATCCCACCAGACCCCATTTGCATAACCGTCGCAGTCACGTTGCGATGGGTGCCCAGCAGCCGAAGCGCCAGTGAATGGACCTCGATCGTTGACCGTCGACTGTATCGATCGTTCGCCGCTCTGGACCGTGTAATGTGCCTAACGGCAGCGTCCGATGTTCCGCCGTCATCGCGGCGCAGTTGAACCCCCGCCCCGCACAGGTGATCACTCCCGCGGTAGTAGGTGGCGGCCGCTCAACCCCGCACCCGCACCAACCTGCATGCTCGAGCGCGAGAATATGGGGCAGAACCGGTACCGCTACCTGATGCGATTCAATCCCGCATCACCGCCCCCGGGGGCTCCCCACCCCCTCCGCTCGAGCGCGCTTGAATCTGA
>NZ_JAFCLS010000104.1 GCF_018131075.1 Bradyrhizobium sp. JYMT SZCCT0428 | reverse complement strand
GAACCAAAGCTGGGTATCGGGCGATGACGTGGTGACTTTGCGGCTATACGGACCGAGATCAAAATAGGTCATGCCCATTTTTCCACTCCCTGATCGCTTCTACCTCAGGCCGCGTCCTTGATTGGTTGGGATGCAGCGGCCTGGCTTTGTGTCGCTCAGCCTAGCGCTTTTCCGACGGGACGACGAATGAGAAAATCGAGCGCGGCGACCTTGTGCTCTCCCTATCACCGGAAGCGCCAGGTCCGAAAACTGCCAACAGATATGCGCGTGCAGTAAGGGCCGGGAGCAATACTAATTGATCTAACTCTCACTCCCTCGCCGTGGATCAGGGAGCAACAAACTCTCCCTTAAGCAATACCTCGGAAATAGGCGATTGTTGTTGCGGTGCAGCCTAAAGCACCAAACGTATGAGTTGGAAGCATCGGTATATATCCCTTCATCGCCTGCATGACAGGAACAGAGCCTCAACAGCTTACGTTATCCATTTGTGCTATTTGTTTGTGAGGCCCGTCCCATGCGCCCTATTTTTGGAATAGTTGCAATCGTATCAGTACCGGTTTGGTTGTGCGTAAACGTAGATTCTGCTTCAGCACAGACCTTTCTTGATCGATGGTCTATCATTCCAAAAGCGCACGCAGAACCGGCACCTGAGGCACAGGACCAGCCCAGACAGTATCCTCCGCCGCTTGAGCAACCCCCGACCGGAGGGGAGACGGCTGGTCGTCCGGAAGAGCTCTCAGCCCCTCGATCTTCAAACCGGGTTTTTTCTGGAAAAGCCTCTTACTATTCATATCCGACAGGAAAACCAGCGAGCGGTGCCCCGTTCATTCGGAATTCAATGACCGCTGCCCACCGCAACCTACCGTTCGGCACAAGTGTTCGTGTAACTGACCTTGCGAGCAGCAAGTCGGTAGTAGTTCGTATCAACGACCGGGGACCTTGGGTTCGCGGCCGCGTCCTCGACCTTTCGCTCGGTGCTGCGCGCAGTTTAGGAATAACGAACCGCGGCGTGGCCCAGGTTCGCGTTGAAGTACTATAGCTTGTGTCTGCTGGCGGAAAGTCTCCAGCAAGATGGATCGAGCTACGGGGCCAATGTCTTCCCGCGTCATTCGCGTCGGTTTGGCCGAACCACGGCGACTTCCGGTCTACCCCGATGAACGGACATCTCAGGATAGGCAGGCATGTCTCAAAGGTGCCAAACACGGGAATAGCCCATCCTATTCAATCACCTCGTCGGCGCGGACGAGCAGCGAAGGTGACATGCTTATGCCAAGTGCCCTCGCCGTCTTGAGGTTCAAAACGAACTCGAATTTGGTAGGCCGCTCTACTGGGACATCAGCCACGCGGTCTCCGCGCAGTATCCGATCTGCAATTTGAATGGCCCGTGGGAAATACTCCTCCTGCTTTGGCCCGTAGCTCATCAAAATCCCATCCTTCGTCGGGGAACGAAGGAATGTCATGGTCGGAAGGCCGTGCAATTGCGCGGCTGTTGCATATCTGGCCGAGGCCGTGACGAAACCTGGAAATGTTAGCAGGATGATCCCGGTCCGCTTGGGTCCAGCAAGGATGGAAAAGCTCTTTGCGAAGTCATCCGTAGTCGAAGTTTCCAGAACAATAGTTTCGATGCCCAACGCACGGGCCGCCTCAAGGGCGACGTCTAGCTGGGTACGACCCATTGAAGGCTGCCAAGCAAACGCTATGCGTTCAATGCCCGGTATTGCCTCCCGCATCAATTCAATCCATTTGGTCGCTAACGAGGGCAGGTCCAAGAAGAGGCCGGTTACATTGCCGCCAGGCCGGGCAAAGTTTGCTACCAAGCCCGTTTGAACAGGGTCGGTCTCCATATCGATGGCAACTATCGGTATGGTCTTGGTAGTTGCAGCGGCCACGCGGACCGCATCCGCCCCCACAACCACCAGTACGCCCACATCCTTTTCTATGAGGTCGCGAATTACCGCCGAAAGGTGTGCCAGATTTCCCTCGCCGGAACGCGCCAGAAACGTTTCGCCCTCGACATAGCCTAAACGCAGCCATTCCTTGCGCAGTATCGCGAAGGTCACATGGCTTGGGCTGATTGTAACCGGGTGCACATATCCGATTTTGCCCTTTCGGGTTTGTGCCGGAAGCGGCTCGACCGCGAGCGGACACGCGGCAGCGGCTCCAACAAATAGTGTTATGAACTCGCGGCGTCTCATGCCCACCAAGCGAACCGGTTCCCACCGAAAATATCACACCCAGAGTGCCGTGTCTGTGTTTCAGCGTAAGGCAAAGCGCATCCGACCACGTCGCCTTCGGGTTAAAAAAGAGAAGTCCGGACGCGCAGCCAGGTAGTCTGCTTTGCCTTCAAGAACAGACATCGTTAGCCGAGCCTGTCAGGTCCGAAAAGTGCCAAACTCGGACATGGGATCGTCTCTTGTTCGATCACCTCCGCCTAAAAAGGCGTGGTCGTCGATGGAAGTGGAGTGTTTGTACCGCCGATGGGCGGGTGGTGATGGAGGGCGCTGAAGCCGCCGAATTGCTGCCAGCTACCAAGCCAATAGGGCAATCTTCCTGATGTTGCTCTGCGCTCCTTCCTCCGACGTCCAACCGCACGACGGTAAAGTTGCAATGCGGCACACCTATTCGGATGGCTCCCGCTCCAACATTTAGACCTATCTTGCGAAAACGTTCTGGTTGGCAGGGGCTCACCTCAATGCTGGGATGGTTTCTCCGGCTTGGGCAACGCACTCCTTTCCGCTCTTACCGCGCCTTTCGTGACGAGGGATGTGAAAACCATTTGCGGAATATTCGGAGATCTTGTTCCGATGCGACCGCACTGAAACGCCAAGCAGTTGCGCCGTCACGGTTATGCGCGAGGGTCTCCAAGATCAGCTCCCGCTCGACAACGCTCATGGGCGAGCCGATCAGTCATCGAGCGCCGGCACCCATGCTCGCGCCGGTTCTCGGTCGTGGATGCGGGAACTTCTCAATGGAACCCAGTGTTCAATTTTATACACCTCGGGCGGAACGATTTTCCGGTCTCGACGTGATCTATTCGGGTAGGGCAAACGGCACGAGGACGTGCAATGCCCAGCAGACCGATCAAGCTCCCTTCCGAGGGCATCATGAACAGTATGCGCCTCGGCATTACAGTGACGGGCTTATACAGCGTGGTCGCAATGGGACTTATGATCGTCTTCTTGCGCGGGCTGCCCTAGGTGTCCTTGGAATTTTTTGCGCAGGTGTGGAGAATACCGCTATGCAAAAGCATAGCCGCGAGATCGTTCGAGAAATTGGCGAGAGACTGCGGGATTCATTCACAGTGGAGCGAGAGTTGCCCGCGCACTTCAAAACGCTAATCGAACGCCTCCGCCAATCAGACGACCAAGCGCAGCCCAGATAGGTTAAGCCGCCGTGTCACTGTTCGGTCCTGTTCGGTCGGTGCAAACCTGTTCACCGTCGGTAACGCGACTGTCAAGAGTTCTGCGCCGACGATAGCCTCGCATGCCGGCCACCCCCATATTGACCACCTCGGAAAGAAGCTCGCAAAATCTTTCTTTTCAGATTTGGCTACTGGACTTAAACTAGGCGGGCGCCCCATCAGGATGCTAAACCGCTGGGTCAATCGATCACCCAGTGCTGGTCCAAGGGAGGGGTTTGTGAAGTCCGCAAAGCGACAATTCGATCCTCAAGCGTTCCTAGCCAAAGTCAGGCTTGGTAAAACGATATCGCAGTATCGAAAGGGTCAGATTATCTACGCCCCAGGCGACGAGGCCGATAAGGTTTTTTTACGTACAGTCGGGCAAGGTCAAGGTGACCGTTGTTTCAGAGCACGGCAAGGAAGCCGTCGTGGGCATTTTGGTTTCTGCGCAATTTTTTGGTGAAGGATGCCTGAACGGTCAGATTGTCCGCGTCGCGACGGCAATGGAGGAGTGCGTTATAACCTCGATAACGCGAAAGGCGATGTTGGCGACGCTCCGCAAAGAACCCGAGTTTTCAGAACTTTTCGTGGCTTACCTGTTGACGCGTAGCAATCGCATTGAAGAGGATTTGATCGACCAGTTATTCAATTCCAGCGAGAAGCGGCTCGCACGACTTCTGTTGCTGTTGGCTAATTTCGGCAAAGCGGGAAAGCCAATCCCGGTCGACCCTGCGATCAATCAAGCAATTCTAGCGGAGATGATTGGAACCACCCGATCCCGGGTGAGCTTCTTCCTGAATAAATTTCGCAAGCTGGGTTTGATCAGCTACAACGGAAAGATCGAAGTGCACCGTTCATTGTTGAACGCAGTCTTGTACGAAAAGCCTCAGATAGTGAGAGAAGAAAAGCTGCCCAAGTAGATTGGATCTCCCAGATCAGTGCGCCACGAGGTGGCGCGGTGCCGCCGGCTGGAATGGTTCGAGCCGATCTCCTGCATTAGTGCCGTGAACGTCGCACCTGCGGATTCGAAGAAGATGGTGTTTCGCAGCGTCTTCCTCCCGTTTAATGCGCGCGACGGATGCTTGGAGGATCAGGCGGCACTGCGTTGACTGATCGCCACACACTCGGTGTGGAGTATCTCGTCAGAAGGCGTGAACCGGAACAACACACGCACTGGGTCGCCTTCATAATTTCGATAGTCAAGGCAAACGCCGTCAGCTGTAAGCGTCAGGTCATCCATTGCGAATGCGGTCGGACACGCCATCGCAAGTTGGGGTCCCCAGTAAGCAGCGATTGACGCCCGGCCAATTAAGGTCACGCCATCGCAGCCGCATTCAACCGTCGCTCGCTCGTCGTACATATCGACCAAAGCGTGCGTCGACGCTTACTCCCGTGAAATTGCCGCCCGGGCGAGCCAGACTGTCGGCGATCCCGAGCTTAACGGGGTCACCAGTTATCGTGACAACCGGAATACGCGATGTTAGTTTTTGAAGATGACTGCCCCCGGGCCAACAACCCAGACGACATCGGGGTTACTTCGAACGATTTTCTATCGCTAGGGCTTCGGGACCGGACGTGTTTTGCTCGCGGCCGTAACGTTCGACCTTGAGGTTTTTTCTTTCAATCTGCCCCAACCGCCGAAGCTCGGCGAATAACGCTCGAGAAAATTTGCTTTCGCTATGTTCATGCAAGTCCGCGCTTGGCTCCGATGGGCTGAAGATGGCAAGACGTTTCTCATTGGGGCTCAGCTGGGCCGCCCCAGCGAGCGGCCATGCCACCGAACCACACACGACACTGAGAAAAACCCGCCGCCTCATGGCTGCACCGGCTAACGAACGATGATCGTCTGACGCAAGTTTAGCACCCGGAGATGGCACGGATGCTTAATTAAGCGACCAATGCCCGCTATGGGTCATTAGGAAGCATCCAGCGGCAAGCGGCTGAGGTCCGCTAAGGAACATCAAAAGCCCTCCGCTAGGACGTCAAGAGCGGACATCGGCCGAGCGCGGCCGCAGCAGCGCCGAAGAGCCAAGCTCCGCGATCATGGTGCCATTGTTCTGGAAGCGTTGCCGTTGATCTGGTCGCAAAATCGAGCACGTTTCCCCTTCCAGGATTTCTGCGCCGAGCATCCAGACGGGTTTAAAAGGCGCGCCGTCAGTTGTCGGCAGTCACCTAGGTCGGGATGACGCCGTAGTAATCGTCCACGCCCCGAGTACGGGTTCGATCTTCCCAACTCCAGTCGTTATCGCTGCTATATTTTGGCGCAGCTTGCAGTTGCTTTTCGGTGATACCGGTCCGATAGCCACCAAGGTTGGTGTCATACTTCAGTGACTGCCACGGCAAAGGGTAGTGATCGTCTCCAATACCGAGTAAGCCTCCAAAACTCAGGACCGCGTACGAGACTTTGCCGCATCGCTTGTCGATCATGACCCGCTCGATCGAACCGATCTGCGTTTCGTCCGCTCCGTATACCGCAGTACCCTCAACCTTGTCGCTGCCGATCAAACTAACTGTTTCTCTTTCTTCTGTTGCCATCAGTTCCTCCCTTGAAAAAGGCCTAACCGCAGCTTTAGACGAAGGTTCCCTCGCGGCGCATATCGAAACGATAACCAGGACCCCCAACCCTCCCAGGAGTTCTGCGCTGAGTGTCCAGGCGGGATTCGAAGGCCCGCTGTCAGTACGGGGCTGAGGCTCAATCACTGACTTACGCCGAAGTCCGTCGGTTCGGGCCTTGGCGGGCCGCCCTCGTTCTCCCGATGTCGAGCTGTCACGTTGACTTACATGCCGCCCAGTCCCTCTGACCCGCTCGGTGATGCGTTCTTTTGCGGGGCTCGCTGCAGTCATTGAAACGATGGTAGAAACCCTCAGGCGCCATTCAGGAGGCACTGAGAGGCGGTCTGGGAAAAATGATGTTTTCAGTATGGGTCGATGGTGTCGGGGAGTTCGTGCGTTGACCTAGGAAGCAAGCGCTGCGCACGTTGGTCTAGGCCCCGGGATACCGCACCCGGGCGAGGCACACTAATTAGTCGTGCGGTCGAAACAACCATGTCCGTCACCAAGACCAGCCTAAACCGTGTGTCGATTTCAGCCGCGGCTGCGACCTGCAGACCCCTTTTGAGCCGTCCCTTTTATGGTGTGCAAATCCGCGGGGCGAAAATTGATGGTTGTTGATCCTGGTTTGGGAATGAAGCGCGTCGCCGTCCTGAATTTACCAAGGGGATTTGAATTAGCTACGCATCTACACCGGGTCATGCCCAGCTAAACTAAAATCGATATCGTGCAGCACATGGATGAATCGCTTGATTGGGTTCATGGTAGGTCCCGCCTTTTACGGAAACTTTAATTTCGCCTTTCGGCCGCAAAGGAGTTGCGAGGCGGGCGCCTAGCTCATAGCGCCCGCCTCCACCAGGAGCTGTTTACTTGGTCATCGCTCCCCGGGCGGCCTCGATTTTCGCCTTCACGGCATCAAGGTTGAAGCTGGCGCCCTTCTGCATCGGCGGGAACTCGATCGCCGTCATGGCGAGCTTTGCGACGCGCTGCTGGACAAAGACGAAGCGCCAAAACTCGTATTTGAACCAACCGAAGTATTCCTGCGATCCAGCCTTGGATCCATTTTCGGGCCAACCGGTGCGCTCGAAGGGATCAAGACGAAGGTTGGTCAGGTAGGGCACGTCCACCTTGGTCTTGTCACCCAACCAGCCACCAGGCTGATCGATGAAACGATACTTGTAGTCCCCGATGCGCACTGCGCCGAGTTCGCTCTCTCCGAAGTAAAAGATTTCGTCGCGGTTCGATGGCCCTTTGCCGGTGATCATGTCCATCTGGTTGTAGCCGTCCAGATGCACCTTGTAGGTCCGGTCTCCGATCTGCTTACCTTTCTTCAGTTCTTCGGAGATGTTCGGATTGCCAGCTGCCGCGAGAAACGTGGGGAACCAATCGAGCCCTGAGATGAGACCATTCTCGATCTTGCCGGCCGGCACTTTGCCCGGCCAGCGGATCATCGCCGGTGCGCGGAAGCCACCTTCCATCACGGTGCCTTTGCTCTGCGCGAACGGTGTCTGTCCACCATCCGGCCACGTGAAAACCTCGGTGCCATTGTCAGTGGTGAAGACCACAATGGTGTTGTCGTCCACGCCCATGTCCTTGAGCTTCTTCATGACGATGCCGATGTCGTCATCAAGCTGCGCCATCCCGGCCTCATGAATCGTCCAGCCGTTCTCGGAGTTGCGCATCTTCTGGTACTTGTCCGACAAATGCGTCACAATGTGCATGCGGGTTGGATTGAGCCAGAGAAAGAACGGCTTATTGTCTGCCTTGGCCTTGTCGAGAAACTTCAGGGCCTCGTCTCGGATTTCATCGTCGACCGTTTCCATACGCTTCGGACAGAGTTCGCCGGCGTCGTCAACTTTCTGCTTGCCCACCTTGCCCCAGCGCGGGTCCACTGTGGCGTCATCGACCATGGTGGCCACCGAGCGAACCATATTGCGTGGACCAACCTGCGCCCTTAGGTTCTGCGGATAGTTTGGATGGCAGGGGTCTTCCATTGCGTCGAGGTGATAAAGGTAGCCGAAGAACTGATCGAAGCCATGCACCGTGGGGAGGAATTCGTTCTTGTCGCCAAGGTGGTTCTTGCCGAATTGGCCTGTGGCGTAGCCCATGCCTTTTAGCGCGGTAGCAATGGTCACGGCTTCCGCTGGCAAACCCGTTGGAGCGCCCGCTTGACCGACCGTGGTCATGCCGGTCCGGATCGGAAGTTCACCGGTGATGAAGTTGGCGCGGCCGGCCGTGCAACTTGCCTCGGCGTAATAGTCGGTGAATAACATGCCCTCGGCAGCGATCTTATCCAGATTCGGCGTGCGTCCGGCCATCATGCCGCGGTGGTACGCGCCGATGTTCCAGATACCAATGTCGTCGCCCATGATGACCACAATGTTAGGCCGGGACGCCGGCTGTGCCTGTGCGCACGCTGGATCGCCCAGGCCCAGAGACATCAGAGCGGTCGCCCCGATCAGCGCGGCGCATGATCGCAGCACCCCGAAGCTTTTGAGTAGACTTTCTCTAATACTTGGCGTTCTGTTGGCAAGAATACAGTCGGACATGGTGTTAACCTCCTCATTTTGATGCATCAATGGCTCATCGCCTGATGCATCGAAAGCCGAGATGACTTGTGGAAGTATCGACCGGCTCCGCATGGCGCGCTGCGGGCCGGTAGCGTCGGCAGTAATTCGGCGCACACAAATGCGAGCCACCGATAGCATCTGTCATGCCCCTGAGTGCAGGGAAACGCGCCGACATTTTTGAACGTTGCCCCCTGATCGATCACCAAAACAGAACCCAGACGGGCACACACTACGTAGAAGCGCTGTCACGTGCTATTGGACCACGGTCCAACATCCAATGAGGCCTCGCGCCGCTATGGTGAGACGGCTGCGATGGGCTATCCAGTCACGCACAAAAATGGCGGGAACAACTCGTGTCAGAAGCCAGGCTGTTGGCAGAAACTGACGAGTAATCCACGCTGAACCGGAGGGCGCCAGAGATCATGAACCCAATCTCCCTCGTCATGCTTTGCCTTTTCCTGATCGTGTGTCCCGCCCTGGCGCAGCAGCGTTCCGAAACAACATACAGCGCGCCGCCATCGACCGAAACGCCATTCGATACGCTGCTCGGCCGCTGGGTGCGTCTGCAGGGAGGCTACGTGATCACCATCCGTTTTATTGCCGCGGATGGCAAACTCGAGGCGAGCTACGCAAACCCAAAACCGCTGCCTTTTCACGTCGCCGTGGTCAGCAGGAACGGTAATGCGCTCAAATTGCTGTTCGAATTACGTGCCGGCGGCTACAACGGCTCCACTTACACGCTAAGGTACGATGCGGCCAATGATCGATTGATAGGCATCTACGATCAGGTGGTCGTCAAACAGTCGTTCGACGTTGTGTTCGTACGTGCCAGATCCTGAGGCCTGTTGCGCGGCGATGGAGAGATTTCCTGAAAGTTTACGCTTAGCGCGCCGTTCGTTTGAGATCGACGCTGATTTTCTCGATCTTGCCGAATAGCGATGAAGCGCGCGAACTACGAACGGCAACGTTTATTGGTGCCAAGTATGAACAGCGTCCGCCCCAAGGGCCGCATTCACCAACTCGCGTCCAGCTAGACAGCCGAACGCGACGCCGTCATTGAGCGCCTAGATTCTCGATCCTCTTGAGAGCTTCCGCGCAGCCGCTCGACGCCGTCGATCTGTTGGCTAACAAACACGCCGCAATAACCGACGTCAGAACTTGTAGGCCGACCGTGAACATCAGGCGCCGCCGGCGAATGCGACACAGAACCAGCAGTCGTCTGAGGAGGGGGCTTTTCGCTATGTACTTTGAGGCGCCAAGGACCCCACATGGCGAAGCACGACAACGGCCGCGATAACAACCATCATGCCGGTGCTCAGACCGCTTTCGCGACCGTCAACATGGTAATTTTTCATTGACTGTCTCCTCAGTCACTGACCAAAAAGCAACAGTTTCTTCAAGCGTAAGGTTCCGGCCGGTTGTACGATGAAGACGGGGCGGGACTATTCCGTCATCCTCACGTGAGGGTTTCGCGTTCGGTAGGCGACTTGACCGAGTTCAGGATCGTCCTCCCCTACTAGCAAAAGTAGGATCAGCCTTGTGTCAATCGCGTCACTTTGGTCGTCGGCAAACTACTTCCGGTTCTCCCCGGAAGCGGACATCGTCAGGCCGGTCGGCATGTCTCAAAGGTGCCATTAGACTCATGCACCGCAGCAAATGGCTCCCTCATTCGATCACTTTGTCAGCCCTGAGGATCAGTGTCGAAGGCACATCGAGGCCAATCGCCTTCGCGGTCTTCAGGTTGATCGCAAGGATGAGTTTCGTTGGCTGCTGGATAGGAATTTCAGCTGGCGGAACACCGTTGAGAGTTTGGCCAACTTCATCCGCCCAGCGAAGGAAATAATAGGGATAGTCCGGCGCATAGGCTAATAATACCTGTCCACTGTCGGCAATGTCAGTCCACCAAGTAATCGATGGCAGCCGATATTTTACTGCAAGTCCAAGTATCAGCTCACGGTGTCCGAAGTTGGGAGGAAGCCCATTGGCCATCAGTGCTTCAGCCGATTGCTGCGCCATCGCCTCGAAGGCTTGCTGATATTCCGGTTCTCTCGCCGAACGCTCCATCGGTATGCCGATGATTGAAACTCCCGACCGCTGGCCCGCCTCTCTTACAGCTTGTCCCCAAGCCCCTTCCCATTCTGCGCGGTTCGAGAGATAGGCAACGCGCGATGCCGAAGGCACGGCTTGCCGGAGAATTTCGAGGTGCTTCCCTTGCATCTCGATCCCGGCATCCAAAGAGACGCCAGTGATGTTGCGTTCCGGCCTAGCCATGTTCTTTACAATTCCAGCGGCGACGGGATCACCAAAGGTGGCAACAATAGGAATTGCGGTCGTCTCTTTTGCGACCTGCAGGATGAATTGATGATCGAACCCAACCGCTATGACGTCGGGTTTAGCTTGCACGATCTTGCGTGCGACCTCCTCGTAGCGTTCGGGCCGACCCTCAGTGGCATATCGATCCACGATTAGATTCTTGCCCTCCGTGAACCCCATCTGAGCCAAGCGATTGAAGAGGAGTATCCAGAAAGTTCCTCCGAAGCTGTCCATTCCTGACTGGCTGCAAACTGCCAATCGATAGACCTTTTTTCGTTCGGCTGCCCACAGCGCAGTCGCCGTTGTGGTGGTGGCTAACAATCCCGCGAGAAGGTCCCGCCGTCGCATGTGCCTCTCCTAAGAAGCCTCTCCTAAGACCAAGCAAAGCCTATGGAATGACGAGCGTAGTACTTTTGTCGTGGCGCTGTAGAGATGGAAGGACGGCTTTGGGTCATTGCGTCGGTCTGGCCGGACCACGGCGACTTCCGGTCTACATCGGTGAACGGACATTCTCAGGATAGGCGAAGATGCCAAGAGCGGAACAGAGCTGCTGTTGAGGCCTCTCCGGTCCAATCGTGAAAACTGGGGCCGGACCGAGGAAGACACCGGCGCGCCCGTCACATAAGATGCAATTCTGCTTA
>NZ_JAFCLS010000103.1 GCF_018131075.1 Bradyrhizobium sp. JYMT SZCCT0428 | reverse complement strand
GTGCTGGCCACCAGCTCAAGCGTGGCCGACTCAGATGAACGAAGCGAGACCGGCCGCGCCATTCCGCTGTTCAAGGCCGCACTGCAGGAATTGCCGCAGATGGACAGCATCTATGCTGGCTTTGAGAACGGGGCTTGGCTGCAGGTGAGGCGCATCAGCGACCTCACCGAAGAGCAGCGCGAGCGCCTGCGTGCACCTGCGAACGCGGACATCGCGATAAATCTCATTCGCCCAACCGCCGCGGGCCAATTGCCGCTACGACGGATCTTCCAAGACAAGCAGGGCAACGAGATCGATGAGATCGATTTGTGGAAATATGGCTACGACGCCCGTAAACGTTCCTGGTACTGGGCGACGATGCAGGCGGACCGACCGTATGTTTCAGAACCCTATCTTTCCTTCAGTATCGGCGCGCCAGTCATTACCGTCAGCGCGCCGCTACGCGGCAAGGTGCCTGGCGTGATTGCCGCCGATCTCAAGCTCGATACGTTCAGCGAATTCGTCCAGGCCCAACGACCCGGCCAGCATGGCACGGTGATGATCTTTGATCAGGCAGGATCGATCATCGCCCACCCCGAATATTCAGCTCTGGTATCCAGTGCGATGACGCAACCGGCGCGATCGTCATTACCCAGCATTGATGAGCTCAATACCGGAATCGTGGCCACAGTGATTCGCGGTGCGTACAACAAAGACAATTACGAAGGGAGTATTGAGAACGGAACGGGCAAAGGCTTCCTCTTCAAGGTGACCAAGTTCGTGCTCGGCGAACGTTACAATGGCAGCATATTGATGCTGGCGGCCCAGGATGACTTCGTCCAGAACGTCCGCAAGCTGCAGTTCAACGGGCTTGTTCTCGCGATCCTGGTTGGCGCGGGCTTCATTCCGGTTGTCTGGATGTTCGGCAGCCGAATGTCTCGATCAATCCAGCAGATTACCGCGCAGGCCCGCCAATTGCAGACCCTGGCTGAACCCGAACTTGTGCCGGTGACGTCCTACATCAGGGAGATCGACGCGCTGGGCACCACCATGAACCTCGCCCAGAGGGCTATATGGTCGTTCGCGCACTTTGTTCCTAAGGAGATCGTCCGCGGGCTGATCGACAATTCCATTTCGACCAGGCTCGGCGGCGCAAAGCAAGATATCACGCTCGTCTTCACCGACGTCCAAGGCTTCACCACCATTGCGGAGTCAGCTGATCCAGACGTGCTGATGCAGCAAACGTCCCGATACTTTTCCGTGATGACGGAGGCGTTCCTCGCCGAAGGGGGCACAGTCGACAAGTTCATCGGCGACGCCGTGATGGTGTTCTGGAATGCGCCACACCCGCAGCCTGACCACGTTGCGCGAGCCTGCCGCGCGGTGCTGGCAGCCCAGGCTGCCGGTGATCGCCTTAACGCTGACTTCAAAGCCGACGGACTGCAGCCGTTCATTACAAGGTTCGGCATACATGTCGGCGAAGCCGTGGTCGGCAATGTTGGATCGACCGAGCGCATGAATTACACGGCACTTGGCAACACCGTCAATCTGGCAGCGCGTCTTGAAGGCCTGAACAAGCAAACCGGGACAACGATCCTGGTCAGCGAAGATGTGTACCGGCGAGTTGAGGGTCTCTTCAAATTCAGGGCTCTGGATGCCATTGTGGCCAAGGGCATGACAAAAGAAACCCGCATTTTTGAACTGGTCGGGGCTTCATTATGAAACGGACGCCGACCTCTAGCGTCATGCTGTCGATGATGTTCACGGTCTGGCTGGGCTTCGCCGCTCCGACCGCTCGCGCCGCCGAGGATACGATCAAGGTCGGCATCTTGCACTCCTTGACCGGCACGATGGCAATCAGCGAAGCCGTCCTTAAGGACACGGTGCTCATGCTGATTGCGGACCAGAACAAGAAAGGTGGGCTGCTTGGAAAGAAACTGGAGCCGATCGTCGTTGACCCCGCGTCCGATTGGGGCGCGTTTGCTGCGAAGGCTAGCGATCTGCTGGTCAAGGAAAAGGTCGCCGCGGTATTCGGTTGCTGGACCTCGCTTTCCCGAAAGGCGGTTCTCCCCGTTTTCGAGCAACACAACGGCTTGCTTTACTACCCCGTTCAATACGAAGGCGAAGAAAGCTCCCGCAATATTTTCTACCTGGGTGCCGCGCCGAGCCAACAGTCCATTCCGGCAGTCCGTTATCTCATGAGCAAGGAGGGCGGCAACGTTCGCCGATGGTTTCTGCTTGGGACCGACTATCTTTATCCGCGCAAGACCAATCAGATCTTGAGCGCTTATCTCGCGGTCGAGGGTGTGGCCCCGGAGGACATTACGTCGATCTATGCGTCGCCGCATCAGTCCGACTGGCGCGAGATCGTTGAAAGCGTGAAGGCCTTTGCCGCGGCTGGAAAGAAGACCGCGGTAATCTCGACCGTTACCGGTGAATCAAACACGCATTTGTACGCTGAACTGATCAAGCAACAGGTCGACGCGAGCAAGATACCGTTTATGGCGCTTTCCGTCAGCGAACGTGAATTACGCAGCGTGGACCTCGGCAAGCTCGCAGGCCACATGGCAGCGCGGAACTATTTTCAGTCCGTGAAGTCGGCAGAAAACGACGCGTTCATCAAGATGTGGTCAAATTTCAACGAACAGAGTGACAAGACCACAAATGATGCGATGGAGGCGACCCTTATCGGCTTTCGGATGTGGGCGCAGGCCGTCAGCCAGGCCGGCACCCCCGACGTCAATGCGGTCCGACAAGCCATGTACGGGCAGCGCGTAAGGGCGCCGAGCGGCTTTGAAGTTGTGATGAACACCAACCATCATCTCTCCAAGCCAGTCATGATCGGCAAGCTCGAGGCTTCCGGAAGCTATGACGTGGTCTGGCGCTCAATCAGTCCGATCAAGGCTTCGGTCTGGAGCAGATATCTTCCCGAAAGCGCCCGACGCATCGCCGATTGGACATTTCCCTGGGTTTGCGGCGGGTGCATCGAGCCGACATACAAGGATTGGTGATAGGATTACTTCGATCGTCACGGCGCAAGCGGTAGATATTTTCGCGCGAACCGCTCTATCGATCGTGATGCAAACCACAGCATGAGGAGCCAGATGATCACAATTCCTCAACTCACCGCGGAAGCCTTGGGTTCATTCCTAGCGCAGGAAACTAGAGGGCGATTCGTGGCTTCGCAGGCTGGATTGACAGAGCTCCTGCCCTTTGCAGCCAAGCTGGCATTGGAGTGCATTGGCAACAGTGACGCATTGTACCACAACATCGAACATACGATGCTCGTGACCCTGGTGGGCCACGACCTCTTGATTGGCCGTGCGTTGGCACGAGCCACCACGGCAGACGACTACACAAATTTCATCTTAGCGTGCTTGACCCATGACATCGGTTACGTCCGCGGCATCGTCCAGGGCGACGAGGATGACGCGTATGTTGCGGACGTCAGCGGCCGCAAAATTCAGTTGCCCGTTGGATCTTCAGACGCCGCGCTCGCACCATACCACGTCGATCGCTCAAAGCTTTTTGTGATTGAACGGTTCGATGCGGTGGAGGGAGTTGACGCGTCGAGAATTGCCAAGGCGATCGAATACACCCGCTTTCCCTATGAGACGACACCGAAGGCCGACACCGACGATCTTAATGAAGAGGAAGGGCTACTATTGCGGGCAGCCGACTTGATCGGCCAGCTAGGCGACCCAAATTACATGCGGAAATCTAATGCGCTTTTCTACGAATTCGAGGAGATCGGCCTGAACAACAGGCTAGGCTACGCAACGCCTGCCGACATCGTCTATAAGTTTCCGCAGTTCTACTTGACCAATGTCGCGCCGCAAATACACCTTGCGATCCGCTACCTCAATGCGACTTCCAGGGGTCGCCAATGGATCGCGAACCTCCACAGCAACGTTTTTCGGGCTGAACGCGAGGTGAAGCTGTCTGGGCCACAGCGATAGAAATTTCGAGCGTAAGGAATCTCTCGGTCCCTCGCCAGATCGGGCGGCTTCTCCGCACTTTCCTGAGAGCTCAACTGTGAAGGTTATAGCCGCATGGAAATAACTCCAGCAGGCTATGTAGCCTTGCGAGCAAAATTGCGCCAGGGGAGCAAACTCGTCAGTCAGGAAGACTAGGGAATGATGTCCGTTCCAGTCTTACGGGCGGACATCGTGTATTTCCAATGTCATGTCACATAGGACAGCGAGAACGGCCGGATTTCGCATAGTCAATTGTGCGGAAAGCAGTTTAGTATAGCGACTATTCAAGGCTATTGCACCGCACAAGCGCAATCGTGACTGATGTACCGCATGCAGGACACCATCATCCTGCTCCTCAACCAAGTGGAGTTACTCATGTCACAGTCAACGATCCAACAAGGTAGCTCGGACTCCGCACAAGAGCTTGGAGACGAAAGCTTCATGTCGGCTACGGAGCTGCGCAACTACGTGATGAAGACCGAGATGGCCAAGGTGTCGAAAGACGTCGGTGATATGGCCGCCAAAGCGCGCGCGGAGCTCATCAAGTCGTTGATGGAGCCTGTCGCGGTCACACCTGAAAAGATTGCCGAGGTAAAGCGGCGGGTGCTCGGCCAACTGAGGAACGCTGCATTAAAGGGCAACAAGGAAGTTCTGGTCATGCGTTTCCCGAATGCGTTGTGCTCGGACAAGGGGCGCGCGCTCAACAATCTGGAAAAGGGATGGCCGACCACCTTGCTCGGCAGGCCGCTTCAAGCCTTCGAGTTCTGGCGCGACCACCTGCAACCCCAAGGCTACGGCCTGAAGGCGATGATCGTGGATTGGCCGGCGGGCATGCCGGGAGATGTCGGCTTTTTCCTGACTTGGGAAGAAGCGAAGCGCTGACAGCTGGGGGACTGAATTATGAACCAGGTAGCCAAGAAGAAGCGCAAGAGCGAGGACACCAACGCTCCGGCACTCAAGCGCAAGGAGTACGAGGAGAAGTTGCGCAAGCTGCACGTCGAACTCGTCAAACTTCAGGAATGGGTGAAGCACGAGGGCAAGAAGGTCTGCGTGGTCTTCGAGGGACGAGACGGCGCCGGCAAGGGAGGTGTCATCAAGGCCATCACCGAAAGAGTCAGCCCGCGCGTTTTCCGCGTCGTTGCCATGAGCGCTCCGACGGAACGCGAGAAATCACAAATGTATGTTCAGCGCTACGTGCCGCATTTTCCTTCCGCGGGAGAGATCGTGATCTTCGACCGCAGTTGGTACAATCGCGCCGGGGTCGAACGGGTGATGGGTTTTTGCGCGGAGGATCATGCCAAGGCTTTCCTGAGGGTGGTCCCTAACGTCGAAAAGGCCATGGTCGAAGCGGGAATTATACTTTTCAAGTACTGGCTTGAGGTCAGTCCGGAGGAACAAACCAACCGGCTCGCAGCCCGGATCGACGACAAGCGAAAGATCTGGAAGCTGTCCCAGATGGATTTGGATTCCTACACGCGATGGAATGATTACACGCGGTGTCGAGACGACATGTTCGAGGCAACCGACACCGCGTGGGCGCCATGGTTTATCGCGCGCTCCGACAACAAGCGGCAGGCGCGACTCAACATCATCTCGCATCTGCTCTCAAATATTCCCTACAAGAAAGTGCCCCGAGGGGAAGTCAAATTGCCGAAACGCAAGGTTACCCCCGGCAAGCCGCTTCGCGCTTCTCTGAGAATCGTTCCGGTGGCAGGTTGATTACTCGGAGCTTGGGCCGCGGCGTTGTCAGTTTCGGTTGCCGCCTGCTGCCCGGCTCGCACGCCGCCGCTCACGCAACGCCGAAGCTGCTTGCGGGTGGTGATGACTGTTTGACCGGCGCGAATAAGCTCGGCGGCATGGTCCGCGAGGGCCTTGCAGTCGGCGAGATCCTCTGAGCTTGGGCGGCCCGCCGCGTGCGCCGGCATTGCGATCAATGCGAGCATCACGCAAATCGTTGCAAAACGAACCTTCATTGCTTGCGTCGCCTCAAATTGACTTCCATGCCCTGCGGCACTTGATGCAAGGTTGCGTCACAATGAGCTGCTGTCAACAGTCCGTGACCGACGCCTTTTCGGGTATGCCGCAGCAGGACAGCAGGATCAGGCCTGACGTCGGGCTCCTTGATCTTCATCGAATAAGCTTGGTACCTTCAGCGCGCCCCCACGGGAGCAATGGAGGCTGCCATGTCCAGTTGCTGCCAAGCCCTGATTCTATCCCGACCGGGCTTGGAAGAGCGCCAACCTCGTAAGCGACGACAACGGAGAATCAGACATGGCTGAAGCGGTTCGGAGCATATGGTTTAGCCCAACGTATCGCATTCGTCTCGCGATCGGGATATTTGCCGTTTTGATAGGGCCGCTAATTGTTGCATCTGCAGCCCAGTCAAGGGATTTGACCGGGGCCTGGGTGACTGATGCTGGGGCGTGCAAGAAGATCTTTACAGGGAGTGGTGCCAAACTGGCATTCGCCAAGGATGCGGATGTGTATGGCAGCGGATTTGTCTATGAGAAAAACAGGCTCAGGGGAAAAATCGCGACCTGCCTCATCAAGACACCGAAGGAAGACGGTGACGTGTTGCACCTCATTGCCAGTTGTTCGACCGATGTGGCGCTCGCGACAGTACAATTCAGCCTCAAGATTGACAATGAAAACAAGATTACCCGCCTGTTCCCCGGAATGCAGGAGCTCAAGACCGAGTACTTCCGGTGCCCTTCATGATTGCGATGCATTCTCTTGAGTCATCAAGATAGGCTTTTCTTGCTTTTTTCGGTCTGGGCCATCATTGCTGCCCGCAGCACCGCGAAAATGACGGCGGTCGACCAGCCGAACAGCAACACGCCGTTCATCGCCGTCATTGGCCCGAGTAAATGCCAGCGTTCAACCGGCGTCACGTCGCCGTAACCGAGCGTTGTGTAGTTTACAAAGGCAAAATAGATGAAATCAGTGCCAGGCGGTGCCGCCCCCACGATCCTGTAGGTCAATGCTTAAACGGCTACTTCAGCGATATGCGCGACCATCAAGACCGATACGGTCGCGATCATGACGCCAACTAGTCGAAGTGATGGGCGCGACGTGGCGCGCTCTTCCGCGATGCGCGCCACCCACAGGACGGCGGCCATCACAATTGCGTGGATCGCGATGTTGCCCGCGCTGACCGCAATACTTACGAGAAATTGGCGCAGCATAAGGATCGCTCCGGCGCGGTGGCGTCAAGTGACGTGAACTTGCCCTCGTCATGTGCGCGCTGGATCAAGCGTTCAGTTGTCTTGTGCGGTGCTGCGCCTTCGCTGGCTGATTTGGGCGGCAACAGGTAGAGCGTCATGGCGAAAATCAGATAGACCATCAGTAGCAGCACGCCGACAAACCATGCCGACCGTCCGCTGTTGGTCACCAGCGAAGCGGTCATGGTGGCGATGAGCATCATGACGACGGCACCCGGCCAAAATTGCAGGCTCATCGGTGTCGGGCCGATGACATAACTGAGCAATACCAGCACCGGCGCGACAAAGAGCGCGATTTGGGATGCGCTCCCCAGCGCTATGCCCACGCTCAGGTCCAGCCGATTTTTGCGCGCGCCGGAAAACGCTGAGGCCATCTCCGCCGCGCCGCCTACCAGTGCCACCACAATGAAGCCCACGAACGCAGGGGTCATCCCGAATGCCACCGCGGCGTGCTGCACCGACTCGACGAATACTTCGCTCACCAGTGCGACCAGTACGGTGACGCCGGCCAATGTGGCCAGCGCCAGGCCCAGCGGCCACGGCGTTTCGCCCGCCTCCGCGTGCTCCGCACCGGCAAAAAACTCGCGATGGGTTTTGAGCGAGAAAAACAGGCCGAGGCCATAGACGGCGATGAGCAACACGGACAGACCAACACTCAGCGTCTCGGTGAAGGCCGAGCCCGCCACGGAATCGGCTTCGGTGACTGCCGACGGGATCAAGATCGCGACCGTGGCCAGAAAGAGCAGGCCCGCTTGCAGCCGGGCGCTGGCCTTGTTGTATTCCTGCACGCGGTGCTTGAGCCCGCCGAGGAGAAACGACGCGCCCAACATGAACAACGTGTTGGTGACGATCGCCCCGGCGATGGATGCCTTCACCAGCATATACTGCCCTGCATGCAATGCGGTCAGTGCGATGACAAGCTCGGTCAGGTTTCCGAGCGTGGCGTTGAGCAAGCCGCCGACGGTATCGCCGGTCTTGGCAGCCACGGATTCGGTGGCGTGACTGAGTAGCGCTGCCAGTGGCACGACTGCCAGGACGGAGAGCACAAAAAGCAGCGTGTGCGCTTCTGGCTTCAGCTTCTGAGCAACGAACAGAATGGGCACGAAAGCCAGCAACCAGAGCAGAGGGTTGTGACGGATCTCTTTGAGCAACGGATTCATGGCACCCCCTCCATCAAGCGTTGGCCAAATTTGTACGAGAGTGTAGCGACTGTCTATGCGAAATCGGACAGGCGGGGCAGGTTCAGAAGCCGCGCCGCTGATGTCCGTTTAGGGCAAGTCCGCTCTACCCTCAGAAGCTGACATCGCTGCTGCCGC
Organism: Bradyrhizobium sp. JYMT SZCCT0428; assembly: GCF_018131075.1. GTDB lineage: Bacteria > Pseudomonadota > Alphaproteobacteria > Rhizobiales > Xanthobacteraceae > Bradyrhizobium. The sequence continues at coordinate 2,994 of NZ_JAFCLS010000103.1, read as the reverse complement.
ATGACGGTTTCGCGCCGGCCCGGACCCGCGCGGGACAATAGATGATCTCGGTTGTACGACGTCTCCACAAATCGGGGGTGCAGGCGTGTTGGGGCGCCATACTCAAACAACCAACGCAAGAGTGTAGGAGCTCGTTGGTAAGGCGCCCGCGACCGCGACGATCCTGAATGATCGCGGGCACGCGTCTCCGCGAGGCCTAGCCCGCTGGCCGTACCAGCGTCAGGCTCGGGCTTTCGGCAGCAACGCAGACACGGTTGCGACCCTGTTCCTTCGCCACATAGAGGGCCCCGTCGGCAGCCGTCATAATCGATGCGGCGCTCGTTCTCGCATCGCATCGAGCTCCCGCAACTCCGATGCTGACAGTCACGCGGCCATAGCTGCTTCCAGCGTGCGCGAGCCCCACATCGGCGATCGCCTGGCACAGGGCTTCCGCGACTAGTTCAGCGTTATCCGCACCGGTTTCGGGAAGCAACACCGCGAATTCCTCACCACCGTAGCGAGCCACAAGGTCGCCGGGTCGCTTCAAATTGGACACGAGCACATCCGCAACCTGGCGGATGCAGTCGTCGCCGGCTCCATGACCGTAGGTGTCGTTGAAGGACTTGAACTTGTCGATGTCGACGAACAGGAGCGAAAGATCGGATTTCGAGCGCTGGCATCGGTTGAACTCGCGCGCGAGCGTGTCGTCAAACCTTCGCCGGTTCGCGATGCCGGTAAGAGTGTCGGTTTCGGAAAGCTCCTTGAGCCGCTCGTTGGCGGCCATCAGCTGTTCTTCGGCAGCCTTTCGCTTGGAGATGTCCCTTACGACGGCGACGATTTCCGGAGACGGTTCCCTTGGATCGGCGATGTAGCTCATCTGGGCTTCCACCCAGACATAGGTCCCGTCCTTGCGGCACGTGAGGTACTCGCAGGCGGCTGTCGGATTGTCGGGTCCCAGTCCCTCAAGGACGGTCTTGACGATCTCCCGATGGCCCGGGTGAAGATTGCCGTACGCCGATTGACTGATGATCTCCGCGGCCGACCAGCCGAGCAGCTTCTCGATCGAGGGCGAGATGTACAGCCGCTTCCCGTTCATATCGACGCGGGTCACGACGTCTTCAACATTCTCGGCGAGCAGCCGGTACCCGCGCTCGCGTTCGCGCAGCATCTTCGCCATTGCGGCGCGTTTCCGGAACTGCATCGCGAGAACCCCACCCAACGCGACCAGGAGCGAGGAGATGGCGCCCGCCAGCAACACGTCGAAGCTCCGGTCCTTTCGCCATGCGCCCAATATCGCTTCCTCGGCCACCGCCACGCTGATGACGATCGGAAAATCCGGCAGCAATTCGTAGGCGAACTGCTTTGTCTGCCCGTCGAAGGGCTAGACGATCGAATAAAGCCCACTGGCGGAGTTCTTCAGACGGCTGGAGATTAGAGGAGTTCCGGCCACGTCTTTGCCGGTTTCACCTTCGTTCCGATGGATCAGTACCTTGCCGTTAGTCTTCATCAGCGTGATCGAACGGGTTTGGTCGGCCTCAAAGCCACCATAGAAGGTTCGGAAATATTGAAGGTCCACGGCGGCAAACACCACGCCGGCGAAGGATCCGTCGGAGTGCGAAAGACGCTGCGTCATTAGCAGGGTCGGCCTACCCGTGACGCGGGAAATGAGCGGCTCGCTGATCCGTGCATTTCCGTCCTCGGGATGCGACCGGTGATAGTTGAAGTAGTCGCGATCCGCGTTGTTCACTGTCGGCACGGTTTCAAAGGACGAGTAAATCCAGCTGCCGCTGTCTGAGAGAACACCAAGCTCGCGCACCTGAGGGACGTTCTTCACGTATTGCGCCAACAAGTCATTGATCTCCGCCGAGGCGCGCGCCGATCTGTCGGAGTGCTCGACGTACTGTCGGGCGCCGAACAGCGCCAGCGCGACAGCGCCGAAGGTCTTCGAGGCGTGCTGCGCCAAGGAATGGGTCAGCCCCAGCGTTTCGGACCCCGCCTTGGCAAACGCTGCCGTCCGCGCCTGGACCGACTTCCAGGCGATCAGGCTCCAGATGCTCGCCAGCGTGAGGCAGAGTAGCACCGCGATGACGGTTAATGGCGACTTAACGACCTTGGGCACGACATGCTCAGTCTTTGTTTGCTGGACAGACTACGGGACCCGTCTCAACGTCGAGTTTCGGCTTCTTTAGTAGAGCCGAGTTCCAACTCGCACCGTTAATTTGAGGCAAATGGCTCGCGCTTCCCAATCGGCAGCAAAATGCGACCGCGGTCCGAAGTTGAAACCGGCCCCCGGCCTCACCTCGTTCTACGGTTCCTGACCCAGGCGTCGAACGCCGTCCTCGAGCCGATCCACCTGAAGGCCATGCCGGTGATCTTGACGACCGATGAGGTGCGCGGCGTCTGGATGCGCGCGATGTGGGACGAGGCTAAGGTGTTGCAGCGGCCTTGCCCATCTCACGCCAGGCACCTCAAACGCGAAAAGAGTGCCTGATGTGTCGCACCATCGACATGGCGGCGTCGCTATACCTACCGTGAGTGAGATACTGATCTAGATTGCACCAAGCAGCACCAAGACTGCAAATGCGAAACCTTTGATCATACCGGGCCCCACGGAGAGACCGCCAACCGGGCTGGTCGGGTTAAAGCCTTTCGGAATTCGCTGCCACTCGTCGCGACCTATCTGCAATGGCGCTAGGCTGACACCAACTGGTAGTAAAACGGTTAAATGGGGACGCGTGGAAGGGGTCAATAGCGTCATTTTGACGGTCGGCCAGTCACTTCCGGTCGACACCGAAATATCCGCGTGGCGGCCACATCATTAAAGGGAAGTCCGACTACCGCGTCTTCGGCGAGGTAGGACGGCAGTGGGGAGATGGCAGTCGCACATATGCAGGTGCGAATAGTGCATCGCAAGCGCTACATGCGCGAAGGACGGCTATGGGTCATGTGTGGACGACGCCCGCATTGCAAGAAGAATCTGACGTGCGGCTTGCGGTCGGGTGCAAGTCATGTGTC
>NZ_JAFCLS010000102.1 GCF_018131075.1 Bradyrhizobium sp. JYMT SZCCT0428 | reverse complement strand
CGACCTCACCGAGAATCGCGTCATCACAACGGAATCACGCTTCGCGGCCTGTCTCAACTGACTTTTGCAACAAAATCTGCCAATACCGGAAGTCAGGCTGCCGCGATCAGGCCCAGCACTGACTGCGTATCCCGCACGTCACAAAAAGTGTGCGCCATCGCGGACGGCGTCTACTAACTGAGAAGTCCGGATGCTCAACCGGGAGGTCGGCTTTGCCCCCAACACGGGACATTGTCAGCCAGTTTTGTCAGGTCCGAAAAGTGCCAACCGGCGACATCGGCCTCATTCGATCACCTCGTCGGCTCGGACGAGCAGCGGCACCGGAATCGTGATCCCGATTGTTTCTGCGGTTCTGCGGTTAATCACCAGCAACAAGCGTGTGGGCTGCTCGACCGGCAGGTCGGCCGGTTTCGCGCCCTTGAAAATCTTGTCCACGTAAAATGCCGCGCGGCGGTAAAAATCGAACAGGCTTTCGCCATAGCTCATCAGCCCGCCGGCCGCCACGAACTCGCGCAGCGGGAACATCGATGGCAGCCGATGCTCAAGTGCAAGCTGCGCAATACGCTCTCGGTGAAGGAAGGTGACGGATCCAATCGCGACAACGACGGCCCCGACGCGCTCATTTGCCAGCGCAGGGAATGCGCTCTCTATTTGGTAAAGGTTATCGACTTCCATCGGGACGGTTGCGACACCCGCAGTTCGGGCCGCATCCTGAATATTCTTGACGATTGCCGGAGAATTTGGGCTGTGCCGATCCACGAGAAGCCCGAGGCGCGATAGGTTGGGTACCGCCATCCCAAGAAACTCGAGTTGTTTCGGAGCTGCATCATCTTGGGAACTCGCCAAGCCTGTGATGTTGCCGCCGGGATGTGCGAGGCTTGCAATGAAGCCATTGCCGACCGGATCGGTCGAGAAGCCCATGACGATGGGAATGGTGCGGGTCGCTTGCCGTACGGCAGGAATTGCCGTCGGTGTCGCAGGCACCAACACGTCGACATTCAGTTGTACCAGCTCGGCCGCGAAATCGGCAAAGCGTTCGAGCTTTCCTTCGGCGAAGCGCCACTCGATGATGAAGTCCTTACCCTCGACATAGCCGAGCTCCCGCATTCCCAGCAAGATCCCGGCGTGGTAGCTTGACTCGATTGAAACGGGACGCGAGCTGCTGGTAAGAAGGCCGATGCGTCGAGGTTTGGACAGCTGCTGCTGCGCGCGCGCCGCCAGCGGCCACGCGGCAGCCGCCCCAGCGAGATAAATGATGACATCGCGCCGTCTCATGCATCAACCCCAGGCATCGTATCGGCAAAACTATAGCACGCGGGAAGGAAGCGCGAGTGCCTTCCAGCGCATGTCGGCCAATGTCCGAGTCGGGTCATTCGCGTCGGTTTGGCCGCGTACCGACGACTTCCGCTCTACCCCTATAAACAGACGTCGTTACCGTGCGTCGACATGTCTCAAATGTGCCGATTGTTGCAAAAGTCGAAAATCGCACAACCTTCGCGAAAGTTGATATTTGGAGTTCTCTGCTGCTGCGTCGCTTTTCAGCGCCACTACGGAGGCCCGTGATCGATTTTGGATGAAAAGATATGGTCCCTGCGGCCGCGCGGCGGCCCCGACGCTGGTGTCCCGAGCGGGATGTTGTCAGCTTGAATCGATCGGGGATTCCTAAATCGTGGCTTCTGGGACGGACGCCGGCGTCCATCAGGTGTCAGCGCGTGCCGGCACGATCCCCACAAGCAACGATATCCCGGGGAGATTTTCGACCCGCTCCCTCTGGCGGAGAGAACACCGCCAGGTATCCGCCGCCCCCTGCGAGCTTATATGTGGCGACCGCGCGATAGCCGACGGCGGTCAGTTCGCAACGCAAGAGCTCAATTGGCGTGCCATGCTCCGACGTCGGAAGCTCAAGGTCGACAATTCCGACCCGCGCACCCCGCTTCAAGGCGGGCGTGAGATTGTAGAGGAAGGCATAGGGTTGGGCTATCTCGTGATACATGTGCACAAGGATTGCGGCATCCAGCGAGGAAGCGGGCAGGCGCGGGTCGTGTGGTTCGCCGAGCGCGAATTTGACGTTCGTCAACTTCAGGAGTTCTGTTCGCCTGGCGAGCTCGATGAGGTAATCCCGCCTGACGTCCTGGGCGACGACAGAGCCGGCGGGCCCGACGAGGTGCGAGAGCCTGACCGTGTGGTAGCCACTGCCTGCACCAATGTCGCCGACCGTCATGCCTGGCTTCAGTTCAAGAAGACGGGCGATTTGACCAGCCTCATTCAGGGCGTCGCGGCGCGCTTCGGCGGAGCGGCGTGGGCTGACAATCCGCGCAACAGGGCGCTGAGGTGAGGGAAACTCGTTTGCATCGACTCCGGGGGAAGCCAGATAACCAATGTCAGCGGCGTATGCGCGAGTTGCGGCAAACGCCACAAGTAGCGTCGCTGCACGGGCAAGCGCCATCACGGGCCTGCCAAGCTTTCTCAGCCGGTTTAGGCGCGGTCGTCCAGTTCTTGTGAGCTCAAGATGTAGGCCCACCGTGATGTCAACGAGGTTGAAACGTGCCAGGCAACTCCATCTGTTCGCCTTGCGCTTTAGCTGCCGCGTCAGAAACTCTTAGAAAATCATACCCCGCAGTATGCAGGAACCAGCCGATCGGGCCCTTTCCCTCCCGCATGACTGGGACTTTGCCGCGCAACTAAGCATCAAAGCCAAGGGTACGGCCGGCGCACTCGACGACAAAGGAACATCAGCATCGCGAGGGACATGTAAGTCCACGGCCACTCGGACGGACTGCCGTAGAGGCCGAGCCAGAGTTGCAGCACATAGCGATGGCCAGCACGCCCACCAATCGCACCTGAGAGCAATACAACCCAATGGAGCCGCACTGGGTCAAGGCCATTAATGTCCGTTGCGGGTCATTCGCGTCGGTTTGGCCGGACCACGGCGACTTCTGGTCTACCTCGGTGAACGGACATTCTCAGGATGGCAGGCATGTCTGAAAGGTCCAACAGGAGATATGGGATCGCATCAGATCAAATGAAAGAGGCCGCCAACTGAGGCGGCCTCACCACTGCGTTCTAAAAGCAGCCCGAGTAGGGTTTGCCGCAGGGGTTAACATACGAATTCCACCCGAACCTTGCTTGATTGATAAACGACGGCGGACTGGAAGGACTGCTTCCTGAATTATTACTGGTGTGCGTAGTCTCATGTACGAGGCCGCCCGCAACGCTATCAAATTCATCTAACAAAGAGCTGTTCGAGAACGGCCATCCTGTATTCTAGGCCCACTTTCGGTGCCGCATTGGGTTTAGAGCGTCTCGGTTCGCCACCGCCAACTACGAACATCCAAAGTCAGCTCGTCACGGCTCTCGGTGATCTGCTTATCCATTTTCCCGCTTCCATTGGTTCGGCGTCGTGCGCCGGTTGACATGGGCGGACTATGCCGGGCGGTGATCGGGCTCACAGTGACGTGGGTCACACTGAAAACATAGGTAGGACCGAGGGCACCGTCCGACGTTTGTTCTCAAAAATCGATTTAGGACACTCCGAAAATCAAAAGCGGAATCCTGTTTTTTCTGCAAAAATGGCATCTGCCAAGGATCGTCATTGGTGTGGGAAATCAAATGGCAGAACAGCAAATTCGCTTTGACGATGGTGCCGGCTACGAGCAGATGATGGGAATTTGGAGCCGGTTCGCTGGCGAGATATTCCTTGATTGGTTGGCGCTTCCCTTGGGTTTGCGGTGGATCGACATCGGTTGCGGCAACGGGGCCTTCACTGAACTATTGGTCGAGCGATGTAGACCCGTGGAGGTCCAAGGCATTGATCCTTCCGAAGGACAGCTCGCTTATGCACGCACACGACCTGCGTCTCGCCTAGCAACGTTCCACCAAGGCGATGCCATGGCCCTCCCTTTCGCCGACAGCAGCTTCGATGCGGCTGTGATGGCATTGGTTCTTGTGTTCCTTCCGGACCCCGCGAAGGGCGTCAGCGAAATGGTTCGAGTAGTTGTCCCCGGCGGTGCAGTCGTGACCTACATGTGGGACATGTTGGGCGGCGGATTTCCGCTCGATCCAATCTACTCTGAGATACAGGCGATGGGCATTGTGCCAACGCGCCCACCACGGATGGACGCGTCTCGAATGGAAGCGTTACGAGAATTGTGGCTCGGCGCAGGCCTAGAGGACGTGCAAACGCGAGTAATTACGGTGCATCGGACTTTTGCAAATTTCGACGATTTCTGGATGACAAGTCTCAAGTCTCCTGCGCTTCGGCCCACAGTCGCAGCTATGGAAGCCGGAGACGTTGAGACGCTCATCTCACGGGTGCGTGCGCGCCTGCCGGCGGATGCCGATGGTCGCATCACCTGTAGTGCGCGCGCGCACGCGGTGAGGGGAAGCCGGCCCAAGTAGCTAACATCCGCCTTGGGTCAAACTGAGACGTCCGGGTGGGCCACCGGGAAGTCGGCTTTGCCTTCAAGAACGGACGATGCCAGCAACAGACATGGGCCGCAGCAAAACTATTCGATCACCTCGTCGGCGCGAAGGAGGAGAGAAGCGGGAATTTGGATACCCAAAGACCGCGCTGTCGCCGCATTGATAACCAATTCGAATGCTGTAGGTTGCTGAATAGGCAGGTCACTCGGCTGCGCACCTTTTAAGATGAGTGCCGCGTAAGTACCGACTTTTTGAGAATTTTTGGCAAGGCTCGGTCCGTAGCTCATCAGGCCGCCAATTGCCGGAAACTCACGGAATTCGTAGGTCGCCGGAAGCGAATGACGGTTCGCCAATGTTACGAGTTGCACGCGCAGGCTTACAAATAACGCATCGTTGCTGACGAGTACGGCGCTGACTTGAGCGGCGACAAGCTGCATAAATGCGGATCAAGGTCATCAACGTTGCGCGCCTTAGCAACTACCAAGGACTGTCCGGTCGAGCGGGCAACGTCTTCGATCTCCAGCAGCAAGTCTTGATTTTCTGGGTTTACCAAGAAGCCTACGGTCGCGTTTTGCGGGAGCAACTCCCGGATTAGTTCAAGCCGTTTGAGGGTGAGCGTCGCCGTCATCATAGCTATGCCGGTGGCGTTGCCTCCGGGGTGAGCGAGGCTTTTTGCTAGCCCCATCTTAATCGGGTCTGACGCGATAGTGAATACGATGGGAATGGTTGAAGTAGCGCGCATCGCGGCGAGCGCGACCACATTGCCTCCCACCCTGATCAAGGCCGGGTTGAGGCGCACGAGCTCTTGTGCGAGTTCGGGAAGCCTATCGTAATTTCCTCGCGCCCACCGATGTTCTATCATGACGTTTCTTCCGACGACGTAACCCCTCTCCGCGAGACCTCGCTCGAAGGCTGCCTCAATATCCGGGACCGGTGAATGACCCGCGCTCAGCACACCAATGACAGGGATCGCTGGCTGTTGCGCTTGCGCCGCCAGTGGCCACGTCGCTGCTGCCGCGCCAGCCAACGTAATGAACTCGCGTCGCTTCATTCATCCTCCGAAAAAGCCGTCTTATCGACACTCAAAGCCTTAGCATTTGCGACGCGAGCAGCGGGTGAGAATGGCACATCGGCGCATGACCCTGCGACCGAATGTCCGGGTTGGGTCAACTAACCAGTTTGCTCAGTTATTCGATCACCTCGTCGGCGCGGGCCAGCACCGCGGAAGGGACGATGAGGTCTAGGGACTTGGCAATTCTAAGGTTCAAGGCGAATTCAAATGCAGTCGGTCGCTCGATTGGAATATCACCGGGCGCGACGCCCCGAAATATCTGAGCAATTTGGTCGGCCATGCGCTTGCGCAGTGCTGCGCGGTTGGGGCCATATCCGATCAGACACCCCGCGTGCGCCATTTCCGCCCATTCGCACACTGTTGGCAGTCGGGCTTCGAGTGCAAGACCTGCCAGCTTCCTGCCATCCCGAAAAAATTGCGCTGCCGCGGCGATTATTAGTGCCTGGGCGCCTTGCGCCCGCATCGCTTCGAATGCGGCCGCGTAGTCGCTCGGCGTGGCAACCGCAAAGACAAGCAACTCGACACCAAGTCCTGCCGCTGCCTCCCGCAGTGAAACGTCGAACCCTTCTCTTCCCGCCTGCGGAATGAGCGCCGCAACGCGCAGCCGGTCAGGAACCGCCTCTAGCAGGAGGGACAACCGCTTGGCGTCAAGCTCGCGGCCCAGGATCACGACACCCGTGACGTTGCCTCTTGGCTGCGCGTAACTCGCGGCGAAACCAAGCTCAACCAGTTCGGAACCGAGAACGACAATCGGCACGTTGCGTGTGGCCGCGCCAGCGAGCGCTGTTGCGGGACCAATGGCGACGATTGCGTCCGGTCGGGCGGCGAGCAACTCGCGCATGAGGTCTGGCAGCGCATCCGGCTCGCCAACACGCGCGTCGAATACGAGATTGCGGCCTTCGACGAAGCCAAGCCTTGCAAGTTCCGGCAAAATTATCTGGCGGGTAGCGGCTTCGAAATCCGATGAATGTGCCAGATGCCCGAGGCGGTAGACCCGCTTAGGCGTTTGGGCGCAAACGGCAAGTGGAAACGCTACCGCACCGGCCAGACCGGCAATGAACTTCCGCCGCCACATGTCCGTCTCCGTCTAGCCGACGATAGCGTTGCACAAGCACCGGAATGGGTCAAAGACAGCTTTTCAGTGATCGAGGTCCGCTTCGGAAGTTGCGGCTCCAGAGCTGAAAATTCGTGCAGTTTCAGAATACCGTGTCGATTGCACGGAATTGACTCGCTATTGGACCGTAAAAAGGCGCAGGGTGATCTATCACCGTTTCGCGCTTTCGCCTTCGTCGGTGACTGAGAGTGTTGAGCTCCCGCCTTGGTGAAAGGGAGATCCCATGCCCAAGAATTCCCCGCCTCCGATGTGCCCGAAGTGCAGCATGCCTATGCGATTTGTGCGCCTGAAGACGGGAGGACGCAAATTCAGCTGCGTCGATTGCGATGTAACAGGCCTCCTTAAATTGCCGGAGGTCACCCAGCTTCTCACGGGCGAATTAAGCCATCCGGGCTAAATTACCTCCGTTGGCTTTGATGCCGAAACTTAACTGAGAGGCTGGCATCATGCGTAGGTCTTTGAAGGTCATCATGAATGACGCATTCTCGCTCTCAATCTCGGTAGGTATCATTGCCTTTGGATTTTGCATTGCTGCTAGCGCGATCGGCGCTGGCTCGTCTTGGGCCTGGGTGCTCACGGGACTACTTCCCGTCATTGTAGGTACGATCAGCCTTTATCTGGCGATTCGCGAAGTCAATGTTGCGGCCGACTGATCTGGTGGCCGTGTCGAACAAGATCGGTTTACCGGCGACCTCCACGAGCGCGGAGAAGCCCCAATCCTTCTTCATTGCGGCATCCTGACGGCCGTACGGACATTCCTGTCACAAGGGGCACCATTCGAAAATGCCCTTCCTTGCCAGCAATCAACCCTGGCGGGCGTTTCCATCCCGATACCTAGGTCGACATACGAGAAGAACGGCTACAAGCCCGATTTCGACAAACTGCCCCTCGAAGACGCAGCGCTTTTTGCTCCTGCTCGTATTCGTTCAGGGGCCTATCCGATGGACGGAGCTTGCTTGCTTCATTTTCACGTTTGCTCATGACGTGACCCTTTTGATGGATGGATCCCCACTGAATACCACGCATCGTACTGGCTCAGACTAACATACTTGAAGGGGCCGATGTCAGTTCTGGCGGCGAACTAATGTCTCAATTGGGTCATTCGCGTCGGTTTGACCGGACCACGGCGACTTCCGGTCTACCCCGGCGAACGGACATTCACAGGATAGGCGGGCATGTCTCAAAGGTGCCAACAGGCGACGTGGATCGCATCGACACGGGGATCACCGCCCGGCATAGTCCGCAACCTACTTGCTCAAACAGTCCCCCAGGTTGTAAATTCAGGCATGACCGTTGACGGCTGGAGTAAATGACGACTCAGAGGGCGCCCTACAAGACACGCCGGTGGACGGCTGAAGAGGACGACACATTGCGGTCTCTCGTCCACGCCGGAAGGGACGCGCGCTTGATCGGCAAAGAGCTGAAGCGATCATTCATGGGCGTCCAAGCTAGGGTAAAGAAATTGAAACTCACTTTGGTCTCTGAGCAACGCAGGAATTACAGTGAGGGAAATTTGTGGCGATGGGCCGTCAAAACGAGCTCTTCAGAGCGCTTTAAGGCAGCGAAGGAATCTGTCTCGGTGAGTGTGAAGAAGTGACGGACGTCGAACTGTACCGCCATAATGCTGACGACTGCCGCCTACGATCCCTGCAAGCTCGCACGCCAGCTGACAAGGCGAATTGGCTCAAGATTGCCGAAGAGTGGCAAAAGCTGGCCGAGGAGGTGGATGCAGCCACCGCAAAACGGAACGGATCGAATGAATGAACCGGGTTCGTCGATTCTACGAAAAAGTTCCGTATGGCAAATCGTCTACTCGCGTGGCATACGCAACGAGCAAGGCGGCTTTGTCTAAATCGCTGCCCGCTGCTGAGTGGGTTGAAGATAAAACCTTCAACGCAGGCGATGCTATTCTCGCCGATCCCGGGCTAAAGGACGTTTACAAGGAAGCAATACTAAAAGGTTGCGCAGAGAGAATATGACGTGGCGCGTTAGCGAGCCATCGCTGTGCGGCTGATGTCGACTCGTTCGCGACGAACTGTAATATGGAACCAAAACTGTCTCGCAAATCGTCTCGCCGCTGCAGACGGTCCATGATGTCGAGCTATGGCAGGGCCGCCCGAAAGATTGCCACGTTCCCGCACGAGCATTAGACCCTAACAGTGCCGACGAGGTGAGTCGTGCGCCTTCATTTTCAAGCCGTCCGCGTTTTGGCTTACTCTCTAAACCTTCGGGCCTGTTCTGCCAGTCGTTCTTCAAAGGAAACTTCGTGCTTGATGCAGCGTCGTTCTATGACGCAAGAGCCCGCGTAGCGGAGGGTCACGCGCCCCGTTTCTCAGGGGTATCTGCTTCCCCATCCCTTTGTAGTTGGGGCTTTTCACGCAGGACCGCATCCAACAACGAATTGTGAACCTCTATTTTTCCGTTGTAACTGATCAAGCCCAGCTTACGGAATTTGTTCATGAAGAAACTTACGCGAGAACGCGTCGTGCCGATCATTTCGGCCAAGGTTTCCTGACTGATATTTGGGCTGATAGGTGTTGGGCTGCCCTCCTTTCCGAATCTCGCGAGCAGAAGCAGCAGCCGCGCAAGTCGTTTCTCACTCGAATTAAATAGTTGGTCGATCAAATCGTCTTCAACCCGGCTGTTTCGGGTCAATAGATAAGCTACAAATAGCTCCGAAAATTTCGGTTCGTCATGCAGGACCGCAATCATTGCCGACTTTGATATCGAGGTGATCAGGCTTTCTTCCGTCGCGGTGCTCGTCGCGATCCGTAGCGAATGGCCATTCATACACCCTTCGCCGAAGAATTGGCCAGGTTCTAAAATACCGACAACCGCTTCTTTGCCTTGGTCAGATAGCACGACAATTTTGACGCCGCCCTTTTGAAGGAAAAAGATCGTATCAGCGACTTCTCCTTGAGAGAAGATAATCTGATCCTTGCGATAAACCGATATCGTTTTTCCCGCCCCAACTTTGGCGAGAAACTCCAGAGGGTCAAATGAGTTGCTGGTGCGCTCTATTGCCATATCGTGGCCTGTGGAGGGTGCGCGGCGCAGCGATTATACGCCACCTCCATTTCAAATAGAACGGCAAAATGGAGCCAAATGGGACCGGTCACAAGATAGAGGGAGCCCGCTCGGGGGCGGGCGTATCGCGACGTCCGTTGAGGGTCATCAACGGACCAGAAGGTCCCGAAATCCGACTTCTGTTCTACCCCCACGAGCGGACATGCCCGTGAACGGCAGCTTTGCGCCACAAGCAGCCGTTCCATAACCGCTCATTACGCGAATCCGCGTCACTTCTCCGGACCCTCCATATCGTCCTCGGGAAACAGTGGCAGCCCCGCCAGCAATCTTTCACGCATTAGATCCAATTTCCTATTCAGCTCCTCCCCGGCGTCCGAATCCTGTTGATACTTCGCTTCCAAGTCCGCTTGGCGTCCGCGCTCGCTAAGTGGTCCCCCCATTTCGAAAATTAGTTTAATCGATCTGAAGTCGCCACTCGCTGCCTTGTTTACAAGTTGTTTCATTACCGCCTCGGACTTTGGAATGGTTCGTCGAGATCCATTTTCGTTGATTGTCACTCGCTCATCTAGAGCTTTCGCAAAGCGGTCGAGCAACGATCGCGTGCCCTTGGGACGTCCCTTCGGGTTTCCAGATTTGCCCTTCGAAAATTGGCTACGCCGAGGTGGGCGGCCGTATCCGATCTCGTAGTCTTTTCCTTCTTTCTTAGTCATGGCGGTCCTTTCAATCCCAAGTCCCCTACGGGATGGCTTATTGAACTAGAGGTTCGTAATGTCGTTAGTTGAATTGGTTAGGTCTTGATCCTCAATCGCCTCGAGCTCCAGTTGTTGAAACGCCTTGTTGTCCAAGACGCGGTGGGCCGACAATCCAGTCAGATTTTGCCACCGCCGTATTGCAGTATCGACGTAAAGTGGATCGAGTTCGATGCCACGGCAGACACGACCGGTACGCTCCGCTGCTAAGAGGGCAGTCCCGCTCCCCAGGAATGAATCCAGTACGATATCGCCGCGGTTGGAACAGTCGAGGATTGCATCCATCACTAGATGAACTGGCTTGGCAGTTGGATGCAGCGCCAAAAGATCATCGCCTCGGCGCGCTTGGGTGTTGGCGCTATCGTAGTTCCAGACGTTAGAACGGTGCCGGCCATGTTTACCGAGCGCAACATTGTTGACGTGAGGCGCGGTACCAGCCTTGAAAACGAAAATGAATTCGTGCTGTGAGCGGTAAAGCGATCCGAGACCAGCGGTGTTTTTAGCCCAAACGCAAATATTCTTTAGGTCTGAGTAGATTCGTTTTCCGGCTGCAAGTAATTCTGCCGCGCCATACCAACCCATACAAATATAGTGAATGGCGCCGTCCACGCTATGCCGCTCCAGCAGAGTGCACGCACGCTGCAGGAAATCAGTAAATTCCGAGCTGCTGAGTTCACCAGAAGCCTGAGCAAACTCGCGATGCCGAGTTTTACCTTTACCTGAAACAGGTCCATCGATCTTGATGTTGTACGGGGGATCCACGAATATAACATTAGCTCGTTCACCGCGCATAACACGTTCAAACGAAACTTCAGATGTGGCGTCGCCGCAGAAAACCAGATGTTTACCGATGCTCCAGAGGTCCCCAACACGGCAGACGGCGACCCCTGTGATCGCATCTTGTAGTCCATCCGCCTCGGACATAGCGATTGAATTGAAGTCCTGAATAACCAAGTCGATCTCGGGAAGGCAGAAACCCGTAATTGAAAGATCAAAGTCGAGATCGATATCCTTCAGCGCCAGGAAATTTTTGGCTAACAAGCGCTCATCCCAGTGAGCGTTCAACGCGAGCTTGTTGTCAGCAATGCGCAATGCCTTTAGCTGGGCCGCAGAAAGAT
>NZ_JAFCLS010000101.1 GCF_018131075.1 Bradyrhizobium sp. JYMT SZCCT0428 | reverse complement strand
GGCGCTTTTGTCACTGCTGGCAGCCGGCTCGGATCATTACCCGATCGGCGAGGAAATCATCAGCGAGAGCGACGCCGACTTTTATCGGTCGATGATGCGGGCCGCGATCATTCGCCGGATCAGTTAAACGCCAGCTCATCAGAACTCAAGGACGCGCGGCAACCGCGTGTGCTTTCCCAGCTTTCGGTCGGCCAACCTAGCCGCGCTGGGAACGAAATCCCCCCCGGGGACGGTGTCGCTGTTCAAGCTTCGTCACGCGGTCGTGAAAATGGTCATGTCCGCCCTCGAGCTGCGTCCCATCCGCCACGGCGTGCCTGTCCCCGGCTGAAAAGGCAACGGAGGAAGCAGGATTGAGTGCGATCGCCTTATCAAATTCGATCGCAAGTCCGAATTCTTGGGTCCGCGTACGCGTCATGCCTCGCAAGATATAGAAGAGAGGGTTTACCGGATTAACGTTGATGGCACGGTCGAATTGCTCGAATGCTCGCTCGTAATTCCCTGCATGGCTGTGAAGAAAGGCGACTCTGGCAAATTCGCTACCCTTCCTCATTTCGGATTGAATTTTCGGATCTCCTACGAAAGGAATTGGTGCACGGCAGGCCGAGACTACGACCGGAGACGACGATGAACGATCCTCTGCGCGTGCAAAGCTTCCAATTCCACCCAGGATCACTAGAGACTGCGCCGACAGAGCAACTGCCAACCGCGTTCGCCGAAACCGGGAACGCTTTCTAGAAGTGCAAACGATGCGAACGCCATAACTTTTTTGCCACGAACTCACAGTCTGCCTCCCAATATTATTAGCGGGATTCAAGTTTTCTGGAGGGTGCGCTAGATACAACATTATCATGTATCAACCATATTGGCTGCGCCGCACATCTCCGATGTCAGATGCCCCATATCCCGTTTGGTACAATTACTATCGGTCGGATCCGATCAAGGTGCCGGCCTCGCTTGAAGAGGGCGCAGCCATGAGGACGCCAGATCTCGCAGCCCATTTTTTCTCCGGTCTTGGCACGCCACCCGCAACCACCTCGCTTCGGGTGAAGGTACCTACGCTAGTCATCTGGGGGATGCGCGATCCCCATATGCTGCGGCAACAGCTCGACGGTCTCGACGCGTATGCGCCGGATCTGACCGTGGTGCGGATCGAGGACGGCGGCCACTACCCTATGCGTTCCTATCCGGAGTGCATTCAGCCAGCCCCCGAACTGACCGCCGGTTTCGGAAAGCCGCATCATCCACTTTCAAGCTACGTGCGTACCGATTGTTCTTCGGCCAGCCGCCCTGCACCCCGTTCTGAGGGGCCCGACAACGCTATTCCATGCGCAACAAACGGCCGACGATCGGCGTCGCGCCGGGCTTGGCCTGCGGGTCGACCTGGAATATGACCTTTGACGACTTGAACGTCGCTGCATAGAGGCCGCCGGGCGCCAGCGCACGGTCCGCGCTTGCGAAATCGAAGAACTTGCCCTTGAGCTGAGTGCCGTCGAGATCGACCTGCTCACGTTCGCCGGCAACGTCCAGGCGCTGTAGGACGAGTGCACCGCCTCCTTTGGCCTCGACCAATGGCGAGGCGCCGTAAAGTGTCAGCTGCGGCTTGGGCAGTGCTATGCTGCGCAGCACCGTGGCGGCCGCCTCGCTGGTTGCCCGCGTCGTCATATACGTCTGCCTGGAATCGCAGGCGGTCTTCTCGCTTTTGACTTCGGCGAGATGGACGACGCTCTCCTGGGTGCCGACGATCACGGTGCCGATACCGCTGATCTTCTCGCGTTGACAGGAGGTCATGTAGCTGAGCACGATGGAGCCGCCGTCGCCGATCTCGATGACGGCTGCCGGCGCCACGTAGTCCATGAACTCGGCGCCGGTGACCTTGCCCTGGACGTCCTCGACCACGGCGACCAGCAACTTGGCCGCGGCGGAGGTCGTCAGCGTCACTAGGACGGCGCAAACAGCAATCAATTGTTTCATCTCGATATTCCCATCCGAACCGCGCCAGATTGGTTTAGTCGGCGTCGGCGCCGTCTTATAGCACGTCCCGCAGCCGACGGCGGCCGCATCGGATCGTGGCCGCGAAGGGCGTTTCGATCACTTCGCGAATGCCCGAATGGCCTGATTCACCAACTCCGGATGGGAACGCATAGGGTAGTGGCCGCCGTCCTCGATCCGCACCACGGTCAGATCCGGCGCATACGCGTCGAGACCGTCGAGTTGCTGCGGCAGGATATGGGGATCGCGCATACCCCAGATGACCAGCGTAGGTACCTGCACCCGAAGCGAGGTGGTTGCGGGTGGCGTGCCAACACCGGAGAAAAAATGGGCCGCGAGATCTGGCGTCCTCATGGCTGCGCCCTCTTCAAGCGAGGCCGGCACCTTGATCGGATCCGACCGATAGTAATTGTACCAAACGGGATATGGGGCAGCCGCAGTGTTGTATTCCCGTTCGTACTGGGACGCCTTGATCTGGGCCGGGTTGGTATGAAGCTCGCGGAGGAAAACCGCCGGATGCGGCGCGTTGAGAATGATCAGGCGTTCGACCCGGGTCGGATAGGCGGAGGCGAATACCCAGGCGACGTACCCGCCCCAATCATTGCCCACGAGAGTGCACCGCTCCATGCCGAAATGGTCCAAGAGACTGTGCACGTCACCAAGCAAACGCGGCATGGCGTAAGCCTCGACCGCCTCGGGTGCGTCTGAAGGGGCGTAGCCACGAAGGTGGGGAGCTACCGCCAGGTGATCGCGGCCGAATTCTCTCAGCTGGGATTCGTAGAGCAGAGCGTTATCCGGATGGCCGTGAAGGAACAGCATGAGTGGGCCTTCGCCGACCCGGACAAAGAAGAGCCGTGCACCGTCGCCGGCGGCGTAGCCGCTTCCAAACGGTGGCTCGGGTGTCGCGTGAGCCAAAACTGCGCCAATCGAGGGGGCGACGACGGTCGCCACCCCAAGTTTGGCGCATGAGATGAGGAGGCGCCGCCGCTGGACCTTGTGAGTTGCTGTCACGCGACGACCTCCAAACGGACGCGGCGATTTGTCGGCATCCGATCAGTCTGCTCTCTGCCCTACAGGCAGTCAATTTCGCGCGGCATGGACGCCGTGCCTATCTGAAACGGGCTTGCCCTCTTCCGCGTCCCTGATGTTCGCCCGTCGGCAAGCGCGTCCTGGTGGTCGGCGCGGGAGGTGATGACGGGTTCTGCCAGCACGCCAAGTAGACCTAGACCGGCGCCGGCCTCGGCGGATCTGGTGTTCCGGCCAGGCGGGGCCTGGTTGATGGCGAAGGCCAGCGGCTTGCCTATTACGGCCTCGACGGTCGGCCAGGTCGCCACCTGGAAGGTGCCTGCGCGCGCGGTTGTGGATTCGCGGAACTTCCTCTGGTGTCTGCGCACCGGGCGCGCGACCTCCCCGATAGCGATCCGCTGCATATGATTTTAGGAGTAGCGAAATGACGCGGAAACGCCTTAGTGGTACAGCGTGTCGGCCGGGCGTTCGCCTTGAACTTCTGACCCGGCGCCGGCGAGTCATGAAGGAACGCTGTCGCCGGACAACTAAATCTTTGTACCAACTTCGCCCGAGGCCGAGTTCAAAAGCACTGCCGGAAGGGTTCGCGTGGATCAACTTTGATGCTCGACCGGAGCACTTCCATGTGGACGTGATTTGTGATCCCCGGGTATTTCGATGCTAGATTTTGGGCATGACCTATCAAGTCACCCGGCCGCACCTCACCACTAAAAAGCCCAAGCACATAGAACAGTTTGATTTCCCAGCCCGTGTAATCGCCGTTCCCTCGAATGAGGACACCCCGCATCGAAGGATCGTCTTTGTAGGGAAATGCCTCCCGGATTACCTCACCGCCGATCGGCGAAAGGATTTTTTGCATCGGGAAGGCTATAACATCGATCCCCATATGGGAGCGATGCCCCCTAGAAGCCCCTGGCTGGCCCGAACCGAATGCGTCCCTGCCTCTGCTTTGCATTCTGCCTTCGACTATTGAGTGAAACTCAGCCATCTGCGCTCTCCTGAATTTACTCACCCTTCTCCGGCGTCGGCTTCTTCACAACCTTCTTCAGCCGCTCATCCCAGCGCTTCGTCCTCGTCCGCTTCCAGCTCGCGTGCATTTCATTGAACTTGTCAACTTGGGTTTTTCGGTGATGCGTCAGCGCAAAAAGGAACATTTGGGCCGGCATGCATCGCAAATTCCAGGCCGTCTGTCTTTTCTTCGGCTAACGCATTCGAGGCCAAGACATCGGCATACAGTTCGAGCAGCATCACCGTCAGTTCGTCGCTAATCATGCCGTCGAGCGGAGAAGATGGCGCCGGCTGCAGGGCTTCCAGCTTGATGATACGGGCTTCTACGTTGCGGACGCTCATTGCAGAACCCCCTTCGGCGCATACTTCGCTATCCATTCCTCAGCTGTCGCGCAGGGGTGGGGCACGATGACAATCGGACCTGTGGCGTTCGCTATTGCCGCCTTCTCTTCAAGCGTTGGAGGCTCGCTGACGTGAAAGACATATTGGCGCGGCGGTTTGCGGAATTGTTCCAGTTGGCGGTCCGCACGTCGAAGTTGCGGCTCATTGGCTTGTCATCCTTTCCAACCGCTCCAAACGTTCGGCAAGTTCGGCCGTCTCAAACGCCTTCACATAGGCCTCGATCAGCTTGGAGATTTCGCCTGCGTCGGCGGGCGTAAGGTCGCCAGCGGCAACGGCGGCAAGAACGGCAGAAACAGTCGCGGCGGCATCTTGAGCGCTATTGATTGGTGGAAGCGCGAATGTCACCGGGCGATCCCTGCGGGCGGGAAGGATCCTGTCCAAGCAGAGCCTTAAGGCCGCCATGTCGCCCGTCAGGGCAAGGTCGATCGCTTTCTGAGTCAGCGCCGTTGCTTGCCCATCAACAACGTTTCCAGAGCTAGAGTCGTGGCATTACGGGAGCCTTTGGGGCGGCCGTCTGGATTGCCGGATTTCCCTGGCTTGAATCGCGTGTCGGCCTGTTTCCGGCCTGTAATTTCAGGGCTTGGCATCAATGCTCCAAATAACGAGCCGGCCGAGCCGAGCGAGGCCTTGGTTTTTTCGGCTTTATGACCCGCCTCGTGAATCATGGGTGCGTCATGACGAGAATGGTAGGCTTAAGCTGCAGAAGTTGGGGAGATTGCGGATGTTAAGGTGTGAGCGTTCGAGAGGGCGGCCGCCAGATGAAACGAAACAAAGGGCGGGCCGATCGACCCGCCGCCGATGATTGATTAGGCCATCATAGCTCAAGATCAGGCCGCGGCGCGTTGACCTTGCCACGCAACAAACCTGGAATAATCAAGCCGGTAGTACAAGTGCGGGAATACCCTGATGGTGGCCGTTGCTGCCATCCAAAAACCGAACGACTAAGCCGTCTTCATCATCATCCTCTTGACCGATCCCAATCACAATCACTCCGGCTCAGAAAGCCATGGACTGTCTCTATGTCTAAATCTTTCTGCTTAATGATGCTCGCTAGCCGCCGCGCATCGTGGCGTCGGAGCAAAGCGGATGCGAAAGAACGTGTCTGCGGCTAACTCGCGCAAAATCGAATGACCTTTCCCCTGTTCAATGTAGATCGATTTCGGCGCCATTTAGAGAGCGCTTATCTTGAAATGGCGGAGTTCCACCGGCTGGGTGAGAAACCAAAGGCTCCTGATCGAAAACAGCCCGTAAGCGTGATGTAATTTGGCCACAGCGAACAAAAACTTGGATTGTTTGGCCTCTTGAGATCATCAGTTCGCTTGCTGTCATGTGAAATTTTGGTTGTGATAATAGAGCTTTGCTCGGGCTTTCCGCACTCAGCGGGAAAGAGGTATGTGGGGGATTTATGGCCCAGTTTACAGCGAAAGCCCGGAGCAGGTTGCTTGCCAGTAGCGCTATGGCGGTTGTTGTTTTCTCACCGCCAGCTTTAGCGCAAACTAACACTTATAGCACCGCGGCTGGCGGTACGACGTCATGGTTCGACGATCTAAACTGGACACTGGCGCACAGACCGACGCAGTTTGAGGATGCGGTTATTGGGCTTTGCAGCCCCAGCTCATGTTCTGTTGTTGTAGATGGACTTGGTGCAGTAGCGAATTCCGTCGCTATCAATGGAGGGGATGAACTTTCGATCTCCAGCGGTGGAAGTTTAAGCGTGTTTGGGAGTGGTGGATCGGGGTCGATAAGATTAGACGGGACGTTCCAAGCTGGTGCGAACAATCTCACAGTCTCAAATTCTTTCTTTCTTACCTCATCGAGTATAGTCGATACCCAGGCCAACACGCTCACCCTTTCGGGCGTCCTCAGCGACACGCCTTCCAGCGATGGCAACATTCCAGGCACGCTCACCAAAATCGGGAGCGGGACATTGGTGCTTACGGCCACCAACACTTATTCGGGCGGCACGCAGTTAAATGCGGGCACTGTTTCGGTTTCGGCGGACGCAAACCTCGGCGCCGCGAGCGGCGGATTGACCTTTAATGGGGGTACGCTCCAAGTCACTGGTACAACTTTCACCTCGACACCCCGGACCATCACGTGGGGTTCAGGAGGCGGCGGCTTCGACATTGCAAATGCTGGAAATAATTTCACCGTTGGGCAGTCGCTAACGGGTACGGGCGGCCTGAATAAATTGGGCGCAGGCACACTGACCCTGACTAACGCCAATACCTACACCGGTCTCACGACTGTGACTGCCGGCGCGCTCAACCTAGCGGCAGGCGCAAGCCTCGCGGGCTCCGTGCTCAACGGGGCTACCTTCGCCAATGCGGGAACCGTCAACGGTAGCCTGACCAACAATGCCGGCGCAGCGACTACCAACAGCGGGACTTGGACTGGCAACGTTGTTGCCAACACCGGCACGATCACCAACAACTTGCTGTGGAACGGCAGCATCGCCAATGCTGGCACGTTCGTTAACAATTCGAACGGCACTGTATCTGGGTTGCTGACCAATACAGCCGGCACGACGACCAATGCTGGCCAGCTCAACGGCGGCGTCACCGTGTCGGGCGGATCGCTGACGACGACTGGGACGATCTCCGGCGGCCTGACAAATTCGGCTGCCGTGAATGCCAGCGGAGTGATCAACGGTCCCGTCGCCAACAATGCGGGCACGTTTACGGTAACAGGCACGTTGACAGGAAACGACGCCTTTACAAATGCCGGTGGGGCGACGCTTGCCGTGGGAGGAAATAGCTTTACCGGTATTACGACCCTGACGAACAACGGGTTGGTCAGCATGGCTAGTGGTACGCTCGGGACGACAGCCACAATCAACAATGGCACGTTTAATGTCGCTGGCAACTCAACCGTAAATGGCTCCTTCAGTAACGCCGGCACGATTAACCTGCAAAACAATGCGGCCGGCGACAGGCTCACTATCGGCGGCAATTACGTAGGATCACCGGGAAGCAGAATACTGCTCGACTTCAGCACGCAAACCGGCGGCACGGATCAGGTTGCTATCACAGGCAGCGCGTCCGGTTTAACCGCGGTTTCGGTGCTCAATCTGACCCCCTTGGCTCCGTTCACGACGGGAGCCACCCTGATCCAGGCAGGTTCGATTGCACCTGGCACGTTCACGCTTGCGAACGCGCAGAACTTCGGAACGAGCGAATTAGTCCTCCTGCCACAGAATGGGGGAGCAACGCTTGCTCTCGGAGCAGTCCCCTCCGTGGCAGGTCTGTCCAGCGGAGTCGCTTTGACCGCGGCTCAGACAATTGCATTCCAATCCTCGGATGTGGTTTTCGACCACATTTGGGAGGTGCGAAATGCATTCCTCAATTCTTCTCAACCCCAAGCCCAAGGCTTTGCCGATGAAGCCCTCCGCTATGCCGGAAAGCGAAATCGGACTGACGCGTTCGCCGCTTTCAAAGCGCCGCCGCCCGTCGCGGGACCAACGATTCGTCCAGCGGTTTGGGTCAAGGGATGGGGCGACTATCAAGACCAAAGTCGCTCAACAGTCATCAACTTCGGCGGACAGACCTTCCCCCGGGATCTCGGTTTCCGGCAGCGGAGCGGCGGTGTGTTGGCCGGTGTCGATGCCCTGATCAAGAACGTCACCTCCGCCGACGACGCGCTGCTTTTGGGCGCCTTGCTGGGCTATACGAACTCACATGTCGACCTGAAGGCTTCGCCGACCACGCAAAATTACGAAGGTGGAAGTCTCGGGGCCTACGCGACCTATCTGAGGGGCAACTGGTTCACCGACCTGATGTTCAAGACGGATCTCCTGAACGTCGCCATCAACGGCGGCGGAATCAATCAAAGGGCTGATCTCGTAAACTATGATGTATCGGCGAACATCGGCTATAAATTCGACTTGCAGAACAAGTACTACATCGAGCCGACGGCTGGCATCGAATACGTCAGCTCGAACTTCAGCGGCACCACCGCGTTTTCACCGACGACGATTGCGCTGAATGATGGCGACGCCACGCGCGGACGGATCGGCGCCAGGGTTGGCACCGAATTTCTGGTCAATGGCGTGCGGATTGAGCCAAGCTTGCTCGGCTACGTATACAGCATTTTCAGTCAGACGGGTAACGCCCTCGTCTTCAGCAGCACGGGCATCACTCTTCCATCCGACGTGGGCAAGATCCGCGGTGAGATCCAGGCCGCCGTCAACTTCTTCAATCTCACGAACGGGGTGTCAGGATTCGTGAAGGCCGATACGCGCTTCGGCGATAACTTCACCGCCGGTGGCGTAAGGGTTGGTTTGCGTTATCAGATGTAGGGTCAAAAGGTCGTCGCGTGTGGGATTATCGGGGGCTGCCGAAGATGGCAGCGCTGCTCGGCACCGGATTGGATATTCGCCAGCCCTTCATAGCCGGATCAGTGACAAATGCGGCAAAGTTTGCAATC
This sequence comes from Bradyrhizobium sp. JYMT SZCCT0428, assembly GCF_018131075.1. Lineage (GTDB taxonomy): Bacteria > Pseudomonadota > Alphaproteobacteria > Rhizobiales > Xanthobacteraceae > Bradyrhizobium. Next base: position 3,182 of record NZ_JAFCLS010000101.1, on the reverse strand, counting down.
GTCGTTGCGCTAACATTTGGACTTTTTGGCCAGAGCCAGGCCCAAGCTCCGAGGGCCAAAGGCGCCCCGCCTCCGGCGCACACAACACCTGCGCCATCAGCCTCCGCGGCCGCAAATGCGCCGCCTCCCGGCTGGGTTGCGCGATGCACTAGCGCTGGCCGCACCACGTCGCTCGAATGTGCAATTGAGCAGGCGGCCGTTTTGACCAAGACCGGCCAGTTGATCTTGTTGATCAACATCCGCGTGCCGGCCGACACGCGCGCGCCTATTGCCCTGGTCCAGTTGCCGCTCGGTCTCAATCTGCCGGCCGGCGCCACGCTCCAGATCGATGACCGGAAGGTTTTAAATCTGCAGATCCAAACCTGCGAGGCGCGCGGCTGCTACGCAAACTTGCCGGTTGCGCCGGACATGCTCGACGCCATGAGGTCGGGTAAGCAGCTAAAGGTTTCGTTCCAGAATCTGGCAAAGGAAACCATCACAATTCCCATGCCGCTGGCGGATTTCGCCGCCGCGTATGAGAAGATAAAGTAGGCGTCGCCGTCGACTGAGCATTGATCACCCCAGGCTGCACCATACCCCGCAGGCTACACCATACCCCGCCAATGCGTATCCAGTGCGCAGGGCCGATCGGTAGAGGGTTTCCCTCGAAGGCCGCCCTGTCAGGCAAGGCGCGCTGCTGAGAATGCGCAGTCCCTAGTTCGAGCAGCCATACCGACCGACCAGAAGCGACTTGCGTCACCGCCATCCGGTATCACATCAGCCATCGTTTTCGCCCTTAAGGTCAGCGCATCCGTTCAAAAGCTCTGAGAGCTTGAATTTCGGCCCAGCCGTAGTTTGAGGCGTAGCGTTGGCGATTATGGTCGCCCGGTTTGTGCCGGGAGACCCGACCATACGTGCAATCAGCATTTGGGTAGATTGCAGCGCAGGCCGCCGGTTCCGAAATCGCTTGTTCTGCCAACGCGGGTTTTGCCACGAACGACAGAATAAGCGCCGCGCCCAAGGCCAATATCTTAAAGTTCGTCATTTTAGGTACCTCATAGGTGTGATTTAAATGCCTCAATCCGAAAGAGGTTCCCCAAGATTTGTCGATTGGTGGGAATACTAGGGTAATGTTCAAGGCGCATACTCTGCCGAAACTGGGCTATAATCTGTCGCCAGGTTCGTAGACCTGCCGACAGTCGCCATCTGACGCCTCTGGCATCGCCGGCGGCCTTGAGGCTAACCCTGCATCGTGATCCACCGAGCTGAATGAACCGGTAAATCCTTTATGAGGCTCTGAATGCGGGATTTAAGGCTAATAGCTTCGTTAGTCGCAGCGTTGACCCTTGTAGGCTGCTTCGAAGGCCCGCCCGGGTCCTGCCGGTCCTCAAGGAGCCCAAGGTGAAAAGGGTGCCCAAGGCGAGAAAGGCGCTCCGGGCGAAAAAGGCCCTAAAGGTGACAAGGGCGACAAATCCTCGATCGCAAGTACGTCTATGAGCTCGACATTGACGTGTTCCTGGGCGGCATCTCCGACACCGACTACGTTTTCCTCGATTGTGGCGCCGACTACGGTTACTGGTCGACGATCGTGTCGAGCCGCCGCTATGGTTCCCAACGCGATTCCTCTTCTAACTACGCTTACTTACGCCGGAACGCTGTTCTGAACGGCGACCGTTTCGAGACAATAAAAAGCGCGATTGGCGAAAAAATCAGGAGCTGCGTACCTTTCCGGCGGCAAGCACGCATCGATGTCGATAGCCGACCATGTGGAGGGCGGCGAGGCGGTCCCCATGGCATCGCTGGACGACCTGATGGACCGAATGGATCTGTCTACAAAGCGCCTTGTATTAAAGCTCGATGTCGAGGGCCTCGAAATCGCTGCCATGATCGGAGGGGCGCGTTTGCTCAAGACCGATTGCGTGATGATCTGCGAGGACCACGGTAACGATCCGCTCCATGCGGTTTCGACGCACATTCTGAACCACACCGACTTGCAACTGTTCTGCTCGATCCCGATGCAGGACGCTATATCACCTGACGAACACATCGCCACTCGACCCCATAAAGAAGGCTGTCAACCGCGGCTACAACGTGCTTGCGACCTCAAGTCACTTCTGGGAAGCTCGTATTCTCGCGTCCTCGACATGAGGAGATCGCGATCCGGACTGGACCCCACGACAAGCTGTAGGTAAGTGCCATCTAGGTCCCCAACTGCTTGTTAATTTGCACCCGGCACCGCGCCGCGCTTCAATGGGCCATGCCCGAACTAACCCGCTGGCGTAACCAACGTCCTCGCGGGTTAGCCAACGCGTTCGCCAAAGGGTCTCAATTTGGTACCAATGTTACCGTTGGCTGACGTTTGATCCGCGCGATGCGGCATTTGATCCGAGCCGCGACGTTGGTTCAGCACCAACTCGATGGATAGGAATGACGCAATGAAGCGAGCAATTGCCGTTTTTGTTGGCCTATTGGCGTTGATCTCGACTTCTGCTGCGCAGACGCCGGTCGCGATTGTTGAGGTGATTCAGGGCAAGGTCACCGGCGCGGAATTCATGGACTACCTGACACCCAAGACGGTGATCAAGCTCGGGAACAACAGTTCGATCGTCATCAGTTACCTGAAGTCCTGCCGGCGCGAGAGGATTGAAGGAATTGGTACAGTTATTATCGGAACCGAAGAGAGCGTAGTGCACCTCGCCTCCGTTAAAGAAGACCAGCCGCAGTGCGACGCCAACCATGCAAACACTACTACCCGGGATACGAACGGAGTCGCGGCAACAGCCTTTCGAGGCGTTGGATCGAGCGGTAACTCGAAAATGAACCATAACTCGATGACAGCGCAACTTACTTTGTACGGAGCGTCACCGCTTGTGCAAGCCACAGGGCACGGCACCCTTGTAGTCGAACGACTCGATGAGCGGGGCGAACGCCTGCGAATCGATCTCAACGGCAAACAGTTAAAGGGCAAATTCTACGATTTCGACGCCCACAAACAGGCATTGAGCCCGGGTGGTATCTACTTGGCCAAATTCAAATCGTCTCAAATCGTATTTGAAATCGACGCCCACGCCAGGCCCGGTGCAACGCCGCTTGTCGGTCGCTTGCTGGTGATGGATTAGAGGGCGCCCAGGGGCGGCCAGCTGGACGGGGACCGCTCATTTCCCCTTCGCCTTCAGGCCCAGGTCTCCCAACGTGATGGGGAG
>NZ_JAFCLS010000100.1 GCF_018131075.1 Bradyrhizobium sp. JYMT SZCCT0428 | reverse complement strand
AATTCGGAGTATGCGCGCCATGCAGCTCCGCAGAGCCTTGATCCGTATGGCCGCTCCTCTCCTGCGCGAAATTTTATCGATGATAGAGTTCTCGATGTTCCGGCCTTCCTGCGCCAGAAGGCCAGCTGACCGGACGCAACTGACCTAGGCTTTAAGCCCCAATCCCGCAAGCCATGTGGTGGCTTGTGCTTCAGTTGTTATGCGCCGCGGAGGGCCGCCTCCGGTCCGATGCCCTACGCCTCGGGCCGCGTTTACGGAAACCAGCCTTATCGGGGGAATGCTGAGGACGGCACCTGCGCTGGGGCCCGAGCGGCGTGCTGCCGACGATCATTGCCGCCCTCTGCCTAACAACACTCTTTATTTGTGGAACGATTGCAGTTTTAGAGGTTACCCCTGCATAAGCATCATGGACTTTTCGGATCGTCGCTCAGTTGCTCACTACAGTCTCCAGCAACCCGGCGGTCATCTCGGAACCCCATGCCGGGGGCGAATTTTGCTTGGATGTCTCAGATGATCCACTCCGAGAGGTTGTGGACGACGCCGTTAAACTCTAGCTGCTCGATGCCGATGACGTAGTCGGTACCGTCGCGATTGCCGGTTAGGTCGCGGACTTCGAGGAAGCGCTCGAACGGGTAACCCGTATCCGATATCACCGTGTTGAAGTGGAGCACCCGGAATTCATAGTCCTCGACGTTGCCGCGAAAGACCGCGGTGTCGATTCCTTCGTCGCCCCTGAGCGTGTCGGTGCCGCCGCGGCCCATGAGGCGGTCGGCCCCGCCGCCGCCGCGAAAATCGTTGTTCAGATTGTTACCGAGGATGGTATCTGACAGGGATGTGCCAATGATGTTCTCGGTATAGCCGATGAAGAGGTCCCCTGCCGCAGCACCGGCGTTGACGCCTTGGTTCTGGAGATCGATCGTCACGTTCGTACTCACGGTTGGCATGACCATTCCCGACAAGATAGCTCCGGAGTAGTCAACCGTGTCGCTGCCGCCGCCCCCATTGAAAGTATCGGCTTCCAAGGGGGATCCAACAAAAGTGTCGTTTCCGCCATTCCCATAAAGAGTGTTCGATCCATAGCCGCCGGCAATGATGTTGTCGTCGTCGTTGCCAGTGATGACGTCGTTGAATAGTGATCCATAGACATTTTCGATGCTGTCGTAGGTATCCCCCGCGGCCCACCATGTGTTGTTGGCCGGATTGATGAGGGAGATGACGACCGAAGTACTGGGCGGATTCTGGTATATGTACGGATCGTCCTCGGAGAGATTCCTGCTATAATCGGCCCAATCCACACCGTTGCCGCCGATGAGCTTGTCCGCGCCCATACCCCCGGAGAGTTGATCACCGCCTTCGCCGCCGAGCAGGGTATCATCGCCGCCGTGCCCGAAAAGCAAGTCGTCGCCCGCGCTGCCGTCAAAGACGTTCGCCTGCTGGCTGCCGGAAAAGTTGTCGCCATAGCTCGTGCCAATGGCGTTCTCGATGCTTACCAGCGTGTCAGTTTCTGGAATCGCCGTGTGAACGACGGCGGTGTTCGGCGCTGCACTCCCCCAGGAATAATTGGACAGATTCACTGTGACATTCGTTCCGCGGTCAACGTCGGCATAAGAGACCTTATCGAGCCCAGTCTCGCCATTGAGATAGTCGTTGCCGATGCCACCAAACAGCGTATCGTCCTGATCGCCGCCGTAAAGACGATCCGCGCCCGCACCGCCCAACAGTAGGTCGCGGTCCCCGAGGCCGTACAGATAGTCGTTGCCGCCGCCTCCATCGAGGGTATTAATTCCATTGGTGCCAATAATCGTATCGTCGTAGCGTGAGCCAGTGGCATCTTCCACGTTTTGAACTTGAGCCACCGTGTAAGTTAGATTGTGGAGAACTGCCGTTACCCCCGAACCATGGGGGCTCAGGTCGATACGGAGGGCACGGTCAGAGTTGGTGTAGTCCAGCCGATCAATTCCATCTGAGCCGTTGATGAAATCAACCTGCGGGTCGGCCAGGAGATAGAAGAGATCGGTCTTCAAACCGCCGGTCAACGTGTCCGATCCGATTCCAAAATTCTCGAAGGTGTTTAACTCGGTCGGACTGCCCCTCGCATTATCGTTGCGCGACGTGCCTACAAATCGTGCCATGACCATCTCTCCTGCGGTTGTCGACATCTCGACGGGTGTTGGCAATCTAGGAGAGACCGAACAGATCCGCTGTTACCTAGGTAACAGCTGGCTTGCCGCCCCGATAACCGGGTGCCCAAGGCGTGGACGAACTTGCGCGGCTGCAAAATTCCAAATTTCCCGCAATCGCCGCACATCGCCGTGCGCGGCTTCTGCCCCTGGGCTCCGGCGGGAGTTGGCGGGGAAGGGATCGGAACCATCGTACGCTCGATTTGCCAGAATTTCCGATGCGGGACGGGTTTCCGGATCTCATGCTGGAAAAGGACGGCGGCTGTCGACGGAATGACGCTCTACGTGAGTAATAGTACCGCGCTGTGGCCCGGCTTCGCGCTGCGGCTCGGTTGTCCCTCGGAATTGATGCGGATTACGTTGCGCTAGGCCAGCACTACTTGATCTCGTCGGATGGATTTCTGCTGCCAACGTCTTCCTAACGCCGCGGGAGACGATCCGCAGTGATCCGTCCGGAAGCGGCCGCCGCAATTTCAATGCCTCCCTCTGGAGGCGGTCATCCAGGTTTCGACCTCGTCCAGTGTCATGGATTACCGGCATCGCCTTGGGATGGATGGCGCCGACTTCGACGTTCGGCTCAGGTCAGGAATGTGTAGAGGTCGTTGGTGGTCTCACCCTCCTTGACCTTTCGGACGGCGGTCCCGTTGGTATCCAACCAAGCAGAACAGGGGACAGCACTCGTCGAGCGCAAACCCGATGTCGCCCTCCTCGACGCGGGCCGTTTCGAGCCCGACAAGTTGAAGACCAGTACAAACCCTTCTGATTAACCTCATTAATCAGAAGGGCTCCGCAAACCCATCACCGCGACGACTTAATTCGCTCGCTGTCCCATGAATAGCCTCCGCTATTCTCCATTTTCTACCACCTCGTCGTCGAATCGAGTGCGTACTGCCTGTTCAAGCCGTTCTCGGCACCGATCAATCGCACTACCGACCTGATCTTCAATCACCCCTCTAAGGGTTAGATCGCGGGTACAAGCCGCCGCCAAGCCATTGAGCTCGGCACAAAAGGAGGAAACAACTTCCTGCATCACGGTCTCCACATCCTCAAGAAGTATCAACTGTTCGGTCTCCCGGGCGATCCGCATCTCGATTTCACGAGCGCGCGCCTCGCGGAGCTGGGCGCCGCTATCGCCACTGGCAGCTCGACGGCTGGCGCCCTGTCGCAGAAAGCGAATGTATGCGATCCGACATTCATCGAGATTGAACGTGCCTTCTTCGTTACGAGGTAGGTTGCCGTCGTTCGCCAACGCAGCCACCCGCTGGCGGGTCAGATCGAGATGGCCGGCACATGCGGAGAGCGTGGCGCCATGCCGACTGCGGGGGCAGCCCGGGCGCTCCAAGCCAACATCCCCAAGGGAGGAGGCCCGAACCAATTCTGATCGACCAGCGGGCATTTTTATGCCTGTAAACCCTAATCTGCAGTGCGCGGAATATATTCATATTACGGGCCGCCTTGCGCCGCAAGGAGCGCGAAGCAAAAGACGGTCCCTTTTGCAGGCGAGCCCTCAGCCCCGCGCCCAAAACGCCCGCCCAGCACTTACGTGGCGTTCCAATAGCAAAGTGAAAGCTCGTTTCGCCCACCGCCCTGGGGAGCGGTGGCAATCTCAGCGGGGCGCAGCGCATTACCGAGGTAGGTCGCCGAACGGCGGGGACACAGCTGCTCAACCTACTCAGCCTACTCACCCTGAACGCTGTTTCTGTAACTCCCCATGCGTGCCGCGCGGCCGCGCACCAAAGGGGACCGAAGGCCATAGAGCGGTCGCTGGTGCGTCGGATCGGGCTGGCTGGTGGGTTGGCCGAGCGAGTGGCGTGTGGGCATGGGCGGGCCGGGCTGCGGGCCACCACCAAGCCCCAACCGCCAAGCCCAACCATGACCTCGCGTGTTACTTCTGCGCCGCTGCGCTGCGTCGCGTCGGTCGTCACCCCTAAAGGGAGTGACGCAACCGACGCACCGACGCACGCGTTGGTTTGCGTCACTTTTTGCGTCACTTGTGAAACCGACGCAAAGCCCCATTCCATGCGGGTTTCTCAGGTGGCGTCCCCCTCAATTGGTGCGTCACTTGTCCCAACCGACGCAAGATGCACGTGAGATCGAGTATGGCGGTGCTCGTCCGGCGCGTCGTAACGCACCAGCCACCCCCGCCTGACGGCCCTGCCGATGGCCTGCTGCAGGGCTGCCTTCTCGGGGCGACTTTCCGCCCCAACCCCCAAGCTCGCTGCCAGCGCAAAGCCCGCCCACCTGTCCGACGTTCCACGCTCGCGCCACGGCCCGCCCTCCCGGAATGCCGCTCGGACGTCCGTTTCGGTCAGGTTGGCAAGGCGGTTCGCCGAGGCCGGATTAGCGGCGGCCAACGACTTCACCACGACCACATTCTTGCGCCAGTCGTCAAAGCTGAACCCGTCATAGTTCACCCGCTGGAACCACATGCGTTTTTCAGCAGGAGCAAGGTTGGTCTTGCCGTCATCAACGCTGAAACAAGAGCCGGCCTTTTCCTCCGTAACGCCGGCTTCGCCCCCTTTAGCCATCGGATTGAGCACGCGCACCACGCGCGCCGCATTCGCTAGCGCCGAAGCTCCGCGAACATTGTCGGAGGTTCGCTCGTCCTTGCCCTTCGTCATGTGATGCACGACCATCAGAGCGCAGTTAGTCTCTCGTGCGATCCGCGCCAGCGCCTTGGCCACCACGTCCATCCCGTTGTTGTCGTTTTCGGGTATCCGGTGCGCGCTCACCAACGGATCGATGATTACGACGTCGATCTGCTTTGCCTTGATCGTTCTGATCATCTCAGCAACAGCGACTTGATTGAGCGAGGCGCCCCGTCTCTCGTCTTCACTCGCAAGCACGAGCTTCATGTCGCTGTTATCGAGAATGAGACGGTCACCGATTTCCTCGTCGGTGATCTCGTATGACCTTGCCGCGGCCATCAAGCGCGGCACCAGAACATTGTCGCCGTCTTCCAGATTAATGTACCAGACAGTCTGCGGCCTCCGTGAAGCGATACCATGTATTAGTGGTTTCCCGGTGCTCATCGCCAGAGCTTCAGTCAACACAAGCGCGCTCTTGCCCAGCCCGCCCGCGCTCGCCGTGATGGAAAGAATGCCGCGAATGTAGCTGGTGCCATAGATGTAGTCCGGCCACGGAATGTCAGCGTCATCATAAAACCTGAAGGGCAAAGCACGGACCGCGCCGCGACGCTCCTCCGCGATGACACACGGTTCTTCGTTCACGATGCGCGTCAGTTCTTCAACAGTGCCGTCGCGATGATCCATCCAATCAGTTACATCCTCACTGCGCTGCAATCGCGGCAGGCGCACGACGCGGACGCTCGCCGCATAGTGGCGAAACGCCTCAACCGCCTTCTCGCGTTCTCTTCGCCTTTAGTGTCATTGTCCACCAACACCACAAGATGACGGCCCGCGAGCGCCTTGGCGATGACTGGTGAAAGCTGTTGTCCGGCTGCGGTGGTCGCCACCAGCCCGCGCCGTATGCAGGTCTCAACGTCCTTTTCGCCTTCGCACCAGTAGACGGTCTTGGCGGGATCGGCCGCTGCAAGCTCCGGCCATTTGTAGGGGATCTTGATGAGGCCTGCGTCGGCGGCGATGCCGGTTGGCGAGTTCGCGTCATAGCGCCCTTGCTTGAACAGCTTCCCGTTGGGGATCTGAGGATGCTCATAGCGCCGCGAGAAATAAAGCGGCGTTCGGTCGATGGCGTGATAGGGATACTCGGCAGTAGAGTTAAAGCCTTGCGCGGTCAGCTCGTTGTCGCGGTAGGGCGTCGGCTCCAATGGAGTTGAGCGCTCGGCGTCTTGTCGAAATGCGACATATTCCGCGCTATGCCTGACCTCCTCGTTGACACCATGACGCATCTCACGCGTGTAAAGCGCATCGGCCCGCCTGAGGACGTCCTCGGCCCGGCGCGTGTTGCGCTCCGCGCCGTTACGGGGCCGCCAAGCACCGTTCGCGGATCGCCTGCCTACAAAGTCGTCGCCGCTGACGGTCATCGCGCGGTCCTCCGCACGTTGTCACTCGCGTTTGCGTGGCCGCCAGGTGATGGCGGCCTGTCGGCGCTGAGTTCGGTCATTGTGAAATTCCGACAATCTGCTCCGGCAGCCAATTGACCTCGGCATGCCCTGCGCGCGTGAAAACAAAAAATGAGGCGCGGCCGGGAAACCAGATGCTCGCTTCCGCATGCGGCGGCACATGAAGCCGCATGCCGTCTGGAACCGAAATCTGGTTGGGGGCATATGGCTGCACGACGATGGCAGCCGGCGCAGCCTGCTTCCCTTTTTCCCGCGTCGCGCTACGCAAGTAGAGGCAGTGGTCCCACGGAACTTGCCATGGTGGACGCATATCTGCCCATGTGAGCCACCCAACGGGCCGGGTTGGCGGGTCGCTGATGGCGCTCCGCGAAAACGGCTTTATATCGGGGCCGCCGCGCCAGCCGTTCCGTTCCGCAAACATTTTGGCGGCGTCGGCCCGCAATTCACGGACCCGCGCCGCAAGCGCGCGCTTAACAACGTCGTCCTGGGCGACTACATCGTCGTCGGCTTGCTGCTCAAGCGCGTGGGCGGCCTCCTGCCGGTGCATGGCCGCAAGAAGTTCTCCGAGTATTGTCGTGCTCGCTATCGTCATTGCCGCACCGCCTTGGGGAGCGCGGTTGAGCTGAGCGACCCTTGTCGTTGGCTGGCTTTTGGGGTAAGGATGCGACAGCTAAGGTCTGAAGTTCCTACCTGCCCGCCGATGGTGCCAGCCATCGCGCGGGTTTCGTTTTGGTTTGTCATCGCGCATCAAGCCTCTGCGCGTTCGCGGCGAAATTGGCGCGGTGTCCGGCTAGGCCCGCGCGGCGGCGGATCGGCGACAATGGCGCGCTCATACGCCTCCACGGCTTCCACGTTGAAGAATTGCAACCTGCCGAAATAGGTCGGTTTCGGGAAAGCTGGTTCGTCCCGAACTTTGCGCCACAACCACATGAGGCTGCGCCCGCCATAGCGCTCGCAGACTTGTTTGGCGGTGATCCAAATTGCCCCGGGCGGCACCGGGACCGGCTGTTGCGGACCTAGGGTGTAACCTCCGCCAGTACGACGGGGCGGTATCGGCGGCTGGTCAGTGCGACGGTGCTGGGCTGGCAGCGTCAAGGATGCTTTTCGCAGTTTTCGAGGTTAACACGGCGGGTGTGTCCTTTGGGTTATTAAACCTAGGACACCCAATTAATCCGCCTAGTCGTAAAAAGCGGGGATTATCTTCAACCCGACTTTTTACGGCGCCTTTTTACGGCGATCGCCGCCTTGCACTGGTTGGTGAGGTCTGCGGTAGGCTTGCCATATAGCAGCGCAGCCAGCTTGCAGAACCGACTTCCCCGCTTGGCATCAATCGCGACCGAGGAATGGTGCATCAGGCTCCGCGCCGCGAGCACGGCGCGACGCTTGTAATCAGCATCTTTCTGCGATGTCTTGACCGGAGCCTTTACCTCAGCGGCCTTTTTCATGTCCAACCGCCACCTCGCGATTTCTGCACGCGGAAAAAACATTAAGACGTCCAAGGGAAGATTTTTGTCTTTTTCTAGTAAGAACTCAACGCGGCACAGCGCAGCCTCAAGTCTGGCAGCGGCTAGCTTCGCAAGTTTGAATTCCTCGCGGGCTCGGTTGCGGTAGCGTTGCAGATCAACGATCGCGGTTTCCACATCATAGCGGCAGGCCTCGCTGGGCTGCCGCGAAGGGGCAATCAGTGCCAATGCGCGGCGGATCGTTTCCGCATGCTTGGCACGAAAGGCAACCATCTCAGGGGCATGCTCGTCCTCCCACTCGCTCGGGTGTGAAGGCTCGTCCATCAAATACTCGTCGTCGTCCCACTCGAAGTGCCAAGGCTCATCCATCAAGACCTCCCACGCAACGGCACAACGTTACCCGCACGCCCAGCGACGATGCTCGCGATGTGGTCGGCCCAGCGCTCCAGCGCGGCGCGTTTTTCCGGCTCGTATTGTTCGCGGTTATAAGTTCCCGCCACGCCCCCCTTGGCACCGCTGACGTGGTTCAATGCCGCTTCGATGATGTGGGGCGGTATGCCGATGCCTGCCATTCCAGTGGCGCAGGACCTGCGCAGGTCATGCAATCGCCACGGCGTGACCGTTGCTGTCCGGCCCCGCTCCATCTTGGCGGCAGCCCACATCGCTGCATCAAACCGCGCCTTGTATTTGGAAAATCCCGATACCGGGGTTTTGCCGTTTGTGCTGAACACGTAGTTGCAGCCTGCAAGCTGCGACAGGTTGGCGATAATTTCCCGCCCCAGCGGCGGCAGCGGCACGTTGTGCGGCAAACCGTTCTTGGTGCGCGTTCCAGGCAACCGCAGCGTAGCAAAATCGTCGCTTAGTTCATCCCGTGTCATGCGGGCGATTTCATTCAGGCGGCAACCCGTTAACAGCAGCAGCTTGCAGAGCGCTCCAAAGGGGGGCCCAACGGCGTCACTTGCCGTCCAGAACCAGCGCAGTTCGTCAGCCCCACGGATGTCGGTCTTGACGTTCAGAACACGGTCACGCGCAGCCGGTGGTGGTGGTCGATGGATGCCGAAGCAGGGGTCGGCGGTGATGCGACGATGTTTCTTCAACCAATTGAACATGGTGCCGAGTGCATCCGCCATGCGTCTGCCTCGCGGGTCGCTGGTGCCGGTGTTGCGCCGTACCAGTCCCGGTACGCCGCTGCGGCGGGCTTCTTCGATCACGGTGTAGATGTCGTCGCCGTTGATGCTGGCGATGGGTTTCTCTCGCCAACGGTCGCAAAGGCCGTGCTTAACGTGTATTGGCTCTCCTCCAGCCGGAGGGTAAGCAAGGCCCAGCAGCTTTGCGACTTCCAGCCAGCGGCGCGGCTTCTGGCCTGTCCTGTCCACGCGATGATCATCAATGAAGGCGCGCGCCGCATGCGGGTAGGTATGAGCGCTGGCCTCCACCACGGCACTCCGTTGCCGCCGCCGTGCAATATGGTGCTCAGCAAACACGTCAACATTACGTGCCCGCTGCCTTACGAGGGTGAGGGCCAGCACCCGGGCGGCCTTTAAAGTCAGGGGATCGCCGACCTGTGGTTCTGTAGGGGCTTCCCTGCCGGATTGGTCAAGCGGTCCAAGCGTTAGTTTGACCAGCTTGCCATTCGGCCTGCGAAATTTCACCGCCCACGATTTTGCACCACTCGGCTGGACGATGAGCTTAAGCCCGCCGCTGTCCGCGTCGGGAATTTCGCGTCGTTGCCTACCGGGCTTTATGGCGGCTATCGCAACCGCGGTGAGGCGCTGGGCTGGCTGGCGTTTGAGGTTCCGGTTAGCCATAGGCAATCCATCAGGGGCAACATGGGGGCAACAATTAAGCTGTTACCCGTAGTTAAAAAGGATTACCATCATTTTCGCATAAATCGCCGGAGAAGTTAGCTAAATTGGGGATTTATGCATTTTTCGTGTTATGTACAGTGCGGCCAAGTTAGCTGAACATCGGTCTGTGCCACGTTTTCCTAAACCGTAGGTCGCATGTTCGAGTCATGCCGGGATCGCCATATAAATCAATAATTTAGCTTGAGCGGGGCGAGAGGCAATTTCTTGTCAGGGGCACAATGGGGGCACACCAGCGTACGTTGATTTGTTTCGATGATCAGCTAGATGCGCGGTCGTCTTGGCCTAATTCGACGTCGGCAATGACGACGATTTTTGCACTCCAAATTGACAGGGAATCTGCCACGGCCATGAAAAGCGGCGTGGGTAAATGAGTTCAGGCATCGGGAGAATGGACGAGCATCGACCGTAATCAGGAAAAGATACGAGCATGCGCGGTGGGATTTAGAATTTGCGCAAGCAGGACATAGCATGGGCCGTTACATCTCGCCCCGAGACTTCGGCGTCCTAATCGCCGACCTTCGCCTTGCACCCACGATATTCCAGGAACCGCTGCTTGAATTTCTAGAGAAACAGCGCATCGTTCTACCCGTCGCTCGTGTCCGCTGGCCCATTGCTCTTGTGATTGAAGCACGCGACGGTGTTCCAAGTGTGCCTTCGACCGACGAGCAACGAGAGCAATCGACGAACCTCGCTAAAGCGCTTCGAGTTTGGCGCCGTTTCGACGCCGATCCTGACGTGCCTCACCCGTTCGACCGAGACGACCAGCCGGGCAGAGATCTCATTCGCATGGATGTAGGTAGCTGCCCCTTCGAACCCTGGGAGAACTTTCGCACCAATATTCGGTCTGAAGGCGACCAGCCGCTGTATGTCCCTGACGCGGTTGATACCTATTATCATGACTGGCAAGTTCTGCTGGTCGCTGACGCCCTCGACATGGGCACGCGAGTCATTTTTGACACGCGTCGACCGGAATTGATGACGCTGGCGCAGCGCAACATCCGCGATCTGCCCGATGGCGTGGCATGGCAACAAGTATCGTTTCAAGGGCCGCGCGGGCTCGCGCAAGGGCTACGATGGGCGAGATATTTTGACGCCTCTGCGCGCGTCGAGTTTACGAGTCCGAAAGATCGATGCAATCGCCAGCGCCCATGGGGGTGCTTCATTTACCTTGAGCAGTGCGGACCAGGATGATCTCAACGCTGCGCGTAAGCGCGCAGCTGCCGAGGCGCTTGCCGCTATTGGCGCGTCGCCAACCGAGATACGTGCGTTTCTTACTTACCTTTGCGAGCGATGGGATGAATGGACGGGGCGCGGTCGTCAGGAGATCGCTGCCGAATACAAGCGCCAGATCGCGCTGGCCGCCCGCATGGTAACGCTCGGGGAGGGTCGGGACTTCTCCGCTCTCGCGGAGAATGTTGGTCGTGTCACCGGTCACTTCGAGAACACCTTGAACGTTATATTCCCTGATTGGACAAAAAATGCTCGTGAGAAGGCCGAACTTTCACTGAAGCACGCAGTTGTTGCTAGAGCTCCGATCGCCGACGCCAGCCTGACTTTGACGGAAGCTGACATATCCGACGTCCTGGACTGGCTGGAGCACATAAACCTCTGGAAAGTTCATCTCAGCATTGAGACGATTCTAGCCCGCCAATTCAGTGGCTCGCGAGTGGATCATGTGGCCCTCGCTAAGGAGGTAGAGTCGATGTCGACCACCTTCGAGCACGTGGTCAATGCATTACTAGATGAAGCAGGCGTAAAACCGGTACGCACGCTGATGAACAAAGTTCAGCGATTTTGGAACGCTGTCCCTGAGATTCACTCGCTCCTGCGTACCGAGTACGGTCTCGTTTCGACGCTTTCGAAGACGCGGGCCGATCAGACCGCGAAGATCGGATCGCTGCGCGCGACCGGACCCAATATCGACGTCACGCGTACGATTCTGGCAGCGGTTTTATACCGAAACGATGGGCAGCATAACGCCATGGCGGCGTGGTCAGAAGAAGAACTCCACGAAGCCAATAGGGTCTTTCTCACCGCCATTATGTTCTGTCGGAAGAACCTACTAACTAACCCGCCCAATCCCTGACACAGCTTCCGCAAAATTGGCCTCGTACGGGCTACTCGCGCAATCTCTGGCAAAGCGGTGGACAGCGCGCGGTTCACCACGGGCATCCAAAAAGTCTAGTGGGAGTCCCAAGCGCACTTCAGTGTCACCGGTGCCCGACATCTAGGGAGCGGGGTGGACTTCGTTCGGTGAGCCGGATCTGGCAAAGTAGATCTTGGATGGCCGCTCCTGGCGGATTTTGTTGAAGAAGTCGGCGAACTAGTCGTTCGGGATAGATCGAAGGGACAAGCGCGCGCGGGTCGCGCAGGTGCTCAAGCGGGCTGCAAAACAGGCGGCAGGATCAGCTTCGCCAGTTTTCGGAGGTTCTGGGCCGTGGCGGCTAGGAGGAACTCATCCCGAGCACCGAACGGACCTCTCAGCCTGAGGCGATCAATGCGCAGGATGCGCTTCAGGTGCGCGAACAACATCTCGATCTTCTTCCGTTCACGTCGCGACCTAACATAGGCATCGG
>NZ_JAFCLS010000010.1 GCF_018131075.1 Bradyrhizobium sp. JYMT SZCCT0428 | reverse complement strand
CGACCTCACCGAGAATCGCGTCATCACAACGGAATCACGCTTCGCGGCCTGTCTCAACTGACTTTTGCAACAAAATCGGCACCTTTCAGACATGGCGTGATGCCCGGGTGGAGTCCGCTTTCGGGTGTAAAGCGGAAGTTGGATTTCGGGGCAATCAGTGCAGCGTTTTGACCCGTTGAGTACCGGCAGGCCTGCTTGCGCTCGTCGACGAGGTGGTCGAACACTTCTCCGCCTTCCGTTGTTGGCAGCGGCAGCAGGTTGGTCGCGACGACTGGAAGCGGTCCCTGTTAGATACGGGAGAATTAAGCTAAAGTGCGGGCGGCTAAACCTGCTAGCCGACCAGTGATGCTACCGATGCGGTGCCCGCGCGGGTTCGCCTCCGTCCTGAAGAAAGACCAATCTAGGAAAAACTAATGGGAACGTTTGGTGGCTATCAACCAAATGCGGGTCGCAAAAAAAGGCGGCATCAACGCCAGGACAGCAGCTCTGCGGAACATCGCAGACGAGGCCTTAGCCGCCGGAATCACTCCGCTTGAGGTCATGCTCCAGAACATGCGCTTCTATCACTCGGAGGCGGAGACGATATTGGCCGATCTGCTCAAGGACCTTGCTGAGCACAGCAAGACGCCGGAAGAGTTGATTAGCGCCATGAAGGAACTGGGTTCATTCAAGGAGAAGGCCCAGAAATGCGCGGTCGACGCGGCGCCATTTCTTCACCCCCACCTCAGCGCCGTCAGCGTCAATGCCAACATCAAGGTGAACCGAAACCTGCTCATTGAAGATGGCATGGCTGTGGATCAGGCGGCGTCGCTGTTCTTGGCGACGATCAACGATCCCGAGATGTTGTTGCTTGCGGATGAGTCGTTGCCGGTAGGCGAGGACGGCATTCTCGACGCAGCGCCGGGAGGTGCAACCCCAGACGGATCTATTAGAGAATGACCTCCGCCAGGATTGGCCGTCAAGTTGGCATGCCCCTCGTGCGCGTCGGATTACACGAGTCAAGCCGGTGCATTCGTCACCTGACTGCTGCGCCATTGAGAGTAGCAACGCAAAGTCGTTGTGCCTGCACGATGGTGGCGACAGTGGATCGGTCGGGCGACTCATCTCTCCCGCCACCGGGGGCAACAGGGGCAACAGGGAGCAATCTCTCTCCGGTCTAGATAATTTGGCGCCAAACTTCACATGAAGGGTTGTTTTTGCCCCCGTTGCCCCCGTTGCCCCCCAAGGTGGCCGGGAGACTTCAGGTCATGCCGCCTCTACCCACCAGGTTGCGACGCCCTTTTCGTTTGATTGGTTCATTAGACAATGACCATCGACAATGCGTTCTTTGTTCATTTTAAACCATCTGCCAAGGGTCGTCATATCGATATTCGATCCATATGAATTGCCGCCCTTTATCATGGACATGGCGGCGAGCAGAGCGGCATGAAATTTAGGATGCCTGAGGTCCCCGTAGTCCCGCTCGGCCGCCTTGGCTGTTGCATGGGCGAGCGTCACCCGCCTTTCAAATCCGATCCCAATAATCTGCGACCACGCTCTGACTACGTCGCTCAGTGCCACGCGCTGAGGATCTTCGGCACGTTGCGACTCCATTGATTTAACTGGATCGTCCTCACCGAGCCAGATCAATGCTGAGCGCACCGTGTCGGACCAGCCCTGAAACGATGCCAGCCGCGGAGCTAAGCTGGGTCTACCGGCAACAATGTAGGCTCGACAAATCGTCAAGCAGGCGGCGATGTATCTGCCGCGATCTTCCAAGATTTTTGAAATCGGATCCCCCTCGTATTGTCGTAGCTGCGGGTTCTCCATCTTGGCGTTCAATCTCGACTTTATGGTGCGCCGACATAGGTCACCTACAATAGAAATATTGTTGCCTGAGGCAAAAATCGTGACGCCGCCCGTTTCGATTCGAGCTATGACAGAGCGGCCAAGTGGACGGATATCAAGAAAGTGTTGCTCGACCGCCTGACACAAAAAGTCGCCCTTCAGTTCGCCATTGAGATTATCGATGCTTATCAGCGGCTGTCCGCTTAGCATCACACCGACAAGGCGTTTTTCAGTCTCTTCGTCATTGCTGGCCGCGATAACGGGAATGCGCCGCTGTCCCGATGAGATAGCGGCGGCCAGATCCCACAGAAAACTTTTGCCCGTTCCAGCAACGGGGGCTGATGATGCGTGCAGCGGGGCGACGGGAAAAGCTGCACGGACGACCGGCGTAATAAGACCAGAGAGCGCCACCGATTTTGCCACTCCATCGACGAAAGGAGATTCCCGGATCAAGTCCGTAAGGAGGGCCAGGGCCTCCAGTGCATCTTGGCGCGTAGGATTATCAGGGATAGGTGGCATTTTTGGCGGTTCGATCAGCAGCAGCCGTGTCGTCGGGTCGTAGCCTTGCTTGGTCAGAAGCGTACCGTCCGGTCTCATCGTCGGAGTTGCAATCACACCCGCAATTTCCGGAAAGGCCCAGATTCCGTCACGGGCCAGCAACGTCTCTGCCACGTTCAGCGGCGGCGTGGCCCGGTTCCACTTATTCGCGCGCTTATCGTACCTCTTCCAGATCGAGTGACGACAAATCGTGTCGCGCATGTAGATAGGCGTGATCGCTCTCAATTGTGCCGTTTTGGTTAAATGACCGTGTGCCGCTTTGACGGTCCTGATGATGGGGCGAACCAACTCGCCACCGCGTTGATAAAACGGTACCTTGGCATTGATCAACATCGTCTGGGCGGCTGAGGTCAGGACTGAGATTCGCGGGGTTATTTGGATGACCGGCAACTTATTGGCAACCGGAGCCTCGTTTGCGTCGCGTTCTTCGGCGTTACTCCAACGATTGTCGCGGCTCGCATCGCCTTTGTCGTCCACCGCATCGTCATCGTCGTCGTCGCTTCCTCCTTCTGAATCTTCATCGTCTTCGCCTATCCCGTCGTCTTCATCCACAACGATGCCCGCCGTGCCGGATAACCAGGCGACGGCCTTTGTGAAATCAACTTGCATCCGCGCCATGACGAGGTCGATCGGGGTAAACCCTTTTTCGAGCCCGAAATCATAGATGCCGAATGGAAGGGCCGAGAGATCCTCTTGGAGGTCGCGCCCCAACCATTTGCTGGTGACGCGATAGCCGGTCTGGTATGGCCTGGCTCCATCGGGAGAATACAGCAAGGGAAACCATACGGGCAAAATCTGAAGGAGTTTGTTGTTGAAGAGGCGCCATCTGCCGCTGCTCGCGCCCCTCGACGACTCATTATATCTGTCGGAGAAGTCGGACCACTCATTATCGGGTTTCGGTGCTTCACGGGGCTCCGGTGCTTCGCTCGATCCCTTGGTTGACTGGTTGCAGACGATGGCGAGTAGCGCCTGCGGGGCATCGGCGATCGGCTGTCCTTCATTCAGCCAGCGGTAGACACCACCGGGCTTATCTATTTTGTCGGGACGCACTGACGGTGGCGCAATCACCATCCCGCCATCGCCTTTACAGTCGACGCCGGGCCCAACGGTATTGTTGCTATTCCAAACTTTGATCCCGGGGCCGGGGTGGCTGAAGTACCGATGCACACTCCCGGTCGGGCTGATTGCCATCAACGTCGGCGGCAGCTCGCCATTAGCCTTCTCCCACCCGGTTAGACTCGCAGCGCCATCAACGTCGTGGCCGGCCTTGGTATCGCATTCGAGAACGAACAGGCCGGACACTTCGCCGGTTACGATAGCGACGTTGCAGCCTTTGAATGTCGCAAAGTCGGCACGGATCTCTTCCGAGTCGACAGACATGCCCCATGGCAGCTTACTCGGGGTTTTCGCCCCGGATTTGTGGGATCTCTTCTCGCCGGATTTATGCGCGGGAAAAACGTACCACCCGCACGCAGCATATGAGAGTGCCGCTGCCAGCATTGGCGGGTCGGCGCCGGTATCATTGATCTTGCCATGCATCAGCGGCCTCCCGCTGAGGACAGTACTTCCGGCAGTATCGAATGATTCAGCGTCAGCTCGAACGGCGCCCAATCGAGATCGACAACGTTATTAAAAAGCAGCCTTGAACAGCGACAGCGGCAAGCGATCCGTTTCCTCGATGCATCAGCGTAGGCGGTTATCAGATTGCTGTTTTGATATCCGGCGATCGCGGCATTGACGTCGAGGTTGGCTCGTTTTTGCCCTTGTGGGCTAAGATTGCCTGCTGCAATTGCTGTCTTCGCCGCGTCTTCGCTGCCAGCCGAGGTGTGGTAGTTCGACATTGTCATTGCCGATCATGCTGCATGGTATTGCGGACTGCGATGCGAGCGGTCTGCCACGCAATTAGATCGGCTTCTAGCCATGCGACGGCTCGGCCGGAATTGCTCAACGGCACCGGTTTGGGAAATTCCCCGGCCTTGATTAGCTCTTCGATGGCGGTTTTTCGTAACCCAACGAAAGGCGGCAAATCACGCCAGCGGTACATTCGGTTGAGACTATTAGGGGATATCACGTTCCTTGCTCCGATTTCACCCCGCGTGACTCGGCGGGTCAAATCGGACTAAAGCGGAAAACGGGGGTTGTTTGGCGGTTATAAATCGGGGGGTATTGTTGCGCCTATTTTTTGTAAACCAACCTGGACACGCTAGCAGCGCTAATCTTCGCCAGTGGAGCTTTGAGTTGCAATGAAACATCCTTGATGGCCTCGGCAATCAACTTAGCAGGCATCCCCGATTTCCGCGTTATCCGCTCTTTGCCGCTTTTTTCGCGCAAAAACTTTAGGCGCTCCCGGACCAGATGGGCCGCTGCGCGCTCCGCCGACCTTGGGAGCGGATCCCCTCGGCGCAGACGCCCCTTAAGTAACTTATTCAGTGGCTTGAGAAAGTCGGCCAGCGCGCTCTTGTCATCTCGCGTAGCTGGCTTTGTCGTCGGGAGGTAAGTTGCGGCGCGCGCGAGGTCTTGTTGAAATTCGGATTTCCAAGCGTTGGTTGAGCGCATTTTGGCCTCGGCATAGGCTGCCTTCACGCGGGAGTCCTTGGTTGCGAACTCCTTGTCAGCAAACGTGCCCATCGACTTATTGAAGCGCGCGCGGCGCAAGGTCGATCGGAACGACTCCAGCTTCGCGGTGTCTCGTGCCGCCGCCAGCTTAGTGGCTGCTTGTCGCCCGCGGTTCGGTTCCTTCCGGGTCATTGTCCTGCCTCCGTATCGGCATGACATTACTCTCCGCCGTGTCCACCGGCCTCGTCAAGCAATACCGAGCCCAATCGGCCATCAGGCGCGCGCGCTTGACGAATAAGTCGCCGCGTCGATAGGCAGCCTCCACTTTGTTTCCAATCACATGAGCCAATGCCATTTCGACTACATGATTAGGATAACTGGTCCGTTCTGCCGCCCAATCTCGAAATGTTGATCGGAAGCCGTGAACGGTAATGTCGAGTCGGCCCATCCGTTTCAGCACCTCGGCCATCGCCATATTTGAGATCGCAACGCCCTTGCGGCTGCCGGGGAACACAAAATCTCCCTCACGCGGTAGAGCTTCCAGAATTTTGAGCGCGCGGCTCGTTAGGGGCACGCGATGCTCTGTCTTGGCCTTCATGCGTCCGGCCGGGATGGTCCACAGCTTCGCATCCAGATTCATCTCAGGCCAGCGGCCGCCGATGACTTCGCCGGTCCGGGCGGCATTTAGGATTGTGAACTCCAAAGCTCTCGCGGCTATACCTTCGCGGGCAGCCAGTTGAGACATAAACTTGGGCATCTCGGTAAAGGGAAGCGCCGCGTGATGTTCGACCTTCGCAATCGTATTGCGCGCAGGCAGGGCGTGGATCAAGTTGCCGTCCCAGGCGGCAGGATTTTCGCCGCTGCGATAGCCGCGTGTCTTCGCGAAATCGAGAACGGCTTCAATACGGCCTCGAACCCGACTGGCGGTCTCCGTCTTGCTGTACCAGATCGGCTCGATCGCTTTCAGAACCAAGGCCTTGTCGATCGCTGCGACCGGCAGCTTTCCGAGCGCCGGATAAGTGTACATCTTCATTGTCGAGAGAAATTGCGCGGCGTGCTTGGCATTGTTCCATTTGCGTGAGTGGAACTTGTAGTATTGCTCTACGCATTCCCGAAAGGAGACGTTCGCGGCAGCCGCCAGGGCCTTCTCCGCACTCTGCCTGGCACGTTCATCCCTGCGGGCATCGAGCGGATCGATTCCATCCTTCAGCAGCTGCCGCGCCTTACGGGCTCGCTCGCGGGCTTCGTCCAACGTGAAGTCATTGACCGGCCCCAGGCCCATCGCGCGTTCGCGTCCCCCGCGCTCATAGCGAAGCAGCCAGGAGCGGCCGCCGGTCGGTGTAACTTGGAGGTAGAGGCCCCTACCGTCGCCGTAGCGGCCCGGCTCTGTGAGTTTAGCGACCTGCCGCGTTGTCAACGCCATCGCAATTGCCCTTCCCGCCTCGGTTCCAGACCCCCGGCTCGACTCCCGGCTCAGCCGTGCCGGTGCCTACCGACCAATATCGGGCAAAAACGGGGGACTGCAAGGGCGGAAATCACTGCAGCGCAAGGGTTTTTGTAGTCTTGCCGCCGGTCTTATTCGGGCCTCTTCGGGGCTTGCCGAACGCTAAGAAGGCGGCCACTCTCTCCGCCACCCGCCTTCGCTTGCGCTTCGGAACCAACGCCGGAGCATTCGTCTTATTGGCGGATGAAGGCGTCGAAGTCTGCCACGACCGAGTTCATCGCCGGCCTTGCGCTCGCCATCGCGCTGGGCGCGACCGGCTATTACGGCTATTTGGCGTGGCTGCTGGTGTCGCCGGATTGAGCGTGTCTACGCCTTGCCGATCTTGCGCGGTGCAAGCATCAACAGCCCCGCCGCGACAAATGCCAGTACCGCTGCCAGCTGAAACGTCTGCTGGAAGGCTTCAAAGAAGCCGTGCGTCGCTTGCAGGATTTCGAACACCAGAAAGAAAACCGATGCCGCGGTCACCGTGCCGAGCGTTCTCGTGAGCAGCGCCAGGCTGCCGGCAACGCCGCGCTCCGTCAGCGGAAGGGTTGCCGTCACGATGTCCGAATAGGCGAGCTGGAACAGGCCGAGGCCGATACCCTGCACGATCAGCCCTGTCACCCGCAGCGCTGTCGGGGTCTGCGCCGTCCATGCGCCCAGCAGCAGAAGCCCGGCGCCAATGATGGCGGCACCTGCGATGGCCAGCCGCTCCGATGAGAATAGCCGCCCGGTGAGACGGCCACCGATCGGCGCTGCCAGTGCAGCGCCGGCCGCGCCAGCGGCCAGGATGGCGCCACCCTCCATCAGAGTGTAGCCGGGCATTCGTGCCAGATAATAGGGCACCAGGAGCCAGACCGAAAAGGCTGCGAGATTGGCCAGCACGCTGACGAGATTGAGCAGCGCAAAGCCCGGGAGTTTGAGTACGTCCATTGCGATGATCGGACGTTCCGCGCGGGATTGGCGGAAAGTAAAACCTGCAAACGCCACGACGGATAACAATCCGAGCCAGACGGCCGAGAACTCTCTGATGCGGTTGATCGCCATCAGCATGGTCACCAGGCCCAGCGCCAATGCGATGCCGCTCAGAATGTCAAAGCGTTCGCTTGTCAGGCGCGGCGGCGCCATGGGCAGGCCGCGGAGCAGCAGCAGCGCCGCGATCGCGATGGGAATCCGGAACCAGAAAACCGCAGGCCAATCCCAGATCGCCGTCAAAGCGCCGCCGAGCAGGGGACCGAGCATCCAGCCCAATGCCATCATCATTGTATAGATGCCGAGCGCCCGGCTGCGTCGCTCCTCGCCGTAGAGCGACGTCACCAGTGCCACGCCGCAGCTCATCACCAGTGCCGCCCCGATCCCCTGCAGGCAGCGAAACACCAGCATCGCGCCGTAGCTGGGCGCACAGCTGACCAGCAGCAACGCCACCGCGCTGCAGATCAGGCCGGCCCGGTAGACGACCGCGTGGCCGATGGTGTCGCCGATGCGCCCGAGCGCCAGCAGCAGGCTGGCGTAGGTCAGGACGTAGCAGATCACCACCCACTGGATGTCGCCGATCGAAAGTTCGAAGCCGCGGGTGATGGCAGGGAAGGCAATATTGACTGACGTGTCGAGTTGCGCCGTCGCCGTGCCCAGCCCGATCATCGCGATCTGCCACCCCTTCGAGTGAAGCAGGCGGGCTGATGGGTTGCGAGAATTCGGCTCGGTTGCTGAAGGCACGTTGTGTTACGCCGGTGCGAAGCTGATCGCACCATTAGCATCGACATCGCGCGTCAACCTGCCAATCGAAGCCAGCATGTTCAGATGCGCGAGCGACTCGCCAAAAGCCTGGCGCGGATTGGCGTACAGCACCCGCGGAAAAACTTCCTGCGCGATCGCGAACGCATTCGTCTTGCCTGACACGACGGATGCCACGTCGTCGAGCCGCGCCTGGTGATGTTCGCGCAGCCGTGCCAGCCGGGCATGCAGTCCGCGAAACGGCAGGCCGTGCGACGGCAGCACCAGGGTATCCGGCGACAGCGCCTCGAGCCGCGTCAGCGCCTCCAGATACTCCTTCATCGGGTTGGCTTCCGGCTGCGCCGACGGCACGATCACCGACGGCGCCATGTGCGACAGGATCTGGTCGCCGGCGATCAGGAGCTTGTCGCTCTCGCAATAGAACATCGCATGCTCGGGCGAATGGCCGCCCGCCGTGATCGTCAGCCACTCGCGCTTCCCCATGGCGATCACATCGCCGTCCCGGATGCGAATGAATTCGCGCGGCGGCCGCAGGCCAGGATATTTCGATGGGCGCTGCGCCTGGATGATCCCGGCGGCGTCCTCGTCGGAGGCGCCGTTCCGCTTCATGAAGGCGGCAAAATGCTCGTCCGGACCGTCTTCGCGCTCATGCCACATCTTCCAGCCACTGAGCCATTCGGCAAGCGGCATGCGCACCGTGCATTTCAATTCCTTCACCAGATATCCGGCGAGGCCGAAATGATCGAGATGGGCATGCGTGAAGGTGAGGTTCTGCAGCGGGCGGGCGCGCAATAGCCCGCGCCAGAGCTTGTCCCAGATCTCAAAACTGTCGTCGGTGTTCAGCCCGCAATCGACCAGCGTCCATCCCGGACCGTCGTCGAGCAGCCAGCAATTGACGTGATTGGGAATCGTCGGCATCGGCAGCCGCACCCAGAACAATCCGGGCAGCACGTCGGTCAATTCGCCATAGGCCGGCGGACGCTGGACCGTGAATTTCAGATCATCGGACATTCGTTTCCCCTGCCGCATAGCTTACGCGATTTCGCCGGGTCAGCAACGCCCAGGGGATTTTCATGCCTCCCATGCGGGCCTGGGCAGCAAAATCTTCCGCCTTGGCCTTGAGCGGGAGCGATTTTTCCTAGAGAAGGTGACGTGCGGCCTCGCGCGCTCGGCGACGCGCGACGTCTCCCGAGGTCTGTTGGGCAAAAAACAATAATGGATGCACTGAACCCCCAATCAGGGCTCAAGCCGGAAGCGGATCCCGCGCAGGATCTCGACCGGCGCGCGCGTCGCAACCTCCTGCTGCTGGCAGGCTGCCAGGCGGTCGGCCAGTCCTGCAACACCATGATGTTTGCGGCGACGGGGCTGTCCGTCATCACCTTCTATCACCATCCCGAGCTCGCCAACCTGCCGGTCACGATGCAGCACCTCGGCGTCATGATCTGGGTATTCCCGGCGGCGCTCCTGATGCAGCGGGTCGGCCGCAGCATCGGCTTTCGCGTCGGCTCGCTGTTCGGCATGGCCGGCGCCATCATCATGTGTACCGGACTGTACACCGCGAACTTTGCCGTCATGTGCGCCGGCGGTCTCATCCTCGGCTACGCGGTAGCCTGCCTGCAGATGTACCGGTTTGCCGCGGCGGAATTGGTGCCGATCCATTACCGCGCCAAGGCGATCTCGTGGGTCACGGCCGGCGGCGTCGCCGCTGCGGTGATCGGCCCCAGCCTCGTGCGCGTGACGCACGATCTGGTGATGCCGCTGTATCTTGCGACCTATGCCGCCATCCTCGGCCTGCATGTGATCGTCTTCACCGTAATGTCCTTCATCACTTTCCCCTCGCTCGCGACGGCGGCGTCGGCCGCCGGTGCCGCGGAGGTCGCAGCGCCTCCGCGTCCCCTGTGGGTGATTGCCAGCCAGCCGCGCTTCATCGCCTCAGTCATCGCCGGCATGCTGGCGTTCGGCACGATGTCCTTCATCATGAGCGCGTCGCCGCTGGCGATCGTCGGCTGCGGGTTTCCGCATGCGGAAGCCCACTGGGTCATCTTCATGCATGTGCTCGGCATGTTCGTGCCGTCGTTCTTCACCGGCAATCTGATCAACCGGTACGGCGCCACGACTGTGATGGCCTGGGGCGTCGCGCTGATGCTGGCCGGCGTTGCTGCCGCGCTCGCCGGGCTGACCGAATGGAATTTCCGGATCGCCCTCACGGTCAACGGCGTCGGCTGGAATTTCCTGTTCGTCGGCGCCACGACTGTCGTGACGACTTGCTACCGCCCGAGCGAGCGCGGCAAGACCCAGGCGCTCAACGATCTCCTGGTGTTCAGCACCACCGCGACGTCGAGCTTCATGGCGGGGTTTCTGCAGGATCGCTGGGGCTGGCATCCGCTCAACTGGTTTTCGGTGCTGCTGATGCTGGCCGCCGCCGCCGCCGTCATATGGCTTCGCTATCAGCGCCCGACATTGAGCCCGGCGCATTAGGAATTCCTGTATCGCTTTGTATTTGATTTGCTGACGCACAATCAGCATGATCTGACGCCATGCGAGGCGGCGCTGCTTGCTGCAGTGCGGCTTCGCAAGCGCGTTCACGACCGCAAACATGCGGCATGACAAGAAAAACCAGGGAGGGACGCCGTCGTGATCAATCGGCATTTTAGAAGCGCGCTTACGGGCTTTGGCCTCTTGCTTGGCGCGTTTGTGACGCAGGCCCAAGCGCAATCGCCCTCCAAGACGATCACGCTGGTAGTGCCTTATGCGGCAGGCGGCGGCACCGATACCGTGGCACGTCTCATCGGCGAGCGGATGTCGGGCACGCTCGGCCAGAGCGTCATCATCGAGAACGTGGTCGGAGGCGGCAGCACGCTGGCCAACGACCGCGTTGCCCGATCGGCGCCTGACGGCTCCACCATCCTGATCAATCACGTCGCGCTGCTGGCGGCGCCCAGCCTGTTCATCAATCTGCGCTACGACACGGCAACCGCATTCGAGGCGGTCGGCCTCGTCAACAACGCGCCGATGGTCCTGATCGGCCGCAAATCCATTCCGGGCGCGGGACCCAAGGATTATGTGGCGTGGATCAAGGCGCAGGGCGACAAGGCGAACTTCGCGCATGGTGGCATCGGCACCAACAGTCACTTGTGCGCAGTGATGATGGGCAATGTGCTCGGCTTCAAACCGACCGTCGTGGCTTATCGCGGGTCAGGTCCGGCGATTGGCGATATGCTGGCCGGGCAGATCGATCTGCTGTGGGACCAGGTGACCAACGCGCTGCCGCAGATTCAAGCCGGAACGCTGCACGGCATCGCCATTACGTCGCCAAAACGGCTGGAACAGTTGAAAGACGTGCCGACCACCGCCGAACTCGGCATGCCCGAGGTCAGCTACACGATGTGGCATGGCCTCTACGTGGCCAAGGGCACGCCCAAGGAAACCGTCGGCGCGCTGAATTCGGCACTCCGCAAGGCGCTGGCTGATCCGGTGCTGCTGGAGAAGCTGACGCAGCTCGGCACCCTGCCATTCCCTGAGAACGAGTTGACGCCCGAGGCGCATGCACGCCTGTTCGCCGCCGACCTGCCACGGGTGGCAAAGCTCGTCGAAAGCTCCGGCATCAAGGCCAGCGAAGCGAAGTAGGCGGCGCGCGCCACTTGGTCCAATTTCCGGGTTGACACCCTGGAGTTGAAAGAACAAAATGGGAACTTGTGGGGGCTTTGGCTGCACTTCGCGCCGGTCGCGGTGATGCGGCGCTCAAGATTCGCGCAGCGCTTGCCGTTTGATTTCAACGGCTCTTATGATGGACGCTCATTTGAGTGGATCGAAATGAAATTTGCTATCAAAGCAATTGTTGCCGCGTTCTGCCTGATTGCCTCGCTTTCAACCTCGGATGCCCGCGGCCCCTATGGCACCATCAATGTCGGTAACTGGAAGGGCGGAGCCTATACCCACGACCAGAGCGGCGCTTTCACGCATTGCGCTGCGGGCGCGCAATACGCCAGCGGCATCTATTTTGCCGTCACGATCGACAATAAAGCGGGATGGAGTCTGGGGTTTGCCCACGACGGATGGGCGTTTTCGAACGCGCAAGCGTTCCCGATAGCGCTAACGTTTGACGGTCAGGCGGCATTCAACGTCCATGGTGTCCCGCTCTCCGACAAAACGCTCCAGGTGCCGATGCCGGATAACTCGGCGCTCATTGCGCAATTCCGCAAGGCCAAGACGATGACGGCCTTTACGCAAGGGCAGCTTTTCCAGTTCAAGCTCGATCAGACCGCGCAATTGTTGCCCGCGCTCGCCAATTGCGTGGCTACCGTCAAGAAAGGCGGCGTTGCTGCCGCCGGCGAGTTCGCGGTCGCCCCGAAGCAAGTCGCGGCGGCCGGGCCGGCACAATCGAACGCCGCGCCGCCGAAGGGCGGCAGATCTGTCAACCAAACGGGTACCGGCTTCGTCGTCAGCACCGGGCACGTTGTCACCAATCAGCACGTGATCAATGGCTGCGTTGGCGACATCCTCGGAAATTTGACCGGCGAGGCCCCGGTCAAGCTGCGGCTCGTTTCAAGCGATGAAACCAACGATCTGGCCTTGCTGCAGGCGCCGAACGCCTTCAAGGAAGTGGCGACAATTCAGGGCAAGGCAATCCATTCGGGCGATAGCGTCGTTGCAATCGGCTATCCGTTCCACGGCCTGTTGTCCTCGGATTTCACGGTCACTACCGGGATTGTCAGTTCCCTGAGCGGCATCATGAACGATACCCGCTTCTTGCAGATCAGCGCGGCGGTTCAGCCCGGCAACAGCGGCGGGCCGCTGCTGGACACCAGCGGCACGATCGCCGGAGTGGTTGCAGCAAAACTCAATGCGCTGAAAGTTGCCAGGGCGACCGGCAACATCCCCGAGAACATCAATTTCGCGATCAAGACCGGCGCGCTGCGGGACTTTCTGGACAACAGCGTCGTGCCCTACCAAACCGCCGTCGAGGCAAAGGCCGAGCTGAAGACGTCCGACATCGCGCGCAACGCAAGGGCGTTCACGCTGCTGATTTCCTGCACGGCGACCGAACAGAGCGCGAGCGCGAAAAAATCAAGCGAGTGATCCCGCGCGCTTTCAAAAATCCAGCGGCGCGTTGTCGACGACTTCCTTCATGACGAAAAAGGTTCGCGTCTGGCGCACGCCGGGCAGCGCGATCAGCTGCTCGCCATGGATGCGGTTGAAATCTTCCATGTCGCCGACGCGGATCTTGAGAAAGTAATCGAAATCGCCGGCCACCAGGTGGCAGTCGAGAACGAATTTCAGTTTCGCGATCGCCCGCTCGAACGACGCAAAACTTTCCGGCGTGGAGCGGTCCAGCACGACGCCAACCATGACCAGCGCACCCTTGCCGACCTTGCGCGGCGCCACCATGGCGCGGACCGTGCTGACAAACCCGTCGTCGAGCAGGCGCTGGGTGCGGCGATGACAGGTAGCCGGGCTGACCCCGACCGCTTCGGCCAGCTCGGCATTGCTGAGCCGCCCGTTATTCTGCAGCAAACGCAACATCTTGAGGTCGATGCGGTCCAGTTGGGTGCTCACGGAAGAATCTCTCATAAAATTGCCAATAGATGGACGAAAAATACCATTTATGACCCATCGATCAACCAGTCTCTCAAAATTCGGAAGCAACTTAGAGAGCACCTTTCCGTCGTCTGATGATAGGCGTTCCCGCGAGATCAGACATCAACGGGGATGACGACATGCTGGAAAAATTCGAACGCTATCCGCTGACCTTCGGGCCGACCCATATCGAGAAGCTGGAGCGGCTGACGGAGCATCTCGGCGGCGAGGTCGAACTCTACGCCAAGCGCGAGGATTGCAATTCGGGGCTCGCCTTCGGCGGCAACAAGCTGCGCAAGCTCGAATACATCGTGCCCGACGCGATCGCTTCCAACGCCGATACGCTGGTCTCGATCGGCGGCGTGCAATCCAATCATACCCGCATGGTCGCGGCAGTCGCCGCCAAGATCGGCATGAAATGCCGCCTGGTGCAGGAAAGCTGGGTGCCGCATGAAGACGCCGTCTACGACCGCGTCGGCAACATCCTGCTCAGCCGCGTGATGGGCGCCGACGTTCAGCTGGTCGATGAAGGATTTGACATCGGCATTCGCCAGAGCTGGGAAGAAGCGATCGCGGACGTGAAGGCGAAGGGCGGCAAGCCTTATCCAATCCCGGCGGGCGCGTCCGTGCACAAATATGGCGGGCTCGGTTATGTCGGCTTCGCCGAAGAGGTCCGCGCCCAGGAAAAGGAACTCGGCTTCGCCTTCGATTATATCGTGGTCTGCACCGTCACCGGCTCTACCCATGCCGGCATGCTGGTCGGATTTGCCAAGGACGGCCGCGCGCGCAAGGTGATCGGCATCGACGCCTCCTTCACCCCGGCCCAAACCAAGGCCCAGGTGCTGGATATCGCCCGCAACACGGCCTCCCTGGTTGAACTGGGCAAGGAGATCGTGGAGGACGACGTCGTGCTGATCGAAGACTACGCCTACCCCGCCTATGGCGTGCCCTCGGAAGAGACCAAGGAAGCAATCCGGCTTTGCGGCCGGCTCGAAGGCATGATCACCGACCCGGTCTACGAGGGAAAATCCATGCAGGGCATGATCGATCTCGTGAACAAGGGCTATTTCCCCAAGGGATCGAAGGTGCTGTACGCCCATCTCGGCGGCGCGCCCGCGATCAACGGCTACGCCTACACGTTCCGCAATGGCTAACGCGGCGGTGAGTGCTTAGCGCTCCGCGGCCTTCACCAGCTCAATCAGCTCATCGCCGT
The DNA here is from genome assembly GCF_018131075.1 of Bradyrhizobium sp. JYMT SZCCT0428. Lineage (GTDB taxonomy): Bacteria > Pseudomonadota > Alphaproteobacteria > Rhizobiales > Xanthobacteraceae > Bradyrhizobium. The sequence continues at coordinate 189,355 of NZ_JAFCLS010000010.1, read as the reverse complement.
AATGCTCGAGCTTCTTGTCGCCGATCCCGGGGATGTTGCGGAGCTGGTTGAGCGTCGCGGGGCGGGAGGCGGCGATGCCGTCGATCGTCGAATCGTGCAGCACGACATAGGCCGGCACGCCGCGTTTGCGCGCGATCTCGGAGCGCCAGGCCCGCAGCGCGACCTGCAAGCCGGCATCGGCGGGCGCACCTTCTCCGGTAGACCGTGGCGCCAGATCTCCGCGTCTTGATTTGGTCCGGCTGGCGCGAACACGGGTGCCGGCGGGCGCCTCGCGCAGCATCACCGCGGTCTCGCCTTTCAGCACGCCGCGCGCGCTCTCGGTCAGCTTCAAGGCGCCAAAGGCCTCGCTGTCGGCGTGGAGGTGGCCCATGGCGACGACTTGCCGGATCGCGGCGCGCCATTGCTTCTCGTTGAGCTCGGCGCCGATGCCGAACACGGATATCTTGTCATGGCCGAATTGCGTGACGCGCTCGGTCATGCGGCCGACCAGCACATCGATCAGATGCATGGCGCCGAAACGCTGTCCGGTGCGATAGGCGCAGGACAATATTTTCTGCGCGATCACCTTGCCGTCGAGAAGCTGTGGCGGTGAAAGACAATTATCGCAATTGCCGCAATTGCCAGCGCTGACCGCTTCGCCGAAATAGCCGAGCAGGCGGCTGCGCCGGCAGCCCGCGGTTTCCGCGAGGCCGACCAGCGCATCGAGCTTGCCGACCGACACGCGCTTGAAAGCGTCCGAGCCGGTGGACTCGTCGATCATGCGGCGCTGCTGCACGATATCGGACAGGCCATAGGCCATCCAGGCGCTGGAGGGCTTGCCGTCGCGGCCCGCACGCCCGGTCTCCTGGTAGTAGGCCTCGATGCTCTTCGGCAGGTCGAGATGCGCCACGAAGCGCACGTCGGGCTTGTCGATGCCCATGCCGAACGCGATGGTGGCGACGATCACGACGCCATCCTCGTTGATGAAGCGATCCTGATTGCGGGAACGCAGACCGGCGTCGAGGCCGGCGTGATACGGCAGCGCCGGTACGCCGGCCTTGTTCAATGCCGCGGCGGTGTCCTCGACCTTGGCACGCGAAAGGCAATAGACGATGCCGGCGTCGCCGGCATGGCGCTCGCTGATGAAGGCCTTGAGCTGGGCGGGCGCGTTCTGCTTGTCAACGATCTCATAGCGGATATTCGGGCGGTCGAAGCTGGCGACAAAGCGCGGCGCATCGGTAAGTTTGAGCCGCTCGGCGATCTCCTGGCGCGTCAGGTCGTCGGCGGTGGCGGTCAGGGCGATCCGCGGCACATCGGGGAAACGCTCGGCGATGACGGATAGACCAATATATTCGGGACGGAAGTCGTGCCCCCATTGCGATACGCAATGCGCCTCGTCGATTGCAAACAGCGCGATCTTGGCGCGGGCAAGCAAACCGAGGCAGCGCGGCGTCAGCAGCCGCTCTGGCGCGACATAAAGCACGTCGAGATCGCCGCCCAACAGCCGCTGTTCCACGGCGTTGGCTTCCTCATACGACAGCGTCGAATTCAGCACCGCGGCTTTGACGCCGGCTTCGAGCAGGCCGGCGACCTGGTCGCGCATCAATGCGATCAGCGGCGACACCACAATGCCGCAGCCTTCGCGCAGCAATGACGGCAGCTGGTAACACAGCGACTTGCCGCCGCCGGTCGGCATCAGCACCAGGCAGTTGCCGCCATCAGTGACGTGACGGACGATCTTTTCCTGCTCGCCCCGAAAGGCAGGCAGGCCGAACACGGAATTCAGCACGGACAGCGCGTCAGGGGCTTTGTCCGGCTTGCGGTTAAGGGCTGCTTCCATATCGGCTTCAAAACGGGGTCAACAGGCGGGAATCGGGTGCGCGAGACGAACAATACAGGATTCAGGCGCCTTAGGGTGGAACTACTGATAGCTCGCCACGATATCCGACACTGCGCGTTCCAGCTGCTGCGCGGTGGCGCATTGCCGCACGACGGTGCAGAAGGTCGAATAACGCGGCATTTCCGAATCGCCCCAGCCCCAGGCCATGCGCCCCTCGGGGTTGAGCCACACCAGCCGCTTCGATCGCTCGCCGACCCGACGCAGAATGTCGGCGCGAGGATCGAGATTGTTGCTGCGGGCATCGCCGAGAATGATCACCGTGGTCTGCGGCGTGATCGCGTTCATCCATTCATGCTCGAAGTCGGCAAAGGAATTACCGTAATCCGACGAGCCGAAGCCGACCTTGGACATGATTTCGGCCATCGCCTCTTCAGGCGATTTGGATTCCAGGATGTCGCTGACCTCGATCAAATGTCCGGAGAAGGCGAACGAGCGGACATCCGAGACCACCTCGTGCAGGCTGTGGATCAGCAGCAGGAAGAAATCGGATACCCGCGCCACCGAACCCGAGACGTCGCAGAGTGCGATAATCTTTGGCTTGTCGCGGTGGCGTCGTTTCCATGCGGTGAGGAACGGCACACCGCCCCAGGCGGCGTTGCGCCGAATGGTCCGGCGTACGTCGAGATGGCCGCGGCGCTGGCGCTTGCGCGGCTTGCTGTAACGCTCGCGCAGGCGGCGAGCGATCTGGCGGATCAGAACCCGCATCTGCGCGACCTGCCGCGGCTCGATCCGCGACAGCGGCGCGTTGCGCAAAATCTCGTTGCGCAGGTTCTCGGCTTCCTCGCGGCCGTACAGCATCAAGGCCTGCGAGACGGTTTCGCGCACGGTGTCACGCAAGCCGTCCAGCGCCGTCTGCAGCCGTTCCGCCAAGGCGGGATTAGTCGCGGTCAGTGCGTCTAGGTCGTCGCGCAGGCGCTGGATGCCCATCTGGTCGAGGATGCGGCCCGAGAAGATGCCGCGCTGCGTGAAGTAGCGGATGTCGGACAGATATGCGGCATTCGAAGCGTTGGCGATGGCAGCCGCCATCGCGTTGCGGTCCTGCGACAGCAGCATCTGCGCGAGTTGGCCGAGATCCTGGGCCTGGTCGCCGCCATCGGCGTCGCCTTGCGCATCGGAGGCCGCTCCGGATTCCAGCGTGTCGGACTCATCCGTCTCGCTCTCGTCGGAAGGTGGTGGCGCCGGCTCGGGCTGATCGAAGAACAGATCAAAACAGGCGCCGAGCGCTTTCTTCTCGTCCTGGGTCTTGGCGAGCGTGAGGAGGAAGGTGTCGCGCAGGACGGTGCGGTCGCTGAAGCCGACCTTGGAGACCGCGCGCATCGCATCGATGCTTTCGGCCGGCGAGAGCCTGACGCCTGCGCCCCGCGCCGCACGAAAGAAGCGATGCAGGTTTTCTCTCATCCGTTTTATCCGAAGACGACGCTCTGCCGCGATGTCTTGGCGATGAAGGTGGATACCTGGGGCAGTGTGGCCTCGATATCCGCCTCGTACTTCAGCAGCACGTTGAGCGTATCCTTGACGATCTCGCTGCCGAGTTCGGGCGCCTGCAGCAGCACCAGCACCCGTGCCCAATCGATCGTCTCGCTCACCGACGGCAGTTTCTTCAGGTCGAGCGAGCGAACCTCGTGGATGAAGCCGACCATCTGCTTGCGCAGCGTCTGCGATATGCCGGGCACCCGGCTTTCGACGATGCGCTCCTCCAGCTTCTGCTCGGGGAAGCCGATGTGAAGGTGGAGGCAGCGCCGCTTCAGCGCGTCGCCGAGATCGCGTTCGCTGTTCGAGGTCAGGATCACGGTGGGGGCCGCGACGGCGGTAACGGTGCCGAGTTCCGGAATCGTGACCTGGAAATCGCTGAGGATTTCCAGCAGCAGCGATTCGAACTCGGCGTCCGACTTGTCGATTTCGTCGATCAGCAGCACGCAGCCGGCCGGTTGTTCCAGCGCCTGCAGCAGCGGCCGCGGTTCGACGAATTCCTTGGAGAAGAACACGTCGCCGAAATCATGCAATTGTGCCAGCGCGTCTTGCAGCGTTTCGGCGCCGCCGAGCACTTCGCCGAGCTTGTCCTTCAGGATCTGCGTGTACAGAAGCTGCTTGGCGTATTTCCACTCGTAGAGCGCCTTGGCTTCGTCGAGGCCCTCGTAGCATTGCAGGCGGATCATCTTCAGCCCGCGCCACGCCGCGATCGCCTTCGCAAGCTCGGTCTTGCCGACGCCGGCGGGACCCTCGACCAGGATGGGTTTTTCGATCTGTTGCGACAGATAGACCGCGGTCGCGATCTGCCGGCTCGCAATATAGCCCTGCGCGGCAAGGCCGCTTTCCACTGCCTCGATCGAGGCGGTCGGCCCTTTGTCAGCCACGGGTTTCAACTCCGAAATTCACTGGATTTCAACGTGTTCTGCCCCCGTTCCCTGCAAAGAACAAGCCTCGTTTGATCATACGAAGGCGGCAAATTCGGCTAATTCCGCCTAGCGCAATGTGAGCCCGGTCGCCGCCTCCAGTTCCGTGATCGCCTGCGCCGCATTGAGCACCTTGATCGTGGTCATGCCCATCTGCCGCGCCGGCTTCAGGTTGACGCCGAGATCGTCGAGATAGACGCAGTTTTTGGGATCGACCTGCAGCGTTTCGACCATCATCTGGTAGATGCGCGGGTCGGGCTTGCGCAGGCCAATCTTGGCGGACTCGATGACGTGATCGAACAGCACCATGACCTCCGCGACATAGAGCGAGCGGCCGCTGCGGCTGCCGATCGCGTTGGCCGGAAGGTTGTTGGTGATGCAGCCGGTCTTGAATTTGGCCTTCACGCGTTTGAGCGCCTCGACCATTTCGGGGCGCAGATCGCCCGAGAGCAGAGGCAACACGTCCCTGCCGCGGACCTCGGCGCCCAGCGCCTTCGATTCCGTCGCGAACAGCGCATCGAAGGCTTCGATGTCGACTTCCGCGCGCTCGAACTTCGCCCAGGCGTTTTCCAGATGATTGGCGGCGTTGGTGCGCCGGATGATGTCGGCGGGCAGCCCGCGTTCGGTCTCGAACCGCGAGAATGCCTCGAACGGCGAAGTGGTCAGCACCCCGCCGAAATCCCAGATCACCGCCTCGACCATTGCTTCCCCACCATATCAATACGCGACGGGGGAGCGGCTAACACGGAATGCCCTTCGGAGCCAGTCCGATCCGCGGCTTGGCGATGTCGGTTGCGCGGGGTATTGCATGCGGCCATGAAGGTCCTCGCTCGAATAATTGCCGGTCTTGCGCTGCTGGTGGCAGCGCCCGCTTACGCCATCGTGGGCGGTGGCGCGCCATCCGCCGACGGCGTCGGCCGTTCGGTCGTCACCATTGTCGGTTCCCGCGGCAATTTCTGCACCGGCGCGGTGATCGCGCCCAAAATCGTGCTGACCGCGGCACACTGCGTGCAGCCCGGTGCCGATTACAAGATCGTCGAATATGGCGCTGACAAGCAGCCGTCGTTGCAGGACGTCAAGAGCGTCGCCATTCATCCCGGCTTCAAGATGCAGGCGATGCTGGCGCACAGGGCGACGGCCGATGTGGCGCTGCTGCAATTGGGTTCACCCGTCAAAGGCAAGACGCCATCGACGCTCGGCATGCCCAACATTCCAATTCTTGTCGGCAGCCGTTTTACGATCGCCGGCATTGGCGTCACGACGCGCGGCGACGGCAAGAGCGGCGGCACCATCCGCGCCGCCGGATTGGTGGCAACCGGCAAGCCGGGAACGCTGCAGATTCGGCTGGTCGATCCTGTGGGCCAGGGCACCCGCGACGGGCTTGGCGCCTGCACCGGAGACTCTGGTGGGCCGGTATTCGAGGACAAGCAATCAGGCCCGGCGATTATCGGCGTCGTGAGCTGGTCGACCGGACCCAATAGCTCGGCCGGTTGCGGCGGGCTCACCGGCGTCACGCCGCTGACGCTCTACCGCGACTGGCTGGTCCAGACCGCGCGCCAATGGGGCGCGGGGTTGTGATCCGGCCGTCATTGCCGGGCTTGACCCGGCAATCCATCATTCTTGCATGAATCATTTTTAGATGGATGCGCGGGTCAAGCCCGCGCATGACAAGTGACTAATGCCCCGCCGCCTTGTTGGCCGCGGCGTTGTTGAGCACGATCAGGCCGTCGACGGCGACGCCGAGCTTGCTGTTGATCAGGAACGGATTGACGTCGATCGACGCAATGCGGGTTCCCGCGTCCGCCATCAGATTGGATAGCCCGACCAGCGCCTTCACCGCGGAAGCCTCGTGCAGCGCGGGCTTGCCACGATAACCGTTCATCTTGACGCCGGCCTTGGTTTTGCCGATCAGCTGTTTCGCCTCGTCGGCATCGAGCGGCGCGCCGGCGAGCGCCACGTCCTTCATCAGTTCGATGTCGACGCCGCCGGTGCCGAACAGCACCACGGGGCCCATCTCGGCATCGAGCGAGGCGCCGACCACGAGTTCGAGGTCGGACTTGACCTGCTGCGCGATCAGAATGCCTTCGAGCTTCGGCTTGTTCTTCAGCTTCCTGACCCGCGCGGTGATGTCGTTGAACGCCTTCTTCACCTCGGCGGCATTGTTGATGTTCAGCACCACACCGCCAATGTCCGATTTGTGCAGGATCTCGGCGCTGACCACCTTGGCGACCACGGGGAAGCCGATCTTCTTGGCGATCTTCACCGCGTCCGCCGCGGTCTGTGCGATCTCTTCCTTTGAGACCGGAATGCCATAGGCCTTCAGCAGTTTTTTCGAGGCGACTTCGTCGAGCGCCGCGGCGCCGTTGGCGCTTTTTAGCGTCTTCTCCAGCACGGCACGGGCGGAAGCCTTCGAACTCGACGCGATCTCCGGCACGACTTTGCGCAGCGAGGCATATTCGATCAGCGACTTGATCGCGCCCACCGCGCGGTCAAGGCCTTGCATGACCGCGATGTTCGGCAGCGACTTGCGCAAGCCCTTGGTGAACTCGGTAAAGCCAATCGACATCGCGCTGATGTAGACGACGGGCTTGGAGGCGGCGCCCGCCATGTCGTTGACGATGCGCAAATTGCGTTCGCGCAATTCATGGGGCGCCTTCGGCAGCTCGGCGTCGATGATCACGATATCGGTGTCGGGATCGTCGATCATGATCTTGATCGACTGCATGTAGACCGAGGGGTCGACCACCGCGGCAAATCCGGCGTCGAGCGGATTACCGACGATGCTGCCCGGTCCGAGCATCTTTGCGAGTTTCTCTGTCGCGTCCGCGCTCAGCGGCGCGAAGTTGAGCCCGGCGGAATCGAACGCGTCGATCAAGAGGCCGCGCTTGCCGCCTGACAGCGACACGGCGGCGAGGCGGTTGCTTTTCGGCGGATCGGCATGCACGAAACATTCGGTGGTCTCGATCAGTTCATCGAGGCCGCGAACGCGGATCACGCCCTCGCGCGTCGAGATCGCGTCGAAGGTTTGAATCGAGCCGGCAAGCGCGCCGGTATGCGCCATCGCAGCGGCGCGGCCGCCCTCGGAGGCGCCGAGCTTGAGCGCGATGACCGGCTTGCCGGCGGCGCGCGCGGCCTTGCAGGCCTCGCGGAACACCTTGGTGTTTCGCACGCCTTCGAGATAGACCACGATCACGCGGATCGAAGGATCGGCCGCGAAATAGGCCATCAGGTCCGGTGTTTCGAGCCCGGTCTCGTTGCCGGTCGTGACCATGTAGCCGACACCGACGCCGCGATCTTCCAGCGCCTGACGGATCGCCATCACGATCGCACCGGATTGCCCGGCGATCGCGACGGGACCGGCTTCCATGGTGACGATGCGGTCATCGATATTGGTGAACAGGTTTTCGCCCGCGCTCAGATTGCCGAGGCAATTCGGGCCGGTCACGGCAAGGCCGGTTTCACGCACCGCCTCTTTCAATTCGACCGCCAGCCGCTGGCTTTCCGCGTCCTGCAACTCGCTGAAGCCCGAGGTGACGATGGTGGCGGAACGCGCACCGGCCGCCGCGGCGTCACGGATCACCTGCACCGCGAAACGGGCCGGCACCAGCACCAGCACGTGGTCGGGTTTCTCCGGAAGGCTGGCGAAATCCTTGTAACAGGGCACGCCCCAGATCGTTTCGCGCTTGGAATTAACGGGGAACAGTTTGCCCTTGTATTGGTACTTGACCAGATTGTTCCAGATGCGCTCGGCATAGTTGCCGGGCTTGTCGGTCGCACCGACCAGCACGATGTTGCGCGGGTGCAGCATGGCATGGATGCTTTTGACGATGTCGCTGGCGTCGGACGAGGGCGACCAGTTTTCGGCCGAATGCTGCGCGTTGACTACCCGAGCTTCCATGGAGCGTGCCCTTACCTTGTTGTTTCCTTTGGCAGACGGCGATCTCGTGCGATCGCTTCGGCCATGCGTTTTCATTCTTTCTATTGAGACTTGAGGAGGGTGGCAACACGCGTTGGCCCGATAGCGCCCTTCGCGTAGCGCACGATATCCCGGCAGGCGGAGTATTTGTCGGTCCCGGGATTGACGGGCGGATGAACTCAGGGAACAGGCCCGATCAAGGTGGCGTGCAGGAGATAGCGATCCGGCCCCGGCGTCAGCGCCTCGAACGGCCAGCAGGTCGACAGCACCAGCTGATATCCGTCGCGCAACGGATCGATGCCCGAAGCATCGAAACGCACGATCGAGGTCGAATCCGCGCGATATCGGAATTTCTTGCCGTCGCGGCGCGTGACGTCGATCTCGTCGCCGATGACGACATTTTGCAGGAAGCGGAAATGTGTGTCGCGGTGCGCAGAGTAGACCGCCACGCCGCGCTCGCCCGCATCGGGCGTGTTCTCGACATGACCCGGCCCGAACGCGAGCGCCTGGCCGCTGCTGCCGGCCAGCACAATGGTGCTGGCATGGATCCGCCTCACCTCGATGCGGGCCACCGGCCAGGTATCCGCCCATGACCACGGTTTTGTCTCGCGGCCGGTGGCAATGCTTTCCGTGAAGGCGCGCTCGAGCAGGATTTGCGCGAACGATGCCTTGGCGTGGATGTAGCCGCCCTGGCCGAACAGGATGAGGCCGGTGGCGGCGAGGAGGAGAGGGAGGATGAAGCGGCGCATTCTTCGATGTTCTCGTCGCAATGACGGTTCGAAAAAAGTCGCGCGCGCGACCCTGGGGGACGGAGGGCCGCGCGCGCATTCGGGAGGAGCTTGGGGGGCCTCCTCCGTCAAGGGGGCGTCAGGGGATCAACGCCTGGCGCCGATTGAACGCTAACAGGACGAGACTGAATATGAGGAAGATCACACCCAGGATCATTCTCAGCTCGGCGTCGGTCGCCGTCTTCGGGAGCTGGACCGTGCCCGGCGATACCGTGACCGCAGGGGCCGTGCGTTTCAATGCCGCGACCTGAACCCTGGCCTCGCCGGCATCGGCGCGACGTTCCGTCGGCGCGACCGGCAGAAGCGGGCGTTCACCGAACACTTTGGCGAAATCCCAACCGGCCGGCAGGTTGATCGGCAGTTCCGAAACTTTCAACGGTTCGCCTTCGGGACGGCTCGGCGTCTTGTCGACCGCGACGAGACTGGTCAGCCGCGTCACCAATTGATGATCGAGTGCGAGCGCGAGGATGGTCTTGTCGGCATCCTCCGGGCTCTCCTGTCGCGTGGTGCGCGCAACTTCGGCATCGGCAATCTTGCGCCGCGCCCATAGTTTCGACAGGCCCTTGCCTTCGGCCGCATTCGCCAGCGGAAGCGTCACCACCCACGGACGGTCACCGATCCGGCCCTTGATCTCGACCGAGCCGGCGAGCTTGCCGAGTTTGGCGGCAAGGATCAGCGGCTCATCGCGGTAGAGGTCCGGGATCGCCGATGGCGTGATGTCGGCGGTGGCGTCGGAGAATTTGGCAGTGAGATTGGTCACCGCGGGATTCTCCAGCTTGGAAAACAGCCCGCGCATGCGCTCCTCGACCTGTTCCACCGAGCCGATATGGGTGAAGGCGCCGCGGCCGAGTTCGGCGGCGCGCGTCATCAGATGGGTGTTTGGCGCGGAGCCGATGCCCACCATGAAGATGCGCGAGCGGCCACGCAGCGCATTGATGGCCTCGAACAATTGCTGCTCGTTGCCGATCGCGCCGTCGGTCAGGAACACGACCTGACGGACATAATTGGTATCGCCGCCGGGGGCCGTGTCGCTGAGCGCGGCGCGCATCGCCGGCACCATTTCGGTGCCGCCATTGGCTTGCAGCGCGCCGACGAACGAAGTGGCCTGACCGACACGCTCGCGGTCAGCCGGCACCGAGGCCGGGAACAGCATCTCCATGGTGTGATCGAAGCGGATCACGTTGAAGCGGTCGGTGGGCTGCAGGCGGCCGAGCGCGTAAGTGAGGCTGGCCTTGGCCTGGATGATTGAGACGCCGCCCATCGAGCCGGAATTGTCGATCACGAATATTACCTCGCGCGGCAGTGGCTTTTTGTCGTTCTGCTCGACCGAAGGCGGTGTCACAAAAGCGAGCAGATAATCGTTGCCGCCGACATGTTCGCGGAACAGGCCGACCGACGGCGCTTTTTCCGCGGCAGGCTTCCAGGTGAGTTCAAAGTCGCGATCCGCCGGCACCGCGCCTTCGGCGAGCTTGATGATGCGCGTGCTGCCGTCGGGGCTTTCGGTCTTGATGGTGTGATGATGGCTCTTGATCTCGCCGAGCGGGAAGCCGGCCTGCAGCCGCACCGTGATGCTGGTCGGATTGACCGGCGCGTTGGTCGCGGGATCGAGCACGTGCGGAGAGATGCGGTCGCGGTCCGGAACAGGATCGGACTTGCTGGCGCCCCAGCCGCCGCCACCGGGCCGGAAATCGACGCTTTGCACGACAGGTGCGGGATTGTAGCGCGGCCCGATCACCATCGGCAGCCGCAGCGAGAATTCATTGCCGCTCTGTGCGACCTGCTCCTGATACTCGATCTGCACCAGCACGGTTTCGCCGGGGCCGATATTGGCGACCGAGTTGGTGAAGATGTTCGGCCGCTCCTGTTCGGTCAGCGCCGCCTTCTGTCCGTTGCGCGCCGCCTGCTCATAGATGATGCGGGCCTGTTGCCGCTCCTTGATGTCGCCGACGATGACGCGGTCGCCGACCACCATATTCAGCGTATCGACGGCGCCGCCGGACGGCAGCGGATAGACGTAAACCGCCTCGACCCAGTCTTGCGTCGGGTTGCGGAAAACCTGTGTGACACGGGCGCGGACCGTGGGCCCGGACACGGTGATATCGACATCGATGCCGAGCCGCGAGGCATCGGCGTAGCCGTCCTCGGTCTTCAGCAGCAGCGAACCGGAGCGGGCATCGCCCGGCTTGAGGAAGGCGGTCTGCGTGCGCTCGGCCGACCAGGCCGGCAAACTCAAAAATAAGGCCGCAAATCCGATCAGGAGTGCGGCGGCGCCTTCAAAGGCGAAGAACAGGATTACGCGCATTTTGCGCGACAGGCGCGTACGCCTGTCGGGCTGGATTTCACCGCAAATCGTCATTTCCTTCACTCCGTGCGACGTGTTCGTCGTGGGAAGGAATCTCCGGTAACGCGCTGACTGGCGCGAGCGGAATGATCGGCATTGTTCAGCCCGACGCCAGCGCCGTGCGCCACGGCAGGAGCGGCTTTGTGCGGGTTTGTGATGGATTGTGCGTCTGGTAGAGTACCCAAACAGGCCGAACAGGGGTGACGATGCCGACGCCGGACAAGCAGCTTTCCGCCGAACAAAGCCGGCAGATCGCCGATACCATTCGGGAAGAGATCGCCCGCCGCCGCATCTCCCGGCAATCGCTGGCCGAGCTCGCAAAACTCAGCCTTTCGACGCTGGAGAAGGTGCTCGGCGGCCGCCGTCCGTTCACGCTCGCGACCACGGTGCGGCTCGAACAGGCGCTCGGCGTATCGCTGCGCAAGACGCCTGACGCGCCGGCGCCGGCCGCTGCCGTCAACGGCGACATCGCGCCGGATGGGTTGGGCGCCTATTCGCGCCGCGCGGTGGCGTGGATCGAAGGCGCTTATGTCACGATACGGCCGTCGTTCGGCGACAAGGACGCGATCTTCGCCTACCTCACCGAGATTGTCTGGAGCGATGCGGCCTCATCGCTCGTATTCCACGAAGGCGAGCGGCAGGATGCCCTGTACACCCAATTCGGCGAAGTCGCGGTGCCGAACCAGTCCGGCCACATCTATCTCGTCACCAACCGGAACGGTCAGCATCGCCTGATCACGGTGGCGCGCGTGGCGATATCTGGTGAAATGTACGGCATCATCACCACGCTGCTGGCGGGGCGCGGTTCCATGCTGACGCCGATTGCTGCTCCGATCGCCTATGTGCCGATCAAGATGGTCGCAAACCCGAGTTTTGGGCGCATTTCGTCCGATAATGTCAATTATGCGCTGTATCGCGAGCGTCTGCGGCGGACGATCGACGAGCCGTTTGCCATGTTTTTACCCGGTTAACCGTTGCGCCCTTGTATTTGCCGCAATCGTCGCCTATATCCGGTCTATTCGAATTGTCGTTTGCCTTGTTGACTACGCCGACACCGGCCCATCCCCAAGACATCGTTGAAATCGGATCAAGCTCACGCGGAGGTCGTGTGAGCAAAGCGCATTTGTGCATCTTGGAGATAGTTACATGGCTACCGGAACAGTTAAGTGGTTTAACGCGACCAAGGGTTTTGGCTTCATTCAGCCCGACGATGGCGGAACGGACGTGTTCGTTCACATCTCGGCTGTCGAACGCGCAGGCCTGAGCTCGCTCAACGAAGGTCAGAAGATCTCGTTCGAAGCGAAGAAGGACCCGATGCGCGGCAAGACCAGCGCTGAGAACCTTCGCGTCGACTAACAAAGGTTGCTGATTACGGATTACCACGGATGTACTGGGATCCTCTAATTAGCCTCTGATACAGAAGCCCGCCGATGCAAATCGGCGGGCTTTTCGTTGCCAGCACATCATCACGAGGCAATGGCCTTGTCGGTCGGCTTCGACACGCTGAAATTCTTTCGCAGCGTCGGCTTGTGAATCTTCCCCGTCGCGTTGCGCGGCAGCGCGTCGACGAACTCGATCAGCCGCGGGCATTTGAACCGCGCCAGATTGGCCTGGCAATGCGCGTGGATCTCGTCGGCTGACAGCGTATGGCCGGGCTTGATCGCGACGATCGCCATGCCGACTTCACCCCATTGCTCGTTCGGGATGCCGATCACGGCGGCTTCGGCGATGGCCGTCAATTGATGCAGCACGCTCTCGACCTCGGCCGGATAGACGTTCTCGCCGCCCGAAATGTACATGTCCTTCCAGCGGTCGACGATGTAGTAGAAACCCTCTTCGTCGACGCGCGTGGCGTCACCGGTGTGCAGCCAGCCGTCGGTGAAGGATGATTGATTGGCGTCCGGCCTGTTCCAGTAGCCCGGCGTGACGTTCGGTCCCTTGACCCAGAGTTCACCGAGTTCGCCGACATCGGCGTCTGACCCATCAGGGCGAACGATCCGCACTTCCGTATGCAGCACCGGCTTGCCGGAAGAGCCGGCCTTGCGCGCGGCGTCCTCCTTGTCGAGCGTCAGCACCGCGGGGCTGGTCTCGGTCATGCCGTAGCCCTGCTGCAGGGCGACGCCGCGGGCTTCCCATGTTTTCAACAGCGGCACCGGCATCGGTGCGCCGCCGACACCGCCGATCACGAGCCGGCTGAAATCGGCTGCAGCAAATGATGGATGCTGTGACATGAACTGGTAGATCGCGGGCACGCCGAAGAACTGGTTGATGCCTTGTGCGGGATCGCTGATCAATTGCAGCGCGAGCCCAGGATCGAACGCGCGCATGATCAGCACGGTGCCGCCGGCGTGCAGCACAGGGTTGGTGTAGCAGTTCAGCCCGCCGGTGTGGAACAGCGGCAGCACCGTGAGCAGCACCGACGACGGCGAGATGTACGCGGGGCCGCCGAGATTGACGCAATTCCAGAACGTCATGCCGTGGGTGATGATCGCACCCTTCGGCTGGCCCGTTGTGCCCGAGGTGTACATGATGGTCGAGATGTCATCGAGCGTGACCATCTCCGCGCGATCGAGCGGTTTTGACGCGGCGATCGCCGTCTCATAGGAGCCGCCGGGACCGAGCAGCAGTGCCGATGACACGTTGCAGAGTTTGGCGACCGATAGGGCGACCTCGGCAAGATCGGTGTCGTGGATCATGACTTTGGGCGAGGCATCGCCGACAATGAACTGCAGCTCGGGAACGGTGAGGCGGGTGTTGAGCGGCAGGAACACGGCGCCGATCCGGAAGCAGGCGAACTGCACCTCCAGCGTATCTGATGTGTTCAGCGCCAGCACCGCGACCCGGTCGCCGCGCGCGATCTTGAGTTTGTCGCGCAGATGCGTGGCGAGCAGCGAGATCCGCGCATCAAACTCCGCATAGGAAAGCCGGCGCTGGCTGGCGAGGTCGATGACAGCGATTTTATGCGGCGTGCGACGGCCGAAATGGGCGATCCAGTCGTAATAGCGGACGGACAAGGTTTCCTCCACATCCGGCGGTCTCGTGCTGCCGGTTTGCTTGATGGCATTCTAGCAGTTGAGAAGTCATATGGGGATACTGTCTTGCGTGGAGTGGCTGGGAGTGGGCGACGCACCAGCCGGTTTAGGTAGATCACGCGTCGTCCCGGCCTTCGCCCGGACGACAGGAATAGAATCACGCAAACACACCTTCACGATCTCGCCGCGCATTGCGCCCGAGGCTTGCCATCGAATCTCCTTAACCCTCCATAGAGGGTGCAGGGAATGCCGGGCGCGCCGCACCCGCGGTCTCGTGTGCGATTGAGTCAGACTCTGAGAAACGGGGGAGCGAGCTACTTCACGAACCCCGCAGCAACTCGCTGATGACATTGAACTGGCCGTCGCGAAACTCGACCATGTGGCCGTCCTTGATGGGTCGATAGTCTTTCGGTGAGGTGTTGAGCTTGACGCCCGGCATCAAGAGCGGCAGTTGCACATCCCTGAGGTTGGCGGCCTGCGCCATGATGTTCTCGCGGCTCAGATCGTTCTTGCACTGCTCCAGCACCACCACCAGCGCCTGGGCCACCATGTAGCCATAGCCGGCGGCGAAATTCGCCGGATCGACATTCGGCACCCGCGCCTTCATGAATTCGCGGTAGGCGATCAGGTCGGGATCTTGGGAGTCGGCCGCATAGGGCTTTAACGATCCGACCGACATGATGCCGCTCGCGGCCTCCAGGCCCGCCGGCACCATCACGGTTTCTTTGTTGGCGCAGCCCGAGGAGATGAAGCGCATCGGCCGCCAGCCGGTCTCATAGGCCTTGCGGATCGCCTGCGCGCAGGCGCGCGGCGTCACGCTGTAGATCAGGAAAACGTCGGCCTTGGTGTTGGCAAGCGTCAGGATCTGCGAATCCACGCTGGGATCGGCGACTTCGAAGCTCGATGCCAGCGCGATCGCCTTGTCGGCGTCGGCGCCAAGCGCCTCTTTGACGCCGCGCAGGTAATCCTTCCCGGCGTCATCGTTCTGGTAAAGGATCGCAAATCGTGCGTTTGGATTCTTGGCGCGCGCATAGCGCACGTCGATGCCGGCTTCCTCGACGTAATTCGGCGCCCAGGGCAGCGCCATCAGCCAGGGCTGGTTGACCGGATCGTTCCATTTCGACGCGGATGAGATCAGGAACAGGTGCGGCACTTTGGCGCCGTTGAGATATTTCGCGGTCGCCGAACTCGGCGCGGTGCCCATGGTGCCGAACATGAAGGCGACGTTGTCGCTTTCGACCAGCCGCCGCGTTGCCTCGACCGTCTTCGGCGGTGAGAAGCCGTCGTCGAGCGAGACCATGTTGAGCTTGCGCCCGTTGACGCCGCCCTTCTCGTTGACCATGTCGAAGTAGCCCGCAAAGGCCTTGCCGACGACGCTGAGCGCCGAGGCCGGGCCGCTATACGGCATGATGTTGCCGAACTTTATTTCGGTAGCGGTAATGCCGGGTTGTTGGGCGAGGGCAGCTGACGATGCGGCGAGCGACAGCGCGAGGAAAATGGCCGGGACAGATTGGCTCCATCGGATCATGCTTCATCTCCCCGGCGTTTTGCCGATTTTGTGTTATTGCTTTTTTGCAGAAGGCTAGGGCATGGCCGGGGAACCGGTCTTGCGTTGAGTTGCTGGCGCGGGCGCCGGTCAGCCGCTCAACGCAAGTTTACGCCTGATGATTCAGGCATCGTGATTCCGTCGGGAGGACAGCATGCTGGAGCGGACAAAGGCGAACAGCCCGTTTTACAATGCGGATCACGAAGCGTTTCGCGACGTGATGCGGCGCTTTGTGACGCGTGAGATCGAGCCCTATGCCCATGAATGGGACGAGGCCGGCGAGTTTCCGCGCGCGCTCTACGCCAAGGCCGCCGAGATCGGCCTGCTGGGGCTCGGTTTCCCCGAGGAATATGGCGGCGTCGCTGCCGACCAGTTCATGAAAATCGTCGCCTCGCAGGAACTCGCGCGTGCCGGCGCGGGCGGTGTCTCCTCCAGCCTGATGAGCCACACCATCGGCTCGCCGCCGATCGCGCGCGCCGCCCGCCCCGAGATCAAGGCGCGGGTGCTGCCCGAGGTGCTGTCGGGCAAGAAGATATCGGCGCTGGCGATCACCGAACCGAGCGGCGGCTCCGACGTCGCCAATCTCCGCACCAAGGCGCGCCGCGACGGCGACCATTATGTCGTCAGCGGCGAAAAGACGTTCATTACCTCGGGCATGCGGGCCGATTATCTGACCGTCGCGGTGCGTACCGGCGGTGAGGGCGCCGGCGGCGTCAGCCTGCTCCTGATCGAGGGCGATACGCCGGGGCTTTCGCGCACCAAACTCAAGAAGATGGGCTGGTGGGCGTCGGACACCGCGACGCTGCATTTCGACGAATGCCGCGTGCCGGTCGAAAACCTGCTCGGCGAGGAAGGCCAGGGATTCAAGCTGATCATGCACAACTTCAACAGCGAGCGGATGGGCATGGCGGCGAGCTGCACGGCTTACGCGCGCGTCTGCGTCGAGGACGCGATCGCCTACGCCAAGGAGCGCCAGACTTTTGGAAGACCGATCGCGCAGCACCAGGTGATCCGCCACAAGCTGGTCGACATGGCGCAAAAGGTCGCGGCCTCGCAGGCGATGCTGGAAATGCTGGCATGGCGGCTCGGCCAGGGCGAAAGCCCGGTCGCCGAAATCTGCATGATGAAGAACCAGGCGACCCAGACCATGGCGTTCTGCGCCTCTGAGGCCGTGCAGATTTTCGGCGGCGCCGGCTTCATGCGCGGCATCAAGGTCGAGCGCATCTACCGCGAGGTGAAGGTCAATGCCATCGGCGGCGGCACGGAGGAGATCATGAAGGATCTGGCGTCGAGGCAGATGGGGCTCTGACGATAAACAACCGTCATGCCCGGGCTTGTCCCGGGCATCCACGCCTTGACGGTGGTTCAGCAAGAAAGACGTGGATGGCCGGGACAAGCCCGGCCATGACGAGAAAACCAAGTTCCGTATGGAGCCGACTAACACATGCTCTTCACCGCCGACCACGACGAACCGCGCCGGGCCTTGCAAAAATTCATCGCCGCCGAAATCAATCCGTTCGTCGACGAATGGGAGGAGGTCGGACAGTTTCCCTCGCATGAACTGTTCAAGAAGCTCGGCGATCTCGGCTTCCTCGGCCTCAACAAGCCCGTCGAATTCGGCGGGCAGGGGCTTGATTACAGCTACGCGCTGATGATGGCCGAAGAGCTCGGCGCCATCCATTGCGGCGGCGTGCCGATGGCGATCGGAGTGCAGACCGACATGGCCACCCCGGCGCTGGCGCGGTTCGGCTCCGATGAAGTGCGCCGCGAATTTCTGGCGCCCGCGATCGCGGGCGATGCGGTGGCCTGCATCGGCGTGTCCGAGCCGGGTGCCGGCTCCGATGTCGCTTCGATCAAGACCAATGCCCGCTCGGATGGCGACGATTACGTCATCAATGGCGGCAAGATGTGGATCACCAATGGCGTAAAGGCGGACTGGATCTGCCTGCTCGCCAACACCAGCGACGGGCAGGTCCATCGCAACAAGTCGCTGATCTGCGTGCCGATGGAGAGCAGGGGTGTCGAGGTCGCGCGAAAACTCGACAAGATGGGCATGCGCTCGTCCGACACCGCGCAGATTTTCTTCGACAATGTCCGGGTGCCGAAGCGCAACCGCATCGGCGAGGAAGGCAAGGGCTTTACCTACCAGATGGTGCAGTTCCAGGAGGAGCGGCTATGGGGCGCCGCGGCCTGCCTCAAGGCACACGAATATATCATTGCCGAGACCATCGAATACACCCGCAATCGAAAAGCGTTCGGCAAAACCATCCTCGACAACCAGGTGGTTCATTTCAAGCTTGCGGAAATGCAGACCGAGGTCGAGCTGTTGCGCGCTCTAATCTACCGCGCCGCCGAGGCGCTGGTGGCGGGCGAGGACGTCACGCGTCTTGCGACCATGGCAAAGCTCAAGGCCGGACGGCTGGGACGCGAACTCACCGATGCCTGTTTGCAATTCTGGGGCGGCATGGGCTTTATGAACGAAACACACGTCAGCCGCGCCTATCGCGACAGCCGCCTGACCTCGATCGGCGGCGGCGCCGATGAGGTGATGCTGACGGTGTTGTGCAAGATGATGGGCACGCTGCCGGGAACCAAAGGGGACGCCTGATGATCACGCTTTATCACTGCGACGGGGCGCGCTCGTTCCGCCCGCTCTGGATGCTGGAAGAGCTCGGGCTGCCCTATGAGCTCAAGATGCTGCCGTTTCCGCCGCGGGTGTTCGCCAAGGAATACCTCTCGATCAATCCGCTCGGCACCATTCCCTTCATGGTCGATGGCGAGACCAAAATGACGGAATCGTCGGGCATCTGCCACTACATCGGCACCAGATACGGCCCGACGCCGCTGATCGTCGGGCCCGACGAGCCCGCCTATGGCGCGTTCCTGAACTGGATGTATTTTTCCGACGCCACGCTGACCTTTCCGCAAACGCTGGTGCTGAGATACAGCCAGCTCGAGCCCGAGGAGCGCCGCAATCCGCAGGTCGCCGGCGATTATGCCAAATGGTTCCTCGGGCGGCTGCGGGCCGTGGAAGCCGCCACCGGTAAATCGGAAACGCTGTGCGCGGACCGCTTTACCGCCGCCGATATCGCCAACGGCTATGCGTTGCGGCTGGCCGGAAATATCGGTCTGGCCAAGGATTTCGGGCCCAATGTCGCAGCCTATTGGGCGCGGCTGCAGGCGCGGGATGGTTACCAGCGGGCGGTGGCGGCGGAACAAAAGGCCGGCGTCGAGCAGAATGTGGCGCCGCGGATAAGGAACTGACGCCCCCTCCGTCATTGCGAGGAGCGCAGCGACGAAGCAATCCATCTATCCGTTATGCCGCGCTATGGATTGCTTCGCTTCGCTCGCAATGACGGCTTTTATCGGCATTTGCGGTCCTGTTTGGGCCAATTCTCGTCCGTGACAGCCCCCCATTTTCAGCTATGGTTGCCCCCATCGCAGCGGCCCAAGAGCCGCGCGAGGAGGATGCACCATGGACGACGCCTTGGACGACATGGGCCGGAAATCGGGCCATCTGATGCTGATCACTCCGGAGCGCGTGTTTTACGCGGGCCTGCTCGGCCGGCCGCGGGAACGCTGCTCGGGTGCGTTCAACATCTATGTCGCGATCGAGGGCGGGTTGCGGCTTACGGCCGAGGGCCGGAACAGCCATGCCGAAATGTTCGCGGTGCTGCCGAACATCAGGCATACCATCGCCAGCGATTATCGTTCGGTTCTGAGCGTCGTGATCGAGCCGGAAAGCGTTTGTCCCGGCGTGCTCGAAGACCTCGCCGCGCGGCTGTCGGGGCCTGAAGGCAAAGCCTTTGCCGACCGCATTCGCGCCGCCTATCTCGCCTTGCGCGAGCATCATGCGGGCGAGGATTTCTCCGGCGCCGAGTTCGACTTTCTGTGCCTTGGCGAAGCCCTCCCGCAACGCGTGCTCGATCCACGCGTGGCGCGCGCCATACTGCAGATCGGAAGATTCTGCGGCGAACCGGTGACGGCCGCGAGCTGCGCGGTGGAAGCAGGCCTCTCGCCGTCGCGCTTCCTGCATCTGTTCAAGGAAGAGACCGGAATCTCGTTCCGCTCGTTCCGTGCCTGGAAGCGGGCGCGGCATTTGCTGCATTTCGCCAACCAGGACATCAACCTTGCGCATCTCGCGCAGGACATCGGCTATCCCGACTCCACGCATTTCAGCCACTCGATCCGCCGCTTCTACGGCTTGAAGCCGCGCGCGATCTTTTCCGGCTCGCGCGATCTGGCGATCTACCGCAGCAATCGCACCGGCGGCGCCAATAGCGGGTTGACGCAAGAAGCGGGCTGATGCGGGCCGCATGATCGCCAGCGCATGATCCGGAAAAGTGTGAAGCGGTTTTCCGAACGGATCATGCGCAAAACAAAGGCGATTTCCGCCCATTTCCGAAGGCTGATCCAAAGGCTGATTCATGAGCGACAAGGCCGTCATTACCTGTGCGCTGAACGGCGTGCTGACCGACCCGAAACAGCACAACGTGCCTGTCACGCCCGAACAGATGGCGCGCGAGGCCAGGGCCGCGTTCAACGCCGGCGCCAGCATCATGCACATCCATCTGCGCCAGCAGCAGCCGGGCAAGGGCCACCTGCCGTCGTGGGAGGTCAGCGTCAGCAAAGAGATCCAGCAGGCGGTGCGCGAGGCCTGCCCCGGCGTCATCATCAACCACACCACGGGGACCTCGGGCCCGAACTATGGCGGCGCGCTCGATTGCGTGCGCGAGACAAAACCCGAAATCGCGGCCTGCAACGCCGGCTCACTGAATTACCTCAAGGTGAAATCCGACAATACCTGGGCCTGGCTGCCGATGATGTTCGATAACGCGGTCGAGAAGGTGCAGGATTATCTCGACGCGATGAAGGTCGCGGGCACGATTCCGGAGTTCGAATGCTTCGATGTCGGCATCGTCCGCTGTGTCGGCATGTACCGGCAGACCGGCATGTACGAAGGGCCGCTGGAGTACAATTTCGTGATGGGCGTAGCCTCTGGCATGCCGGCCGATCCGGACCTGCTGCCGATCCTGCTGAAGCTCAAATTGCCGGAAGCGCACTGGCAGGTCACGGCCATTGGCCGCGCCGAAATCTGGCCGCTGCACCAGCGCTGCGCCGAGCTCGGCGGTCACTTGCGCACCGGGCTTGAGGACACCTTCTATCTCGCCGACGGCGCCAAGGTGACCTCCAATGGCCAGTTAATCGAAGCCATCGCCGCCTGCGCCCGCCGCGCCGGCAGAGAGATCGCTAGCCCTGCCGAGGCAAGGCAGATATTTGGGACGAGGCATTAGTGCCGTCATTGCGGGCGAAGCGAAGCAATCCATAGCGGGTTCCAAAGAAAGTATGGATTGCTTCGTCGCTTCGCTCCTCGCAATGACGCAGGGAGAGTCATGGCTGTAATCGAAAATACGATCGCCCCAAGCAGCGCCACCTATCAGGCCAACCGCGACGGCATGCTGGCGCTGATTGCGCGCATGCGCGGGCTTGAGGAGCGGACGCGCACCGCCTCCGCCGCAGCCAAGGATCGCTTTCACAAGCGCGGCCAATTACTGCCGCGCGAGCGCGTCGCGCTGGTGCTCGATCCCGGCTCGCCCTTCATCGAATTGATGACGCTGGCGGGCTACATGTTCGACGTGCCGGATGCCGACAAGAGCATCCCGGGCGGCGGGGCGATCGCCGGCATCGGGTTCGTCTCCGGCATCCGCTGCATGGTCAGCGCCAATGATTCCGGCATCGATGCCGGCGCGTTGCAGCCCTACGGCCTCGACAAGACCTTGCGCGTGCAGGAACTGGCGCTGGAGAACAAGCTGCCCTACGTGCAACTGGTCGAAAGCGCCGGCGCCAATCTGCTGCGCTACCGGGTCGAGGATTTTATTCGCGGCGGCAATATCTTTCGCAACCTGGCGCGGCTGTCGGCGGCGGGATTGCCTGTCGTCACGGTGACGCACGGTTCGTCGACCGCGGGCGGCGCTTACCAGACCGGGCTCTCCGACTACATCGTGATGGTGCGCGGCCGCACCCGCGCCTTCCTCGCCGGGCCGCCGCTGCTCAAGGCCGCGACCGGCGAGATCGCGACGGAAGAGGAACTCGGTGGCGCCGAGATGCACACCTCGATTTCCGGCCTCGGCGATTATCTCGCCGAAGACGATCGCGACGCGCTGCGGATCGCGCGCGACATTATGACCAACATGCAGTGGGACCGGCCGAAGCCAGCTGAAGCCTCGTATCGGCCGCCGCGCTATGATTCGGAGGAACTGCTTGGCATCATGCCGATGGACCACAAGCGTCCGGTCGACATGCGGCAGGCCATCGCGCGCTTCATCGACGATTCCGATTTTACCGAATTCGGCAGCAATTACGGCCCCGCCACCATCTGCGGCCACGCCCGCATCGAGGGGCAGGCGATCGGCATCATCACCAATAACGGCCCGCTCGACGTGCCCGGCGCCAACAAGGCGACGCATTTCATCCAGGCCTGCTGCCAGTCGCGCACGCCGCTTCTGTATATGAACAACACGACCGGCTACATGGTCGGCAAGGCCTATGAGGAAGCCGGCATGATCAAGCACGGCTCCAAGATGATCCAGGCGGTGACCTCGGCCACGGTGCCGCAGATCACCATCTATTGCGGCGCCTCGTTCGGCGCCGGCAATTACGGCATGTGCGGGCGCGGCTTCCATCCGCGCTTCTGCTTCTCTTGGCCCAATGCCAAGACCGCCGTGATGGGCGGTGAGCAGGCGGCGGAGACGATGGCGATCGTCACCGAAGCTGCCGCTGCGCGGCGTGGCAAGCCGATCGAGAAGGAAAAGCTGGAGGCGATGAAGGCGCAGATAACAGGCGTGTTCGACGGCCAGATGGATGTGTTCTCGACCTCGGCCCGGGTGCTCGATGACGGCGTGATCGATCCGCGCGATACCCGCAGCGTCCTGTCCGAGGTGCTGGCGATCTGCCGCGAGGCCGAAGCCCGCACGCCGCAGCCCATGCAATTCTCGGTCGCGCGGCCATGACGATGATGAAGGCTACGCCGTTCTTCAAGATCCTGATCGCCAACCGTGGTGAGATCGCGCTGCGTATCATGCGCACCGCGCGCCGTCTCGGCTATGGCGTGGTCGCGGTCTATTCGGATGCCGACCGCGACGCGCTGCATGTCCGCGAAGCCGACCAGGCCGTGCGGATCGGGGAGGCGCTGCCGGCGCAATCCTATTTGCGGATCGAGACGATCATTGCGGCGGCCAAAGCCAGCGGCGCCACGGCGGTCCATCCCGGCTACGGCTTCCTCGCCGAAAACGAAGATTTCGCGCAAGCCTGCCGCGATGCGGGCCTCGTCTTCATCGGACCGTCGCCGGAGGCAATCCGCGCGATGGGCAACAAGGCCGGCGCCAAGGAGATCATGGAGAAGGCCGGCGTGCCCTGCGTGCCCGGCTATCAGGGCGCCGACCAGAGCGACGCTGTGATGGTGGCGGAAGCCAGCAAGATCGGCTTTCCCGTGATGATCAAGGCGGTCGCGGGTGGCGGCGGGCGCGGTATGCGGCTGGTCGCGGATGCCGCGGCATTCCCAGATGCGCTGCGCAGCGCGCGGTCGGAAGCGCAGGGCGCGTTCGGCGATCCCACGGTCATTTTGGAACGCGCCATCGTCAATCCCCGCCATATCGAAATCCAGGTGTTCGGCGATCGTTACCGTAACGCCGTGCATCTCGGTGAGCGCGATTGCTCGGTGCAGCGGCGCCACCAGAAGCTGATCGAGGAGGCGCCGTCGCCGGCGGTGTCGCAGCGGCTGCGGGCGCGGATGGGCGCGGTTGCGGTGTCAGCGGTGAAATCGATCGGTTATGAGGGCGCCGGCACGCTGGAATTCCTGCTCGATAGCAGCGGCGAGTTCTATTTCATGGAAATGAACACGCGGCTGCAGGTCGAGCATCCCGTGACCGAGGCGATCACGGGCCTCGATCTCGTCGAACTGCAACTGCGCGTCGCCAGTGGCGAGCCGCTCGGGCTGGTGCAGGAGGACATCAAATTTTCCGGCCATGCCATCGAGGTGCGGCTGTGTTCGGAAGACGCAGGCCACGATTTCATGCCGCAATCCGGCACGATGGCGTTGTGGCAGATGCCTGACGGTATCCGGGTCGAACATGCGCTGCAATCGGGTTCCGAGATTCCGCCGTTCTATGATTCGATGATCGCCAAGATCATCAGCCGTGGCACCACCCGCGATGAGGCGCGGGGCAAGCTGATCGTCGGTCTGGAGCAGGTAGCTGCATTCGGTGTCACCACCAATCAGGGCTTTCTGATTTCATGCCTGCGCCATCCCGTTTTTGCCGCGGGTGAGGCGACCACCTCCTTCATCGGCAACCACCGCGATAAATTGCTGGCGCCGCGAAAGGATGCAGCTTCGGAAGCCGAGCTCGCGGCGTTGCTGCTTTACGTCACCGATCCCTCTGCGCCGAAATGGAAGCCCGGACGCTCGCTGGCGGCAGCGTTCCCGGTTCCCGTTCGTGTCGAGATCGGCGGCGCGGTCCATGAGATCGAGATCGTGCGCGAGCGTGACGGCAGCTATCGCGGGCTCAATAACACGCTCTATCGAATCGAAGTTCACGCCGTCGACGGCGACACCATCCGCTTCAGCCGCGACGGTCTTGCGGAGTCCGTCAAATTCCTCCGCGACCGGGACCGGCTCTATTTCCTGCACCGCGGCACCACGATTGCGGTTCGCGACCTGACGCTGGCGGCACCGGTGTCGGCCGCGGCCAGCGGCGGCGACGGCAAGGTGCGCGCGGCGATGAATGGCCGCGTCGTCGCCGTGCTGGTCAAGCCGGGCGAGCAGGTCTCGGCCGGCCAGCCTGTCATGACGCTGGAAGCGATGAAGATGGAGCACGTGCATACGGCGGGTGTCGCGGGCAAGGTCGCGGCGATCGATGTCGCCGAGGGCGAGCAGGTGACGACGGGGAAGATCGTGGTTGAGATCGAGGCGGCGGTATAGCAGCAAACTATATGTCGTCCCGGACAAGCGAAGCGCGATCCGGGACCCATACGCCGCAGCAGTTATTGTTGAGCACAATGGTCGAAGGCTTCTTCCAACAACAGATGACCGGGGTTATGGGTCCCGGCGTTCGCCGGACGACGATGCGGTGGGAGGGATGACGGTGGAGGTCACTCCGCCCGCCCGGTGCCCTCATTGAGCCAGCACGCCACCTCATGCCGCGCGCCGGCATCAAGCAGCGACGGCCGCTCCACCTTGCAGCGATCCATCACGTAGCGGCAGCGGGTGTGGAAGGCGCAGCCGGAGGGCGGGTTGATCGGGCTTGGCACATCGCCGTCGATCATGGGCGCGAGCTTCTTCGCCTTCGGGTTGGCGACCGGCACCGAGGCCAGCAGCGCCTGCGTATAGGGATGGCGCGGGTTGGCGAACAGCTCGGTCTTGTCGGCGATCTCGACAATGCGGCCGAGATACATCACGGCGACGCGGTGGCTGATATGGGCGACCACGGCGAGGTCATGGGCGATGAACAAGTATGAAAAATTGTTCTTGCGCTGCAGGTCGATCAACAGATTGATCACCTGCGCCTGGATGGAGACGTCGAGCGCGGATACCGGCTCGTCGCAGACGATCAGGCTCGGCCCGAGCGACAGTGCGCGGGCAATGCAGATGCGCTGCCGCTGTCCGCCGGAGAACTGGTGCGGATAGTTCTTCATCTGGTCCGCGCGCAGGCCGACCTGGGCGAACAGTTCGGCGACCCGCTCCTGCTGCTTAGCGCCGGTGGCAAGGCCGTGGACGCCGAGCGGTTCTCCGACGATGTCGCCGGCGGTCATGCGCGGATTGAGCGAAGCGAACGGATCCTGGAACACGATCTGCATCGAGCGCCGATGTGGCCGCAGATCCGCCTTGCTGAGGTTGGTGATGTCGGTGCCGTTGAGTTTGATGGCGCCGCTGGTCGGCTCCACCAGCCGCAGCACGCTGCGCGCCACCGTCGACTTGCCGCAGCCGGATTCGCCGACCAGCCCCAGCGTTTCGCCCTTGCCGACCGAGAAGCTGACGCCGTCGACCGAATGCACGGTGCCGATGCGCCGGCGCAGGATGCCGCCGCGCACCGGATAATGTTTGACGAGGTCGGTCACTTCGAGCAGGGGCGTTGCGTCGGTCATGGCGCGGCCACCATTTCCGCGGCGCGCCAGCACGCCGCAAAATGATTATCGCCGAAATCCAGTAGCGGCGGATATTCGACGCGGCAGCGGTCGATCGCGAACGGACAGCGCGGCGCAAAGGCGCAGCCCGGCGGCAAATTGGTCAGCGACGGCACCATGCCGGGAATTTCGTTCAACCTGACATCCTCTTTCGCGCCGAGCGAAATCACCGCCGGCATCGAGGCCATCAGGCCGCGGGTGTAGGGATGCCGTGGATTCTCGAACAGCGCCTCGACATCAGCTTCCTCGACCTTCTTGCCGGCATACATCACGATGACGCGCTGCGCGGTCTGCGCCACCACGCCGAGATCATGGGTGATCAGGATCAGGCCGGTGCCGAGGGTCTTCTGCAGGTCGACGATCAGCGCCAGGATCTGCGCCTGGATCGTGACATCGAGCGCGGTGGTCGGCTCGTCCGCGATCAACAGGGCCGGGCGGCACGCCAGCGCCATCGCGATCATCGCGCGCTGGCGCATGCCGCCGGAAAGCTGGTGCGGATATTCATGCGCGCGCCGTTCCGGTTCGGGAATCCGGACGAGGCGCAGCATCTCGACGGCTTTCGCCCACGCTTCCTTCGCCGTCATGTCCTGGTGCAGGCGCACCACCTCGGTGATCTGGTCGCCGATCCGCATCACCGGGTTGAGCGAGGTCATCGGCTCCTGGAAGATCATCGACATCCGGTTGCCGCGGATCTTGCGCATGTCCGCTTCGCCGATACCGAGCAGGTCGGTGCCTTCGAGCGTCACCGAGCCGCCGACGATCCGGCCCGGCGGGTCCGGTACCAGCCGCATGATCGACAGCGCGCTGACGCTCTTGCCGCAACCGGATTCGCCGACGATCGCCAGCGTCTCGCCGCGGCGGACGTGGAACGACACGTCGTCGACTGCCCGGAACAGGCCCGAATTGGTGAAGAACACTGTTTGCAGGTTCTTCACATCGAGAACCATCTCTTCCGCCCGTGCCTCGGTCATCAGCCGCGCTGCCTCGGGTCGAGGATATCGCGCAGCGCGTCGCCGAACAGATTGGTGCCGAACACCGCAAGGCTGATCGCGACGCCGGGGAAGATCACCAGCCACGGCGCGGTGCGGACATACTCCGCCGCCGATTCCGACAGCATGCGGCCCCATGACGGATAGGGCTCGGGAATGCCGAGGCCGAGGAACGACAGCGAGGCTTCGGTGAGGATGGTGGAGCCGAGCTGCGCGGTCGCCAGCACGATCAGCGGCGCCAGCGTGTTGGGCAGCACGTGGCGGATCGCGATGCGCGTTTCGCTCATGCCGATCGATTTGGCCGCTTCGACGAACGGCAGTTCGCGCAGCGCCAGTGTATTGGCGCGGATCACGCGGGCCACCGTCGGAATCAGCGGGATCGCAATCGCGATGATGACGTTCGGCAGCGACGGCCCCAGGGCCGCCGTCATCACCAGCGCCAGCACCAGCAGCGGCAGGGCCTGCAAAATGTCGGTGACG
This sequence comes from Bradyrhizobium sp. JYMT SZCCT0428, assembly GCF_018131075.1. GTDB lineage: Bacteria > Pseudomonadota > Alphaproteobacteria > Rhizobiales > Xanthobacteraceae > Bradyrhizobium. Next base: position 161,812 of record NZ_JAFCLS010000010.1, on the reverse strand, counting down.
CGCTGGAACAGCAAATCGACCCAGCCCGAGAGATAGCCGGAGACGAGGCCGACGATGACGCCGAGCGTCGAGCCCAGCAGCGTGGCGCCGATGCCGACGGCCAGCGAAATCCGGGCGCCATGGACGATCCGGCTCCAGACATCCCTGCCGAATGAATCGGTACCCAGCCAATGCACGGCATCGGGCGCCGCCAGCCGGTGCGTGGAATCGACGCTGAGCGGACTGAAGCGGCAGATCAGATCGGCCGATATCGCCACCCAGACGAACATCACCATGATGAAGAGGCCGATGGTGCCGAGCATGTAGCGTTGCGCGAGGAACGTCAGCCGGCGCCAGCCATGCGTCGAATGGGCGCCGGCGCGTTTCAGTTCGCTATCGTAATTGACCACGGCCAAACTGATAACTCCTAATCCCCGTAGCGGATGCGCGGATCGATCGCGGCATACAGCAGGTCGACGGTGAAATTGGCGAACACCACGACGACCGCGATCAGCATCACGAGGTTCTGCACGATCGGGTAGTCGCGCCAGCGCAGCGCCTCGACCAGGAAGCGGGCGATGCCCGGGATATTGAACACGGTTTCGGTGACGATCAGCCCACCGATCAGGAAAGCGGCCTCGATGCCGATCACGGTGATGACGGGCAGGATGGCGTTTTTCAGCGCATGGCGGTAGTTGACCGAATTTTCCGAGGCGCCCTTGGCGCGCGCGGTGCGGATGAAATCCTGGCGCAGGATTTCCAGCATCGAGGAGCGCGTGATGCGCATTGTCAGCGCGGCGCTGCGAAAGCCGACCGCCATCGCCGGAACGCAATAGATGGCGATCGCTTCGGTCCAGGTTTTCGGGTTGGGGTTGAAGATCGGCATGGTTCCGAACATCGAAACCGACGCCATCAGGATCAGCAGTCCGAGCCAGAACGAGGGCAGCGACAGCCCGCTCAGGCTGACGATGCGCAAGGCGTAATCGAGCCTTGTGCCCTGATGAACGGCGCTGATGACGCCGAGGGGAATGCCGATCGCTGCGGAGAACAGCAGCGCCAGCCCCGCCAGCCGCGCCGTGATCGGAATCCGCGGCAGGATCTCCTGCAGCGCCGGTTTTTCCGACACATAGGAATAGCCGAGATCGCCGTGCAGCAGCCCGCCGATCCAGCGGAAATACTGCACCACGATCGGGTCGCTGAGACCGAGTTCCTTTTCCAGATTGGCCTTGTCGGCGGGATCGACGAATCCCGCCGCATCGAACAGGATGTCGACGATATTGCCGGGAACGACGCGCAGCAGCACGAAGATGATGATCGAGATCCCGATCAGGGTCACGAACATCAACGCGAGGCGTCGCACGATATAAGCAAACACCTGGCTATTCTCCCTGGCCGGCCGACGTAATGGCGGACGCTAGAGCCTTCGTTCCGATTGCATCGGAACGGGCTCTAGATTCATGTTTTGACGCGTTTTCTTGACGCGAACCGGTGTCCACTTCGCTGGAAAACGCTTCACTTGTCCATCCACACGTCTTCGTAACGATAGCCGTTATAGGAGCTGTTCACCATGATGGTGATGCCCTTGACGTAGGGCTGCCAGCAGGAACCCGAGCGGCCGTGATAGATGATCGGGCGGGCGACGTCCTCCTGCAGCTTCTTGTCGATCTCCCAGACGATCTTCTTGCGCTTGGCGACGTCGGTTTCCTGGGACTGCTCGCCGAACAGCTTCTCGATGTCCTTGTTGCAGTAATTGGTGTAGTTGCGCTCCGAGCCGCAGGAATAGTTCTCGTAGAACGACTGGTCGGGATCGTCGACCGCATTGCCGGTCAAATTGAGGCCGAGCGCATAATCCTTGCGCGCGACTTTCGAGAACCAGTTCGCGGTCTCGACCACGTCGAGCTCGCCATCGATATAGATGCTCTTGAGCTGATCGATCAGGATGATGGCGGGGTCGCGATAGATCGGAATGTTGCGCGTTGCGACCTTGACCGCGAGCCGCTTGTCCGGCCCAAAGCCCGCTTTCTGCATCAGCTTGCGCGCTTCTTCCCGGTTGGCGTTGATATCGGGGCCGTAGCCCGGGATCGTCTCCAGCATCTCTTTCGGCATCGCCCACAACCCGCCCGGGGCGGGAAGCATGGTGCCGCCGATATCGGCCTGTCCTTCGAACAGGATCGAGATGAACGCCTTGCGGTCGATCGCCAGTGCCATCGCACGGCGGATGTCCAGGCTGTCAAACGGCGGCGAAGACGAGTTGACGATGATGTTGGTCGAGACGTTGATCGGCTCGACGACGCACACAGCGTTCGGCGACTGCTTCTTGACGTCCTTGAGCAGCGGGATCGACACTTCGGTGGGGAAGGTCATGTCGAACTGGCCGGAGATGAAGCCGAGAATGGCGGTCGACCGGTTGGTGATGATGGTGAATTCCATGCCGTCGAGATACGGCAGGCCCTTCTTCCAGTAATCCGGGTTGCGCGTCAGCTTGATCGATTCATTGGCCTTGAACTCGACGAACTTGAACGGACCGGTGCCGGTCGGCTTGGTGCGCATGTCGCCGGGCGAGACGTGGCAGGGATAGACCGGTGTATAGCCGGAGGCGAGCAGCGCCAGCAGCGCCGGCTGCGGCCGTTTCAGGTTGAACGACGCCTCGAAATCGCCTGACGTGGTGACGTCGACGACCTCGTCATACCAGGATTTTCGCGGGTTCTTGCGGAACTTCTGCTGCGACTTGCCCATCAGCATATCGAAGGTGCATTTGACGTCGGCGGAGGTGAACGGCTTGCCGTCGTGCCATTTGACGCCCTGCCGCAGCTTGAAGGTGAGTTTCTTCTTGTCGCCGCTCCAGGCCCAGCTCTCCGCGAGATCCGGGACGATCGACTCCATGGAGTTCTGCGGGACGTCCTGCTTGTAGATCACGAGGTTGTTGAAAACAGGCATGAAGGGAATGTTGACCGAATAGGTCGCTTCCTCGTGGATCGAGGCGCTGGCCGGGCTATCGCGGTGGTAGACCTTGAGGATGCCGCCCTGCTTGGGCTCGCCCGCCGATGCAACATGGTAGGCCGGCAACAATAACAACGCCGCGACGGCAAGCGTTCGCACGCTCCGCATGGTGTCCCCTCCCGAGAATGTTCGGTCTCAATGGCCGATTACCGCCGACGATAGCATGACCATCCTGCCGGGCAACCGGCCAAGGCCGTGCGGAGGTTGGCAATTCGAACTACTGAAACTCCGTATGGCGGAACTGGCCTGACTTTTGCGGCGATTTGCACGGAAATGGCTGAGCAATGGCCGCCGTCGTTGCGACGCACACAAGATGATCGCGCCATATTGCCTCACCCGAGCGCTCACGCGATCCGCGCTCACACGATCCGCGAGGTCTTGTTGCCCCAATAGCGGTCGCGCAGCAGGCGCTTGTAGAGTTTGCCGGTGGGCAGCCGCGGCAGCTCTTTCTCGAAGTCGATAGAGCGCGGCACCTTCTGGCGCGACAGCGACTGGCTGCAGAACGCGATCAGTTCCTCCGCGAGATCAGGTCCCGGCGAAACGCCGGGCATTGGCTGCACCACCGCCTTCACTTCCTCGCCGAGATCCGGATTGGGCACGCCGAACACCGCGGCGTCGGCGATCTTGGGATGGGTGATCAGCAGATTCTCGCATTCCTGCGGGTAGATGTTGACGCCGCCGGAGATGATCATGAACGTCGCGCGGTCGGTGAGGTAGAGGAAGCCGTCATTGTCGACGTAGCCGACATCGCCCACGGTGCTCATGCTGCCGTCGGCCGAGCGGGCTTCCTTTGTCTTGGCCGGGTCGCCGAAATACTCGAACGGGGTCGCGGTCTTGAACCACACCGTGCCCGGCGTGCCGACGGGAACGGCCTGCATGCTCTCGTCGAGAATATGTAGATCGCCGAGCAGCACCTTACCCACGGTGCCGCGATGCGCCAGCCACTCCTCGCTGTTGCAGGAGGTGAAGCCGAGCCCTTCGGTGGCGCCGTAATATTCGTGGATGATCGGGCCCCACCATTTGATGATGTCGTCCTTGACCGCCGCCGGGCAGGGCGCGGCGGCATGGATCGCGATCTCCAGCGAGGAGAGGTCGTAGCGCGTCCGCGCTTCTTCCGGCAGCTTGAGCATCCGCGAGAACATCGTCGGCACCAGCTGGGTGTGCGTGATGCCCCATTTCGGGATCAGCGAGAGATAATGTTCGGGGTCGAACCGCTCCATGATGATGGCGGTGCCGCCCATCTTGATCGTGAGGTTGACGGCGGCCTGCGGCGCCGAATGGTAGAGCGGCGCCGGCGACAGATAGATCATGCCCTCGCGGTACTGCCAGATCTTCACCAGGAAATCGAACAGCGGCAAATTCTGATCGGCCGGCAGTTCCGGCAGCGGGCGCAGAATTCCCTTCGGCCGGCCGGTGGTGCCGGAGGAATACAGCATCGCGGTGCCGACGCATTCATCCGCTATCGGTGTGTGCGGCAATCCCGCCGTTACGTCCAGCAGGCCGACGACGCGGTCGCTTTCGCTCTCGCCATCGGCGACGATGCAAAGCTCCACCTGCGGGCATTCCTTCAGCGCCTCGCGCGCGACATCGAGTTTTTCCCGAGAGGTGATCAGGATGCGCGACTGGCTGTTGGTCAGGATGTAGGCGAGCTCGCTCGCGGTGAGGTAGGAGTTCACGCAGGTATAATAGAGGCCGGAGCGTTCGCCAGCGCCGCAGGCTTCGAGATAGCGGCTGTTGTTCTCCATGAAGATCGAATAATGGTCGAGTCGCTGCAGGCCCCGTTGACGGAACAGATGCGCCAGCCGGTTGGAGCGCGCGTCGAGTTCGCGGTAGGTCACGGTCTCGCCGGTCGCCGCCATGATGAAGGCGGGCTGCAGGGGGCGAAGTCGAGCATGTTTGCCGGTGTACATTTACTTCCCGTCTATCTTTTTGTTTTGAGCATGATCTTCTCGGAAAACCGGTGCCCACTTTTCCGGATCATGCTCTAGGCAGCCAGTTCGAGAATTTCGCGGACCTGTGCCGGCCCTTCGATCTTGCGGGGATTGCGCGGCACCCACGGCGTCGCCATCGCCTGCTGCGCGATCCGGTCGAAATGCTCGGGCCCGACTTTGACCTCGCGCAGGCTGCGCGGCATGCCGAGGCCGCCAATGAATTTATCAAGCACTTCGCTGGCGTCCTTGCCCGGATGCCCCATCGCGGCTGATACCAGCGCCTGGCGCTCGGCATTAACAGATAGGTTCCAGCGCATCACGGAAGGGAGCATCACGCACGAGGTATGGCCGTGCGGCACGCCGAACTCGGCGCCGAGCACATAGCCGATGCCGTGGCTGGCGCCCATCGGCACGCCCGCGGCCAAGGGGCCGGTCGATAGCCATGTCCCGATCTGGCAGTCCATCCGCGCGTCGAGATCGCAGCCATCGGCCTTCACCCGCGGCAGCGCCTGCGCCAGCAGTGACAGTCCCTTCAGCGCCTGGGCGTCGGCATAGGGATGCGCCTCGCGCGCGCAAATGCCCTCGACGCAATGGTCAACGGCGCGGATCCCGGTCGAGAGCCACAGCCATTCCGGCGTGTGCAGGCCGATCGAAGGATCGAGGATCACGGCGCGCGGCATCACCAGCCGATGGCGCAGCGCTTCCTTGACCTTGGTGCGCTCATTGGTAACGCCGGCGTTCGCGGTGAATTCGCCGCCGGCGATCGTCGTCGGCACGCTGATCTGCCGCACCAATGGCGGGTTCATCGGCGGCGGGGCGCCGGCAACGGCCCTTATTTTGTCGATGCCTTCGACGGTCGTGATGTCATTGGCGAGGCAGAGCTGCACCGCCTTGGCGCCGTCGGTGATCGAGCCGCCGCCGATGGTGACGATGAGGTCGGCGTTGGCGGCGCGGGCCTGTTCGGTCGCCGCTATCACGGCCGCGCGCGGCGTATGGGCAGGCATCGCGTCGAAGGTCGCGACGCAGCGCGGCCCCAGCATGTCGCGGATGTTCCTGATCACGTCGGTCTCGCGGTTGAGCGTGCCGCTGACCATCAGGAACGCTCTGACGGCGCCGAGCCGTTCCATCTGCTCGACGATTACCTCGGATGCCGGCCGCCCGAACACGACCTCATCCATGGCGCCGAATACCACACGCCCTCTATGCACGCTTGTCCTCCCCGGACATTTTGGTCTTGTTGGGGGGAGGTTAGCGGAGGAATTTCCGGCCGTCATGCCCGAAGATGATGCGGAGGGGTGGACGGTGCCGGATGGCGGCCATGCGTCGCCGTTTGTGCGGCGCGTCGCGGTGGTGGTGCTGCGATCTCAGACCCGTCATCCTGAGGTGCGCGCTCTTGCGCGCCTCGAAGGACGACGGCCCGTCTGTGGCCGATTCATCCATCGAGGCTCGCTACGCTCGCACCTCAGGATGACGGGTAGACATATGTCCACATTCTCGCGGCACGATGCGCCCGAGGTTTGCAGGTAACGTCCGCCCCCAAAAATCAGAGGGCGCAGGGAATGCCGGATGCGCGCTGCACCCGCGGTCTCGTGTGCGAATAGTGCAAAGAAAGCTGCACACGAGCATACAGGGCAGCGGAGAACATCCGACATTCCCTGCGCAGTGGCTTTACGGCTTATAACGCGCTCTCCCCGGTGAGACGGCCTCTATTGCCACCGTCACTCTTCGGAAGCGTTAGCTTCTTCAGAGCTTGACGCCGTTACGGGCGCCAGGACCACACGCTTTCACCGTACGCTTCAGCCGCGACCGTCAATCGCAACGTCAACGTCCACCGCAACCCCGCCCCTCGTCGTGACGACGGCCGACGCCCCTCTGAGTGGGACGGGATGGCGATAGTTGTGTCACTGATTTGCTTTCTGTAAAGCAAAATATTTTTGATTTTCGGAAATTTTGTGCTTGACATGATTTACGATAAACAGAAGTGATTTTCCCCGGCTTCGCCAAGGCTACGCCGGGCGCAGCCGTCGGTCCACTATGTCGCACCCAGCCGTCATTGCGAGCGGAGCGAAGCAATCCATTCCTCGGCTTGGCGCAATATGGATTGCTTCGCTGCGCTCGCAATGACGGGGAGAGGCGTTTAATTAAATCGTCATTCCGGGGCGATGCGCCAGCATCGAACCCGGAATCTCGAGATTCCGGGTTCGCGCTGCGCGCGCCCCGGAATGACGGAGGGTGTATTGCCTTGGACTGCACAAAAATCCGGGCGCATCATTCCGCGATATGTTAGACGCTTGCCACAACCGAAGGGGATAGTTGATGGCTTCATCGCCGGACCTTGCGACGCTCAAGCTCGACGATTTCGCAGCCCATCTCGATGCTGACTTCGAGATGCAGACGACCGGCGGCGTGCTGCCGCTGAAGCTGGTGAAGGCCGATCCGACTGGCGCGGGCGGAAGGGAAGGCGCGGCGTTCTCGCTGCTGTTCGCAGCACCCGCCGGCACATCGCTGCCGCAGGCGATCTATCCGGTGACGCATCCTGTGCTTGGGGTGATGGAAATATTTCTGGTGCCGATCGGACCGCTGCAAGGCGGCAGCGGTTATCAGGCGATATTTGCGTGAGTCCCCGTCATGGCCGGGCTTGACCCGGCCATCCACGCCTTTCTTTTGGCCGCAAGACGTGGATGCCCGGCACAAGGCCGGGCATGACGAGTTTCAGGATGCCCCCGACCGCCACCGCATCAAATCAAAGACGCCCTTGTCCTCCTCGGTCACAAAACCGAGGCGCCGGTACAGCCGCATCGCCGGATTGAACTTCTCGACATGGATCGAGACGTCCTTGCCGGCGGCGGCGGCTTCGTCCAGCAGGTCACGCAGCAGGGCTTCGCCAAGCCCTTTGCCGCGATGTTCGGGGAGGAACGCAATGTCGATGATGCAATGCTGGCTCGGCCAGCGTTCGATGTAGAGACGGCCGATGTTTTCTCCGGCTCGCATCGCCACCAGCCGGTCGGCTTCGGGATGCTGACTCTGGTAATGTGTGTGCTGCGCACGGAACTGCATGTCGAGGAACACCGCCTTTTCGGCCTCGCTCCACGGAAAAGCCGCGAGCTCGCTGGTGCGGGTCGAGGCATACAGCCGGGCGAGGAACGCCAGATCGGCGTCGGCGATGCGGCGGAAGCCGAGACCTGCGCCGGCAGCGCGCAACCAGCCGAACGAAACTGCCGAGATGTCGGCGGGCCGCAGGTTCATCCGCGTGGCGGGAAAACGCCCTGCAAGGCGATGATGTAGGTCAGCGTCAGATACGGCTGCATGTTGTTATGAGGATGCGAGCTGCCGGTAAGAGCCAGTGTCTGCGCATTCATCTGGACGAGATTGGCGATGTTGGACTGATAGATGGTGCCCGCCTTGGATCGCGAGAGGAATTCGGTAGGCGTCGGCTCCTTGAGCGTGGCGTTCTCGGTCGAGCCCTGGATAAAATGGTTGTGGAGCGGCAAGTTCCCCTGCAACAGGGTCACCGTCTGGCCGCCGCCGGATTCGCCGAGATAGCGGTCACTCAGGCCCGTCCCTTGCCCCTGGCTGATGGCGCCTGAGCCCATCAGGTTGGGGAGCGCAAAGGTCGATTTGCCGTCGCCGCCGTAGTAGGTCCCGATTATCGAAAACAAGGCCGTGTTCTGCGAGATCGGCATGAGCTGGCCGTTGCACAACGCCCATCCTGTCGGCGCAAAGTCGCCGCCGAATATCCTGATCTCCGCAACGAACGGGTCTGACATGGATGGCCTCTAACTTTGCGTCGGGAAAATGCCGTACAGCGAAAATGATGTAGCTGACGGTCAGGAAAGGCATCATGTTGTCGTGCGGATGGTTGGAGCCGATGCCTTGGACGGCGGTGGCGACCAATTGAGGGCCCGCCACATCGATCACGAAGGGGCTGATGGTTGGCGAGGTCGCCAGCACATTGCCGCTTGGGCTCGGGTTCGTCGCGATCGCAGTCGAGGCCATGAACGCATGATTGTGGATCGGAATCTGCTGGGTAGTCAGCGTCACCGTTTCGACGCCGCCAGTTTGGCCGATGGTGTAGGATTGCACGATACCGGGGCCCTGTCCCTGATGGATCGGCAGGCGACCCCGCAAATCGGGCAGGGCGAAAGTAGACTGGCCATCTCCGCCATAGGTGGTGCCGATCAGGGTGAAGAGCGCGTCGTTCTCCGAGATCGCAATCAGGGACCCGTCGCAGAACGCCCAGCCGACTGGTGCAAAGTTGCCGCCGAACATTCGAATTTCGCCAATATAGGGATTGCTCATGGAAAATCTCTAGTTTCGCGACGGGTAGATGCCCGTCAGGGAAATGATGAAATTGACCACGAGAAATGGCTGTCGGTTCTCGTGAGCCTGGCCACCGCCGACGTTCGATACGGTCTCGGGATGCAATGTCGTTGGAGAGGTGAGACCCCCATAGGGGATGCCAACCTCACGTGCGAGGATGTTGCCCTGCACCGTGTTCACGTTGCCCTGCGTGTCGGATGCGAGCAGTCCATGATTATGTGCGGCCATTTCGCCGGTAATCAGCGTGTGAAACTCCTCGCCGCTTTTCTGGCCGATGGCGAAGCCCGGGGCCTGATGAAGCCCGGTTCGCCCGCGCAGATCGGGGAGCGCGAAGGTGGTCCGTCCATCGCCGCCATAGAATGTCTGGAGTATCGAAAACAACGCCTGATTCTGATTGATCGGCAGAAGCTGCCCGTTGCAGAACGCCCAGTTCTTCGGCGCAAAATTCCAGGAAATAAGCTTGATTTCACCCAGGTAAGGTTGACCCACGCTCTCTCCCCTTGCTTCCAGTCGATCTACCTAAGGTGTTAACCTATCTTATCTTCGCCGTCGAGATGAATCTGCAGCGACGCGCGGGAGGGGCGCGGCCATTCATCCGTAGGGGACGGCGCAACGGCCAAACGCAGTGTGCTGGCTCTAGACCAGCAAACCGACGTGGATCTGGGTGAGATGAACGCCCGAATGGCTGTCGATCAGCACGTTCACGGCGCTGCCGGAATGCGCGCCGTCGATTTGCGCGACGCTCACCCAATTGGCCGCGGCCGGCGGACCGTAGGGGTCGTTCGCGTTCACCTGCAGCGTCGCGAACTGGCCGCTGCCATCCTCGACCGCGCGCACGATCATCCCGTCGCTGAAGCCGGTCGCGTGGAACTGCGAGGTCAGCGCGGAGAAGTCGAACCGGTCGCCTTCGGCGTAGCTGTAATCCACGACATGCGTGACCTGCGGCGGCGCCGCCGCGTGGACGTCGACATTGGCGAACACGAAAGTGTCCGCGCCGCCGCCGCCGAACAGGAAGCCACCGCCATGGCCGGCATCGATGGTGTCGTTGCCGGCATTTGCGACAGCTCTCTCTGGCGTGGTGGGTGTCACCGGTCCGAGCGAGATCGTCGGCGTCAGGGTCGTGGTTGGGGCCAGCGCGACGTCGATCGTGTCGGGCAACCTGCGTTCGCCGATATTGAGAACGACATTCATGAGGCCGGCGACGTCCGAATGCTCCAGGCCGATCACGTGACCGAGTTCGTGCTCGATCACCGTCAGCAGATCGATACGACCGGCGGCGCTCCCGCTGGTTGCCGTCAGCTGGTTCGGCGCCACTGTATCGAATTCGCTGTTGTTGGTCGGTGTCGGATCGACGAACCAGCCCCAGCCTGCGCCGTTGCTGTCGATCGTGATTCCACGCTCGTCGCTGTTGGCCAGGAAGCCGGAATTCGGCAGGTCCGCGATGCGGATCTGGGCATTATGCATTTGCTCGATCTGCGCGGCTGAAGCACCGGCAGCGGCCCAATGCGCAATCGCAACCGCGAGCAGCGGCGCCAGCGCGTCCATCGTGAGGACGTCCGAACTGCCCGGGCCCTGGCCGTTCAACGCCATTTGCGGCGTCGGCGGCGGCGACGGCGGGGCGGGCTGGCTGAAGAACACGTTGGTGTCGACCCGCATCGTGTTGCCGGGTGCGCCGCTTGCGGTCAGGCCGTTGGCCGTAGCCAGCGCCGCGGCGTTGGCCTGGGTGACGTTGACGTGATCAGACCCTCCGGGCGCGCCGCCGACGCGCGCGGTGGTGTTGGCGCCGCTGGCGTTGGCGTTGGAGAACGTGTTGCCGCTGATATTCGCGTTGATCACGCTGAGGCCGGCGGTGTTGAAATTATTCACGAAGAGTCCACGGTCATCGATGATGTCGCGGATGGTGTTGCCGGTCAGGGTGAGATTGAAGGTGCTCGCCGAGTTCTGGGCACCGACGCCGACCTGGGCGACGATACCCTCGAACCCCAGGCCGCCGCCGCCGACGCTCTGAATGATGTTGTTGGTGACGCTCAGCGTCATCGTGCCGCTGACGGCCTCGTCGTGGAGGTCAAGGCCGTTGCCGATCTGCGCGCCGGAACCTGCCACGCCCTGGGTGCCGATCGTGGTGTTTTGCAGGAAGCCGGTGACGGTGCCGGTGCCAAAATGGTTGATGGCAATGCCGACCGCGCGGTTATTCGTGACCGTGTTGTTGTTGACGTCGAAATTGAGGTTGCCGGCGTTCGAGTTCGAGAGCGTGATGCCGGAATTGTTGGTATTGAAGGTGTTGAGGCCGCCGGCTGTGCCGTCGCCGATGTGGACGTTGAGCGTGCCGTCGTTGGACGAGCCCTGGAAGCCGGTCGCGGTGAAGGTCGACGGCGTCGACAGATTGCCGCTGAACGTATTGTGCGTGGCGTGAACCGTCGCGGTTGGCGTTCCCGCGACGCCGCCGGAGGCGAGGTTGGCCACGAACTGACTGCCGGCGAACGTCGAGGCGCCGTTGTTGGAGAAGGTGCTGTCGGTCACCACCAGATCCGTCAGCGTGCCGCCGGTGTTCTCGATGAAGACGTTGTGGACATAGGAATTGGTGACGTTGAGGTCGTCGAAGGTGGTGGCGTGGCTGGCGTTACCGGTCAGTTCGAACAGATAGATATTGCCTTCGCCGTTGCCCGCGGTGGAGTCGCCGCTGCCGGAAATGTTGAGGTTGCTCAACACCAGGCCGTTGATTGTGTTGCCGTTGATGCCGTTGCCGTCGGCGCCGGTGATGTTCATGTTGCGCAGGGTGACGTCCTGCGTATTGGTCAGGCTGACGGCGTGGCCGGTAGTGTTCTGGATGGTGCCGCCGGTGCCGTCCGTCGTGCCGGTGCCGGTGACGACCAGATGTCCGCTGGTGCCGGTGGTGTTGAGTACGATGCCGTTGACCGCGCCGTTGGACGAGATGTCCTGGAAGGTGACGTTGCTGGCGCCGATCGTGGTGTTGGCGATGTTGAGCGCGGTGCCGGTGCTGCTGGTGAGGTGGTTGGTGCCGGTCACGTTGACCGTGCCGCCACCGGTCGCCACGAAGGCGTTCGAGGCGCCGGTATCCAGCGTCATGCCACCGGTGAAATTGATGGTGCCGCCGGTATTGCCGGTGAGCGAGATGCCGCCACCGGCATCGTTGCTGTCGGTGACGGCGCCGGAGAAGGCAACCGTACCGCCGGTGTGGCTGGCGACCGAAGCTGACAGGCCGGTGCCATTGCCGATCGCACCGCCATAACTGATGTTGCCAGTGCCGCCGTTGATGTCGAATTCCGCAGTGGTGTGGCCGGACAGCGTGCCAGTGGTGCCGGTGAAGGTGCCGGTCAGCGCACCGCCGAGCTGAACGCCATAGGCGCCGCCGGATGAACTCAACGTGTCGATTGTGACGTTGAGCGCGCCGCCCTGGTCGATGTCGACCGCCTGGCCGGCGCCCGAAATCTGCATCTGGTCGATGGTCAGGCTGCCGACCGCGTTGCCGCCGCCGCCCTGGCCGTCGTCGAGGCCGGTGGTGCCCGCGGCGGTCGTGATGTTGATGCCGTGGATGGTGTTGTTCTGGGCGAGGTCGATGCCCTGGTCGCCGGCACTGGTGACATTGATGGTCGGCCGCGCGCCGCTGGCGGTTTCGATGACGATGGCCGGGCCGCCGAACGGATCGGTGAGCGACAGCGGCTGGTCGTCGCCGAGCAGGGTCTGCCCGTCCTTCAGGTTGATGCCGGGGCCGGTATACGTGCCGGCCTTGACGTAGATGTAGTCGTTGACGCCAGGTCCGCTGGACCCGTTGAATTCGGTGACGTCGGTGAATGGATTGGTCTGAGAACCGCGCGGCGCGGCCCCGTCGATGGCGCTTTGGTCGCCGTTGATGAACCAGACCTGCGGCGTGACGCCGACCTGGATGACATCGGTGTCGGTGATGGCGCCGGGGATGCCGGTGTGGCCATGGTCGTTGGTGGCAATCGTCAGCGTCGTCAGCGATGAACCGGTGGCGCCGTCCGCCGCGGTGTAGACCACGCTGCCCGCGAGTGAAGCGTTGATCTCTGCGATCGAGCCCGGTCAGCGTCACCGTACCGGTGCCGTTGCCGCCGATGGCCGCGCCGCCGCCGACGGCACCGATCGTCACCGCGCCGCCGCCGGCCGATGTCAGCGTCGTCGTGATGTCGGTGGCAACGCCGGCCTCATTGACGTCGATATCAGCTACCGACAGGCCGGTGATGGATGGGTGGATCCGGACATCACCGTGAAGGGACCCGGCACGCCGGTATTGACCGGCGCGTCATTGACCGCCGTTACGTTGATGGTCTCGACCGCCGCGGTCGCGTCGGTGAGGCCATGGCTGTCAGTCGCAGCCGCGTTGAACGTTACCGGGCCGTTGAAATTTGCGGCCGGGACGAAATACAGCGTCGCGGCGTTGCCTGAGGCCGCCACATCGGCGCCCTCGGTCACGACCGTAGTCAGGCCGGCGTCGCTGTAGAGTGTGCCCTGCGCGCCGCCCGGCAAACCGCTGATGTGGAACGACGCAACGGAGTCGCCGGCGTCCACGTCGGTGCCGGTGATCGTGATGGGAATGTAGGCCGGCCCGGCCGGGTCTTCGTTGCCGGTCGCGATGATGGCGTTGGTATTGGGCGCCTCGTTGACGTCCTGGACGTGAACGGTGACGGCCTGATCGGTGTGCAGGTTCGGCGCGCCGTTGTCGGTGACGCGAACGATGACATCATAGTTGTTGTCAGCGCCGATGTCGGTCGGGACCTCGAAGTTCGGAGCGGATTGGAAGGTGAGTACACCAGTGCCGGGGTCGATCGAGAACTTGCCCGCGTCGACGCCGCCGGCGAGCGAGTAGGTCAGTGTCTGCGCCGGACTGTCCTGATCTGACGAGGTGACCGTGGCGACTGCGGTCTGGTTCTCGTTGACGTTGATCGAAGCGCTCGAGGTGATGACCGGTGCGTCATTGACGTCGGTCACAGTGATCGTGATGGTCTGGTCGTCGGACGAGAGGCCGTCAAAGGCGCGGACGGTGACAACATAAGTGTTGTTGCCGCTGGTCGCGGTATCGGTCGGATTCTCGAAATCGGGCGCGGTGATGAAAGTGACAACGCCGGTGTTCGCATCGATCGCGAATTTGGCGCCGTCGTCACCGGGGACGATCGAATAGGTGACCGGCGAGGGGCCGGCATCCGGGTCGGTGGCGTGGACGGTGGTTACCGCCGTGGTGTTCTCCGCGATCGATTTGGCGAAGACGGCGCCGCCGCCGTCGGAATCGATGGCCGGCGCCAGGTTGGTGACGACATTGACCGTAAACGTCTGCTGGCTGTGCAGCGTGCCGTCGCTGGAATCGACGGTGATGTCGTAGCTGGGATCGGCGAGCAGGATCTTGCTCGGATCGGCGACGGTGACGACACCGGTCGCGGCATTGATGGTGAAGCCGCCGTTTGAGGTGTCGTTGACCAGCGAATAGGTGACGGCCGGGCCGTTGACGTCGGTGGACGACGCGATGACGCCGACAGTGGCGCCGGCCGCGGCGCCGACGGCGACCTGGTTGGCCGCGGCATTGCTGTCGACAGGCGTTGAGGGCGCGATGTCCGATACGTTGATGGCGAAGGCCTGCGAAGAGGCCAGGGTGCCGTCGCTGGCCTGCACAACGACGGTATAGCTGGCGCCCGAGGTTTCGAAATCGATCCTGGTGGCGTCGGCAACGGTAACTATTCCGGTCGCGGCGTCGACGGTGAAGCCGCCGCCCGAGGTGTCGCCGACCATCGAGTAAGTCACGCCCGGGCCGTTGACGTCGGTCGAAGACGCGGTGACGCCGACGGTCGAGCCGTTGGCGGCGCCTTCGGCGACGGTGTTGGCGGCTGCGTTGCCGTCGACGGGCGTCGAAGGCGTCGCGTCGGTGACGGCGATGGTGAAGGACTGCTGGCTGAATAATCCGCCGCTGTCGGTGGCCCGCGCCACGATCGTATAGAGGTTGCCCGGCGCGCTCTCAAAGTCGATGGCGCTGGAGTTGGCGACGGTGACGACGCCGGTGGTGGCATCGATGGTGAACGGCCGCCGGCGCTGTCGGCGAGGCTCCAGAGCACGCCGGGTCCATTGATATCTGTCGCGGAAGCGGTGATGCCGACGGTTGAACCATTGGCCGCGCCTTCGATTACCGCGTTGGCGCCGGCATTGGTGTCGACCGGGATCGATGGTGCGATATTGGTCACGCCGATGGTGAAGGTTTGCGAACTGGTGAGGGTGCCGTCGCTGGCTTGCGCGGTGACGGTATAGGCGTTGCCGGCCGCGGTCTCGAAGTCGATCCTGCTCGCATCGGCGACAGTGACGATGCCGGTCGTGGCGTCGATGGTGAAGCCGCCGCCGGATGTATCGCCGGTCAGCGAATAGGTCACAGCCCCGCCATTGATATCGGCCGAGGCGGCGGTGATGCCGACGAAGGTGCCGTTGGCCGCACCTTCCAGCACCGAGTTGGCCGCGGCATCGCTGTCGGTCGGGGCCGCGGGCGCGACATCCGCCACGCCGATGGTGAAGCTCTGCGTCGTGGTGGAGACGCCATTGGCCGCCTGCACGGTCACGGAATAGGCGTTGCCGGGCGCGCTTTCGAAATCGATTTTGGTGCCGTCGGCGACGGTGACGATGCCGGTGGTGGCGTTGATGGTGAAGCCGCCGCCGGAGGTGTCGCCGATCAGCGAATAGGTCGTCGCCGGTCCGTTCGGGTCGGCGGCGACAGCGGTGAGGCCGACGGTCGAACCGTTGGCCGCGCCCTCGGCCACGCTGTTGGCGGCGCCGTTATTGTCGACCGGCGTCGCCAGCGCGACGTCAGTCACGTTGATGGCAAAATTCTGCGAACTCGACAGCGTGCCGTCGCTGGCGACCGCGGTGATGTTGAGGGTCGCGGTGCTTTCGAAATCGATCTTGGTGGGATCGGCGACCGACACCACACCGGTGGCGGCATCGACCTTGAAGGCGCCGTTGGCGCTGTTGCTCAGGCTGTAGGTGACGCCGGGTCCGTTGATGTCGCTGGAGGAGGCGGTGATGCCGACCAGCGTGTTGGCGGCGGCGCCTTCCGCCACGGTGTTGGCGCCGGCATTGCTGTCGACCGGGGTCGAGGGCGCAATGTGTGACACGTTGATGGTGAAGCTTTGCGACGAGGTGGAGAAGCCGTCGAACGAATTCACGGTGATGGTGTAGGCGTGGCCTGCCGCGGTCTCGAAGTTGATCTTGGCGGGATCGGCGACCGTCACCACGCCGGTGGCCGCGTCGATCTTGAAGCCGCCGCCGGAAGTGTCCGACGCCAGCGTATAGGTAATGGTCTGGCCTTCGGCGTCCGTCGAGCGCGCGGTGACGCCGACCAGCGTATTGACGGCGGCGCCTTCGACGACATTGTTGGCCGCGGCGTTGATATCGGTCGCGGTCGCCGGCGGCGTATTGGCTGTCGGCGGCGGTGGTCCGGGCCCAACGATGACCGTGCCGGGGCCACCGGGAGGCGTGCCGGGGCCAGGCGGTGGCGGAGGCGGCGGGTTTACGCCGGGAGGTGTGCCGCCGGTCGCGGGCGGCGGCATCGAACCGGGGGGCAATTCGTTCGCCATTATTCGTACTCCCAACGCAAGTTTCTTGTCCGCGTCACACAGTCAGTCGCGCGGCTAGCGCGATGCGTGAACACGTCGAATGTTTTGATGGATGGTGCGTGCGATTCTGCAGCAGCCCGGTCCGCCTGTTGAACGGTGGACTGCAAACGCAATTCGGGGAGACCTGTTACCAGCGACACAAATTTCGCTCGTCACTCCGAAATGCCTCTCACTCACACCGCAACGAAAAGGGGGTAATCAATGTTCGATAAATGCGGCTGTATAAAAATTTACGCTTTAGCAACCATGATCGTAGCCGAGCGTACAACCTGGAGTCAATGTCCTCGGATTATTAACCATGAAGGCGTGGGCAGTAACGTGGACGCGGAGGTGCTTCCGGTCGTCCTCTTCCCCCAGGTGGAACTTTGGGCGATGCGACCGACGACAATTGTGTGATGTCACGTTTTCGTCATCTCGAGCGCGGCCTCGACCGTGGGGGTAATCGCGCCATCGGCGATTTTCCTGAAGGCCAGCGCTTCCGACCCACCCGGTACCCGCGGCGGCGCAAGGCGTGATCGTCCGCCATGCATAACGATTGTGCTTGATCCCATCGCCTTCTTGAACAGACTGGGAACCAGTCACATCTGTGACCTCCGCCGGGGAGCGGCAGCCGCCTCCATCGATCGAGATGTCGGGAAGTCAGGGGAGATCGAGCAGATGGAATTGAGCGCGACTGAAAAACGGAATCGTCCGGTTCAACCGGGAGGCCGTCAAGTCTACTTCCCCTCGCTTCGCAGTCTCTCGCCGCTGATCCTGGTCTCCGCGCTGGCGTTGTCCGGATGTGGTGACAAACCGCCGCAGCCGGCCGCGGCCGCGGCGCCGCCGGTGACGGTCGCGCAGCCGGTGAAGCGCACCGTCACGGATTGGGATGAATTCACCGGGCGGTTCGAGGCGCTGGAAGAGGTGCAGGTGCGCGCCCGGGTCGGCGGCTTCGTCAACACCGTCGAATTCCGCGATGGCGCCATCGTGCGCGCCGGCGATCTGCTTTACACGATCGATTCCCGCCCCTTCGAAGCCGTCGCCGCGCAGGCCGAGGGCCAGCTCGCGGATTCGCGCGCCAAAGTGGAGCTTGCCAAGCGCGAACTCGATCGCGCGCTGAATCTGGTCCAGACCAGTGCCGTCTCCGAACAAACCGTCGACCAGCGCCGCCAGGCCTTGCAGGCCGCGCATGCCGCGGAGATGCAGGCCGATGGTGCGCTGAAGGCGGCGAAACTCAATATCGAATTCACCCACGTCCTGGCCCCGATGACCGGCCGTGTCGGCCGCCATCTCGTCAGCCCCGGCAATCTCGTGCAGGGCAGCGAGGGCAGCGCCACGCTGCTCACCTCGATCGTCACGCTCGATCCGATCTACATCTATTTCGACGTCGACGAGGCGACCTATCTCAAGAACAACAGGCTGTGGTTCGAGGGAAAGCGGCCGAGTTCGCGCGACACGCCGAACCCGGTGGAGGTCGCTCTGACCGGCGAGGAAAAGCCGTCGAAAGAAGGCAAGATGGATTTTCTCGACAACCGTCTCGATGTCTCGACCGGCACGCTGCGCAGCCGCGCCATCATTCCCAACAAGGACTTCTCGATTCTGCCGGGGCAATTCGGCCGCGTGCGGCTGATCGGCTCCTCGCCCTACGAGGCATTGCTGCTGCCGGACACGGCCATCGCCACCGACCAGTCGCGCAAGATCGTCTTTGTCGTCAAGGATGACAACACCGTCGAAGCAAGGGCTGTGAAGCTCGGACCGCTTGACGAAGGCTTGCGCGTGGTTCGCGAGGGGTTGAAGGCGGAAGATCGCGTCATCGTCGACGGCATCCAGCGCGCCCGGGTCGGTGCGAAGGTGACGCCGCAGACGGCGCCGGCCGGTGGCAAGTCATGAACCTCGGCCGGCTCTCCATCAACCAGCCCATCCTGGCGATGGTGCTGTCGATCGTGCTGCTGATCGTCGGCGCGATCGCCTACACCACGCTGCCGGTCTCGGAGTATCCGCAAGTGGTGCCGCCGACCGTCGTCGTCACCACACAGTATCCCGGCGCTACCGCGCAAACCGTCTCCGACACCGTTGCAGCTCCGATCGAGCAGGAGATCAACGGCGTCGAGGATATGCTGTATCTCTATAGCCAGGCGACCTCGAACGGCAATCTCACCATCACGGTCACCTTCAAGCTCGGAACCGATCTCGACAAGGCGCAAGTGCTGGTGCAGAACCGCGTCGCCATCGCGCAGCCGCGATTGCCGGAAGAGGTGCAACGCAACGGCGTCGTCACCCGCAAGAACAGCCCCGACATCCTGATGGTCGTGTTCATGCTGTCGCCCGACGACAGTTTTGACCAGCTCTACATCTCCAACTATGCGCTGCTGCAGGTGCGCGACGAGCTGCTTCGCCTCGATGGCATCGGCGACATCCAGATGTTCGGCGCCCGCGACTACTCGATGCGGCTGTGGCTGGACCCGGACCGCATCGCGACGCTCGGCCTGACCTCGGCCGAGGTGATAGCTGCGATCCGCGCGCAAAACCTGCAGATCACGGGCGGGCAGATCGGCGAGCCGCCGATCGCCGACCGCGCATTCCAGCCCAATCTCACCTTCACCGGACGGCTGAAAGATCAGAGGCAATTCGAGGACATCGTGGTCAGGGCCGGCGCCGACGGCCGCACGGTGCGGCTGCGCGACGTGGCGCGGGTTGAGCTCGGTGCGTTGTCCTATTCGACCAACAGTTTCCTGCTGCGGAAATCGGCGGTCGCGCTGCTGGTAACGCAGCGGCCTGGCTCGAACGCGCTGGCGACTGCGAAAAGAATCTCCGATACCATGGAGAAGCTGAAGGCGCGTTTTCCAAAGGGCCTCGACTACAATATCGGCTACAACCCCACCGAATTCATCGCGCAGTCCGTTCACGAACTGATCAAGACGATCTACGAGGCGATGATCCTTGTCGTCATCGTGGTGCTGGTGTTCCTGCAGGGCTGGCGTCCGGCGATCATTCCCATCATCGCGATCCCGGTGTCGCTGGTCGGCACCTTCGCCGTGATGGCGGCGCTCGGATTCTCGATCAACAATCTCACGCTGTTCGGGCTCGTGCTCGCGGTCGGCATCGTGGTCGACGATGCGATCGTGGTGGTGGAAAATGTCGAACGGCATCTCGAGCACGGCATGAGCCGGCGCGACGCGGCGCTCAAGACGATGGAGGAGGTGGGCGCAGCCCTGGTGTCGATCGCGCTGGTGCTGTGCGCGGTGTTCGTGCCGACCGCGTTCCTCGGCGGCATTTCCGGACAGTTCTTCCAGCAATTCGCCGTCACCATCGCGGTGGCGACCGCGATCTCCTGCTTCTGTTCGCTGACATTGTCGCCGGCGCTGGCCTCGCTGATTCTGGTGCCGCACGCGGAAAAGAAGCCGCCGGCAAGCTGGAATTTCATCGCCCGCGGCTGGGACGCATTTGCGGGCGTCTTCAACCGGACTTTCGACCGGCTGTCCCACGGTTATGCCAATGCGGCCAACTTCGTGATCCGGCATTCGACGGTCATGCTGCTCGTGTATTTGGCGTTGATCGGCAGCGCCGGATGGCTGCTTGCCATCACGCCGCAAGGCTTCATCCCCGCCCAGGACCGCGGCTACGTCATTATATCGGCGCAGTTACCGGGAGCCGCATCGCTGGCGCGCACCACCGATATCGTCCGCCAGATCGAGAAAACGGCGCTGGATACCCCAGGCATCATTCGCGTCGCGGCATTCGCCGGCTTCTCGGGCGCGACCCGGACGCAGTCGGGCAATGCTGCGGCTCTCTTCCCGGTGTTCGAAGAACCGGAAGTGCGTCTGAAGAAAGGCCTGACCGCGCAGGCGATCACCGCGGATCTGCGACAGCGCCTGGCCGCGATACAGGGGGCCTTCATCATCGTCATTCCGCCGCCACCCGTGCCGGGCATCGGAACAGGTGGAGGTTTCACCATGCGGGTCCAGGATCGTCAGGGCCGCGGCCCTGAACTTCTGGCAGCCGCCAACGACGAGCTTGTCGCCGCGGCGCGCAAGGCGCCCCAGTTGACGCAGGTATTTTCGCCCTTCACCGCCAATACGCCGCAGCTCTTCGTCGACATCGACCGGGTCAAGGCGCAGAAGCTCGGCGTGCCGATCTCCGGCGTCAACGAAACGATCCAGACCTATTTCGGCTCGACCTACGTCAACGACTTCAACCTGTTCGGCCGCACCTATCATGTCACGGCCCAGGCCGACCTGCCGTTCCGCAAGGAGGCGTCGGATCTGGCGCGGCTGCGCACCCGCAACGCCGCAGGCGACATGGTGATGCTCGGCAGCGTGGTGGATTTCCGTGACGTATCCGGCCCCGACCGGGTGGCGCGCTACAACCTCTATCCGGCGGCGGAGCTGCAGGGCGAGGGGACGCCGGGCACGAGTTCGACGACCGCGATCAACACCATGAAGAAACTCGCGGAGGACACGCTACCGAGCGGGTTCTCCTTCGAATGGACCGACCTGTCCTATCAGCAGGTCACCGGCGGCAATGCGGGTCTCTACGTGTTCCCGATCTGCGTGCTGTTCGTGTTCCTGGTGCTGGCGGCGCAATATGGCAGCTGGAGCCTGCCGTTCGCGGTGATCCTGATCGTGCCGATGTGCCTGCTCGCCGCCACCATCGGCGTGCGGATCATGGGACAGGACGTCAACATCCTGACCCAGATCGGCTTCGTGGTGCTGGTCGGGCTGGCGGCGAAGAACGCGATCCTGATCGTCGAGTTCGCGCGCGACATCGAGCTTGAAGGCAAGCCGCGGCTGGAGGCGGTGATCGAAGCCTGCCGGTTGCGGCTGCGACCGATCCTGATGACGTCGTTCGCCTTCATCCTCGGCGTGCTGCCGCTGGTGATTTCGTCCGGCTCGGGATCGGAAATGCGCCAGGCGGTCGGCGTCGCGGTGTTCTTCGGCATGATCGGCGTCACGCTGTTCGGCCTGATCTTCACGCCGATCTTCTACATGATCGTCCGTGGGCTGGCCGATCCGAAGAAGCCGAAGGATGCCGCCGCGGTGTGAGTCGCGGACTCCATCCCCGTCATCCCCGCGTAACGGCTTTGCCGTTATCGCTGGAGGAGCGCGCTCTTGCGCGCGTCTCGAAGGATGAATCGGCCACAGACGGGCCGTCGCCCTTCGAGGCGCGCAAGAGCGCGCACCTCAGGGTGACGGATCTCCCCATACCATCGGCCGATCTGAAATAGATGGGCAGCGGCAGGGTTATAAAATATTGTCGGGCGGAATTTACCCTGAACGGAACTGCTGGGAGCAAGAATTATGAAGGCGGGTTTGTTGGCGGCCGCGGCATTGAGCGGCGTTTTGTTCGCCGGATCGGCCTCGGCGCAGGGGGTCAAGATCGGCATTCTGAACGATCAGTCCGGGGTCTATGCCGATTACGGCGGCAAATGGTCGTTCGAGGCCGCCAAGATGGCGATCGAGGATTTCGGCGGTGAGGTGCTTGGCCACAAGATTGAGATCGTCTCCGCCGACCACCAGAACAAGCCCGATCTCGCCACCGCGATCGCGCGGCGCTGGTATGAGGTCGAGAACGTCGACATGATCACGGAGCTGACGACTTCCTCGGTCGCGCTCGCGATCCACGATCTGTCGAAGCAGATGAAGAAGATCGACATCGTCGTCGGTGCGGCCACCTCGCGCCTCACCGGCGACGCCTGCCAACCCTACGGGTTCCACTGGGCCTATGACACCCACGCGCTGGCGGTCGGCACCGGCGGCGCGCTGGTGCAATCCGGCGGCGACAGCTGGTTCTTCCTGACCGCGGACTACGCTTTCGGCCATGCGCTGGAAAAAGACACCGGCGACCTCGTCAAGGAAAGGGGAGGCAAGGTGCTGGGCGCGGTCCGCATTCCCCTGAACTCGTCGGATTTTTCGTCGTTCCTGCTGCAGGCGCAAAGTTCAAAGGCGAAAATCATCGGGCTCGCCAATGCCGGTCTCGACACCACCAACTCGATCAAGCAGGCGGCCGAATTCGGCATCGTCAGAGGCGGACAGAAGCTGGCAGGCCTGTTGCTGACGCTCGCCGAAGTCCACGGCCTCGGACTGGAAGCGGCGCAAGGCCTGGTGCTCACGGAAGGCTACTACTGGGATCGCGACGACAGGAGCCGCGACCTCGCCAACCGCTTCTTCAAGCGCACCGGCCGGATGCCGAACATGATCCAGGCCGGCACGTACTCCGCGACGCTGCAATATCTCAAGGCGGTCAAGGCGGCCGGCACCAAGGATACCGAGGCCGTCGCCAAAAAGCTGAAGGAGCTTCCGGTCGACGATCTCTTCGCGCAAGGCAAGGTGCTCGAAAACGGCCGCATGGTGCATGACCTCTATCTGTTCGAGGTCAAGAAGCCGTCGGAGTCGAAGAAGCCGTGGGACTATTACAAGCAGCTCGCCGTGGTCCCCGGCGACAAGGCGTTTCCGACCGCCAAGGATTCGGGCTGCCCGCTGGTGAAGTGAGGGGCTTCTTACCTCGCCCCGCTTGCGGGAGAGGTCGGATTGCGAAGCAATCCGGGTGAGGGGGTACAGGTCCAACGATTCGCAGACAGTCGTGCGGAGAGAGCCCCTCACCCCGACCCTCTCCCCGCAAGAGCGGGGCGAGGGAGATCACTCACCCCTGCACGATGCGCCACACGATCGCACCTGTTGCCCCTACCCAGAGCACGCTCGCCGCAAGCGCCTGGATGCCAAAGCCGCGGCCGCGCTTGGCGGCGGCCTGCGAATAGCCGAACATGTAGAGGAGGCGGCCGGCGATCCAGACCAGGCCGAGCCCTGCCGCAAAGGGGTCGCTGATGTAAATTGCAAACAGCCACAGCGATGGCAGGAAGATCGGCATCCATTCCAGTGTGTTCATCTGGACGCGGAACACGCGCTCGAAATCCGGATGGCCTGACGTCGCCGGCACCTTGACGCCGAACGCGCTGCGCGCCTTCGAGACCTGGATCGAGGTGAAGAAGTAGAACAGGATGGCAAGGCAGGTGACGAGAGCGGTGAAGTGGTACATTGGTGAATGATTCCTCTTGGATTCTTTCTTTCGTCATGCCCGGCCTTGTGCCGGGCATCCACGTCTTGCTTCGGTTAGGCTGGAAAGACGTGGATGGCCGGGACAAGCCCGGCCATGAGTGAATGAATCAGAAGCGCTTTCAGTACCCCGTCATCTCCAGATAGCCTAATCCGGTGTGGCTGCCGCCAAAGCTGATCGGGCCTTCCCAATAGGGAAAATTCGTTCCCATCCAGCTCTTCGGGTTGAGCGGCGTACAGTCGATCGTGACGGCGAGTTTGGGAATCGCGATGCGCCATGAGGTCGGGATCTTGCGGTTCGCGATCTCCGTGTAAGCCTGCGGCGTGAAACTGATGTCGGCTGAAGCGAGCGGCTCAGTGCTGCCGTCGCGGGCAACCCATTTGCCCGAGCCGTAATGCTGGCCGTCGGTCTGGCGCATCCGGTACAGCATCAGCTTTTCGCCGGTCTTGAAATGAAGCGACAGCCAGTCCCAGCCGCTCTGGTCGGAGGCCAGGGGCTGGCTGCTCCATTCGCGGTCGAGCCAGGCCTGTCCGGTTACATCGACGGTTTTGTCGTCGATGGTGATGCTGCCTTTCGCCTGATAATGCGGCTGGCTGTAATAATAGGAGGCTTGCTCACGCAGCGATTTGCGGCTGTAGCCGGCCTCGCCCTGTAGCACCAGCGGCCGGTCGGCATCGAGGCGCAGCGCATAGTTGAAATCGGCGCCTGAGGCCTTGAGTTCGAGCGGCGCCATGTTGGTTGCGCTCATGGAATCAAGCCCGCGCATTTCCCAGGAATCGATCCAGGCGAGAAAGGGCGCAGCTTCAGCGCCGGCCTGTCCGACGCCGCCGCGGGAAAAGGTTTCGCTGGTGCGATGGGTATCGGCGCGCGTCACCGCGGCATGGCCCATCCAGAGCTGCTGATTGGCCCAACCTTCCTGTTGCGTGCCCGGCTTTGTTGCCTGCCGGAATAACGTCCACTGCGCGCCATAGGCGGTGCCTTTGGCATCGGTAAGATTGGCGGTCACGTACCACCACTCGATCCGGAATTCCGGATGCGGGTCATGATCGGCGGGAAATGAAAATGTCCTGCCGGGAATGACGGCGGCATAGCCGCTGGCGCTTTCGCCTAAGCCGGCAAATCCCTGCGCCAACGCCTTGCTTCCGAGCGAGGCGATCAACAAGCCGCTCACAAAACTGCGGCGGGATATCAGGCCGCTACCGTTCATTGGCAAAGATCCTGATCAGGCTGGCCGGCTGCATCCGCGCCAGCCGCATCACCGGAAGCGCTGCCGCACAAAAGGCCGCCGCCATCGCGACGCCGACCAGCCACAGCAATTGCGCCGGGAAGACGTGGAACGGCAGCCGCCAGCCAAAGGCCTTTACGTTCACGATCGCGAGCAGGCACCACGCCACCAGGAGGCCCAGCGGCAGCGCGAACAGCGCGGTGATCAATGCGACCGACATCGTCTTCAGAAGCTCGATCGCGGCCAGCCTGCGCCTGGTAATGCCGATCGCCCATAGCGGCGCCAGCTGCGGCAGCCGCGAATTGCTCAGCGTCAGCAGGCTGGTCAGGAGCGCGATGCCGGCGACGCCGAGCGTAAAGGCGTTGAGCGCCGCAGTCACCGAGAAGGTGCGGTTGAAGATGCGTTTCGATTCCGCCTTCATGGTCGCCTGGTCTGCGACGCTTCGATCGTCGAGCCCGAATTTTTCCTGCAAGGCCGTGATCAGCGCTGGAATCTGGCCGGGTGCAACGCGCAGGCCCATCCGTGTGAGCGGGACCTCCGGAAAGCGCCGCGTCAGCGCGGCGTAGTTGACCGCGATCTGGCTCTTCGGATTGCCGTAGTCGGCATAGATGCCGACGATTTCCAGTGTCCAGTTGCCGCCCGGCGCCGGAATGTCGATGCGATCGCCGATCGACAATTTCAGGCGCCGCGCCAATTGTTCGCTGACGAGACAGGTCGTGCCGGGCCGAAGTCTGGTCCAGGCGTTCGGCGCCTGATCCAGCAGTGGCCAGCTGTCGCGATAGGTGGTGTGATCGGGCAGGCCCAGCACTTCGAGCGGCGCGCCTGCCAGTTGCGTATCGGCGCGGCCGCCGGGCAGGATCGCCTCGACCTCGGGCCGTTCGCGCAGCCACGCCCTGATCTCGGTCGCCCGGGTATTGCTGGACGCGCTGATATAGACATCCGCCGCCAGCCTTCCGTCGAGCCACACCAGGAACGTGCGGTTGAAACTGCCGACCATGGTGCCGACGCCGACATTGACCGCGAGCGCGAGCAGCAGCGCCATCAGCGCCAGCGACAATCCCGAAAGCTGCTGGCGGCTGTCGGCCCAGAACCAGGTGCTGAGCGGGCCGCGCGCGTGCCGCTGGCCGAACGCGAGCACGACTTCCAGCAGCATCGGCAGGATCAGCGCCGCGCCGAGCAGCAGAGCCGCGAGCACGGCAAAGCCCGACACCAGGGAATCGCCGAACAGCAAAAACGCGCCGGCAGCGGCGAATACGCTGAGCGCCACCGCGCTCTGGAACATCAGCCAGTGGCGCTGCGCCTGTTGCCAGGCATAGGGCTGCGCGGTGGCGAGCAGCGGCAAACGAAGCGCCTTGGTCAGGCTGGTCGCCGCGGCCGCGAGCGCGCCCAGAATGCTGATGGCGATGCCCGCGAGCCACCATTCGCCCTTCAGCGTCAACTGCCCCGGTATCTGCGCGCCATAAAGTCCACGCAGGGATGCGGCGACGTCGGGCAGCAATGTCGCCGCGATCAGGTAGCCGCAGACGAGCCCGATCAGGCCTGCGAAGAGCGCCAGCGACAGCAGTTCGATCACCATCACGCTGTTCAACATTCGCGCCGACACGCCGCAGGCGCGCAGCGTGCGCAAGGTGGGCAGGCGCTGCTCGAAGGCAAGGCCGATGGCGGAATTGACGATGAACAGGCCGACGAAGAACGACAGCAGTCCGAATGCGGTGAGGTTGAGATGAAAGCTGTCGGTGAGCCGTTCGAGATCGCTTTCGGCATCCGGCGCAACCAGCCGCAATTTGTCGCCGACGACATTTTCCAACGCGGGGTGTTTGCCCTTAGCCTTGCCGATCAGCAGGCGGGACAATTGATCCGGCATTTTCAAAAGAGTCTGCGCGATGCCGATGTCGACGACGAGCACGCCGGGCACCAGCTGCGTCTGCACGCGCAGCGGCGGCAATGCCACGCCGCCATTGGTGACGGCTGTGGCGCCCTCGGCGAGCTTGAGATCGGAAAGCGTTTCCGGCGCCACCAGCATTTGCCCGGGCGGCGTCATGAAGGCCTGCAGATTGGCGGTTTCGACCCCGGGCGCGCTGCCGACCTCGCGCGGCAACGTCACGGGCTCGATGCCGAGCAGGCGGAACGAGCGTCCGCCGATCTGGATGCGGCCTTCGAGCGCCGGCGATACCGGCCAGCCGGCGCGGCGCAGGTCGACGAAGAATTGTTGCGGGAAGGTTGGCGTGTCGCGGCCGACCAGCATCGCCGTCCGCGTGCCGCCGAATGTCGCGGCGGCGCGGTCATAGGAGGTGCGCGCCTGCTGATTGAGCGCCTGCACGCCGCTCCATAGCGCGGTCGCCGAAATCAGGCCGATCAGCAAGGTCGCGAGCTGCATCGGATGCCGCCGCCAATGGCTCAGCAACACGGCGAGCGTCCAGAGCGCGCGCCTCACGCGATTACCCCGGCGTGCAGATTGACCTGGCGGTCCAGCGTGGCGGCGAGCCGCGCGCTGTGCGTCACCATCAGGAAGCCGCAGCCGCTGCGCGCCACGAGATCGCGCGCCAGCGCCAGCACTTCGTCGGCGGTCGCTTCATCGAGATTGCCGGTCGGCTCGTCCGCCAGCAGCAGCAGCGGCTTGGTTGCCAGCGCGCGGCCGATCGCAACGCGCTGCTGCTGACCGCCGGACAATTGCTCGGGATAGCGCTTGAGGAAATTCTTCAGGCCCAGACGCTCCACCAACTCGTGATGCCAGGCATCATCGTGGCGTCCGGCGATGCGCGACTGGAACACCAGATTGTCCTCGACGGTCAGGCTCGGGATCAAATTGAATTGCTGGAACACGAGACCGAGGCGATCGCGGCGCAGTTCGGCGCGGCCGGCATCCGAGAGTTCGGAGACCAGCGCGTTGTCGAGCCTGATCGCGCCGCCATCGGCGGCATCGAGGCCGGCGATCAGGTGCAGCAGCGTGCTCTTGCCGCTGCCGGATTCGCCGGTCAGCGCGACGCTCTCGCCGGCCGCGACGGACAGATTGACGCCGCGCAGCACCGCGACCTCCTCGCCGGCGGCGCGGTAG
The DNA here is from genome assembly GCF_018131075.1 of Bradyrhizobium sp. JYMT SZCCT0428. GTDB lineage: Bacteria > Pseudomonadota > Alphaproteobacteria > Rhizobiales > Xanthobacteraceae > Bradyrhizobium. Next base: position 133,648 of record NZ_JAFCLS010000010.1, on the reverse strand, counting down.
CTCTTGGTCAGGCCGTTCACGGTGAGCACGATTGATTCGCCGTTGCTCATGCGCTGATCACGCGAGCTTCCGGCGCGTGGGGAAAGCCGGCCTGGCCAAAATATCGATGTGACGATGGATCGAATTGACCATGAAATTCCCCTGGCATGATGCCCTGCAACATATCAGGACCGCGATGTCAGATCACGGCCTCAATATCAGAGACGACGGGATCGTGATTCGGTTGTAACGGTGCGCATCCGGCCGTGCGGAGTTACAGGGCACCCTCCGGTCAAAATGCGCAGTTGCGTTGCCGGGGAGGCCATGGCTAGCATCGAATGCCGAAGTCACTGAATCGGCAAGGATAAACTTGGGGTAGCAGCCATGACTGAACATGTGACGCCCAAAGGTGCCTGGACAATCACATTTCTGCTGTTTCTGTTCATGCTGGTCAATTTTGCCGACAAGATCGTGGTCGGCCTGGCCGGCGTGCCGATCATGACCGAGCTGAAGCTCGATGCGGAGCAGTTCGGCACGCTCGGCTCCTCGTTCTTCCTGCTGTTTTCGATCTCGGCGATCGTCGTCGGTTTCATCGTCAATAGCGTACCGACCCGCTGGGTTCTGCTCGCGATGGCGGTGGTCTGGTCGGTGGCGCAGTTCCCGATGGTCGGCACCGTCAGCTTCACGACGCTGCTGATCTGCCGCATCATTCTCGGCGCCGGCGAAGGCCCGGCGTTCTCGGTCGCCGTGCATGCGGTCTACAAATGGTTTCCGGACGAGAAGCGCACGCTGCCGACCGCGATCCTGTCGCAGGGCTCGGCCTTCGGCGTGATTCTCGCGGTGCCGGCGCTGAACTGGATCATCGTCAATCACAGCTGGCATTATGCGTTCGGCGCGCTCGGCGTCGTCGGCCTGATGTGGGTGGTGGCGTGGCTGATCATGGGCAAGGAAGGCCCGCTGGTGCAGACGGTCGCGATGGCCGCCGCCGATCCGCGCGTTCCCTATTTTCAGCTCCTGACCTCGCGGACCTTCATCGGCTGCTGCGCCGCGACCTTCGGTGCCTACTGGGCGCTGTCGCTCGGTCTCACCTGGTTCACGCCCTTCATCGTGCAGGGGCTCGGCTTTTCGCAACAGGATGCGGGTTGGATTTCGGTGCTGCCCTGGGTGTTCGGCGCGGTGATCGTGCTGCTCACGGGCTGGATCTCGCAAGTGATGCTGACGCGGGGCTTTACCACCCGCGGCGCGCGCGGCGTGCTCGGCTCGGTGCCGCTGATCATCGGCGGCCTGATTCTCGCGATGATGCCCTATTCCGCGCCGGGCGGAACGATGATCGCGCTGCTTGTGGTCGGCTCCGGTTTGTGCGGCTCGATCTATGTCGTCTGTCCGCCGATGCTCGGCGAGTTCACGCCTGTGCAGCAGCGTGGCGCCGTGATTGCGATCTATGGCGCAATCTACACGCTGGCGGGCATTGTCGCTCCCCTCGTGATGGGAAGCGTCATCAAGCACGCGGCAACGCCGCTCGACGGCTATCTGACCGGCTTCACCATCAACGCGGTCGTTATGGTGTCGTCGGGGTTGCTGGGTTTGCTGCTGCTGTGGCCCAATAGCGAGCGTGCGCGGCTGCTGGCTCAGGCCGCACAACCGAAGTTCGCGTGAGCCAATGGCCCGCTACAAGCTTTATTGCATCGGCGCGTCCGTGGCGGCGCTTGCGCTCGCGCTGTTGTTTGCGCTGCCGATGGCTATCGGTTTCACAGGCCCCGCGATGGCGCAGGGTGCACTCACGAAGACGCAATCGGAAGCGCTCAATGCGTACAATGAGGCGGTAAGGAACTTCGAGTTGATCCTGGGGCAGCGGCGCGCGCAGATCAATGCGAAGCAACCGCTGCCGAACCTGCCTGGACAGGCGCTCTATCTGGCGCGCAACAAGATGCTGAGCGCCTACAAGGATCTCACCGACGCGATGCCGTCCAGGATCGGTGGGCCCAACAAATACGAAATCCCGCCGGCCTATTTCAACGTGGCTACCGAGCCGCTGCTCGACGAGTACCGGAAGCTTTTCGATGTGATGCAGGCGCCGCCCGCCAGCGCGCAAAAATCGGATACCCCGTTCAAGGACGTCGTCGATCTGGGAACAGCGATCGCGCGCGCCAAAGGCCTCGATGCTGTCAATGCCGAGGCGGCAGGCCGGATCAGCCTCGGGCTGTTCTTTGCCGAGACCAATGGCAATCAAACCATCGGCAATGCGCGCTCGAACAAGTACAAGGGCAGCCTGCAAACCGGCACATCCGAAGATCTGAACGGCCGCAGGAAGTGGGCGGCGATCAAGCCGTCGATCGCGGCGTTCGATCCTGCGCTGATCCAGCGCGACGACAAGGAGGAGGCGCGGGCCGGCAATATGGATCACCGGTTCAACCACTGGACCTCGGTGCGGGATGCCCTGATGAACGCGCATGCGGAAGTGTTCCCGCAGGTGCCGTCGATCGTGAGGACGCTGCCGGACCCGATCGACCAGATGAAGCTGTTCGAGCTGATTCAGATTATTCCCGCGCCGACCAAATCCGCGCTCAAGTCAGGCAATTTACTCAACTACCGGATTTCCGATCCCAGGATCATGGGATTCTTGCGGAACAACAGCGTTTTCACCTTTGGACAGGCCGACAGGGCGCGGACGTCTGCAACCATGCGCGAAATCCTCGATGCGATGTGGCTGTTCAATGCCAAATTCGAACAGGCGCTTGCCAGGTTCAAGGAGATCAAGGCGGGGCAAAAGGTTTGAAGCCGGCCGGTGGAACCTTGCAACCGGTAACTCATGGTTCATACTACGGGCCGATGCTGTCCAATGCGGTCGTGAAGCGCGCATAGAAGGTCACTCTGGGGGAGAGTGGGGATTGCCGTCGGTAAGGAAAACATTCGACCAGTCAGGCTTTGGCGGTTGGCCCCGCCGCACCATTGTCGCCGCGATGGTCGCCTTGCTGCTTCTGTCGGTCGAGGCCAGTCACGCCGGCTGGCTGTCTGATGTCTTCAAGGGCACGTCGAAGCAGGCAAAGCAGAGTCCATCGCCAAAGCGCACCGCTGTGCCAAAGCCGGCCGCTTCGTCAAAGCCAGCCAGGGTGGCGAAGCCCGCGGCCGCTCCGAACCGCCGCACGGCGAAGGCTGTTGCCCCGAGGGCGGCGGCCAAGCCGTCGGTTTCGAAGACGGTTGCAACCACCTGCGAACCGTCAAAGTTCCGGATCGTTCTGGATGTGGGGCATACCGCCCAGTCGGAAGGCGCGATCAGCGCCCGCAACGTTTCCGAGTTCGTCTACAATTTGCGGCTGACGCAGCGGATCGAGGAGAAACTGAAGGCCGAAGGCTTCACCGAGACGAAGTTGCTGCTGACCGAAGGCAAGGCGAGGGCCAGCCTGGTCAAGCGCGTCGCCGCGGCGAACAATCTGCCCGCCAATCTGTTCCTGTCGATCCACCATGACTCCGTGCCCAAGAAATTTCTCGAGGACTGGGAGTTCGGCGGCAGGAAAAGCCGTTTCAGCGACCGCTTCAGCGGCTATTCGGTGTTCGTCTCCAGCAATAACCCGGAATACAAGGCGAGCCTCTCGATCGCCGAATTGCTGGCGAAGGAAATGAAGGCCCAGGGCCTGAAATATGCCGAGCAATATTCGCAGCCCATCATGGGCCGCTACCAGCATCCGCTGCTGAACAAGGAAACCGGTGTCTACAGCTATGACAAGCTCATCGTGCTGAAAAAGACCAGGATGGCTGCCGTGCTGCTGGAGGCGGGCTCGATCATCAACCGGGACGAAGAGCTCCAGATGGACTCAGCCGAACGCCGGGACATCATCAGCAGCGGTGTCGTGGCGGCCATCAAGGAATATTGCGATCGTCGATGGGGCATCCTCGGTCCGCTCTGATGGCGGCGACCGGAGTTGGCCGGAAGCCCTGCGTTCAGCGGGGAGCGCTGGGGATAATCGAAGCGCCGGGCAGCGAATTGATTTCGCTGTCGACGGGGACGCTTCCGGAGCGCTGGGTGTAGCCGAAGCCGAGTGACAGGCTGAGATTCGGCGCCGGCTGGAATTCAATGCCGGCATTCGCGCGATAGCCCGGCAGCGTGCCGGACTTCTTGTCGAATGCCGCAAACGGGCCGCCGACGCCGCCATCGTACTTCAAGGTTTCGAAGCCGGCATAGAGCGAAACGGGTAACCCGCCCGCGCTTCCGAAATTGTAGCCGGTCTGCACGCCCTCGTAACGGAGCGAGCCGAAATTGCCGAACGCTCCAGCCTGGTTGATGCCGTTCCAGTTCATTCCCGCAGGAATGCTGGTGCCGCTGATAAACATGCCGTTCTGGAAATTGTAGCGCGTCGGGGAGTCCTGGTCGGAGGGCAGGGTCCCGCCAAAGCCGAGGGGCCAACTCGGGCTCCAATAGGGCACAGGGGCGGCCTGGGCGTGGGCCGTCCGCCCGCCCAGACAGAGCGCCGCCAGGACGAGTGCGAGACCTAATCTGCCTGCAAAGATCGACATCCGTACCATCGCCAAATTCCCTCAAATTATACCCTCCGGGTATGGGGAAAGCCAGCACGGCGCCTATCGATAGCGTATCGATGCTTGGGTTCATACTTGGGTTCAGGATGGAACCGATGTACTTGGTAGCGGTCAGTTTGTTAGTATTCGAAGACCCTCTCCAGCCAAGGATATCCGCGTGCAAAAGTTCGAGCCGCTTCGTCAGGTCAACCCCGTTTCAGGCTACGGCAAAAACGACGTTCTGGTCATTTTCGGCGAGGTCTTTGCCCGAGGTTACGTCAACGGCCTGATCGATGAAGCCAAGAAGGCCGGGATGACTGTCATCTATGGCACGGTCGGACGCCGCGATGAGAATGAGCAGCTACGCCCCCTGACGGCGGAGGAGTTGGCGGAGAAAGACCAGCCGCTGGTCAACGTTCCCTTGGAATGCGGATTTGATCTGGCAAAATCGAGCAAGGGTCTCAGTCCATGCGACCAGCTCAAGGGCTTAAAGCTCAGCGAGTGGGACAAGGCCACGGTTGATCTTGCGCAGGTGGAAGAGTCGCGCAAGGCCGGCCGCGAAAATTTTCGCACGCGCGTGACGCAATATCTGGTCGAATTGCAAAAGCAAATTCCCGATGGCGCCAAGGTCCTGATCGCTCACACCATGGCCGGCGGCGTTCCGCGCGCGAAGATCATGATGCCCGTGATGAACCGGGTCTTCAAAGGGACCGCGACCTCTTCCAAGGATTTTTGGGAAGGCGACCTCGGCCGGCTCTGCGAAATGAGCTTTATGGATGTGAGTGCGAATAGTCTTTCGGATCTGATCGAACTGGGTGCCGGGCTACGCGACAGCGTCGCCAGGAACGGCGGTCAGGTTTCCTACGTGGCCTACGGCTATCATGGCACCGAGATACTGATTGCCGGCGAGTATCATTGGCAGAGCTATTCGCCTTACCTGCAGGGTTTTGCGAAAATCGAACTCGAAAATATCGCGCGGCGCGCGACCGAGCAGGGCGTGAAAGCGAGTGTCTTCAATGCGCCGGAGATCCTGACCAATTCAAGCTCGATCTTTCTGGGTGTTGAAGTGGCGCTCTATCCGTTGCTCACCGCCTTCAAGAAAGAGGCGCCCGATCATCCGGTCACCAGGAAGCTTCTGGCCGAGTGTGCCGACCTGCTGAAACCCGAACACAGCCTTGAGGCGCTGATCGAGCTCACCGACAATTATTTCTGCTCAGACATTATTCAGCGCTGGACCAAGTTCGAACAATGGCCGCAGCACAATGGCCCCGAGCAGATGGAATTGATGCACGCCACCTCGAAAGCAATCATCGACATGCACAAGGATGGCCGCAAGCTTCTCACGGCGGCGCTGAGTGAAATCGTGTTCAAGGCCTGCGGATACGCCATGCTGCATGAGGCATTGAATCCCCGCCAACCGGTATGGTGGGTCGGCCATCAATTTGTCACCCAGGCTGCGACCAAGGCCTGACGCTGGTCCAAAATTCGGTCGTGACACCCTTGCGCCCCCGCGCGCCGGTTGCCCGGGCGTGCACCTGCGCCTTGCGATCACCCCGATTTGAGCGATTTTGAAGCCGTCACAGATTGCGGCAGTGCGGTAGGGGCCACACATGGGAAGCGGGGGGTGATTAAAGGAAATTTGCGATGCGTTTTATTTTGGCCCTGGGCCTTTTGATCGCCTTTAGTGCTTCCGCCAGCGCCGCAAAGAAGGTGCATCACGCCAAGCCGCGACATGTCATTGTCCGTCCCGTCCAGCCGGTAGACCCGCGCTTTCCACCCGTGCTCATGGACCAGACCCCGGCCTACAATGATCCGTCCAAGTTTGGTGGCGGCTGATCTGCGACGGATGGCATCGAAGCGCGGTCACGCGCTTGACGTCGATTGCGGCTAAGCCAATCCCGCCCTAGCCCGCCGCTGCACCAAACTTCGGTTGCGATCCCTGCGCGCCGCGCACCAGTTTGCCGGGGCGTGCGCCGGTGGCCTTGCCGCCGCGCTGCGTCACCACGCCGGATACGATGGTGGCGTCATAGCCGTCGACCTGCTGCATCAGCCGGCGGCCGCCGACCGGCAGATCGTAATGCACCTTTGGCGGATGCAGATGCAGTTTGTCGTAGTCGATCACGTTGACATCGGCCTTGAAGCCAGGTGCGATCACGCCGCGATCGTAGAGGCCGACCGAGAGCGCGGTCTTGCGCGACTGCGCCGCGACCACGAACGGGATCGAGAGCTTTTCGCCGCGGGTGCGGTCACGGGTCCAGTGCGTCAGCAGATAGGTCGGGAAGCTGGCGTCGCAGATGATGCCGCAATGCGCGCCGCCGTCGGAAAGGCCCGGCACCGAATGCGGATCACGCAGCATCTCGCGGGTCGCATCGAGATTGCCGTCAGAATAATTGAGGAACGGCACATAGAGCATGCCACGGCCGTCGTCGGTGAGCATCGCGTCGTAGGCAAGTTCTTCCGGCTGCCGGCCCTGGCGGCGAGCCTGCGCGCCCAGCGTGTTTTCCGGCGGCTGTTCGTAATCCGGCGGATTGCCGAGCAGGTACATCTTGTCGTAGTTCGGGCGGAAGAATAGCGGATCGTCGGTCGCGGTCGCATGCTCGCTCAGGATCGCCTTGCGCATCTCGGGCTGATGCAGGCGCTTCAGGCGTTCCTCCAGCGGCAGGTGGGCGATCGCCTTGTAGCTCGGATGAGTCTGGAACGGGTTGCGCGACAATTCGAGTCCGAGCATCAATCCGACCGGACGGGCAGGGATCTGCGCGGTGATGTCGAGGCCGCGCGCAGATGCTGCGCTGATCATGTCGAGCGTCTTGCGCCAGCGCTGCGGCTCTTTGTCGTTCTGCGTGATCGAGAACGTCACCGGAATTTTGGTGTTCTCGGCCACCCGCAGCATCATCGGGAGATCTTCGTTGATGGTGGATAGGTCGAGCACGAACTGCAGCACGCTGCGGCCCTGGCCGTGCATCGCGGCGGCAATCGCGGTCAACTCGTCCTCGCCGGCCTTCAAGGTCGGCGTGTAGTCGCCGGTCGAGGTGCGGTGATTGAGCGTGCGCGAGGTCGAGAAGCCGAGTGCGCCCGCGCGCACGGCATCCGCGGCGAGCGCCGCCATTGCCTTGTTGTCCTCGGGCGTGGAGGGATCGCGGCGCGCGCCGCGGTCGCCCATCACATAGACGCGCAAGGCCGCGTGCGGCAGTTGCGCGCCGACATCCATGTCGAAGCTGCGTTTCGACAGCCATTCCATGTAATCCGGGAAGCTTTCCCAGGCCCAGGGAATGCCGGCGCTCAACACCGGCTCCGGAATATCCTCGACGCCTTCCATCAGCTGAATCAGGCGGACATGGTCGCTCGGCCGGCACGGCGCGAAGCCGACGCCGCAATTGCCCATGATCGCTGTAGTTACGCCGTTCTGCGACGACGGCGTAATCTCCTGGCTCCAGGTGACCTGGCCGTCATAATGGGTGTGGACGTCGACGAAGCCGGGTGTGACCAGTTTGCCCCTGGCGTCGATCTCTTCCTTGCCTTTCCCCGAAACCTTGCCGACCTCGGTGATGCGGCCGCCCGAGATGGCGATATCGGCTTCATAGAGGTCGCCGCCCTTGCCATCGGCAATGTTGCCGCCGCGGATCACGAGATCAGGGGAACTGGTCATGGCGATTCATCCCGGGTTGAAGTTTTGTTGACTGCATCATCGGTAATACCCTGATGCAGTCAACCGCCGGGATTGAGGTTCAGGAATGCATCACGCTTGTGACCGGGCCCTCGGACCGCGTCTTCGGCTTGCGGTCGGTGATGAGCGCCAGCAGCACCGTCAAAACCATGAAGGCGACGGAGGCGCCGAACACCCAATGCGGCAGGTTCTGGTCCATGATCCAGCCGAACAATAGCGGGCTCAAAATGCCGCTGAAGTTGAATCCGGTGGACACGATGCCGAAAGCGCGGCCGGCCGCACCTGGAGGGGCGGCGTTGCGCACCAGCATGTCGCGCGAGGGCGCGATCACGCCGCCGAGGAACCCGGCGATTCCCATTGCCGCGGTCAGCACCACCGAGGGCAGGGTGGTCGTCGCGATCACCAGCATGATGATGGCGTTGATTCCAAAGCAGGCGGCGGCGACCTGTCCGTGGCGCGTGGTGCGGTCGGCAAGATAGCCGCCGGCCAGCACGCCCGCCGCGCTGGCGCCGAGAAACGCCGTCAGCGCGATATTGGCGGCGGAGAAGGTCACGCCATAGCCGCTCATCAGTGCGACCACGCCGAAATTGCTGATGCCGGCGTTGGAGAGACCCAGCAGCATGAAGAAGAACGTCAGCATGATGATCGCCGACGTGATGACGCTTTGCCTGTGGGGTGTCGCGCCATCCACTTTGCGGTCGGCCGAGCTCGCATCGGGAATGCCGACCACGATCAACAGCAGCGCCACCACAGGTCCGACCGCGCCGGCCACGATCAGCGCGCCGAGGCCGCCAAGCCACGCCACCAGTGCTGCCATGATCGCAGGCGCCACCGCGCCGCCGAGGAAGCCCGCAAACGTGTGGATCGAAAACGCGCGACCCATCCGCCTTACATCCATATGCGCCGAGAGGATGGCGTAGTCGCAGGGATGATAGACGCTGTTGGCGAGACCAAGCAGCGCGGCGCAGACGATCAGCGACGTGTAGCTCAGATTCATGCCGAGCATGATCAGCGCGAGACCGCCGACACAAAGGCCGATCAGCAGCACCTTGCGCGCGCCGATATGGTCGGCGAGATAGCCGATCGGCGCCTGGGTCAGGCCGGACACCAATCCGAACACGGTCAGGGCGAAGCCGAGCTCGATATAGCCGACGCCGAGCTGTGCCTTCAGATAAGGAAACAGCATCGGCAGCACGAAGATATGGAAATGGCTGACCCAATGGGCCACCGAAATTCCCGCCAGCGTGCGCAGAGAACTGTCCGCTTTCACGTGCTGCGGTGCGGTCAGAACATCGACCATATCAGCGTCAAACCCCGTCTCGATCTACGGCCCGGCAAAGGCTGGCTTTTGAAAATGCCCGGCGAAAATAGTGGTTAGCGGTTATTTGTCCATGAATACCGCTGCATGGCTGCCCCGGCGCAGGGTACGAAGGGGCCAAATGCGTCAATTAGTTCAGGGACAAAGTCGGCGGGCGCGGCAATGATCCGGCATGATCGATCCGGGGAAGCCGCTCCGGGTGCTGGTGTCAGAAGGTTCCAGTACCTCAGCCCGCGAGGCCATCACGATACTGGGCCTGTCGGGCCATCATGTCGAGGTTTGCGATCCCTCCGCCCATTGCCTGGCGCGGTTCTCACGCTTCGTCCGCAAATTTCACCGCTGCCCGGGCCTGCGCACGGACCCCGCCGGATTTCTGGCGTTTGTCGAACAATTGCTGGCGCGCGAACGTTTCGATGTGCTGCTGCCGACGCACGAGCAGGGTTTTCTGTTTGCGCGGATGCGCGCGCGACTAGAGGGCCGTACCGGTGTCGCGTTGCCTTCATTCGAGAGCTATCGCACCGCGCACAGCAAGGCTGGATTCAGCCGGCTGCTCGATCAATGGAAGCTGCCGCAGCCGCCGACGCGGATCGTGAAATCTGCACGCGCGCTGCGCGACGCCATCGGTTTTCCAGCCGTGGTCAAGACCTCGATCGGCACCGCAAGCCGCGGCATCTGGTTCGTGCGCAATACGGATGATCTCGAAATAGCTTTGCGTGATCTCGGCGCCGACGATGCGTTCGCCGATGAGGTGCTGGCGCAGGAGCTCATCACGGGCACCACCGAGAAGGCGCAGTCGGTGTTTTGCCGGGGACGGCTGGTCGGCTTTCATGCCTATCGGCAAGTCGCCCTCGGCGTCGGTGGCGGCGAGGCAATCAAGCAAAGCGTGGGCCGGCCGATGGTGCGCGCCTATCTCGAGACCATCGGCGGGCATCTCGGCTGGCACGGTGCGTTGTCGGTCGATTTTATCATGCCCGACGATGGCACGGCGCCGCTCCTGATCGATTGCAACCCGCGGCTGGTCGAACCGGTCAACGCCTATCGCGCCGGCATCGATCTCGTTGGGCTATTGCTGCGTGTCTCGCAAGGCGAGACGCCGGAGCCGCTGCCGGAAAGCCGCGAGGGCGTGCTCACGCATCTGGCGATGCAGGCGCTGCTCGGCTGCGCATCGCGCGGCGGCACGCGCGGCGATATTATCCGGGAATGCGGCCGGGTGTTCACCGCCACCGGACCTTACGCCGGCAGTCGCGAAGAACTGACGCCGGTGCGGCTGGACTGGTTCAGCGCCGTGCCGCTGGCGATGACCGCAGCATTTCTGCTGGCCTCGCCGTCGTCAGCGATCAAACTGGCGCGCGGCGGTTTTGGCGCGCATCTGCTTGATCTCGGGAGTATCCGGAAGATTGAGAGCGGAGAGTTTGGCTAGGTTTACCGCGTCGTCCCGGCGAAGGCCGGGACCCATACGCCGCAGCCGTCGTGATGCGGCAGGTGGGTAGAGATTCTTTCGGCAACAGACATCGGTGGTTATGGGTCCCGGCCTTCGCCGGGACGACAATAATCACAACGGCTCGTCGTCATTGCCGTGGCGATCACGTTTGGGCGTGGCGATGTCGCCATCCTCGTAATCGTCGTCCTCGACAGGCGGGCCTTTCGGCTTCACGGGCTTGTCGTTGTCCTGCCTGGCAGGCTCGTTCTTCTTCCCGTTTCCACCCATATCGCTCCTTTTCGCCGGCGCAGCCGGCTTTATCCGGTGGAAGGTACGCATTCACCGCAATCCGACCGACTTTGCGCAATATACTACCGCCAGCAACACGAATTTTCCTTGCCCTTTTTGCCGATAGGGCTTCAAACGGGGCAATCAAACGGAGTCAGAATGAAGAAGCCTCGCATCGAAACCGAAGAACAGCAGCCGCGCAAAGTCATTCGCGCCGACAAGGCGCCGACGTCAGGATATTCGCTGGTGGTCGACGGTCACTTCAAATCGCACCACGACACGGTCGAAGCCGCCGAAGAGGCGGGCACAGCGCTGAAGAACAAATTCCAGATGCTGCAAGTGCAGGTCTACGACGCCGAGACCAAGACGCGCTCGATGATCCATTGGCCGCCGGCTTAACGGCGCAAGACTTGACTTCGACACTTCAAGACTGAACTTCAAAGCTGAGCTCAAAGAGCTCAGCTCATGGTCTTCGATCTTAAGTCCGTCGTCCGCCGCTTTGCTGACTCGCCAGCCAATCGCCCAACGCCGGGGTCGGGCGCTTCTCGCCCGGCTGTTTCGATTTGGCAGCGGCCTTCTTTGCCTTGACGGGAGCCGGAGGCGCGGCGGCCTCACGGGCAAGCCGCAACGCCTTCAGCTTCGCCATATTGTCGAGCATGGCCCTCGAGGCCGCATCGCGGTCGGCCTTGCCGGACCGCGCATCCTGGGCTGCGCGGGTGGTTTTATCCAGACGCGCCTGGGCGCGGTCGCGATCATCTTTGCTCATTTTACGTCAGCCTTCTTCGCCACTTTGGCTTTCGCCTTGGGCTTGGCCTTCGGCTCGGGCGGATTGGCAAGATCCTCAGCTTCCTTGGCGAGCCGCAGCGCGCGCAGCTTTTCAGTCCGCTTGCGAATCGCAATGTCGGAGGCCGCGATCTCGGCCATCGCCTTGATGCCCTCGACCTCCTGGGTACGCTTGCGGTGCAGCCGAATCTCTTTCATTTCGGCCGGACTCTTCGGTTCGTCGTTCATCATATACCTCTGGAACCGCGACGCATGCCGTCGGGCGGTGTTTCGGCCGTAATACCATGGATTGCGCCGCTGGGGGCGCGAATTTGGCTCGAAAACGCCCCGTTATCTCGTTGATTCAGCCCTCATGGTGAAGAGCGGCGGGATCATCGCCGTCTTCAGGACCACTCTGGTCGAAAGTGGCCAGCCAGGCCGCCAATGTCGTTGACGCCTGTCCTTCGGCTTTCACCTGGCGAAGCGCAATGCGGATGCCGGCGCGGCCGTGACGGTCGCCGGCGATCGTCACCGGCGGCTCCCCCGCCAGCACCGCAGCGACGACCCGCCGCTTGATCGCCAGCGTTTCGGGATCGCCGCACGCCGCCAGGATCCGTTGAAAACGCTGGTGATGTGCCCGGTCGAACGGCCGCGCTTCGCCCATTCCGTCACGCAACGGATGCGGCGGATAGATGTGCGCGCAGGGGATCCAGCCTTCGGGAACCGGCTCGGTGGCTGCATGGGTTCGGCCGCTTTTCAGCAGTCTTGGCAGCACATGCGTGTGCGGCCCTTCCGGGCTCTTGCCCGAGGGCGGCGGGATCGGCTGATAGACCTCGATGCGGCCGAGCCGGCTGATGAAGACGCGATGCGGGTTCGCGCCAAGCATCATCTCCATCGCGGGATTGTCGTGTTCGAAGATGGCGCGGCCGCAGAGTTGGCGCAGCCGCGCGGCGAGATAGGGGTCAGCGATGCGCACGCAGAAATCCGCCTGCAGCGCACCGAGGCCGAGATCGAACAGGATGGCTTCACGGTCCTCCGGCCGCAGCGCCTCGCGATCGGCGCCGACTTCCGTCAGTGCGTTACGGCGGTTCATCGCGCAATCGCCTGACGGCAGGCACAGCGCGATCCGATGGCTCCAGCCTGATTTGCTGATGCTCTCGGAGGCGAACGGCCGGCTGTTGCCGTTGTGGTTCAATGCAATGCCGCCGCGCGGCGTCACGGCTGCAACGGCCTCGACCGATTGCGTCAGCCGCACCGGCTCGTCGCGGTCGCGGGCGAATTCGGCGATGGCGCCGAACGTGCCGAGACTCCATTGCGTGTCGGGATCAGCGATTTCCCGCTGCAACAGATCGGTCGCCGCGACGGCGGAAACATCAGGCATCAACCAGCATTCCCTTAACTCGGGGCCAAAGAGAATACTGGCTTGTCAGGTCAGGACAAGCCGGTCCGGAGCGGGCCCCGGACCGGCGGCCGGGCTCAGAACGTCGCGCCGGCCTTCACCATGTAGGTCCGGCCCGGCAGCGGATAGGCGCTGAAGCGGCCGTCGGTGAACGTGCTTGCGATCGCATAGTCGTAGTACAGCGCGTTGAGCACGTTGTTGACGCTCACCGACCAGAAGAAGTGCTGATATGCCCCGCTCAGCTTGAAGTCGATGGTGGCATCGGCCGGGATGCGGCGCTGGGTATTCTTCTGGTCGTTGTCCATGTAGCGCTCGCTCCAGCCGCGCACCGTGGCGTCCGCAACCAGATAGTTCTGCCAGATATTCCACGTCACGCCGCCACTGGCGGTGTAGCGGGACACCAGCGGAACGTCATTGCCGGCGAACTGCCCTTCACGGAACACCGCGCGGGTGTAGGCCACGTCGCCGCGAAGCAGCACGCTGTCGCTGACGCGAAGCGAGGCGCTGGTTTCGGAGCCGTAGCGGCGGGTCGGATCGAGGTTGACGTTGTAGAACAGCGCCGGGTTGAAATGGATCTCGTTCTCGAGGTCCATGTTATAGATGCTGGACTGCATCTGGAATCCGCCCGACTTGATGCGGAAGCCGCCTTCGACGTCGTGCGAGGTCTGGGTTTTCAGCTGGAAGGTGCCGGGAATTGGAGTGAAGAGGACAGGATCGAAGGAGGGTCCGGAGGACAATCTCTCGTCGACATTCGGCGTGCGGAATGCGCGGGCGGCCCGGCCGAATACCGAGACTATATTGTTGAAGCGATGTTCGAGGCCGACATGCAGCGCGTGCTGGACTTCGCTGCTATCCAGCGGAAGGTTCTGAGCGCCGCAGGTAAAAAACAGGGCGCAATTCGGCGGATCGTTAAGACGGTCCCGCGCACTCAGGCTGGTGTTCTGGATTCGCGCGCCGTACGAGAAATCCGTTGTCGGCAACAGCCCAAGGGTTTGCTGCCAATAGCCTGCAATCGTTCTTTGCGACAGATCGTAAGTATGGATCGGCGGTGTGCCCTTGAATTCCGGCCGCTCCTGGTGGAACGTTGCATCGTAATAATCGATGCCCGTCAGGATCGAAGAGGGCAGCCCGAACATGACGTTCTTGACGCTCAATCGGGGCGTCAGGGACCATGTCTGCAGATGGCTGTCGACGTAACTGTTGGCGAAGGGATTGAAGAACGCGGCCTGCTGTTTCTTGTCCCGCACACCGCCATCGATGATGAGATCGACGCCGTTCCACAGGGTCTTGGTGAAGCCGGCGGTGGCGCTGGCGCCCTGCTGGTTGCCGTAATCGAACGGCGTGCTGGTGCCGCGGCGGTTGGTGACGAGCTCGTTGAGACCAATGGATGGATCGACCAGCCGGCCGCCGGGTAAGCCGAGCTTCTGGTCGTCGCCGGTAACGGTTACGAAGGCGGTGAGGCCGGGCGTGGTGTAGTTGAGGTTGCCGACCCCGTTGCGCTGGTCGAGCGCATTGTTGACGCGGTAGCCGTCGGACTTGATGCCGTTGCCGTAGAACGATGTCGACCACGGACCAAAATTGGTCGCGGCCGAGACCGAGGCCATGCGCTGATTGAAGGACCCGACGCCGGCTTCGCCGCGGATCGCGACCGGGGGACCACCGACGCCGTTCTTCAGGACGATGTTGATGACGCCGCCGACGGCATTGTCGCCGTACAGCACCGCGCCGCTGTTGCCGCGGGTGATTTCAATGCGCTCGATCGAATCGCGCGGAATGGTCGAAAAATCGACGCCGGCCATGTCGATGTCGTTGAGCCTTCGGCCGTTGATCAGCACCAGGGTATTGGAGGTCGCAAACGCACCGAATCCGCGCAGATCGACGCTGGTCTTCGCGCCGTTGACGCCGCCAAACAGGCTGGTCAGTTGCACGCCCGGTGTTTGCGCGATGATTTCCTGCAAGGTCTGCGCAGGCGAATGCGCGATTTCTTCAGCCGTGATGACGGTCGCCGATGTGCCGACGATGCCGGCGAATTGCCGGACGGGCGCTCCGCCGCCGCCCTGGCCATCGCCTTGCGACGCGACGTTCGAGCCGGTCCCCGGCGCAGGGTTCCGATTGCTTGACGGCCTCGGGTTCGGCGCGACGACGCGGCGCGTGCCCGAGTCCTGATCGGACGCAGGCTTGGCACGGGTCCGGTTCTGGTCGCCGGGCGGGTTGACCTCGATCGCCGGCAATTGATCGGCGGCCGCGACGGTCTGCTGGGCCTGCGCGCCGGAATGGGCGATCGCCATGATCGGCGCCAGAAAACTGGACGCCAGCAAAAGACGGCGGAACCGCTTTGCGGCAGTGGTGGTGGAAGACATGGTTCAGGCCTCGGTATGACGTCAGTGGCACGTCACAGCGAACCAAGTCCCACCATTGTGCTGCAAACAGCTCTGGTGAAACTAATGCCTGTACTCCCCGACCGACATCTTCGCGTGTGACCACGGCTGACGGCAGGTCTCCTGGCTTGCGGGTCGTTACCTTTCGTCGCCTTCCCAGGACCGAGAATCCCAGTGGCGTAGGACGAAAGATTCACCGCTTACAGTTGCGGGGGCAGCCGCGGAATTGGGGGATTGTCCCCGCACCGCATTCCCTTTTGATCCCCAAAACGGGAACCGTCGAAAATTATGGTAGAAGTTTGTCAAAGATAGAGTCAATCCCGTCAGGCCTCGCCTGCGATCCTCACTGGACGAGTGCGTCTTTTATGTCGCATGAGCAGTACCGTTCGAACGCGTTGTGCGGTACGGGCTGACCGTTCGGGGACGATCGATGAGTGTCGAGACCATCATTGCTGCAAACGAGGAGGCCGCGCGGCGCCGGATTGGTGTGACGGCCGCGCTTGCCGGCCTCGTCGGGCTGCTGGTGCTGATCTCGCTCGGCATCGGGCCGGTGCGGCTGTCGCCGCTGGCGGTGATGGAAGCGCTCCTCGGCGGCGGCAGCGATGTGTCGCAGGTGATCGTGCGGGAAATCCGCCTGCCGCGGACCATTTTGGCGGTGGCGATCGGCGCCATCCTGGGAATGTCAGGCGCGTCGCTGCAGGGCCTGCTGCGCAATCCGCTGGCCTCGCCCTCGCTGTTCGGCGCGCCGCAATCAGCGGCCTTCGGCGCGGTGCTGGTGATCGCGCTGGGCTGGGCAGATGTGCGCTCCTATGCGCTGCCTGTTGTGGCGATCATGGCCGCGTTCGGATCGGTGTTCGTGCTGCTGACGATCGCCGGCCGCAATGCCGGGCTGCTGATCCTGATCCTGGCGGGTCTTGCGATTTCAAGTCTGGCGGGTGCCGCCACTGCGCTGGTGATGAACCTCTCCAGCAATCCCTTCGTGGTGCTGGAGATTGCGTTCTGGCTGCTCGGCTCGCTGGAGGATCGCAGTTTTCAGCACGTGATGCTGGCGCTGCCGTTCATCATCGCCGGTGGCATCATCCTGTTCAGCCAGCGCCATTCCTTTCGCGCGCTCAGTCTCGGTGAGGAAACCGCGCAGAGCCTCGGCGTCGATGTCGGGCGCCTGCGGCTAATCGTGATCACCGGCGTGGCGCTCGGGGTCGGCGGCGCGGTCGCGGTCACCGGCACCATCGGCTTCATCGGTCTCGTCGCGCCGCACCTGATGCGGCCCCTGATCGGGCATGATCCGGCGCGGTTGCTGGTGCCGAGTGCACTGGCAGGCTCGGCGCTGCTGCTCGCCGCCGACATCGCGGCGCGGATCATTCCCTCGACCAGCGACATCAAGGTCGGCGTGCTGACCTCGATCATCGGCGTGCCGTTCTTCCTCTATCTGATCGCGCGCGAACGCCGGGCGCTCGGGGGAGGCGTCGCATGAGCGAAGCCGCGCTTCTCACCGCCCGCGGCGTGAACGTGACATTGGCCGGTCGCCATGTGCTCAGCGATGTCTCGCTGTCGCTGACCGCGGGTCATCTGGTCGCCTTGGTCGGGCCGAACGGCGCCGGCAAAACCACGGTGCTGCGCGCGCTGTCCGGGTTGCTGCCGTCCAGTGGTGACATCCATATTGCTGGCGATGCGCTGGCTGACCTGCCGCTGCGCGAACGCGCAAAACGCTTTGCTTATTTGCCGCAGGGCCACATCGTGCACTGGCCGCTGCCGGCGCGCGACATCGTGGCGCTCGGCCGCTATCCGCATGGTGCGACCGATCCGGCGCGGCTGTCGCCAAGGGATACCGAAGCGGTATTGCGTGCGATGCAGGCGGTCGATGTGGTGGAGTTCAGCGAACGCCGCATCACCGAACTGTCCGGCGGCGAGCGCAGCCGCGTCGCGCTGGCGCGCGTGCTCGCGGTGGAGGCGCCTGTCATCCTCGCCGACGAGCCGACCGCCTCGCTCGACCCGCGCCACCAGATCGACGTGATGAAGAATTTGCGCGCCACCGCCGACAAGGGCGTGCTGGTCATCGTGGTGACGCACGACCTCGGCCTGGCCGCCCGATTCGCCGATCATGTGCTGGTACTGAAGGAGGGCCGGCTGGTCTCGCAGGGCGCGCCGGTGGAGGCGATGTCGGAGCAGGTGATCGCCGACGTGTTCCGGATCAGCGCCTACCGCGCCGAATACCAGCGCGAGGCCGTGATCGTGCCGTGGGCGGATCTGTGATGCGCCGCCGGCTTGCCGTGCTGCTGGCGGTTGCGGCGCTGGCGATGTCTGATAGCGCGGCGCTGGCCGCCAAGCTGCCGCGCATCGTGTCGATGAACGTCTGCAGCGATCAATTGCTGTTGTCGCTGGCCGACCCCGAACAGATACTGGGGCTTTCGCGGTATTCGCGCGATGCCTGGGTGGCCGGTGACGTCGCGCGCTATCCAAAACTGTCGGGCGGCGCGGAAGACGTGATGGTGCTGAAGCCCGACATCGTCGTCGCCAACCTGTACGACAAGCGTTCGACGCGGGAATTGCTAAAGGCGCACGGGCTGCGCCTCGCCGAACTTCCGGTGCCGCGGACCCTGCCCGAGGTGAAGGACCAGATTCGCGAGTTCGGTGACATCGTCGGTCACCCCGATCGCGCGGCGGCCCAGATCGCGTTGCTTGATGCGGCATTAGCGCGGGCGCGCCAGGCTGTCGCCGCAAAACACTATCGGGTGCTGCCGCTGTCGCGGCGCGGCTGGGTCGCGGGCAGCGACAGCTTTGTCGGCTCGCTGCTGTCGGAGACCGGGTTGTTCAACACGGCCGGCGATCTCGGCTTCAACTTCGGCGGCTTCGCCTCGCTCGAGGCGATCGTGAGCCAGAAGCCGGATTTGCTGCTGGTGTCGCAGGCCGGCGATTTCGCGCGCGACGACGGCCAGGCTTTTCTGCTGCATCCGGCGCTCGCGCGATTCTATCCGCCGGAAAAACGCATCGTGATCCCGGAACGGCTGACCGAATGCGGCGGCGTGATGCTGGCGGAAGCGCTTGATGTGCTGACGGCGGAATTGAAGCGGGTGGGGCGGTGAAGTCCCGGTAAAACTATTTCGTCGTCCCTGCGAAAGCAGGGACCCATAGTCACCGATGTTTGTTGCAGAAGGCGTCTGCCAGCGTCGTTTAATCGATAGGCCGCGGCGTATGGGTCCCTGCGTTCGCAGGGACGACAGCAACGCTCACCCCATCACCACCGGGCCGCCGGCTTTCTTCCAGGCGTCGATGCCGCCTTCGATATGGGCGGTGTTGGCAAGGCCGGCGTTCTTGGCGGCGGTGACCGCCATCGCGGAGCGTTCGCCGAACGCGCAGAAGAACACCACGCGCCGTCCGGTCGCGGCCGCGACTTCGCGCAGCATGCCGCCCGGCGCCAAGCTTTCGGCGATGCCGGGGTAGGGCGCATGCAGCGCGCCCGACAGCGTGCCGTGCTTGGCGCGCTCGCTGGCTTCGCGCAGGTCGACCAGCAGGATGTCGGGCTTGCCGATACTGTCGATCGCGGCGCGCGCTGACAATGCGAGGCCCTGCTTGGCGAGATCGTCCTGATGCAGGCCGACATGCATGTTGGCCGGCAGCACCACGTCCATCAGTTTTGGATTCGGCAAATTGAGATTGTTCATCAACTCGACATACTCGTCGATGCCGCGCACCTGAAGGCGCGGATTGTAGCGCTTCTCTTCGCCGATGGTGGAGACCGTGTCGCCCTTGTAGTCATGGGCGGGGAATACCATGGTCTCGTCGGGCAGTTTCAGCAGCCGGTTGAAGATCGAATCATATTGCGCCCGGGCGCTGCCATTCTGGAAATCGGTGCGGCCGGTGCCGCGAATAAGAAGCGTGTCGCCGGTGAAGACGCGGTCGCCCATGAGGTAGCTGTAGGAATCGTCGGTGTGGCCGGGCGTGTACATGGCATCCAGGCTCAAACCTTCGATCATCACCTTGTCGCCGTCGGAGACGCGCATCGACACCACGTCGGCCTTGCTCTGTTCGCCCATGATGGTGATGCACTGGGTGCGGTCGCGCAGTTCGCCAAGACCGGTGACGTGGTCGGCGTGCAGATGGGTGTCGACCGCCTTGACCAGCCGCAGGTCGAGTTCGCGCAGCAGCTGGCAATAGCGGTCGGCCTTTTCCAGCACGGGATCGAGGATCAGCGCCTCGCCGCCGGCGCGGCTGGCCAGCAAATAGCTGTAGGTGCCCGAAACACTGTCGAAGAGCTGACGAAAGATCATGATCGCTGCCGCGTTCGCTATGGGAGTCTTGCGGAGGATATTATTCTATTTCAGCTGCCCCCTCAAACAGGTTTCGTCTCTTCGAGGTCGCTTTTTTGAGGTAATCTTGCTGATCCATGCCCGATCACGGCCTGACCAGCGTGTATCCATTCTCAGTCAGGAACAGAATCTGCGCGACGCCGACCTGGACCGGCGTCGCCGCCGCGATGAATTCCGGCCGTTTGCCGTTTTCGCGTTCGAGCGTGTCGACGGTGTTGAGGCAGATATCGAACCGCGCGCCCTGAGCGACCAGGCTTTCGACCATCTTGCGGTTGGGATTTTCCGGGCGCAGCAGCTCGATGCCCGGGCCGAATGCCACGATTTCGATCGCGACCTTGTCGGGGTCGTAGTGCTTCATCAGGTTGCTGGCGACGCTGAGCACGAGGCCCTGCTTGCGCGGGTCATTGTCCGAAAGCTGCAGCACGATCTTGTGCTCGGCAAACGGCTTGTCCTGCAGCGGCGCCTGCTGGGCCCGCGCGGCCGGTGCGGTCGCGGCGATCAACAGCGCCGCGGTCATCGCGCGGATAATGGTGAAGCGGCCTGTCATACCTGTTTCGAAATGCCCGGATTGCCTTCGACGCCTTTCAGCGTCACGCCCGGGGCCGATCGGTTGGGCGGCTTGCCTGACTTCAGATGCTTCGCCACCACATCCCAGACCGGCGCGCCGGTCTGCTCGTTGACCGAGGCCCATCCCGCCACCTTGTAGCTCTTGGCGGCTTGCAGCGGGCTGCCATTGTCGAGCGTCAGCTCCGAGATCCGCTTGCCGACGCTTTCCGCCGGCGTGCAGGCATAGGCGAGGCCGCCGAGCCGGACCATGTCGCCGCCCTGCTGGTAGTAGGGATCGGTGTTGAAGAGGTTGTCGCAGACGTCTTCGAGCACGTCCTTGATCTGGCTGCCGGTCATGGTGGCAACGTAGGTCTCGGGATAGGTGACCGCGGTCTGCGCCAGCACGTCTTCCATCGTCAACGGCTGGCCTGCCAGCGCCGTGGTGCCCCAGCGGAAACCCGGCGACAGCGCGATTTCGGTGTCGAGTTCGCTGCGCAGCGCGTCGCAGATCAGTTGATCCATGCTGCCGCTGAAATTGCCTCGGCGGTAGAGCAGGCGATCGGCGGAAGCGATCTTGTCGACCCAGTCGCCTGCATGCGGCGCGCGGGTCTTGTCGATCAGCCCCTGCATCGCCGGATCCGGCTTCAGCAGTTCGGAGAACACCGGCAGCAACCGGTAGCGCACGTTTGCGACCTTGCCCTTGCCGATGTCGAGATCGAGCACGGCCAGGAACTTGCCGTTCGAGCCGGCATTGGTCACCAGCGTGACGCCGCCCGGATTGGTCACCGCAATCGGCTGCGGCACCGCGTCGTGGGTGTGGCCACCCAGAATGACGTCGATGCCGGTGACGCGGCTGGCGAGCTTGAGATCAACATCCATGCCGTTATGCGACAACAAAATGACCGCATCGACCTTGTCGGTGTTGCGCAAGCCATCGACGAGTTTCTGCAGCTCTTCGTCGCGGATGCCGAATTTCCAGTCCGGCGTGAAGCGCTTGGGGTGCGCGATCGGCACGTAAGGAAAAGCCTGTCCGATCACGGCGACCCGACGGCCGCCGATCTCCTTGATCGTGCTTGGCTTGAACACGCGGCCCGATGCCGGATCGAACGCCTTGGCGTCGTTGAAAGCGGCTTCCTCGGTCAGGAAGACGTTCTGCGCCAGGAACTCGCCCTTGAAGCGCTCGAGATTGCTGCGCAGCGCCTTCTCGCCATAGGTGAATTCCCAGTGGCCGGTCATCGCGTCGATGCCGAGCAGGTTCGAGGCGTCGACCATGTCGGCGCCCTTCATGACATTGGCAAGCCCCGTGCCCTGCCAGAGATCGCCGCCGTCGAGCAGCAGCGAGCGGCCGGCGCCGACATCGCTGCGCAGGCGGTCGACCAGCGTCTTCAGATGCGCGAACCCGCCGAGCTTGCCGAATCGCTGCGCGGCTTTTTCGAACTCGATGCAGGTGAAGGCATAGGCGTCGGCGCTGTCGGGACGGATGCCGAAGCGGTCGAGAAAGGCCTTGCCGACCAGATGCGGCGGATTGCCTTGCATCGAGCCGACGCCGAGATTGACACTGGGCTCGCGAAAGAACACCGGCTTGAGCTGCGCATGGGTGTCCGTGATGTGCAGGATGCGCGCATTGCCGAAGCGTTCGAGGTCGTAGACGCTGTCGGCGCTGCGCGCGAGGCGCGGCAGGCCGCCTGCGAGGGTAGCCGCGCCTGCTAGCGTCAGAAATTCTCGGCGGCGGATCGGCATACTAATCTCCGCGCGTCGCAAAACGCTCTCAACGAATTTCCAAATCTCTCCAGCGTTCCTTTTCGCTGGTGGCCTGGAAGATCGAAGCTTTGGCCAGCGCTTCCGCTTCTTTTGCGGATGCGGTGGCCTTGTCGAAATCGCCGCCATCGGCGAACTTCTTGGCGGCCGCCAGCGTCGAGGCCGTCGTGGTCCATTGATTGCGCAAGGAAGCCGCCTGCTTGTTGGCAGCTTCCGCCGCGGCGTAGGCGGCCTTGTAGTCGTCCTCGCCGGCGGCCAATGCCGATGTCGCGCCTGCGAGCAACAGCGCTGCAATCGATGTGATTGTGAAGATCCTCATGGCCGCGCTCCCGGGCCTGATATCGGCAATCCGTTGCTGACATAGGACAGGTAGTATTCAACGTTGCGGTATTCATCGTCCTGCGGCGTCAGCGGCACGCCACGGATCTGGCTGTTGCAGGTGGTGAAGCGCCGGCTCGTGGTGCCCATGCCGTTCCATTCGGAACGATAGATCGGCATCGCGTTGACAATGCCGAGCGCCGGCGCCAGCACTTCGGTGCGGACCCTCTCGCCAGGGCTCTGCACATGGCAGGTGGCGCAGGAAAAATTGAGCTGGCCGCGCCTTGTGTAGAAATATTCCTTGCCGTTCTCATAAGCAGCCAGCGCGCGTGGGTCGTTCGGAACCTTGATGTTGAACGGCTTGCCGCGCGAAGTGAAGGCCATGTAGGCGGTCAGCGCCGCCATCTCGTCGCGCACATAGGAGAACGCCGGCTCGCCATTGGCTTCGCGGCAGCGGTTCAGCGCCAGCTCCAGCGTGATGACCTTGCCTTCCTTCTCGTCGAAGTAGGGATAGTCCTGACGGATGCCGATGCCCTGATTCGGGAAGCAGTCGCCATAGGTCTTGCCGTTCTTGAACGGTTTGGAGAACATCTCCTTGCCCAGTTCGAGCGAGAACTCGTAGGGCGGGAACTGTTCCTTGTCCTGCCATTGCTTGTAGAGGTCCGCGTCCATCGAATAGGGTCCGTTGACGAAATCCTCCGGCTTCAATTTGGGGAATTTGTCGTAGAAGAATTTCTTGAACGCTTTCTCGTCGGCGACCGGGTCGACCTTGTCGGCGGAGATCGCAGGCGGCGCGGCTAACGCCAGCAGCGTCAGCGTAAAGGCCGCCGCGGTGAACTGTATCGCGTTTCGCAGCTTCATTGAATCTTCGCCGTTGTCGTGTCGGTGGCGCCTTTGTTGTCGACCCAGCTCACTTTCAGCTCATCGCCCTTCTTGCCGCCCTTGAAGGCGAACTTGACGTAGGGGTCCTTGGAGACGCCGCCGCCCCAATCGGCTGTGAATACCGGCTTGCCGTTATATTCGAAGGTCAATTGCTGGATGAAATGCGGCGGAATGAGCTCGCCCTTGGAATCCTTGATGAAGCCGGAATCCATTGGATGCTGGATCAGCGCCTGTACTTCGGTGGTTTCGCCGGACGAGGTGGCGCGCACGCGAATGGTCGATGCCATTTTTTCGATCCTTCGATTATCTGTGTCTTAACCGCCGCAGCCGCCGACGGTGACTTTGACTTCCTTGGTGGCGCTGTAGAGCTTGCCGCCGGCTTCGACGACGACGATCACGTTGCTGGTCTTCGCCATCTTGATGCGGTTGGCAACGTTCGGCATCGTGCCGGCCGGAATCTTGTAGGAGGCCACCAGGGCGACCGGGTTTTCAGCCACCAGGAACGAGATCGAGGTCACGTCGGCCAGCGTCGTCGTGACCGATACCGGCACCACGGCGCCGTTCTCGGCGATCTCGGGCGCGTCCATCTTCACCTTGTCGGAAGCCTCTGCGGTCTTGCCGTAGAGCGACTTGATCGCGTCGGCTTCGCTCTTCTGCTTGAAGGCCTCTTCCGGATATTTGTCGTTGGCGGCCGCGAATGCCCGCGTGAGGCCAAAGGGAAGATTGCCAAAAGAACTGCCAAGGCCGACCAGCGCTACCGCGCCCGCGCCTTGCAGGATCAGGCGCCGCGTGGCGGAAAATCCATTGTCAGTATTTGTCATCCGAAAGTTCTCCTGAAAGGCGCGGCGTCACAATGTCTGCAGGAAATCCACGACCTCGCTGATTTCCTTGTCGGTCAAAATCCGGTTTCGTCCGAACGGAGGCATCACCGTCAATGGATTGCGCTTGGTTTCGTCGTAGATAATGGCGACGAGTTCGTCGCGGTTGGGGTATTTGCTCTTGATGTCGACCAGTTCCGGCCCGAGCGTGCCGGGATACTGGCCGCCCTTGATGGCGTGGCAGGTCAGGCAATTGCCCTTGCTGCGGTCGAACGCCAGTTTCTGGCCTTCCGCCGCCGCGGACTGGGCAGCAGCGGGACTCGCGGCGGCGCCGATCGATAGCGCCAGCACCAACCCCGCGATCAGGCCAAGCTTGTTTAGACGTGTGTTGCTCAAGGACGTTTCCCGTAATTCCTGTTCAGCTTGCCAATTCTGCTTTACGTATCAACGCTACTTTGCTTGCCAATTCTACTTTGCCAGCATGGTGTCGAGTGGGCCCGTCGTGCGTGGCGTCAGGTTCTTGCCTTCCGCCGTGGACACGATTTTGACGCCGGCGGGGTCAACGCATGCGCTCATGCACGGTTTCGCTGCTGTATCGGGCCTCGGATCGGTCCAGAGGAAATTGTCACGATTGGGCATTTTGACTTTCGGCAAGCTTTCCCGGTCGGCGACAAATTCACTGGAAACGATGTCGTTCAGGTTCAGAATATAGGCGGTCAAAGCATAAACGTCATCGGCTGACAATGTGTGCGGTGCGGCCATCGGCATGGCGCGGTTAATGTAGTCCCACAGGGTCGGCGCAAACGGCCAGTAGCTGCCGACCGTCAGCTCCGGCCGGTCGTGCCTGAGCGTCCCGGCGCCGCCAACGAGCTTGGGAAACCGGCCCTCGCCTTCGCCGAAAGTTCCATGGCAGGCCGCGCATTGCTCGGCATAGACCTCCGAACCCCTGATCACACCGCCGCGGCCCGCGGGCAGGCCCACACCATCCTCGCCGCGTGCGTCGATATCCCAGCCGGCAATCTGCTCTGGCGTCGCCCGCTCGCCATAGCCGTAATATCCGGGATGTCCGGGCTCGGCGGCGTAAGCGAAGGTGCCGGCGGCAGCGACGATGCCGGCGCAAAGCAGCGCCAGGTGCTTAACCGAGCTGGACATCGAACACGCTCCCGTCGCCCTTCACCTGCCAGGTCTGGATCGAATTGTTGTGGTAGACCGAATTGGTGCCGCGCTGCTTGCGCAGCTGCGCGATGGTCGGCTGCACATAGCCGGTCTCGTCGATCACGCGGGATTCCAGCAGCGCCGGCGCGCCGTCCCAGCGCCATGGTATCGTGAATTTCGTCAGCGCCTTCGACAGCACCGGCTCATGCAGCCGCGCGCTCTGCCAATTGACGCCGCCGTCGGTCGAGACGTCGACGCGCTTGACCTTGCCGTTGCCGGTCCATGCCAATCCCCTGATTTCATAGAGGCCCGGGCGATCCAGCGGCTTCTCCGGGCAGGGAAAGGTGATGACGGATTTGGCGTCGATCAGCCAGGTGAAGCCGCGCGAGGTGCCGTCCGGCATCAGGTCGGTATATTTCGAGGTCTCTTCGCGCGAATGCCAGGGTTTGTCGCCGAGCTTGATCCGGCGCAGCCATTTGATGCTGACATTGCCTTCCCAGCCCGGCACCACCAGCCGCAGCGGATAACCCTGTTCGGGCCGCAGCGCCTCGCCGTTCTGCGCGTAGACCACGAGGCAATCGTCGAGGCATTTGTCGAGCGGCAGGCTGCGGTTCATGTGCGCGCCGTCGGCGCCCTCGACCATGACCCACTTGGCTTCCTTCTTGATGCCGACCTCTTCCAGCAGGGTCGACAGCCGCACCCCGGTCCATTCCGCGCAAGAGATCATGCCGTGATTGAACTGCAGCGAGTTCAACTGCGCGGCGCGCCACTCCATGCCGCCGTTGGCCGGGCATTCGATGAAATGGATGCGCGTCACGGACGGAAAACGGACGATGTCCTTCATCGACAGCAACAGCGGGCGCTCGACCAGGCCATGAATCATGAGCCTGTGCTGCTCCGGATCGACGTCCGGCCGGCCGGCGTGATAGCGCTCGAAAAACAGGCCGTTCGGCGTGATGATGCCGTGCAGGTCCTGCAGCGGCGAAAAGCTGATCGAGGATTCGGTGCCGGCGGTGAGCCACGGCACGTTGCGCCTGATGACGCCGGCCTCGGTATCGGCGGGCCGGCCATAGGGCCGGTCGACCACGCCGGGTCCGATCGATTGCGACCATGGCGCGTCTGCGGGCGGGGAAGCCGGCGAGGGCTCTGCATTTCCCTGTTTTGGACCGAGCGCCAGGCTGCCAGTCAGCGCCGCGCCAAGGCCGAGCAGGGAACGCCGGCCGAGCCGCGTGTGGGCGCCCGTGCTCGACAGTAGAGATATGCTGCGCCAGAGATCAGGCCGCACGTTTCATTCCCCTTGCCGCCGCATGGCCGCATCATTTGTTGCTTTTTCGCGGGTTTATCGGCATTCGCTAATTTAGTCAATGCTAAATAACCATGGACGCGATAAACTGGTACACCGCGCCAGTCGGCG
Source organism: Bradyrhizobium sp. JYMT SZCCT0428 (assembly GCF_018131075.1). Lineage (GTDB taxonomy): Bacteria > Pseudomonadota > Alphaproteobacteria > Rhizobiales > Xanthobacteraceae > Bradyrhizobium. Next base: position 106,730 of record NZ_JAFCLS010000010.1, on the reverse strand, counting down.
CTGATTCCGATCCGGATGCAGGCGATGAGAGCAGAAGCGGCAACAACCAACAAGATGCCCATCGGCAACGGCGCCGAGGACGAGGCGTCCCTGAAGAAGCTGGCGAAACAGGCCGGCGAGGCCGCGCAACTGCTCAAACTGCTCGGTCACGAGAAGCGGCTGCTGGTTCTCTGCTTTCTCGCGGTGCGCGGCGAGATGACCGTCGGTGAACTCGTCGGCGTCGCCAAGCTCAGCCAGTCGGCGCTGTCGCAGCATCTGGCAAAATTGCGTGCCGACGGCCTGGTCGAATTCCGGCGCGCCTCGCAGACGCTGCATTACCGCGTCGTCGACCAGCGCGCCCTGCGCGTCTTGCAGCTCTTGAAGGAAATCTATTGCGGAGACTTGAAGTGAGATTTTGCGGTGGCTGAGTTTGTGGTGGAGTTTGGCAAGGATGGCCGGCCGATCGAGGCCGACGGCCGGCTGGACGCGGCCGCATTCCATCGCAACCATGCGCCGATCTGGGAGGTGCTGCAGAAATTTCTTGCCGGCAAATCCGGCGACGTGCTGGAGGCCGGCAGCGGCACCGGCCAGCATGTGGTGCATTTCGCCAGCCATGCACCCGACATCATTTGGTGGCCGAGCGATTTCAACGAAGCGCATCTGAACAGCATTGCGGCGTGGCGCGCGCATGCGGGTTTGCCGAACATCCGTCCCGAAATGCGGATCGACCTCAGCGATCCCACATGGTGCCCCCAGATGCGGGACGGCAGCGGGCCTTCCGACTTGCTGGCGGTGTTCTGCGCCAATGTGATTCACATCGCGCCCTGGCGCGTCGCAGAAGGCTTGTTCGCCGGCGCGGCGCGTTACCTGCGCAGCGACGGGCGGCTGTTTCTCTATGGCCCGTTCAAGCGCGACGGCAAGCACACCGCGCTCAGCAATGCCGTCTTCGACACCAGCCTTCGCGATCGCGACCCCGAATGGGGTGTGCGCGATATCGAAGATGTCAGCAGCCTGGCAACAGGCGTTGGCCTCGCCTTGATCGAGGCGGTGCCTATGCCCGCCAACAACATGATCCTGGTGTTCGAACGCCGCGCGTAACGCGCGTGCATCAGGTTGACGAAATTTCCGGACCCACCATCTGATGCTCTATCGCAGCATTCAGCCGGAGATCTTCATGCCCTCGCGCGCGCGTCTTGATGAATTCATCGCCGTCGTCGTTTCCGGCGACCATGCCGGCGCCATCGAGCGCTATTACACCGAAGACGCCACCATGCAGGAGAACAGCGCCCCGCCGCGCGTCGGCCGCGACGTGCTGGTGGGGCAGGAGCGCGCGACGCTGGATCGGGTGTCTGATGTCGTCACCACTTGCGTGTCCTCGGTCCTCGAAGGCGATCGTGTCGCGATCCACTGGATCTTCGATTTCACCTATCCATCCGGCAAGACGATGCGGATCGATGAAGTTGCGATGCAGGAATGGCGCGGCGACCGGATCTTTCGCGAGCGGTTCTTCTATGAGCCGCCGAAGAAGGCCTGATGACAGCTGCTGACATTTCGGCGGCGGTCGAAGCTTTTTGCTTTGCTATCTGCTAACCGTCGTCATGCCCGGCCTCGTGCCGGGCATCCACGTCTTGCTATCGCCGCAGAGGCAAAAGACGTGGATGGCCGGGACAAGCCCGGGCATGACGGTGCAAGAACAAAGAACAAGAATGTTAAAAGGCCCCATTCACACCACACCCGACGAAACCTCGCTCCGCTACGACGGGTGGCGCATAGTGCTCGTGTGCTTCCTGCTCGCGACCTTCGGCTGGGGGCTCGGCTTCTACGGCCAGAGCGTCTATGTCGCCGAGCTGCAGCGGCTGCACGGCTGGCCGGCGTCGCTGATTTCGCTGGGCACGACGTTCTTCTATCTGTCCGGCGCGGCACTGGTTGCCTTCGTCAGCGAGGCGATCAGGGCGTTCGGTCCCCGGAACTGCATGATCGCCGGCATCGGCACGATGGCGATTGCCGCTGTTGCGATTGGCCAGGTGCGCGAACCTTGGCAGCTCTATCTCGCCAACGCGTTTCTCGCCTTCGGTTGGGCCGGCACCAGCCTCGGCATGATCACCAACACGCTGGGCCTCTGGTTCGATAAAAAACGGGGAATGGCGATCAGCCTGGCGCTGAACGGCGCCAGCTTTGGCGGTATCGCCGGCGTGCCGCTGCTGGTACTGGCGATCGGCTATTTCGGTTTCCCGGGCGCGATGATTGCCGCGGCGGTGGTGATGGTCGCGCTGATGGTGCCGGTCATCCTGATTTACGTCGGGCGGCCGCCGGGCCATGCGAGCGCAAACGGGGGCGCGGTGAGCGCCGCGGATGCGCCATCGCCGATCCAGATTCGCGCGCGGGCATTTCGCGATATCGGATTTCTGACGGTATCGTCGGCCTTCGCGCTGGTGCTGTTCGCGCAGGTCGGCTTCATCGTGCATTTGATCTCGTTCCTGGATTCGGTGATCGGGCGTGAGCGCGCGGCCATCGCGGTCGCGCTATTGACCGCCATGGCGGTGGTCGGCCGCGTGCTGTTCTCGTTCGTGATCGACCAGATGAACCAGCGGCTGGCGTCCGCGCTTTCGTTCGTCAGCCAGGCGGTGGCGCTGGTGATCGTCATCAACGTGCACAATGACTACGCGCTGATGGCGGCCTGCGCGCTGTTCGGATTTTCGGTCGGCAACCTCATCACGCTGCCGGCGCTGATCGTGCAGCGCGAATTCGATCCCCGCTCGTTCGGCGTGCTGGTCAGCCTGATCACCGCGATCAACCAGATCACCTATGCATTTGGCCCGGGCGTGGTCGGCCTGCTGCGCGACATGTCGGGAAGCTATTCGCTGCCGTTTTACGGCTGTATTGGCCTCGAATTGATTGCGGCGGTGCTGATCATGATTCGCGGGCGCGCAGCAGATCCTCGAGGTCCAGCCGCTTCGTGAACATCGACAGCGAACCATCAGTCGCGCGCGGCCATTCTTCCTCGGGCCGGTCGCGGTAAAGTTCGACGCCGTTCTCATCAGGGTCGCGCAAATACAGCGCCTCGCTGACGCCATGATCGCTGGCGCCGTCGAGCGCAATGCCGGCCTGCATCACGCGATGCAGCGCGTCGGCCAGCGCCGGGCGGGTGGGGTAGAGGATCGCGGTGTGGAACAGCCCGGTGGTACCCGGCGGCGGCGGATGGCCGCCTTTGCTTTCCCAGGTGTTGAGGCCGATGTGATGGTGATAGCCGCCGGCCGAAACGAACGCCGCGGCCGAACCCATCCGCTGCATGATCTCAAAGCCGAGCACGCCGCAGTAGAACCCGAGCGCGCGTTCGAGGTCGGCGACCTTCAGGTGAACATGCCCGATCCGTGTGCCTGATATAATGGGCGGGTTGTCGGGCATGTCGATGTCTCCATTTGCCTTGCTGAGATTTCAAAGTAGGGAGAATCCGACAGAGGGGTACCGGCAATTCGGAAACCATGCGTTTCCAATCCTAGGCCAAGCCTTATGCTAAGTCCGACACTTCCCCATCCGGCAACCCGAACTCGAACGTGTTCAGCGTCATCGAAACCATCGTGTAATAGCCGCACAGGCCGATGACCTCTGTCACGCCGCGCACGCTGAGCAATTCCACCGCCGCGTCATAGAGCGGCTTGGAGACGCCGTGGCCCTCGTGCAGCGATTTCGCGACGTCGTAGATCATCTGGCCCTTCGGATCGTCGAAAGTGGGCGTGCGGCGGTCGCGGATGTCGTCGATGATTTTCGGGTCCATGCCGCCTTTCAGCGCCAGGCGCTTATGCGCGTACCATTCGTAATGCGAGGTCCAGTGCCGCGCGGTGACGAGGATCGCGATCTCGGAAAGTTTTGCGGGAAAGATCGTGTTGAAACGAAGCTGCTCGCCGAGCCGCGTGGCATGCTTGGCCATCTGCGGGCTGTTGAGCCAGGCCATCATCGGCGCCGGCGGCGCGCCGCGCTTGCCGGCAATCGACTCGTCGTAGGTTTCTTTTTGGTCGGGGCTCATTTCGCCAGGCGAAAGCAACTTCAGCCGCATGTCGGTTTCCTCTTGTTTTTCAATCGTTGCGGCCTCTGCGATACACCCGATCCCGGCGCGTGACTATGGCGATACGAGCATGGCGCGGCGCAGAGAGATGTTGAATTCCGCGATGCGGCGACTAAGGTCTTTTCAACTCGCCCCATATGGAAACGCACCATGTCCGATCCCGATCAATTCCGCCGTGAAACCCGCGCCTGGCTCGAGGCCAATTGCCCGCCGGGAATGCGCAAGCCCATGACCTCGGAGGGCGACACGTACTGGGGCGGCCGCAACGCCAAATTCTCTTCCGAACCGCAGCGCGTCTGGTTCGAACGGATGCGCGACAAGGGCTGGACCGTGCCCGACTGGCCAAAGGAATATGGCGGCGGAGGGCTCGACCGCGCCGAGCACAAGGTGCTGCGCGAGGAAATGGCGGCGATGGGCGCGCGTTCGCCGCTGTCGAGTTTTGGTATCTGGATGCTCGGGCCGGCGCTGTTGAAATACGGCAACGAGGCGCAGAAGAAGGAGCACCTGCCTGACATCGCCGCGGGCCTGATCCGCTGGTGCCAGGGTTACTCCGAACCGAACGCCGGATCGGATCTCGCCTCGCTGCAGACCCGCGCCGAGAGCGACGGCGATGATTTCGTCATCACCGGCCAGAAGATCTGGACGTCGTATGCGAACTACGCCGACTGGATCTTCTGCCTGGTGCGCACCGATGGCGCCGCCAAGAAACATGACGGCATCAGTTTCATTCTGTTCGACATGACGTCGAAGGGCGTCACGACAAAACCGATCCTCTTGATCTCGGGCTATTCACCGTTCTGCGAAACCTTCTTCGATGGTGTGCGGGTGCCGAAATCGCATGTGGTCGGCACCGTCAACCGCGGCTGGGATGTGGCGAAATACCTGCTGCAGCACGAGCGCGCGATGATCTCGGGCATGGGTGAGCGCGGCGTCGGCCGGCCGCTCGGCCAGGTGGCCGCTGACTCGGTCGGCAGCGACGAGCAAGGCCGGCTGGAGGATCCGATGCTGCGCGGCCAGATCTCGACCTTCGAGATCGACGAGGCGGCGCTGTCGGCGGCAGCGGAACGCGCGGTCGATCTCGCCAAAGCCGGCCAGTCGCATCCGGCGTTTTCCTCGGCGATGAAATATTACGGCACCGAGCTCAACAAGCGCCGCCATGAAATCCTGATGTCGGCTGGCGGCGTCGACGCGCTGGAATGGGAAAGCGAACGCTCCAAAGGCGGCGCCCGCCCGCGCGCCTGGCTGCGCACCAAGGCCAATTCGATCGAAGGCGGTACGTCAGAGGTGATGCTCGGCATCGTCGCCAAGCGGATCCTCGATCTGCCGGGGGCGTAGCCTTCCACACCGTCATGGCCGGGCTTGACCCGGCCATCCACGTCTTTCTTGCTGCGCGAGCCAAAGACGTGGATGCCCGGGACAAGCCCGGGCATGACGAACACCTAAGTCAGTTCATCAACACAAGCGTTTCGGAATCCTCTCCATGGCACTCGTCCTCACCGAAGAACAATCCATGCTGCGCGACAGCGCGCGGGGCCTTATCAGCGACAAGGCGCCGGTGTCGCATCTGCGAAGTTTGCGCGACAGCAAAGACGCCACGGGATTTTCCCGCGAACTCTGGAAGGCGTTTGCCGAGATGGGCTTTTCCGGCCTGCTGGTGCCGGAGAATTTCGGCGGCAGCGGGTTAGGCGCCGTCGAGGCCGGCGTGGTGATGGAGGAAATCGGCCGCACCTTGATGCCATCGCCGTTCCTGTCGACCGCGGTGCTGGCGGCTTCCGCACTGACGCGTGGCGGCAGTGACGCGCAAAAGGCCGCGCATCTGCCCAAAATTTCAGACGGCTCGCTGCTCGCGGCGCTCGCGATCGACGAGGGCGCCAAGCATCGCCCGCTGCAGACCAAGCTGAAGGCCGTGCGTTCCGGCAACGGCTTCAAGCTGAACGGCGCAAAAGCCTTTGTGGTCGACGGCCACACCGCCGATCTCCTGATCGTCGCGGCGCGCACCGCTGGCTCCGCCGGCGAACGCAACGGGCTGACGCTGTTCCTGGTCGATCCCAAGGCCAAGGGCCTTGCCGTGGAACGCACCGCGATGGTCGATTCACACAATGCGGCGCGCATCGAGTTCGACAATGTCGAGGTCAACGCCGACGGCGTGCTCGGCGAGGTCGATCAGGGCGGAGCATTGCTCGAAGGCGTGCTCAATATCGGCCGCGGCGCGGTGGCTTCCGAGATGGTCGGTCTCAGCGAGGAAGTGTTCGGCCGCACCGTGACGTATCTGAAAGAACGCAAACAGTTCGGCAAGCTGATCGGCGAATTCCAGGCGCTGCAGCATCGTGCCGCCGAGCTCTATATCGATATCGAGATCACGCGCGCCGCCGTGCTGAAGGCGCTGCAGACGCTGGATGGCGATTTCGCCAACGCCAGTGCCGCGGTTGCGGTTGCAAAGGCACGCGCCGGGACCACCGCGACGCGGGCGGTGCAGGAAGGCGTGCAGATGCATGGCGGCATGGGCATGACCGACCAGTTCGACATCGGCTTCTTCATGAAGCGCGCGCGGGTCTGTCAGGAATTGTTCGGCGACAGCAACTACCACGCCGATCAATTGGCGCGGATGAAGAGTTATTGAGCTCTATCCCCGTCATTGCGAGCGAAGCGAAGCAATCCATATCGCGACGAAACAAGAATGGATTGCTTCGTCGCTTTGCTCCTCGCAATGACGAATCCTTACGGAGACTGTCATTCCGGGATGGTGCGTTAGCACCAGACCCGGAATCTCGAGATCCCGGGTTCGCGCTAAGCGCGCCCCGGGATGACGGCCTTATCGGCCGTCACCTGATTGGCGGGGCGTACTGGATGCCGCCGTTGCTCCAGAGCGAGTTCAGGCCGCGCGGGATCTTCAGCTTGGATTCGGCGCCGACATTGCGGTCATAGATCTCGCCGTAATTGCCGACATGGCGGATGATGCGGGCGGCCCAGTCCTTGGAAAGGCCGAGGTCTTCGCCATAGGCGCCTTCGGTGCCGACCAGCCGCATCACATCGGGCTTTTTCGACTTCAGCGCGTCGTCGATGTTCTTGGAGGTGATGCCGAGCTCCTCGGCGTTGATCATCGCGTACAGCGTCCACTTCACGATCATCATCCAATCGTCGTCGCGCTGCCGCACCACGGGCGCCAGCGGCTCCTTCGAGATGACGTCGGGCAGAATGGTGTGATCGTCCGGCTTGCTGAGGTTGAGGCGCAGCGCGTAGAGCTGGGAGACGTCGGCGGTCAGGGTGTCGCACTTGCCCTCGTTATAGGCTTTGACGACATCCTCCAGCTTGGCGAATTTCATCTCCGTGTATTTCATGTTGTTGGCACGGAAATAATCCGCGACGTTGAGCACCGTGGTGGTGCCGTCCTGCACGCAGATCTTGCTGTTGTTCAGGTCCAGCCCGGAATCGATCTTGCGCGAGGCCGGCAGCATGAAGCCTTCACCGTCATAATAGGCGACGGCCGGGAAATAGAGCGCGTTGTTGACCTCGCGCGACATGCTCCAGGTGGAGTTGCGCGAGAGAATGTCGACCTTGCGGCTCGACAGCTCCTTGAACCGCTCGCTGGCGTCGAGGGGAATGAACTTCGCCTTCTTGGGATCGTCGAAGATCGCCGCCGCCACCGCGCGGCAGAAATCGACGTCGAAGCCGGTCCAGTCTCCCTTATCGTCGGGGATCGAGAAGCCGGGCAGGCCCTTGTTGACCCCGCACAGCAGTTCGCCGCGCTTGAGCGTCCGCTTCAGAGTCTTGGTGTCATAGCGTTCGTATGTGATTGCGCCAGCCGCGACCGCGATTGCGACCGCCAGCCCAATGAGGAGGCCGCCTCGAAATGTACGTAGCATTTTTTAACTCACCAATTTCAGGGAAATGGATCTGCGGAAGAGACGGTGCCGTCGCAATTACAGTTCGGGCTTTTGCCGGATGATCACCTTGGTGCCAACAGGGACGCGCTCATAGAGATCGGCGACGTCGGCGTTGACGAGCCGGAAGCAGCCGGAGGAGACGGCGGTGCCGATGGTGTCGGGGCGGTTGGTGCCGTGAATGCGGTAGACGGTGGTGCCGAGATACATCGCCCGCGCACCGAGCGGGTTACCCGGGCCGCCGGCCATGAAGCGCGGCAGATAGGGCTGGCGTTGAATCATTTCCGGCGGTGGCGTCCAATCCGGCCATTCCTTCTTTTGCGTGATGTTGACCAGTCCCTGCCACGTGAAACCTTCGCGGCCGACGCCGATGCCGTAGCGCAGCGCGCGGCCGCCGCCCTGGATCAAATAGAGATGACGTTCGGCCGTGACCACGATGATGGTGCCCGGCGCTTCGTTGGTGCGGTAGAGCACCGCCGTCTTCCTGAACTGCGGATCGAGCTGGACGGATTCGTCGGCGACCAGCCCCGGCTGGTCACCCACATCGGGCTGGCGCAGCTGCGCATTGCTCTGCGAGGCTGAAAGGATCAGACCGCTCGTTGCGATCATCATCCAGATCAGGTGCCGAAACTTCGTCATTGCGGAGCTCTCCTTGTTGGCGCGTTGGCCAATTGGTTGGCGTTCTAAAGCATGATCCGGAAAAGTGTGAAGCGGTTTTCCGAAAAGATCATGCGCAAATAAAGATACCAAAGCGCGATGACTAGCGCGCTTTGGCCAAATCAGCGGAACTATCAAATCTCAGGGCCAGCTTGATGGCAAGTTTAGGGCGGCAGGGCCGGTATCTTGCTGGAATGGCTTCTATTTTCTGACATCACAATCGCCGGTGATTGTGACAAAGGCCTCATTTCGGCGCGATCCAGAGCCGCAGGCCGTAGGAGATCAGCGTCACCGTGCCGACGCCTCCCAGCCACAGCGCGGCAAACCAAAGCAGGCGCTGCGTCAGCGGCCGCAGTGTCGGCTCGCTCGAGCTTTTCTCGCTGGAAAACCCCTTGGTCATCAGTGATAGCCGCTTCCGGCTTTGACCTTGCCGCGGAACACCCAATAGGCCCATGCGGTATAGCCGAGGATCAGCGGTATGAGAATCGCGACGCCGACCAGCATGAAGAGCTGGCTGTTTGCGGGCGAGGCCGCCTGCCAGATCGTGATGCTCTGTGGCACGATATAGGGATACATGCTGATGCCGAGCCCGGCATAGGAAAGCGCGAACAGCGCCAGCGTCAGGAAGAACGGCTGGTAGTCATACTTGTTGGCGAGGCTGCGCAGCAACATCACGGTGACGGCGGCCACCGCTACCGGCACCGGCGCGGTGAGGATGATGTTGGGCCAGGCGAACCAGCGATGGGTGTACTGCACATGCAGGAACGGCGTTGCAATGCTGACGATGCCGATGGCGCACAGCATCGCGACCAGCAGCAGCCAGCTCAGATGATAGGCGCGGTCGCGCAATTCGCCTTCGGTCTTCATGACCAGCCAGGTCGAGCCGAGCAGCGCATAGCCGATCACGAGCGCGACGCCGGTGAGGATGCTGAACGGCGTCAGCCAATCCCACCAGCCGCCGGCATATTGTCGCCCCGAGACATGAATGCCCTGCAGGATGGCGCCGAGCGCAATGCCCTGCGCCAGCGTCGCCAGCAGCGATCCGCCGGCAAACGCAATGTCCCAGCGGTTGCGTTCGCGCGTGGTGCGCCAGCGGAACTCAAAGGCGACGCCGCGGAATACCAGTCCGAGCAGCATCACGATCATCGGCGTGTAGAGCGCCGGCATCAGCACGGCATAGGCCAGCGGGAACGCCGCCATCAGGCCGCCGCCGCCAAGCACCAGCCAGGTCTCGTTGCCGTCCCAGACCGGGGCGACACTGTTCATGATGACGTCGCGGTCTTCCTTCTTCGGGAACAGCGGAAACAGGATGCCGAGGCCGAGATCGAAGCCGTCCATCACGACATAGACGAACACCGCAAAGGCGATGATGAAGGCCCAGATGGTCGGGAGGTCAATGGGGATCATCGCGCGGCTCCCTCGGCGACAGCACCGGCGGCCGGCGTGATGCCGGCGGCACGCGCCGGGACGTCGCTGCGCGGACCTTCCTCGCCGTGATGCGGCGGCTGCGCCATGAGGCGCAGGAGGTAGATCACGCCGGCGGTGAACACCACGAAATAGACGATGATGAAGGCGATCAACGACGAGGCGACCGCGGGCGCCGCCAGCGGCGACGCCGAATCCACGGTTCGCAGCAAACCATACACCGTGTATGGCTGACGCCCGGTCTCGGTGGTGATCCAGCCCGCCAGCACGGCGATGAAGCCCGACGGGGCCATCGCGACCGCAAACATGTGCAGCAGGCGTGAGTTGTACAGCGTGCCGCGGAAGCGCATCAGCAGGCTGAGCAGGCCGAGCCCCACCATCAGCAATCCCATGCCGACCATGATTCTGAACGACCAGAAGGTGATCGGCACCGGCGGCCAGTTTTCACGCGGCACGGTGTCGAGGCCGGCCATCGGCGCGTCGAGGGAATGTTTGAGGATCAGCGAGCCCAGTTTGGGGACTTCGATCGCGTAATCCATCTTGCCGGCGGCCTGATTGGGCCAGCCGAACAGAATCAGCGGCGCGCCGTGTTGGTGGCTCTGGAAATGGCCTTCCATCGCCATGATCTTCACCGGCTGATGCTCCAGCGTGTTGAGCCCGTGCTGGTCGCCGGCGAGGATCTGGAGCGGGGCGACGATCGTCGCCATCCACATTGCCATCGAGAACATCACGCGCGGGCCGGCCAGATGCGGGTCGCGCAGTAGATGCCAGGCGCCGACCGCGCCGACCACCAACGCGGTGGTCAGGTACGCCGCCAGCACCATATGCACGAGCCGGTAAGGGAACGACGGATTGAAGATCACCTTGAACCAGTCGACGGCGATGAACTGGCCTTCGGCATTGAGGGCGTGACCTGTGGGCGTCTGCATCCAGGAATTGGCGGACAGAATCCAGAACGCCGAAATCAGCGTGCCGACCGCAACCATCAAGGTTGCGAAAAAATGCAGTTTTGGGCCGACGCGATCGAGACCGAACAACATCACGCCGAGGAAGCCCGCCTCGAGGAAGAACGCGGTCAGCACCTCATAGGCCATCAGCGGGCCGATCACGGGACCAGTCTTGTCCGAAAAGGCCGACCAGTTGGTGCCGAACTGGTAGGACATCACGATGCCCGACACCACGCCCATGCCGAAAGCGACGGCGAAAATTTTCAGCCAGTAATTGAACAGATTAATGAAAACTTCGCGCCCGGTCCACAGCCACAGCGCTTCAAGCACCGCGAGATAACTGGCGAGCCCGATCGAAAAGGCGGGAAATACGATGTGGAACGACATCGTGAAGGCAAACTGCGCCCGGGCCAATACAACGGCATCCCAGCCTTCGAACATCGGCACCACCTGTCGCAGCTAACCTGCGTCAATCCTATCATGCCGGATGCGATAACAGTACCGCGCCTTTTGCAGCAGAGGCCCGCTATCTAGTCGGTGTTCCGGCATCCGGAGGAGCATTGAGTCGCCGAATGATTTCTGCGCGCACGGCGCGTGCCGCATTTTGGTCGTGCTTTGTCGGGCTGCAGAAGGTCTGGCCTGTGTGCAGCCGAACGCTGATGGTGCAGGTCCGGTCCTTGGAATCGGGCTCGTCGACCTCGATTGCTGCGACGTCACCTGCTTGGATCGTCTCGGCGGATGGTTTGCCGCTTAACGCAATCCGCTCGACACGGATCTCGCCCTGCCGAATGATCCAGCACGCGCCGGCGAATCGGTGCGCGTAGCGGTAGAGTGCAAAGGCAGCGAGAAAGCCGAGCGGCAAGAGCAGTCCGAGCGCCATCTCCCACTCACCGATCCAGAATGCGATGAGGAATGGCAGAGCGCACAGGCCGGCCACAACCGGCACGGCTATTCGAATCACGCGGCCCAGATCGGGGTTGACCGGCGAGCCAAGGGTGATCTCGGCGTTGCCGGCCTCGAGCGGGTTGTCGATGGGCGCGGCATCGGGACAACCGAGCAATCCCGTAACAATTGCGGCGGTTTCGTTGACGCGCGTGATGTCCGGCAGCGGTGGCGAGATTAAGACACCCCCTGAGGCCAGCCTGCACACCAGGCTGAAACTCGCGGGATAGCTGAACCTGTTCTTGCGGACGCGAACCTCTGCGATGTCGTGATTGCTTATCATTCGCTTGTGCACCCGGCCAAGCGGACGCTGCTCGCCGATCAGGATGCCGTCTTGCGTGATGATCCAGGCCACATTGCATTCAAGTGCGGCAACGCCGATCAGGAACAATCCGAGCGGCACGACCCAGAGTGCAGGAATGAATGGTCGGCCGCCCGAGGCCCAGGTAAGCAGGCCCGGGACAATAATCAGAAGAATTGCAGCGCCGGAGCCCGCCTGGACAAACCGTTCCCTGAGCGAGGATCCCTTGCGCAGCCGAACTTCATCCGGGTTTGCCGCAGCATCCATTGTCAGCGGCAAGCATCATGAGCGGCTCGATCGCGTCAAGCAAAAGTGCAACATTACTCGATCACGATCTCGCCGGTCATGCCGAGATCGGCGTGGGTCTTGCCGTCGGCGCCCTTGATGTCGCAGCGCAGGTCGGTGGCGCGGCCGGCGGCGACCGGCACCAGCCACCATTCGGCGGATTGTCCCGGATAGACTTCGATCTCGCGCATCGCGCCCTTGAACTCGGCGAGCGTCACGGTCTTGCCGTCGCGCTGCTGCGTAACCTGCGCCTTGCGTGTCCACACCATCTGCGAGAAGGCGTGCGAGGTGAAGTAATGCGGATCGTTGCTGTCGTTGCGCAGGACCAGTTTGTAGAGCTTGCCGGTCTCGAACTTCAGTTGCTTGGGCACGAATTCATGCTTGCCGGGCGAGCCCAATGCGACGGTGACCTCGATCGGCGTCTGCCGCGACAAATCGCCGGCCGCGATCGCTGCGCCCGAGACGAGGCCGAGCAAGACAGACGCGCCAATGGCTGCGCGATACGAGATGAACATGGTGGCCTCCCCCTGTGATCCTTGAAATCTATAAAGTCAGGCCATGACGATAATGCAAATGCGAATTAGTTGCAAACTAGTCCTGGATGATGGCTGGGCGGTGCCGATCGCACCCCCAAATACAGAGCGACCCGGGCGGGGGGCATCCCGGCCGGGTCGTTGGAGGTTCTTGGGAGGTTAAGCTTGGTCGGTCGAAACGGGTCGGCTGGTCAGAAACTTGTTTAGCGAACGACGTCCGGGATCACACAGACCTCAGCGGCGCTCTTGGTGCTGCAATCGACCACTTGTTCGCGCACGACCATCGAGCCGGCATCGCGCTGGGCGCGGGGCGAGACGTTCTGGGCGGACAGCGAGGCCAGGGTGCAGACCGCGCCGAGCGGGATAATGAAAAAGCGGAAGGACGGCTTCAGCATGTTCGCTCTCCTGTTCGGCGTTGGTGTTACGTTGCTGATGATGGATATAGGGGCAGAGTTTTTCCGGGTGATGTCGCCAATTGTTTCATTTGTTTCTTCGCCTTTAATCTTTGGCTTCGAAATCGACCCGGTTTCTGCTCCCAATACCGTTCTAACTAAGAATTCGCTGTTATTTATGCAGCGATGCTGTCCACGCCAGCGACCTTAAGCAAGTCGGCCAATTGTTTGCGGGCATAGAACATCCGGGTCTTCACCGTGCTCTGGGGAATACCGATGATCGCGCCGGCCTCTTCCACCGACTTCTCGTGGTAGTAGACCAGATTGATGATCTCGCGGTGCGCCGGCGACAGCTTGGCGACACAGGCGCGCAGGATGGCGCTGGTGTTGCTGCGGTCGAGCGACGCTTCCGGGGTGTCGGCCTCGTCGGCGATCTCGAGCACGTCGTCCTGATCGATGTCCTCATGCTTGCGCTGGCGCAGCGCGGTCAGCGCCTTGAAGCGGGCGATTGACAGCAACCAGGTCGAAACCTGGGAGCGGCCCTCGAACTGGCTGGCGGTGCGCCACACGTCCAGAAACACCTGGCTGACGAGGTCTTCCGCCATCGTGGTATCGCGCACCATGCGCAGGATGAAGCGGTAAACCCGTACGTGATGCCGGGAATAAAGCACGTGCATCGCCGTGCGGTCGCCTTTGGCAATGCTCTCCAGCAGCGATTCGTCCGATGTCGCGCGGGCATCGGCAATGTGCTTGCGGGCTGCAGCGTTGATGGCAATCACGTTCGGCATGACAAACTCCCAGTTCGCCGCTTGGCGGCGTGTCGTTGGGAGATTTCTAATTAATCAACGTTTCGGGATGTCTGCACCGAAGGGGGAAAATGGTTTCGTGCCGGGGAGAATTGTTTCGTCGCAGCCGCCGCGACGAAACATTCGGGACGAAAACGGTAATAATTTCAATGTGCGGAAAATAGGAGGATTTCAGATCGAAAATCGTTCCGCGTGCCACAAATCTTCGTCGTCCCTGCGAAAGCAGGGACCCATAGCCACAGGGGGTTGTTGTTTGACGAGGTAGTTACTATTGCGCGTAAAATGACCGCCGCGGCGTATGGGTCCCTGCGTTCGCAGGGACGACATCGGCCCTAGCAGCTAACCCTTCTCGCCGGTCGGCGAGAACAGATAGCCGCCGCCGCGGATGGTGCGAATGACGGCCGGCTTGGTCGGGTCGATCTCGATCTTGCGCCGGATCCGCATGATGCGGAGGTCGACCGCACGGTCGAAGGCTTCGGCGTCGCGCGCATTCGCCAGCTCCAGCAGCCGCTCGCGCGACAGCACCCGCTTTGGATTGGCCGCGAACACTTTCAACAGGCCGAATTCGGACGCGGTCAGCGGATGCTCGTTACCTTCGTCGTCGCGCAGCGCCTGGGCTTCGAGATCGAGCCATTTGGTGCCGAAACGCACCAGTTGTTCCTTTTCCACCTTGGCGCCGGCGGCCTCGGGCGCAGCAGCCTTGACCGGCGCACTGCGGCGCAGCACCGAGCGGATGCGCGCCATCAATTCGCGCAGCTCGCAGGGCTTTGCGATGTAATCGTCGGCGCCAAGCTCGAGGCCGACGACGCGGTCGATCGGGCTGGCGGTCGCCGTCAGCATGATGACGGGGACATTGATGCGGCTCTTCAGGTCACGGATGATCGAGAGCCCGTCTTCCTCTGGCATGTTGAGGTCGAGCACGACGAGGTCGGGCACATTGGTTTCGATCACGCCGCGCAGGCTCTTGCCGCCGTCGCATAGCGTCACGGCGAAACCGTGCATCTTGAGGTAATCGCCGACCATTTCGCGGGCCGGCGCCTCGTCGTCGACGATGATGATGTGCTGGCTCTGGCTCATGATGTCTCTGCTGCAGGCAGTGTAACCGTAAACGTTGACCCCTGTCCGGGGCCGGGGCTATCCGCGGTCACATGGCCGCCATGCATGTCTATAATGCGTTTGACGATCGATAGACCGAGGCCGGTCGAGCTTTCGCCCGCGGTCGGTTTGGCCGACAGCCGCTGGAAGCGGCCGAACAGCCGGCCGAGATCCTCGGGCGACAGGCCCGCGCCCTCATCCGTGATCCGCACCACGGTGTTGTCACCCTCATGGGTAACGCCCACGGTGATCTTGCCGCCGATCGGTGAATATTTGATGGCATTGCTGACCAGATTGTCGATCGCCTCGCGGATCCGGTCGACGTCACACATGGTGACGAAATTCGGCGGCGCGGAGACGCTGATGGTCTGCTGCTTGTTCACGGCCGAGGGCAGATTGGCGTCGGTGACTTCGGCCACCAGGGCGCCGACGTCGACCGGCTCGCGGCGGATGGTAATGTCGAAGGCATCAGCCATTGCGTCCGAAATCAGATGATCGACCATCGAGGTCAGGCGCTTGGTGGCGTCGCGGATGTGATCGACCTGCGCAGTGACGTTTTCCTTCGGCGAGCCGGCGCTGATCAGCTCGTTCAGCATTTCGGTGCGGCCGAGAATCACGCCGAGCGGGTTTTTCAGGTCGTGGGCGACGGTGCCGAGGATTTCGTTCTTGAAGCCGTTGGCGCGCTGCAGCCGCAGCCACTGCGCCGAAAGCCGGCGGTTGGCCTGCATCAGCGCGCGGGTGCGCTGGGCGACGCGGTCTTCGAGCTGGGTATTGGCCGCATGCAACTGCTGGTAGAGGATCACATTGTCGAACGCGATCGACAGCCGGCTGGAGAAAATCTCGACCAGCGCGCGGTCGGTGTCGGAAAGCTGGCGCTCGGCCTGCAGCAGCACCACGACTTCACGGCCGGAGCCGGTGCGCAGGTAAAGCACGCTGCGGTGGTCGGCGAACTCGTTCTTGCGGCGCGTGAAGGCGTCTTCCACCATCTGCCGCAAATCCGGATCGAGCGATTTGGAACTGGTCGAGCCGATGAAGCGGCTGTAGCAACCCGAGCCCGCCAGCACGGAGAATTCGCTGCCGGGGGCGCCGTCGTCGCGCAGCACCAGTATACCGGCGCAATCGACATTGAGCAGCGAGGCCAGTTGCGTCAGCACCCCTTCGGCAAGGCGCTGCATCGATTTGAAGTCGTACAGGGTCGAGGCGGCGTCGATGATGATTTCGAGCCCGCGCCTTGTCTGCACCATGCGCTCGAGCTGCTGATAGCTGCGCAAGGCGGCGGTCAGCGAGGTGAACAGCTTGTCGGCGGTCAGCTCGGTCTTGGCCTTGTAGTCGTTGATGTCGTACTGGACGATGACGCGGCGCTCCGGCGCCTGGCCGGGCTGGCCGGTGCGCAGGATGATGCGGACGGTCTCGTTCTTGATGTCGTTGCGGATGTACTCGACGAGGTCGAGGCCGGCGACGTCGGTTTCCATGATGACGTCGAGCAGCACGGCGGCGATATCGGGATTGTCGCGCATCAGGACGCGGCCTTCAGCCGCGGAATAGGCGGAGAGGATTTCCAGCGTGGCGCCGTGGAGGTTGTAGTCGCTCAGGGCAAACCGGGTGCCTTCATGCACCGCCTGATCGTCGTCGATGACGGCGATCTTCCATTTGCGTACAGACGAATCATCCGGGGCGGTTTCGGAATCGTCGATCAGGTGGAGGACATCGTCCTGTTCGGCCATTGAGGGGTTCCGTCGGCTGCTGCGTCTGTGATCGTGGGTCCGCTGGTTACGATTCCCTTGGCGACCCTGGGCATGATAATGCGGAAAGTGGTGCCTTGTCCTAGCCTTGACTCCAGCATCATCCGGCCGCCGAGCTGTTGAGTGACAAGATTATAGACGATATGCAAGCCCAGTCCGGTACCGCCCTCGTTGCGGCGCGTGGTAAAGAACGGATCGAACGCCTGCCGCTGGACGTCCGGCGTCATTCCGGCCCCATTATCGGCAAAAATGATTTCGACATCGTCACTGCCGCGGGGCCGTGCCGAAAGCGAGATGGCCCCGGAACGGCCGTCGGCGAAGGCATGATTGGCTGCGTTGAGGAAAAGATTGGTTAAGATCTGGCCATAGGAGCCGGGATAGCCGTCGATCAACAGACCCTCCGGCACGTCGACGGACAGCGTAATTGTCGCCTTCTTCAACACCGGGCGCAGGCTTGCGACGATCTGGTCGGTGGCCTCGCTGAGGCTGAATTGCCGGCGCTCGGCATGGGAGCGATCCACTGCCACCTGCTTGAACGACTGGATCAGTTCGCCGGCACGGTGCAGATTGGCCACCAATTGCCCGGCGGCGTCGCGCGAGCTCTTGACGAACTCGTCGAGCTTGGAGCGGCGCAGCGGCTCGGTGCGCAGCTCGGTCTCGAAGATATCAGCGCGGCGCGCGAAGCTCGATGCCACCGTCAGGCTGATGCCGATCGGGTTGTTGACCTCGTGGGCGACGCCGGCGACCAGGCCGCCCAGCGCCGCCAGCCGTTCGGCGTCGATCAGGTTCTGCTGGGCGGCATTGAGCTCGAGCAGCGCGCCCTCGGCCTTTTCCTTCGACGCGCGCAGCTCGTCCTCGGTCTTGCGTTTGGCGATGGCGTTTTCGCGGAACACCTCCACTGCGCGCGCCATCGCGCCGACCTCGTCCTTGGCTGACGTGCCCTGCACGGCGCGATCGTAATTGCCCGAGGTGATCGCGTGCATCGACGCCATGATCTGCTGCAGCGGCAGCCGGATCGAGAGCGCGATCAGGACACCCGCGGACAGGATGATGCCGAGGAAGATCACGGCGATCGACAGCACCCGGCGTGAAATGCCCGCCAGCGTGCGGTCGAAGGTTTCCTGCGCCTTTTGCTCGCGCTGGCGCATCTTTACGGACAGGCCGTCGATCACGCCGATCGCATCGGCCTGGCTGGCGTCGATGGTGTTGCGCAACAATTCGGTCCGGATCGCAAGCTGCTCGGTCAGCTTCGCCAGTCCCTCGCGCAACGCCAGGGTCTTCGCATGCAGCCGCGTCAGCGCCATGCGCTGCAAATCATTGTCGGCGAGGTCGGACATGACAGGGATGGTCTTTTCGATCGTCTCGGTATTGCGGCGGGCGTCCTCGGCCGACGCCGACGCCAGCGAAAGGTAATAGGCGTTGGCGGCGACCAGCATCCCGGTAAACGCCTCGCGGGATTTTCCGAGCGACGGCCAGATCAGCGCATCGCGGTGCCCGGTGGCGCCCTCGATGATTGAATAGAGCCCGGCCATGTCCCTGGCCGGGCCCAGCACCTGTTGCTCGTAGGTTTTAGAGATCGTCGCCTGCACCGCACGCAGTTCGCCGAAACCGTTGAGGAAACGGTCGGTGACCTGCTCGAGCTGCTCCACCGAGCCCGAAAGCATCGGGTCGTTTGAGGCGCGGTTGGTCAGCGTGCCGAGCACGGCTTCGCGCAGCAGCAGGATTTCCGCGAACAGTTCCGGGCTCGGCTGGTTGATGTAGCGATGGATCAGGTTCTGCAGCCGGCTGGTTTCGCTTTCGAGCAGCGCCAGGATCTTGTCGGATTCCCTGACGTGGCGGACATCTTCCCAGGCCGAACCGAGCACCTTGGCGCCGTTCCATATCAGCGCGGCGAGCACCACGACCACGGCGGAGTTCAAGGCCGCGATCGACAGGATGCGCCAGCGGATCGGGACCGCGCGCAGCACCTGGACGATGCGAATACGGCCGCGTGCGGCGAGGCTCGCCGGCCGTTCCACTGATCCGTCCTGTTGCGAAGTTGCGGCCAACTCACTGCACCCCACGAATTCGTTCGATGAGCTGCGCCATCGCGGGGTCTTGCTGCGCCTTGGTGTAAATCCCCGCCATCGCCGCCTCGAGCGGCTTGCGGTCGAAATCGCTGACGATCTTGACGCCGGCGTCTTCCGCCTGCTTGCGCGAGCGCTCTTCGAGATCGCGCCATTTCTCGCGCATGAATCGGCTCGAACGCATGGCGGCTTCGCGGAAGACCTTCTGGTCCTCGGGCGACAGGCCAGACCACGCCTTTTTCGACATGACAAGCACTTCCGGGCTCATCGTATGTTCCGTGAGGGTGTAGAAGCCGGCGAATTTGTAGTGATCGGTGGTGACAAAGGACGGCCAGTTATTCTCCGCGCCGTCGATCAATTTGGTCGAGAGTCCGGTCAGCACCTGACCGTAGGGCAGTGCGACCGGATCGGCGCCGAGCGAGCGGATCATCTCGACCATCTGCTCGGATTGCTGTACCCGAATCCGCAAGCCCTTGAGGTCGGCCATCGAGGTGACCGGGCGGACGTGGTTGTAGATCGAACGGGCGCCGGAATCGTAGAACGCGAGGCCGACGAAGCCGTAAGGTTCGAAGCTGTCCAGGATCTCGCTGCCGATCGGACCATCCAGCACCTTCTGCAAATGCTCGATGGAGCGGAACAGAAACGGCATCGCCAGCACATTCATCGCCGGCACCATGGTCCCGATCAATGCGACGTTGGTACGATTGATATCGATGGCGCCTGCGCGGGTCTGCTCTAGGGTTTCCTTTTCCTCGCCGAGCTGGCGCGAATGGAACACCTTGATCGCGTGGCGGCCGCCGGTGCGTTCCGCAACCAGGCTGCCCATGTAGTGCAGCGCCTGCACGGTCGGATAACTCTCGTTCTGGGTATCGGCGGCGCGAAATTCGCGCGCAAAAACGCTCGTTGCGGCCGCTGTCAGGAACAACGCCAGAACAAGCATTATGATCCGCGAAAGGTCGGCGCGGCGATACACAGGCAACAAATCCCCTTGTGAAGAAGTCTGCGGCGGGAAGAAAAGGTTCAATATTTTTTTAGCAGAAAGCACCCACACTTGGCTATCCGGAGCCGCTTCAATCGTTAATTGTGCGGTGCGACGGCGGTAGTGGATTGAATCGGCGGGCGCGGGCATCTATGAGGGCGCAGCGCGCAGATTTGATTGCGGTCCTGACAAGCGGTTTTGGCAAAGTGATTCATCGGTGAAATCGGTCTTGAGGTTGTTTCAGTTCGTCGCGCTCGCACTCACCGTGCTGGTATCTCCGGCGCAGGCGACCACCGAGATCATGTGGTGGCACGCGATGTCGGGTGAACTCGGCAAGCAGCTGGAGAAGCTCGCGACCGATTTCAACGCCTCGCAATCGGACTACCGGATCGTTCCGACCTACAAGGGCAATTACACCGAAACGGTGACGGCGGCGATTTTCGCCTTCCGTTCGCGCAGCCAGCCCGCCATCGTTCAGGTCAACGAGATCGCGACCGCGACTATGATGGCGGCAAAGGGCGCGATCTATCCGGTGTTCGAGTTGATGCGCGACCAGTCGGAGCCGTTCTCGCCGGCGGCCTATCTGCCAGCTGTCGCCGGCTATTATTCCGACGTCGCCGGCAACATGCTGTCTTTCCCGTTCAACGCCTCGACACCGATCCTCTACTACAACAAGGACCTCTTCCGTGCCGCCGGTCTCGATCCCGAAGTGGCACCGAAGACCTGGCCCGAGGTTGGGGCCGCGGCGAAGAAACTGCGCGCGGCGGGCGCGGTCTGCGGCCTGACCACCTCCTGGCCTTCCTGGATCAATGTCGAGAATTTTTCGGCATTCCATAACCTGCCGCTGGCGACCAAGGGCAACGGGTTTGGCGGTCTCGACGCCGAGCTGACCTTCAACAACCCGACCGTGGTGCGCCACGTCACGCAGCTGGCGGAATGGCAGGCTACGAAAGTGTACGACTATAGCGGCCGCGGCCAGTCGGCCGAACCGCGCTTCCAGAAGGGCGAGTGCGGAATCTTCATCGGCTCGTCGGCGACCCGCGCCGACATCAAGGCCAATTCGAAATTCGAGGTCGGCTACGGACTGATGCCGTATTACCCCGACGTCAACGGCGCGCCGCAGAACACCATCATCGGCGGCGCGACCTTATGGGTGCTGCGGGCCCGGCCAAGTGCTGAATATACCGGGGTCGCGAAGTTTTTCGCGTTTCTGTCGAAGCCGGAAGTGCAGGCGGCCTGGCACCAGAACACCGGCTATCTGCCGATCACCCGCGCCGCCTTCGATCTCTCACGTGCGCAGGGGTTCTATGATCGCAATCCGGGAGCGGCGATCTCGATCGAGCAGATGACCTTGAAGCCGCCGACCGAGCACTCCAAGGGAATCCGGCTTGGCTCGTTCGTGCTGATCCGCGACGCGATCGACGAGGAACTGGAGCAGGTCTTCAGCGGCAAGCGAACCGCGCAAGCCGCCCTCGACCTCGCCGCCGAGCGCGGCAACCGTCTGCTGCGCCAGTTCGAGCGGGCGAATCCGGACAGGTAGTTCGTCATTCCGGGGCACGCGAAGCGTGAACCCGGAATCTCGAGATTCCAGGTCTGGTCCTTCGGACCATCCCGGAATGACGGGGGACAAAGTTTCGCGCATCATGATGTCAGCTCTGCCAGTTCTTTCCGATTTTCAAGCTTTCCACGCCTGGCGTATCGACCAGTCCCGATGGCTCCCGGTGGTAGCAGACATTGCGCATGGCCATGGCTTGAAGCCGGCGGCGCCGCATGTTTTCGCGACTGGTACCAACCTTGTCGTCGGCCTCGGCGATGAACTGATCCTGAAGCTCTTTCCGCCGATGCTTCGCGGCCAGTTTGTCTCCGAGCGCGCTTCGCTGAGGCAGTTACGCGGACAATTGAGCATCCCGATTCCGGAAATCCTGTTCGAGGGCGAGCGCGACGGCTGGCCCTATCTCATCATCACGCGGCTGCATGGTGTCGTCGGCTCCGAGGTCTGGCCGATGCTGCCTGAAGACCAGAAGCAACGCGTGCTTGGGCAGATCGGCGCTGTTATCGCCGAAGTGCAGCGCGCCCCGCTCGGTGAACTCGCAAACATCGAGCCGCAATGGGACCGGTTCATATCCAGGCAAATCGAGGGCTGCCGCGCCCGGCACGAGCGCCTCGGAATGTCGGAGAAGTTTCTCGATGGTTTCGACGACATCCTGCGCGATGCCGCGACGCTTATTCCGCTGGACAAGCCGCCGGTCATCCTGACCGGCGAATACATTCCGGAGAACTTCCTGTTGCGCCGGGAGAGGACCGGATGGCGCCTGTCGGGGCTGTTTGATTTCGGCGACGTGATGACCGGCTGGGGCGAATATGACCTGCTCGGTCCGAGCGCGTTCATGGCCGCGGGAAACCCGCGGCGGATGTGCAGCCTGTTCGAAGGGTTCGGATACGTACCCGCCGACATCAATCCGGCCATGAAACGGCGGCTGATGGCGCTGATGCTGTTGCATCGGGCCAGCGATCCGGTCCGGCATATCTGCATCGAAGACTGGCAAGACAAGGTCGGCAACCTCTCCGAATTGCAGGACCTGGTTTGGCCGGTCTGACGGGTGCGACCAAATCGCACATCAAAGAGGCGCGCAAAATATTTGCATAATAGGTGAGCAAATCTGCCTCTTTGTATGCAATTTGAGGCGGCGTTTCCGTAAAGCCGATTCCACCAGATATTCAATATTTCTATGTAATATCAATCACATAGAGGAAGATTAGCTCTTCATTAAGGTTTGGCACGAACCTTGCGATTCCCAGTTCCAAAGCCGTTCCCTCAGGCGTTGGAGCATCACATGAAGCGTCGCGATTTCCTCAAATCCGTCACCGGGGTTGCCGCGGGCGCGCTGGTGCCGGCGCCAGCCATTTTCTCTCCCGCCAGGGCTGACGCGCGGTCGGAGACGCTTCTGATCGTCTCGGAAGGCGGTCCCAACAACCTCGACATCCATGGCGTCGGCACCAACGTGCCCGGCTACGAAGTGTCGTGGAATTGCTACGACCGCCTGATCACCCACGAGATGAAGAGCGGTCCCGGCGGCGTGCCGTATTACGACCGCGACAAGTTCAGGGGCGAACTCGCCGACGACATGAAGATCGACGACATGTCGGTGACCTTCAAGCTGAAGAAGAACGCGAAATTTCATGACGGCACGCCGGTCGCGGCCAAGGACGTCAAATGGTCGCTCGATCGCGCGGTCTCGGTCGGCGGCTTCCCGACCTTCCAGATGAGCGCAGGCTCGCTGACCAAGCCCGAGCAGTTCGTTGTCGTCGATGACAACACGCTGCGGGTGGACTTCGTCAAGAAGGACCGCCTGACGATCCCCGATCTCGCAGTCATCGTGCCCTGCATCGTCAATTCGGAGCTCGTTAAGAAGAACGCCTCCGAGAAGGACCCCTGGGGCCTCGAGTATACAAAACAGCAGACCGCGGGCTCGGGCGCCTACAAGCTGTCGAAGTGGACCGCCGGCACCGAAGTCATCATGGAGCGCAACGACGCCTGGGTCGGTGGCCCCCTGCCGAAGATCAAGCGCGTGATCTGGCGCATGGTGCCGCAGGCCGGCAACCGTCGCGCGCTGCTGGAGCGCGGCGACGCCGACATCTCCTATGAACTGCCGTTCAAGGATTTCCAGGAGATGAAGGCCAACGGCAAGCTCAACGTGGTGTCGTTGCCGTTCTCCAACGGCATCCAGTATATCGGCATGAACGTCACCAAGCCGCCGTTCGACAATCCCAAGGTGCGCCAGGCGATCGCCTACGCGCTGCCTTATCAGAAAATCATGGATGTCGTGCTGTTCGGCCTCGCCAATCCGATGTTCGGCGCGCCCGCCGACAAGGTCATCGAAGTGGCGTGGCCGCAGCCGACCAAATATTCCACCGATATGGCCAAGGCGAAAGCGCTGCTCGCGGAAGCCGGCTATGCCAGCGGTTTCGATACCACCATCTCGTTCGACCTCAACTTCGCCGGGGTCAACGAGCCGCTCTGCGTGCTGGTGCAGGAGAGTCTCGCCCAGATCGGCATCAAGGCCACGATCAACAAGATCCCTGGCGCCAACTGGCGCACCGAGTTGAACAAGAAGGAAATGCCGCTCTACACCAACGTGTTCTCGGGCTGGCTCGATTACCCCGAATACTTCTTCTACTGGTGCTATCACGGCAACAATTCCGTCTTCAACACCATGAGCTACAAGTCGCCGGAGATGGACAAGCTGATCGACGGCGCGCGCAACGCGGCCTCGACCGGCGACAAGGCGGCCTACGACAGCGACGTGAAGGGCTTCGTCGATCTCGCCTACAAGGACATCCCGCGGATTCCGCTGTATCAGCCCTTCGTCAACGTCGCGATGCAGAAGAACATCTCGGGCTATCAATACTGGTTCCACCGCCGTCTCGATTATCGTGCGCTGGTGAAGGCGTAATCCGCCATGCTGACCATGATCGGCAAGCGGCTGATGTTTGCGATCCCGTCGCTGATCGGGGTCGTGATCGTGACGTTCCTGCTGACGCGGGCGCTGCCCGGCGACCCCGCCGCGTATTTTGCCGGGCCCGCCGCGACCAAGGAGGCGGTCGAGCAGATCCGGAAAAAACTCGGCCTCGACAAGCCGCTGATCGAACAGTTCTTCCGTTACACCAACGATCTCGCCCATGGCGATTTCGGCAATTCGCTGACCACCGGCCAGCCCGTCGCCGCCGAAATCCGCAATCGCCTGCCGGCTTCCGCCGAGCTGACGCTGCTCGGCCTGTTCGTTTCCATCGTGATCGCGATCCCGCTCGGCGTGCTGGCCGCCACCCGGCCCGGCTCGTGGATCGACCACCTCTGCCGGATAACGACGACGGCCGGAGTATCACTGCCGGTGTTCTTTACCGGCCTGGTGCTGGTCTACATCTTCTATTTCCGGCTCGGCTGGTCGCCGGCGCCGCTCGGCCGGCTCGATGTGTTCTACAGCGCGCCGCCGACAGTGACCGGGTTTTATCTGATCGACACGTTGATCGCGCGCGATTTCGAGGCGTTTCGTTCCGCGCTGAGCCAGCTGATCCTCCCCGCAACGACGCTGGCGATCTTTTCGCTGGCCCCGATCGCACGCATGACGCGGGCCTCGATGCTGGCGGTGCTGGCCTCGGATTTCGTCCGCACGGCGCGCGCCAGCGGCCTGTCGCCGGGCACCGTGATCGTTACCTATGCTTTCCGCAATGCGATGCTGCCCGTGATCACCACGCTCAGCATGGTGTTCTCGTTCCTGCTCGGGGCCAACGTGCTGGTGGAGAAAGTCTTCGCCTGGCCCGGCATCGGCTCCTATGCGGTCGAAGCCCTGATCTCGTCGGACTTCGCGCCGGTGCAGGGTTTCGTGCTGACCATGGCGGTCATGTACGTGCTGCTCAATCTGATCATCGACATTCTGTACGGCGTGATTGATCCGCGCGTGAGGTTGGAGGGGTAATAAGCATGAGCACCGTTGCGCCTGCCGTTGAACCCGCCGGTCCCGCGCGAACCTCGGGACTAACAGCGATCTTCGAACACACCCGCTATGTGCTCGGCGAGAACCGCGTCACCGCCTTCGCCTTCGCCCTGTTGATCGTGATCCTGTTCGCCGCCGTGTTCGGGCCCTATATCGTGCCCTACGATCCGCTCGCCAGCGACACGTCAGCGGCATTGAAGGCGCCGTCGGCGGCGCACTGGTTCGGCACCGATCAATTGGGCCGCGATATTTTCAGCCGCGTCATCGTGGCCACACGGCTGGATGTGTTCATCGCGGTGGCTTCCGTGGCGCTGGTGTTCCTGATGGGCGGCCTTGCCGGTATCGCCGGCGGCTATTTCGGTGGCTGGACCGACCGCATCGTCGGCCGCATCGCCGACACCATCATGGCGTTTCCGCTGTTCGTGCTGGCGATGGGCATCGTCGCCGCGCTCGGCAATACCGTGCAGAACATCATCATCGCGACCGCGATCGTGAATTTCCCGCTCTATGCCCGCGTCGCCCGCGCCGAGGCCAATGTCCGGCGCAACGCCGGCTTCGTGCAGGCGGCGCGGCTGTCGGGCAATGGCGAGTTCCGGATTCTGCTGGTGCACATCCTGCCCAACATCATGCCGATCATGATCGTGCAGATGTCGCTGACCATGGGTTACGCGATCCTCAATGCCGCCGGCCTGTCGTTCATCGGCCTCGGCGTGCGGCCGCCGACGGCGGAATGGGGCATCATGGTCGCGGAAGGCGCCGGCTTCATGGTGTCGGGCGAATGGTGGATCGCGTTGTTCCCGGGCCTCGCACTCATGATCGCGGTGTTCTGCTTCAACCTGCTCGGTGACGGTCTGCGCGATATCGTCGATCCGCAGCGCAGAACTTGAGGGCGAGCCAATGACCGCGCAGCCATTGCTCGACGTCAACGACCTCACGGTGGAATTCGCCACGCGGCGCGGCATCGTCAAAGCGGTGCAGCACGTCAACATCTCCGTCGCCAAGGGTGAGACGCTCGGCATCGTCGGCGAGTCCGGCTCCGGCAAGTCCGTGACATCTTACGCCGTGATGCGGATCCTCGACCGCGCCGGCAAGATCGCCGAGGGCTCGGTGATGTTTTCCGGCATCGACGTCAAGGCCGCGACCGAGAACCAGATGCGGGATTTGCGCGGCCGCGAAATCTCGATGATCTTCCAGAACCCGCGGGCGGCGCTCAATCCGATCCGCAAGGTCGGCGACCAGATTGAGGACGTGCTGCGCCAGCATGTGCAGTCGGCGGCCAGTTATCGCGGCGAGAAGGCGATCGAAGCGCTGGAGCAGGTCAAGATCGCGCGGCCACGCGAGCGCTACCATGCCTATCCTTTCGAGCTCTCCGGCGGCATGTGCCAGCGCGTCGTGATCGCGCTGGCGCTGGCCTGCAACCCGCAGCTTCTGATCGCGGACGAGCCGACCACCGGCCTCGACGTCACGACGCAAAAGGCCGTGATGGATTTGATCGTCGAGCTCACGAAACGGCGCGGCATGTCGACCATCCTGATCACGCATGACCTCGGCCTCGCCGCCGCCTATTGCGACCGCGTGGTGGTGATGGAAAAGGGCCGCGTGGTCGAGACCGCGAAATCCGCCGACATCTTCGCCAACCCCGAACATGCCTACACCAAGAAGTTGATGCGCGCGACGCCGCGGATCGGCGTCTCCTTGCGCGATCTGTTGCCGGAAGAAGACGCGGCGGTGTTGCCGGCGCTGACGCCAGCGGCTCCGGTCGGCAGCGAAACCAAGCCGCTGCTGTTGGTCGAGAAACTGGTGAAGGAATATCCGCGCCAGGGCGCCACGGCTGTTCTCGGCAAATTGTTCTCGCGCAAGCCGCCGGTCGAGGCCGAACTGTTCCGTGCGGTCGACGGTATCAGCTTTACGGTCGGTCACGGCGAGAGCGTCGGCCTGGTCGGCGAATCCGGCTGCGGCAAATCCACGACGTCGATGATGGTGATGCGGCTTCTCGACCAGACCTCCGGTCGCATCGTGTTCGACGGCGACGAGATCGGCGCCATGCTGCCCAACGCCTTCGCGCGGCTGCCGCTGCGCAAGAGCATCCAGATGGTGTTCCAGGATCCGACCGACAGCCTCAACCCGCGCTTCACGGCGGCGCGCGCCATTGTCGATCCGATCATGCAGCTCGGCGACATCAGTGGACGCGATGCGCTGCGCGCCCGTTGCGAGGAACTCGCCGGGCTGGTCGGTCTCCCCATTAATCTGCTCGATCGCTTTCCGCACCAATTATCCGGCGGCCAGAAGGCCCGTGTCGGCATCGCCCGCGCGATTGCGCTGCACCCAAAACTCGTGATCCTCGACGAGCCGACCGCAGCGCTCGACGTCTCCGTGCAGGCGGTGGTGCTCAATCTGCTGCAGGACCTCAAGTCGTCCTTGGGCATGAGCTATCTGTTTGTCTCCCATGATTTGAATGTGGTGCGCCTGTTGTGCGATCGTGTCATCGTGATGCGCGCGGGACGAATCGTGGAACAGGGCTCGTCCGAACAGGTCCTGGGCAATCCGCAGGACGCCTATACAAAGGAGCTGCTGACGGCGATCCCGCATCCGCCGTTGCCGGTTCACTGATAAACCTGAATGGGAGCGAAATGGCCGAACCCCTGGACGACTATATCGACGCCGTCGCGAAAGCGCTGGCGTTGCCGGTGGAAGATTCCTGGCGGCCGGCGGTGCGCGCGAACCTCGACGTATCGCTGAGACTGGCGCGGCTGGTCGATGAATTCGCATTGCCCGACGAAACCGAGCCCGCCAGTGTCTACGCAGCCTGATCGCGCCATGACTGCTCGAGAAATCGCGCAGGCCGTGGCTGGCGGCAGGATGACCGCACTCGCCGCGACCGAAGCTGCGCTGGCGCGGATCGCAAAGCATGATTCCGTTCTGAATTCCTTCACTGACGTCACCGCGGATCGCGCACGTGCGAAAGCCCGCGCCGTCGATGCGGCGGTTGCGGCGGGACAGAAGGTGGGCCCGCTCGCGGGCGTGCCGTTCGCGGTGAAGAACCTGTTCGACGTCGAGGGCCTGCCGACGCGCGCGGGCTCGAAGATCAACCGCGACCTCGCGCCGTCCTCGCGCGATGCCACGCTGGTCGAGCGCATGGAGGCGGCGGGCGCGGTGCTGGTCGGCGCGCTCAACATGGGCGAATACGCCTACGATTTCACCGGCGAGAACGTCCATGACGGCCCGTCGCGCAATCCGCACGATCCGACGCGCATGACGGGCGGTTCTTCCGGCGGCTCCGGCAGTTCGGTCGGCGGTGGCCTGGTGCCGATCGCGCTGGGATCGGATACCAACGGTTCGATCCGGGTGCCGTCGTCGTTCTGCGGGATCTTTGGCCTGAAGCCGACCTACGGCCGGCTGTCGCGGGCGCGCTCGTTTCCGTTCGTGGCGAGCTTCGATCATCTCGGACCTTTTGCGCGGAGCGTCGGCGATCTCGCGCTGACCTATGATGCGATGCAGGGGCCTGATGCCGATGATGCCGCGTGCTCGACGCGGCCGGTTGAGCCGGTGATGTCGCAGCTCACGCAAGGCATCGGCGGCCTGCGGGTCGCGATTGCCGGCGGCTATTTCCAGAAGAATGTGTTTCCGGAGGCAGTCGAGGCCGTGGCGCGCGTTGCCAAGGCTCTCGATGCGACCCAGACGATTGAAATTCCCGAAGCTGCGCGCGCCCGGGCCGCAGCTTATGTCATCTCCACTACCGAGGGCGCGTCGCTGCATCTTGATCGCCTGCGCAAGCGGCCGAACGATTTCGATCCCGCGGTGCGCGATCGCCTGATCGCGGGTGCGATGGTGCCCGCGCCGCTGGTCGATCGAGCGCAGAAATTCCGCCGCTGGTATCGCACGCAGGTGCTGGAACTGTTCAAATCGGTGGACGTAATCATCGCGCCGGCGACGCCCTGCACCGCGCCAAAACTCGGGCAGGTGACCTTCAAGCTCGACGGCGTCGAACTGCCGGTGCGCGCCAATATCGGCATCCATACCCAGCCGATTTCGTTCATCGGACTGCCCGTGGTCGCGGTGCCGGTGCCGCTGGAGCCGATGCCGATCGGAGTCCAGATCATCGCCGCACCGTGGCGCGAGGATATCGCGCTTCGCATCGCCCATGCGCTGGAGCAATCCGGCGTTGCTGCGGCGCCTGCGCCAATAGGAATTTAGCGAGGAATTTGACCATGGATATCGATCTTCCCGACGTGCTCGCCGAGGTGTCAGCGCAGTTCGCGCGCTATGAAGCGGCGCTGGTGTCGAACGACGTCGCGGTGCTGGATGAATTGTTCCGCAACGATCCCCTCACATTGCGCTACGGCATCAACGAAAATCTCTACGGCTATGAGGCGATCATGGCGTTCAGAGCCGGCCGCTCGCCAGTGGGGCTGATGCGCACGACCGACAAGACCGTGATCACCACCTATGGCCGCGATACCGCTGTCGCCTCGACGTTGTTTTATCGCGACGCGTGGGGCGGCAAGAAGGTGGGGCGGCAGATGCAGACCTGGATACGGTTTCCGGAGGGGTGGAGAATCGTCGCCGCCCATGTCAGCATCATCGACGAGCCGGCATCGTAAGGGGATCTGAGTCGAAAGGACTTTGGGACAAACGACATGAGCCTTGACGATCTTCCAACGCGCATCCCGCAAGCCGGCCTGGAGTCCGAGCCGGTGGTGCGGCGCGTCGACCGCGCCTCGCCGCAGGCGGACAAGGTCACGCGCGCGGAGGAATTGCGGCTGCAGCTTGCCGACGAGATCGTGCGCGGCGTGCTGGCGCCGGGATCGGGGCTGGACGAGACCGATATTGCGCGGCGCTTCAGCGTGTCGCGGACCCCGGTGCGCGAGGCGCTGCGGCAGCTGGTAGCGAGCGGCCTGGTCGAATCCCGCGCCCATCGCGGCGCCGTGGTGGCGCAGCCCTCGATCGAGCGGCTAACCGAAATGTTCGAGGCGATGGCGGAGCTGGAAGCGCTGTGCGCGGGACTTGCTGCGGAGCGGATGCCGGCGGCGGACCGCCAGAAGCTGGAGGCGATCCACGAGGAGCTGCGAGTCTTGAGCTATGCCGGCAATCCGGAGCGGTTCCACGAAGTCAACGAGCGTTTTCACAACGCGATCTATGCCGGCTCGCAAAACGGCTATATCGCCGAGATGACCCTGGCGACCCGGGTGCGGGTGCAGCCGTTCCGGCGCGCCCAGTTCCGCAATCTCGGGCGGCTCGCCAAATCGCACGCCGAGCACGACCGCGTCGTGGTCGCGATCATGCGCGGCGACAAGGCCGGCGCCGCGGCCGCGATGCGCGCGCATATCGAGCTGGTGCGCGGGGAGTACGAGCTTTACGCGGTGTCGCACCCGTAGAGGCGCGATCTCTGTCCGTCATTCCCCGATGCGCAATTGCGCATCTGAGGGCGCCGCAACGCGGCGAACATGGAATCCATTTCTCCGCAGGGACGGTGCGGCGCTTGAAAGAAGGACCAACTTGTTGGAGGCATGGTTCCGGGTTCGCGCTTCGCGCGCCCGGAATGACGGCTTACACCTTCTGCGCCATGAACGCGCGCCAGCCGCCGAATGCGGAAATATCACGGGCGCCGCTCACCGCGGCGGGTTCGACCAAAAACCCCTTCACGCCGCGGCCGTCCGCGAGACGAATGGTGCCGATCGACAGCGGTGGCGGAATCGCGGCGACGAATTTTCCAAATGCGGCCGCCGATAGCGCCCACAGCTCCAGCTTGATCGACGACCCCGCGCCAGCCTCGACGCGCAGCATGCCGGGTTTGGGCGGCGTGGTGTCGAGCGCATAGAGCTTGTAGTCCGGCGCGGTCGAGGCTTCTTCCAGCAGGCGTCCGCCGAGATCAGTCAGTTCGCCGTTCAGCGCCATGCCGGAGAGATGCGCGCCGACCGCCGCGATCGCGATTTCGTCGCCGCTCAGTTGCGATGACGGCGCTGCTAGCGGCGGCTGGGCCAGGCCCTTGGCACCCATCTTCAGTCCCGTATCGGCATGGAAGGCGCGGCCGATACTGGCGAGTTGCGCGTCATGTCCGGCGGGCGCCAGCAGCGTGATGCCGAACGGAACGCCATCGGGCCGCATCGCCGCCGGCAGCGCCAGCCCGCAGAGATCGAGCAAATTGACGAAGTTGGTGTAGGTGCCGAGCCGGCTATTGAGTTCGATCGGATTGGCGAGCACTTGCGCGGTCGTATAGGCGGTCGGCGCGGTCGGCAGCACAAGCGCATCGATATTGCCAAAAGTGCGCTCGGCGACGCGCCGCAGCGCCTGCAAACGATAGAGCGCGGCGAACGTATCGGCCGCGGTCGGCCGCGCGCCGGCTATGGTAATCTCGCGCGTGACGGGATGAATCGAATCCGGCGACGACGCCAGGAGATCGCGGATCACCAGATAACGCTCGGCGACCCATGGTCCCTCATAGAGCAGCCGTGCGGTTTCATAAAACGGTTCGAGATCAAATTCGACCAGGGTTGCGCCAAGCGATATCAAGCGCTTCAGCGCTTCGCCATAGGCCTGCTCCGACTCGCGATCACCGAAGAAGACCAATTGACCGCTGCGGGGGACACCGAGCCGGAGCTGCCCGGGGAAAGCCGTGACCGCGCCGATCGGCCGGTCGCGCGAAAACGGGTCGGCGTCATCAGGCCCGGCCATCGCTGATAGTGCCACCACGGCGTCATCCACTGTGAGCGCGAACACCGAAATGCAATCCAGCGTCCGGCAGGCCG
This sequence comes from Bradyrhizobium sp. JYMT SZCCT0428, assembly GCF_018131075.1. GTDB lineage: Bacteria > Pseudomonadota > Alphaproteobacteria > Rhizobiales > Xanthobacteraceae > Bradyrhizobium. Next base: position 74,399 of record NZ_JAFCLS010000010.1, on the reverse strand, counting down.
GCACCAGCCCGGCATTGGAGATCAGCCCGAGGCTCGGCTTGAGACCGACGATGTTGTTGAGCATCGCCGGCACACGGCCGCTTCCTGCCGTGTCGGTGCCGAGCGCCAGCGGCACCAACCCGGCTGACACCGCGACTGCCGATCCCGAACTCGATCCGCCTGGAATGAGATCGTTGCGGACCGGATTGACCGGGATGCCATAGGGCGAGCGCACGCCGACCAGGCCGGTCGCAAACTGATCGAGATTGGTCTTGCCGATGATGATGGCGCCGGCCGCGCGCAGTTTTGCGACCGCGGTCGAGTCCCGCGTCGGCAGATAGGAAAACGCCGGACAGGCGGCCGTGGTCGGCAGGCCCAGCGCGTCGATATTGTCCTTCACCGCGACCGGCACGCCCAGCAGCGGAAGCGTCGCTGCATCCTTTGCACTCAGCGCTTCGGCTTCCGCCATCGCGTCCTTTTCGTCGCGCAGGGCGATGAAAATCGCGGGATCGTTGTGGTCGCGTATGCGCTGATAGCTGCGCGCGACGGTTTGCGCCGGCGTCATGGTGCCGGCGCGGTGCGCGGCGACGATCGCAGCAACGGTTTCAATCACGTGATGCCCGTCCTGGTTGGCTGAGATCAGTCACCATCGACTGACCAAAGCGAGGAGTTCTATCCGGATTGAAGCAAGCGATGTGCCATTGTGTACAATTGGGGATGCAATCGGAGAAATGAAAATAGGTGTGCAATACCGGTACCTTAATCTGATCGTCGGGAGTCGGTGCGGACTCGCTCTCGCGGCACGAAGCTTTACAATTGCCTAATTTATAGGCGATGCCGTTAATCTCGAAATCACTGGCTGAAGCGAACCGGGGCGAGCATCTTCCGCGGCCAGCTTTCAATGTAGTCCAGCAGACGCCCGGCGGCGCCGGCGGCGGCCTCGGCATCACCGCGGGCGATGGCGCGAGCAATCTCGACGTGATGCTCGACGCCTTCGCCCGGCAAGGTCCGCCCGTGATGCATGAACCAGTAGCGGCGATTCAGCGTCGTGATCAGCTGCATCATGGATGCCGCGATCGGATTGCGGCACGCCGCGAGACAGAGATCGTTGAACTCCGCGTCCAGGCGGGCAAAGCCGTTGAAGTCCTCGATCGCGAGTGAAGATGCCATTGCGTTCGCGATCCGCTCGAACGCCTGCCGTTCTTCGGTATTGGCGCGGATGGCAGCGGTGCGGACCACCAGGATTTCGATCGGCCGGCGCGCCTCGATCACGTTCAGTTCCTCGTCGGGCCGGCTGTCGGCGACGATGCAGCCACGCCGCGGCAGGATCTGCAGCAGCCGTTCGCGGGCGAGCCGCTGCATGGCTTCGCGAACCGGCGTGCGGCCGATGCCGAGTTGCTTTGACAGTGCCGCTTCCGAGACCACCGTCCCCGGCGCAAGCGCCAGCGTCGCGATCATTTCCTCAAGCTCGCGATAGGCGTGCTCCGTCAGGTTCGCGAGGTCGTTTCGCTTGGGCGAGGGCTTCCTGGGGCGACGCATGCTGCCTCCCTAGCACGGCGGTTGACTGTCGTCGATTGATATACTACTGATATATCAGATATCGACAGCCTATCGCGACGGTGCAACGCAGGTAGGGGAGAAGAAACATGACGCTTCGGCCTCCGGTCACCGATTGGACCAGCGATTGGGATCATCTCGATCCGTCGTGGCTGTCCGATCCCTATTCGATCTGGCGCGAATTGCGCGAAGCCTGCCCGGTGGCTCACACCGGCCGTTATCGCGGCGTGTATTTCCCGACCCGCTACAGCGATATCCGCGAGATCGCCTACGATCCTGCAAATTTCTCCTCACGCCGGGTCGTCGTCCGCGAAGGCGATTACCGCGTCAACTCGCCACCGATCACATCCGATCCGCCGGATCACCGGCCGCTCCGGATGGTGCTGATTCCACCGTTCACGCCGCAGGCCGTCGCCGCGCTCGAAGGCCGGACCAGAGCTGTCTGCAACGAATTGATCGATGCATTCATTGAAAACGGTATCGGCGACGGCGCGGTCGATTATGCGCAGCATATTCCGGTGCGGATCATCGCCCACATGCTCGGAATCCCCGCGTCCGACGGCGATCGCTTTCGCGGCTGGATCACCATGGCGCTGCAGGACGGCATCACCAATCAGGCGGTGTTGAAGCAGGCGGAGGAGGAGATGTCGGCCTATTTCGCCGAACAGATCAAGCAACGCCGCGGGCAATTGGGCGAAGACCTCGTCAGCTTCCTGATCCAGGCGCGGCAGCCGAACGGCGAAGCCTTCTCCGACCATCAAGTGCTCGGCGCGCTGCGCCTGCTTCTGGTCGCCGGAACCGATACCACATGGAGCGCGATCGGCTCGGCAATCTGGCATTTGGCGACCGTGCCGGCTGATCGCGAGCGGCTGGTCAGGGAGCCGGAACTGATCCCCACGGCGATAGAAGAATTGCTGCGGGCGTATGCACCCGTCACCATGGCGCGCGAGATTGTTGATGACGTCGCGGTCGGCGGCTGTCCGATGAAGCGGGGCGAGATGGTGCTGGTCTCTTTCCCGGCGGCCAATCGCGATCCCCGCAAGTTTCCCGACGCAGACAAGGTCGTGATCGATCGCAAGGAAAATCCGCACGTCGCGTTCGGACTCGGCATCCACCGCTGCATCGGCTCCAACCTCGCGCGCATGGAGATGCGGGTGGCGGTGGAAGAGTGGTTGCGGCGGATTCCGGAGTTTCGGCTCGACCCATCCCGGCCGATGACCTGGTCGCAGGGTACCGTGCGCGGGCCGCGCCTGCTGCCGATCGTGTTTGGCTAAATCATCCGCCAAGGAACTGGAGCTAGCGATGTCATACTCATTCGACCGCCGCCACGATATTCTGATCGAGGCGCCGCCGGAGGCGATTTACGACTACGTCTGCAATCCGAATTCCTGGCCGGAATGGCTGGCTGCCTCACATCGTATCGATGGCGCCGATCGGGCGCTCGCAACTGGTGAAACCTTTCGCGAGCAATGGCACATCAGGCGCGGCGAGGTGGTGCTGGACTGGAGCGTCACCGAGAGCGATCGCCCGAATGCCTGGACCGTGCAGGCCGCAACCGACTTCATCGGGCCAATCGTGATTCGCTACACCTTCGAACGTGCCGGCGATGTCACCAAATACACGAGGCATCTGCGAAACCCCGCCCGGCCCTCCGCACCGAGCGACGCGCAACTCCAGCGTATGGATGAAGAAGCCATCATTGGGCTGGCTAACATCAAACGGCTGGTCGAGCAGCGTTGGGCGGCGCAATCGGCGAGCCAGCGCGCATGAACGGGCGCATCACGGTGCGGGTCGTTCCGGACAAATGCCAAGGGCATGCCCGCTGCCACGCGCTTGCGCCGGAACTGTTCGAACTCGACGAACTCGGCAATGCGCGAGCGACGAGCCGTGTGCTTGTCCCGCGCGAATTCGAGGACAAGGCGTTTACCGCGCAGTCCAACTGTCCGGAGGGCGCGATCGTCATCGAGGACAGTGCCGAGAGCTGAGGCCAAAGGGCGCAAAGCCATGGACGGTGCGCTCAGGTGAACGCTGACAGAATCCGGAGCAACTGCTCCCGGTTCTCGGCCCCGATCTTCTCGGCCACGTGACGTTCATGTTCGGCCGCGAGCAGCTTGAACTGCCGCAGCGAGGCCTGGCCGCGCGCGGTCAGGTGCAGCGCGTGGGAGCGGCGGTCGGTCCTGGATTGGACGCGCCGCACCAGCTTGCGGTCTTCGAGACTGTCCAGGAGGTGCACCAGCCGGGCGCGCTCGATGCCGAGCCGTTTGGCGACCGCCATCTGGCTCAGGCCCGGATTGGCGCCGATCACCGTCAGCACCGAATATTGCGTCGGCTTGATATCGACCGCCGCCAGCGTCCGGATGAAATCCTGAAAGATCCAGATCTGGAAGCGCCGCACCGCGTAGCCGGCATGGCCGATCAGCCCGTCGAGGCCGACCTCGATATCCTGCTCCTGGTGGCGTGCCTGGCCATTTCCGCCGCGCTTGCCGTTCGCGGAAACTGGGGTTTTCAAGGCTGGTTGGGCCGCTCTGCTCGACACATGTTTCTCCCCGCGTCGCTCTCCTTCTAGCGCTTTGCGGCCGGGAAGGAAATATTGTTGTTGACGACAACAATTGTTGCGACCAACAATATGCGCAAGAGCGGCCCACAGAGGCCGGCGGCCGACGGGCCGCGCGAGGAGGAAACCGATGACGACCGCCGCCGCCACAGGCCCCGACCCATCCGATGCGCTGTTTGCGAAGCCCGCGATCTCTGCCGAACGCCGCACGGACGGCAGCATCATCCTGAAATCGACGGCGCCGTTGAAGAAAAGTGCGCGCTGCGTCGGCGACTGGCTGGAACACTGGGCCCGGCAGACGCCGCAGCGGATTTTCCTTGCCGACCGCAAGACGCCAGATGCGCCGTGGAACACGGTCACTTATGCCGATGCATTGCGGCAGGTCCGCTCGGCCGCGGCGTGGATCTTGGCGCAGGAGCTGAGCGCCGAACGGCCATTGGTGATCCTGTCCGACAACAGCGTCGACCATGCATTGTTCGCGCTGGCTGCTCAGCATGTCGGCGTGCCCTCGGCGGCGATCTCGCCGGCCTACTCGCTGATGTCCAGGGATTTCGATAAGCTCAAGGGCATGATCAGTCTGCTCGGGCCCGGCGCGATCTATGTCTCCAGCACCAAACCATTCGCGGCGGCGCTCGCGGCCATCGCACCGCTGCACTCGGCTGCGATCGTCAGCAGTGATTCCAGCGATAGCGATGTGATCCCATTCCCAAAGGTCGCGGCGACACCGGAAACGCCGGCCGTCGAACAAGCCTTCAAGGCCGTGACGCCGGACACAATTGCAAAGTTCCTGTTCACTTCGGGTTCGACCGGCACGCCGAAGGCTGTGATCAACACCCAGCGCATGCTGACTTCGAGCCAGCAGGCCAAGGCGCAGACCTGGACGTTCCTCGAGGCGGCGCGTGACGATCTCGTGATCCTCGACTGGCTGCCGTGGAGCCACACGTTCGGCGCCAACCACAATTTCAATCTGGTTCTGCGCAACGGCGGCACGCTCTATGTCGATGGCGGCAAGCCGGCGCCGGGGCTGTTCGCGACTTCGCTGGCTAATTTGCGCAGCGTGATGCCGACGGTCTATTTCAACGTGCCGCGCGGTTTCGACATGCTGATCGCGGCGCTCCGCGGTGACGACGAACTGTGCGGCAAGTTTTTCAGCGAGGTGAAGTTCGCGTTCTATGCCGGCGCCGCGCTGCCGCAGAATCTCTGGGACGCACTGGAAGAGCTTTCGATCAATACGGTCGGCCGGGCGCTGCCGATGGTGTCGGCGTGGGGCTCGACCGAAACCTCGCCGCTCGCCACCGACTGCCATTTCCAGGCCAGGCGCTCCGGCAATATCGGCGTGCCGATATCAGGCACCGAACTGAAGTTGGTGCCGTCCGGCGACAAGCTCGAGGTGCGGGTGCGCGGACCGAATGTCACGCCCGGCTATTGGAAGGCGCCGGAACTCACCGCGCAGGCGTTCGATGCGCAAGGCTTTTATTTGATCGGCGACGCCGTGACCTTTGCCGATCCCGAGCGGCCAGAACTCGGATTGTTTTTCGACGGCCGCGTCGCCGAGGATTTCAAACTCAATTCCGGCACCTGGGTCAATGTCGGCACGTTGCGCGTCGCCGGCATCGCGGCACTCGCGCCGCTGGCGCAGGACATTGTCGTCACCGGTCATGGCGGCGATGAAGTGCGTTTTCTGGTGTTCCCCAACATCGCCGCCTGCCGGGCCCAAGCCGGTCTGCCCGACAACGCCGCCGCCGATGAGGTCATCGGCCACGAAAAAGTTCGCGCCGCGATCGGGCAGGGTCTCGCCAAACTGAAAGCGCAAGGCGGCCATTCGTCCGGCCACGCCACGCGCGCGCTGCTGCTGGCTGAACCTGCTTCCGTCGATGGCGGCGAGATCACCGACAAGGGCTACATCAACCAGCGCGCGGTGCTGACCCGCCGGGCAGGCGCGGCGGCGACGCTGGACGACGGCGCGTCGATCGAGTGGATCGGCTGCGCCGGCTAAGCGTCAAGCGGTTTCGCTTCGCGAAAGCTCGCGCCGGTAGGCCTCGACCAGCCGCGTCAGCATGTGAAGAAATGCCGCCCGCTCTGGCTTGCTGAGCGGGGCGAGCGTGTGTTCATTGAAGATCTCGCCAGCCCGGCTTGCTTCATCGGCCCGCCTTTGCCCGGCCGCGCTGAGCGAAAGCTCGACCGCGCGCTTGTCGCGGGACGATCGCTTGCGCCTCACGATACCGGCCTCTTCCATGGCAGACAGGATCTTCACGAGGTTGGGCAGTTGCATCTTGAGCACGGCGGCGAGTTCGCTCTGCGTCACGGCCTCGTTGTCGCGCACCGTCATGAGGATGGAATATTCGACCGGCGACACTTCCAGCGCCTGGAAGTGCCGAAAAAAAGCTTCGAAATTCAAGAGCTGCAGGATCCGGATCATGAACCCGGGTGTCTGCTGTAACGCGCTCAGATCGAGCGACTTTTTCCTGTCATCGACGGTTTCAACCAGCGGGTATTTTTTCGCCGCGGCGCGGCTGCGGGGCTTTTGCATTGGTTCGGTGATTCCCGGTCGAGATTGACTCTCCGAAAAATACTTATATTATATAAGTAATTTCGGCAGCGTGAAGATTGCCTTTTGGAGTTGTAAACACAGGGAGGTCCGGATGGGTCATGTTTTTTCGCGGCTGAAGACGCCGCTGGTTGCTGCGGCCGCGGTCCTGCTGGTCTCGGGCGCGCAGGCGCAGGAGAAAGTCCGCATCGGTATCCTGAACGATCAGTCCGGCGTGTTCGCGACCTACCAGGGCATCGGTTCGGTGGTCGCGGCCCAGATGGCGGTCGAGGATTACGGCGGCAAGGCCGCCGGCAAGGTCGTGGAGGTGGTCGCGGCCGAGCGTCGGCATCGCGCGGCGCTGGTATGAAAACGAAAGCGTCGATGCGATCTTTGATCTGCCGAACTCGGCGATCGCGCTCGCGGTCGCAGGCATCAGCGAACAGAGAAACAAGGTGTTCATCGGCTCCGGCGCCGGAACCGTGCTGCTGACCGGGGCGAAATGCACCCCCAACACCGTGCACTGGACCTACGACACCTACGCCTATGGCCACGGTCTTGGCAAGGCGGTGGTGGCGAAGGGCGGCAAGAAATGGTTCTTCCTGACCGCCGACTATGCGTTCGGTCACGACCTGGAAAAGCAGGCAATGGAAGCGGTCAAGGCCGCCGGTGGCGAGGTGGTCGGCGCCGTCCGCCATCCGCTGGGGACGGCGGATTACGCCTCCTTCCTGCTGCAGGCGCAAGGCTCGGGTGCTGATATCGTCGGCATCGCCAATGCCGGCGACGACACCATTACGTCGATGAAGCAAGCGGCCGAATTCGGCCTCACGCAGAAGCAGAAGCTGGTCGGCCTGATCCTCGGCATGAACGGATTGCCGGCGCTGACGCTGAAGGCGGCGCAGGGCGCGCAGATCATGAATCCGTTCTACTGGGATCTGAACGACGGCACCCGCCGCTTCGCCGCAAAGTTTGCCGAGCGCCACCCGCAGAAGAACTATCCCAACGACATGCAGGCCGGCGTCTACGCCTCTGTGATTCACTACCTCAAGGCCGTCGACAAGGCCGGCGGCGCCACCGACGGCAAGGCGGTTGTCGAAGCGATGAAGGCGATGCCGACCGACGATCCCTTATTCGGCAAGGGCTTCATTCGCGCCGATGGACGAAAGATCCATCCGCTCTATCTGCTCGAGGTCAAGAAGCCGGATGAGTCGCAGTCGAAATGGGACCTTTTGAAAGTGGTCGGCACGATCAAGGGCGAGGACGCGTTCCGGCCCGAGAAGGACGGCGGCTGTCCGCTGTCGAAATAGAAGACCCGCGGCGCTTTCTCGTCATGGCCGGGCTTGTCCCGGCCATCCACGTCTTTCTTGCCTAATGGATGCAAAGACGTGGATGCCCGGCACAAGGCCGGGCATGACGAGCTTTTAACCCATTATCGATCTTCGCCAGAAAGCCGGTGGCCAAAGTTCCCGACCGAGCATTTCGTTGCCTTAGCAAGACTCTATTGTTGCCATGGCAACTAATTCGTGACAGTCTCGCGATCAATGATGGCCACAAAAGCAGTCCAACTGCCGGGTCTCGCAGGGAGGTATGGATGGGCGAAAGCCAAAGCGGGTCACGTAACGCCGCCGCGTCGCGCGCGGCGCGGACCGGCGTGCTTCACATGAAATGGTCGTTGCTGGGCCGCCTACGGGCCGCCGACGCCCTTGACGGCATCGAGATTGCCGTGGACGCGGCGCAGCAGGTCGATCAGCACCTCCCGCTCGTCCTTGCGCAGCACGGACAGCAGCCGTCGTTCGCGTTCGAGCGCGGCGACGATGACTTTGTCGTGGGTCGCGCGTCCCTTCGCGGTCAACGATATCGAATGGGTGCGTCCGTCGTCCGGGGCGGTCCGGATCGCGACCAGCCCCCGTTTTTGCAGCATCGACAAGGTGCGGCTGACCGGCCCCTTGTCGAAGCCGATCACCTGGCAGATCCGCGAGGCCGGGATGCCGGGCTCGATCGCCAGCAGCGACATGATCCGCCATTCCGTGACGTTGACGCCGAAATTGCGCTGATAGAACGCGGTGGCGCTGTTCGAGAGCTTGTTGGCAATGAAGGTGATGAACGCCGGAACGTAGCGCTCGAGATCGAGGGTTGGGCCGTCATCGGCGCTGGCGATTTCCGCCGGTCTCGGCCGGCGCGCATTTCTGGCGGGTGGTTGACTGCTCATGTCCCTGATCATCGCTGCAAACGCTGGGCTTGAGAGATAGAGACATGCGCCAGCGCTTTACAAGAACAAACTTTGGGAGGTCGGAATGAGTGCATCAGGCTTCACGCCATCGGCAGGCGTGCCGCATATGGACATCGATCCGTTCTCGATCGAGTTCTTCGAAGACCCGCATCCCGCCCACGAGGTGCTCCGGGAAGCCGGGCCGGTGGTTTGGTTCGACAAGTGGAAGGTCTACGGCGTCGCCCGCCATGCCGAGGTCCACGCCGTCCTCAACGATCCCCTGACTTTCTGTTCCAGCCGCGGCGTCGGCCTCAGCGACTTTGCGAAGGAAAAGGCCTGGCGGCCGCAGAGCATCATTCTGGAGGCCGATCCGCCGGAACATGCGCGCACACGGGCGGTGCTGAGCCGGGTGCTCTCGCCGACGGTGATGAAGCAATTGCGCGGCAGCTTTGTCGCCGCCGCCGAATCCCGGGTGGAAGCGCTGCTCGCCAAAGGCAGCTTCGACGCCATCGCCGACCTCGCCGAGGCGTATCCGTTGTCCGTGTTTCCCGATGCGCTTGGGCTCAAGCCGGAGGGGCGCGAAAACCTGCTGCCCTATGCGAGCCTCGTCTTCAATTCGTTCGGGCCGCCGAACAGGCTGCGCCAGGACGCGATCGAACGCTCGGCGCCGCATCAGGCCTATGTCGCCGAACAATGCCAGCGTGAAAATCTCGCGCCCGGCGGTTTCGGCGCCTGCATCCATGCCCGCGCCGATGCCGGCGATATCACAGCCGCGGAAGCGCCATTGCTGGTGCGCTCGCTGCTCAGCGCTGGTCTCGATACCACGGTCAACGGCATCGGCGCTGCGGTCTACTGCCTGGCGCGTTTTCCCGATCAATGGGCGCGGCTGCGCAGCGACCCGACGCTGGCGCGCAACGCCTTTGAGGAGGCGGTGCGGTTCGAAAGCCCGGTGCAGACGTTCTTCCGGACCACGACACGGGACGTCGAGATCAGCGGGTCGCGGATCGGTGAGGGCGAGAAAATCCTGATGTTCCTCGCCGCTGCCAACCGCGATCCGCGGCGATGGGACCGGCCGGACGAATATGACGTGACGCGCAAGACCAGCGGCCACGTCGGCTATGGCTCCGGCATCCACATGTGCGTCGGCCAGCTCGTCGCGCGGCTGGAAGGCGAGGCGGTGCTTTCGGCACTGGCCAAACGGGTCAGTACGATCGAGATCACGGGGCCCGCGACGCGGCGTTTCAACAACACGCTCCGGGGCCTCGAAAGCCTGCCCGTGTCGATCAAAGCAGCGTGAGCCAGATCATGCCGACCATCATTTTCAACCGTCCGGATAACCGTTCCGAACGCGTCGACGCGAGCGCCGGCGACAGCGTCATGCAGGTCGCAACCACGCACGGCGTCGACGAGATCGTGGCCGAGTGCGGCGGCAACGCCATGTGCGCGACCTGCCATGTCTATGTCGACGAGCGCTGGATCGCGCGGCTCGCGCCCATGAGCGAGGAGGAGGACGAGCTGCTCCACGGCGTCGCCGCCGAGCGGCTGCCAAACAGCCGGCTGTCCTGCCAGATCAAGATCACGCCGGAGCTCGATGGCCTCGTCGTGCGGCTGCCGGACCGGCAGATCTGAATTCAAACCCGGCGCAGTCCGGGAACACCAACGATCACATCGATAGGGAGAGAATGATGAAGAATATCAGGGTCTATCTGGCGATCGCGCTGTCCTGCGCCGCGTTCGGACCGGCGCGGGCGGAGATTTCCGATAATGTCGTCCGGATCGGCGTGCTCAACGACATTTCCGGCATCTTCCAGGACACCAACGGCATGGGCTCGGTGGAAGCTGCACGGATGGCGGCGGAGGACTTTGGCGGCGGCGGCAAGAACATCAAGGTCGAGATCGTCTATGCCGATCACCAGAACAAGGCCGACGTCGGTCAGGGGATCGCGCGCAAATGGCTCGATGTCGAGGGTGTCGATGCCATTGTCGACGTGCCGAACTCGGCGGTCGGGCTCGCCATCAATGCGCTGGTGCGGGACTCCCGCATGACGTTCCTGGCGTCATCGACAGCGAGCTCCGACCTCACCGGCAAGGCCTGTTCGCCCAACACCATTCAATGGGTCAACGACGCGTGGGCCACCGGCAACACCACGGCGGCGGCGATGATGGGGCGCGGCGGCAAGGACTGGTACTTCGTCACGGTCGACTATGCGCTCGGCAAGGGCATCGAGGCCGAAGCCACCAACTACATCGAAAAGAATGGCGGCAAGGTGCTGGGCTCGAGCAAGCATCCACTCGGTACGTCGGACTTCGCGTCGTTCCTGCTGCAGGCGCAGAGCTCCAAGGCCAAGGTGATCGGCCTCGCCAATGCCGGAGGCGACACCATCAATGCGGTCAAGCAGGCCAATGAGTTCGGTATCCAGCAGAGCGGCCAGACCATGGTGGCGTTCCTGTTGTTCGTCAACGACGTCCACGGCATGGGATTGAAGATCGCGCAGGGCCTGCAACTGCTGGAGGCGTTTTACTGGGATATGGATGACGACACCCGTGCGTTCGCAAAACGCTTTGCGGCGCGGCCCGGCATGAACGGCAAGATGCCGAGCGGCAACCAGGCCGGCGTTTATGCCTCCACGCTCGCTTATCTCAACGCGGTGGCGGCGACCGGCAGCGACCATGCCAGGGACGCCGTGCCGCAGATGAAGAAGTTCAAGGGCAAGGACAAGCTGTTCGGCGACGTCACCATCCGCCAGGACGGCCGCGTCATCCACCCGATGTACCTGTTCGAGGTGAAGAAGCCGGCGGAGTCGAAATATCCGTATGACTATTACAAGCTGGTTTCGACGATTCCCGCCGATCAGGCGTTCCGGCCGATGGCAGATGGCGGATGCTCGCTGGTGAAGTAAGTCGGTGATGGCGCTTTCTTACCTCGCCCCGCTTGCGGGGAGAGGTCGGATCGCCCTTGCGATCCGGGTGAGGGGGTACAGGACCCACTACTGACGTCACTCGTGGATAGAGCCCCTCACCCCGACCCTCTCCCCGCAAGAGCGGGGCGAGGGAGAAACGTCACCCGGTCACCTTGCTGCTCCCTTGCGTGATCAGCCGCGCCGCGCGCTGATTCCTGGCGTGGATCCAGAGCCAGCTCATGGCGACGCTGAGCCGGTGGCGCAGGCCGATCAGGAAATAGATGTGGGCGATGCCCCAGATCCACCAGGCGAGATTGCCGCGCAGCTTCATCCAGCCGAAATCGATCACCGCCTTGCGCTTGCCGATCTGCGCCAGGCTGCCGGCATGCTTGTAGCGGAACGGCGGCAGCGTGCCGCCGCCGAGCCGCGCCTTGATGAGGGCCGCGACGTAGCGTCCCTGTTGCTTGGCCGCCGGCGCAATGCCGGGCACCGGATTTCCGCTCGCATCGGCAATCGTTGCGGTGTCACCCACAGCGAAAATATCGGGATGGCCGGGCACTGTCAGGTCCGGCTTCACCTGCACGCGGTAGGCGCGATCGGCGGGCGCGCCCAGCCATTCGGCCGCGCGCGAGGCACGCACGCCCGCGGCCCAGATGATGGTTTTCGCGTCGAGCTTGGTGTCGCCATAGACCACGCCATCGATGCTGCATTCCGTCACCGGCTTTCCCAGCATCACTTCGACGCCGAGGCGCTCAAGCGAGGTTTGCGCGTAGGCCGAGAGATCGTCGGGAAAGCCCGCGAGCACGCGAGGACCTGCCTCGATCAGCACCACGCGCGCCTTGCTGGTGTCGATGTTGCGGAAATCCTGCGGCAGCGTGTCCTTGGCGAGGTCGGCAATGGTGCCGGCGAGCTCGACGCCGGTGGGGCCCGCGCCGATGATGACGAAAGTCAGCAGCGCGGCGCGCCGCACCGGATCGGTTTCGCGCTCGGCGCGCTCGAAAGCGACCAGGATGCGCCGCCGCAGCGTGGTGGCGTCCTCCAGCGTTTTCAGCCCGGGTGCGAACGGTTCCCATTCGTCATGGCCGAAATAGGCGTGACGCGCACCGGTGGCGAGGATCAGCGTGTCATAGGGCAGCGCTTCGCCGTCATCGAGCAGCACACGCTTGCCCGCGGCGTCGACGCCATTGACGTTGGCGAACAGCGTCGTGACGTCGGGCCGGTCGCGCAAGAGATAACGGATCGGCCAGGCGATCTCGGAGGTCGCCAGCGATGCGGTGGCAACCTGATAGAGCAGCGGCTGGAACAAATGGTGGTTGCGCCGGTCGATCAGCGTGATTTTCACCGCTGCGCCGGCCAGCCCGAAGGCGGCTTCCAGCCCGCCGAAACCGGCGCCGACGATCACCACGTGGTGCTGACGTTTCGGCGCTGATGTCATGGAATGCAGCCTCGGTTCGAGATGTCTCCGTGCCTCATTATGTAGTTATTTGTGCACTGCTTCCAAGAGAAGCTTCAAGGCGTGTTTGCCAATCGAGCGATAGCGAAAGCGTATCGCCGAGCACTGAACAGCGCGCCGGAAAATTTTGCTTACGCAGACGACGGCCACACGGTCGACGCCTCGATGATCTCTGCGGTTCGCCGGTAATGCTCGGCCAAATAACGCACTGCGTCTTCGCTGCGGCGTAGCGTGGCGTCCATGATCTGCTGATGCTCGGCGGCAACGTCGCGCGCCGGCGTTCCCGCCACCCGGCCGACAAGGCACGGCCGCCGGTAGCGCTGGGTTTCGACATAGAGCTGGTCGGCTAGGTCGAGCAGCCGCGGCGACCCGCAATGCGCGATCAGCGCCCGATGGAATTGATAGTGCCGCTCGTCCATCGCGTGCATGTCGACGGCGCCTACTTCGCCGGAGAGGCGCGATTGCCGTTCGGCCTGTAGGCTGAGCGCATGGAAGGCGGCCACGATGGCGGCTTCCCAATCATCGTCGCCGCCCTGCATCGATCGGCGCAGCGCGTCGGATTCGATCAGGATGCGGGTTTCCGTCGCGTCCTTCATTTCCGCGCGCGACAGCGGCGCGACGGAAAAGCCACGCAGCGCAGTCGACAGCACGAGGCGCTCGGACTGCAGCCGCATCAACGCCTCGCGCAACGGCGAAAAGCTCAGGCCGTAGCGCTGCTTCAGCGCTTCGAGCCGCAGCGGCTTGCCCGCGTCGAGCGCGCCGGAGACGATATCGGCACGCAGGCGCTGATAGGCGACTTCGCTCAACGTTGCGGGCTCGCCGGCTCCCTCGCTGACGATCCGGCGGTCGCCTGCCACGCCTGCCATGTTTCCTGCTCTTGCGGTCGCCATTTACCCGTTTCGATTTCTTTCGAAAATTTCCTATTGCTTCGAACATATATCCTATTTTATATGATTGGCAATCCAGGGAGAGCGAAATGGCAACAGGACGCCACGAAAACCACCGGGAAGACGTCGCCGGGCGCGCCAATGTCGAGGACACCCCGGAATTGCTCGCCTATTACGACGAGCTGGAAAATCTGGACGCGGGTGCGCTGTGGACGGTCGCCAACAAGATCGAGCCCTGGCAGCCCAAATCGTCATCCGTCCCCGTGCTCTGGCGTTATGAGGACCTGCGCAAGCATGTGCTGCGGTCCGTCGAACTGGTGTCTCCCGAAAAGGCCGGCCGTCGCGTCATCTATCTGAACAATCCCGGCCGTCGCGATCACGCCGCCGCCGTCGGCTGGCTGTATTCCGGTCTGCAGGTGATGCATCCCGGCGAGGTCGCCTCCGCCCACGCCCATTCGGCCTCGGCGCTGCGCTTCATCATGGAAGGCGAGGGCGCCTACACCATCGTCGACGGCCACAAGCTCACACTCGGCGCCAATGATTTCGTCCTGACCCCGAACGGCACGTGGCACGAGCACGGTGTTTCCAGCGATGGCACGCCGTGCATCTGGCAGGACGGTCTCGACATCCCGCTGGTCAACACGCTGGAGGCCAATTTCTACGCGGTGCATCCGAAGATGCAGCAGGAGGTCGGCTATCCCGTCGACGACATGACCCACGCCTGGGGCAATCCGGGCTTGCGACCCGCGGGCGCCGAATGGACGCGCGGATATTCACCGCTGCTGAAATACGAGTGGGGGCCGACCTACGAGGCGCTGCAGCGCTACGGCAAGGCCTCCGACGGCTCACTTTATGACGGCGTCCTGATGAACTACGTCAATCCCGTCACCGGCGGTCCCGTGATGCAGACGATCGGCGCGTCGATGCAGATGCTCCGGCCCGGCGAGGCCACCAAGGCTCATCGTCACACCGGCAGTTTTATCTACCAGGTGGCGAAGGGCAGCGGTCACTCGATCATCGACGGCAAGCGCTTCGACTGGAAAGAGCGCGACATCTTCTGTGTGCCGTCCTGGTCCTGGCATGAGCATGTCAACGGATCAGACAGCGACGACGCCTGCCTGTTCACCTTCAACGATCTGCCTGTGATGCATGCCCTCGGCCTGTATCGCGAGGAAGCCTATGGCGACAATCAAGGCCGGCAGCCGCTGACATCCTAGGGAAAACCAACGATGCGTCTTGTTACCTACCGCGCCAACATCGAGGCGGCGGCCCGGCTCGGTGCCATCGTCGATGACCTGGTCGTGGACGTCGAGCGGATCGGCGCGCATGCCGGCACAGCATTGCCGTCCTCGATGCTCGATCTGATCGATCTCGGGCCGCCGGCGACGATGGCGCTGAAGAAGATGTTGAGCGAGCACGCAAGCCATTGGCCGGTAGGCACGGCGCTGCCGCTTGCCAATGTCAGGCTGCTGGCGCCGATCCCGCGGCCGCGCAAGAACATTTTCGGGATCGGCCTGAACTATGTCGAGCACGTCGCGGAATCGTCGCGCGCGCTGGACACGGCGAAGGAATTGCCGAAGCAGCCGATCATCTTTTCAAAGCCTCCGACCAGCGTGATCGGGCCGGATGAGGCCATCGAACACAACCGGACCATCACGCAGCAGCTCGACTGGGAAGTCGAACTCGCGGTCGTGATGGGGCGAACGGCGCGCCGGATCCCGGAAGCGCAGGCGCTCGATTTCGTGTTCGGCTACAGCGTGATGATCGACGTCAGCGCGCGCGACAATCGCCGCGCCGGGCAGTGGATCTATTCCAAGGGCCAGGACACCTATGCGCCTTTCGGTCCGTGCATCGTGACATCAGATGAGATCGGCGATCCGCACGCGCTCGATCTCTGGCTCACCGTAAACGGCGTTGAAAAGCAGCGCTCCAACACCCGCCACATGCTGTTCAAGGTGCCGCTTTTGATCTCGGATATTTCGGCCGCGATCACGCTCGAGCCGGGTGACATCATCGCGACCGGCACGCCCGATGGCGTGGGCGCGGGGCGGACGCCGCAGGAATGGCTGTGGCCTGGCGATGTCGTGGAGGCGGAAGTGGCCGGCATCGGCCGGCTGCGCCATCCGGTCGTGGCGGTCTGAGCGCGGGAGCCGGCGATGCTGTTCGACATGGAGGCGCTGGAGGCTCAACAACGCTACAAGATATTGACAGCGACGGTGACGCCGCGGCCGATCGCCTGGGTGACGACACTGTCCGAAGACGGCGTCATCAACGCGGCTCCCTACAGCTTCTTCAACGTGTTGGGGCATGAGCCGCCGACGCTTGCGATCGGGATGCTCGCCGGGCCGGGGCGCTTCAAGGATACCGCGACGAATATTCTCGCGACCGGAGAGTTCGTGGTGAACCTGGTTTCCGAACGGAACGCCGCGGCGATGAATGTTACCTGCATCGATGCGCCCCCCGATATCGACGAACTCGCATTGGCGGGCCTCACCGCGGCCCCGTCACATGCGATACGGCCGCCGCGCATCGCGGAGTCCCCGGTTTCCTTCGAATGCCGCGTGCTGAGTTCGATGGTGACCGGACCGCGCCAGACCGCGGTGATCGGCCGGATCCTGTGCGCCCACGTCGAAGATTCCGCGGTTCAGGACAAGGAGCGCTGCTATATCGACACGCCCGCGCTGCAGTTGATCGGCCGCATGCATGGCAGCGGCTGGTATGCCCGCTGCACCGATCTGTTCCAGCTCGACCGGCCGAACTGGGCGGGGTGGCGGCGAAACGCCGCGCCCCAACCGGATCAGGCACCATGAACATGATGGCCCGCGCTGTCCCTTCCGATTGTGTCGCGGTCGCGCCCTGCGACATTTGTTGCCCTGGCAACCGGAACTATAGTTCTTGCCTTCGGCGCTGTCTGCGAATTATGGTGCAGCCCGCTGGGGTATGGGCCGAAGGTTCTAATCGGAGCTTTCGGTTCGTGCTTGCTGCGGGCCGCAGATTTCGCGCACAAAATATCCGGGCTTACCGGGATTGACGAAGGCGCAGGCCTCGAGACGGCAGCCGCACTGGCTGGCGTAACAAAATAGATAATGAGGAGGGGAGTGAATATGAAAAAGACATTCTGGCTGGCGGGCGCAATGGCTCTGGCGCTGGCGCAGCCTGCGCTTGGCGCCGACAGTATCAAGATCGGTTTCGTCTCGACCTTCAGCGGCCCCACGGCCGCGATCGGCAACGACATGCGCAACTCGTTCGAACTGGCGCTCGATCATATGGGCCGCAAGATGGACGGCAAACCGGTCGAGGTGATCTATGAGGACGACGGCCAGAAGCCGGATGTCGGCAAGCAGAAGACCGAAAAGCTGATCCAGTCCGACAAGGTCGATTTCATCGTCGGCTACATCTGGTCGAACGTGCTGCTGGCCTCGCTGAAGACCGCGGTCGATTCCAAAACCTTCCTGATCTCGGCCAATGCCGGTCCCTCGCAGCTCGCCGGCGAATTGTGCTCGCCTTACGTGTTCTCGACCTCCTGGCAGAACGACCAGACGCCGCAGGCGATGGGCACCTACATGAACCAGAAGGGCGTCAAGTCGGTGTTCCTGATCGGCCCGAACTATGCCGCCGGCAAGGACATGCTGGCCGGCGTCAAGAGCACGTTCAAGGGCCAGGTGGTCGGTGAGGAATACACGGTGTGGCCGAGCCAGCTCGACTTCTCCGCCGAACTCACCAAGGCCAAGAACTCCAAGGCCGAGTCGATCTTTGTGTTCTATCCGGGCGCTGCCGGCGTGCAGTTCCTCAACCAGTATGCGCAGGCCGGCATCAAGGCGCAGATCCCGCTCTATACGGCGTTCACGATCGACGAATTGTCGCTGCCGCTGCAGAAGGAGAATGCGCTCGGCGTTCCCGGCGCGCAGCAATGGGTCAACGACCTGCCGAACCCCGAGAACAAGAAGTTCGTCGAGGACTACCGCAAGAAATATCCGAACCTGCGCCCGACCTTTTATGGCGCGCAATCCTATGATGCCGCGCAGCTGATCAACAGCGCGGTGGTTGCGGTCAAGGGCGACGTGACCAAGAAGGACGCGATGAAGGCCGAGATGGAGAAAGCCAACTTCAAGTCGGTGCGCGGCCCGTTCAAATACGGCAAGAACCACATTCCGATCCAGAACTTCTATCTGCAGGACGTGGTCAAGGATGCCGACGGCCAGCTGGCGCTGAAGACGGTGGCCACCATCGTCAAGGACAGTCAGGATGGCTTCCACGATAAATGCCCGATGAAGTGATTGTTGGCGTGACCGGTGCATGATCGGCCAAGGGGCTTGTCGAAAAATTACTTTATGTTTAAAGTAATTTCAGAAACCCGATGGCCTGCTTCGGAGGCGTGGATGTGTAAGCGGTTTGGCAAATGATCATGCGCCAACAAAAATAGGCGGCGGCGCCGACGCGCTGCCGCTGTTTTGTTTCGGGTTGAGGGGCGCGATCTGAAAGGGAAGCCGGTCCTCGCGACGAACGCGTGGCGTCGGCGTGAGATCACGATCGGAGAGGGGTCTGGGTTGGTTCTTGTCGAACAATCGCTGAACGGATTGCAGTTCGGCCTGCTGCTGTTCCTGCTGGCGGCCGGGCTGACGCTGGTGTTCGGCATCATGGATTTCGTCAATCTGGCGCACGGCTCGCTCTACATGATGGGCGCCTATTTCGCCGCGACGTTCACCGCCTGGACCGGAAGCTTCATCCTCGGCGTGCTGCTGGCGCTCGGCGCCACGCTGCTATTGGGCATCGTGCTGGAATTCGTCGCGCTCCGGCATCTTTACGGCCGCGACCATCTCGACCAGGTGCTGGCGACGTTCGGACTGATCCTGTTTTTCAATGACGCGGTGCGGCTGATCTGGGGCCCGGCCGGCCTTGCGCTGCCGCTGCCGGCCTGGCTGACTGTGCCGGTCCAGATCATCCCCGGCGTGTACTATCCGGCCTACCGGCTGTCGATCATCATCGTCGCGCTCGCGGTCGCCGCGCTGCTTTACGTCGTTGTGATGCGGACCCGGATCGGCATGCTGATCCGCGCCGGCGCCTCCAACCGCGAAATGATCGGTGCGCTCGGCATCAACATCAAACTGCTGTTCACGCTGGTGTTCGGGCTTGGTGCGGCGCTCGCCGGTCTTGCCGGACTGATGCAGGCGCCGATCCTCACCGTGCAGATCGGGATGGGCGAGAACATCCTCATCCTCGCCTTCGTCATCATCGTGATCGGCGGCATCGGCTCGATCCGCGGCGCATTCCTCGCCGCGATCTTTGTCGGCATGATCGATACGCTCGGCCGTGCCTTCCTGCCTGATCTGCTGCGCACGGTGTTGAGTTCAGCCGCCGCCTCCACCGCCGCACCCGCGCTGTCGTCGATGCTGATCTATCTCTTGATGGCGATCGTGCTGGTGGTGCGGCCGGAGGGGCTGTTTCCGGCCGCCAAACGATGAAATTACAAATCAATACAAGCAACGTCGTCGTGGCGCTGGTCGCCGCCGGGCTGGTCGTGCTGCCGCTCTATTCGCAGCTCACCGGCAACATCTTCATCCTGACGCTGTTCACCCGCATCATCATCTTCGCGCTGGCCGCGGCCAGCCTCAATCTCATCATGGGCTATGGCGGCATGATGAGCTTCGGCCACGCGGCCTATCTCGGCATCGGCGGCTATGCGGTCGGCATCCTCGCCTTTGAAGGCATCGGCTCCGGCTTCATCCAGTGGCCGGTGGCCCTGGTGGCGTCGGCGCTCTATGCGCTCGTGATCGGCGCGCTCAGTCTGCGCACCCGCGGCGTCTACTTCATCATGATCACGCTCGCCTTTGCGCAGATGGCCTATTACATCGCCTCGGGCATGTCGCGCTACGGCGGCGACGATGGTCTGACCATCTACAAGCGCAGCAATTTCGGCGGCCTGATCGACCTGTCGAACCGCGTGCAGTTCTATTACCTCTGCCTCGGCTGCCTGTTCGGCGGCATCTATCTGATCTGGCGGATCATCAATTCGCGCTTCGGCCTGGTAGTGCAGGGCATTCGTTCCAATGAGCAGCGCATGCAGGCGATCGGCTATCATGCCAACCGCTACCGGCTGGTCTGTTTCGTCATCTCCGGCACCATCTGCGGCCTGGCCGGCGCGCTGCTGGCGAACAATACCGACTTCATCAGCCCGGCCGGAATGTACTGGACCCGCTCCGGCGAGCTCATGGTGATGGTGGTGTTCGGCGGCATGGGCTCGCTGTTCGGTCCGGTGATCGGCACAATTTTCTTTCTGCTGCTGGAAGAACTGCTGTCGCAATTCACCGAATACTGGGCGCTGATCATGGGGCCGCTGCTGCTGCTGATCGTGCTGTTCGCGCGCGGCGGCATCATGGGCCTGCTCGGGAGGTTTAACCGTGGCTGATCCCTTGCTCCGCGTTGAAAACCTGGTGCGGCGGTTTGGCGGCATTCTCGCCACCGACAATCTGTCGCTCGACGTCATGCCTGGCGAGTTGCACGCCATCATCGGCCCCAACGGCGCCGGCAAGACCACGCTGATCAGCCAGCTGACCGGGCAATTGATGCCGAATTCGGGCACCATTGTTTTCGGCGGCCGCGACGTCACCGCCCTGCCATCCTACCGGCGCAGCCGGCTCGGGCTGGCGCGCTCGTTCCAGATCACGTCGCTGCTGCCGGATTTTACCGCGGCCGACAATGTCGCGCTCGCAGCGCAAGCCCATGACGGGCACTCGTTCCGGTTCTGGGGCAATGCGCGCAAGGAAAAACCGCTGCGCGACGCCGCGCAGGCCGCGCTGACGCGGGTCGGGCTCGGGGCACGCGCCGACGTGCCGGTGTCCGAACTCAGCCATGGCGAACAACGCGAACTCGAGCTTGCGGTCGCGCTCGCCACAAAGCCGCAATTGCTGCTGCTCGATGAGCCGATGGCGGGGCTCGGCGTCACCGAGTCGGCGCGCATGGTGGCGCTGCTGAAGGAATTGCGCAAGGAAGTCACCATCGTGCTGGTCGAGCATGACATGGAGGCGGTGTTCGCGCTGGCTGACCGCATCACCGTGCTCGTCTACGGCCGCGTCATCGCGTCCGGCGATCCCGACGCGATCCGCCACAACGACGAAGTCAAGCGCGCCTATCTCGGCGATCAGCACGTGGTGGTCGCTCATGGCTGAAACAACAAAAACAGCTGAAACACTGCTCGAAATTGACGGCATCGAAACCTGCTATGGCCTCAGCCAGGTGCTGTTCGGCCTGTCGCTGTCGGTCCGGTCAGGCGAAATGGTCGCGCTGATGGGCCGCAACGGCATGGGCAAGACCACGACCATCCGCTCGATCATGGGCATGACGGGCGCGCGTGCCGGCACCATCCGTTTCGCCGGGGAGCAGGTGCGCAGCCTGCCGTCGTACAAGATTGCAAAACTCGGCATCGGCCTGGTGCCGGAAGGCCGCCAGATCTTTCCGAATCTCACCGTGTACGAAAACCTGGTCGCGGCCGCCGGCAATCGGGCCGGTAACTCCGATCCCTGGACCATCGAAAAAATCCACGTGTTGTTTCCCCGCCTCGCCGAGCGCGGCGGCAACATGGGCGTGACGCTGTCGGGCGGCGAGCAGCAGATGCTGGCGATCGGCCGCGCGCTGATGACCAATCCGAAGCTCCTGATACTCGACGAAGCCACCGAAGGCCTCGCGCCCCTGATCCGCGAGGAAATCTGGAGCTGCCTGTCGATGCTCAAGGGACGTGGGCAATCGGTGCTGGTGATCGACAAGAACGTCGCCAACCTCTCCCGCATCGCCGACCGGCATTACATCATCGAGCGGGGACGCACGGTGTGGAGCGGCACGTCCGAACAGTTGATCGCCGAGCCGGATCTGCAGCACCGGTATCTGGGGATTTGAGGGGACGACGCGAATGTCTCTTTCGTCATGGCCGGGCATAGCCGTCTGAAGGACGGCGTCGCTTCCGCTCGCCTATGCCCGGCCATCCACGTCTTTCTTGTTTCGCGGAGATAAGACGTGGATGCCCGGGACAAGCCCGGGCATGACGAGTTGATAGACTGACGCGTTCACAACGCCCACGCCAAAAATGCCACCATGAACCCCGACGCCGACCGGATCATCGAACTCTATCAGCGCCACGCCCGCGCCTGGGCGCAGGACCGCGGCAACCGGCTGATGGAGCGCGCGTGGCTCGACCGGTTTTGTGCGCTGCTGCCGGGCGGCGCTTCCGTGCTCGACATCGGCTGCGGCTCAGGCGAGCCGATCGCCCGTTACCTCACCCGGCAGGGATGTCATGTCACCGGTGTGGATTCGTCGCCGGAACTGATTGCGTTGTGCTCGGCGTCTTTTCCGGATCTTGCGTGGCACATAGCCGATATGCGCATGCTCGCGCTCGCGCGGCGTTTTGATGGTCTGCTGGCGTGGGATAGTTTCTTCCACCTCTGTCCCGATGACCAGCGCCGGATGTTTGCCATCTTCCGGCAGCATGCTGCGCCGCGCGCGGCATTGATGTTCACGAGCGGTCCGGCGCATGGCGAAGCGATCGGGAGCTATCAAGGCGAGCCGCTCTATCATGCAAGCCTCGATGCTGCCGAATATCGCGCGCTATTGAACGCCAACGGCTTCGAGGTGGTCGCACATGTGATCGAGGATCCGGACTGCGGCAATCATACGGTCTGGCTGGCGCAGTTCGAAACCGGCTAGGGTTGGACTTGTTTGCGGAGGGCGCATGGCAAATTCAAATGAGACCACGAGCGCTGTCGAAGGCACGGTGCAGATCGGCGGTCGGTCACTTTGTTACTTGCAGGTCGGCGATCCCAACGGTCCGCTCGTCATTCACAATCATGGCGGGCCTTCCAGTCGGCTCGAAGCACAGGTCTTCGCCACTCATGCGCTCAATCTTGGTTTGAGATTCGTATGCGTGGACCGTCCAGGCCAGGGCAAATCGGATCCTCAACAAAACCGCACCTTTGCCGGTTGGGCAGCCGACCTGGAAGCAATTGCCAGCGCGCTTGAGGCTGATCGCTTCGCGGTCACCGGTTGGTCCGAAGGCGGCCCGTGGGCGCTCGCGGCGGCAGCGTATATCGATCCCGCAAGGCTGGTTCATGTCAGCAGCATCGCACCCGGATCCTATGGCGCGTTCGGGACCAATTGGGCGGCCAAGTATCTGTCCCAGGCCGACGCGATGGGCGGTTTCCTTGCATTGCATTTTCGGCCCGGCTTCCAGCTCATGTACGAGTTGATCGATATCGCCGCGACCCGGTTTCCGGAGCAGTACAAGAAAGGGTTACTGAAGGCGAGCTGTCCCGCCGATCTCGACGTACTTGCCGATGCGCGTGTGTTGAACATCATGGCGGAGTCCGGACGCGAGTGCTTCCGGCAGGGCGCTGAAGGCCTCGTGGCCGACGCGCGGATGCTCTACCAGCAATGGCCGTTCGACGTAGCGGCCATCCATCGGCCGGTCCATCTGTGGCAGGGCACCGCGGATACGTTTGTGCCCTACGCAGTGAACAAGCCGTTGGGTGAGCGCATGCCTGGGGCGATGTGGCACGAAGTCGCCGATGGCGGGCATTTCATCGCGATTTCTCACGCCGCCGAGGTATTGGCGGTCGCGGGCAAGGATCTTGCGGCGACGGCGTGAGTCCGATCAACATCGAATAGATATGCCGTCATCGGCTGCCCGGTCTCGGGATCCCGCACGCTGAACGACTCGAGATAGACCGGCTTGCCGTCCTGCGGGATCAGCAAGATCGAGCTGGGAATCTTGTTTGTCGCGATTTCGTTGCGAATGTAATCGCCAATACGATCAGAGGCCGCACGTGAGAACGTTGACGCTGCCGACGACGCCGGGGATTCGTGCGGTCAGCCGCCGAGGGCAAAAGCCGCGGCGATCACGACGGCACGCAGTCCAGCCATCGCCTGGCGGGATTGTTGGAAGATGAAGAACGCTGGTATACTCATCCCTCCAACCCGAACTGTTCAGGCCTTGTGCGCTGAACCATAAAACGAGCCCCGGCGGGCCGCCATCAGGCTAAAGTATGTCGAACAGTGTGTTCAATTCCTTCCCGCAGCGACCGGAGCGGCATTTCGCAATCATTGACGCCGCGGTCGACGTTCAAGGGGACGCGCGAGGCATTGCTTGATGCCAACCGATCCGTCAGTCGAGTTCCGATCCGGCGCTTCCCGCAAGAGCGTGCCGCTGGCGCTTTTCCTTGTTTCGATGAGCATCATTGTTGCGGTCTGGTACTGGCTGGCGAGCCCGGTGCTGCTGGATCATGCGCTGATTGATCCCGCCAAGAAGCTCGACTGCGTGTCTTACGCGCCGTTCCGGAACGGGCAGACGCCGTGGAATTCCGACATCATCATCAGCCCGGAGCAGATTGCGGAAGATCTCGGCCAGTTGGCCGGGATATCGAACTGCATCCGCACCTACTCGGTCGAGAACGGGCTCGACAAGGTGCCTCAGCTGGCGGCGAAGGTCGGGATCAAAGTCATTCTCGGCATCTGGCTCGGACGCGACCGCGTGAAGAACGCAGCCTTGATCGACACCGCGGTATCGCTGGCCAAGGATTATCAGGGGACCGTGACCTCCGTCATCGTCGGCAGCGAAGTGCTGCTGCGCGGCGAAATGACGGTGAACGATTTGCGCGAGATAATCCGCTCGGTCAGGTCGCGTATCACGACGCCGATAACCTACGCCGATTCCTGGGATTACTGGCTGCGCTACCGCGAGATGGCCGCCGACGTCGATTTCGTCACTGTCCACATGTTGCCGTTCTGGGAAGATGAGCCGATCCGAGCCGAAAACGCGGCGGCACATGTTATCGATATCTACCACAAGGTCGCGCAGGCGTTTCCCGGCAAGGAAATCCTGATCGGGGAGGCGGGCTGGCCGAGCAAGGGACGCATGCGGGAGGTCTCGCTGCCGTCACGCATCAATCAGGCCCGCTTCGTTTCCGAACTGCTCGACCGGGCGGAGCGGGAAAAAATCCGCGTCAATGTGTTTGAGGCCTACGACGAATCATGGAAGCGCCAGTGGGAAGGCACGGTCGGCGCCCATTGGGGCCTTCTCGACGGCGATAGCCGTCAGATCAAGCATGCGCACGGAGCGGCCGTCAGTAATTATCCGTTCTGGAAGCTGCAACTGGGAGCCGGCCTTGCTTTCGGCATTTGTGTTTTTGCCGTTGCATTGTTGACGCTTTGGCGTCGGCAGGTGGCGACAGGATCGGCGCCGTGGCTGGCCGTGTCGACATGCGCGACGACGGGCGGAATCCTGCTGGGGCTCGGCGCCGAAAAGGCCTTTTATGAAAACTATGGCGTCGCCGGTCTGCTGAACCAGGGATGGCTTCTGACCGCGGCCGTCGCGCTGCCGCTGCTGTGCGCCAACGCGTTGATGGCCGGGCGGGCGTTGCCGTCGTTCCGGGAATTACTCGGCCCGCGCGAGGGCTGGCCCTCATCATGGCCTGCGCTGGTCCTGGGCGTTGTGCTGATGGTCACCACGCTGATCACCGTAGAGGTCGCGCTCGGCCTGGTGTTCGATCCGCGTTCGCGGGATTTCCCGTTTGCCAGCGTGACCATGGCGGCTGTGCCGGTCTGGACGGTGGCGCTGCTCTGCTGTCGAAAGTCGGACGACGGCGTCACCGCCGAGGCTGTGTTCGCCGGCCTGCTCGTGGCGGCTGCGCTTTTCCTCTTTCTCAATGAGGGTGTTCACAACTGGCAATCGCTGTGGACCGCGGCGGCATTTCTCCTGTTTGGCGCCGCGCTGTGGCCGCCGCGTTTCGTTGCCGTTTGGAGCGTGCTCCCGAACATGCCGTTCGTCTTCCGGAAGACGCTCCGCAAGCAACAACTCGCCGTACAACCGATCGCCGTCGCTTCCCTGCCGCCGCCAAAACCGCCGGCGGCTACCGCCGGCGGCTTCGTTGCGGCGACGTCAAAGGTCGAATGCGACAAATAGCTGTCTGCTGAAGTGGGCTCTGGTCCGGGAACGAACGCATGTGGTCGAACCAATTTTCCCGGCGCCGTTTGGGCAAGCTTGCAGGATGGGCGGCGCTCGACCTGTCGACGGGATCGGTCAAGTCAGCCGATGCACAAAGCAGTTCCAGCGGCCAGAAATCCATCGCGGCCTTTCCGGTTGATTTTAGATGGGGCACCGCGACCTCGTCCTATCAGATCGAAGGCGCCGTCAACGAGGACGGTCGAGGGCCGTCGATCTGGGATCGTTTCGCGCACACGCCCGGAAAAATTGCCGATCACAGCACCGGCGACGTCGCCGACGACCACTTTCATCGCTACAAGGACGACGTCCAATTGATGAAGGCGCTGGGGACGAAGACCTATCGCTTCTCGATCGCATGGCCACGTGTTTTCCCGGAAGGAACGGGCGCGCCCAATCCGAAGGGCCTCGACTTCTACAACCGGTTGCTCGACGAGCTGCTGGCCAACGGCATCGAACCGTTTGCCACGCTGTATCATTGGGACTTGCCGCAGGCGCTGCAGGACCGCTTCGGCGGCTGGATGTCGCGCGACACTTCGAAAGCCTTTGCAGATTACTCGGGCTATGTCGCCGAGCGCCTGAGCGACCGCGTCAAGCATATCTTCACGATCAACGAATGTTCGAGGCTGGTTCAACTCGGCCATGGCCTTGGCCTCGACGCGCCGGGCCTGACACTGTCGCAAGGCGAACAGAACCAGGTTCGTCACCACGTTGCCCTTGGGCACGGCCTTGCCGTGCAGGCGATCCGGGCACACGCCAGCGCCGGAACCAAAATCGGCCTCGCCGAGAACATGGTCAACTGCATCCCCGCGATCGAGACGCCGGCGAATATCCGCGCCGCCGAGATCGCGGTGCGCGAGCTCAATGCCGGCTATCTGACCGCAATCCTCGAGGGAAAATTCACCGACGCCTATCTGGCGCAGGCCGACGCCCCGAAACATACCGCCGACGATCTCAGCATCATTTCATCGCCGATCGATTTCGTCGGGTTGAATGTCTACACGCCAGACCATTACGTGCTGGCCGCGGACAATTCGCGCGGCTACACGCTGGCGCCGTTTCCGGCATCGTTCCCGCATATGGATGCGTCCTGGCTGAGGATCGGGCCGGAGGCGCTGTATTGGGCGCCGCGTCACGCGGCGAAGATTTGGGGCGTGAAGTCGATCTACATCACCGAGAACGGGACGTCGTCGACCGATCAGCCGGCCGCGGACGGCAACATCTATGACGTCGACCGCGTCATGTATCTGCGCAACTATCTGTTCCATCTGCAGCGCGCGACGTCGGAGGGTATCCCGGTGGCCGGGTATTTCCTGTGGAGCCTGATCGACAATTTCGAATGGATGGACGGCTACCAGAAACGCTTCGGCATCTACCATGTCGACTTCAACACCCAGCGCCGCACGCCGAAATTGAGCGCGTCATTCTATCGGGAAGTTATCAAGCAGAACGCGGTGGTGTGAGGTGGCTGATGGCCCTCTCTCCGTCGCCCCGGCCTTGAGCCGGGGCCCATACGCCGCGGCCCATCCGTGAAGCGACGTCGTCAGTTAGCGTCTACAACAATGACCGCCGCGGAGTATGGGTCCCGGCGTTCGCCGGGACGACGTGAGAGGCGAGTACGCGCCGCTCAAAACATCTCGAAATATTCGCGATGCTCCCACTCCGAGACCTCCGCCTGAAATCGCTCGATCTCGGCGTTCTTGATGTGGACGTAATAGTCGACGAACTCTTTTCCGAACGCCCCGCGAAAAAACGGATCGTCGTCGAGTGCGGTCACAGCTTCACGCAGCGTTTTCGGCAACAGCGCCGCCTTGGTCTCATATGGCGTGTCGGCGGAGGGTCCGGGGTCGAGCTTGCGGTCGACGCCGTCGAGGCCCGAGAGAATCTGCGAGGCCATGTAGAGATAGGGATTGGCGGCGGGCTCGCCGATGCGGTTTTCGAGGCGCGTTGCGGCATCATTGGGGCCGCCGAGCACACGGATCATGACGCCTCTGTTATCGCGGCCCCAGATCGCGCGGTCCGGCGCCAGCGAATAGGTGCGATAGCGCTTGTAGCCGTTGATGGTCGGCGTTGTGAACACGGCGGAGGCGCGGGCGTGGACCAGCAATCCGGCGAGATAGTTGCGCGCAAACGGGCTCAGCACCTCGTCGCCTTCGGTGGTCATGAAGGCGTTCGCGCCGCTGGTGCGCGACACGATGGATTGGTGCAGGTGCCAGCCGGACGCGAATACGTTCGGCAGTTTGGGCCGGCACATGAAGGTGGCGTGGTAGCCGTGGCGCCGGGCGACCTGCTTCACGGCGCTGCGGAACAGCACCATGTTGTCGGCGGGCGTCAGCCCCCTGGTCGGCGCGAACGTAAACTCGCATTGGCTCGGGCCGAACTCGACCTCGACCGACCGCAGCGGCAGGCCGAGCGCCAGCACGTCGCGCCGGATGATTTCCAGCACCGGCTCCATCTGGTCGTAGCGCTGCTCGGTCAGGTATTGATAGCCGTGCGACAGCAGGCTCACCGACGGCGGCTGACCGGGTTGCCCGGCATCCTCCGGGGCCATCTTTGCGTCTTCGAGCTTGAAGATGTGAAACTCGACTTCGAGGCCTGCGACAAAATCGTAGCCGCGCTGGCCGAGTTGATCGAGCACGCCGCGATAGAGATGCCTTGTGGCGAACGGCACCGGGCGGCCATCGCTGAAATGGAGGTCGCACAGCAGCCAGCCGGTCGTCGGCGCCCATGGCAGCACGCGGAACGTGGTGGGATCCGCGACCATCAAGACGTCGGCGGCGCCTTCCATCTCGCGCATGCCAAAACCGCCCCCGGATGTGAACACCGGAAATACCGTGCGGTGCGAGGTGTCCTTGGCGAGCATCGTGGTGGTGATGGAGCAGCCGCTCTCCAGCGAGGCCAGCGCCTCGCTCGCGACCAGCGTCTTGCCGCGCAGGATGCCGTGCTGGTCCGGGAATGACAGCCGGATCACTTCGAGTTTTTGCTCTTCGACGATACGGCGCAGGCGGCTAGCCGCCTCCTTCTGCTCCGCCGACCACAGGCCGTGACGCTCCACGAAGCTCAACGCGTCACTCCCTTTCTTCTCCCTCGCCCCGCACTTGCGGGGAGAGGGTTGGGGTGAGGGGCCTCTATCCTCACGAGCGGTAATGGTGAGACCTTTACCCCCTCACCCGGATCGCAAGGGCGATCCGACCTCTCCCCGCAAGCGGGGAGAGGTGAACCGAAACCTCGGCGTCTGCTCAATTCCGGCAAATCCATCACTCAGCCGCCGTCAGATGCCGGATCTTGTCGGATATCTCGCCCGGCACCGGCGCGGCCCATGGCGCGCCGCGGCGGCGTTTGACGTCGACTTCCATCCAGTAGATTTCCCAGCCTCTCGTCGGCCCGATGCCGTCCATGGTGGCGGGACCCTGGATGCTGCGCGCGCGGGAAGAGTCGAGGAACATGAACGGCTTTTCGCCGCCGGAAACTTTTTCGATCTCCTGCCGCAGCAGGCGGCGATACTGCACGATCGCCTTGTCTGAGGTGCCGAGATGTTCGTTGGTGCGGTCCTGGATCGCACCCATCGATTCCACTGCCCACTGGTCGTGCACGTTGATGTCGGCGCCCATGCCGGTATAGGTCTCGGTCGCCTGTTCGTGCGGATCGAACCCGTAATCGTTCGACTTGTTCTTGCGCGATTTGTAGTCGGGCAGCTCATAGAGTTCGAGGCGCTGGTCACGCATCTTCTTCTTGTCGACCGGCGCCGTGTAGGAGGTGAAGATCGCGTACCAGTAGCAATTCTCGTCATCGACCGGTACGTGCCACTGCGTGATCGTCATCTCCGTGCTCATCGGAATCACGAAACCGTGCGGAAATAATTGATTGGTGACGCGCACATGGGTGCGCTCCTCGTCGATCTCGCGCAGCGCGATCAGCCGCAGCCCATATTCGGTGTGCTCGACATTGATGATCGGGTTGTCGTATTCGCGCAGGATTTTCGTCATCGGCATGTCTGAGCCGGCGGACGCGCCGCGGAACTGCTTTCCGTAGCTGGCGGACGTATCCTCGTCCTCGAAGAAGCGATGCAGGAAGGAGGCGTGCGCCGGATCGATGCCGACTTCGAGCGCCTGCAGCCAGTTGCAATTGATGTGGCCCTTGAACGCAAACGTATGGCTGTCGGGCGCGATGAAGCAGTCGATCTCCGGAAATGCCGGCGGCTCGCCTTCGCCGAGGTAAGCCCAGAGCATGCCGCTCTTCTCGACCACGGGATAGGAGCGCTGTTTGATGCCCTTGCACAGGTTCGAGCCCTTCGGCTCCGCCGGTGTCTCGATGCACTGGCCCGATGTGTCGAACAGCCAGCCATGGAACGCGCAGCGAAGGCCGCCGTGTTCGAGCCGGCCGAAGGCCAGATCGGCGCCGCGATGCGCGCAATGGCGGTCGATCAGGCCAAAGCTGCCGTTCTCGTCGCGAAACAGCACGAGGTTCTCGCCGAGCAGCTTGACGGCTTTGACCGGCCGCGGGCCCTGCAGTTCGTCGACCAGTGCGGCCGGCTGCCAGTACATCCGCATCAATTTCCCGCAGGGGTCTTTTGGCCCGGTGCGGGTGATCAGGTCGTTCGCATCCTGGCTCATCATGGCGTTCAGCCCTTTCGTCGGAGGCAGTTTGTTCGCCTATTGAACGAATGGGCGAATTATGCCATGACTGGAGAGGACGGCAAGCACAATTTTGAACGCTTCCAATCGGAACGGCCAATGCCAAAGCTGAAACGCGCCGAAGGCGAAGAGCGCGCCACTGATTTTGTCGAGAGTCTCGACCGCGGCATCCGCCTGCTCCAGGTGTTCGGCACGATCGGGGGTCCGGCGACGTTGAGCGATCTGGCGCGCGCCGCCGATCTGCCGCGCGCCACCGCCCGCCGCATCCTGTTCACGCTCGAGCATGGCGGCTTCGTCACTTCGGACGGCAAGCTCTTCACGCTGACGCCGCGCGTGCTGACGCTCGCCGCCTCCTATCTGCAATCGAGTCAGGTGGTGACGGTGCTGCAACCGGTGCTCGATCGGATCGCGCTGGCGGCGCAGGAAATAAGCTCGCTCGCGGTGCTCGATGGCGACGAGGTCGTTTTCATCGCGCGCGGCAGTCCGACGCGGGTGTTCTCCGCCGGCCTCGACATCGGCTACCGCCTGCCAGCGTTCTGCACCTCGGTCGGCCGCGTCATGCTCGGCCAGTTCGACGATGGCGACCTCACGGCACGGCTCGCCGCTATGCAGCGCGAGCCGATGACGCCGCACACGGTGACCGATTCAAAACGATTGCTCGCTTGCGTGCGCGGCGATCGCGAACGGGGCTATTCGCTGGTCGATCGCGAGGCCGAGCCGCATTTCCGTTCGATTTCGGTCCCGGTGCGCCGTTACGACGGCGTGATCGTCGGCGCCATCAACATGGGCGCACATGTCGACCGCGTCTCGACCGCTGAAATGATCGATCGGTTTCTGCCGCTGCTGAAAGAGGGCGCGGAGTCGGTCAGATCGATGTTGCTGTGATTTCCGTAGGGTGGGTGGAGCGAAGCGATACCCACCCTCTATTGAGGCCGCACATCAACAAAGGTGATGGGTTTCGCGGAGTTTATCATCGGGCGCGCATTCGCGCGACCCGGTGGCTCTACCCATCCTACAGCCGCATGGCTGAATTTTTCTGCCTCTTGCCATGAACGCGATCCCCTCCGGCCTGCACGAAGCTGATGCAGATGCCGCGAGAGATCGAATGAACAATCCCAATTGGGCTGTCCGTATTGTTGCCGTCCCTCCCGGCGAGGCGCCGCTATGGGTACGCCAGAAATGGGTCGGCCTCGATTTGCCGGTCGTGCGCTATTCGGCGCATCGAAAACTTCTCGCCTTCGGAGTCCTCTCCATACCGCATTCATGGCCGGCGCAATGGGCAGCCATTCTCCGTGGACGCGCAGAGCGAGTCGCCGGCTATGCGGTGGCGGCAGCACCCGCTATCGGTATTCTCGCCAAAGCGAGTCCGGAGGCCGCCGCATGGTGGCGCGAGAACACGCCGCACCTGATCGCGCCGAAGCGCTATCTCGTGTTTCACGAGGAAGTCTGCCGGATTGCCGACATCTGACGGGATGCTAAATCCGCCTGAGCGCGGCGGCGATCAGTTCGAACTTGGCGACGATCTGCGGTGTCACCAGATAGCGAAGCGTGCCCGCAACCGACAGGCTGACGACGATCGTGACGATGGTGTACTGCGCCGTCAACACCGCCAGTATCGCGCGAAGCGGGCGTGGCCGGCTCCTCGGCATCTTCGCGGCGATGCGGATGGGAGCGTCGTCTTCAAGGGTACTCATGCGATTTCATCCTGCATGGCGGCTCGGCGGATCGCATCACTGTTCGGATCGCAGTTGATCGAGGCGCGACCGCAGTTGCCGGTTCGCCCGTTCGCTGGCGCGCAGCTTGCGCGCCCAGTTCAACTCAACGACGCCTCCCGTCTCGCTTGCGCCTGAAAACACCAGGCCTGCCGCGAACCGATCGCGCCAGACCAGCCGCGCCAGGCAGGAAATTCCCTTGCGTTCGATTTCGAAATCCACCTCGTCGGGCACGAGGGCGGAATTTTCAAACTCGATCCGGGCCCCGAACTGGCTGAAGTTGCGCACGACGCAGGCGAGCGTCGACAAGCGGGCGTTGAACGCGACCCTTCCGCCGTAATAGACGCGGGTTCTCGGCAGTTTGCGGCGCTCGGACATGATCTGTATTCCCTGCGTTTAACGCTTTGGTAACACTATTAAAGGGTGTGTTTCCGCAAGGAACCGTTGCGGTGGTTAACCGCGGCCTTGGTTAATGGCGCCGTTCTTTCGCGAGCGGTGCACGAAGACACCGCGCCTGTCACCCCCGCGCGAACATCCGCGCTTCATCGTGCAGCACCGGCGCCACCGCATCGACCAGCCGCGACGCGGCGTCGTTGACGTTGAGCCCCGCGGTATCCACCACGGCTGACGCGCGGGCGTAGAGTGGTTCGCGGCTGACCAGAATGGTGCGCAGTTCGGCCATCGCGGAGCGATCATCCGCCATCGGGCGCAGGTCGCCCTGGCCGCGCACGCGCGCCATGTGTTCTTCGGGCTTCGCCTTCAGCCAGATCGTGTAGAACGACGACAGGATCAGGTCGAACGTCAGGGGTTCGGAGACGATGCCGCCGCCGGTTGCCAGCACCATCAGCTCCTTGCGCGCCAGCAATTGCCCGAGGGCTGCCTGCTCCATGCGCCGGAAGCCTTCCTGGCCGTAGAGCGCGATGATCTCGGCGACGGACAATCCGTTCTGTGCCTCGATCTCCTTGTTGAGCTCGACGAAGCTCCAGCCGATTTTCTTCGCCAGCATCTTGCCGAGCGTTGATTTGCCGGCGCCGCGCAGGCCGATCAGCGCGATGCCCGAGAACGACATCTTGCGATGCGCCGCCGTACTTCCGCCCGCGAGCACATCCTTGGCCTGCGCGATCTGCGCGGATGTCGCCTTGCGCACGAGGTCGCGAATGACAGCCCAGTCGGGCACAGGTTCGGTGGAGGGAATGAGGTCTTCCAGATGCGCGCCCATCGCGTTCGACACCCGGCGCAGCAGCACGATCGAGACGTTGCCCTTGCCGCTTTCGAGCTGCGCGATATAGCGTTCGGAAATGCCGGAAACTTTCGCGAGCACCTTTCGCGACATGCCGCGCAACGCCCGCATGGTGCGCACGCGCTGGCCGAGCTGCTCAAGAAAGCCGGTTTCGGGATCGCTGGTTTCGGACATTTCCCTTGGGTAGCCCCTTAGCTCGCCCCGGCCGCAAATCGGCGCGTTTCGGAAACATAATGCCGATGAGGATTGACAGCAAGCGCAGCCGGTGGTCTTTGTATGAATTATAATTCTTAAAATCTGGGAGAAGCGTCTTGAGCGGCACGTCCGGTTCCTACAATGCGGTGACCTGGCTGCTTGATCGCAATGTTGACGAGGGCCGCGGCGCCAAGCTCGCCTTCACCGATACGGTCTCCGAACTGACTTATGGCGATCTGCAGCGGCAAAGCCGCCGCGTCGCCAACATGCTGCGCCGGCTCGGCGTCCGCCGCGAAGAGCGCGTCGCGATGATCATGCTCGATACGGTGGATTTTCCCAGCGTCTTCCTGGGCGCGATCCGCGCCGGCATCGTGCCGGTGCCGCTCAACACGCTGCTGACGTCGGATCAATACGCCTATGTGCTGGCGGATTGCCGCGCCCGGGTGCTGTTCGTTTCCGAAGCGCTCTATCCCGTCGTCAAAGACATCGTCGGCCGGATGCCTGACCTCGAACACGTGATCGTGTCCGGCAAGGATGCGCACGGCCACAAGAAGCTTGCCGACGAACTCGCGCGCGAGAGCGACACCTTTGCAACCGCGGCGACGCATCCCGACGAGCCCGCCTTCTGGCTCTATTCGTCGGGCTCCACCGGGATGCCCAAGGGCGTGCGCCACCTGCATTCCAATCTCGCCGCCACCGCGGAAACCTACGCCAGGCAGGTGCTCGGCATTCGCGAGGACGACGTCGGCCTCTCGGCGGCAAAGCTGTTTTTTGCCTACGGCCTCGGCAACGCGCTGACCTTTCCGATGTCGGTAGGCGCGTCAACGGTGCTGAATTCCGATCGCCCGACGCCGGCGGCGATGTTCGCGCTGATGAACAAATACAACCCCAGCATCTTCTTCGGCGTGCCGACATTGTTCGCGGCGATGCTCAACGACGAGACGCTGAAGGACACGGGCGCCGGCCAGCGGCTTCGCGTCTGCACCTCGGCGGGCGAGGCGCTGCCGGAATCGGTCGGCAATGCCTGGAAGGCGCGGTTCGGCGTCGACATTCTCGACGGCGTCGGCTCCACCGAGCTCTTGCACATCTTTCTGTCCAACGCGCCCGGCGACATCAAATACGGCTCGTCCGGCCGCCCCGTGCCGGGCTACCGGGTGCGGCTCGTCAATGAAGCAGGCGCCGACGTGCCCGATGGCGAGGTCGGCGAATTGCTGGTCGATGCGCCGTCGGCCGGCGAGGGCTACTGGAACCAGCGCAGCAAGAGCCGGCAGACCTTTGAAGGCCACTGGACCCGCACCGGCGACAAGTACATCCGCGACGCCGACGGCCGCTACACGTTCTGCGGCCGCAGCGACGACATGTTCAAGGTATCCGGCATCTGGGTGTCGCCGTTCGAAGTCGAGAGCGCGCTGATCACCCATCCCGCGGTGCTGGAAGCCGCCGTGGTGCCCGAGGCCGATCCGGAAGGCCTGCTGAAGCCAAAAGCCTTCGTGGTGCTGCGCGCCGAAACCAAAACCGACGGCCTGCATGATGCGCTGAAGGAGCACGTCAAGCAGAAGATCGGGCCGTGGAAATATCCGCGCTGGATCGATGTGGTCGACAGTTTGCCGAAGACGGCGACGGGAAAAATCCAGCGGTTCAAATTGCGGGATGGAGCAAACTAACTAGCCGTCATGGCCGGGCTTGACCCGGCCATCCACGTCTTACTTCGCTGCTAACAAGGACGTGGATGCCCGGGACAAGCCCGGGCATGACGAAGACAAGAAGAGTATTCGCATGACCCTCTCCCCCACCGGCTTCCTCACCATCGGCGCCGCCAATCTCGAATACCGCATGATCGGTCCGTCACCTCAGGACGCGCCGACCATCGTGATGCTGCATGAAGGCCTCGGCTCGGCCGGCCTGTGGGGCGATTTTCCGGACAAGCTTCAGGCCGCCACCGGCGCCGGTGTCTTTGCCTACTCGCGCGCGGGCTATGGCGCTTCCACACCGGTGAAACTGCCGCGCGCCGTCGACTACATGCACAGCGAAGCGCTCGACGTGCTGCCGAAACTGCTCGATGCGATCGGCTTTCGCCGCGGGCTGCTGTGTGGCCACTCCGACGGCGCCTCGATCGCGGCGATCTATACCGGTGCGCATCAGGATCACCGCGTCGAAGGCGTCGTGATGATCGCGCCGCATTTCATCGTCGAGGACATCTCGGTGAGCTCGATTGCCAAGATCAAGACCACCTATGAGACCTCGGACCTGAAGGCAAAGCTGGCGCGCTGGCACAAGGATGTCGACAACGCCTTCCATGGCTGGAACGGCGCCTGGCTCGATCCAGATTTCCGCAACTGGGATATTTCCGAATACCTCGCCTATATCCGCGTGCCCGTGGCGATCCTGCAGGGGCGGGATGACGAGTATGGGACAATGCGCCAGATCGAGATCGCCCAGGAAGAGTGCTACTGTCCCGTCGATGTGACCGTGATCCCGGGGGCGGGACACCAGCCGCATCGGGAGGCGCCGGGGGCGACGCTGGATGCGGTCCAGGAATTCGCAAACGCGGTGTTGCGTGTTGACGGCTCGCAGGGACGGGCCGCGTAAGCTATTTTTCCGTGCACTGTTTGGGACTGTCGGTCGTCGGGTCATGCCCCGATGACCACGCCGCCTCTGGCCACGGGCAATCTTCCGCTGCCGCGATGGGCCTATGTACCGGGCGAGGCTGTTGAGGCCGACGCCGACTACGAAACGCTGGCGCAGGTCACCGCGCTGGTGCCGTCGCGGTTCGGCGGCCATGTGCCGGCGCGGCATCCGGCGCTGCGCTACGCGTTGCGGCTTAACGACCACGGCTATTTCTGGGAGTCGCAGGAGATCCTTGAGGCGGTGTGGGCAGCCGCACCGCAAGGCGGCCGCGAGCGAATCCTGCTGCGCGCCTGCATCCAGATCGCGACCGCGAACTTGCGCCTGCGCATGCAAAAGCCGCACGCCGCAGCAAGGCTGCTCGGCGAGGCGCTCGCCGAACTCAAGGCGCTCGGCCTGCGCAACGCCGGTGGCGACGGCTTCGCCGACGGTTTCCCGGTTTTGGCCCTGGCCGAACTCGTCAAGGTCAAACTGGGGCGACCACAGCTTGCCAAGGCCGATTGGGTGGCGTTTGGCTCCGCGAGCCGAACATGAAACAAAATGCATGTTCCGACGTTTTGGACTAGACCTGAGCAAAAACATGCATTATTGTGCATGTCAGGTAAGGCTAACAAAAGCGTCAGGGTGGCCCAATGGCTGGCGAAGATCGCGTCCTCGCAGGCGGTGCAAAATACATCGATTTCCAGACTGATCCGTCGCGCTACCGGCATTGGAAGCTCGATGTCGATGGTGACGTCGCGACGCTGACCATGGATGTCGATGAGAATGCCGGCCTGTTCGAAGGCTATCAGCTAAAACTCAATTCCTACGACCTCGGCGTCGACATCGAGCTTGCCGACGCCGTGCAAAGGCTGCGCTTCGAGCATCCGGACGTAAAAGTCGTGCTGATGCGCTCGGGCAAGAACCGCGTGTTCTGCGCCGGCGCCAACATCCGCATGCTGGCGGGCGCCACCCACGCCCACAAAGTCAATTTCTGCAAATTCACCAACGAAACCCGCAACGGTCTGGAAGACTCTTCGGAGAATTCCGGCCAGCGTTTCATTACGGTCGTCAACGGCACCGCGGCCGGCGGCGGCTATGAACTGGCGCTGGCGACCGATCACATCATGCTTGCCGACGACGGCTCGGCGGCGGTGTCGCTGCCGGAAGTGCCGCTGCTCGCCGTGTTGCCGGGCACCGGCGGCCTGACCCGCGTGGTCGACAAGCGCAAGGTGCGCCGCGATCACGCCGATTATTTCTGCACCATCGAGGAAGGCATCAAGGGCAAGCGCGCCGTGCAATGGCGCCTGGTCGACGAGATCGTGCCCAACAGCAAGCTGGAAGCCAAGGTCGCTGACCGCGCCAGGGAATTCGCCGCCGCCTCCAGGCGCAACGGCAATGGCAAGGGTCTCGCGCTGACGCCGCTTCAGCGCACCATCAATGAGGCCGGCATCCGCTACGGCTTTGTCAGCGTCGATATCGACCGCGCGCAGCGCATTGCCACCATCTCGATCAAGGCGCCGGAAGAAGCCCCGCCCGCCGACATCGACGGGCTGCTCGCGCAAGGGGCGGCGTTCTGGCCGCTGCAGGTCGCGCGCGAACTCGATGACGCGATCCTGCATTTGCGCATCAACGAACTCGAGACCGCGATGCTGCTGTTCAAGTCGCATGGCGACCGCGCAGGCGTCGTCGCCTGCGACGCGTTCCTCGACGCCAACAAGACGCACTGGCTGGTCAACGAGATCAGGCAAT
Organism: Bradyrhizobium sp. JYMT SZCCT0428; assembly: GCF_018131075.1. GTDB lineage: Bacteria > Pseudomonadota > Alphaproteobacteria > Rhizobiales > Xanthobacteraceae > Bradyrhizobium. The sequence goes on along the minus strand of NZ_JAFCLS010000010.1, from coordinate 36,213 downwards.
ACTGGAAGCGCGTGCTCAAGCGCATCGACGTCACCTCGCGCACGCTGGTGACGCTGGTCGAGCCCGGCTCCTGCTTCGTCGGCACGCTGGCCGAACTCGTGTTCGCCGCCGACCGCTCCTACATGCTGATCGGCCAGAAGCAGGGCGACAACCGCGCCCCGCCGACCATCGAACTGACCGCGATGAATTTCGGGCCGTATCCGATGAGCCATGGCCTGACGCGGCTGCAGTCGCGCTTCCAGGCCGATCCGTCCGATCTCGAGCGCGCCGAAGCGACTATCGGCACCACGCTCGACGCCGAGGCGGCCGAAGAGCTCGGCCTCGTCACCTTCGCGCTCGACGATATCGACTGGGATGACGAGGTGCGGGTGTTCCTGGAGGAGCGCACTTCCTTCTCGCCCGACGGCCTCACCGGCATGGAAGCGAACTTACGCTTCGTCGGGCCCGAGACCATGGAATCGAAGATCTTCTCGCGCCTCACCGCGTGGCAGAACTGGATCTTCCAGCGCCCCAACGCCGTCGGCGAGGACGGCGCCCTGCGCCGCTACGGCACCGGCCAGAAGGCGCAATTCGATATGACGCGGGTGTAACGAAAAGCCGCCGTCATCCTGAGGTGCGAGCGCAAGCGAGCCTCGAAGGATGATTGGTACCAAGCCAGCATCCTTCGAGACGCGGCGAAGACGCCGCTCCTCAGGATGACGGCGGAGCAAGAAGCGATGCGAGCCACAATGAAAAGGAGCACGCCATGAACTTCATGAACGTCGACTACTCAACCAAGATTCCCAACAACGTGAATCTCAGTGAAGATCGCCAGGTGCTCAAGGCGCTCGAAGGCTGGCATCCCGGCTACATGGATTGGTGGAGCGACATGGGGCCGGAAGGCTTCCAGCAATCATTGGTCTACCTGCGCACCGCCTATTCGGTCGATCCGCGCGGCTGGGCCAAGTTCGATTACGTCAAGATGCCGGAATATCGTTGGGGCATTCTCCTTGCTCCCCAGGAGGAAAATCGCGTCATTCCGTTCGGCGAGAATTTTGGCAAGCCGGCCTGGCAGGAAGTCCCGGGCGAACACCGCGCCACGCTGCGCCGCCTGATCGTGATCCAGGGCGACACCGAGCCGGCCTCGGTCGAACAGCAGCGCCATCTCGGCAAGACCGCGCCCTCGCTGTACGACCTGCGCAATTTGTTCCAGGTCAATGTCGAAGAGGGCCGCCATCTCTGGGCGATGGTCTATCTCTTGCAAAAGTATTTCGGCCGCGACGGCCGCGAAGAGGCCGATGATTTGTTGCGCCGCCGCTCCGGCGACGCGGATTCGCCGCGCATGCTCGGCGCCTTCAACGAGGCGACGCCCGACTGGCTGTCGTTCTTCATGTTCACCTACTTCACCGACCGCGACGGCAAGATGCAGCTGCACAGCCTAGCGCAGTCCGGCTTCGATCCCTTGTCGCGCACCTGCCGCTTCATGCTGACCGAAGAGGCGCATCACATGTTCGTCGGCGAGACCGGCATCAGCCGCGTCGTGCAGCGCACCTGCGAGGCGATGAAGGCGGCAGGGATCACCGATCCCACTGACATCGCAAAAGTCCGCGCGCTCGGCGTGATCGATCTGCCGACCATCCAGAAGAAGCTGCATCTGCATTATTCGCTGTCGCTGGATCTGTTCGGCTCGGAAGTCTCGACCAACGCCGCGAATGCCTTCAACGCCGGCATCAAGGGCCGCTACAAGGAAACCCAGATCGACGACGACCATCAGCTGAAGAACGCGACCTATCCGGTTCTGAAGCTGGTCGACGGCGTGATCAAGCGCGTCGACGAGCCTGCGCTGACCGCGCTCAACATGCGCCTGCGCGACGACTACACGCAGGATTGCGCCAAGGGCATGCTGCGCTGGAACAAGATCATCTCGCTCGCCGGCTACCAGTACAAGCTGACGCTGCCCGACGTCGCTTTCCACCGCCATATCGGCGAGTTCAAGGACATCAACGCGACCCCGGAGGGCGTGTTGATCGACACCGCCACCTGGAACGCGCGCAAGAACGATTGGCTGCCGTCATCGGACGATGGCGACTTCATCGCCTCGCTGATGACCCCGGTCACCGAAGCCGGCACCTACGCCTCCTGGATCTCGCCGCCCAAGGTCGGCATCGACAACAAGCCCGGCGATTTCGAATACGTGAAAATCGAGACGTGAGGCGCTTGCTTAACCTCTCCCCGCTTGCGGGGAGAGGTCGCCGCGCTCTTGTGCGGCGGGTGAGGGGGTACAGGTCTCACTCCGCTCTGAACTCGTGGATAGAGCCCCTCACCCCAACCCTCTCCCCGCAAGAGCGGGGCGAGGGAGCGGACCACCGGTGACGCCACACACTAGCCCGCGATCTCCAGTCCCGCATTCGCGTACACCACGCCGCCATCGACCGCGATGGTGTTGCCGACGACATAATCGCCGGCGCGCGAGGCGAGATAGATCGCAATTCCCGCCATATCCTCATCGGTGCCGATCCGCTTGGCCGGAATGCGTTTTGCGACTTCATCCGAGTGATCGCGCGCGGCCTTGTTCATGTCCGACTTGAAGGCGCCCGGCGCGATCGCGGTGACGTTGATATTGTCCTTGACCAGTTTGGTCGCCATGCGCCGCGTCAGATGGATCACCGCGGCCTTGCTCGCGGCGTAGGAATAGGTCTCCGTCGGGTTGACGAAGATGCCGTCGACCGAGGCGATGTTGATGACCTTGGCCGGCCGTTCGTGCGAGGCCGCCGCGCGCAGCGGTTTCGCCAGCGCCTTGGTCAGGAAGAACAGCGACTTGACGTTGAGGTCCATGACCTTGTCCCAGCCGCTCTCCGGAAACTCGTCGAACTCCGCGCCCCAGGCGGCGCCGGCATTGTTGACGAGGATGTCGAGCTTCGGCTCGAGCTTGATCATCTCGGCGGCCAGCCGGTCGCAACCTTCGACCGTCGAAATATCGATCGGCAGCGCGATGCACTCGCCGTCATAGGCCGCGGTGAGCTCCTTTGCGGTCGCCTCGCAGGGACCGGCCTTGCGCGCGGTGATGTAGACCTTCGCAGCTCCCTGCGCGAGGAACCCGGCCGCGATCATCTTGCCGATGCCGCGCGACCCGCCCGTCACCAGCGCGACGCGGCCTTTCAGTGAAAACAGATCCTTGAACATGCGTTCCTCCTTTGCTTTGCCAGCGGTTTTGAGCGCGAGGGGAGGGCGAGTCAAGGAAGTCCACTCCTGTCGTCCCTGCGAACGCAGGGACCCATAACCACAGGATCCGATTGTAGCGGAAGGTGACTGCTCCATCGCTTAGCCGATGGGCCGCGGCGTATGGGTCCCTGCGTTCGCAGGGACGACGACAATCAAGCCGCGTCGATGCGCCGAAAACCGTTCCACATCGCGGTGGCGGCGCCGGAGGTCAGCACCGGGATGATGCGCTCGTCCTGGTAATTGCCGTTGAGCGAGACCCGCTGCAGCGCAGTCAAATGACCGGCGCTTTCCGGGAAGATCATGCCCGGCCGGGTCGTCACCGCGGTCTTGAAGCCGGCCGCCTTGGCGAGTGTGAACTCCCGCTGGCCGGCGGCGATCTTGTCGCCATAGGGATAGGCAAGATGCAGCACCGGGCGTTGCAGCGCCGCCTCGATCCGCATCCGGCTGGTGGCGATCTCGAAATTCGCGGTCGCCTCGGTCTGCTTCGCCAGATTGCAATGCGTGATTGTATGCGCGCCGATGGTCACCAGCGGTTCGTCGGCAAACGCCTTCAACTCGTCCCAGGACATGCAGAGGTCGCGGGCGATGTTCGTCTCATCCACATCATATCGCGTGCAGAGCGCGGAGATTTCGCGTTGCACGTCGAGCTCGCCCGGCAGGCTGCGCAGCCACTCGTGCAGCCGATCGAAGGCGACCTGCTTGGCCGCCGGCGTCGAGGCATCGAGACGGGTAACCACGCCGCCAATCGGCACCTCGATCGAGGAAGCCTTGGCGAGCGCCAGCTCCATTGCAACCCACCACAACCGGCCGGTGCCTTCGGCGAAATCGCTGGTGACGTAGACCGTCATGGGTGCGTCGAATTCACGCATCACGGGCAACGCGAAATCGCGATTGTCGCGATAGCCGTCGTCGAAGGTGAAGCAGGCGAAGCGCCGCTCGAACTTGCCCTGGGAGAGCCGCGCATGCGCCTCGTCCATGGTGACAAGGTCGACGTTGATGGACCGCAGATGCGCGAGCACCGCGCGCAGGAACTCCGGTTCGACCTCGAGATGATAATTGGGCTGGAATTCCACGTCGCGGCGAGGGCGCACGTGGTGCAGCATGAAAATAGCGCCGATACCTGCGAAGATTGGTCGCAGCAGATAATGCGCACCGGAGAAGTACAGCGCTTCCAATCCGGCGCGAATGACAGTGTTGCGGAGCATTTTCATCAGGACTTGCCGCCTGTTTCATTATGTTTCCAACTTAGCGGCAGACCGTTGAATAAACGGTTAGCCGGGCAAATATCCGCACCCCGACGCTTCTGTGTCATTTCGGGTTTGACAGCCCCGCAAGGGTTTGTTTTCTCTCTGTTCTCGGTGCCGCCGATTTGAAGTCCCTACACGGGCTCCGCGAATTCGATTAGGGACTTCAAATCGATAAGCGGCACCGGAATTTGTTATTTAGCTAGTGCCCCTCTTGTTTCCGAAGTTCGTATCAAGGGTGCCGCGACAGCGGACGAACTTCGGAAACGGGGCACTAGCCCCTTGGGAACTCGAATGCGCGTACTTAATAGGTGGAGTGGCAAATGGTGGCCGGGTGTGATTCCGCTCGTCATCCTTTGGGCTTTCGCCGCCTGGACAACCACAGCACCGCTGGAAGCCGACCTGGCGCAGCGTTCTACCACAGCGCTAAAGGACACCGTCCTCGACAAAAGGCGAATAGCGGTTGCGGGCCGCGACGTGACGTTTGCAGCCGAAGCATTCTCGGAAGAGGGCCGGCAGAGCGCGGTTGCGTCGGTGGAAGCCGTGCCGGGCGTGCGGCTGGTCAACGACGAAACCCGCCTCGTTCCCGAAGCCAAGCCGTTTGTGTGGTCGGCTGAACGCGACGTCGTCCGGGTCACGCTGGGCGGCAGTTCGCCGCTGCCTTCGAGCAAGAGCAAGCTCATGGAAGCCGCGCGCGCGATGCTCGGTGGCGTCGAGGTCTCCGACCGGATGAATTTGGCGCGCGGCGCGCCGCAGCGTTTCGACGCTGCCGCGCTGCTGTTGCTCGACCAGATCGCAAAACTGAAGGATGGAAAGATCACGCTGTCCGACAACAAGGTCACGCTGTCAGGGATGGCGCGTGAACTTGGCGGCCGGGAAGCCATCGCCGCCGCGCTGAAAAATCTCCCCGAGGGTTATTCGGTCGCGGCCAACGACGTCAAGGCGCCGCCCTACATCTTCCAGGCCTACAAGGATCCGGTTGCGGTGACGCTGACGCTGACCGGCTACGTGCCCGACAACAACGCCCATGCGGCGCTGGTGGCGGCGGCGGGCCGCAAATTCTTCAGCGAGAAGGTCGTCGACAATCTCAAGGCCAGTATCGGTGCGCCATCGGGATTTGCCGCCGCCGTCTTGCCGGCGCTTGGCGCGCTGTCGCGGCTGTCGACCGGGACGCTCGTGGTCAGCGACCGCGAGGTGAAGCTGTCGGGCGACGCGCTTTACGAGGCGGCCGCGACCCAGATCCGTGCCGGCCTTGGCAAGGAGTTTCCGCAGGGATGGCAATTCAAGCCTGAAATCTCGGTCAAACCGACCGCGGCGCCGGTCGACCCCACGGTCTGCCAGCAGCTGTTTACCGACCTGCTCGGCAAGGCCAGGATCCGGTTCGAATCTGCCAAGGCCGACATCGTGGCTGACTCTGCCGGGCTGCTCGATCGGCTGATCGAGACCGCATTGCGCTGTCCGAACGCCAATATCGAGGTCGTGGGGCATACCGATTCCGACGGCGAGGAGCCTGCCAATCAGGCGCTCTCGGAGAAGCGCGCCCAGGCGGTCACGGATTATCTGGTCAAGGCAGGACTGCCCGCGAACCGTTTCACATCGACCGGCCTTGGCAGCACCCAGCCGATCGCCGGCAATGACACCGATCAGGGCAAGGCGCAGAACCGCCGTATCGATTTCGTGGTGAGGTAAGGATGGCCTATCTGGCGTCGTTCTTCTGGGGCTGGCTGTTGGGGTCGCTGCTGCTTGGCCTCGCCATGGGCTGGATTTCCATCGTCCAGCACGGCGAGGGCGTGTCGAAAAAATGGAAGCGGTGGCTGGCGGCGCTAGCGGTCGTCCTGGTCGCGGCCGCGGTTTCGCGCCTGGTTCCTGGCCGGTTTGGCTACTGGCTCGACCTCGGGCTGATCCTGTTCGCGCTCTATCTCTGCGGCTGCGCGGTGGGGTCGTGGCTGCGGGACTGGGTGGTCTCGCGCAGCGCGCCCGCGGCCTGAAGCGCTCGATATGACCCTTTCCGGCCCCAGGGACCCGGGCGGTCCGAGTTGCGGACCCCGCTCCGGACGCGCAGAATGCAGCAAAACTGTGCATTCATTGTCATCAATACCGCCTAATAGGTTGAAGAACCGCGTTTTATTGTCGTTAGACGAATTCCACTCCGGCCCAAAACGCGCTACTGGAGTCCCCAGGGAGCAGCGGAGCGTCGGCGGAATTCGCACCGTTGCCGTCGTCGCGGGATCGCAATTCGAGGTCTAGATGCTGGAAGCAATACGCAGGGCGATTTCGTTTCTGCGCCAGAAGCAGGTCCTGCATAAGCTCGGGGTTGTGATCAGTGTCGCGGTCATCGGAACCGCGTGCTACGTGCTCTATCACATGCTGCGCGGCATCGACACCAACGAGGTGATCGAGGCCATCAAGAGCACCGAGCCGCGCCAGATCGTGCTGGCGGCGCTGTTCGTGGCGGCGGGTTACTTCACGCTGACCTTCTACGATCTGTTTGCGGTGCGGGCGATCGGCCACACCCACGTCCCCTACCGCATCACCGCGCTGGCCGCCTTCACCTCCTATTCGATCGGCCACAATGTAGGCGCAAGCGTCTTCACCGGCGGCGCGGTGCGATACCGGATTTATTCGGCCTGGGGTCTGAACGCGATCGACGTCGCCAAGATCTGCTTTTTGGCCGGGCTCACCTTCTGGCTCGGCAACGCCGCCGTGCTCGGGCTGGGCATCGCCTATCATCCGGAAGCCGCGGCTTCGATCGATCAGTTGCCGATCTGGCTCAACCGTGCCCTGGCGTTTGCGATTATCGCCGGCCTCGTCGGCTATGTGGTCTGGGTCTGGACCCAGCCCCGCGGCGTCGGCCGCGGACCGTGGAGCGTGACGCTGCCGGGCGGGCCGCTGACGCTGCTGCAGATCGGCATCGGCATCGTCGACCTCGGGTTCTGCGCGCTGGCGATGTATATGCTGGTGCCGGACGGGTCCAATGTCGACTTTATCTTCGTCGCGGTCATCTTCGTCTCGGCGACGCTGCTGGGTTTCGCCAGCCATTCCCCTGGCGGGCTCGGCGTCTTCGATGCCGCCATGCTGGTCGGCCTCTCGCAGATGGACCGGGAGGATTTGCTGGCCGGGATGCTGCTGTTCCGGGTCCTCTATTATATTGCGCCTTTTGTCATATCTGTAATCTTGCTGACGCTTCGGGAGGTTATTCTCGGTGCGCGGTCGAAGCGCCTGCGCCAATTGACGCCTGGCCCCGACGCCGAGCCGAGGCGTGAGGCCGTCTATGTGCGCGAGCGTGGAGACACCGGCGCCTGAAAGCGCGTAAAAGACGCAAAAGACAGAGGGAACAAAGCCAACAATGGCGATCGACGATTCCTCCTCTTCCTCCTCCTATCTTGCCCCATGGTCCGACCGGTTACGGCATTCGGCCATTATCCTGCTGGTTGCCGGCCTCGCTTTGTCGGTATTCGTCGCCACCGGCGAACTCGGGGTGGCGCGCGCAATTGCCGCCTTTATCTGCATTGCCGCCGCGGCCCTGGTGCCATGGCGGCTGCATGATGCGGCCACCTCGCGCGAGGACGTTCGCGGCGTCAACCCGGTCGAAGCTGCCGCTGTCAGCGCCGTCGTGGCCGGCATGCCGGATCCGGCCGTGCTGCTCGACCGCGCCGGCCGCGTCCTCCATCTCAATGCGGCGGCAGCCCAGCTGGCGCCTGCGCTGCGCAAGAACGAGCTCGCCCAGTTCGCGCTTCGCTCGCCCGAAATCATCACCGCCCTGCGCGAGGCGATCGCGACCACCGAACCGCGCCGCGCGACCTATCTCGACCATGTGCCGGTCGACCGCTGGATGGAGCTGATCATCACGCCGGTGCCGGTGCCGACGCTGTTCGGCGGCACCGACAAGTGCATGCTGATGACGTTCCACGACCAGACGCCGCTGCGCCGGGTCGAGGAGATGCGCGCCGATTTCGTCGCCAATGCCAGCCACGAACTGCGTACACCGCTCGCCGCCCTGTCCGGCTTCATCGATACGCTGCAAGGGCCGGCCAAGGATGACGTGAAGGCGCGCGAGCGCTTTCTCGGCATCATGCACGCGCAGGCGACGCGCATGGCGCGGCTGATCGACGATCTCTTGTCGCTGTCGCGGGTCGAATTGTCGGCGCATGTTCGGCCCGACACTTCGGTCGACATCGTGCCGATCATCCGCCAGGTCGCCGACGGGCTGGAGCCGCTGGCGCATGAGCGTCAGGTCGCGATCGATATCGATCTGCCGGAGCTGCCGGTGACGATCGCGGGCGATCGCGAGGAACTGCTGCGGCTGTTCGAAAATCTGATCGAGAACGCGCTCAAATATGGCGCGTCCGGCGGCAAGGTCATCGTCTCGCTGGTGCAGGCGGCTTCCGCCGACGGCACGCCTGAAGTCCGCGTGCTGGTGCGCGATTTCGGGCCCGGAATTGCCCCGGAACACCTGCCGCGGCTCACCGAACGGTTCTACCGGGTCGATGTCGGCGACAGCCGGGCGCAGGGTGGAACCGGGCTCGGTTTATCCTTGGTGAAACATATTGTTAACCGCCATCGCGGCCGGCTTTTGATCGAAAGCGTGCCCAAAAACGGGGCCACTTTTACCGCCTGCTTTCCCCAGGCGAAACCCCCGGCGGGGGCTTAAACTCCAGCGATTTCAATCGCTTGAGGCTGTCATCCAACTGTCATCGAACCTTCGTAAAAGCTCTATTGACCGCACCTAAACGGATGCGGCGTGAGCGCGATCGGGCGTTAACAGGCGCTTCGCTCACCAGATGGAGACCAGCCATGAATTTCATCAAGACAATCGTCGCGGCAGGCCTCGTCGCCGCCTCGACCTCGGCATTCGCCGCCGATATCACTGGCGCGGGCGCCACCTTCCCGTTCCCGGTCTATTCCAAGTGGGCCGATGCCTACAAAAAGGAGACCGGCAACGGTCTGAACTACCAGTCGATCGGCTCCGGCGCCGGCATCAAGCAGATCCTGGCCAAGACCGTGACCTTCGGCGCCACCGACGCGCCGCTGAAGGCTGAGGCCCTCGAAAAGGATGGCCTCGTGCAGTGGCCGATGGTGATGGGCGCGATCGTCCCCGTCGTGAACCTCGAAGGCATCAAGTCGGGCGAACTCGTGCTCTCGGGCGAAGTGCTCGGCGACATCTATCTCGGCAAGATCAAGAAGTGGGACGATCCTGCGATCGCCAACCTCAATCCGAAGCTGAAGCTGCCGACCGACGCCATCACCGTGGTCCGCCGCTCCGACGGTTCGGGCACCACCTTCAACTTCACCGACTATCTGTCGAAGTCGAACGCCGAGTGGAAGGCCAAGGTCGGTCTCGGCACCGCGGTCGAATGGCCGACGGGCGTTGGCGCCAAGGGCAATGAAGGCGTTGCCGGCAACATCGGCCAGACCAAGAACGCGATCGGCTACGTCGAATACGCCTACGCCAAGCAGAACAAGCTGACCTATGCCGCGATGGTCAACAAGGCAGGCAAGACCGTGCAGCCGACGGTGGCCTCGTTCCAGGCTGCCGCGGCCAACGCCGACTGGGAGAAGGCGCCCGGCTACTACGTGATCCTGACCGACCAGCCCGGCGAAACCTCGTGGCCGATCACCGCCGCGACCTTCATCCTGATGCACAAGTCGGCGACCGATAAGGCCGCGTCCCAGGAAGCCATCAAGTTCTTCAAATGGTCGTTCGAGAAGGGCGGCAAGATGGCTGAAGACCTCGACTACATCCCGATGCCGGACTCCGTGGTCAAGCTGATCGAAAAGACCTGGACCGCCGAGATCAAGAGCTGAACTTGAGAACAAGAGCCGGACCGCGTTCCGGCCCGGCGACAATGGGAGCGTGCTCCCACTCTGCCCAACCCGGGTCTTTCCGGGTTGGGTCTTTCCCTCCGGGCAGGAGGGCGAATACGGGCGGGTCTGGTTTGCCGAGTGACTTGATCGACAGGGTCTTGGTCGACAGGGGTCTTGGTTCAAGAGTCCGGTGCAAAACCGGCGCCGGGTCCGGGGCAGTTGGGCTATACAGTACAGGGGATTGGCGTGGCAGACATGGCCGTTCAGAGCGACGTGATGGAAGCTGCAGGACCTTACGATCGCGCCAGGGCCCTCAGCGCCTTCAAGCTTGGTGACGTTACCTTCTATTGGCTCACGCGGGCCTGCGCGATCTCGGTGCTGCTCATTCTCGGCGGCATCATCTTGTCGCTGATCGTCGGCGCCTGGCCTGCGATCAGGGAATACGGCTTCTCGTTCCTGTTCACCTCGCGCTGGGCGCCGTCGGCCGATCCTCCGGTGCTGGGCGCGCTCGGGCCGATCTACGGCACGCTGATCACCTCCGTGATCGCGATGATGATCGCCATTCCGGTCGGTATCGGCATCGCGATTTTCCTGACCGAGATTTGTCCGATCTGGCTGCGCCGTCCGATCGGGCTCGCGGTCGAACTGCTCGCCGGCATTCCCTCGATCATCTACGGCATGTGGGGCTTCTTCGTGCTGGGGCCGTTCTTGGCCAACTCGTTCCAGCCGTTCATGATCAGCATCTTCGACGGCGTGCCGGTTCTCGGCACCATCTTCGCAGGTCCCCCGTCCTATCTCAGCCTGTTCAACGCCGCGTTGATCCTGGCGATCATGGTGCTGCCCTTCATCACCTCGATCTCGGTCGACGTCTTCAAGACGGTGCCGCCGGTGCTGAAGGAGGCCGCCTACGGCGTCGGCTGCACCACCTGGGAAGTCGTCCGCAACGTCGTGATCCCCTACACAAGGGTCGGCGTGATCGGCGGCGTGATGCTGGCGCTCGGACGCGCGCTCGGCGAAACCATGGCGGTCACCTTCATCATCGGCAATTCGTTCAAGATCTCGTCCTCGATCTTCGCGCCGGGCACCACGATCTCGGCGGCGATCGCCTCCGAATTCGCCGAGAGCGACGGCCTGCACCAGTCCGGCCTGATCCTGCTCGGCCTGCTCCTGTTCGTGCTGACGTTCTTCGTGCTGTCGGCCGCCCGGCTGATGCTGATGCGGCTGGAAAAGAAGGCGGGGAACTGAGCCATGAACCCGATTTACGCCTCCCGCCGCCGCAACGACATCATCATCCGCGGCCTCTGCGTCGGCGCCGCTTTGTTCGGCGTCACCTGGCTCGCGCTGATCCTGTTCACGCTGTTCTATAACGGCCTGGCCGGCCTCAACCTTGCCGTCTTCACCCAGGACACGCCGCCGCCCGGCTCGACCGATGGCGGCCTGCGCAACGCCATCATCGGCTCGATCATCATGACGGTGATCGGGGTCGGCATCGGCGCGCCGCTCGGCATGCTGGCCGGAACGTATCTGGCCGAATACGGCAAGCATGACCGGCTCACCTCGGTGATCCGCTTCATCAACGACATCCTGCTCAGCGCGCCCTCGATCATCATCGGCCTGTTCGTCTACGGCGCCATCGTGGTGCCGATGGGCGGCTTCTCGGCCTTTGCCGGCTGTCTGGCGCTGGCCGTGATCGTGATCCCCGTGGTGGTCCGCACCACCGAGGATATGCTCGGCCTGGTGCCCAATCCGCTGCGCGAAGCGGCGTCCGCACTCGGCCTGCCGCGCTCGCTGGTGATCAAGCGCATCGCCTATCGCGCCGCGCGAAGCGGCCTCATCACCGGCGTGCTGCTCGCCACCGCCCGCGTCGCCGGCGAAACCGCGCCGCTGCTGTTCACCGCGCTGTCGAACCAGTTCTTCAGCCTCGACCTCACCAAGACGATGGCGAACCTGCCGGTCACCATCAACAACTTCGTGCAGAGCCCCTACGAATACTGGAAGCAACTCGCCTGGAGCGGGGCGCTGCTCATCACCCTGACCGTACTCGCCCTGAATATTGGCGCGCGCATCCTCGGCGCCGAGAGGACAGCAAAATGAACGATCTCTCCGTATCCGTGAGTGCTGCGAACGGACCTGTTCCGCAGGTCGCCTTGCCCGACGCGCCGCCGAAAGTGACCGCGCGCGGCCTGAACTTCTACTATGGCGAGCACCACGCGCTGAAGAATATCAACCTCACGCTCGGCACCCACCGCGTCACCGCCTTCATCGGACCGTCCGGCTGCGGCAAGTCCACGCTGCTGCGGATCTTCAACCGGATGTACGACCTCTATCCGGGCCAGAAGGCGACCGGGCAATTGATGCTTGACCAGACCAACATCCTCGACCCCAAGCTCGATCTCAACCTGCTGCGCGCCCGGGTCGGCATGGTGTTCCAGAAGCCGACGCCATTTCCGATGACGATCTACGAAAACATCGCCTTCGGCATCCGCCTCTATGAGAAGATCTCGAAATCCGAGATGGACGGCCGCGTCGAAAAGGCGTTGCGTGGCGGCGCGCTGTGGAACGAGGTCAAGGACAAGCTGAATGCCTCGGGCCTCAGCCTGTCCGGCGGCCAGCAGCAGCGGCTCTGCATCGCGCGCACGGTGGCGGTGCGCCCTGAAGTGATCCTGTTCGACGAGCCCTGCTCGGCGCTGGACCCGATTTCGACCGCCAAGGTCGAGGAATTGATCACAGAATTGGCGGAGGACTACACCATCGCCATCGTGACCCATAACATGCAGCAGGCGGCGCGCGTCTCGGACAAGACCGCCTTCATGTATCTCGGTGAACTGGTCGAATTCGACGACACCAACAAGATTTTCACCTCGCCGAGCGATCGACGCACCCAGGATTACATTACCGGCCGGTTCGGCTAAGCGCACATCGCGAGGAGAAGACAATGGCTTCAGAGCATACCGCGAAGGCGTTCGACAGCGATCTTCAGGAATTGACCCGCCTGGTCGCCGAAATGGGCGGCCTTGCCGAACGCATGATCACCGAATCCGTCGATGCCTTGATCCGGCGCGACGTTGCGCTGGGAAAACGCGTCGTCGCCTCCGACGCCGAGATCGACCGCCTGCAGCACCTGATCGAGGAACGCGCGGTGCTGACGATTGCCCGCCGCCAGCCGATGGCCATCGACCTGCGCGAGATCGTCGGCGCCATGCGGGTGGCCACCGATCTGGAACGGATCGGCGACCTCGCCAAGAACATGGGCAAGCGCGTCGCGGCGCTGGAGAACGATTTCCAGCCGCTGAAACTGATCCGCGGTCTCGAACACATGACCGACCTGGTGCAGTCGCAGGTCAAGTCCGTGCTCGACGCCTACGCGTCGCACGACCTGCCGGCGGCGATGGCGGTCTGGAAGGGCGACGAGGAAGTCGACGCCATCTGCACCTCGCTGTTCCGCGAACTCCTGACCTACATGATGGAAGATCCGCGCAACATCTCGTTCTGTATCCATCTGATGTTCTGCGCCAAGAACATCGAACGGATCGGCGACCATGCCACCAACATCGCCGAGACCGTGTTCTACATGATCGAAGGCCAGCAGATCCTCGACAAGCGCCCGAAGGGCGACATGACCAATTTCGCCACCACGGTGCCGGGAAATTAGAAGCGGAAGACGTTCGCGTAACAAACCGCGTCAAAAATATCGGATATCAAGAGGCTGACATAGATGAACGCACGCATTCTGGTGGTTGAAGACGAGGAAGCGCTCACCACGCTCCTGCGCTACAACCTCGATGCCGAAGGCTATGAGGTCGAAACCGTCGCCCGCGGTGACGACGCCGACACAAGGCTGAAGGAGCGGGTGCCCGACCTGATCGTGCTGGACTGGATGCTGCCGGGCCTGTCCGGCATCGAGCTGTGCCGGCGCTTAAGGGCGCGGCCGGAGACCAAGGCGCTGCCGATCATCATGCTGACCGCGCGCGGCGAGGAAAGCGAACGGGTGCGGGGGCTGGCGACCGGCGCCGACGACTACATCGTCAAACCCTTTTCGGTGCCGGAGCTGCTGGCGCGGGTGAAGGGCCTGTTGCGGCGGGCGAGCCCGGAGCGGCTGGCCACCGTGCTGACCTATGGCGATATCGAACTCGATCGCGAAAAGCGCCGCGTCGCGCGCTCGGGCCGTCCGATCGATCTCGGGCCGACCGAATATCGCCTGCTGGAGTTTTTCCTGGAACATCCCGGCCGCGTGTTCAGCCGCGAGCAACTGCTCGACAGCGTCTGGGGCCGCGACATCTATATCGACGAGCGTACCGTCGACGTCCATATCGGCCGCCTGCGCAAATTGCTCAATCCCGGCCGCGAGCAGGATCCGATCCGCACCGTGCGCGGCGCCGGCTACGCGCTGGATGATCGGTTTGCGAAGGTGGAGTAGCCAATACTCCATCGTCGTCCCGGCGAAGGCCGGACCCATAACCACCGATCTCATTTTTTGAAATGAGCTGGAGCTCCAACCAAGCATAACCACGAACGCCTGTGGTTATGGGTCCCTGCGTTCGCAGGGACGACAGCGGATATTTTCCGCGTAGCTTCCGCGCAGCCCTTACCTGGTCGGCTTCGGCGCCGGGCGGCGGCGATCGGAGGCCGGCTGATAGGCGATGCGCGAGTGATGCGCGCAATAGGGCAGGCTGGTGAGCGCCTTGCCGCCGCAGAAAAAGAACTCCGAGCTCGAGGGATCGCCGATCGGCCAGTGGCAGGTGGCCTCGTTCAATTCGAGCAGCGTCAGCCGCTGGCTCATCGGCACCACATTGTCGTAGGCGACCGGATCCGGCTCCATCTCCACCTCGAAGGCGTGGGCCAGCGCGGTGTTGCCGCGCGACACCGGGCGCGACACCCGCATCATCTGCGGGGCGGGGCGCGCCTTGCGCTGACGCGGCGCGGCCGAGGAGGGGCTCTTGGCACGGCCGGAAAGACCCAGCCGGTGCACTTTGCCGATCACTGCATTTCGCGTCACATTTCCGAGTTCCGCGGCGATCTGGCTGGCGGAAAGTCCGCCCTCCCAGAGCTTTTTAAGCTGCTCGACGCGCTCGTCGGACCAGGTCAATACCGTCATCGCATTCTTCCCTTCGCACAGAGCCGGCCAAACCGGGGGCAGCGCTGGCGATGCCAATTCTCAAAAATCCCAGCGGGCAGAATCCCTTAGCCTTCGCCGGGCGCATAAAAGCCGCCCGAACGTTTACGCCTTACAAAATGGACTCTAGGGGTCAGTACTTCCGCACGAGATGTCGTACCCGACAGCCCAGACGCTACAATATGGCGGGACTCTGGCGCAAGAGTCCGCGTCCGTGCGTCCACATGTTCCGGTATTTATGCATTGCAATTAGAGTTTTCCACGGCACCGGAATGCTACGGATTGCTTTATCCTGCACTGCAGGGAAGCCGGTTTTAGGCGTGTTGACACGGTCCAAAGCCAGCATAGAATGCCTGTCACGTGCCGCCCCGAAAAGGCGGCACGTTTTGTTTTCGCAAGACCGGCTGTGCCGCGTTCGCGCCAATGCACGCTATGTGGCCGGTCTCTAACCGTCAGTGATGGCCATGACCAACAGCGCCCCGTCGCATCTGCTTCCCGTTTTCGCGAGAGTCGATCTCGGTTTCGAACGCGGCGAAGGCGCGTGGCTGATCTCGACGTCGGGCGAGCGCTATCTCGACTTCACCTCGGGCGTGGCGGTGAATGCGCTCGGCCATTGCCATCCGCATCTGGTCGCCGCCTTGCAGGAGCAGGCCACCAAGCTCTGGCACATGTCGAACCTGTTCAGGAGCCCGGACGGCGACAAGCTTGCAGCAAGGCTGTGCGAGCAGAGCTTTGCCGATCTGGTGTTCTTCTGTAATTCCGGCGCCGAAGCGATGGAATGCGCGATCAAGGTCGCGCGCCGCTATCACGCCGCCAAGGGCCATCCCGATCGCTATCGCATCGTCACCTTCGAGGGCGCGTTCCACGGCCGCACGCTGGGCACGCTGGCGGCGACCGGCTCGGCCAAATATCTGGAAGGTTTCGGTCCGCCGCTTGATGGCTTCGACCAGGTCGCGCATGGCGATCTCGAAGCGGTCAAGAAGGCGATCGGGCCGCAGACCGCCGCCATCCTGATCGAGCCGGTGCAGGGCGAGGGCGGTGTCCGCAGCGCGCCGCATGCGTTCTACAAGGCGCTCCGACAATTGTGCGATGACAAGGGCCTGCTGCTGATTTTCGACGAGGTGCAGACGGGCATGGGCCGCACCGGCGATCTGTTTGCCTATAAGCGCCTCGGCGTCACCCCCGACATCATGTCGCTGGCAAAAGCGCTCGGCGGCGGCTTTCCGATCGGCGCCTGCCTTGCCACGGCAGAGGCGGCGTCCGGCATGACGCCGGGCTCGCACGGCTCGACCTTCGGCGGCAACCCGCTGGCGATCGCCTCCGCCAACGCGGTGCTCGACGTGATGCTCAAACCGGGCTTCTTCGACCACGTGCAGAAAGTCTCGCTGCTGCTGAAACAGAAGCTCGCTTCCGTGGTCGATCGCTATCCTGCCGTGCTCGCGGAAGTGCGCGGCGAAGGGCTGCTGATCGGCGTCAAGGCGGTGGTGCCCTCGGGCGATCTCGTCGCCGCGCTGCGCGACCAGAAGCTGCTGACGGTCGGCGCCGGCGACAATGTCGTCCGCTTCCTCGCGCCGCTGATCGTTTCCGAATCCGAGGTCGAGCAGTCCGTCCAAAGCCTCGAACGCGCCTGCATCGCGCTGTCAGGCGACAAGAAGAAGGCGGCGGGGTGATGAGCAAGTCCCTACGTCACTTCCTCGATATCAGCGAGCTGCCGCCGAAGGAACTGCGCAACATGCTGGACCTGAGCGTCGCCATGAAGGCGAAGCTGAAGGCGCATGAGACGCCCAGAAAGCCGCTCGAGGGCAAGACGCTGGCGATGATCTTCGAACGGCCGTCGACCCGCACCCGGGTCTCGTTCGACGTCGGCATGCGCCAGCTCGGCGGCGAGGCCATCATGCTGACCGGCGCGGAAATGCAGCTCGGCCGCGGCGAGACCATCGCGGATACGGCGCGCGTGCTGTCGCGTTACGTCGATGCGATCATGATCCGCATCCTCAACCACGATGCGCTGCTGGAGCTCGCCGCCAACGCCACCGTGCCCGTCATCAACGGGCTCACCCGGCGCTCGCATCCCTGCCAGGTGATGGCTGACCTGATGACGTTCGAGGAGCATCGCGGCTCGATCGAGGGCCGCACCGTGGCCTGGACCGGCGATGACAACAACGTCTTGGCGTCATGGGCGCACGCGGCGGAGCGTTTGAAGTTCCAACTGAACGTGGCGACCCCGCCGCAGCTCGCGCCGAACAAGGCGATGAAGGACTGGATCAAGGCGACGCAGGCGCCGATCGTGCTCGGCAACGACCCGGAAGCCGCCGTCGCCGGTGCCGACTGCGTCGTGACCGACACCTGGGTGTCGATGGGCGACAAGGACGGCGAGCATCGCCACAACGTGCTCAAGCCCTACCAGGTCAATGCCCAGCTGATGTCGCTGGCCAAGCCCGACGCGCTGTTCATGCACTGCCTGCCCGCCCATCGCGGTGAGGAGGTCACGGACGAGGTGATCGACGGCCCGCAATCGGTGGTGTTCGACGAAGCCGAAAACCGCCTGCATGCGCAAAAGGGCATTCTGGCCTGGTGTTTTAACGAAGTGGCGTAGCGCTGCAGTTGGTTGTCGTCCCGGCGAAGGCCGGGACCCATACGCCGCGGCCCTAATGATTGAAGGCAGTGGTTGACGCCTTGCCTTACTCAGAACGCCCTGTGGCTAAGGGTCCCGGCCTTCGCCGGGACGACGTCTGAAGTGACATTCGCGTTCACTGCAACCCCTTTCGATTCACTCTCTTCGACCCCAGATAAAGCGCCATGACTCAATCCCCCGACATCAAAATCACGCCCTCAGCGCCGATCCGCGCGCCATCGGCGGTTCCCATCGACGATGCGGCGCTGCCGTTCGAGGTCAATGCGCTCGACCTGCGCGGACGGCT
Organism: Bradyrhizobium sp. JYMT SZCCT0428; assembly: GCF_018131075.1. Classification (GTDB taxonomy): domain Bacteria; phylum Pseudomonadota; class Alphaproteobacteria; order Rhizobiales; family Xanthobacteraceae; genus Bradyrhizobium. The sequence goes on along the minus strand of NZ_JAFCLS010000010.1, from coordinate 17,929 downwards.
GACCCGGCTCGGCCCGGCGCTCGACGACATCCTGACCAAGCACGATTACCCGGCCCCGGTCTGCAAGCTGCTCGGCGAGGCCATCGTGCTGGCGACGTTGCTCGGCTCGTCCCTGAAGTTCGACGGCCGCTTCATCCTGCAGACCCAGACCGACGGCCCGGTGTCGTTCCTGATCGTCGATTTCCAGCTGCCGGATCGGCTGCGCGCCTATGCGCGGTTCGATGCGACGCGGCTGAAGGAGGGCCAGGATTCCGGCGCGCTGCTCGGCAACGGTCACCTTGCGATGACCATCGACCAGGGCGCGGACATGGGCCGCTATCAGGGCCTGGTGGCGCTGGAAGGCGGTAATCTCGAAGACGCCGCGCATGAATATTTCCTGCGCTCCGAACAGATCCCGACCCGCGTGCGGCTTGCGGTCGGCGAGGAATGGCGCGGCAGCGGCGACGGTCCGAAACACCGCTGGCGCGCCGGCGGCATGCTGCTGCAATTCCTGCCGCAGGCGCCGGAGCGGGCGCGGCAGGCCGACCTCGATCCCGGCGATGCGCCGGAAGGCGCCGTGACACATGCGGTGGCCGAAGACGACGCCTGGGTCGAAGGCCAGTCGCTGATCTCGACCGTCGAGGATGTCGAACTGCTCGATCCGGATTTGTCGGGCGAGCGGTTGTTGTATCGCCTGTTCCACGAACGCGGCGTGCGCGTGTTCACCCCGCTGCCGCTGCGCGCGCAATGCTCCTGCTCGCGCGACGCAGTGTCCACGATGCTGAAAAGCTTCCAGCCGCAGGACCGCGCCGAAATGGTCAAGGACGGCAAGGTGGTGGTGACCTGCGAGTTCTGCTCGTCGGTCTATGAGTTCACGCCGGATGAAGCGGGTGTGGAGTAGGGGGCGATATCTCCGCGTCATTGCGAGCGCAGCGAGGCAATCCATATTGCCCCAAGCCGTGCCATGGATTGCTTCGCTGCGCTCGCAATGACGGCTGAGTGCGACAAAACAACCCGACGGGCAAATCACTTCCGATTTGCGGAAATCGTGTCAAGTCCCAAAGTAAAAAATATTTCTGTTTACCAGAAGTAGAATCAGGGATATTTGTTTGCCCATCCCGTCCCACTCAGAGGGCGTCGGCCGTCGTCTTGCGGTGGACGCTGGTTTGCGCTGAGACGATGGCGCGGATTAGCGTACGGCAAAACCGTGTGGTCCTGGCACCCGTTGCAGGTGTCAAGCTGTCGGGTAGGCGAGAGCTGAACGGCAGCGACGGAGTCAACCAAGAACTCGTCTCCGGGGAGATCACGGCATAAGCCGTAAAGCCATTGCGCAGGGAAGGCCGGGTGTTCTCCGCTGCCCTGTATGCTCGTGTGCAGCCTACTAAGTGCAAATCGCACACGGGACCGCGGGTGCAGCGCGCACCCGGTCTTCCCTGCGCCCTCTCTATTTCGGGGGCACGGAGTTTTTGGCAAAGCTCGGGCCTATCAAGCCGCGAGATCGTGGACCTATATCCGTCATCCTGAGGTGCGAGCGTAGCGAGCCTCGAAGGATGAATCGGCCACAGACGGGCCGTCGTCCTTCGAGGCGCGCAAGAGCGCGCACCTCAGGATGACGGTTTTAGATTTGGCTGTTTGAAAATTGAATCAGGAATGCAGGCACTCTCAGAAGGCCTATTTCGCGCCCGTCCGCTTGCCCAAATGATACGTCAGCGCCAGCGCCACGCAGTGGCGCAACTCTGCCTCGGGCACCTTATCTTCCGCGCTGAGCAGAATGCTGCGGTTGCCGCCGTAGCGCAGCTCCGGATAAAGCTCGCGAAACGTCTCGACCAGGTTGGTCTGGCAATGGAAGTAGACCGCATACTGCCCGGGCACCGGCTTGACCTGATCGATCCGGATTGTGCTGCCGCTCTTGGTCTCCGCCGTGAGATAGCTCGGCTGTCCCCATTTCAACGTCTCTTCCAGCGCGCCGACGCCCTTGGTGGTTTTCGCGGTGTCGAAGATCAGGCGGCGCAGCGCCAGCAATTTTTCCCTCACCGGCTTGGGGTAGGCGTCGAAGACGGCGTCGACGGCGGAAGCCGGAGTTTTCGCGGGGACCTTCTTCGCAGCTTTTGCCCCGGCCATCTTCTTCGCAAGCCCCATCAGCGCGCCGTCGGCGGCGTATCGAGATTGGCGAAAAGAATCGCCTTGCCGGCATCCTCGTAATGGGTATCGCGGGCCTGGATCTGCTGCGCGATGGCGTGCATGTCGCGAAAGCGCCGTTCGAACTTGTTGGCGCTGAAGACGGCGGTGGCGCCGGCCATGTGATAGGCGGTGTCGACCACGGCGGCCGATTGATGGATGGTCCAGGTCGCGGCGATCCGCAGCGCGATGCGGTGCTGTTCGGTGAGGGCATCGCCGCGGGCGAGATCGCGCCAGACCTCGGCCGCGGTGGTGTAGAGATAGGCGCGCGCGGCGCGCAAGGTCGCCTCGGTGCGCCCGATCAGGCCCTGCACGGCGTTGTTGTCGCGCATCGCCTTGAGGCCTTGCGGCGTCTTGCCGCGCGCCAGGTCGGTGGCGGCATCCAGCGTCGCACGCGCGACGCCGAGCGAGGTCGCGGCAAAGCCCATGCTGAACACCATGTTGGTGGAGAGCTTGTAGAGCGGGCCGTGTTCTCGGAGCGCCGCAGGTTCGTCGCGCAGCGCCGCGAATTTGTCCGGGATGAAGAGATTATCGACCGAATAGGAATCGGTGCCGGTGCCGCGCAAACCGATGACGTCCCAGACGTCATACATCGTGGCGTCAGCCACCGGAAACAGGATGGTGCGGATCTCAGGCGAACCGTCCGCCTTGCGCCGCGGGCTGCCGTCGGCCTCGACCACCCGGACATGGGCGCCGAGCCAGCTCGCCTGCCGGGAGCCGCTGGCAAAATCCCAGCGCGCGCTGGCCCTATAGCCGCCGGGCACGACCTGCACTTCATGCTTGATCGCGCCCCAGGCGAGGATGCCGGGCGCGACGTTGAAAATCTCGCTGGCGGCATCGGCATCGAGATAGGCCGCGGTCATGGCGCAGACGCTGCACTGGCCGAGGCACCAGGCGGTGGAAGCATCGGCCTTGGCGATTTCCTCCTGCATCTGCATGAAGATCTCGAGCGGCAATTCGGCGCCGCCGAGGCTCTGCGGCAGCAACGAACGATAAAGCCCGTTCTCGATCAGGGCGGTGGTCACATTAGGCGTCAGCCGCCGCGTCCGCTCGATTTCGTCGGCGTCGCGCGCGATCAATGGCTGCAGCATGCGCGCGCGCTCGACGAGGTCGAGGCCGGGGTGCTTGTTCATGCGCTTCCTCGCATTGTCTTGTTTTGTTTGCGCGAGGGGCGATGGTGGCCCATCCGCCGCCCCCGATCAAGGCGGCGCAAGGCATGCTTCTCACGGCGCATCTCAGGCTGCGGCGCGTCCGAGATCGAGCGACGGCTGCGATGGGCGCTTCGCCGACGGAAAACTCAGCGCCACCGCGACCGCGGTAATGCCGATCGCAAACGAGCCGACATAGAGCCAGTTATAGGCGTGGAAAGTATCGAACACCCAGCCGCCGGCCAACGGCCCCAGCGCCATGCCGAGGCTGGCAAAAGCGGAGACCGCGCCGAACACCGTGCCCATGATGCGTGCGCCGAAATATTCGCGGACCAGCACCGCATAGAGCGGCATCACGCCGCCATAGGCGAGCCCGAAGATCACAGACAGCGCATAGAACTCGCCGAGCTGGCCGACCGCGAGATAGGTCGCGACCGACATCGCCTGCACGAACAGCCCGCCGACCAGCACCGGCTTGGCGCCGAGGCGATCGGCCATGACGCCCAGCAGCAGCCGGCCGCCAAGTCCGGAGAATCCGGCAAGGCTGTAGACGGTGACGGCGGTCAGCGGCGCGATGCCGCAGATCATCGCGTAGCTCACCATGTGGAAGATCGGCCCCGAATGCGCCGCGCAGCAGGCGAAATGCGCCAGTGCGAGCGTGATGAATTGCGGGGTGCGCAACGCCTGTCCGACCGTCCACTGTACTTCCGGCACGTCAGGTCCGCCGCTCACGGGTGCTGCGGCTGGCGGCGCCGGACGCACCAGGAACGATGCCGGGATCAACAGTGCCCAGGATGCGATGCCGATCACCAGCATCGCCGTGCGCCAGTCATAGGTCGTGATCAAATAGCTTGCGAATGGTGCGATCGTCAGCGGCGACACGCCCATGCCGGCCGACACCAGCGCCACCGCAAGGCTGCGGCGATGTTCGATCCAGGCGCTCGCGACCGCGACCATCGGCGCATAGAAACTCCCCGCAGCAATCCCGATCAGCACGCCGAAGAAAAACTGGAACTGCCACAGGCCTGTGGCCTGGCTCGCGCCGACCAGGCCGATGCCCAGCAGCACCGCGCCGGCCAAAACCACGATGCGGGTGCCGAACCGGTCGGACAATGCGCCCCAGAAGAACGCCGCAAATCCCATGGCGAGGAAATCGATCGTCGCCGCCGCCGAGACGCCGCTGACCGACCAGCCCGTATCCGTCGCAATCGGCTGCAGGAACACCGCCAGCGACAACATCGTGCCGAAGCCGACACAGGTCATCAGCGCGCCAGCGCCGACGACGATCCAGCCATAAGAAAAACCGGCAGGCTTGCTCATGCGTTTCCTCGCGCTTGTAATATTTTTTGTGTGCGCGGGACGATGGTGACCTATCCGCCGCGGCAGAGCAAGGCGGCGGACGAATGGCCGGTCACAGGTTTTCGCATCTCACCGCCAGAGTTGGGCGGCGCGGGGTCGTAGAGCCAGCGGGCAAAGTGCGCAAAGCGCGCCTCAGCTATCCACCTTCAGCGCGGCAATGAAGGCTTCCTGCGGGATGTCGACCTTGCCGAACTGCCGCATCTTCTTCTTGCCTTCCTTCTGCTTCTCCAGAAGCTTGCGCTTGCGCGTGATGTCGCCGCCGTAGCATTTCGCGGTGACGTCCTTGCGCAGCGCGCGGACGGTTTCGCGGGCGATCACCTTGCCGCCGATCGCAGCCTGGATCGGAATCACGAACATGTGCGGCGGGATCAGTTCCTTCATCCGCTCGACCATGGCGCGGCCGCGGCCTTCGGCGCGGGTACGATGCACCAGCATCGACAGCGCGTCGACCGGCTCGAGGTTGACGAGGATCTGCATCTTGACGAGATCCGCGGGCTTGTAGTCGGTCAGATGATAATCGAACGAGGCGTAGCCCTTCGAAACCGATTTGAGCCGGTCGTAGAAATCGAACACGACTTCGTTGAGCGGCAGATCATATTTCACCATCGCGCGCGAGCCGACATAGGTCAGCTCTTTCTGCGAACCGCGGCGGTCCTGGCACAGCTTCAGCACGCTGCCGAGATATTCGTCCGGCGTCAGGATGGTGGCTTCGATCCACGGTTCCTGGATCTCGGCGATCTTGACCACGTCGGGCATGTCGACGGGATTGTGGATTTCGATCTCCTGACCGTCAGTCAGGTGCATCTTGTAGATCACGCTCGGCGCGGTTGCGATCAGGTTGAGATCGAATTCGCGCTGCAGGCGCTCCTGGATGATCTCCAGATGCAGCAGCCCGAGGAAGCCGCAGCGGAAACCGAAGCCGAGCGCGGCGGAGGTTTCCATCTCGAACGAGAAGCTCGCATCATTGAGCCGAAGCTTGCCCATCGCCGCGCGCAACGTTTCGAAGTCGTCGGCATCTACCGGGAACAGGCCGCAGAACACCACGGGGATCGCGGGCTTGAAGCCCGGCAGCATGTCGGTGATCGGCTTGCGGTCGTCGGTGATGGTATCGCCCACTCTCGTGTCGGCGACTTCCTTGATCGCGGCGGTGATGAAACCGATCTCGCCGGGGCCGAGTTCGTCGATCTGCGTCATCTTCGGGGTGAAGAAGCCGACGCGCTCGACGTCATAGGCGGCGTTGGTGCCCATCATGCGGATGCGGCTGCCCTTCTTCATCACGCCATCGACGACGCGAATGAGAACGACGACGCCGAGATAGACGTCGTACCAGCTATCGACCAGCAGCGCCTTCAGCGTCGCCTCGCGGTCGCCCTTCGGCGGCGGCAGGCGGGTGACGATGGCTTCCAGCACGTCGGGAATGCCAAGCCCGGTCTTGGCCGAGATCATCACCGCGTCAGCGGCGCTGATGCCGATCACGTCCTCGATCTGCTGCCTGACCTTTTCGGGCTCGGCGGCGGGCAGGTCGACCTTGTTGAGCACCGGCACGATCTCATGACCCGCGTCGAGCGCGTGGTAGACGTTGGCGAGCGTCTGCGCCTCGACGCCCTGGCTGGCGTCGACCACCAGCAGCGATCCTTCACAGGCAGCCAGCGAGCGCGAGACTTCGTAGGCGAAGTCGACATGGCCCGGCGTGTCCATCAGGTTGAAGATGTAGTCCTTGCCGTCCTTGGCGCGGTATTTCAGCCGGACGGTCTGCGCCTTGATGGTGATGCCGCGCTCGCGCTCGATATCCATGGAATCGAGCACCTGCTCCTTGCCCGCCATTTCGCGATCGGTCAGCCCGCCGGTGGTCTGGATCAGGCGGTCGGCCAGCGTCGATTTGCCATGGTCGATATGGGCGACAATGGAGAAGTTGCGGATGTTGGAAATCGGGGCAGTTGTCATGGGGCGCGGGATAGCATTCACATCCCCGTGCGGCAACCATATTGCTGTATTTTAAGGGGCATTCTTCACGCCAAGCTGATTCCACGCGCGCCAAAAACGCGCTACGCACTCCTCCATGTCGACTGCATCAATTTTACCCGCCGCCGCGCGTTCCAGGCGCAGATTGTCCGTCCGGCGGCTGGCGGCATGGCTGGCCTCATGCGCCAGCGACCCCAAGGGCGCTTTGTGGCTGGTGAGCGGCTTTGCCGTGGTCCATGCCGCGCTCTGGACGCTGATCCTGGTCAATCTGAAGACCGGCCAGGACATCCATATGGACGTCGCCGAGGCGTTCGGCTGGGGCCAGAAGTTCCTGTTCGGCTATGGCAAGCATCCGCCGCTGTCGGGTTGGGTCGCCGGCGCCTGGTTCAGGCTGTTCCGGGTCACCGATTGGGCGACCTATGCGCTGGCGATGGCGACGCTGGGTTTGGGGCTCGTGATCTGCTGGCTGCTGGCGCTGCGCGTGGTCGATCACCGCCGCGCCTTCCTCGTCGTGGTGATGCTCGCGCTCTATCCGATCTTCAACTTCAAGGGCTTCAAGTACAACCCGGACCTGCTGCAGCTGGTGACGCTGCCGCTTCTGGTGCTGGCCTATCTCGACGCATTCGCGAAGCGCAGCGTGAAATCCGGATGGTTGCTCGGGATCGCCGGCGCGCTGGCGCTGATGACCAAATACTGGGCGCTGACCATGATCGGCGCCATCGGCCTCGCCGCGCTGATCCATCCGCAGCGCCTGCAATTCCTGCGCTCGCCGGCGCCGTGGGTGGCCATCTTCGTGCTCGTGGTGGCGATGGTCCCGCATTTGATCTGGCTGAGGGACGTGAATTTCGTCCCGTTCACCTATGCCGGCGAAATCTATTCGATCACCGACCGCCACATGATCGACAACCTCGCGCTCGGTTATGTCGGTCACAATCTGGCGCTGCTGGCATTGCCGGTGGTGCTGGCGGGAGTAGCGCTGGCGTGGCCGTCGCGCTGGCGCAAACCGTTTTTTGCGTTCTGGTCGCGCGGTGCGAATGCCAGCGTCAACACCGGGCAAGCGCTCAATGTCTGGCTGATCCAGGCGGTGGTCGCGATCGGGCCGCCGCTCGGTGCGGTGCTGTTCCAGGTCTACATCAAGACCGATTGGGGCATCCCGCTGTTCTTCCTGGTGCCGCTGGCGCTGATCGCGATCCCGGCGCTGCGCGTGCGGAGCATCGCGTTGCTGCGGCTGACCGCAACCTGGCTGGTGCTGACGCTGGCCGTGTTGATCGCATCGCCGCAGATCGCTGCCTATGATGCCGGCCAGCATCGCAACGAGGGCGCCAGCTACCGGGCGCGCTCCGAACTTGCGCGCGAGTTGACCGAGGTCTGGCACCGGCGGTTTTTCTCAGCCTTGCCCGTGGTCGCGGCCTACAGCGATATCGGCCACCCCGTTACATTCTACAGCGTCGATCATCCGGCGGTCCTGACGCCGTACGAGCCGTGGTCTTCGGGGCTGACCTCGCTCGAAGAGGCCAAGCGATCCGGCTTTATCGGGATCTGCGAGACCGGCGACTGGAAGTTCGAAAAATGCGAGGCATGGATGAAGGACCACGCCGTCAATGGCGAGCGCATGGTGATCACGACGCGCAGGTTTTTCTCAGGGGGGCCGGGCCCCGCCACGATCTGGAACGTGATAGTGGTGCCGCCGGAAAAGAAATAAAAAGGGAATTGGGGGAACGCATGAATCTCGATTTGACTGGAAAGACCGCGCTGGTCACCGGCTCGACGCGCGGCATCGGGCTCGCAACCGCCATCGGGCTCGCGCGGATGGGTGCGGAAGTCATCGTCAACGGGCGCGAGCAAGCGGACGTGACAGAGGCCATGGCAAAAGTTCGGCAAGCTGCGCCGGCTGTCGAGGTGCACTCGGCGGCGGTCGATCTCGGAGGCGCCGAAGGCTGCGCCGCGCTGACAGCGCAATTCCCTGAAGTCGACATCCTCGTCAACAATCTCGGCATCTACGAGCCGAAGGGCTTCTTCGATATCGAGGATTCCGACTGGACGAGGATGTTCGAAGTCAACGTGATGAGCGGCGTGCGTCTGACCCGGCATTATCTGAAGCGGATGCTTGATAACAAGGATTGGGGCCGCGTCGTGTTCGTCTCCAGCGAATCCGGCGTCTTCATTCCCAAGGAGATGGTTCACTACGGCTTCTCCAAGGCCGCCCAGCTTGTGGTCGCGCGCGGCGCCGCCGAACTCACCAAGGCGACCAACGTGACCGTGAATTCGGTCATGCCGGGGCCGACCTGGGTCGAGATGGCGCCGGTGCGGCTGGCCGCGCGTGCCAAGGGCATGGGAACGACCGTCGACGAGCTCGTCGCGCGCACCTTCAGCGAACGGCGGCCAGCCTCGCTGTTGCAGCGCTATGCCGAGCCCGAGGAGATCGCCAATCTGATCTGCTACGTCTGTTCGAAAGCCTCAAGCGCCACCAACGGCGCCGCGCTGCGCGCCGACGGCGGCATCGTCACCAATCCGTTTTGAGATTGATCGGTGCTTCGGTGGCTTCATCCTTCGAGACGCGCGCAAAAGCGCGCTCCTCAGGATGAGGTCTACTAGCTCATCAGGTCTACCGGCTCAGGGTGAGATCTTAGACCCTCATGGTGAGGAGCGCGCTCTTGCGTGTCTCGAACCACGAGGCCAATCCGCCTCACACGCCTTCTTCGTTGAACTTGTCGGCGACGAGACCCGCGATCGCATCGACCGCGGCCTGCGCTTCGGGGCCGGTGGCGGAAACCGTCACCGTGGTGCCGGGGCCCGCGGCCAGCATCATCAATCCCATGATCGAGGTGCCGCCGACGGTCTCGTTGCCGCGCGTCACCCAGACCTCGGCGTTGAAACGCTCGACCATCTGGACGAATTTGGCCGACGCGCGCGCGTGCAGTCCGCGCTTGTTGATGATGAGGAGCTCGCGGGAAATGGCGCCGGCTGGCACGCTCGGCCCGACGTCGTTTCCGGGCGCGGCGTCGTCGCTCATTTGCCGGCGAGCACGCGGCTGGCGATGGTGACGTATTTGCGACCGGCTTCCTGGGCCATCGCGATGGCGTCCGGAAGCGAGCGCTCTTCGCGCACCTTGGCAAGCTTCACCAGCATGGGAAGGTTGATACCTGCGAGTACTTCCACCTTGGGGCGGCTCATGCAGGAGATCGCCAGGTTGGAGGGGGTGCCACCGAACATGTCGGTAAGGATAGCAACTCCGTCGCCACTGTCGACGCGATTCACCGCTTCGATAATGTCGCTTCGACACAAATCGGAGTCGTCCTCGGCTCCGATCGTAATCGCCTCAATTTGTTTCTGCGGACCCATGACATGTTCGAGCGCCGCCCTGAACTCGTCGGCAAGGCGCCCATGGGTCACAAGCACTAGACCAATCATCGGAAACTCCTCGCGGGTGCTTTTGGTGCACCGCACGAACGCGCCACTTTGACCATCCAGAGGCCCCGCGCAAGAGGGCATCTTGGCTATTCTCCCGGAAATCGGTGGCAAGAGAGGGGAGCCTGCGCCGGTCTTATTCGGTCGCGATAGTGGGGCTTATATGGTTACCAAACCCCTTCACACAATCGACCGTATTATTACCGGAAGGTGAACTTTCAGTTGTCGTCAGCGCGGCGACAACCAGCGGAAGGGGCTGAAAGCCGGTTCCGACAGGGATTCTTGGTATCAAAACACCATTAAGGCTGACTTGGAGAGCTTCCGGCGGCGGCAGCCGTTCCGCGTCATCCGCCGCGAGATCGACAACCATACCGACTACCGCCTCGCTGACGCAATCACAGCGGCGAATCCCGAGGCCCCGGATTTCGATCAGACCGGCCAATTCAGCCGCCGGGCGGACCCACAATTCTCCGGCCAGTGTGTCGAGATGGACACGGTCATCGCCCACCAAAATGGCCGGTGGAACCTGGCCGGTACGGCCGGCCAGAATCAGGTCGAAGGCCAGCCGTGACTTGCCGGAACCCGACGGCCCGCGGATCAGGACGGCGCGGTCGCCAACCAGCACGGCGGAGGCGTGCACGCTGGCATTATCGGTCATGGCGCCGGCAGCCTGACCACGAAGCGCGCGCCCGATACCGTCGGGTTGCCGTCGGCGTCGGCCGGACCGGCGCGGTTTTCGGCCCAGATACGCCCGCCATGGGCCTCGATGATCTGCTTGGAGATCGACAGCCCGAGGCCGGAATTCTGGCCAAAGCCCTGATGCGGCCGGTCGGTGTAAAAGCGCTCGAAGATGCGCTCGAGCGCATCCTCGCCGATGCCCGGGCCGTCGTCGTCGACCACGATTTCGATTTCCGAACGGACGCGCCGGCAGACGATGCGCACCTTGCCGCCGGTGTGGGAGAACGATTGAGCGTTCGACAGCAGGTTGGAGATCACCTGGCCGAGCCGCGAATCATGGCCGGGCACCGAGAAGGTATCGGTCGGGCTGCGGCCCTCGAAGCGCGCCTCGACGGAGACGTCGTGGCCGAGCTTGGTTTCATTGGCGACCGAGGTCAGCGTCGTCAGCAAGCGCCTGAAATCGACCGGCGCCATATCCTGCCGCTGCAGTTCGGCATCGAGGCGGCTGGCGTCGGAGATGTCCGAGATCAGCCGGTCGAGCCGCCTGACGTCGTGTTCGATGACGGCGAGCAGTCGCGCGCGGCTGTTTTCATTGCGCGCCAGCGGCAGCGTTTCCACCGCCGAGCGCAGCGAGGTCAGCGGGTTCTTCAGTTCATGGGCGACGTCGGCGGCAAACATCTCGATTGCCTCGATGCGGCTATAGAGCGCGTTGGTCATGTCGCGCAACGCGCCGGAAAGATGGCCGATCTCGTCGCGGCGGCGGGTGAAGTCGGGAATTTCGACGCGGGTCTGGATGCGGCGGCGAACGCGCTCGGCGCCGTCGGCCAGTCGCCGCACCGGACCGGCGATCGTGCTCGCCAGCAGCAGCGACAATACGATCATGACGGCGGAGGCGACGCCGCCGATTTTCAGGATCGCCCAGCGCTCGGCACCGACCATCTGGTCGATGTCGTCGCCCTGGGTCGTGAGCATCAGCGCGCCGCGCACCGCGCGGAAGTGCTGCACCGGCACGGCGACCGACACGATGACCGCGCCGCGCTCATTGACGCGGACCATGCTGCTCTTCTGGCCGCCCAGCGATTGCGCGACTTCCTGATAGCCTTTGCCGCCCTCGGGGCCGAGTTCGCGATAGATCGGCAGGTCGCCGCGATTGAACCAGGTGCGGATCGCGGTCAGTGTCCGCTCCGCAATATTGGGCTTGTCGGCCGACGGTGGCGGCAATTCGAACCGCAGCACGTCGCCGCGGGCAAACAGATTGCGGCTGTCCAGGATAAGCCCGCCTTCGCGGTCGAAAATACGTGCGCGCGTCTTGGTCGGCGCGATCAGGCGGCGCAGTACCGGCGCGACGCGCTCCGGGTTGATCGGAAAGTCGGAATACTCGTCCGGGATGCCATAGCTTTCCCCGGGCTTCAGATCGAGCAGGCGGTCGGGATCGACGGTGATGGTGCCGCCCTCGACGGTGGCCGAGGTCGCGATCGCTTCGGAGATGATCTCGGCATACACCAGCAAGCTCTGCGCGCGCGCCTCGATCAGGCCGGCGCGGAACTGCGACAGATAGAGGATGCTCGCCACCAGCGCGACGAGGCCCGCCAGATTGAGTGAGACGATACGTCGGGTCAGACTCGAGAAAGAGAGTGCAAAGAAGAATTGTCCGGCGCGACGGAGCCAGCCCAGCGGCCGCCGCCAGCCCTGGCTCCGCGCCTTGTCGTCGGCAACGTAATCCCGATCGAGCGACGCAGATGCATCCTCGTTGTTCCGGCCTCGATCAGGCTGCGTTCGATCTAGCAATGGCTAAAACTGCCGGTTGTCTCGACTGTCCCTGCAAAGCGCGGCTTGCGCGCTCAATCCTACCCCAGACGCGCCAAGGCGTCAGCTAACGAGCCGCTCGAGCATGATCCGGAAAGGTGGACACCGGTTTTCCGAAAAGATCATGCCCAAACAAAAAAGACCAGAAGTGCAGATCAGGCTTCCTTGAAGCGATAGCCGACGCCGTAGAGCGTCTCGATCATCTCGAAATCGTCGTCCACCACCTTGAACTTCTTGCGCAGCCGCTTGATGTGGCTGTCGATGGTGCGGTCGTCAACATAGACCTGATCGTCATAGGCCGCGTCCATCAGCGCGTTGCGGCTTTTCACCACACCGGGCCGCGTCGCCAATGCCTGCAGGATCAGGAACTCGGTCACCGTCAGCGTCACCGGTTCGTTCTTCCAGGTGCAGGTGTGACGCTCCGGATCCATTCGCAGCAGGCCGCGGTCGAGTGCACGTGCATCCGGCTCCTTCGGAGCGGCGGTCGGATCCTTGGGCTGCCCCCGGCGCAGCACGGCCTTGACGCGCTCGACCAGCAGGCGCTGGGAGAACGGCTTGCGGATGAAATCGTCGGCGCCCATCTTGAGGCCGAACAATTCGTCGATCTCTTCATCCTTGGAGGTGAGGAAGATGACCGGCAGATCGGACTTCTGCCGCAGCCGCCGCAGCGTCTCCATGCCGTCCATGCGCGGCATCTTGATGTCGAGGATCGCAAGGTCCGGCGGCGAGGTGCGGAAACCATCGAGCGCCGACGCACCATCCGTATAGGTCATGATGCGATAGCCTTCGGCTTCGAGCGCAATCGAGACGGAAGTGAGAATGTTGCGGTCGTCATCGACCAAGGCGATTGTGGGCATGAGCCTGCTTTCGAAAGAGAAGTGGCTTAAACGGCGGGCAAATCAGCCGTGCGCCGTATAAATGGGCTTCGTACGCGGTCAACGAGCAATGCAAGCTGGGCTGAAGTGTGACCGAGTTCCGCGAAAACGTTCCGCGGACGATGCGTAGCACCCATATAGCACCCTCAAGGCCTGAGAAAAGGCCCTTTTTGCAATAAGATGGCTGGAAAACGATGCAACCAACCGCTGATTTTAACCCTTCCAAACTGGCCCGCTCGCTGCTGAGGCGGAGCCGCCAGGGCGCGCTGGCAACCCTGATGGCCGGCAGCGGCGATCCCTATTGCTCGCTGGTCAATATCGCGAGCGATTCCGATGCCTCGCCGATTCTGCTGATCTCCCGGCTGGCGCTGCATACGAAGAATATTCTGGCCGATAACAGGGTCTCGCTGATGCTGGACGAGCGCGCCGCGGGCGACCCCCTGGAGGGCGCCCGGATCATGCTGGCGGGCCGGGCCGAGGAGGCCGCGGGTGACCAGGCCGGCATCCTGCGCCGGCGCTATCTCAACGCCCATCCATCCGCGGAAGTCTATGTAGAATTTAAGGATTTTTCGTTTTTCCGGATCGTGCCGTCGGGCGCCCATCTGGTCGCCGGGTTTGGCCGGATCATCGACCTGACACCGGCGCAGTTCCTGACCGATGTCAGCGATGCCGAAGGACTGCTGAAGGCCGAGCAGGGCGCCGTGGAGCACATGAACGAGGACCACCGCGAGGCGATGAACCTCTACGCCACGCGGCTGCTGGGGGCCGACAGCGCCGAATGGGCCTGCACCGGCTGCGACCCCGATGGCATGGACATGCAGGCAGGCTCCGCCACGCTGCGGCTGGATTTCCCGGAACGGGTCACCAACGGGACCGCCCTACGAAAAATGCTGGTCCGGCTGGCGGGCGAAGCGCGCGCCAAGGAGCCCACCAGTCCTTGAGCAGCCGGAATTTGAACGGCGGCGGCCGTTCGCGCGACCTAATCCACACTCCCGCGCGAAGTGGCCAAAGGTTAAGTCCGCATCATGAATTCCCGCACTCGAGTGGTCCTGCTTGCAGGGCTCACGCTTTTCGCAAGCACGTGTCTCAGCGCGCCGTCGTCGGCGCAGAAAAGCGAGACCGCAGCGGTCAGCGCCAAGATCAACGAGCTCAGCCGCGCCGGAAAATATGCCGAAGCTGTCGCGCTGGCGCAGGGGCAGGTCGAATCCCTGGAAAAGAAATACGGCCCCGCGCATCGCGACGTTGGAGCCGCGCTGAACAATCTGGCGCAGCTCTATGGCAGTCAGGGCAGGGACGCTGAAGCGGAGCCGCTGTCCAGGCGGGCTATTGCGATTCTGGAGAAGACGGCTGGCGCCGAGTCGCCGGAGATCGCTGCGGCGCTAAACAATCTCGCTGCGCTCTATCAGCGCCAGGAGCGCTACGCCGAAGCTGAGCCGCTGTTCAAGCGGGCTCTGGCGATCCGCGAGCGGACGCTGGGGTCAGGGCATCCCGATGTCGCGCAGTCCCTGAACAATCTCGGCACCCATTACGAGAAACAGGGCCGCCACGACGACTCCAAGCCGTTGTTCAGGCGCGCGCTGGCGATCTACGAGAAAGCGGCGGGTCCGGAGCATCCGGCGGTCGCGACGCTTCTCAACAACCTCGGTCAGGTCGAGAAGGTCGAGGGCCACTTTGCCAAGGCGGAGCCGCTGATCAAGCGCTCGCTGGCGATCCGCGAGAAAGTACTCGGCCCCGATCATCCCGACGTCGCGCGTTCGCTGAACAATCTGGCGGAACTTTACGATGGGCCGACGGATCGCGTCCGTGATGCCGAGCGGCTTTTCGAGCGGGCGTTGGCGATCCGTGAACGCGCGGTTGGCCCCGATCATCCCGATACCGCCAGATCCATGAACAATCTGGCGCTCTTCCAAGCTCAGACAGGCTACCCGGAGAAGGCGTTGCCGCTGGCGCAGCGGCTGATCGCGAGCGGGCGCGGGGAGCTTCGCGCTGTTCTTCCGGTGCTGGCGGACGCGGAGCGCAACAAATTGATCCCGACCGATCAGGCGCTGGATGCGATGCTCAATGCGATCCAGCGCGGCACCCAGTCGTCGGCGGCATCAGCCGTCAACAAGCTGGCGGTGCGGCTTGCCGCCGGCAACGACCGGCTCGCCGAACTGGTCCGCCGGGATCAGGATCTCGCCGCGGAAACGGAAGCGCTGGACAGGGCTTTGGTGGCGGCGGTCTCGAAAGAGCGATCGAAGCGAGACCTTGCTGCCGAGCAGCGGACCAAGGCCAGGCTTGCTGCCATTTCGACCGAACGCCCGTCGTTGCAAAAGACCTTGTCTGCGGAATTTCCCGATTACGCCGCGCTGTCAAATCCGCTGCCCATGACGGTGAAGGAGATTCAGTCGCTGTTGTCAGGCGACGAGGCGATGGTGCTGCTCACGGCCACGGTGAAGGACAGCTACGCCATTGCGATCACGCGCGAGGGCTTTGACTGGTCTCCGATCGGGCGTGGCTCGGAAGGGCTGCATGAGTTGGTCGCAGACTTCCGCCGTGGACTGGATATAGCCAATGCCAGTGATGCTTCCGGCAAATCCGCTCTGTTCAATCTCGAATCCGCCCATTGGCTGTACAACCACCTGCTGGGTCGCGTCGAGACGCGGATAAAGGACAAGCGCAGCCTTCTGATTGTCCCCACCGGCGCGTTGACGGCGCTGCCGTTTCATCTGCTGGTGACGGAGAAGCCGCCGGTAGCGATCCCGGAAAAACTCGACGGTTATCGCGATGCCGCCTGGCTGCTCAAGCGTCACGCGGTGTCGGTGTTGCCGTCGGTCGCGAGCCTGAAGACGCTGCGGCTGGTTGCCCGCAAGGATCAAACCACCAAACCGATGACCGGTTTCGGCGATCCGCTGTTCAATCCGTTACAGGATAGCAGTGGCGACAAGCGCGGTACAGCCAAGCCGGCGGCGATCAAGTCCGCGGCGCGCGGCGTCACCAACGTCGCCTATACCGACTTCTGGCAAGGCGCCGGTGTCGATCGGGCGCGGCTCTCTCGCGTGCTGTCGCAACTGCCTGATACCGCCGACGAACTCAATGCGGTCGCAAAGGATCTCGGCGTTTCCGAAAGCGATATTCATCTCGGCGAGAACGCCAGCGAAACCAATGTGAAGCGCGCCCCGCTTGCCAATTACAGCATCGTCTATTTCGCGACCCACGGTCTCGTCGCCGGTGACGTAAAGGGGATCGCCGAACCCTCGCTGGTGCTCAGCATTCCGAAGCAGCCGTCCGAACTCGACGACGGCCTGCTCACGTCGAGCGAAGTGGCGCAGCTGAAACTCAACGCCGATTGGGTGGTGCTGTCAGCCTGCAATACGATCGCCGGCGACAAGCCCGGCGCCGAAGCGCTTTCGGGATTGGCGCGATCGTTCTTCTATGCCGGCGCGCGTGCATTGCTGGTGTCGCACTGGGCGGTGGATTCCGCGGCCGCCACGCGGCTGACGACATCGACCTTCGATCGGCTCAAGGCTGACCCGAAGCTCGGCCGCGCCGAGGCGCTGCGCCAGTCGATGCTGGCCTATCTCAACGATGCTTCGTCGCCCCGAAATGCCTATCCGGCATTCTGGGCGCCGTTTGCGCTGATCGGCGAGGGGGCGAGCCGCTAAAATCAGATTGTGCGGCGCAATAACGGAATGGTAGCGCTATCGCGCGGCTGATGGTCGCGCGTTGAGTGTGTGCATTCGTCCCCGCGCCGCAGCAAGTGTTTGATCTAGATCAAGGCCTTGTCTGGAATAAACCAAAACGCGTTGGATCGGCTTGGCAAGCACGGCGTTGCCAAGTATTAGGTCGCCGGACCGGAGCCGGAAGGCTATATTCAGTGGTCACCGCGACCGAAGCGCGTTTAGCGGCATTCGCGCGATCGAGATACGCGGGTTCGAGGAGGTTCTTCGTGCAAGAGACGGGTCTACGTAACGGTGCCTTTGGCGCCGATAAATTTGGCTTAAAGAAACTCAAAGAGGTTCGCTGGAACCTCGGAGCGCCGCAGCTCTACCAATATTCGCTGTCGTCAGGCGAAGCCGTGCTCTCCGCCGATGGCGCGCTCTGCGCCGACACCGGCGAGTTCACCGGCCGCAGCCCGAAGGACAAGTTCACGGTGCGCGACGCCTCCACCGAAAAGATGTGGTGGGCCGGCAACCAGTCGATCACGTCAGAGCAGTTCGACGCGCTCTATGCCGATTTCCTCACGCACGCCGAAGGCATGTCGCTGTTCGCGCAGGACCTCTACGGCGGCGCTGATCCCTCCTTCCAGATCAAGACCCGCGTCTTCACGGAATTGGCCTGGCATTCGCTGTTCATCCGCACGCTCTTGATCCGCCCCGAGGCGTCGGATCTCGCCAGCTTCGTGCCGGAGCTGACCATCATCGATTTGCCGAGCTTCCGCGCCGATCCCAAACGCCACGGCTGCAAGTCCGAGAACGTGGTCGCGATCGATTTCGCCCGCAAGATCGTCCTGATCGGCGGGTCTTATTATGCCGGCGAGATGAAGAAGAGCGTGTT
>NZ_JAFCLS010000001.1 GCF_018131075.1 Bradyrhizobium sp. JYMT SZCCT0428 | reverse complement strand
CTTTACGGCTTATGACGCGCTCTCCCCGGTGAGACGGCCTCTATTGCCACCGTCGCCCCTCGGAAGCGTTAGCTCCCGCAGGACTTAACGCCGTTACGGGCGCCAGGACCACACGCTTTCGCCGTACGCTTCAGCCGCGACCGTCCATCGCAACTGTTACGTCCACCGCAACCCGCCCCTCGTCGTGACGACGGCCGACGCCCCTCTGAGTGGGACGGGATAACGCAAACTCGTAGAGATGATTTGCCCGACGGCGAAAGCGAAATATTTTTTATTCCGGGGCTTGACACGATTTCCGTAAATCAGAAGTGATTTGCCCGTCGGGTTGTTTTGTCGCACCTTCGCCCAGCGATATCGCGCGACGGAGATAACGCCACCATGTCGGGCGGTCCCCTTCGGCGGATGTCTGCAAAAGCTGCAATCGGATGTTGCGCCCCTGGTGACGCTGTCGCTGGAGTCTGGCGGTCATCCAGTGGTCTTGTTCAAGCGCACAGAACGCGTGCAACCGCCTGTTGCCGTCCCATCACACCGACCGGAAAACGCGCAGGTCCGATTGCAACCGCCCGGCGGTGACGTCCGATTCCGATATGCTCCGATTCCAGGCGTCGGCCCCTAAGGCCCTTTTTTTGTCGCCATGCCAGTTTTTTGACACGAGAAGCATCAAATGCGCCCCTCAAGTTCGATAAAGCGATTTCGCGGTGCCCTGCTGGGAAGCACCACGCTGGTACGGCTATCTCTTTCCGTCACACTGCTTGCGATCGGCCTCAACTGCTCCCCTGCGTTCGCCGATGGCGGATCGGGCGGATCGGGGGCAACCGGCGCGGGGGCCGGCGGTGCAGGCGGCGTCGATAATCCGGCGCAGGGCACTGGCGGCACCGGGACGGCCGGCACCGCCAACGCGAGCGGCGGGGGCGGCGGTGGCGGCGGCGGCAGTGGCGGGGCAGTCGGAGTCGGGGGCGCAGGTGGCGCGGGGAGCGGACTTGCTGCAGGCGGATTGGGCGCGACCTCTGCTCTTGGCACAGGAGGCGTTGGCGGCGCCGGCGGGGCCGCGGGGGCTGGAGGCGGCGGAGGCGGAGGCGGCTTCAACCTGTCGGAGACGTCGGCCGTCGTGAATGACGCGGGGAATTTCACCGGATCTGCCGGTGGTGCCGGCGGCGCCGGAAACGGGACTGGCGGCGGAGGCGGCGGTGGCGCCGGCGGGGCCCAGATTTTGCTCATAAACACCGCCACTTACAGTATCAACCCTGGAGTTGCGCGGATCAGCGGCGCTGGCGGCGCGGGTGGTGCGAGTGCAACTGGTTTCGGCGGTGCCGGTGGCACCGGCGGCGCAGGAGCTATTTTTTCCGCCGGCGGAACACTGAATGTCGGCGCAGGGGCGCTACTGCAGGGCGGCGCTGGTGGTGCTGGCGGGGTGAGTGCCGGCGGCAATGGCGCGAACGGCGCGGGTGGCGTCGGTGTCATCGGCGCGGGTCTGACGATCAATAACAACGGCACGATCAGGGGCGGATTGAATGGTGATGGCGTGACACGCGCCAACGCAATCACCCTTACCGGCGGCACCAACACCATCACGTTCGGCAATGCCGCTTCGGGCATCGATGGAAACATCGCCGTCACCGGCTCGCTCACATTCGCTCAGCCGACTGATTCTGCGTTGGATCAGGTGATCACCGGGTCCGGATCGATCGCGAAGACCGGCGCCGGCGTACTGTCCCTGTCCGGCACCAACACCTATGCGGGCGGGACCACCATCACGGCCGGCACGCTCGCGATCCAGAATACCTCGGGTCTCGGCACCGGCGCAGTGAGCTTCGCCAACGGCACGCTCCTCGCCAACGTCACTGGCACGCTGGCGAACAACCTCAGCGTCGGCACAGGAGGCGCCTTGCACGTGGTTGCGGGCAATGGCCAGGCCCTCACATTGACCGGCGGCCTCAGCCTCGCAGTTGGCCCCAACGCGATTCAATTCGGGCAGGCAGGCAGCACGGGACTGATCAACGTCGGGTTCGTTAACGGCAGCTTCGGCCTCCCGGAGAGCTTCACCGTGGACATTCTCGGCGGCACTGTTCGCCAGACCACCTTCGTTCTCATCGGTTTCATGGGAGCGGCGAATGCGACGAACATTGCGGCGGGAGCAACTTTCGGGTGGGCTTCGCCCACGGGTAACGGCATCCGCAACCTCCAATCGGCCGGCAGCTTCATCCTCGATGCAGGCGTGATCGGCCGCGTCGGCGGCGGTCTGTCGAGCGGCACCATCTCCGGCGACGGCGCGTTGACCGTCGCAAGCCCCAACACCATCGGCCCCAACACCGGCAATCTCGTCCTGACCGGCGCCGCTACGCACACCGGCGGCACCACCATCAATGCGGGCGCGCAGTTGCAGGTCGGCGCGGGCGGCACCACCGGCTCGCTCGCGGGCAACGTGCTCAACAGCGGCACGCTCGCCTTCAACCGCTCGAACGCGGTCCAGTTCGACGGCGTTGTCTCGGGCGCCGGCGCACTGCAGAAGAACGGCGCCGGTTCGCTCAACCTCACCGGCAACAGCACTTACACCGGCAACACGACGGTCAACGCAGGCCTGCTGGCGGTGAACGGCTCGATCGCATCGTCGGCGCTGACCACGGTGAATGCCGGCGCAACGCTCGGCGGCAACGGCACCGTCGGCAACACCACCATCAATAGCGGTACGCTGGCGCCGGGCAATTCGATCGGGCTGCTGACGGTGCAGGGCAACCTCGTGTTCGCGGCGGCGTCGAGCTACATGGTCGAGGTTTCGCCAACTAACGCCGATCGCGTCAACGTCACCGGTGCGGCGACGCTCGGCGGCGCCACTGTGAATGCGAATTTTGCGGCCGGCAGCTATGTCGAGAAGAAGTACACGATCCTCAACGCCGCCACCATCAGCGGCACGTTCGGATCAATCGTGAACACCAATCTGCCCGGCGGCTTCCAGTCGAGCCTGAGCTACGACGCCAATAATGCGTATCTCAATCTCCAACTCGCGCTGGCGCAGCTTAGCGGCCTCAATCGCAACCAGCAGAACGTTGCCAATACGCTGACGAACTTCTTCAACGCCACCGGCGGCATCCCGCTGGTGTTCGGTACGCTGACGCCGGCCGGGCTTTCGCAAGTCTCCGGCGAAACCGCAACCGGATCGCAGCAGACCACGTTCAATGCGATGAACCAGTTCATGGGGGTGATGACCGATCCGTTCATCGCCGGCCGTGGCGATCCCTTCAGCGCCGGCGGCAATCCGAATGCCTACGCCGAAGAGAGCATGGCTTACGCAGCCAAGCGCAAGCCGACCGATGCGCTGGCGGCGATCTACACCAAGGCGCCGCCGATTGCGCCAAGCTTCGAGCAGCGCTGGAGCGTGTGGGCGGCAGGCTTCGGCGGATCGCAGACGACAGACGGCAACACGGTACTCGGATCGAACAACACGCGCAGCAGCCTCGCGGCCGGCGCGGTCGGCGCCGACTATCGCATTTCGCCGAACACGCTGGCGGGCTTTGCGCTGGCCGGCGGCGGCACCAGTTTCAGCGTCAATGGATTTGGCTCGGGACGCTCCGACCTGTTCCAGGCCGGTGCGTTTATCCGCCACGATGTCGGCCCGGCCTATATCACCGGCGCGCTCGCCTATGGCTGGCAGGATGTCACCACCGACCGCACGGTGACCGTCGCCGGCATCGACCAATTGCGCGCGAAGTTCAATGCCAATGCGTGGTCGGGGCGCGTCGAGGGCGGCTATCGTTTTGTCAGCCAAGGCTTTGGCTGGACGCCATACGCTGCCGGGCAGTTCATAACGTTCGAACTGCCGGCTTACACCGAGCAGGCGATTGTCGGCGCCAACACATTTGCACTCGCTTACAACGCCAAGAGCGTCACCAGCACCCGCAGCGAACTCGGCCTCCGCACGGACAAATCATTCGCGGTGCAGAACGGCATCTTCACGCTGCGCGGCCGCGCCGCCTGGGCGCATGATTACGATCCGGACCGCTCGATCGGTGCCACGTTCCAGACGCTGCCGGGCGCGAGCTTCGTGGTCAACGGTGCACGGCAGGCCGCTGATGCCGCACTGGTGACCGGTTCCGCCGAGATGAAGTGGCTCAACGGCTGGTCGATCGCCGGCACCTTCGAGGGCGAGTTCTCGAACGTGACCGAGAGCTACGCCGGCAAGGGCGTGGTTCGCTATGCCTGGTAAGGCGGGCAGGGAAGACGCATTGCCCTTCGCGCCGCGTTCGCCTAAGTCCGTCGGACGCCGTTTACCAATGGTAGACGTTAATCTTGCCGTTTAAGACTGTCTCAATCCGCAATAATTATTGAGTAGGTAAGCGGCCGCGTTTCCCGTTAAGGGAACGTGGCGTTGCTTCGGCAAATTTTCGACGATTTGGGGATATTAAACCGCATGTGCGGCATTGTCGGCATTCTCGGACGCGCTCCGGTCGCGGAGCAGTTGGTGGATTCGCTCAAACGCCTGGAATATCGCGGCTATGATTCGGCCGGCGTCGCCACGCTGGAAGGCGACCATCTGGCGCGGCGCCGCGCCGAGGGCAAACTGAAAAACCTCGAAAAGCGGCTGGAGGCCGAACCGCTCGCCGGCCATACCGGGATCGGGCATACCCGCTGGGCCACCCACGGCCGGCCGACCGAGAACAACGCGCACCCGCATGCGACCGAACGCGTCGCCGTGGTCCATAACGGCATCATCGAGAATTTTCGCGAGTTGCGCGAGGCGCTGGAGAAAAAGGGCGCGGTCTTCAAGACCGAAACCGATACCGAGATCGTGCTGCATCTGGTCGACAATCTGCTCGGCCAGGGCGTGGGTCCCGTGGAAGCGGTGAAGGCGGCGCTGTCGCAGCTGCGCGGCGCGTTCGCGCTCGGCTTCATCTTCGCCGGCGACAATGATTTGATGATCGGCGCCCGCAACGGCCCGCCGCTGGCGATCGGCCACGGCGACGGCGAAATGTATCTGGGGTCGGACGCGATTGCGCTCGGGCCGCTGACCAACACCGTCAGCTATCTCGAGGACGGCGACTGGGTGGTGCTGACGCGCAAGGGCGCCACCATCTACGACAAGGACAATGCGATCGTTCATCGCGACGCGATCAGGCACACGGCGTCGAGTTCGCTGGTCGACAAGGCGAACTACCGCCACTTCATGGCCAAGGAAATCCACGAGCAGCCGGAAGTGGTCGGCCATACGCTGGCGCGTTACGTCGACATGGCGACCGACCGCGTGATGCTGCCGGTGACGCTGCCGTTCGATTTCAGGGGTGTGCAGCGCATCGCGATCGTCGCCTGCGGCACCGCGAGCTATGCCGGCCATATCGCCAAATACTGGTTCGAGCGGCTCGCCCGCGTACCGGTCGAGGTCGATGTCGCCTCGGAATTCCGCTACCGCGAGGCGCCGCTGCGCAAGGGCGATCTGGCGATCTTCATTTCGCAGTCCGGCGAGACCGCCGACACGCTGGCGGCGCTGCGCTATGCCAAGTCGCAAGGCGTCCACACGCTGTCCGTGGTCAACGTGCCGACCTCGACGATCGCGCGAGAGAGCGAAACCGTGCTGCAGACGCTGGCGGGGCCCGAGATCGGCGTCGCCTCGACCAAGGCGTTCACCTGCCAGCTGATGGTGCTGGCCGCGCTGGCCGTTGCCGCCGGCAAGGCGCGCGGCGAATTGTCCGACGAGGACGAGACCAAGCTGGTCCATGGCCTCGTCGAAGTTCCCCGCCTGATGGCGGCGGCGCTGACCACCGAACTGCAGATCGAGAAGCTGGCGCGCGACATCGCCAAATGCCGCGACGTGCTCTATCTCGGCCGCGGCACCAGCTATCCGCTGGCGCTGGAAGGCGCGCTGAAGCTGAAGGAAATCTCCTACATCCACGCCGAGGGCTATGCCGCCGGCGAGCTCAAGCACGGCCCGATCGCGCTGATCGACGAGAACATGCCTGTCGTGGTGATCGCGCCGCATGACCGGGTGTTCGAAAAGACCGTCTCCAACATGCAGGAGGTGGCTGCCCGCGGCGGCAACATCATCCTGATGACCGATGCCAAGGGTGCGGCGGAGGCGACCATCGAATCCCTGGTCACCATCGTGCTGCCCGACATGGCTGCGACCTTTACGCCCATGGTCTATGCCGTTCCGGTGCAGCTTCTGGCCTATCATACCGCCGTGGTGATGGGCACCGACGTCGATCAGCCGCGAAATCTGGCCAAATCGGTCACGGTCGAATAGCCGCAGGGGCGTGCTTGCCGGCATCTCGGGCCTTCAAAAACCTGCTAGGATGGCTTAGCTGGAACAAGACCGGCTGCCCCCGCGACCTGGAACCGCAATGAATCCCCAAGATCTGCCCCCGTCCAACCCGGCCGACGTGCCGCCGGAAGCCCCACGCGGGCTAATGGCCCGTTTCCGCAACTATTTCCTTACCGGCCTCGTGGTCGCCGGACCGATCGCGATCACCTTCTATCTGACCTGGTGGTTCGTCACCTGGGTCGACAATCTGGTCCGTCCCTTCGTTCCGACCGCCTACCGGCCGGAAACCTATCTGCCGTTCGGGCTGCCGGGTTCCGGGCTGATCGTCGCCGTGATCGCGCTGACGCTGCTGGGTTTCCTGACCGCGAACCTGATCGGCCGGACCCTGGTCGATCTCGGCGAACGGCTGCTCGGCCGCATTCCGGCGGTGCGTGCGATCTATCGCGGCCTGAAGCAGGTGTTCGAGACGCTGTTTTCGGGGAACGGATCGAGCTTTCGCCGGGTCGGCCTGGTCGAGTTTCCCTCGCCAGGCATGTGGTCGATCGTGCTGATCTCGCAATCGCCGAGCGTCGACATCGCCAACAAGCTGCCCGGCCAGGATGAGCACATCTCGGTGTTCCTGCCCTGCGCACCGAACCCGACCACGGGGTTCTTCTTCTACGTGCCGAAGAACAAGATCATCGAAATCGACATGAGTGCCGAAGACGCCGCGACCCTGATCATGTCCGCGGGCGTGGTGCAGCCGGGCTCCGATCCGCAGAAGAAGATCGCGGCACTGGCCGCGACGGCGCAGGCCGCGCAAGCAGCGCGTGCCGCCAACGCCGCGAATGCAGCCA
This sequence comes from Bradyrhizobium sp. JYMT SZCCT0428, assembly GCF_018131075.1. Classification (GTDB taxonomy): domain Bacteria; phylum Pseudomonadota; class Alphaproteobacteria; order Rhizobiales; family Xanthobacteraceae; genus Bradyrhizobium. The sequence continues at coordinate 367,032 of NZ_JAFCLS010000001.1, read as the reverse complement.
CGCTGCAGCCGGCGAAGGTGGAGTAGGGCACCGTCCCCTCGGCGTCATTGCGAGGAGCCCTTGCGACGAAGCAATCCATCCATCCGTTATGCCGTGCGATGGATTGCTTCGCTGCGCTCGCAATGACGGGGAGGGAGCGGAGCCTCAAATCAGCGTCTCGTAGAGATCCTTCCATTCCGGGTTTAATGCTTCTATCAACGCCAGCTTCTTCGCGCGACTGCCGGCTTTGATCTGCTTTTCCCGGGTGATCGCTCGATCATGGTTTCATGCAATTCGTACCAAACCAGAATTTTGCAGCCGTATTTGGCTGAGAAGCCCTTCACCAGCCCCTCGCGATGCTCATACGCGCGTTTAGGCAAGTTGGAGGTGACGCCTGTATAGAGCGTTCCGTGGCGCTTGTTTGCGAAGATGTAGACGCACGGTTTTTTCATCGACTGTTCTCCGACCGTCCAACTTACTCCGTCATTGCGAGCGCAGCGAAGCAATCCATCTCGCCGCAAAAAGAAAGAATGGATTGCTTCGCTTCGCTCGCAATGACGGCTGATAGAGCTTTACCCAGCCCCGATCAGCGGGATCGCTTCATCGCGCTCATACAAATACAGCAAACACCGCAGCGCTTCGCCGCGGTCGCCTTTCAGCTTCGGATTGTCCTTCATGATCCGCAGCGCCTCGTCGCGGGCCTGGGTGATGAGCTGGCCGTGGACTTCGGAGCGCGCGATGCGGTAGCCGGGCAGGCCGCTTTGCCGGATGCCGAGCACGTCGCCTTCGCCGCGCAGTTTCAGGTCTTCCTCGGCGATCCGGAAACCGTCTGACGTTTCGCGGATCACTTTCAGCCGCGCGGTGGACATCTCGTTGAGCGGTTCCTTGTAGAGCAACAGGCAGGTTGACGCCTCTGAGCCGCGGCCGATGCGGCCGCGCAATTGATGCAATTGGGCGAGGCCAAAGCGCTCGGCGTTCTCGATCACCATGATCGACGCGGCGGGGACGTCGACGCCGACCTCGACCACGGTGGTCGCAACCAGAAGACCGATTTCGTGGGCGGCGAACTGCGCCATCACGCGGTCCTTTTCCGTGCCCTTCATCTGGCCGTGGACGAGCCCGACGCGGTCCCCAAAACGCTGCTGCAGGCGCTCGAACCGTTCGGTGGCGTTGGTGAGGTGCTCGATGCCCTCGGCTTCGGATTCCTCGACCAGCGGACAGATCCAGTAGACCAGCTTGCCGGCCTTGAGCGCACGGCCGACGCCGTCGATGACCTCGTCGAGCCGGCTGTTGGGGACGGTACGGGTATCGATCGGCTGGCGGCCGGCCGGCTTTTCGCGCAATTCCGAGACGTCCATGTCGCCGAAATAGGTCAGCACCAGCGTGCGCGGGATCGGCGTCGCGCTCAGCACCAGAACGTCGACGGCCTCGCCCTTGTTGGTGAGCGCGAGGCGCTCGCGCACGCCAAAACGATGCTGTTCATCGACCACGGCGAGCGCCAGCCCCTTGAAGATCACGTCGTCCTGGATCAGCGCGTGGGTGCCGACCAGAAAATCGATCTCGCCGGCTTCCAGCTGGGTCAGGATTTCGCGTCGCTCCTTGCCCTTTTCGCGCCCCGTGAGGATCGCCACCCGTATGCCGGCGCGTTCGGCCAGCGGCGTGATGGTCTTGATGTGCTGGCGCGCTAAAATTTCGGTCGGCGCCATCAGTGCGGCCTGCTTGCCGGCCTCGGTCACGGCGGCGGCCGCGAGCAGCGCGACCACCGTCTTGCCGGATCCGACGTCGCCCTGCAGCAGCCGCAGCATCCGCACCGGCTGGCGCAGATCCCCGGTGATGGCGGCGACGGCGTCGCGCTGCGACGCCGTCAGCGCATAAGGCAAAGCGTCGATGATCCTGCTGCGCAGATGGCCGTCGCCGGCATGGCGATCACCGGCCGGCCGGCGCAACTGCGCGCGCACCAGCGCCAGCGCCAGTTGACCCGCCAAAAGTTCGTCGAAGGCGAGCCGCGACCAGAACGGGCCATCGGGGAGGATGTCCGTCAGTTCGACCGGGATATGGACGCGGGTGAACGCTTCACGGATGGGCGGGAAGTGGCAGCGGCGAATCACTTCCGGGCTGATCCATTCGGGCAGTTCGGGGAGCTTTTGCAGCGCCTGGGCCACGGCACGGCGCAGCGAGCCGAGCGCGAGGCCTTCGGTCAGGGGATAGACCGGATCGATGCCGGTCAGTTTCGCAAAGGCCGCTTCATCCACGATGTTGGTGGGATGCACGATCTGGGGAATCCCGTCGTACATCTGCAAGGTACCCGACACGTAGCGCTTCTCGCCTACGGGAAGCAGTTTTTCGACATTGCCGGGCTTGGCGCGGAAGAACGTCAGCACCACGTCGCCGGTGTCGTCGCTGGCATAGACGAGGTAGGGCGCGCGCGAATTGCGCGGCGGTGGCGGCCGGTGGCGATCGACGGTGACTTCGAGCGTCACCACGGTTCCCTGCACGGCTTCACGGATTTTTGGCCGCGCGCGGCGATCGATCACGCTGGCCGGCAGATGCAGCAGCAGATCGACCAGCCGCGGCGTCTCGCTGCGGCCGAGCAGATAGCGCAGCAATTTGTCCTGCTTCGGCCCGACGCCAGCAAGCGTCGTGACCGGAGCAAACAGCGGATTGAGCAGAGGAGGGCGCATTTACTTGTCCGTCATGCGCGGGCTTGACCCGCGCATCCATCATTCTTCGAGAGGAATCTTACGAAGCAGATGGATTGCCGGGTCAAGCCCGGCAATGACGAATTCTTCGAGCAGGAAGGGTTGACGTTCTCCGAACGGACCCCGCCTGGCAGGTCCACGGCTTTTTTGGTGTCGGACTACGATGCCTGAAACGCGCTGCCCTTGAACCGCTTGACCGGGCTGCCGCGCTCGAGACGGTCATGCGCGGCATGGGCGTCATTCCGCGCGGTGATCGCTTCGAGCTCGCCCTGCAGCCTGATCAGTGCCGCAATCCGCTCCAATGCCAGCGCCTTGTTCCGATGTTGCGCGCGTTCCTCGCGCGCCACGACGGACAGACCGGTTGCGATGTGGGTCGCACGCACGGCGCTCCCGGTCTTGTTCTGATGCTGACCACCGGGGCCGCCGGCCCGGAAGGCTTCAAAGCGAACGTCGTGCGCGGCCAGCGCTTTCGGCGCTTCGGGCGGCGCCGGAAGTTCGAAAACACCAATGAACCAGTTCTTCCGCTTGTGATGTGGCCGGAGCGGGCTTTGCGCCACCCACTGGATCGAACCGATCCAAGGCCGTGCGAAGGCCGCGGCGGCGTCGCCATGGATCACCGTTATCGCCGACGCCGGGCCATGCCCGTCCGGATTCGGTCCATTCACGCAATCGGTATCAAGGCCGAGCGAAGTCGCTTCGGCGGTGAGCGTCGCGACAGCCTTTGCGAGCGCGATCCGGCATTCCGCCGGACCGCGTCCGCTGGTGAGGAGAAGGCGGATCATCGGCGATCCTCCTTCCAGGATTTTTCGCGCTTGCCGCTGCTCAGCGCGACGATGGATTGCGCCTTCTTGAACGTCACCAGCGGCCGGAACGTCGCCACCACGCGTGCCAGCCCGAACTCGACGAGGTCGGCGATGACGCGATCGATGTTCTTGTAGGCCTCCGGCGCTTCTTCCACGAGCAGGCAGCGATCCCCGCAGACGACGATGCCGCCGTAGGGATTGCGCTCCAGCCGCGCCACATCGGACTTCTTGCCCCGCACGCGGCCGTGCATGGACGCCCGATCGTATTTGCGGCCGGCACCATGCGCGAGCGAGGCGAGCGCCTCGGTCTGCATCGCCGCCAGCGGCTCCACCAGATAGGACAGCGTCCCGCGCGATCCCGGCACCGGCACGAGCCCGCGATCGGAAGCGGCCGCGCCCTTCCGGTGCAGCATGATGTCGTCACCGCGACTGCCACGACGCTCGACCAAGTTGTGCGCCAGATCGTTGACAGGACGCAGTTCCGCACGCGCCGCCACTGCGGCCCGCTCCGCGATGATGCGGCGATTGAGCTTCGCCCATCGCACGGCGTGATCATGCGCATCCATGTAGGATCCGCCTTCGTCACTCGCCGGATCAAGCGCTGCCTGCCCGTTCGACAGCACGCGCTCCAGGATCGAGTAACCGAGGCCGCGCGAGCCGGAGTGGACCAGGACGTAGGCACGGTCCCGCTCCAGTCCCGCCTGCGCAGCGGCCTCCGGCGCAAGGATTTCGTCGATGGCCTGGATCTCGCAGAAATGATTGCCGCCGCCGATGCTGCCGAGCGAAGCATCGAACGTCGTGGCGTCAAGACCGGCATCGGACAGGGCGCTGCCAACGTCGCCATCCCAGGGTTGATCGAGCGAGCTCAAGCGCTCGGCCAGCTGGTCGAGACGCAGCTTGCGAGCTGCGATGTCGAGCGCAAACAGCCCCATGCCGCAGCCGATGTCGGAGCCGACCAGCTGCGGATGAATCCGGTCGGCCAGAATGGCGCAACCTACGGGACCATATTTGCCGGGATGCAGATCCGGCATGGCGGCGACCGCCCGGACCCCAGCCAGGCCAGCGACTGTTCGAGTTGAAGCGTGGCGTTGCCCTCGATCCAGGATTTGGACGAGGCGAAGACATGGATCGGCGCACGGCCGTCCATCTTGGGAAAAGTGCCCATTTGAAAACTTTCAGGAGATTTGGGTTAGTCGACGCGCACAGCACAGCTCTCGCTGACTCAAGCGCGTGATTTCCCAAGCGGCGTGGCTAACGCACACGCCCTTAGGCGATGCCCTCGACGGGGCGGCGAGACAACGTCATCGAGCCTTCTCCCTGTTGATCGAGCCAAAATCGGCCACCGATCGCGCAGATCACATACCGGCGAAACGCAAAAGCTGCAAGTCCGCCATGCCAAGCTATTGTCGCATGTCACAGGCATCAGGTTCACATGCATCAAGTTCACTTGGATTTTCACTTGAATTTTCACTTGGATTTGCGCCGGAAACGCTACTGACATTCGCTGCTTCCATGGCTATATCAACCCCGCCCGGCACGTCCGGGCTTTTGGCGTTCGGATGGGAATGGGACAATGACGGGTTCGACACGATCGAGCGGTGGCCTCGATGACCGCCGCAAGCGGCTTTTGTTCCGCTGCTGGCATCGCGGCACCCGTGAGATGGATCTCATCCTCGGGCGCTTTGCCGACGCGGAGATCGCTGGTCTGTCGGATAGCGACATGGCCGAACTGGAGCGGCTGCTCGAGGTGCCCGATCCCGATCTCTATGCCGCGCTGACTGGCGAAAAGCCGCTCGATCCGGAATATGCCAGCGCGCTGTTCGATCGCATCAAGGCGCGTCGCGCCGTGGACCACGACGCATGAAGTTATCAGTCAAATCGCCCGCTGCGCTGCTGGCCCCCGGCCGCGCGCTGACCTTTGCCAATGTCGCCGAAGGCGCCGAGGGCCTCGTCGTCGCCGATCTCGCGCGCGCGGTCGCTGCCAAGCCGAAGCCGCCGGCGGTGAGCCTTGCGGTGGTGTGCCGTGACGGCCCCCGCATGCAGCAACTGGCACGGGCGCTGGAGTTCTTCGCGCCAGATTTGCCGGTCATGCAGTTTCCGGCCTGGGACTGCCAGCCCTATGACCGGGTGTCGCCACATGGCGGCGTCCTGGCGCAGCGCCTGACCACGCTGGCGCGGCTGTCTCGGCTTGCCGGCAGCGACAAGCCGCTGATCGTGCTGACCACGGTCAACGCCATCGTGCAGCGCGTGCCGGCGCGCGAAGTGGTGGCGGCGCAGGCGCTGTCGGTGGCGCCCGGTCATGTCGTGCCGATGGACTCCATCGTCGCCTGGCTGGAGCACAATGGCTACAACCGCTCCTCGACAGTGCGCGAGCCCGGCGAATACGCCGTGCGGGGCGGCATTCTCGACCTCTTTCCGGCCGGGCTCGATCAGCCGGTCCGGTTCGATTTCTTCGGCGACAGCCTGGAATCGATCCGCACATTCGACGCTGAAACCCAGCGCACGCTGCTCGACATGCGCGCGCTCGATCTGGTGCCGGTCTCGGAATTCCAATTGGTCACCGAGACCATCCGCCGCTTTCGGATGGGCTATGTTGCGACCTTCGGCGCGCCGCAGCGCGACGATCTGCTCTATGAAGCCGTCAGCGAAGGCCGCCGCCATCCCGGCATGGAACACTGGCTGCCGCTGTTCCAGGAGCGGATGGACACGCTGTTCGACTATCTCGACGGCGCGCCGGTCGCGATCGAACCGCAGGGCGAGGACGCTGCGCGGGAACGCTTCAAGCAGATCGCGGACTACTATGAAGCAAGGCGCGAGGCGCTGGAGCATCCCGGCGGCGGCGCGATCTACAAGCCGCTGCCGCCCGACCGGCTCTATCTGAGCGAAGTGGAGTGGGCGACCCGATTGGAGGAAGCCGCGCTGGCGCGGCTGACGCCGTTCGCGGTGCCCGACGGCAGTTCTGACGTGCTCGATGCCGGCGCGCGGCAGGGGCGCAACTTCACGCCGGAGCGCGCCGATAGCTCCGTCAACGTGTTTGAAGCCGTGGTCGCGCATGTGCTGGCGTTGCAGGCGCAGCGCAAGAAGGTCGTGATCACGCTGTGGAGCGAGGGCTCGCGCGACCGCATGGGCAGCATGCTGCGCGACCACAAGCTGCTCAACCTCACCAGCGTCAACACCTGGCGCACGGTGCAGGCGACCCCGCGCAACGAGGCGATGCTGGCGGTGGTCGGCATGGAATCCGGTTTCGAGACCGACGACGTCGCCGTCATCAGCGAACAGGACATCCTCGGCGACCGCCTGGTGCGGCCGCGCAAGGCGAGCCGCAAACTCGACAATTTCATCTCTGAAGTCACGAGCCTGGCCGCCGGCGACCTTGTGGTCCACGTCGAGCACGGCATTGGCCGCTTCATCGGCCTGCAGACGCTGGAAGTCTCCGGCGCGCCGCATGATTGCCTCGAACTGCATTACGCCGCCGAAACAAAACTGTTCCTTCCGGTCGAGAACATCGAACTGCTGTCGCGCTACGGCTCCGACCACGCCAATGTAGAACTGGACAGGTTGGGCGGCGGCGGCTGGCAGGCGCGAAAAGCAAAACTCAAGAACCGCATTCGCGAGATCGCGGGCGAACTGATCAAGATCGCGGCCGAGCGCCATCTGCACGAAGCGCCGAAAATGCCGGTGCAGGCCCATGTCTATGACGAGTTCTGCGCGCGCTTCCCCTATGAAGAGACCGAGGACCAGCTTGGCGCCATCACGTCCACGCTGAAGGATCTTGAAAGCGGCCGTCCGATGGACCGGCTGATCTGCGGCGACGTCGGCTTTGGCAAGACCGAGGTGGCGCTGCGCGCCGCCTTTGCGGTCGCGCTCGACGGCAAGCAGGTCGCCGTGGTGGTGCCGACCACGCTGCTGGCGCGGCAGCACAGCAAAACCTTTACCGAACGTTTTCGGGGCTTCCCCGTCAACGTCGCGCAAGCCTCGCGGCTGGTGGCGCCGAAGGAACTGACCCAGGTCAAGAAGGGGCTGTCGGAAGGCAATGTCGACATTGTCGTCGGCACCCATGCGCTGCTCGGCAAGGCGATCAAGTTCAGGGATCTCGGCCTCCTGATCGTCGACGAGGAGCAGCACTTCGGCGTCAGCCACAAGGAACGGCTGAAGCAATTGCGCGCACAGGTCCATGTGCTGACGCTGAGCGCGACGCCAATTCCCCGCACGCTCCAACTGGCGCTGACCGGCGTGCGCGATCTCTCGATCATCGCGTCACCGCCGGTCGATCGCCTCGCGGTGCGCACCTTCGTGGCGCCGCACGATCCGCTGATGATCCGCGAGGCGCTGCTGCGCGAACGCTACCGCGGCGGGCAGGCGTTTTATGTGGTGCCGCGTATCGAGGATCTCGCCGGCGTAAAAGACTTCCTCGACAAGACCGTGCCGGAGATGAAAGTCGCTGTCGCGCATGGCCAGATGCCGCCGACCGTGATCGAAGACATCATGTCGGCGTTCTACGACGGCAAATACGACGTCCTGCTCTCGACCACGATCATCGAATCCGGGCTCGATATCCCCTCGGCCAATACGCTGATCGTGCACCGCGCCGACATGTTCGGCCTCGCGCAGCTCTACCAATTGCGCGGCCGGGTGGGGCGCTCGAAACTGCGCGCCTATGCCCTGTTCACGCTGCCGGCGCAGCAGAAGATCACCGGACAGGCCGAACGGCGGCTCAAGGTGCTGCAGTCGCTGGAAACGCTGGGCGCGGGCTTCCAGCTCGCGTCCCACGACCTCGACATCCGCGGCGCCGGCAACCTGCTCGGCGAGGAACAGTCCGGCCACATCAAGGAAGTCGGCTTCGAGCTTTATCAATCGATGCTGGAAGAGGCGATCCTCAACCTCAAGGCCGGTGTGGTCGAGCCAGCGGCCGACCGCTGGTCGCCGCAGATCACCATCGGCATGCCCGTGCTGATTCCGGAGGATTACGTCAACGACCTCGCGGTGCGGCTGTCGCTGTACCGCCGGCTCGCCGATCTCGAGACTGACGAGGAGATCGACAATTTCGCCGCCGAAATGCGCGACCGTTTCGGCGTGCTGCCGGACGAGGTGCGCTATCTGTTCAAGGTCGCCGCGATCAAGGCCTATTGCCGAAGGGCCAATGTCGAGAAGGTCGATGCCGGACCGAAGGGCGCTGTCATCAGCTTCCGCGACAACAAGTTCGCGCAGCCGGACCGGCTGGTGTTCTTCATCCGCCAGCACGGCCAGGCCGCGAAAGTTCGCCCGGACATGAAGGTGGTGTTCCTGCAGGTATGGAAGACGCCGGAAGAACGGCTAATGGGCACGACAGAGATCTTGCGGCAGCTGGCCAATCTCGCGGAGAACAAGAAGGCGGCGTAGGCGCCCGTACCGTCCTCGTCATTGCCTGCGACAAACGCAAGGCGTTTGCGCAAGGGAGCACTTACGACGAAGCAATCCACCTCTCCGTTATGCCGCGCTATGGATTGCTTCGCTTCGCTCGCAATGACGGAAGCGGCCTAAGACGCGGCGCGATGGGCCTCTTCGCCGAGGCGCGCGAGCAGCGCTTTAGCGGAATCCCTCGACTCCAGCGTCGCGACCGTCACGGTTGGTTCTGCGCGCGTGTCGCGCTTGCCGTGGCTGGTGTGGCGCATGACGCTGGACAGCCGCCGCGCGATCGTGTGCGCGGTCTTGAGGTCGGTCTCGGCGAAGGCGACCACGACCGATCCGTCATCGCAGACGGCGCCAAAATCCATCTGCCGCATCAGCCGGCTGATGATGCGCGCGCCGTCGAACTGGGCGCGGGGGTGGGCGGGATCAAACGCGAAGCGCGCGACAGACAGGCCGCCGCCGCGTTGCTGGGTCTGGTAGACGGCGCTGGCGAAGTCGCGCTCGAAGGCAGTTGGCGTGAGCAGGCCGGTGCGGGCGTCGATCAGGCCCTCGGCGTCGATCGAGCGCAGGGTCCGGCTCAAATGCGCTTCGAAGGCATGCTGGCGGATTAGCGGCAACGCGGTCGCCACCATCTGTGCGGGCTCGCCCAAGAGGATTTCGAGGTTCGGCAATTCATAGGCTGGCAACAGATCGCCTGACGTCACCACCACAGGCAAATGGCGGAAGCGGGCGTCTTCCGCCAGCACGGTCAGGAAAGCATCGACCACGCGCGGGCTAAAGCCTTCGCTGAGCACGATGCCGTCGATGTCGCGCGCATTGAGATGCTTCGCCGCGGCCTCGATGCTCAGCGCGCCGACCACGCCGGTTTGCTCGCCGAGCGAGACCGACAGCGTGGGGTAGGCGCCGCCGCGGCCGACCAGCAGCACCGTGGCATCCCGGAAGGTGTCGATGTCCGAGAGCGCGATCCGGGTCGCCGGTACCAGCCGGCGCATCACCGTCGCGTGCAGCGAGCGGATGCGCAGCGCCGCGCGCAGGCGTGTGACGAGGCGGCTGGAGTCTCCCTGGCTCTGGAAAAATGGAATCGCATTTTCGGGCAGCGTTATCTGCGGATCGACCGCGATCAGCGGCAGATAGGGTTGCTGGGCCGCGATCGGCGCGGCGAGTGCGGCAAGCGTGGCTTGATCGACGTCGGACGTCGCGGCCAATACCGCGGCCGGCTGCATCTGTTCGACCGCGCGACTTGCGTCCGCCCATTCGGCCTCGACGACCGGAAACAGCTTTGCGACATCGAGCGCTGCGGCAAACGACGGCCGCCTTGCGGTCGATACGACGAGGATCGGGCCTTGCTGGGACATCTGACAACTCGGATCAAGCGCGCCATTTATGAGAGCGCGATCCTAGTTTGGCGGGCTTAATGTGGCGTCAACACAAGCCGTGAGATTGCGCTCAAGCGGAATTGGCCCGGTCGCGAAACGCTTCGACCATCAACGGGTTAAGCCCAAGTTCCGTCAGCGCGTCGCGGGCGCGGGCGTTGTCCTGGGCGCGGCCGGCAAGCCGATGGCCGCTAAGGCGATCCGGCAATGCCGTGAGCAGCGCGCCTTGCCCGAGCCGCCGGGCCCATTCCTGCAGGTCCTGCGCCAGGAACCGGTAGCCGCCAACCGCCATGATGCCCGACGGCGGCGCGGTTATGTTGATGGCGCCAGTCGAGCGGTCGAGCCGCGCGGAATAATCGGTGTCGACGTAATCGCGCGGCGGGGCTGCGATCAGCGAGTCGCTGGGGGGCGGCGGGGGCGCATAGGCCGCGACCGGGATCATCGGTCCGCGCAGTCCCAGGGTGCCCCGCGGCGTCAGCAGGATGTCGCCCGCGATCGAGGAGCCCGGCAGTTCGCGCGGCGCGCCGTGCGGTCCTGATTTGATCAGGGCCGGCGAACCGTCGTCCGCAATCCGGCGCGCCCCGAACAAACCGACTTCGCCGAACAGATAGACGTCGGTCAGCGTCGCCTGCTGGGCCGACCAGGACGCGCTCGACATCACCTGTTCCGGCGCGCGCCACAGGCCGATGACGTTGCGCAGCGAGGGCAGGCTGCCCGCGAGGTCGAGTTCGTCCAGCCGCAACGCCAGCTGGGCCGGCGCAATCAGCGTGTCGCAGGCATGCTCGTTGACCTGCTGCTCCAGCACCTCTTCGTCGAAGGGATGGTGCAACACCAGCGTTCCGCCCGACAACAGCCAGACCGTCAGCGTCGATGCGAGGCCGGCAAACGACATCGGCGAAAACGCCGACAGGATCGTTGCGCCCTGCGGCACGTCGCTTTCGAGCGAGACCGATAGTCCTCCGGCGATCAGGCCGAGATGGGCGCGCGGGACGGGCCGGAAACCGTCCGAGGTCAGGTCGAACGAGATCAGCGCCGCCTTGCGGCCATCCTGGATCACCGCGCGCGCAGTCGTCGATTCCCGAAGGATCGCGTTGTCCAGCGAGGCCATGCCTTCCGGCAAATCGGTGCCGAAGCCGCAGACATGGCGGATCGAAAACGCTTCGGCCGCGGCATTCATGGCCAGATCCGAATAGACGATGCCGTCGACCTTGCTGGTGGTCACGATCGCCCGCGCCGCGGTGCGGTTGAGCGCCATGGTCAGTTCCGCCTGCCGCCACAGCAAGGGCAGCACGGCGACCACCAGTCCGGCACGATAGGCGGCCAGAATTGTCAGCGCGAATTCGATGGTGTTCGGCAGCTGGACCGCGATGACGGAGTTGGCGGGCAATCCGGATTCGATGAAATGCGCAGCCAGCGCGGAAATGGCGCGATCGGCCTGCGCGTAGGAGAGACGTTTCGGCGTCTGCCCGGTGACGCGCTGCTTGTTCGGCGGATCGACCAGCGCCGTCGCATCCGGCTGCCGTGCCAGTGACCGCTTGAACAACGTATCGAGCGTGGGCGAAGCGGCTGGCTGGGTCACGGCGTCACTTCGATGACAGTGTTGGGTTGCATCATTTGGCGTTCGGTCTGTGCCACCACGTCTCCGGCAGGTAGCCGGTCAAGGCGATGGTTGAAGGCCGTTCTACCCGATTCCATCGCGCGATCCATTGCTCGGCGACGTTAAACAACGGGATAGCGTAGAAGCCCGACATCAGGGTGCGGTCCAGCGCCCGCACCGCCGAGACGAATTCCGGCCGCTCGCGGGCCTCCAGCAGCGCCGCGATCAGGGCGTCGATCGCCGGATCCTTTGCGCCCATGTAGTTCCTTGTGCCTGATACATCGGCGGCCTGACTGCCCCAATAGAACGACTGCTCATTGCCTGGCGACAGCGACTGGTCCCAGCGGTTCTGCAGCATGTCGAACTCGTAGCCGAGCCGGCGCTGGTCGAATTGCACCGGATCGACCGCACGCACGCTGGCCTCGATGCCGGCGCGTTTGAGGTCGCGGCTATAGGCCAGCGCGATCCGTTCCTGATCGCGCGTCGTGACCAGGATTTCGAAGGTGAGGGGTGTTTTGCTGGCGCGCTGGCGCAGCACGGTGCCGTCGAGCACGTAGCCGGCCTCGGACAGCAGAGCGAGGGCGGCCCGCAGCGCCGCGCGGTCGCGGCCCGAACCATCTGACACGGGCAGGCGGAAGCTGCCGTCGAGAATGTCAGGTGGAATATGCGCGAGGTAGGGTTTCAACAGTTCGCGCTCGCGCGGATCGGCGGCGCGGCCATAGGCTGATAATTCCGACCCGGCGAAGAAGCCTCCGGCACGCGTATAGAGGCCGAAGAAGTAGTTGCGGTTGATCCATTCGAAATCGAACAGCAGCGTGAGCGCGCGCCGCACGCGGACGTCGGAAAACAGCGGACGGCGGGTGTTGAACACCAGATACTCCGACGGCTGCGGCATCCCCGGCTTGATGATGTCGCGGATCAGCTCGCCGCTGCGGGCGGCCGGGAAATCATAGCCGTCGTGCCAGCGCAGCGGCTCGGCCTCATTGCGGAAATCATAGAGCCCGCGCTTGAAGGCTTCGAACTGGCCGTTGGACTCGCGGTAGTAATCGAACCGGATCTTGTCGAAGTTCCACAGGCCCCGGTTCGCCGGCAGGTCACGGCCCCAATAGTCGGGATTGCGCGTCAGCGTGACGCTGGCGCCGGGGCGCACCGCAGTGACGCGATAGGGACCGGAACCGACCGGTCCGATCATCGTGGTTTCTTCAAAGGTTTCGGGATCGACCGCATGGCGCGGCAATATCGGCATCAGGCCAAGGATCAGCGGCAGTTCGCGGTCGGGCGCGCCGCCGAAATCGAACCTGACGGTGAGCGGGTCGGGCGCCTCTGCCTTGGCGACCTTGGCGTAATACTGGCGGTGGTTGGGGCGGCCGCGGTCGCGGAGCAGCGCCCAGGAAAACAGCACGTCGTCGGCCGTGACCGGCTTGCCATCCGAGAACCGCGCCCGGGGATCGAGATGGAACGTGACATAGCTTCTGATGTCGTCGGTCTCGACGCTCCTGGCGAGCAGCCCGTAGAGCGTGAAGGCCTCGTCATTGCCGCGGCTCATCAGGCTCTCGACGACAAAGCCCCTGATCTGCTGCAAAGCGAGGCCCCGGACGATGAACGGATTGAGGCTGTCGAAGGTGCCAAGCAGACCCCAGACCAGCCGGCCGCCCTTCGGTGCGTCCGGTTTGGCGTAGGGCATGTGGGCAAAATCGGCCGGCAGGGCCGGCGCGCCATGCATGGAGATCGCATGGCTTTCCCCGGCGCGGGCCGTGCCCGCGAGCGCCATCGGCAACACGCCGAGCGCGAGCACAACGCTGGCGAGAATACCAAGCCGGATACGTCCAAAGGCGACCATCTGCACGCGCGGATTTGATTCGGGATCACACACCGGTGAGCTTTACCATAGGCCTTGACCACAGGCCTCGGCGTCCACCGGGACCGCGGCCAAAGATGCTTGTCGGCATTGATCTTTTCGTCCGCCGCTGTATTGAAGGCGTGCAATTGACCAGGGCGGTGACGCCTGTCACGTATCCGCCTCAATTGACTAGGAGACAGCCGCCCAAACGGCTAGGTGTCGGTGCCTGCAGCGGTTTCGGGCGCTCCCGTTCAGAAAGGGTTTTCCGCAATGAATTTCCGTATTTTGGCCGTCCGGCCGCATGGGCGGGTTGCCGCCTTGTTGGCGGCGACGGCATTGTCCGCGACGTTGCTCGTCGCGGGTGCGCAGGCCCAAACCCCGGCTCCGGCCCCCGGCGCCCCCGCAGCGGCGCCCAAGGAGGCCCCTAAGGCCGCTCCCAAGGCTGCCCCGAAAGCAGCTCCGAAGGCTCAAGCGCCTGCCGCCCCGAACGCCCAGCCGGCCCCGCCAGCCACCGCCGGCGGCACTCCCCCCGCAGGCGGTCAGTCGCAGGACCAGCAGGTCCAGCTGATTTATGCGCCCTGGACCAAATTCTGCCTCAAGGGGCAGGACGCCGGCGCCAAGCAGGTCTGCTTCACCGGCAAGGACGGACGCATCGAGTCCGGCCAGCCGGTCATCGCGGCCGTCATCATCGAGCCGGAAGGCGAGCCGAAGAAGATCCTGCGCGTGACGCTGCCGCTCGGCATGCAGCTCGTGCACGGCACCCGCGTCATCGTCGATGCCAATCCCCCGGCGCAGAGCCCCTATGTGATCTGCTTCCAGAATGGTTGCATGTCGGACTACGAAGTGACCCCGGAACTGCTGGCCAACCTGAAGAAGGGCCAGAACCTGGTGGTCCAGGCGATCAACTCCAACGGCGCCCCGCTGACGCTGCCGCTGCCGCTGGCCGAATTCGCCAAGGCCTATGACGGCCCGCCGACCGACCCCAAGGAATTCGAAAAGACCCAGCAGAAGTTGCAGGAAGAGCTGCAGAAGCGGGCTGAAGAAGCGCGCAAGAAGCTTGAGGCCAACCCGCCCGCTGGCGGCGCGCCGGCCAATGCCAATCCGGCGGCCAAGTAACGCCGCTTCGATCGACAAACAAAAAGGCGCCCGGACCGGGCGCCTTTTTCGTTCAGTGGAAGATCTGTAGCCCGGATGAAGCCAGGTCAGTTCAGCGAGGGATTGCGCGGACGATAGCCGCCGGACTTGTCCTTGACGAAGATCTCGGCGACCTGCGAATGCCGGATCGGTTCGCCGGAATCGTCGGGCAGCAGGTTCTGCTCGGAGACATAGGCGACGTATTCGGAGTCCGAATTCTCCGCCAGCAGATGATAGAACGGCTGATCCTTGTGCGGCCGAACGTTCTCAGGGATCGACAACCACCATTCCTCAGTATTGTTGAATACCGGATCGATGTCGAAAATCACGCCCCGGAATGAGAACACCCGGTGACGGACGATCTGACCGATTTGGAATTTGGCGGTGCGCGCTTTGATCATACCTCGTCGAATAGACCATGATTGTGGCCGATGCTAGGGGCAAAAGGTTGAATTAACTCTCAAGTCCGGCTGGCACATCCACCGCCAGGCCCAAGAAAACATTGACGAAACGCTGACAAAAAGACCCCCAACGCATGGCCGATATCCTCAATCTGGCGATTCCCTATTTCGGGGTAATCTTCATCGGTTTTGCCTGCGGCAAGACCCGGGGGCTGCCGGAGGCGGGGCTGGCCTGGATGAATTTCTTCCTGCTTTACGTCTCGCTGCCGGCCCTGATGTTCGGCATCATGGCCAAGACGCCGTTTTCGGAGCTCAACAACCCGCCATTCCTGATCGCGACCACGCTCGGGACCGTGATCGCCTTCATCGTTGCCGTGGTCACCGGCCGGGTCATCGGCGATCTTTCGCTGCGCAAGGCCACCCTGGCCGGGCTGGCCGGCGCCTATGGCAATATCGGCTATATGGGCCCGGGGCTGGCGCTCGCCGTGCTCGGCACCAAGGCGGCGGCGCCGACCGCGCTGATTTTTTGTTGCGACAGCATTTTCCTGTTTTCGATCGTGCCGATATTGGTCGCGTTCACCGATCGCGAGCATCGCTCGCTGCTGCACACGCTCGGCATCGTGGTGAAACAGATCGTGCTGAACCCGCTGATCATGTCGGCGGGAGCGGGCGCGCTCGCCGCGGCGCTGCATTTTCGTCCCCCCGTCGCGATCGACAACACGCTGGTGTTTTTGCAGAACGCCGCCGCACCGACGGCGCTGTTCGTGCTGGGTGTCACCGTCGCGTTGCGCCCGTTCGATCGCGTGCCGTGGGAGGTGCCCGGCGTGATCGCGGTCAAATTGTTGATCCATCCGCTGATCGTGTTCGGTCTGATGCTGCTGTTCGGGCCGTTCGCGCAGCCCTGGGCGGCGACCGCGGTCCTGATGGCGTCACTGCCGCCGGCGCTCAACGTGTTCGTGATCGCGCGGCAGAACAACACCTGGATCGAGCCGGCGTCGGTCGCCGTCCTGATCGGCACCTTCGCCTCCGTCGTCACGCTGACCAGCGTGATGTGGTTCATCCAGAGCGGAAGGCTGGCGTTTCCTTGAAGACAACGAACAGGCGTGCTTCAAGTGTGGATACGCGCGTGGCTGCCCGTCAATCTAGCGGGTCAATTCACGCCATGGCGGGGCTTCCCATATCGTGTTCCACTCGTTCTTGCCGCAATCGTCTTTGTTGATTTCGACGCGGGTGAGCACCAAGCCTAGCTGTGTCCGGCTCAGTCGATAGGTGTGGCGGCCCCGTCCAGTGCATCCCACGTCCGATGATGATTCGGCTTCGAGGATTCCAGTCTCTTTTTTCCACGTCAGCACGCCCGGTCTGGACGACGTACTGAAGCCCCCTTCGGCGGCGAAGACCGGAAACACTATCAGCTTTGGCTTCTTTAGGTTTGTGAGTTCGAACAGCTCATGCGATCCTGAAAATCCCCAGCAAGGCACGATGGCAAAGCGGCGGTATTCAAAACGAATAAAACGAACAGAGGATACCTTCATATCCACCTTGTAGTCACAGCCCGATTGTTCGGCCGCGATCACCAGCAGCCTCGGCACCAAAGCCGGGTCTGAGATTTCAAACTCCGCTCGTCCATTGGCCAGAAAGTGCCATTCGCGCAGTGCGTCCTGCTGGAGATTAGCTCCTAAACTTTCCTCCGCAGGAGCTATGACGATAGATGCGCACAACAATGTCCCGATCAGGACGAACAGCGATAGAACGGAGGATAGGAAACGCATACTTCATCCTACCGCGAGCGGCTGCAATCTCAACCCGGCTTTTTTGCCTGACGTTCGTGCTCAACAATGCAGTCAGTACTTGGCTTCAAACGAGCGCCTCGATCATCTCAAAGCGGAAATGGTTGGGCCGTCAGCCGCTGTCGGCTTTTGGGCACTTTTCGGAGCTGCGCGATGTCTGACTTCAGTCCGTTGCGCGCACCAAAGCGGACGTCCGCCAACGCCTCTGGTATTACAGGTGCACGCTTTAGCCCACGCGCTTCCACGATGGCGCGAGGCCTTCGCGCATGGCGAGCCGCCGCAGCGGGCCGAACGAGCCGATCAGGTGCAGCCCCATCGCGCGCAGCGACTGCACGGGGAGGAAATCGCTGAGCAGCGAGCGGTTGGCGAGGTCGATGGCAAACATCCGGCTGGCGACGTCGGAGCGGCGGGCGGATTGATAGCGCGCCAGCACCTGCGGTGCGCCCGGATCCTCGCCGATCGAGATCGCGTGGCCTGCGATATCGGCAATGTCTACGGCATCGCGCAAACCCATGTTGAGACCCTGCGCGCCGATCGGCGGCAGCACATGGGCGGATTCGCCGACCAGCGCCACGCGATGGCTGGCGAACTGCTTTGGACTTTCGATCGAGAGCGGAAACAGATTGCGTCCCGGCTCAACCCGGACGCCGCCAAGAATGGAATGCGATTGCTTTTCCGCAGCGTCGGACAGTTCGTCGTCGCCGAGCGCCATCAGCCGCTCTGCTTCCTTTGCCGCGGAGACCCACACCACGCTGCTGCGGTTGCCGGGCAGGGGCACGAACACGCACGGCCCGTGCGGGGTATGAAACTCGGTGGAGATATTCTTGTGCGGCCTTGAATGGCTGATGTTGAAGGTCAATGCCGACTGATGCAGGTCGCGGCGCTTGACGTCGATGCCGGCGGCCTCGCGAGACAGGGACTGCCGCCCGTCGGCGCCGATCACCAGCCGCGCCGACAGCGACCCGCCCGCACGGGTGTGGATGGCAACCATCGCATCCTGCGGATCGACCGCTGCCGCCTCATCGTCAAATCGCGTCAGGCCGGACAATTCGGCGGCGCGCTCCTCGAGCGCTGCCATCAGCGTCCGGTTGGCGATATTGTAGCCGAACTGGTCGAGGCCGATTTCCTCCGACGAAAACCGCACTTCCGGCGCCCGGATCAGGCGGCCGGTGTCGTCGACGAGCCGCATGGTCCGCAACGCCGCGGCCTGGTCGCTGCAGCGGCGCCAGACGTCCAGACGTTCGAGCAGATCGGTGGAGGCGCCCAGCAGCGCCGTGGTGCGGTTGTCGGCATAGGGCACGCGGCGGGCCAGCAACGCGGTCCTGGCACCGGCCTCCGCCAGCGCGATAGCGGCGGTCAGTCCCGCCGGTCCGCCGCCGATCACAACGGTGTCATAAATTGGCGATGCATCGTTCATATTGGAACAATTGCCATTCCCGGCGGCATTTTCAAGTCATTGACCTTCTTAAATGTTTCCACCGATTTGCGCGGCGGAACGCCGCAAGCGCCGGTATGCAAATCGGGGCGATTCCTGTTAGCACTGCCGGAGCAATGGACCAGACACAAGAACCAATAGCATCTCCCGCTACGACCCGGATGCGGACGGCCGCATTCGGCGTCCACGTCTTCACGGCGCTTGGAGCGGGCGTCGGCCTGATTGCGATGCTGGAAGCGGTGCGCGAGCACTGGGCCGCCATGTTCGGCTGGCTTGGCGTCGCGCTCATCATCGATGCCATCGACGGTCCGCTCGCGCGCAAATTCGACGTGGTGCGGCTGCAACCGAACTGGTCGGGGGATGTGCTCGACCTCGTGGTCGATTTCATCACTTACGTCTTCGTTCCTGCCTACGCCATCACCGCGAGCGGCTTGCTGCTGCCGCTGGCGGCGCCGCTGCTCGGCATCGGCATCATGACCTCCAGCGCGCTCTATTTTGCCGACCGCCGCATGAAGGCGGCCGACAACCATTTCCGCGGCTTTCCGGCGGTGTGGAACGTCGCGGCATTCTACCTGTTCCTGCTGCATCCATCGCCGGCGCTTGCCACTCTTGGCGTAGCGGTCCTGATCGCGCTGACCTTCGCGCCGTTCCACGTGCTGCATCCGATCCGCGTCGTGCGCCTGCGCTGGCTGACCCTGTGGCTGCTGGCCGCATGGGCCGTGCTGGCGGCCTACACCATCGCCTGCGACTTCGTCGTGGGCATTCCCATTACCGTCGGACTCTGCGCAATCGCGATCTATGTCGCCGGCAGCGATGCCGTGATCCGCAAACTGAAATCGTTCAAGGCATGATGGAATTACTGACCAGCCCGGAAGCATGGGCGGCGCTGTTGACGTTGACGGCGCTGGAAATCGTGCTCGGCATCGACAATGTCATTTTCCTGTCGGTGATCGTATCGCGGCTTCCGCCGGAGCAGGCAAACCGCGCGCGCCAGATCGGCTTGCTGCTGGCGCTGGTGTTCCGCATCCTGTTGCTCAGCATCCTGGTGTGGCTGATCGGCCTGAAGGATCCTGTCCTGACCGTGAAAGGCGTGTCGCTCTCGTGGCGCGACATCATTCTCATTGGCGGCGGCATGTTCCTGATCGCCAAGGCAACGCATGAAATTCATGCCGAGGTTGAGGCGCGCCACACCGAGCCCGATGCCAAGCCGAATGCTAGCGTATTCTTCTGGGTGATCATCCAGATCATCGTCGTCGACATCGTGTTCTCGCTGGATTCGATCATCACCGCGATCGGCATGGCCGAGGATATCGAGATCATGGTGGCCGCCGTCGTGATCGCCTGCTTCATCATGTACGTTTCGTCAGGACCGGTGGCGAAGTTCGTCGCCAATCACCCGACCACCAAGATGCTGGCGCTGGCGTTCCTGGTGCTGATCGGCGTAGCGCTGGTGGCGGACGGATTCAAATTCCACATCCCGCGCGGCTACATCTATTTCGCCATCGTGTTCGCGGCTGCGGTCGAATTGTTCAACGTGCTGGCCCGGCGCAATCGCAAAAAAGTTGTCAAACAGCGGGTTTAGGCCCCCGCGAGTTGACAATACGGCCTTGATGGCTTTCGCTCCGCCACGAGCCGGGGCGCTTGAAGCCGATACCGAGGGAGACAAGGTCATGGTCAAGGCCGTGCGCGTGCACAAGGTAGGGGGTCCGGAAGCCCTGGTCTATGAGAGCGTCGACGTGCCGGCGCCGGGACCGGGCGAGGTCCGCATGCGCCAGCACGCCGTCGGCCTGAACTTCATCGACGTGTATTTCCGCACCGGCCTCTACAAGGCGCCGGGGCTGCCCTTCATCGCCGGCAATGAGGCCGCGGGCGAGGTGGTGGCGGTCGGTCCTGGTGTCACCAATTTCCATCCCGGCGACCGCGTCGCCTATTATTTCAATCTCGGCGGCTACGCCTCTGAACGCGTGATCCCGGCGGACAAGCTGGTCAAGCTGCCCGACCACATCACCTATGAGCAGGGCGCGGTGCTGATGCTCAAGGGCCTGACGGTCTGGTACCTCCTGCACAAGACCTTCAAGGTCGAGCCAGGGCATCGCGTGCTGATCCACGCGGCCGCCGGCGGCATCGGCCTGCTGGCCTGCCAATGGGCGAAGGCGCTCGGCGCTCATGTGATCGGCACCGTCGGCTCCAAGGCGAAAGCCGACCTCGCGCTCGCCAATGGCTGCGACCACGTCATCCTCTACAACGAGGAGGACTTTGTCGCGCGGGTCAAGCAGATCAGCCGCAACGAATTGTGCGACGTCGTCTATGACGGTGTCGGCAAGACCACGTTCCCGGGCTCGCTGTCCTGCCTGCGGCCGCGCGGCCTGTTCGTCAGCTTCGGCAACGCCTCCGGCCCGGTGCCGCCGTTCGCGCTCGCCGAGCTCAACAACCACGGCTCGCTGTTTGCGACGCGGCCGAAACTCAACGATTACGTCAGCACCCGCCGTGACCTGCTGGAGGGCGCCGACACGTTGTTCGCCGCCGTCATCAACGGCAAACTGCACGTCCCGATCAACCACGCCTATGCGCTGAAGGACGTCGCGAAGGCGCACACCGACCTGGAGGGCAGGGCGACGACCGGGGCGATTATTTTGCGGCCGTGATAGGTGTCGTCCCGGCCTTGAGCCGGGACCCATACCGCGTGATCCATCGATAGAGAAAAACCGGCAGAGACCGCCTGCCATTACAACGGCCGCGGCGTATGGGTCCCGGCGTTCGCCGGGACGACGATAGAGTTGAGCTACGCCACCATCCGCGCCGCTCCCATCTGGGTGAGCACCGAATCCAGACAATCGATCATCATCGAGATTTCCTCGCGCGTGACGTTGAGCGCCGGCATGAACCGCAGCGCGTCGGGCTGCGGCGAGTTCAGCAGCACGCCATCCGCAAATGCCTGCGCGACGATCGACGCGCCGATCGGCAGTTTGAGGTCGAGCGCCAGCAACAGCCCCCGGCCGCGCACGTTACCGAGACCGTGGCGCGCCGACAGTTTCTGCAATTCGCTTTCCAGGAACAGACCCGTGTCCACCACTGACTTCAGGAAGCCGGGCGCTACGACATGTTCGAGCACGGCAAGGCCCGCGGCGCACATCAGCGGATTGCCGTTGAAGGTGCCGCCCTGGTCGCCATGCTCGAAACAGGATGCGTATTCGGTCGCCAGCAATGCCGCGAGTGGTACGCCGCCGCCGATGCCTTTGCCGAGCGTCATGATGTCAGGCTCGATCCCGGCATGCTCGTAGTGGAACAGCTTTCCCGACCGGCCCATGCCGGTCTGGATCTCGTCGACGATTAGCAGCAGGCCGCGCTCCTGGGTCAGCGCCCGCAACTCCCTGAGGAATTGATCGGTCGCCGGCCACACGCCGGCTTCGCCCTGCATCGGCTCCAGCATGACCGCAACGGTCTTGCTCGAGATCAGCCGCTTGACGGAATCGAGATCGTTGAGTTGCGCCTTGGGAAATCCGGTGACCTTGGGCTCGAACAGCGGTTCGAAGGCCTTCTTGCCCGACGCCGACATGGTGGCGAGCGTGCGGCCGTGGAAGCCGCCGACGAAGGTGATGATCTCGTGCGCGCCGCCTTTGTACAGCGTACCAAATTTGCGCGCGAGCTTGATGGCGCCTTCGTTGGCTTCCGCCCCCGAATTCGCAAAGAACACCTGGTCGAAGCAGCTGTTGGCAACCAGCGCATTGGCGAGCTTGAGGCTGGGCTCATTGAAGAACGCCGGGCTTGGCGTCAGCAGCAGTTTTGCCTGCGCGGCAATCGCGTCGGCGATGATGGCAGGCGAATGGCCGAGGCAATTGACCGCCCAGCCTTGCATGAAATCGAGATAGCGCTTGCCGCTGTCGTCCCACAGATAGGCGCCGTCGCCCTTGACGAAGACGGTGGACGGCCGCGCGGTGATGTTCATCAATGCGTCGAACGGTTGGGTAGCGTTGGTCATGTCGAGCTCCTTTGGGTTTTGGGGAAAGGGCAGGCCGAAACGCAAGAAGGCCGCACTTTTCGGGTGCGGCCTTCTCGAAAACGTTGCTGAACTAGTTGATCAGCGGTGTCGTCGGACATGGCGCAGCCCATCATCGTCGCAGGAGCGACGACGGAAAGCTGCGCGGCGGTTGGTCCGGTTCAATGTCATGGCGCAGGCCCATACAGCCGAATGGCCGGCCCTGTCAAGCGGGGAGCTGGTCATCACTCGATCCCATAGCGGCGGAATTCCTCTGATATGTCGGCCTTGATCGCTCTGGCGGCGGCAATGTCCGTCTCGGCGCCGCTTTCATCGCCCTTCTTCCGCTTGGCGATGCCGCGGCCGTACAGCGAGTTCGCCAGCTTCGGATCGACGCCCAGCGCAACCGTGAAACCGTCGATCGCCGCGTCGAATTGGCCAAGCTTGAGATAGCAGAAGGCGCGGCTGTCGACCGTTTGGGCATCGTCCGGCCTGTGCCTCAGCGACTCGCTGCAGTCTGCAAGCCCTTCCTGCGGACGGTCGAGAATGGCCCGCGTCAGGCACCGGGCGTTGAGCGCGGCGGCATATTTCGGATTGAACCGGATCGCCTGGTCAAAGTCAGACAGCGCCCGTGAAAAGTCGTGACGGTCAAAGTGAAGAAGACCGCGCGCATAGGCATCGCGATATTCGTCCGGCGCCAGCCGCAGCGACTGGTCCAGGTCGGCGAGCGCGCGTTCGATCTCGCCTTTGCCCCTGAACAGGCGCGCCCGGTTGCCGTAGGCGGCGGCGTAGTTCGGATCGAGCCGGATTGATGTGTTCAGGTCGGCGAGCGCGCGGGGTTCATCGCCGTGATTCCAATAGGCGGTGCCGCGGTTGAAATAGGCGAGTGCGAATTTGGGATCCAGCTTGATCGCGTGATCATAGTCGGACATCGCACGGCTGAACTCGTTGATGTCGCCATAGGAGTTGCCGCGGTTGTTGTAGTACCAGGGATCGATCGAATTGAGCCGGATCGCTTGATTGTAATCGGCGATCGCTTTTTCCGGTTCACCCTTATCGCTGTAGGTGATCCCGCGGTTGAACCAGGCGAACGATCCCTTCGGATCGAGCGCGATCGCGCGGTCGAGATCGGCGATGGCCCTGTTAACCTCGCCCTTGCGACGCCAGGCTTCGCCACGGTTGGTGTAGGCGCCGCCAAGCTTCGGATTGCGCCGGATCAGTTCGCTGAAATCGGCAATGGCGCGGTCGCTGTCGTTCTTGGTGAGGTAGTTGGCGCCACGATTGAGGTAAGCGCCGACGAGGTCTTTTGGCTTGGTACCTTTCGCAGCGATCACGGCCGTGCAGCCGGCAATAATCTGGTCAGGGGTGGCCTTGCCGCTAAAGCAGGAGCTTCGGGCTGTCGCCAGAGGAGACGGTGCCTTCGCGAAAGCCGGCATGGCCGTGAGCACCGCCGCCAGACACGCCATGGCCTTTACAGCGCGGAAACCAATCTCAGCCCTCTTGAAACTCGCCATCATCGATCTCGCGCTGACCCACATTGCCAATCTGAAAATTGTTCTCCTTTGTGACCGCAACGGCCGGATCGGTTCACATTCCAGGCTTCGCAATTGAACCGGCTCGATGATGAAGCCGACCAAGGCGGGCCCACCAACCGCACAAGGTCATCCCAGTGTCCGACGACTATTCCTATCCCATCGATATCGACAGCATCCGCAGGGCATTTCCGCCGGGCACCGAGGCGCCGCCATTGCTGATTGATTTCGCTGGCTGGCTCAAAGGCCGTGATTGGGGCAATGCCGGCTGCTACGAGCTTGTCGGGGACTTTTCCGACAATGCGCCGATCGTCGACGGCAGCCCGCTGCGCGACCAGTTCGCGCTGTTTGCGCGGTTGCCGGAAGGGTCGGTCGTCGGCGCCTGGTACGGGGCCGGCACCAGCGTCGCCAATGCGCCGATCGTCGTGCTGGGCTCCGAAGGCCAATACGAAATCATCGCGGCGTCGCTCGAGGGTTTGCTGGCCAAGATCGCAATCCAGCGATTTGAGGAAGACGTGGTGTGGACCGACTTTACTCCGCACGAAGACGCAGAGGATGAGACGCACGAACTCGCCGATTGGTTGGCCAAACGTTTCCGCGTGAGGGACCTCAGGAGTTTGACGGAGCCGCCGACCGGGCTACCGGACTTCGGCCGCTGGATGGAGAAATGGTGCAGGGATCGCGAGGCGTTTTGGGAAACGCATCCGGCGATGACCAGACTAGCGGATCAGTTGATCGCGCATCGGCCACCTGGCAAAACGCCATGGGATCGCACGATGTTCGAGGTTGCGATTGCGGGCCAGCAGTATCAGGTGCGCGTGCTGGATCGGGGCCGCCAGCCGATCGAAGAAGTCGTCGCGATTGAACCATTGCTGCGCGGTCTGCGCGACGACATGTGGCGGGCGAAACCCGATCTCGGCCTCTGGTATTCGATGTCGTTTTCGATGGGGGCCGATGGCCGCATCCTGCCGCGCTTCGACTATGAGACGCGTCCGGCGATCAATGACGTTCCTGTCGCAATTGCCGAGGCGCGAACCGACCTTGTCCGCGCACCCCGGCCCGAACGATGGGTGCCGGCTTGGCTGTCGACTTGAGCGGATGGCTCAGAACCCCGCGACGCTGCCGTGCAGATCGTATTGGTCCGCGCGCTCGATCTTGGCGGTGACGATTTCGCCGACCCGCAGCGGACGGCGGCTGGAGACATAGACCGCGCCGTCGATCTCGGGGGCGTCGGCTTTTGACCGGCCCTTCGAGACGGTCGGGCCGACTTCGTCGATGATGATCTGCTGCCGCGTGCCGACCTTGCGCTTCAGACGGCGCGCGGAGATTTTCTGCTGGCGCGCCATCAGTGCGTTCCAGCGCTCCTGCTTGATCTCGTCGGGCACGGGACTGCCGATCGCATTCGAGCTCGCGCCGGCGACCGGTTCATATTTGAAACAGCCGAGGCGATCGATCTCGGCTTCCTCGAGCCAATCGAGCAAATAGGCAAAATCGGAATCGGTCTCGCCGGGGAAGCCGACGATGAAGGTCGAGCGCAGCGTCAGTTCGGGACATTGCTCGCGCCATTTCTTGATCCGCGCCAGCGTCTTTTCCTGCGCAGCCGGCCGCTTCATCGCCTTCAGCACGTCGGGGCTCGCATGCTGAAAGGGAATGTCGAGATAGGGCAAAACCTTGCCCTCGGTCATCAGGCCGATGACTTCGTCGACATGTGGGTAGGGGTAGACATATTGCAGCCGTACCCAGGCGCCGAGTTCGCCGAGTTCCTTGGCGAGATCGAAGAATTTGGCGCGGACCTGGCGGTCCTGCCACGGGCTCTCGGCATATTTGATGTCGACGCCGTAGGCTGACGTGTCCTGCGAGATCACAAGCAGCTCCTTGACGCCGGCGGCGACCAGCTTTTCGGCTTCGCGCAGCACGTCACCCGCCGGGCGCGACACCAAATCGCCGCGCAGCTTCGGGATGATGCAGAAACTACAGCGATTGTTGCAGCCTTCGGAAATCTTCAGGTAGGCGTAGTGCCGCGGCGTCAGCTTGACGCCCTGCGGCGGCACCAGGTCGAGAAGCGGATTGTGGACCGGCGGCAGCGCCCGGTGCACCGCGTCCAGCACGCTCTCATATTGCTGTGGACCCGTGATCGAGAGCACACCCGGATAGGCGGCCTCGATCTGCTCGGGTTCCGCGCCCATGCAGCCGGTGACGATGACCTTGCCGTTCTCCGCCATGGCCTCGCCGATGGCGCCGAGCGATTCCTGCTTGGCGCTGTCCAGGAACCCGCAGGTATTGACGATAACGATGTCGGCGCCGTCATGCTTGCGCGCCAGTTCATAGCCTTCGGCCCGCAGCCGCGTGATAATGCGCTCGGAATCCACCAGCGCCTTGGGGCATCCCAACGAAACAAAGCTGATCTTGGGCGCGGCGGCCTGTTGCATATCTTATCTGCCTGATTGATCAGCACGAGCTAGTCCCAATTGCCCACAATTACAAGGCTTTGCGCGGGACCATGACGTGCTATGGATGGGCCCGCCGGGTTAAGAGTTGATCGATGAGCGCTGAGTCGTCACCGAAAATCGTCATTGTCGACGAAAGCCCGATCCGCGCGGCCATTCTCGAAGAGGGGCTGCGGGAGGCGGGCTTTACCCGCGTGGTCCATATCAGCGAAATGCAGAGCTTGCTGGCGCGGATCTATTCCGAGGATCCCGACGTGATCCTGATCGACCTGGAAAACCCCAGCCGCGACGTGCTGGAGGCGATGTTCCAGGTCAGCCGCGCCGTGCGCCGCCCGATCGCCATGTTCGTCGACCAGAGCGACTCCGCCTCGATCCAGGCCTCGGTCGATGCCGGCGTCTCCGCCTATATCGTCGACGGCCTGAAGAAGGAGCGGATCAAGCCGATCCTCGACCTCTGCATCTCGCGCTTCAATGCCTTTTCCAAGCTGCAGGACGAACTCGACCGTACCAAATCCGCGCTGGAGGAACGCAAGGTTATCGACCGCGCCAAGGGGATCCTGATGAAAGTGAAGGGCCTCACGGAAGACGAGGCCTACGTGCTGATGCGGTCCACCGCGATGCGCGAAAAGAAGAAAATCGGCGAGATCGCGCAGTCGATCCTGACCGCGTCGGAGCTGCTGAAATGACCACACCGCTGCATATCGGCTTCATCCCGCTGGTTGACGCCTCCGCGCTGATCATTGCCGTCGACAAGGGCTTTGCCGCCGCCGAGGGACTCGATGTCACGCTGACGCGGGAAGTGTCGTGGTCCAACGTCCGCGACAAGCTCAATATCGGCCATTTCGACGCGGCGCATCTGCTGGCGCCGGTTGCGATCGCCTCAAGCCTTGGACTTGGCCACGTCAAGCTGCCGATCGTGGCGCCGTTCAATCTCGGGCTCAACGGCAATGCGATCACGATATCGCCGGCCCTGCATGCGGCGATCATGGGCGAAATCGACGGCGATGCACGCAATCCGATGGTGACGGCGCAGGCGCTCTCTCGGGTAGTGGCTGCGCGGCGCAAGGCCGGTGCGGAGCCGCTGACGTTCGGCATGACGTTTCCGTTCTCGACCCATAACTACCAGCTTCGCTTCTGGATGGCGGCGGGCGGGGTCGATCCTGATGAGGACGTCCATCTGGTGGTGCTGCCGCCGCCCTACATGGTGGACAGCCTTGCCAACGGGCATGTCGATGCGTTCTGCGTCGGCGCGCCCTGGAACTCAGTAGCCGTCGATCTCGGCATCGGTCACATCCTGCACTTCGTCTCCGACATCCTGGTGCGCGCCGCGGAAAAGGTGCTCGCGGTCCGGCAAAGCTGGTCAGACAAGTATCCGGAAGTCCTGGCGGCCCTGATCCGGGCCGCCTCGCGCGCCGCGCAGTTCATCGAGCAACCGGACAATCGCAGCGAGGCCGCGCACATCCTCGCGAAGCCGGAATATATCGGCGTCGATGCCGAAGTGATCCTGCGGACGCTGGATGGCCGGTTGAAGATTTCCCCCGACGGCAAGATCCGCGAAAGCAGCCGCTATCTGCTGGTTGGACGCGAGGGCGCCGCGCGGCCCGATCCCGCACAGGCCGCCTGGCTCTACGCCCAGATGGTGCGCTGGGGACAGACGGCGATGCGTCCGGACGCGCTCAAGACCGCCATGGGGGTGTTCAGGCCGGATCTCTATGACGCTGCCTTGGGACAGCCAAGCAGGTCCGGCAACGGTTCGGATGCGGTAGGGGCCTTTGCCGGTCCCGCCTTCACGCCCGATGATATCGCGGGACATCTGGCGGCTTTCGAGATCGGCCGCTGGAAGCCGTGACGGCCTGACCCTGATGGGTCAAAATTAGGCATTGATATCAGTCGCCTAATTATTAGGCCAATTGCCCTTGAAGTCGCTGTGAAGCGAGCTTCAGAGTTTCGCCAGCCTATTTCCAACGCCTTGATATTCCGTACAATTTTTACCAATTCGGTTTGGCACGCAACTTGTATGTTGCAGTGCAGCCAAATCGACGCGGATGTCGGTCGGCTCAAGTCCAAGATGGATTTCCGCAGCAACGAAGCTGGTCGGACCGAACAGGAGCAAAAGCCCGGCACCGCGGCTGCGCCGAGTTCCAAACGGTCAAACCCCCATTCGTTGACGCCACCGATCGTGGCCGCAGGAGCTTCGTCACGCGCTATGAAAATGGAAACGCTCACAGTCGACTTTACCGACGAGCAGAAGCGCTACCTCGAAGGCTTCACCACCGGCCTGCAGATCAGCAGGGTCGGGCGCGGCCTCGGCGGCGGTTCGGGCAAGGCGAATGCCGAGCCGAGCGGACCTGAGGCCGCGCATATCAAGGCGCAGGACAGGGTTACCGCCGCCGGCAAGAAGCTCGTCGAGCAGGAAAAGTGGAAGCGCGAGGAGCATCCGTTCGATGCCTATCCGCGGCTGAAGCAACAGGCGCTGGTCGATGCGCGGCCGTCGCCAGCGGACAATTTCCGCTGGCGCTATTACGGCCTGTTTTATGTGGGACCGGCGCAGGATTCCTACATGTGCCGGCTGCGGATCCCGAACGGCATCATGAAGCATTGGCAGTTTGCTGGGCTTGCCGATCTCATCGAACCGCTGTGCGGACCGTTCTGCCACGTCACCACACGCGCCAATCTGCAGGTGAGGGAGATTCCGCCGAAGAATGCCGTGGCACTCATCGAGGGCATTCAGGACCTCGGCCTGTGTTCGCGCGGCTCCGGCGCCGACAACATCCGCAACGTCACGGGGACGCCGACGGCGGGGATCGATCCGCAGGAAATTCTCGACACCCGCGAATACGCCCGCGAGTGGCACTATCACATCCTCAACGACCGCTCGCTGACGGGATTGCCGCGCAAGTTCAACGTCGCCTTCGATGGCGCCGGCAAGATCGCCGTGCTGGAAGACACCAACGACATCGCGTTTTCCGCCGTCGAGGTGAAAGACGGTTTTGGCGTCGAGCCCGGCGTCTGGTTCAAGCTCGGCATCGGCGGCATCACGGGCCACCGGGATTTTGCCGCCGATACAGGCATCATCGTCAAGCCGGGCGATGCGACCAAGGTGTCGGATGCCATCGTCCGTGTCTTCATCGATCTCGGGGACCGCACCAACCGGCTCAAGGCGCGTTTGAAATATGTCATCGACGGCATGGGGATGGAAAAATTCCTTGTGTTGGTCGAGGAGAAACTCGGCGACGCCTTTACGCGCGTGCCGGCGGAGGCGCTGGCGCCACGGCCCAATTTCGACCGCACCGCCCATATCGGCGTGCACAAGCAGAAGCAGGATGGCCTGAACTGGATCGGCGTCGCACTGCCGCTGGGTAAAGTGACCTGCGCGCAGATGCGCGGTCTCGCCAAAATCGCGCAGGATCTCGGCGACGGCGATATCCGCCTGACCGTCTGGCAGAACCTGCTGATTCCGGGTGTGCCCGACGACAAGGTCGCGCTGGCTACGGCCGCGATCGAGGCGATCGGGCTTGCGATCGGGACCTCTGAACTCCGCGCCGGCCTGATTGCCTGCACCGGCCGCGCGGGCTGCAAATTCGGCCTTGCCGACACCAAGCGCACGGCCGCCAGGATTGCGGATTGGTGCGATCCGAGGGTGCCGATCGAGACGCCGATCAACATCCATCTCACCGGCTGTCACCATTCCTGCGCGCAGCATTACATCAGCGACATCGGCATGATCGGCGCGCGTATCCCGGTCGGCGATACCGACGACACGGTCGATGGCTTTCATGTCTTTACGGGCGGCGGCTTTGGTCCGGACGCCGATGTCGGGCAGGAGGTGTTTCACGATGTTACGGCGGAGGACGTGCCTGTCTATGTCGAGCGGCTGTTGAAGGCCTATCTGGCGCATCGCGCTTCGCCCGATGAAACCTTCCTGACGTTTGCGCGCCGCCATGACGGCGAGACGCTGCGCAAGCTGGCCGACGCTGAGGTGTCCTCATGAACCAGATCACGCCGCCGCCGAAGATCGAGATCATTCCCTCCAGCGCGCCGTTCTCCGAAGCGCAGCGCTCGTGGCTGAACGGGTTCTTTGCCGGGCTCTTGTCCGACGCGCCGACGCCGTTGTCGGCCGAGCAAGGTGCTGCCGTCATGGATGGCGGCGATGTCGATGACGGCGCGCCGTGGCACGACCAAACCATGCCGATTGCCGACCGCATGAAACTCGCGGAAGGCCGCCCGCTGCGGCGGAAAATGATGGCGGCGATGGCGCAGCAGGACTGCGGCCAGTGCGGCTACAATTGCAACGACTATTCGGACGCGATCGCCGGCAAGACCGAAGCGCGGCTCAATCTCTGCGTCCCCGGCGGCAAGGAAACCGCCCGGATGCTGAAATCGCTGTATGAGGAACTGGACAAGGCGCCGGCGGCGCCATCATCGGCGGCTGCCGCACCCGCCGCCGCTGCCGCGCCCGCGGTTGTCGCAGAGCCGGGCCGCTCGCGCGACAATCCCGCGCCGGCAAAATTCCTCGGGCGCTATCTGCTCAACAAGGGCCAATCGGAAAAGGAAACCTGGCACATCGACTTCGACCTGTCGGGCTGCGGGCTCGATTATGTCGTCGGCGATTCCTTCGGCATCTTCGCGCGCAACGATCTCGGCAATGTCGATCAGATCATTGCCTTGCTCGGCGCATCGCACACCAACGAAGTCCGCGGCAAGACCTTGCGTGAGGTGTTGCTCGACGATGTCTCGCTGGCACCGGCACCGGATTCGCTGTTCGAACTGATCTCCTACCTCACCGGCGGCGCGCAGCGCGAGAAGGCGAGGGCGCTGGCACAGGGTGAAGATCCCGATGGCGATGCCGCGACGCTTGACGTGATGGCGGTGCTGCAGAAGTTTCCCAACGTGCGGCCGCATCCGGAAGCCTTCGTGGAAGCGCTGGAAGCGTTGCAGCCGCGGCTCTATTCGATCTCGTCCTCGCACAATGCGACGCCCGGAAAGCTCTCGCTGACGGTGGACTGCGTTCGCTACGTCATCAACAAGCGCAAGCGGCTCGGCCTTGCCTCGACCTTCCTCGCCGAACGCATCCGGCCCGGCGACGAGGCCAAGGTCTATGTGCAGAAGGCCCACGGCTTTGCGCTGCCGGAGGATCCGAAAATTCCGATCATCATGATCGGGCCGGGCACCGGCATCGCGCCGTTCCGCGCCTTCCTGCATGATCGCCGCGCCACCGGCGCGCCCGGCAAGAACTGGCTGTTCTTCGGCCATCAGCGCAGCGACTGCGATTTCTTCTACCAGGATGAACTCAACGCGATGAAGACGTCGGGGCTCTTGACGCGGCTATCGCTGGCGTGGTCGCGCGACGGCGACAAGAAGTTCTACGTGCAGGACCGCATGCGTGAAGTCGGCCGCGAAGTGTGGACGTGGCTCGCCGAGGGCGCCAACGTCTACATCTGCGGCGACGCCAAGCGGATGGCCAAGGACGTCGAGCGCGCGCTGGTCGATATCGTCGCCCAGTTCGGCGCCCGGTCCACCGACGAGGCCGTCCTGTTCGTGGCGGAACTCAAGAAAAAGGGCCGGTTCCAGCAGGACGTTTACTGAGGGGGTACAATCGTAGCCCCGCGGGTTCCAATTCGCTCAAATCGGCCCGAATAAAATTCTCGCCCGAATTGGGTCGAGAGAATTTTTCACTGGAAAGTGAGTCCGCAGGAGGGGCCGTATCACTATTTTTCGGGCCCGCTTGCAAGTTGGCGCGAACGATATTCCATATGGAGCCCATGCTGCGTTGGAGATCGACGATGCGCGAACTATCGGCGGAGGCCCGCCTGCACCTCTATGCACGTTCCCTGTCCCGACGGACCGGAACCGGATTTCATACCGCCGCGCTCTACAGCTCGCTCGCGCTCATCGCGGCCATCGTCTTCAGCTCGCTCTCGGTTCACCCGTTCTGATTTGAAGCGTTCTTTTTTGAAGCGTTTTCTTAACGCGAACCGGAAGCCACTTCGCTCGAAAACACTATGTTACGGCCAGGCCGCGTAGGACGCGCCGCGCCGCATCTGCTCCAGCCGGGAGCGACGCCGGTAGGCGCCCGGCGAAACGCCCTGGTGCTTGCGAAAGAACCGGCTGAAGTATCCGGGATCACGAAATCCGAGGCCGTAACCGATCTGCTCGACTGGAAGATCGAGTTGTTGCAGGCGCGTGCAGGCCTCCTCGATCAGTCGCAGATGCACGACGGCGCGAGGGCTGACGCCTTTCTCGCGTTTGCAGTGGGCGTGTAGCTTGTCCTCGGTAACGCCCAGCGCGGCCGCATAGCGCGCGACCTGCCAGCCATCGCGGTAATGCAATTCGACCATCTGCAGAAAATTTCCGACCAGGCGGGTGCCGTCACCTCGGTGCGCGGCTTCGTCGGGCGGTTCGCCTGAAATGACGGAACGCCACAGATGCAGGCAGAGCAGCAGCACATGCGATGACGTCATCGTCGTTGTGCCACGTCCGGGAGAATGCAGTTCGCGCACCAGCGCGTCGCAGCCATGGATCACGGCGTTGAAGGCTTCGCCGACCTGTCCCGCCTTCAAGAGCACAAGCCGGTCGATGGTGCGGCGGAGGTGAAGCGCCTCGGCACTGCCAGCGACGGTCTTGGTGAGAAAGTCTTCGGAGATCGCGACCAGATAGCCCTGCGCGCCGGCTTCGACCTGCAGATCGCCTTCGAGATCGGCCGGCAGCCACAGCAGCGCCGGCGCCTCAAACGCCACATTTGTGCCGCGCAGCGCAACGGCGCCTCGCCGCGCCTCGATCACCAGGAGGTGGGAACGGCGAAGTCCGCGCTGACGAATGACCCATTGAGCCGGCGCCAGGCTGGCGGAAAACCGCTCCGCATGGAGGGCCGGAATCGGCTTCTCCGCAAAGGCTTCCAGCCCCGAACCCAACTGCATGGCATCCCTCAACCGTGACAATCTACCGCTTGTCGCAGGCGGTCTTTGGCGGAAGGATACAATCAATCCCCGGATACGTCCAATTCTATGCCGGTAACGCTCCCATAGGCTGCATCCGGTCGAACGCCGCTCCAAGGCGATGGACGCAAAAGTCTCTGGGAGGAGAACATGGGGTCATCAGTCACCCGCTTCGCAGCGGGATTACTCGCCGTCACCGGGGCGGCCCTTTTCGCAGTCGATGGACCGGCGCTGGCACAAAGCTCGGTCAAGATCGGCTACGCGCTTTCGCGCACCGGCCCGAATGCCGGCGGCGCCGCGGTGACGACGCTGCCGAACTACGAAATGTGGGTGAAGGAAGTGAACGCCGCAGGCGGCCTGAAGCTTGGCGACAAGCGCGTGCCGATCGAAGTGGTGCAATATGACGATCGCTCCAGCGCCGAAGAGGCGGCAAGGTCGCTCGAGCGTCTGATTACCCAGGACAAGGTCGACTTCATCCTGCCGCCCTGGGGCACCGGCCTCAATCTGGCGGTCGGGCCGATCCTCAACAAGGCCGGCTATCCGCACCTCGCATCGACCGCGGTGACCGACCGCGCGCCTGAACTGGCCAAGCGCTGGCCCAACAGCTTCTGGCTGCTCGGCACCAGCGCCGGCGCCGCCAACACGCTGGTGGATCTCCTGGTCAAGCTGCGCGGCGAAGGCAAGATCGGCGACACGGTCGCCATGGTCAGCGTCGCCGACGGTTTTGGCATCGACCTGTCGGGCGCAGCGCGTCCTGCACTGGCAAAAGCCAATTTCAAGCTGGCCTATGACAAGACCTACCCGGTCGGCACGCAAGACCTCAGCCCGATCGTCAACGAGGTCAAGGCGCTCAATCCCGACGTCTTCATCGCGTTCAGCTATCCGCCGGATACGCTCGGGATTACCGAACAGGCGCGGATCGCAAGCTTCAATCCAAAAATCTTCTACACCGGCGTCGGCACGGCTTTCCCGCTGTTCAAGCAGAAGTTCGGCGCCAACGCGCAGGGCGTGATGGGGATCGGCGGCTGGAGCGGCGACAGCGCCCCGATCAAGGATTATCTGGCGCGCCACAAGGCGGCAGCGGCGAACGGCGCCGAGCCGGATCGCTGGGCCAGCGCGGTGACCTACGCGAGCCTGCAGATGCTGCAGCAGGCGATCGAACGCGTCGGCAAGATCGACCGTGAGGCCGTCATCAAGGACCTGCAGACCGGGACCTTCGATACCATCATCGGCAAGGTCAAGTTCGAGAACAACCTGCCGACCAAATATTGGTGGGTAGGGCAGTGGCAGGACGGCGAATTCTACGGCGTCGGCCCGGCCACCAACGAAGGCGCGCGTACGCCTGTTGTCCCGAAGCCGGCATGGAAGGCGCCGTGATCGGCGATTGATCCGAACGGCACTGAGTAAATGACGAACGCCATCTTCACCGGCCTGATGCTCGGGGGCATGTACGCGCTGATCGCCATGGGGCTGACGCTCCAATATGGCGTGGCGCGGATCATGAACCTGTCCTACGGCGAGTTTCTCGTCGCGGCGGCCTTTGCGTCCTACTGGCTGTTCACGGGATGGGCATTGAACCCGTTGCTTGGACTGGCGCTCGTCATTCCCGCCGGTTTCGGCGTGAGCCTGTTGCTGTACCGCGTCCTGCTCACGCCACTGGTGCGCCGGGCGCGGACGCGGGGCGCGCTCGAAGTCGACAGCATTCTGGCGACGTTCGGCATGATGTTCATCGTCCAGGGCATCATGCTGTCGATGTTCGGCGGCGCTTATTTCAGCTACTCCTTCCTCGCGATCCCGGTCAGCCTGTTCGGTGAAATCCTCGCATTGAACCGGCTGATCGCGTTCGGCCTGGCGGTGGCGGTCGGGCTTGCACTGTATCTGGCGCTGACCCGCACCCGGCTCGGCACGTCGATCCGCGCCGTTGCGGTCGATCCGATGGCTGCGCAGCTGGTAGCGATCGATGTCGTCAGGACATCCGCATTTGCGTTCGCGCTTGGCGGCGCGCTGGTCGCCGCCGCCGGCGTTCTGATCAGCATGTTCCTGACCTTCAGCGCCTCATCGGGCGTGATCTTCACGATGAAGGCACTGATCGTGGTCGTGATGGGCGGCGTCGGCAATCTGCTTGGCTGCCTCGTTGCCGGTTTGGCGCTGGGCTTAAGTGAATCACTGGTCGCGACCTTCGTCGACCCGGGCCTGACACTGGCGGTGAATTTCGCGCTGTTCCTCGGCGTTCTGCTGGTCAAGCCGGCCGGCCTGTTCGGGAGGGCGCAGCGATGAGCGCAATGCGCCTTGCCGCCGCGCTCGCGGCCTGCGCCGGCCTTGCCGTACTGGCGCTGCTGCCAGTGTACGTCGATGCCTACTACCTCGCACTCGCGATCGGCCTGTTGCAATTCACCGTGCTGGCAACCGCATGGGGCTTGTTCTCCGGACCGACGCGCTACGTCTCACTGGCAACGACGGCGTTTTTCGGCGTCGGCGCCTATACGGTGGCGGTGCTCGGCGAACTGCTGCCCTGGCCACTGGTGCTGCTGATCGCGACCGCGATCGGCGCGGTGATGGCCGTTGTCGTGGGCCTTTCCACGCTGCGGCTCAGCGGCCTGCATTTCGTGATCTTCACGTTCGGGCTGGCCGAACTCATTCGCCAGCTCGTGATCTGGTTCGAAGTCAACAAGTCCCGCGTGCTCGGCCGCTACGTGTTCGTCGACATCACCCAGAAGGATATTTACTGGCAGCTTCTCGCGTTGGCGGTCGCGGTGTTCGTGATCGGCTGGCTGATCGAGCGTTCGCGGCTCGGCTTTGCGCTGCGTATCATCGGCGAGGACGAAACCGTCGCCAAGCATTGCGGGATCAACGTCACCGTTGCCAAGGTGACGCTGTTCACGATTAGCGCCGTGTTCATGACGCTGGTCGGCGCGATCATGGCGCCGCGCTGGACCTACATCGAGCCGTCGATCGTCTTCAACGCCACGATTTCCTTTGAAGTCGTAATCATGGCGCTGCTGGGCGGCGCGCACCGGCTCTGGGGGCCGGCGCTCGGCGCCATTCCGCTGACGTTGCTGTTCGAGTTCCTGGCGGCGCGGTTTCCGACCGCCTCGACGCTGATCATGGGCGTCATCTTTCTGCTGATCGTGTACGCGCTGCCTGCCGGCGTCGTCGGCCTGTGGGACAATTTCCGGCGGCAATGGCGGCCACGGCGGGTCGAGCAGGAGGCCAAAGCATGATGGCTTCCACTGTCCTTGAGATCAAAGGCTTGGTCCGGGCGTTCGGCGGCCTTGTTGCCGTCAATGCGCTGGACATGACGGTCGGGTCTGGCGAGATCGTCGGACTGCTCGGTCCGAACGGATCAGGCAAGACCACCGCGCTCAATCTCGTCTCGGGCGTGCTGCGTCCGGATTCCGGCGCGATCCACTTCGCCGGGCACGACATTGCCGGGATGGCGACGCATCGCATCGCGCGTCTGGGCCTCGGGCGAACCTTCCAATTGGTCCGCGTGCTCGACGGCATGAACTGTGCCGAGAACGTCCGGGCGGGTCTCGCTTTTCATCCTGCACGCCTCGCACGCGGCGAAATGGACGCTGCCGCCATCCGGTTGCTGGAGCGGGTCGGGTTGAAAGATGCCGATCAACGCATGGCAACCGAGCTGACCTATATCGACCGCAAGCGCCTTGAGCTGGCACGCGCGCTGGCGCTGAAGCCGCGGCTTCTGCTGCTCGACGAATGGCTGGCCGGGCTCAATCCTTCCGAGCTTTTGATAGGCATCGCGCTGATCCGCTCGTTGAAAGAGGAGGGGTTGTCCATCTTGCTGGTCGAACACGTCATGGACGCGATCCGTTCGCTTTGCGATCGCTGCGTGGTCATGAACAGCGGCCGGAAGATTGCCGAGGGAACGCCGGACAAGGTGCTCTCCGATCCCGCCGTGATCGAGGCCTACCTCGGAGCGCCCGCCAATGCTTGAGGTCGCAAATGTCAGCGTCACGTATGGCCAGCACCACGCGCTGACGGATGCCAGCTTGAGCGTCGGCCGTAGCGAAATCGTGGTCATCCTCGGCGCCAATGGTGCGGGCAAAACCTCACTGCTGAAGGCCATCGCCGGCATCGTGGCCTGTCTTCCGGGCAAGCGCGTCACGCTTTCGGGGCGCGATATCTCGGCTCTTCCGGCCCACGAGATCGTCGAAGCCGGTCTGGCGTTGGTGCCGGAAGGCCGCGGCATCTTTGCTGATTTGACGGTCGCGGAAAACCTGTTGCTGGGCGCCAACCCGAAGCGCGCCCGTGTCGGGGAGGCGGCGCGGCGGGAGCGGGTGCTGTCGCTGTTTCCGCGGCTCGGCGAACGGCTCGGACAGACGGTGCGGACCATGAGCGGCGGCGAGCAGCAGATGGTCGCGATCGGTCGCGCGCTGATGTCCAATCCCGACGTCCTCCTGCTGGACGAGCCCTCGCTCGGCCTGTCGCCGCTATTGGTGCGCGAATTGTTCGCAAGCCTGCGCAAGGTGCGCGAGAGCGGAGTCGGGTTGCTGCTGGTCGAACAGAACGCGCGCGAAAGCCTCGCCATTGCCGATCGCGGCTATCTCATCGAGAACGGCAAGATCACCGGCAGCGGCACCGGGACCGAGCTGATGTCCAACGATGCCGTACAGCGCGCCTATCTCGGCGGCATCGTCGCAAGCGCGGTTTGAAACTCACGAAAAACAACCTGAAAACACGGAGGATCACGCCATGAACCAGATCAGTCTGCTGCTCGAAAACCAGGATGTTCAGGCGGTTGACGGCGTCACGTTCGATCGCCTCAACCCCATCACGGGCGAAGTCGCTACCCGCGCTTCCGCCGCGCAGATATCCGATGCCAAACGCGCTGCCGATGCAGCTGCGGCGGCGTTCCCCGCGTGGTCGTCAACCGGACCGGGCCTGCGCCGAAAGATCCTGCTCAAGGCAGCCGACGCGCTCGAAGCCAAGACGGCGCAGTTCATCGAACTGATGGCGACCGAAACCGGCGCCACCGCCGGCTGGGCCGGGTTCAATGTGGGTCTTGCCGCGGGGATGCTGCGCGAAGCGGCCGCCATGACGACGCAGATTTCGGGCGAGGTGATCCCGTCGGACAAGCCGGGCTGCATCGCGATGGCCGTTCGGCAGCCGGCCGGCGTCGTGCTCAGCATCGCGCCCTGGAACGCCCCGGTGATCCTCGGCGTCCGCGCGGTGGCGCTGCCGCTGGCGTGCGGAAACACGGTTATCCTGAAGGCCTCGGAGATCTGCCCGGGCACCCACCGTTTGATCGCGGAATGCCTGCGCGATGCCGGTTTGCCGCCCGGCGTGGTCAACGTCATCACGAACGCGCCGGAAGATGCGCCTGATCTGATCGAGGCCCTGATTGCCCATCCCGCCGTGCGCCGCATCAACTTCACCGGTTCGACCCGCGTAGGCCGCATCATCGCCCAGACGGCGGCAAAATATCTCAAGCCGGCACTGCTCGAACTTGGCGGCAAGGCGCCGCTGATCGTGCTCGATGACGCTGACATCGATGCTGCGGTCGCCGCTGCCGCGTTCGGCGCGTTCATGAACCAGGGACAGATCTGCATGTCGACGGAACGGATCGTGCTCGACAACAAGGTCGCCGACGCCTTCGTCGCCAAGCTGGCGACCAAGGCCGACTCGCTGGTGGCGGGCGATCCGCGCAAGGGCGGCACACCTCTGGGATCGCTGATCGGCGCGGATGCCGTTGATCGTATCCAGGGTCTGATCAAGGACGCGGTAGCTAAGGGCGCGCGTGTCGTGGCCGGCGGCCGGTCGGAGGGGACGTTGATGTCGGCCACCGTGCTCGATCACGTCACCTCTGTCATGCGGATCTATGGCGAGGAATCGTTCGGTCCGGTGGTCAGCATCGTGCGTGTAAACAGCGTCGATGAGGCCGTGCGGGTCGCGAACGATACGGAGTATGGATTGTCAGCGGCAGTGTTCGGCCGCGATATCGCACGCGCCATGGAAGTCGCCAAGCGGATCGAGTCCGGCATTTGTCATGTCAATGGGCCGACGGTGCACGATGAAGCGCAAATGCCGTTCGGTGGTACGAAGGCCTCCGGGTATGGCCGTTTCGGCGGCAAGGCAGGGATCGCCGAATTTACCGAACTGCGCTGGATCACCATCGAGACCGGTCCGCAGCATTATCCGATCTGAGGGTGTTGGGCTGACATCGCGCCGCGGAAATCCCGCGGCGTGACGCCAAAGAAACTCTTGAACGTCCGGGTCGCGTGCGCGCCGTCGGCGAAACCGCATTGCATGGCGAGCGCGGCAATTGAAGTTTGCGACAGGGCAGGTTGCTGCAGCAGCTCTCGAAAGTGATCGACACGAATCTGGAGCACGTGGCGTTCAAACGTCGTCTGCTGGTCGGCAAAGACGCGATGGAAGGTTCGCTCCGAAACGCCGAAGGCGGCCGCAATCGCCGGGGCCGGCCGGATCGCCGCAATGTTTCCCCTCAGGTAGGTGTCGATCAGGCCGAACAGCTCGGCGCGGGTAAGCCCGTGGTCGTCGCCGGTTGCGAGACGAAGCAGGGTCGATAGATACGCGACGATATCCGTTTCGTCCTGGCCTGGCCGCGCATCCGACAGACGGATGGCAGCGCGAATGAACGCCGCGATCGAACGCGCGATGGCGCCCGACAGAGGGACGGGTCTGGCGCATAGTCGCTCGGCTTGCGGAAACATCTGGAGCAGCGTCGCGGCGGGTACCGTTGCGATCAGCACTTCGGAACGCTGTTCGGGTCCATCGAGCCGATCCTCGAACGGCCGCCGCGCGTCATAGAGTACGCCATATCCCGGCTCGATCGTGCCTTCGTTACCTGCCTGCGCCATCGAGCTTCGCCCGCGACGCTGGAAATCGAACATGAATTCGTCCGAGCCCGCCCTGCTTACGAGCTTTGCGTCGCGGCTGTAGCATTGCGGGCTGCTGTCGAAACGCACGAGCTTGACGCTGCCGAGTTCCACGAACTCGAAGTGACCGCTGACCCGCGTCGGACCGATCGGCCTGGTCTCGATATGGGCGAATGACCGGCAGATCGACTCGGTCCAGAACGCCTGGCGTTCGGCGGGGTGGATTTGGTCTGTCGAGACGCTGATCGGCATCGCGGATGCGGCCCACAAGGTGATGGCTCACCGTCGCCCGAATTCGGCCCGGCTGGCAAGATCGAAAAGCTGGCAGGTTCATTCAAGACGGTGCACCCTGGTTATCCTAACGTGCGGTCCAATGTTGCAAGGTGTGAATATGGACCTGACGAGAGAACCGGCCGGTACGGCCGTCACGCATCCCCTCGATCCGCTCAGCGAGGCTGAGGTGGTGCTGGCCTCCGATCTGCTGCGGGCCGCCAAGCAACTTGGTCCGGATACCCGCTTCTCCCACGTCCAGCTTGAGGAACCGGCCAAGGCCGACATCCTGGGTTGGACATCAGGCACCAAGTTGCCGAGGCAGGCGGCGGTCACGCTGTTCGACTGCAAGACCGGGGCGACCCATGTCGCGACCGTCGATCTCGGGTCAAGGCAAGTGACGGCATGGCGCGAGCATCCAACCAAGGCGCATCCTTATGGCCAGCCGCCGGTCACGATCGAGGAGGTGTTCAAGGTCGGCGACATCGTCAAGCGTGATGCCGGATGGCGGCACGCGATGAAGCGACGCGGGCTGACGGACGAGGACATCGAACTGGTCCAGGTCGATCCGTTCTCGGCCGGTTATTTCGACCGGGACGTCGAGAAGGGCCGCAGGCTTGTCAGTGGGGTTTCCTTTTGGCGCCGCGATATCAAGGACAATGGCTATGCCCATCCGATCGAGGGCGTGGTCGCGCTGGTCGATCTGATCGAGGACAAGGTCGTCCAGCTCGTGGACGAGCAGGAAATCGTTCCGATCCCGAAGCGATCTCGCAACTATGATCGCGCGTCGATCCCGAAAATGCGGGAGGACGTCAAGCCGCTCGACATCGTGCAGAAAGACGGTCCCGGTTTCTCCGTCGAGGGTTGGAAGGTTTCCTGGCAGAATTGGTCGTTCCGCGTCGGCTGGACCGCGCGCGAAGGCCTCGTGCTGCATCAGATCGGCTTCAATGACAGCGGACGCGAGCGGCCGATCATCTATCGGGCAAGTGTGTCCGATATGATCGTGCCTTATGCCGACCCAACCGCGAACCATTTCTGGAAGTGCGCGTTTGACGCCGGCGAGTACGGGCTGGGCAAGCTCGCCAATGCGCTGGAGCTTGGCTGCGACTGCCTCGGGCACATCCATTATTTCGACGTTCCGGTCGCCGATGATTACGGCAAGCCGTCTGTCATGAAGAACGCGATCTGCCTGCACGAGGAGGATTACGGCATCCTCTGGAAGCACTATGAATTCCGCAACGAGACCTT
Source organism: Bradyrhizobium sp. JYMT SZCCT0428 (assembly GCF_018131075.1). GTDB lineage: Bacteria > Pseudomonadota > Alphaproteobacteria > Rhizobiales > Xanthobacteraceae > Bradyrhizobium. Next base: position 325,331 of record NZ_JAFCLS010000001.1, on the reverse strand, counting down.
CGAGGTGCGGCGCTCCCGCCGTCTCGTGATCTCGTTCTTCACGACCGTCGGCAATTATGATTACGGCTTCTACTGGTATTTCTATCAGGACGGCACGATCCAGCTTGAAGTCAAGCTGACCGGCATTATCCAGACCGCGGCGGTAGCGCCCGGTCAATCCTATCCCTGGGGCGGCATGGTCGCGGAGGGGCTCGGCGGTCCGACACACCAGCACTTCTTCAACGCGCGCCTGCATATGATGGTCGATGGCGAGCGCAACAGCGTCACCGAGCACGAATTCAAGCCACGGCCCTTCGGCAAGGACAATCCATACGGCAACGTGTTCGACACCACTGCGCGAACGCTGGCGAGCGAACAGGATGCGGCTCGCGAGGCCGACGGCCGCACCGGGCGCTACTGGAAGATCATCAATCCCAACCAGACCAACAGCGTCGGCGGGCCGACCGGGTACAAGCTGCTGGCGCATGCGGCGCCGGTCATGCTGGCGCAGGAAAATTGTTACATGACCGCGCGCGGCGGCTTTGCCACCAAGCACCTCTGGGTCACGCGCTATGCACCCGACGAACGCTATGCCAGCGGCGAATTCCCGAACCAGCATGCCGGCGGCGACGGTCTGCCGAAATACGTGGCGCAGAACCGCGGAATCGAAAACGAGGACATCGTGGTTTGGCACACGTTCGGCGCCACCCATGTCTGCCGGCCCGAGGATTTCCCGGTCATGCCGGTGGAGTATGTCGGCTTCGCCCTCAAACCGAACGGCTTCTTCGCCGAGAATCCGGCGATGGATTTGCCGCCTGATCGCAACGACGCAAGCCGCGACGTCAGGGAGAAGGGGGCGTGCTGCGCCTGACACGCGACTGGTTTCGCATCCGATCCAAACAGGAGATGGGCCATGAACCGCAGGAAGCTTCTCAAAGGCGCCGGTCTTGCCGCCGCCGCAACGGCGGTCAGCGCGCCCGCCATCGCGCAGTCCACTCCGACGCTGCGCTGGCGGCTGACGACGTCGTTCCCAAAATCCCTCGATACGCTCTATGGCGCGTGCGAGATGTTCAGCAAGGCCATGGCCGATCTGTCCGAGCAGAAGTTCCAGATCAGCGTGTATGGCCCCGGTGAAATCGTGCCGGCCTTCCAGGTGTTCGATGCGGTCGCCAACAGCACCGTCGAGATGGGGAACAGCGCGTCATACTATTACATCGGCAAGGATCCGGCGTTCGCGTTCGGCACTGCCGTGCCGTTTGGGCTCAACACGCGGCAAATGAATGCCTGGCTCGCCTATGGCGGCGGGCTCGAACTAATGAACGAACTTTACAAGCCCTACGGCATCTACGGCCTGCCGTTCGGCAACACGACCGCGCAGATGGGCGGCTGGTTCCGCAAGGAGATCAAGACGCTCGATGATTTGAAGGGTCTGAAGTTCCGGGTCGGCGGTGTGGCCGGGCAGGTGCTGGCCCGCATTGGCGTCGTGCCGCAGCAGATTCCGCCGGGGGATATCTACCCCGCGCTTGAGAAAGGCACGATCGACGCTGCCGAATGGATCGGCCCCTACGACGACGAGAAGCTCGGCTTCCTCAAGGTCGCGCCCTATTACTATTATCCCGGCTGGTGGGAAGGCTGCGCCAACGGCTTTCTCTACATCAACACGGCGAAGTGGGCGGAGCTTCCAAAAGTCTATCAGGACATGATGACGATTGCGGCCGCGCAGGTGGCCGCCGACCTGACCGCCAAATACGACACCCGCAACGCCCAGGCGATCAAACGCCTGGTCGCCGCCGGCGCGCAGCTTCGGCCATTCTCGACCGACATCCTCGACGCCTGCTTCAAGGAGACCAATGAGCTGTTTGCGGAGGTCGCGGCCAAGAACACCAAGTTTAAAGCCCTGAACGACTCCATGACGGCGTTCCGCAACGAGCAATATCAGTGGCATCAGGTCTGCGAAGCCACCTACGACAATTACATGATCCGGCGAAGCCGCGGCTAGGCTGATATCGCCGGCGGCTCGCCAGAACCGGAGACGCATTTGGATATTCGCACCGGGCGGCCGGTTTCGCTCGCGCCTCGTGGCATGGTGACGTCACCGCATTCGCTGGCGTCCTCAGCCGGCGTCGATGTGCTTCGCGCCGGTGGATCCGCCATCGATGCCGCGATTGCCGCCAGCGCCGTGCTGGCGGTCGTTTATCCGCATATGACGGGGCTGGGCGGCGATGCGTTCTGGCTCGTGCATGACGGCCGCAGCGGAGAGATCAAATACCTTAACGGCGGCGGCAAGGCGGCAGCGGGCGCATCGCTGGCGTCGATGGCGGGCAGAGGGCTGAAAGAAATCCCGCTGCGCGGGATCGTCCCGGCGACGCTGACGGTGCCGGGCGCGGTTGCGAGCTGGGCCGCGGCGCATGATGGCCATGGCCGGTTGCCTTTGCGGCGGGTACTCGAAGCCGCGATCGGCTATGCGCGCGACGGCTTTCCGGTCACTGGGCGGCTGGCGAGCTTCATCGAAATGATGCGTGACGATCTCCTTCAGCAACACGAAGCCGCCGGAATCTTTCTGCCCGGTGGTGCGGTGCCGTCGCCAGGCACAAGGCTCACCAATCCCGATCTGTCCAGAACGCTTGAAGCGATCGGGGATCATGGATGGTCCGGATTTTATGAGGGACCCGTCGCCACTGAAATGGTGCGCTTCTCGCAAGCGCGAGGTGGTTTCTTTGAGCCCGGAGATTTCGAGGCGCAACGGGCGAGTTGGGGTATACCGCTGACCGGCCGCTACCGCGACGTCACCATTTTCAACACGCCACCGCCGACGCAGGGCTTTACCGTGATCGAGATGCTCAATCTGCTCGAACCGCTCGAACCGCATCGCATGGATTTGCTCGGACCCGACCGATTGCACCTGATGGTGCAAGCCAAGCAGATCGCCTATCACGACCGCGATCTCGTGCTCGCCGATCCCGCCTTTGCCGAGGTGCCCGTCGAAACGCTGATTTCCAAAGGCTACGCACGCCAGCGCAGCGGGTTGATCGATCCGGCGCGCGCACTGAAATGGGATGAAGTGCCGTCATTCGGCAGCCTGGCGGGCGATACCGTCTACATCGCCGCGGTCGACCGCGACGGCAATGCGGCCTCGCTCATCCAGAGCCTCTATGGCGGGTTCGGGTCATGCGTGGTGGCGGGTAGCACTGGCGTCGTGCTGCAAAACCGCGGCGCGTACTTCTCGCTCGATCCCAACCATCGCAATCGGCTCGAGCCCAAGAAAATCCCGCTGCACACCCTGATCGCCTCGATGGCCAAACGCGACGGCAAGCTCTGCAGCGTGCTGGGCTGCATGGGCGCGGATGGCCAGCCGCAGATCCAGCTGCAGCTCTATTCGGCGATGATCGATCATGGGCTCGACATCCAGGAGGCGATCGAACTGCCGCGGTTCCTGTCCGGCCGCTTCGGGCTCGGCGAAGCCCGCGATACCCTGCACATGGAAAACCGCTTTCCCGCGGAAACGATCCGTGCGCTGGAACAACGCGGCCACACCGTGCATCGCTGGGGTGCGTGGGAAGAGATGGCCGGCCACGCCCACGGCATCACCATCTCAGGGCACGACGGGACCTTGAGCGGCGGTTCGGACCCGCGCAGTGATGGCGCGGCGGTCGGATACTGAAAACGTCAGTTTGCGGTCTTGAACGGTGCGACCGCGATCCCGGCTTCCTTCAATGCCTGGCGCACGCCGCGCCCGATCTCGACCGCGCCCGGCGTATCGCCATGAATGCAGACCGTATCGGTGCGCATCTTGATGACCTTGCCCGTGACCGAGACCACGGCGCCGTCCTGCACCATCCGCACCACGCGGTCGGCGATCATCTTGGGATCGTGCAGCACCGCGCCCGGCTTCTTGCGCGACACCAGCTGGCCGTCGTCCTCATAGGCGCGGTCGGCAAACACTTCGTGCACCATCGGCAGGTTGGCGGCTTCGCCCGCGGTCACCAGCTTGGAATTGGCCAGCACCACGAAGATCAAATTGGGATCGACCGCCTTGATGCCGTTGGCGATTGCCCGTGCGGTCATGTCGTCCTCGCAGGCGACATTGGAGATCGCGCCATGCGCCTTGACGTGGGTGACCTTGTGGCCGGCCGCGGTCGCGATCGCCTGCAGCGCGCCGATCTGGTAGGCGATCAGGTTCTCGATCTCGGATGATTTCAGGCCGGGCATCGGCCGGCGGCCGAAACCGTGCAGGTCGCGGTAGCCGGGGTGAGCGCCGACGCTGACGCCGCGCGCCTTTGCCAGCTCGACCGTGCGGCGCATGATATCGGGATCGCCGGCATGGAAACCGCAGGCGACGTTGACCGAGGTCGCAAGCTCGATCATCGCGGCGTCATTGCCCATTTCCCACGCGCCAAATCCTTCGCCGAGATCGCAGTTGAGGTCGATGGTTGTCATGGTGTTGGTCCGCTTCTTGGTGAGTGGATCTAGAGTTAGTCCGGGCCCGATACGTCAGCGGGCGAGGCAACCTGCCAGGTGGCCGCATCGACGGCACTGACGGCGTAGCCGGCGACGTTGGCATCTTGCAGCGCGTCGATGTTGAGATCAAAGCTTTCGATTGGCCGCAGCCGGTCGGGCAGGGAACGCAACAAATCAGCGAATTGGCGCGCTGCGGCCTGGGCTTCCGCCATGCTGACGGCCTTGAAGCGAAAGGCGCGCCCGGCCGGCGTCTGCGCAAACCGCCCGAAGTCGGCGGAAATCACCGTCGCGATCTTGGGATAACCGCCGCTGGTGCCGCGATCCGGCATCAGCACGATCGGCTGGCCGTTGCCGGGAACCTGCAGGCTGCCGTTCACCGTGCCGTCGGAAACGATGTTGTGGCCGTGCAGATGTTTGATGACGGGGCCTTCGAGCCGATAACCCATGCGGTCGCTGGTGGCCGAAATCTTCCACTCGCTGTCGATAAACAGTTGTTTGGCATCATCAGCGAATTCGTCGTCCTGCGGTCCCCAGACCACGCGGATCGACGCCTCTGCCGTGGCCGGCAGCTCGATCCGGCGTTCCGGTGCGCCGCTGGCCGGTTTCGTCTGCAATTCGTCGCCGCTCTGCAGCGGGCGCGGGTAGGGACTGCCGAGCCCGGCGCGCGCGTTGACGGAGAGGCTGCCAAAGTCAGGTTCGCCGGCGATGCCGCCCTCGAACGCGAGGTAGCTGAACGAACCGCTGCGGGCAAAGCCAAGCGTCATGGTCTCGCCGTCGGCCAGCGTCGCAGACGTATCGACCGCAACCGGGCGTCCGGCGATGTCGGCATTGCGTGACGCCCCTGACAGCGCGATGCGAACGGCGCCGCCGCGCGCGGTGAAGGCGGCGCCAAACGGGCCGATCTCGACAGCGGCCGCAAACGGCTCGTTGCCGACCAGCGTGTTGGCCGCCGCCAGCGCCAGCCGGTCCATCGCGCCGCTCGGCACCAGGCCATAGCGCTGCGAGCCGGGGCGGCCGCCATCCTGTACCGAACTTGCCGGGCCGATCGAGGTGATGACGAGCTTGCTCATGAGGGCATCAACTCGGCCACGATCTCTCCCGCTGCCGCGGCGCGGTCCTGCTCGGCAAAGGTTTTGGTGTCGACCGGCACGAACGTAATGGCGTCGCCGGGTTCCAGCAGGAAAGTCGGATCGCGATGCAGCTGATAGGTGCGGACTGCAGTCTGTCCGAGCAGGTGCCAGCCACTAGGCCCGGCCAGGCATTGCACCCCGGTCTGCACGCCGCCGATCGAGACCGTGCCGGCCGGGGTCAGCAGCCGCGGATTTTGCCGGCGCGGCATCTGCATCGAGGCCGCTAAGCCAGAGAGATAGGACCAGCCCGGCGTAAAGCCGATCATGGCGACGCGGTAATCGCCGGCGACGTGCCGCGCCACGATGTCGTCGGGCGTGGTCTTGAGCGTCTTGGCCACGTCCTCAAGGTCGACGCCGTGCTCGCCGCCATAGACCACGGGGATGCGCCAGCGCCGGGTCTTTGTCGCCTCCGGTATCGGCAGCTGCGCCAGCGCCAGGATATGCTCGCCAAGCGCTTCAAATGAAATTCGCACGGGATCGTAATGCACCAGCAGCGAGCGATAGGTCGGCACGGTCTCGGTGACGCCCTCGACTGGTGTGTCAGCCATCGCGCGGTCGAGCGCCAGCACCCGCCCGTTCGCGGCATCGTCGATGTTGCGGGAAAACTCCACCGTGATGGCGCTGTCGCCACTGGGCAAAAGGCGGGGCGGGGGTAGCGTCGCGGCCATGGCCTCGGTACTGCCTCGGGATCTGTCTCAGGACTGGCTGGTGACTCGTTGGGCTGAGATCAAGCTGTAGCGTGTTTCACGCGCCAGTGGAATTCGCTTCGTGCGAAATCATTGAGCAAGTTCAATAAACTAATCTGCATGGCAGTGATAAGCTGTTGTGATCGAACTCCTTCGAACGAACCCTTGACGCGATGCCCGCGCCCCGCAAGATGCGCTACCTTTTGATCCCCTCCCATTGGAGCGTTGCCTTACCGATGTCCCTGACCCCTGAAGCGATCGCGACCCTGTCCCGCGTGTCCACTGCCACCATCACCACAGTCCTGCTGAAGAAGGGCCTGCGGAACGTCTGGATGCGCGGCACCAAACCGTTGCGCCCGGGACAGCCGCGGCTGGTCGGGCCGGCCTTCACGCTGCGCTTCGTGCCCGCGCGCGAGGACCTCGCCACTCCCGAATCCTGGTCGTCGCCGATCTCCACCCGCACCGCGATTGAGGCCATGCCGCAGGGCTGTATCGCGGTGATCGACGCGATGGGCGTCAAGGATGCCGGTATCTTCGGCGATATCCTTTGCGCGCGCATGGTCAAGCGTGGGGTCGCGGCGCTGATCACCGACGGCGTCGTGCGCGACGTCGAGGGTGTGCTTGGCACCGGCCTTCCGGTCTGGTGCGATGGTTACGCGGCGCCACCGTCGGTCGCCGGGTTGACCTTCGTCGGCTGGGGCGAGCCGATCGGCTGTGGCGGGGTTGCGGTATTTCCGAACGACGTCGTAGTCGCCGATCAGGACGGCGCGGTGCTGATCCCGCAAGCGTTCCTCGACCTCATTTTGGCCGAAGGCGCCGAGCAGGAGCGGATGGAAGCCTGGATCGTCAACGAAGTGAACAACGGCGCGGCGCTTCCCGGCCTTTACCCCATGAATGCCGAGACCAAGGCGCGCTACGCGGCGAGCAAGAAATAACATCAACAAAGCGAGGTAACGCCATGGATATCCACGTCTCCGGCTCGCGGCCGACGCGCAAGGCTCCGCCCGAATATTTCACCGGTACGGTCTGGCAGGATCCGATCATCGCTACCGAGGCGCCGGCACGGCTGGTTTCCACCCGCGTCTCTTTCGAGCCCGGCGCGCGTACGGCGTGGCACTCGCATCCGCTTGGGCAGACGCTTTACGTGGTTTCGGGGATCGGCCGAGTGCAGGCCGTGGGTGGGCCGGTCCGGGAAATCCGGCCCGGCGACGTGGTCTGGATCCCGCCCGGCGAGAAGCACTGGCATGGCGCCTCGCCAACCAATGGCATGACCCACATCGCGATGCAGGAAGCGCTCGACGGTAGCTACGCGACCTGGATGGAGAAGGTCACGGACGCCCAGTATGCGGCGAAGGTCGGCTAGCGTCTCCCGGATGAAGCGAGCCGAGGCCCGTTCTACTTTGCATGGGGTTGTTTTCGCGATTTTTTGTTCGGGCCCTGCCGTTCATCACCGATAGTGTGAACCGGACGGTCCGACGCGATACGAGAACCGCAAACAAAAAGCCCCGCCGGTGCAGGCGGGGCCTTTAGTTGAATGCGGGTTGTTGGCGTTTCAGTTCACGCGGGTCCAGGTCTGGCCACCGCAGAACATGCCGCCAAAGGCGCAGCCCTGAACGCGCAGGCTGTCGGAGCCTTTCATCGCGAGCGTTGAATCATAGGTGCTGCCGGAATTCGGATCGAAAATCCGGCCGCTCCATTTGTTGTCCTTGCCGGGCTTCATGTTGATCAGCACCTGCTCGCCGTTGCGGTTTGACTTCTTGTCGACGGAATAGCCGCAAAGATTGGCGCCGCATTGTTCGATGCGGACCTTGCCTTCCTTCTCTTCCGTCAGCCAGACGCCAAGCGGCGAGTTCGCTGCCTGCGGGGCGGCCGGCGGCGGTGCGGGCAGCGGCGTTACCGCGGCGACGGCAGGCGCAGGCTTTGGCGCGGGAGGCGGCTCTTGCTGGACCTGCGGGGCGGGTGCGCTGGGCGGCAGTGGAGCGGCCGGCACAGTCGCCGGATCGGCCGCCGGGGCAACGGCGACAGCCGACGGTTCAGCGGGCGCGACCGGTGCGGGAGTTGCAGGAACGGGTGCAGGGGCCGCCGGAGCAGCGGCCTGCTCGGCGGGGAGAGGCGCGGCGGGAGCAGGTGCGGCGGGAGCGACCGTGTCGGGCTGCGTCCTGGAGTCCGTCTTTGCCTGTTGCGGCGACTGCTTGCGCGGACGGTCGCGATCACCGTCCTCGTTGCGCGAGCGTTTGGCCTTCGGCGTATTGTCGTAGACGCCTGGGATCTGAACGGTGCCGCGATCGGGATCGATCCGAATGGTGCGGCCGCCGTAATCGAAAGTGTACTGCGCCTGCGCGGCACTGCTCGCCAGCAAAAACGCGGCGATCGCCAGAAGCTTCTTCATAATGACCTCCTGAGCAGGGAATCCCAACCCCCGAAGCTACGCAATGGCAGCTCGCAAAACGTGATCCAGATCACTTTCAAACGATAAGTCGTGTATCAGCGGCTTTGGTTCAATGTCGTCCGCGCAGCCCAATTTGCCCCCGACAAACGGTCAATTTGCGGCGAAAATTGCATATTTGCCGGCCGATCAATCGAACCAGGCGGCGCAGATTTTCCTGAAACTGCCATCCTCGGTTGAGATGTGCAGCCACTGATCGACGAAGGCTTTCAGGGCGACGTCGCGCTGCAGCCAATAGGCTTTCTCGGCGAAGTCGAACGGCTTTTCGGGATGCACCGCGCACAGCACGCCGGGATGCAGCTTCTGCTGGTACAGCGTCTCCGACGAATCCGTCATCATCAGGTCGGCATTGCCCTTGGCGATCTCGTCGAAGATCGTGACGTTGTCGTTGTGCAGTTTCACTTCCGCGTTCTTGACGTTGGCGCGGGCAAACCGTTCGTTGGTGCCGCCGGGATTGACGATCACACGCGTGCCGGGCTTATCGATGTCGGCAATGGTTTCGTACTTACCCTTGTCGGCGCAGCGCGCGATCGGCGTCTTGCCCTCACGCATGATCGGCGTCGAGAACAGGCCCTTCTTCTGCCGGTCAAGCGTGATCGATACGCCGCCCATCGCAACGTCGAAATTGTCGGCCTCGAAATCCTTCATCAGTTGCGGCCATGCGGTGTGGACGAATTCGACCTTGACGCCGAGCGCCTTGCCGAGCGCTTCCGCCATGTCGACGTCAAAGCCGCTGAATTTCGAAGTCGTCTTGTCGAGATAGGTGAAGGGCCGGTAGTCGCCGGTCATGCCGACCCGCAGCGTGCCGCGCTTGATGATGTCGTCGAGGCGGGAAGGGGCCGGTTGCTGGGCATGGGCTGACATCGTCAACAGGACAGCCATGCCCAGACCAAATAGCATTCGAAACATCAGTTCTTCTCCGCCGGTGAGTTCGATGACACCTTGGTTGTGTTAGCGCAGGATTTAGACCAGATGCACGTCACCACGGCTTACGACATCCTGCGCCAAGCCGGCGTGGATCTCCCCAAGAAGGATTTCCTGGGGCCGCCGAAATAGCGTGTAGGATTATGTCTCGCCGTTGTCTTTGCGCACCAGATTGGCGACGGCGGCGCGTCCTGTCATTTCGCTTTTCAGTTGCTCGAACCGGCGACGTGCCGCGGCTTCGCGGTCGTCGACCAGCTGGATCGCGGCATCCTTGTTCATCGGTCCGCTGACAATAGGCGTCGAATTCTCGCCAATGGTCTCGTCGACGTAATAGTCGCCATCGTCCTCGCGGACCGTCCATTTGAAACGGATCGCGGCCATTGGTCCGGGCCCGACCTTGGAATAGCCATCGGCCTCGAAAGGTAGAAAGACCTCAGGCGGCGGGGCGGCCTCGATCGGCGCGGCGGCCTCAAGCGGCGGTGGAACCGCGAGCGACGGCAGTGCTTCGATCGGTTGAAATTCTTCGAGCGGCGGAGGTTCGAGCGGCGGAGGGGTGGCCGGCGCGTCTTCAGCGGCTGGCCGTTCGCGCTCGCGCGGGATCACGGGCGGCTGATCGAGAATGCTGGCGATCGCCGCCAGGGCGTTGTCGGTCGGGTCGTTTTGGCTCACGATTCGGCCTCCGGATCGAACTCCGTCCGCGGAATCGGTGTCCGCTACGGATGTGTCTGCTAGTGTCCGCTACTGTCCGACTTATCCCCATGAATAGGGCATTTCTTAGATAATCACCGTCTGGCTTCGTCCGCTGTCATCCGGTACAATCCGAGAACAATTTGTACATTGGGTTGTGCGTTGTTGACGGAGCCTCGAATGCCTCGAGTCGCACACAGATTATCTGCTTTGCGCGTTAAGAGCGACCTGCCGCCGGGCCTATATGGTGACGGTCACGGGCTCTATTTGCAAGTCAGCGCCCAGAAAACCAAGGCATGGGTTTACCGGTACATGATCGCCGGTCGAGCTCGGAAGATGGGTCTGGGACCAATCCATTCGGTGTCGCTGTCCGAAGCCCGCAAGCGAGCCTCGGACATGCACCGCCAGATATGGGAAGGCGTCGACCCGATCGAGGCGAGGCACAAAAAGAAGATCGAGCAGGCGGTCGCCCTGAGCGAGGGCATAACATTCCGGGAATGCGCTAAAAAATATATCGATGCGCACGCCTCAAGCTGGAAGTCAGCGCGGCATAAGCAACAATGGAAAGTAACACTCGATCAGTATGTAAACCCGGTTGTCGGGGACATGCCGGTTTCGGCCGTCGAGAAGCCGCATGTGCTGGCCGTGCTGGAGCCGATCTGGCTCACTAAGACGGAAACCGCGCGCCGTGTTCGGGGGCGAATCGAGACCGTGCTGGATTGGGCGAAGGCGCGTGACTACCGTGGTGGAGAAAATCCGGCGCGCTGGCGCGGCCACCTAGAACAACTGCTTCCGGCCCGTGCTCGCATCGCGCCGGTCAAGAACCTCGCGGCGATGCCCTATCGGGATCTGCCGCGATTTATGACAGATCTGCGAGAACAGGTTGGCGTTAATGCCCGTGCGCTGGAGTTCTTAATTTTGACCGCCGCCCGCACAGGCGACGTAATCGGAGCGACGTGGAACGAAATCGACGCTGTAGAGCGCCTATGGATCGTCCCTGGTGCGCGTATAAAGTCCAGGAAGGGCTCACTGCGCCGCGATCACGTTGTGCCCCTGTGTGATCGGGCGATCGAATTGTTGAACGGTTTGCAGCGAGACGCGGATTTCATCTTCATTGGCACGGATCCGGGAAAGCCGATCTCGCCGGCTGTTATGATTAGGTTGACGAAAGAATTGGTTGGCGAGGAGGTGACCGTTCACGGTTTCCGGTCAGCGTTTCGCGATTGGGGCGCAGAGCAAACAAACTATCCAAACGAAATGCTCGAAATGGCTTTGGCCCATACGGTCTCCGATAAAACGGAGGCGGCGTATCGACGCGGCGACATGCGCGAAAAGCGTCGCGCTCTGATGAATGATTGGGCTGCTTATTGTGCCGGTGGTCAGCATGTCGGATCATGACGAAGCTGGGCTTATGCTCGATGCATATGAAGCAAGCTTCAAAGAAGGAAAGCGTATTTCCCTCTTCGCCGCAATAAACCACTGCGCTGTACACGGATTGAAGTTGCCGCAATGGGCCGCAAGGGCCTTTATAACCGGCTACAAAAGAATTCGAAGCTTCGATGCCGCTTCGTTAGACGACGCGTTCGGCAAGCCGCATCCCGATGGGATTCACATCGACCGCGCGGCGTTCAAAAAAAGCATCCAACTAGACGTTTATGTAACAATTCGCCACTTGAACGAGAAGCGCGATCGCACGATCGACGACGTTCTTTTTGAAGAAGTGGGAAAGAAATTTGGCATCGGTCGTACAGTTTGCAAGGAATTGTATTCTGAAGTGAACAAGCTCCATACCAAGAAACCTTCCCGCCGAACGCCGCGAAAAAGGTAAAACTTCCGGCGTTACACGGCGCCATCCTCCTTTTATGTCCGGATAAGGCCTCCAACGCACGGAGCCGTCTTATTCGGAGACACACATGTTGGTTCGACCGGAAGTTACAGGCAAAGGAGGCGCGGGTTTGCAGCGCATCCTGCGCCTACCTGCCGTCTTGGAAGCGACCGGATGGTCGCGCGCGACCCTTTACGACAAGATCAAGGCGGGCAAGTTTTCCAAACCCATTAAGCTCGACACGGATGGACGCGCCGTCGGCTGGCCGGAAGGCGAGGTGTTGGCACATCAGCAGGACCGCATTGCTGCGCGCGATGGGGAGGCTGAATAATCCATGACCCAAATAGAAAAGGCCCGCCAATTAGGCGAGCCAATTCCCAACGGTGTCTGCCAGGACGCCGCGGAATTTAGGCCAGATCAGTCCGAACTGCAACAGCTTCTGCAGCTCTCACGCCTTAAGCGCCGCTACGCAATCAGCGCCCCTGTAGCGGAGATGTTGCGGCCCCTCGTGTTCGGCCAAGGCGGTGCCGCATGACCGCAACCGTTTATGAGGCAAGCCATATAAAGCGGTACCGAGCCTCCAGGGAAGAGGTTCGCCATCGGCGCAAACAACTGCATAACATTATCGCCGCGATGCACCCGATGACGGTTCGTCAGGTGTTCTACCAGGCCACGGTCCTCGGCTTGGTGGAGAAGTCGGAGTCCGGTTACACCAAGGTCCAGACAGACCTCGTGCAGATGCGCCAGAGCGGCGCGCTGCCTTACGGATGGATCGCCGACAACACCCGGTTTCAGCGTCGCCCGCGGACCTATGACGGCGTCCAGGCGGCGCTGGACGAGACGGCGAGGCTGTACAGGAAGTCACTCTGGGCTGACGCCGACTGCTACGTCGAGATATGGCTGGAGAAGGACGCCCTATCGGGCGTGATCTTCCCCATTACCAGCATGTACGACGTCCCGTTGATGGTGGCGCGGGGCTACGCAAGCCTCTCGTTCCTGTACGGAGCGGCCGAGTACATCGGCGAGTTGGACGTCCCCACCTACATTTACCACTTCGGCGACTTCGACCCGTCCGGCGTCAACGCCGGAGAGAAGATCGAGTCGACGTTGCGGGAGATGGTGCCATGGGCGGAGATCCACTTCCACCGCGCCGCCGTCACGCCCTACCAGATCAAGGCAATGGAGTTGCCAACGCGGCCAACCAAGACTTCGGACTCACGGTCCAAGGGCTTCGGCGACGTGTACGTCGAGCTTGATGCTATTCCGCCGGGAGAGCTTCGTCGGCTTGTCGAGAGAGTAATCGAGCGGCACCTACCACGGCACCAATTCGAGATCATGAAGATCGCGGAAGCGAGTGAACGCGAAATCATCAAGCGCCTAGTCGGCGCACTGGATGTGTCCGATGAGTGAGGCCACAGCAATTCAAGCCGTCTCGCGCGCAATTGGTGCCGTCGTCGATATCGTCGAAGTTCGCGATCCTTCAGATGGTACGAGCAGTTTGGCCATTCGCTATTCGGCCGGTCATTCACGGTGGCTTTCGACCTGCCGCTTTCAGGATCCTGCCCAGGCCCATATCGCCGGCATTGCCATCAGCGACTTCAGCGGCGCGAGGTTCTCTGCATGACCAGCGCTATCGCCACACAACGCGATGAAGATCGGGAATTCACGTTGCAAAGAATTCGAGTAGCGATCAGCCGAGTGCGCCTTATCGCGGAAGAGCTGGTCGAGATCGGTATGGCGTTGAAGACCGACCGGATTAGTTCGAGCGACGCAGTCGAATGGGCTGCGTATGTCGCACCTGGATGTCTGGACACCGTCGCCGATACGATGGAGGTCGGTCAATGAATCCGGAAACGCTGACTAACGCAGAACTTGATCGCTTCGCTGCGGATCACGACGCCGCCACCGGTGACCGCGTACTCCGGCAGGTGTTCGGGTTCTTGGGACGTTACGTCCGCTACCCGACCGAACATGCCCAAACCGCTCACGCGCTTTGGATTGCACATTCGCATTGCATGCAGCACTGGCACACGACGCCGCGGATTGCCTTTATGTCGGAGGAGAAAGAGAGCGGAAAGACTCGCGCCCTCGAAGTGACGGAAATCCTGACACCCGGGTCTCTGCTCAGTTTCAATTTGTCACCCGCTGCATTGGTGAGGAAGGTGGCGGAAGGCGGTCACACGATCTTGTTTGACGAGATCGACGCACTGTTCGGCAACAGTAAACGCGAAGAGGGTAACCTCGACGTCCGATCGATTTTGAACTCTGGCTATAAGCGCGGTGCAAAGGCCTACCGCTGCATCACCATTGGTAAACGGATTGAAGTCGAGGAGCTGGATTCGTTTGCCCCCGTCGCGTTGGCTGGACTCAAGGATCTGCCGGACACGTTGGCCTCGCGCGCCATCATAATCCGGATGCGTAGGAGGGCGCCGGATGAAGTGGTGGAGCAGTTTCGGACACGAATGGTGCAGCCGATCGCTACCGGCATCTTCGATAAGATCGCGTTGTGGACGTCATCACTACCTGACTTGAGCAGGGAAACAGCGCAGATGCCACCGGGTGTGACGGACCGGGCCGCTGAGTGCTGGGAACCTTTGCTGCTAATCGCCGACGCCGCAGGCGGCAATTGGCCAGAATTAGCACGGAAAGCCGCATCCTATTTTGTACAGGGCGGGAAAGCGGAGGCCACATCGCCTGGGGTTGAACTTCTGGAGCACATTCGTGATGCGTTCGGCACGGACGTGAGACTCTGGACCGAAACATTATTGCAGCGATTGCATGACCGCCCTGAATCGCCATGGCGGATCATCTTTGGCCGCCCCCTGGACGATCGCGGGCTGGCAAAGCGCCTCAAGGGCTACGGCATCAAGTCTTGCGACGTCAAAATCGAGGGCACCAACAAGAAAGGATATCAGGCCGAGACCTTCGCCGATGCCTGGAACCGATACCTGCCGGACTTAAGCGCTACCGGCGCTACCACCGCTACTGAATTGATTAATCAAAACAAACCGGTAGCGGAGGTAGCGCTGGTAGCGCACGTTTGCGCCAGCGGCGCCCTTTCTCAGGAGTGCTGCTCATGCGGGGAATCTGGCGATCTCGTTGAAGTAACCCGGGGAGCGACATCGGCCAAATTACACCGGGAGTGCTTGGCCGATTGGGAGGCCAACATTGACGTGCGAGCAGGTGCCGCCGCATGAGCGACGCCACCGATCGACCGAGGGAGCGGCCCCAGCCCAAAACTGTCGCCGAGCGCGTTCGCGCGTGCCGGGCCCGCAAAAAGGCAAAGAAAGTATTGGTCAAGCTCGAGGTCACACCGGCGGATGCCGACAATCTCTCCGACCTTGGCTTTCTGGAAGCTTGGACCATTGAGCGGCCTGACCCGCGCGAGCTCGCTGTAGCGATTGCGGCGGTCTTGGCGCTCCGCAAAAAGCTGGACCTGTAACGTCGTTACGCTTTCGGCGAACCGGGGATGATATTTGTTTTGCGAAGCTGCTTCACCACTCGAATTAGGACGCCAGCGAATGAACGTCGTGGCCACCATTACCAGAATATTTTCCGAACGGGTTTCGGAGGCTTCAGCGATCGCGTTCGGTGTTGCAAAGCCTGACGGTCTGATTGCGGCGGAGCGCGAATTGCTCGAGATCAACGCAAAGAATTCCGAAGCCTTAGCGCGGCTGCGCCAGATCTCTGAACGCGTCGATTTCCAGAAGGTCGGCGAAGACCTTTTAGGCTCGGAGCACGACGCCCTTGAAGCCGAACGCGGCAAGCTCAATTGCGAGGTGGAATCGCGACGTCACCGATCCAGTGCACTGCATCGCCAGATCGCGACGATTATGCCGGATCACGCGCGCGCATTGGGCTTGGCATTGGCACCGTCGCGCCGGCGCGCCGCCGAAAGGCTGATCAAGGCGGTCGACTTGGCCGAAGAAGCTCTCCGAGCCATTGGCGACTCGAACAAAATTCTTTCGGAAGCGGGATTATCGCCGCCTCGGTCGTTTCCGGTGCCTTATTCAGACGCAATGAAGGGCCTGGCCGGCAAGATTTTAAAGGAGACCTGACGTGGCCCGTAAATACATTATCGACGGCAAGACGCTAACCGCGGAACAGGTTGCGGCTCTGGAATCTCCTTCTGACGATCAGAAGCGACAGTTTGCGAAGCAGGCTGGCCTGAGCGACAGTACACTGCAGCAAATTGAAGCCATGGCCGAGGCATTAGGGCCTCTCGTGAAAACATATGTCAAGGATTGCGTCTCGCCTTTGATCGGACGGATTTGTCAGCTCGAGAGTCGCCCGCCTGTTGAATGGGAGGTTTTCGACGAAACGAAAGAATACCGTTCTGGCGTGTTCGTCACCCACAACGGAGGAATGTGGATCTCGCGCTCAACTTCGAAGGGAATAAGGCCAGGCTCGGCGGGGCAGGATTGTTGGCGCCTTTGCGTGAAATCGGGCGGGGCGAAATAATTTTGGGGGTTATTGAAATGCCACGAATGTTGCTCGAATGCCGTGCGCTAATTCACCAGCGGATTCAAGAACTGCGGAACGCTGGCAGATCAGGAAAGATTGTCGCTGTGCACTTTGTATTGTGCGAGGACGCCGCGACGGTCATGGCATATGTCGACCTAGATGACGAAAATGATGCAGTCGCGATCTGGTTCGATCTACAGCCAGGCGAAGTTTTCGACCCTCAGCGATATCGCCGGGAGTTCTTCAGGCCGCTAGCGGTTTTGGGCTAACTCAGATGACGGCCGCGACTCAAATTTACATCATTGTCGCGGCTCCGCGCCGCCGACCCTCCGGAGGATGCCGCGGGTGGTGGTGGCGGTGGCGGCTAAGCCATCGAGTCGTGAAATGAGCAGCAAGCGGAGCACGGCAACCCATGGGTGGCGCGCGTGGTACGGCTCAGCCAGGTGGAAGACGCGGCGCGCCGAGCAGTTGAAAGCTGAACCCTACTGCCGCTTTTGTCGCGAGGCTGGCCATATGGTCTCTGCCACGGTCGCGGACCACGTCACACGCCACGACGGCGACCCCGAGAGGTTCTGGAACGCGCCGCTTCAGTCTTTGTGCGGCGTGCACCATTCCGCCAGCAAACAGAGGCAGGAGCGCCGTGGCTTCAGTACGGCAATTGGCCCGGATGGCTGGCCAACCTCTCCGAACCACCCAGGGAACTCCGGACGGCTTCCTACACCCCAGGGGGGGCGTCCAAAACATGGTGAGCTAGGGCCTTTCTA
Source organism: Bradyrhizobium sp. JYMT SZCCT0428 (assembly GCF_018131075.1). GTDB lineage: Bacteria > Pseudomonadota > Alphaproteobacteria > Rhizobiales > Xanthobacteraceae > Bradyrhizobium. The sequence continues at coordinate 307,968 of NZ_JAFCLS010000001.1, read as the reverse complement.
CCGCTCGGGTAGAACAACTCTGCAACGTTCCCCCAAAAAAGGTTCTTGAGTAAGAAAGCTGAGCACCATGAAGGCAAAAGGAGGACGTAAATCATCGGCATCGCTTGCGGTGGCAACCCTGGCACGTCCGGAGGCCATCCCTCGGCCAGACAGTCCTTACGATCTAACGGACGAGGAATCGGCGGAATGGTGGGCGGTTGTAAACAGGCTGCCGGCTGACTGGTTCCCCCGTGAAACCCATGGGTTACTTTCGCAGTATTGCCGCCACATCGTTTCAGCTCGGCGGGTCGCTCAGTTGATCCAGCAGGCCATGAAGGCCGATGCCTTCGATATCGACGCCTACAACCAGCTTCTGATTATGCAGGAACGCGAGGGTCGCGCTATTTCGTCCCTTGCGACCCGAATGCGGCTTTCGCAGCAGTCGCTCTATGACAAATCAAAAAAGAAACTCCCGCCAACGGGAAAACTGCCGTGGGATCCATGAAAGCGGCAAAGAGACGGAAGCCGAAAGCGCTGCGAACTCGAGCAGAGCGCAACATTGCGTGGATCGAACAGCATTGCTGCATTCCAGAAGGTCGGAAAATTGGCAAGCCCTTCATCCTGCCCGACTATATGCGGGCCGACTTCATCGCCATTTACGACAATAAACGCGCAACAACCCGGAGAGCGATTATCAGCAGGGGCCGGAAAAACCTAAAGACTTCCCAATCTGCCTTAATCGTGTTGCTGCACCTCTGCGGCCCGGAAGCGCGAGCGAATTCTCAATTGTACAGCACGGCGCTGTCACGCGATCAGGCTGCAATTCTATTTTCGATTGCCTCGAAAATAGTTCGCCTCTCGCCGTTGCTGATTGAGCATGTTGGGATTCGTGAAAGCGGCAAGCAGCTCTATTGCGAGGGACTTGGCACGGTTTACCGGGCGCTCTCGGCAGACGCCCCAACGGCCTTAGGTTTGTCGCCAGCGCTCCATATCGCTGATGAGCTCGGTCAGGTGCGCGGCGCTCGATCAGAACTGTTTGAGGCGATGGAATTGGCAACCGCCATGCAGGACCAGCCTTTGACTGTGATCATTTCAACCCAGGCAGCTACCGATGCGGACTTGCTTAGCGTCCTTATTGACGATGCTGCCGCTGGTAACGATCCGCGCACGGTTTTGCGCCTGCATACCGCTTCGTCAGAACTAGACCCCTTTTCAGTTGATGCCATCCGGGCCGCAAACCCGGCGTTCGATATCTTTATGAATAAAAAAGAAGTTCTGGCGATGGCGGAAGACGCTAGGCGAATGCCGGCGCGACAGTCTGAGTTTGAAAATCTAGTTTTGAACCGCCGAGTTGAAGCCGCGTCCCCATTCATCTCGCGCGAACTGTGGAAGTCGTGCTCGGGTCCGGTGATGGAATTCTCGAAGCAGATTCCTGTCTGGGGTGCTTTGGACCTCAGTGAGGTCGGAGACCTCACGGCATGTGTCCTAATCGGCAAGCCGAATGGCGATGGTGTGTGGCATGTAAAGCCAACTTTCTGGCTTCCCGGAGATGGCTTAGCGGAACGGGGACGCAAGGATCGTGTCCCTTACGACCTGTGGCACGAGCAGGGATTTCTCCTGGCAGCGCCGGGCAAATCAGTTGACTATGAATATGTGGCGTCCTGGTTGCGGGGTGAATTTGACAAATACAATATTCGGACGATTGCCTTCGATCGCTGGAACATGAAGCACTTGAAGCCATGGCTTTTGAAAGCTGGCTTTAATGAAGCGTTTATTGCGGAGCGGTTCAAGGAATTTGGGCAAGGCACTCAATCCATGAGTCCAGCGCTGCGAGAACTCGAGGGTGACATCCTCAACGCCCGGATCGCCCACGGCGGGCATCCTGTCCTTTCTATGTGCGCAGCGAATTGCGTTGTCGACGGGAAGGATGCCTCAAACAGAAAGCTGTCTAAGAATCGAAGCGCAGGACGTATTGACGGCATGGTCGCGTTGACCATGGCCCGCGGTGCCGTTCCAATGGATGACGCAAAGCCACCGCCGACGTATCAGATTCTTTTTGTATAAAGGAGGGCTCGATGGGGAAACAGTACTCGGACCTAGAGATCGCCGAACACTACGAGCAACAAGCGGCGAAATGTTTTGCCCATGCACTCAGGCTGGACAAAACCTGTCCGGAGGGTGCTTTGCAAACGCGCGACTACGCGCAGCATTGTGTCACCATGGCCGAAGTATTGCGGCTTAGGCACTCAGATGCGGTCGTCGAGAATACTAGGTGCGACGATGCTTTCTTTGCGCCTTGCTGGCGCGCTTATGGATATCGCCCCGACGGATTGTCGGATCTGCAGGGGCCCGACTTGACGTCGTCTGGCGAGGGAGCAGGGAAACGTCGGTCATGATTTTAGAACTCACATTAAAGGGCGCAGTTGGCCCGGACAAACCGATATCAGTGCGGGCTATTCGTGAAAAGCTGGACACTGCAGGATCTTATAGTGCGCTCAGCATCGATATCATTTCGACCGGCGGAAGTTCGGAGGAAGGTTTCGCCATTTACACCCTACTGAGGGCGCTACCCGTTCCGATCGTAGCGACGGCGACCGCCGAGTGTTTTTCATCTGCGTTGTTGGTCTATATGGCAGCGGGGTTGCGTAGGGCGAAGGCAGGCGCAGAATTTCTGCTGCATCCGACGCACCGCGATCGGGGTGAATTGCCAGAACAAGTGACAGCGGACGTCCTCCGAGCCTACGCCGACGGTCTTGCGAGGATCGACGCGCGGACGGTCGATATCTTTGCTGATCGCACCGGTTACTCCAAATCGTTTCTGGAGACCGAGAAGGGGACGGAAGATACCTTGGGCTGCGCGGCAGCTATTGAGACCGGAATCGTTCACGAGTTTGAGGGGCTCACTCCAGCTTGCGATCCGGGCTGGCCTGACGCTGCGCAGCGGATGCTGAAGGAAACCAGAAACCTTTTCTTACCAACCTACATGACGTCGAAAAATTATTATGAGGCGTGCCGGGTTTCGGCATTCTTTGAAGTCAAGAAAACAGAGAAAGTGGACCTGGCAGCTCCGAGCGTGTTCACCACGTCTTACCGTTGTTGAGTGATTCAACGCTTTACTGCGAGCGAGCGAAGTCTTTCTCCTCCTACTCAGAATAGCAACTTCATTGTTCAGCCCACCTCCATTAGTGTTTGGGGCTAAATGACAGCGATTTGGGGGGTGGGCTTGGTCCCGTCTTTGCGCACGAACAACTTACCCGAACTCACCAAAAATCCCTTCGACACAGAAAATTCCGCACGCCGTTCATAAAAGTCCTCAGATAATTCCGCTATTCTTTCCGCTTTTTTAGGGCCATTCTCTCCGCATTGGGAGGTTTCACATGGCCAAAATCAAAGTACGCCCCCGCCCCGGAGCCCTTTCAGAGCTGTTGAAAATCAAAGGGTTTACGCGGATGGACGCGTTCGAGAAGACGCGTGTTGACCGGAAAACCTTGTCGAAGATTGACCGCGGAGAGGAGGTGAAGTTGGAGACACTTCAGCAAGTGATAAACAAGCTGCAGGTGACGGAAGAGTACTTTCGTAATCCTCCGACCGCAGAGGCGACTGATGATAGCGGTGGCGATCCCGAGCCGGGAACCATCATGCTGCGCAAACTGGATTGGGCGCGACTGGAGGAACTTCTCACGGGAGCCGAAAACCTCCGGTGGCATTTGAAGGCCCCGGTCCGCGACGACGCGGCGCGCACATTTCTGGTGGAATTCGAACAAGCGGTGGAAAATTTTCGGAAAACAGTTGGACGTGAATGTGCCGGAGGCTTGGGATGGAGACCCCAGTTTACAATTCCAACTCAATCGCCTTAAGACGGCAGACGACATCGCTGCCCGCTTGGAGAGGTTCGCTGATCACGGCGTTATGCTACTTGGGGCCGACTACCTGTTTTGGGCCTGCGAGTCAGAGATTTACGAGTACGAATACGACTATTTGACCAAAGTGAACTATCGCTCCTCCCGTACCGTCCTTCTATCGGTGGAGCCGGGTGGCACGCAGCCGCGGCGAGCATCTATCTTTCAAGGATCGCTGCCCCCTAGGTTCGCTCCTGCTCCCAACAAAGCCCGCAACAGCAGCACCATTGTCTGGGTAAACGGCGCGGAGCTTCCGACACTCGACGACAGCGACATCCCGCCAGCCCGGACGCTTGACGACGACGAAATTCCATTCTGACAGCCTTCATCGCGTGACTTCTCCGCTGCTGCTCTGAATGGGAGGAGCGACTTCGCACGCCTGAATTCCAAAAGGATAAACGCCTATGGCTCAACTCTCATTGTTCGCCGAGGATATTCGGCAGCCCACAAGGCCGGTTCGGAGCGACATTCGGTCCGGGGACGCTGCGGAAGCGTTTGTCATCGCGAAGCTGCTCAAGGCAGGGTTCGATGCCCATGGTGCCCGCCGCGATGCGCCCTATGACATTGGCGTTGACCTCGGAAAGAGGCGGTATTGCCGCGTCCAGGTCAAAGGACGCGAGCGAGCGCATCACGGGAAATGGGATTTTCGTTTTGTCCGCGGAAACCCCAGAACCGGCTCTGGCGCCTACGCCTACACGGCCACTGACTTCGACATCACCGCGTGCGTCTCGCTGTCCCTTGAGCGAGTCGCGTTCTTTTCGGGCGTGCATGCCTCGATCCGCTTGAGCACGGCGGACTTCCTGCGCGCCGACAGCGAGGTTGAAAGCTGGACTCGCGCCCTCAACGTTTTCAACTGCCAGCATTGAACGGAGCTTGAACCGTGGAACACGATAGGATCATTTGCCTTGACATCGAGACTATCCCAGACCGCAGGCTTATTCCCGAATGGAATGACGGAAAGTTTCCGCCCAAGCCTATCTGGCATCAGATCGTTGCGATCTCCTTCGTTGAGGCGCGTATCGAGTACGACAAGGGACTTCCAGTGAGGTACGCGGTTGAGTGTTGTCGATCCGGTGGTGACGCAGATTGGGACGAGCAGCGCCTCCTTTCGAAATTTTGGCAGTACTTCGCGGAACGCGCGCCGCGAGTGGTTACCTGGAATGGCAAAGGGTTTGACCTTCCGGTGCTTCGCGCCCGCGCTATGATCTACGGCATCTCCACGCATAGCTGGTACCAGCAAGGTACAAAGTGGGACAACTACATGCAGCGGTTTGCTCCGGACTGGCATTGTGACTTGATGGAGCAGCTCTCGGACTACAGGGCGTGCGCTTCGATGAGCTTGGATGATGTTGCGGTCGCTCTCGGACTTCCAGGCAAGATCGGCGGCCATGGATCTGAGGTCGAGGCGATGGTTCGGCGCGGCGAGATCGACAACGTTCGCGCTTACTGCGAAGGTGACTGCCTCAATCTTTTCGTATTGTACATTCGGTGGGCGCTCCTGAGCGGCAGGGTCGATCCGGCAGGCCACAACGCATCGCTTCAAAGTCTGATCGAGTGCCTGGAAACTGAAAGGGATGTACGCCCGCACTTAGGCGCCTTCCTAGACCGCTGGCGCGCGACGTCTCGGCCCATGCCGATGTTCGTGCCGTGCAGCGAACAGGCCGCCCTCTCAGCAACCTGACACGGCGATCTAACGAAATTGCTGATAAGGAATCATCCAGGCTAACAAGCCCGGCTATCGTCGCGATCATGATGTCGTTTTCCCGAGAGGGGCCTTCCTCCACGATCATACCCTCATGCGACGCAAGGTAAGCTAAAGTTTCTTGGCCTTGGCTCGGACGCCCATAAAAGACCTGTGAAGTTCTATGCCGATGCTGCGGGCGTCTTTTCCGGCCTGAGCCATTGAACGTAATGCAGCCACTTCGGTTTCCGTCCAGCGGCGCGTTTTGTGGGGTAACGACTGCGCTTGAGATAGTCGGCTTCAAAGTTCAAGCCCGCCGGTTCACGCCCGGCGGGTTTCCCGTTTAGGGACGTGCCTTAATGTGGACGACGATGAAGCCAACAGAAACCTGAACTCAACGCAGCTATTGTCAAATTTATTAACGATGATGGCTGACGGCGCGACGCGAGAGGAAGCGTTCGCGTGTTTGCAGGCTGCAGATCCCGATTTCGGAACGCACAACCTTCAAGGTTGTTTCAGAGTCTGAAAAGGAAACTGATTTGTCGAATCTGTTGACGAAATTGAACGACCTTCGACACACCGCCATTCACGAAGCTGGGCACGCCGTAATAGGCCGCGCACTGGGCTTGAAGTGCGGCGGCGCGTCGATCGTCCGGGATGGTCAGTTCGCGGGCTTCGCTGACATTGAAGACCCGGACGAGTCCGGGATTTTGTCAGGTTGGAGAGCGCGGGGGCGATACCGCAAACCTAACCTGCCCTGGCGTGGCTTTATCCTCGCGAAAATGGCCGGTGCGGAAGCTGAAGCCGTATTGCTAGGCCTTTCCAAGGGTGGAGACGCTGACGACCGCTACCGGATCGAGGAAATGTTAGACAATGCAGATCTCACTTTCGATCAGTGGGATCGCAGAGAGCCCCGTATGCGAGCGACAACCCGAAGGTTGATCAGGTATCACGAGGCAGCAATAAAGAGCGTAGCGGCCGCGCTGTTAATTTATGAGGCGCTGAGCGCTGAAAATATCGATGTGGCGGCTTTTTCTGATTAGGGGACGTCGGGCAGAGGCGGGTTTTTCTTCGCCCGGAACATGAACCCAGGCAGCGGCCACGGCGGAGCGGTTCGTTCGTCGCGGTCCCAGCGCGCATACTTCTCGGCTGTCCAGGCGGCTTCATGGCGCCAGTTGTCAAAGTCCTCTGGTATTCGCCTTGGAAGGTATTCGGCCCAGGCGGCAAGGAAGGCCACGCGCGCGTCCTCATAGGTCGCGGCTGCGCCGGATCGGTGGTCGCGACTGGCGCCGTTAATGCTGAAACCGCAGTCCCAGGTCCAATAGGTGAAACCCCTTAGCCCCTCCGCTTTGGCGATCGTCCCCACACGCACATCGTCATACCAAAGGTGCCATGTCTCGCTCGGAGCTTCAGGAAAGCAGCGCCGCGTCAACTGGGGCTTATCGCCATCCAGCAGGAGAAGGCATCCTTGGCCCGCAGCATGGCGGAGAGGCAGGGTTTTTGACCTTAACCCAGTTGGGTGACCGGCCGACCAGGCCTTCGGCCCCTAATCCGAGCTGACAACGGCACGGGGTGCTCCGTGCCGTCACAGTTCGGGCACAATTGAAAAACGGACTGTTGCCCCCCAGGCACGGACTTTTCCAGGAAAATCAAGCAAGTTGCAATTCACTGCGGTTGACGGTCGCGATAAGGCGACGGGGATGGAGAAGTTATGATGAAAAAGTTTTTGCTGGGGACGGTCGGGTTGATTGCGCTCGGATTGGGCGCTCCCGCCACGGCTGCTGATATGGCCGCTCGGCCATATACCAAGGCACCGCCTCCGATGGTGGCCCCGATTTACGACTGGACCGGCTTTTACATCGGCGGCAACGGCGGTTGGGGTCAGAGCCGCAACTGCTGGGATTTCGTCGATGTGGCTGGCGTAGTCGTCGCTGACGGTTGCCGGGAACGGTCGGGCGGCCTCGCTGGCGGGCAGATCGGTTATCGTTGGCAGTCGGGCACTTGGGTGATTGGCCTGGAAGCTCAGGGTGATTGGGCGGATCTCAGCAACCAGCGCATCAGCATCATCAATCCCGCGTTCTCCACTCGCACCACGACCGATGGTATTGGCCTCTTTACCGGCCAGATAGGCTACGCCTGGAATGCAGCGCTGCTGTACGTAAAGGGCGGCGCGGCAGTGACGAGCAACCGCTTTAGCATCCTCAGTACCCTTACCGGCGCTGAACTGGCCTCAGCTAGCGCAACCCGCTGGGGCGGCACCATCGGTGTTGGACTGGAGTACGGCTTCACACCAAACTGGTCGTTCGGTGTCGAATACAACCATCTGTTCATGGGTGATGCCAACAATACGTTCACGGCTGCAGCGGTTCCCGCCGCTTTTGTCAATAACCGGATCAGCCAAGACGTGGATATGGTCACCCTGCGCCTGAATTATCGCTTCGGCGGCTACGGCGCGCCAATCGCAGCGAGATACTGACCTCGCCCTATCACATCGTCTTTAGTAAAGTAGGCCGGCAGAAATGCCGGCCTATTTTATTAGAGGGATTACATGCCCAAAACATCGATCGGGTGCCCAACTCGGCCACAGCCGGCTTCGCGACGCGCGGCTGCCGATCTTATAAATGAAGCTTTCACGAAATCGGATGTCGCCGAAATTTTTCATGCCATTGGCGCAGCCACCCACCTTTACAATATTTCTGACCTTGCGGAGAAATCTGGGATTGCGAGGACAAGCATTCATCGTGCGTTTGCACGCGATCCACAAAAACCGAACTTCACGACGATTTTTAGAGTACTCGATGCGATGGGCTTCCAGTTGCATGTGACGCTGCGCCGGAATGCAGGAGCGGTGCGCTCCAAAGCAGGCTCTCTACGGCCGCGATCGTCCCGACCCTGACGTCATCGTACCAGAGTGCCACGTCTCGCTGGGGGCCTCAGGATCGCGCCGGCGAGTCAGCCGGGGTATTTGCTCGTCCGTCAGGCCGGCTCGTCCCTGATCGGGTATTCAAAGGCTACGCCCTCAGGATCGTGATCTCGAAACCAAGCCTCGGCTGCGGCCTCGCTCGCGAATACCTGCAGATGGTCGATATCTCCGACCTGCTTGCTCGTGTCGACGTAGACCCAGACATTCATGAGAAGGCATCCTTGGCCCGCAGCATGGCGGGAGAGGCGGGGTTTTTGATCTTCACCCAGTTGGGTGACCTGCCGGGCCGATATGGTCGGTCGGCGAGCTTCGACACCAGGCCCTCAAGCCCCATAATGCAGGCGTGCCGGAAAAGCTCTGGCCCGATCTCGCCGCGCTCGAAGTCCGAAATGAAGATGCCGTCAACGCGCCGCGCCAGCAGCCGGGCGAGGTTTGTCTTCCTCATGGTGAGCGGTAGCTTGCGGATATCTTCGCCGTCGCTCACCAGCATATCGAAGGCGTAGAATTGCACTTCGTCATTGTGCTTCCGGGAATGCAGGCCGTCGAAGTCGGAGATCCCGTCGACGCCGAGCAGCACCGCTTCACCATCCAGGACGAACGACGTTGACCGGATGCGCAGCGCCGCCTCGGTGATCAGCGGGTAGCGGTCACTCCAGTCGAAACCGTTGCGGGTGAACAGGCGCACGCGCTTGCCCTCGCGATGCACGATCAGCCGGTAGCCGTCGTGCTTCACCTCATGGATCCAGCTTTTGGAGGTCGGAACCTTGGTGGCGCGGCTCGGGATGCAGGGTTCGAAAGCACTGGTACGCATGCGGCTTAGATAGGCTAGCGCAGAGACAATGCGTCTCTTAGGTCATTGTACATCAGATTGTGCGCACGAATGCGTCTCCCTAAATTTATCGTTGAAAATCAATATCTTGATGCACCATGTGCGGAATCGGTGTCCCCGTTGCCGCCCGGTATCTTTTCCTCGCTTCCGAATGAGGCTGAGTTTTGTCCGTTCAGGCGCAGAACCGGCTATGCCGGGCGCGGACCTGCGCGGTTAGCCCGTCATACGGAATAAGGTTTCCTTATAATTGTGCCGGTATGAAACATCCCAGGCGGCGGCTCGATGGTTGAGCCGTCGCCCGGTTTGATCATGCCGGATCGGTCAGAGCACGTCCTGATTGATAACGTTCTGACGCAACGGATCGCCGTCGAGCACGCTCAGGATATTGCGCGCGGTCTGTTCGCTCATGCGATCGACGGCTTCCCTGGTCACACCGGCGACGTGGGGTGCGAAGATGACGTTCGGAAGCGCGAACAGCGAATGGCCGGCGGGCGGCGGCTCCTGTTCGAACACGTCGAGCCCGGCGCCGGCAAGTTTGCCGGACACCAGCGCGTCATGCAGCGCGGGTTCGTCGACGATGCCGCCGCGCGCGGTATTGATCAGATAGGCGGTCGGCTTCATCCGCCTCAAGCGCGCGGCATTGATCATTCCAACCGTCTCCGGGGTCTTCGGGCAATGCAGGCTGACGAAGTCGGCGCGCGGCAACGCCGCGTCGAGATCGGTGACCGGCTCGCAGCCGGCGGCCTTAATGTCGGCCGCGGGCTTGTAGGGATCGAAAACCAGCACGTTCATTTCCATCGCCTGGCAGCGCTTGGCGGTGCGGGTGCCGATGCGGCCGAAGCCAACGATCAGGACGGTCTTGCCATAGAGGTCGTAGGGCAGCATCCCGAGCCGGCTCGGCCATTTGTTGTCCCTGACGATGGAGTGCATTTCCACCGCGCGTTTTGCCAATGTCAGCATCATGAACAATGCGCACTCGGCAACGGAGGGCGAATTCGCGGTGCCGGCGACCATCAGCGGCACTTTGCGGCGGCTCAACGCCGGCACATCGACGGCATCAAAACCGACGCCGATCCGGGTCACCACCAACATGTCCCTGGAAGCTTCCAGCTCCGTTTCACCGAAACGGGTGCCGCCTAGGGCGACACCGTGGACCGGCGCATGCTCCTTGAGCTTGGCCTGGAAATCCGGTTGCGAGATCATGTTGGGGAATTCGACGAGTTCGATATCCTCGCGTGCGTCGAGCAACGCACGCCCCTGCTGTGACATCGATTCCGTGACGAAGATTTTCTTCTTGTTGGTCGCCATTTCCTGCCCTTGGGTGACGGTTGTCTCCGCCGTCAAATGACGGCGCCGCTCACCTCGTTTAGCAGGTGCATATTGTTGAGGTCCACTGCCAATCGGAGCGGGGCGCCATCCTGTGCGCCGGCGTTGGGATTGACCCGGCCGCAAACTTGCGTGCCGTCGATCGGGAAGTAGATCAGCGTCTCCATTCCCATCGGTTCGGTCACATCGAGCACAGCATCGAAGTTCTCGACACCCGGCTCGGCATGCGGGCTGGCTTCCGTGATGTGCTCGGGCCGCAGCCCCAGCAGCAGCTTGTCGGTCCGCGACACGCCTTGGTATCTGGCGGCGCGTTTAGGCGGCAGCGGGAAGGCGAGACGGTCGGTGATCCGGATATGCAGCTTGCCGCCGGCTTCCTCGAGCCGGCAGGGGATGAAGTTCATCGCCGGCGAACCGATGAAGCTTGCGACGAATTTGGTGGCGGGTTTGTGATAGAGCTCGTTCGGCGTTCCGATCTGTTCGATCCGGCCATGGTTCATCACCACGACCCGGTCGGCGAGCGTCATCGCCTCGACCTGGTCGTGGGTAACGTAAACCGTTGTGGTGCGAACCTTCTGATGCACCTTCTTGATCTCGATCCGCATCTGGACGCGGAGCTTGGCGTCGAGGTTGGACAGCGGCTCGTCGAACAGGAACACCTTCGGATTACGCACGATGGCGCGGCCCATGGCGACGCGCTGGCGCTGGCCGCCTGACAGCTGCTTCGGCTTGCGGTCGACGAGTTCGACGATGTCGAGCATGCGCGCGGCTTCGTCGATCCGGGTCTTGATCTCGGCCTTCGGATAGCGTTTCAGCCGCAGCCCGAACGACATGTTTTCCGCGACCGTCATGTGCGGGTAGAGCGCGTAGTTCTGGAACACCATGGCGATGTCGCGGTCCTTTGGCGGTACGTCGTTGACGACGTCGCCTCCGATCATGATGTCGCCGTCGGTGATGTCCTCGAGCCCCGCGATCATCCGCAGCGTGGTCGATTTTCCGCAACCCGACGGGCCCACCAGCACGACAAACTCATGATCGGCGATATCGAGATCGATGCCGCGCACCGCCTCGACGTCGTCGTACTTCTTGACAACCTTGCGCAACGTCACATCAGCCATGAGTTCAACCCTTTGTCGCACCGGCGGTCAGGCCGGCAATGTAATAGTCCATCAGGAACGCGTAGATGATCAGCGGCGGCGCGGCGCCGAGCAGGGCGCCGGTCATGATCTGGCCCCATGCGAACACGTCGCCCTTGATCAAGGTCGTGACGATACCGACCGGCAGCACCAGTTGATCCGTCGATGTCGTGAAAACCAGCGGGTAGAGAAACTGCGCCCAGGAAACGGTGAAGGCGAAGATGGTCGCGGCGATCAGGCCGGGCAGGGCGACGGGAATGAATATCCGCGTCAGCGTTTGGAACCAGGACGCGCCGTCGATGATCGCGGCCTCGTCGAGCTCCTTGGGGATGGAGGCGAAGTAACCGATCATGATCCAGGTGCAGAACGGAACCGTGAGCGTCGGATAGATCACCAGCAGCACGTACCATTTGTTGATCAGCTGGATCCCGGTCAGGTCGCCGAACGCCACGAACATCTTGAACAAGGGGAGAAACAGCAGCGTTTCAGGGATGAGGTAAGTCAGGAAAACGCCGGTCGCGAGCGTTGCCGAGCCCCAGAACCGCATCCGCGCCAGCGCAAAAGCCGCGGGCACGCTGATCAGCATGGTGATGGTCACGACGAAGATCGAGACCAGCGCCGAGTTGCGGAAGAAGGTAAGGAACTGGTTCGATGTCAGCAACTCGACGTAGTTCGACAATGTCGGATGGTAAACCCACCACGGGTTCGTCGCCGCGGAGATTTCGGCGCTGGTCTTCAGCGACGTAATCACCATGTAGAGCGGGGGCACCAGCGCGAACACCGCGAACAATGTGAGGAAAAAGTACGACCATCGCAGGGCCCAGGTGCGGTCGCGGCTCATGCTGCGCAGTTTGACGGGGCGGGTCGGGGCGGCCTTGTCGATCACGACGGTGCTGGTCATCAGGATTCGTTCCCGCGTTTGTTGATGTCGCGCAGGATGAAGACTGCCGCGATTGCGAGTATCGGCACCATAAACAGCGAGACGCTGGCGCCGAGCGGAATGTCGCCGCCCTCGATACCGATGCGGAACGCCCAGGTGGCGAAGACATGGGTACGGTCCAGCGGACCGCCGGCGGTCAGGATGCGCACGATATCGAAATTGGCGAAGGTGACGATCACCGAAAACAGCGTCGTGATCGCGATGATGTTGCGCATCATCGGCAGCGTCACGTACCAGATGCGCTGCCACCAGTTGGCGCCGTCGATGGCCGCGGCCTCATAGAGCTGATCGGGCACCGACTTCAGCGAAGCCAGATACATGATCATGAAGAACGGGGCGCCGAACCAGATATTCACCAGGATAACCGAGAATCGGGCCCAGCCGGTCTCTCCGGTCCACGGAATCCGGTCGACGCCGACGCCGGCCAACAAATAGTTGAAGGCGCTGTACGACGGATCGAACAGCCACAGCCAGGCCAATGTGCTCATGGCCGGTGGGATGACCCAGGGCACCAGCAGCATGCCGCGCCATTTGCGCTGGCCCTTGGCCGGAATGTTGTGGACGAAGTGCGCCACGATGAAGCCGATCAGCGCTTTGAAGAAGACGGCGGTGATCGCGAAAATGCAGGATTGCTCGACCACCAGCCAGAAGGTTTCCCGCTTGAACAGGAACTGGAAGTTTCCGAGCCCGATGAAGCGCTGCATCGACTTGTTCAGGGTGGCCAGATGCAGCGAGTAGAAGGCGGGATAGATGACCAGCAGCGAGATCAGCAGGATCAGCGGCAGCGTCATCAGGAAGGCTGCGGTCGATTTGCGCTTCAGGGCGGTTCGTAAACTGGCGCGCTTGCGCGCCGTTCGCGGAGCGGCGTTACGCTCAATCGCGACATCAGCCATGATGCATCTTCCTCGCGCGTTTCATTCAGAGCAGGGTGGTTTCCTCGTCGAGAAGCCGGCGCGGCGCCGGCTCCCATCGTGTCGGCAGGCGGATGCACGCTGCCACGGCCCAAGATCCAACGGGCCGCGGCGGCGAAATCGCCTCAGCTGCGCATGAAGCCTTCGAGTTCGCCTTCGGCCCAGGCCAGCGTCTTCTCCATGGGCTCGCCCCGGTAGAAGCGCACGCACATCTTGGTGAGCGTTGCCTGGGTGTAGATCTGCTGGGCGACCTTGGGCGGCGCGGGCGACGCCGAGATCGAAAGCAGCTGATGCTTGTGCGGATTCGGATAGTGGTAGAGCGTGCCCTTCGGCGGTCCTTCCTCGGCCCATGTCTTCAGGGTCGTCAGTTTCTCGAAGGCTGGCAGGTCGTAACCGCCGCTCGCCGCCACCATTTTCTCGACCGCATCCGGCTGCGACAGACGCGTCAGCACGCTCTTTGCCGCCTCCTTGTTCTTGGAGAAGCTCCAGACGCTCCAGAAGTAGGGCAGGAACGGTGCGAAGCGGCCCTTCGGACCGACCGGGAAGCCGTGGGTCCAGCATTGCTCCGCGATCTGCGGCGCATCGCGCCTGGCGACGGCCCACGCGCTCGGCGGATTCATGATCAGGGCGCCTCTGCCCGAGACCAGCCACCTGTTGTTGGAGCCGTCGTCCCATGACGGCGCGTCTGACGGCAGAAAAGCCATCAGCTTTTTGTAATATTCGAGCGCCTGCCGCACGTTGTCGTTCTTGACGACGACGTTGCCCTTGGCATCGACGACCTCCGCCCCGAACGCCAGGAAGAACGCCCCGACGGTATCGACGGAATCGCTGGTCTCGCCAAGCCCGATGCCGAAGGGAACGCCGCCCTTGTGACAGGCCTCCGCCGCCTTCAGGAATGTGTCCGTGGTCCAGCCATCGGCTTTCGGTGCCGAACCTGCCGGATACATGGCCTGGACGTCGATGCCGGCGTGCTGCTTCATCAGATCGATGCGCGAGCAGGGCCCCTTGATCTGGCTGCCGACGCAGGCCGGAACGCCCAGCCATTTGTTGCCGGCCTTGCCGAGGTACTGAACGGTGCCGTTGACTTCGCCGTTCTGCTTGATGAGCCCCTCGACCACGTCATTCATCGGCTCGAGCAATTCCGCCTGGGCGTGCGGCCACCAGGTCGGCATCGCCAGAATGTCATGGCCCGCCTTCGCCTGGGCCTCGGCGGCGATCGTCAGGAGGTTCTTGTTACCCTGGCTCGGGATGTAGTCGATGGCGACCTCGACCTTTTCCTTTTCGGCCCACTCATTGACAATATCGGTAGAAGCCTTGTTGGCGCCAGGTACCCAATGGTCCCAAAATCCGATCGATAGCTTGCCGGCGGCGTGCGCGCCGCGCACGTAGGGAGCGGTCACGAGTGCCGCCGATGATAGCGCTGTCGCAGCAATGAATTGGCGTCGAGTAAGCTTCTTCCGTGTCATGGCGTTCCTCCCTGGATGGGCCAATCGGATATGAAGAAATTCCCGTTCTTGCTTTTCTATTCGGCTCCGTTCGGGCGCCGCGCATTTTTCATTATTGACGATCAGAGCAGAATTGCCAGCGTCTGTCGAGAAATCACGTAGGCGCTGTCCTAGAACTAACGTTGCGTGCAGATCGAAGGCAGCGACGACCGTTAGCCCGTTGTCTACCGCTCATTGCTGACTCATGGCGCGGAATATTGCGTTGCACCTATCGAACTCACCGGAGGGGGTGAGGATGTGAAGTAGCGCCGCAGGTTCCCCTACCGCGTGTCCAAATTGGGATACGCCGCCGTTTTCATCACCGGGACGGCTGGGCGCGGCAGGTAGACTCGCGCGGCGCGAAAACGATAAAATCGGATTCGGCCGCGGTCCTTGGCCCAGCACCACCACGCCGGAAACTCACGATCGACCATGGAGACCAGACAATGACCAGCCCGACATCGAAGCTGCGCGCGCGGCTCAGACTGTGCGCAGCCCTTGGGGTGGCCGCCCTTATGCTGTTTAGCGCGTCGCTCACGGTGGAGGCACAGGTGGTTGAGGGGGTCCAAAAGGGCGCCCGGGAGGGGAACAAGGCAGCCGGACCGGTCGGCGGCGTGCTTGGCGGCGCTATCGGCGGTGTCGTGGGGGTGGTGACCGGTGTGACCGGCGTCCTCACCGGCGGCGCACAACAGCAACAGCAGCAAGCGGCCCCGGCGAAGGGTGGCAAACAGGGCGATACCGCAAAGCAGGACGATGCCGCAAAATCCGGCAAGGTGGCCAAGGGGACTAAGACGGCAGCAAGACAGCCGCAGGTGCTGACCCAGACCGGTGCACCGCAAATGACGGCCGAACAGATCGTCGCCAACAGCGACGCCAATATCGAGCGCATCAAGAAGCAATTGAATCTGACGCCCGAGCAGGAGAAGAACTGGTCCGGCTTCAACAGTGCGATGCACTATCTCGGCCATAATGGCGCCGATCGCCTCAATCTGCGTATTGCGCGCGCCAAACGCGATCCGCCCGACGACATCATCGAGCAGATGCGGAACGAGGCCCAATTTCTCAATGACCGCGCGGTGGACCAGCGCAATGTGGCCGATGCCGCCGAGCCTTTATTCGCAAGCCTGGACGAGAAGCAGAAGAAGATATTCATCCAGGAAATGGTCAATCTGAGCCACGAGCGCGGGCTGGATTAGCGCGCGCGATCCTTGGCGCGTTCGCATGAGAACGTCATCCGCCCCGGATCAAGTCCGGGGCTGGCTTTCGCAGGGCAAGTGGTATGCCCGTGGGCGAATAGCCGGGCACGCATGCCCTGGGGTAGGTGAAAGGCGAGGCACCCGGCTATCCTGCCGCAGCGGCGCGGCGGGTTCCAATCGCCATGTAATGATGAAGAAACCCTGACGGGATCGCGCCCGACTGATGGCTGACTTGCGGCCTTGTCGGGAACCGCTAACGCAAAGCCGAAACCGAAAAGCCGGAATTCAAACAAGTTCGGCCAGTGCTGGGGCGTGGCGGAATGGTCGAACGTTGCTCGCGGCGGTGGCCGGCTACGCCTTCGCGAAATTCAGTTCCACACCGACGCCGTCGGGATCGTACAGGAAGAATTGCGTATCGCCGGTTCGCGGCACGATGCTCTCCCGGAATTTTACGCCTTTGGCCTGCAGGCGCTTGCGCACGCCGTCGACGTCAGTCGCGGCAAAGGCAATGTGGTCAAGCCGCCCGGTGTCCGCGTATTTCTTCTCGGTACCGCGCACCACGATGCCCTCGCGTGGCTGACGCGTACCCATCAGGTGCACGGTGGCGGTGCCGCCGGAGTAGAGCCAGTAGCCGGGGAAACCGAGCGGCGGACGGTCGCCGTTCTCGAGTCCAAGCACGTCGCAGTAGAAATCCTTGGTGCGCTCGAGATCGGAAGGTTCGATGGTGTAGTGCTGTAATCCGCCAAGTCCCATGGTTTGTTCTCCTTAGCCGCAAAGGGGTTAGACAAAGGTGAGATCGACATCGACGCCCATCATCCATGCGCCGACGGTTTCAAAATGTCTGATCTGGCCTTGCAGTTGCTGGGTTACGGTATGGATGTCGCGGAAGCGGCGCTCCAACGGGTGGCCCTCGAAGATCGCGGTGGCTCCCGCCGCGTTGTAGGCGAAGTCGACCGCCTCGCGTGCCTTGTGGATGGCGTTGGTGGCGGCCATGCGGACGGTGATGCGCTGCGCGACGGTGATGCTGGCGCCGGCGACGAGGTCCTTCCAGATTTCGGCCATCGATTGCAGCACGAAACCGCTGGCGGCGCGCAAATTGACCTCGGCCTGGGCGAGGCCGGTCTGGACCACGGCGTTGTCGCGCAAGATGCCCTTGGCGCCGCGCGGCACTTTGTTGCGCGCCACCTCGACGAAGTCGTCGAGCGCGCTTCGGGCAATGCCGCAGGCAACGCCGGCAAAGCCGACCTGGTAGCAAGTGCCGGCCCCCATGCGATAGAGCGGACCGCTCTCGCGGCATTCCCGGTCGAATTCACGGGTGATGGAATGGTCCGTTGGAACGAAGAAATCATTCAACGCGAACTGGTCGCTGGCGGTGCCGCGCAGGCCGACGGTGTTCCAGATGTCGGTCCATTCGACGTCCTCGGTTCGTACCAGCATGGTCCGCTCCAACGGCATGCCGTTGGCTTCCAATCGGGGAGCGCCGTCGGCCGCGAAGATCGGAGAATGCGCGCCGAGCCAGGTCGCGTGCCGACCACCGGAAGCAAAGGCCCACACGCCCGTGACCCTGTAACCGCCCTCGCATTCGATCGCACGGACCTTGGGCCCGGGACCCCAGGCGAGTACTGCGCGCGGATCCCCGAAGATCGCGCGCGCGACCGGCAGATCGAGATAGGCCGCCGACATCGCACAGCCGCCGGCCTGGCTGAGGCACCAGGCTGTGGACGCATCCGCTTTGGCGATGGTTTCAATGACATGAAAGAAGGTGACGGGATCGGTTTCGATCCCGTCGGTCGAGCGCGGCAGCAACAGACGAAACAGCTGCGCGTCGTGCAGCCTGTCGAGCAACGCCGGCGGTAGCCGGCGCTTATTCTCAATGTCGTTTCCCGCGGCCGCCACATCGGGACGAACAGCCTCGGCACGGGCGATGATCGCCCGGTCACCGGCAAGGTCGGCAGCAGTCGCGATCAAATTATCCAAGCCTCCATCGACGCATTGTATTCAAGGCTATGCCTGCCGGACTCTCGCCGCCGACATATTCAGCCCGTCGGCCAGTTCCTTGTCGATCTGCTCGATCGACTTGCCCCTGGTCTCGAAGCCGACGAAATAATACACGATGCCGGCCATCAGGAACCAGCAGCCGAGATAGACGAACGCTGTCACCGCCTATGTAAAAAGGGTATCGCCGGGCCGTCGCGCGCGACAAGCCCACGAAGACGCGGAGCACATCTGCGCAGAAGCGAGGAGGACCATCCTGCCGCTCCGCACAATGTCGCGGTCCATCGTCGCCGATCGCGTTGCGCTGCACACACGCCATTTGCTTAAGGTTTCTCGGCTAGTTAGATAGGTCGAGCGATATCCACGGCCGGAGCGCATGGAAGAAAAGCGAAAATATCCGCGAACCGAGATCGAGGCGCCCGCCTATGTCTCATCGGGCGGCTCCGTGATGCGTTGCGTGGTGAGGAATATTTCGCTCGAGGGTGCGGCGATCGACGTTGAGAACCCTGCATTCGTTCCGCAGCACTTCCGCCTCGTGATGGCGAAGGATTCCTCGATCGTTCATGAGTGCCGGGTCGCCTGGATCAGGAAGAACCGGATCGGCCTGACGTTCATGAATGTCGTACAGGAACCGCCGGAATGAAGTGACGCGTCACTCTATCCTGAGCTTCGCGTCACGTACCACTTTGCCCCATTTTTCCATTTCCAGCTTGATGCGGGCGCCGAATTCCTCCGGCCGGTTCGCGACCGGCTTGAATCCGAGCGCGGTCAGGCGCTCTTTCACGTCTGCCTGCCCGACCGCCTTGGCAATTTCGCGATAGAGCAGGTCGACGATCTCTTTCGGCGTTCCCGCCGGCGCAAGGATGCCCGTGATGGTGTCGGCCTCCTGGTCCTTGATGCCTTGTTCGGCAAAGGTCGGCACGTCTGGCAACTGCGCAGCGCGCTCGCTTGCGGCAACGCCGAGCGCGCGCAATTGGCCAGCTTGCACCGCCGAAAGGGCGGGCGGCAGCGCGGTGAAAGCGATCGGCGTGTGTCCGCCGACGGTTGACTGGATCGCAGGCGCTGCGCCGGTAAACGGCACGTGCACCAGATCGAGGCTGAACGCCAGCCGAAACAGCTCACCCCCCAGATGCGGCGTCGAACCGACGCCGGGGCCGGCAAAACCGTACTTGCCGGGATTGTCACGGATCAGTTGCACCAATTCCGGAAGCGACTTGGCTGGCACCGACGGGTTGACCACCACCACGTTCGGGGAAACCGCGACCAGCGTCACCGGCGCGAAATCCCTGACCGCATCGTACGGCACCTTGGCGTAGAGGCTGGGATTGACCACAAAGCCGGTGCTGACGACCATGATGGTGTAGCCATCGGGCGTCGCGCGGGCGACCTGGCCGGACGCAGTGTTGCCGCCGGCGCCGCCGATATTCTCCACAAAGAACTGCTGGCCGAGTGCATCGGAGAGCTTTTGCGACACCATGCGCGCGATCACGTCGGTCGGGCCGCCGGCGGGAAACCCGACAACCACGCGCACCGGGCGGTTCGGATAGTTCTGTGCCGAGGCCGTCGGGACGCCGCCCAGCAGCAGCGCCGCAGCGAGCAAGATTTGCAGAACGGCCGCCATGACGCCCCCCGATTTTATGTTTGTTGACGCCATCATCAACGACGGCGCGCCGCAGAACAAGGGGGAGGCGTGGCGCGGCGCAGTCGTTACTTCTTCAGCAGCGGCTTGATCCGCTCTTCGAGTTCCTCGAAAGACATCGAGCCTTTCAGCCGCTCGCCATTGAGGAAGAAGGTCGGCGTTGAATCGACCTTGAGCGTTTCGTGGGCGTATTTCTGATCCGCGGCGAGCTTGTCGAGCATCGCCTGATCCCTCTCGCAAGTTACCACGTCATGTTCGCTCATCCCGTTCAGCTTGCCGACGAAATTCAGGGTTTCCTTGGTCTGCCTGATCAGCCGGTCCTGCAGCTTGAACAGGGCCTCGATGGCGCTGAAATATTTTTCCGAATCGTTCCTGGCGATGCAGCGCGCCAGCATCGAGGCCGCCGCAGCCGCGACGTCGAGCGGGAACTCGCGGAACACGAAGCGGACCTTGCCGGTGTCGATATATTTGGAGCGCAGCATCGGAAAGACGTTCTCGCCGAAGGCGGCGCAGTGCGAGCAGCTCATCGACGCGTATTCCGTGATGGTCACTGGCGCCTTCGGCGAGCCGATCGCGATGTCCGGCAGCGACACCGGCTTGGCGACAGCCGCCGCCATTGCGCTCTGGGCGACGGCGGGGCCTGTGAAAAACGGCGCGGTGAAAGCGAGCAGGGCGACAAAGGCGATGCAGCGACGGGCGTTCAACGGGCTATTCCAAATTGATGGGCGGGGAGAGTCTGTCCGGTTCTTCCGTGTCTGAAATTATCTATATTCTTCAACAAGCAAAGACGAAAGCCGGATGTGTCACAGCAGCGGTCGATCCGCGTGGAGCTGCGCGCCGTCATGGCCGCCGATATCGCTGGTCGGAGCTTCATCGCCGACGCGTGCAGCAAACGTCCTGAAGTTGATGGAGTGGCTGAAAACCTCTCAGGGTTTATCATGCAGAGGTTTTGACATTTCCCGGAACTTCCAACCTCACCCGGCTCTTGCCGAAATGGATCAGTGCTTTTCGAGACCATGACGGCGGCAGACGCAACGCGGATTTTCAGTCGACATCACGTAGAACTACGGATGCCGGTCCACGTGGTCGGGCTACCAGAGTTGAATATGTTCGCTCGCGGGAGATGTGCACAACGTGACGGTCTGCGATCTGCACGGTTGAATTAATCGTGCTTGCTTACGATGATCGACGATACCAGTTGACCGGGAAAATCTGGCAATCCATTCATACCGGGCGAGCTGGCTTTGAAAGCCGGCGGGCAAGAAGGGTGAGGGGGCAGTGGCGATAGATCCATTCATAGACGAGATCTATGAAGCGGCGGTCGTTCCGGAGAAATGGCGGTCCATCCTCGATCGCCTGGCGGAAATAGCCGATGCCGAGGGTACGCTGCTGTTCGCGGCTGGCCCTGGAGATCCCCGATGGCTGTCATCCAGATCCATTGAGGGGTTCATCGCGGAATGGACCGGCAGCAAATGGTATCTCGACAATCCACGCGGCCAGCGCCTCGTTCCAATCGACGAACCGAGGTTCCTGACCGATCTGGACGAGTTGACGATGGAGGAGATCGACGCCTCCGATTTTTATACCGAACTGTTGCGCCCTCGTGGACTTGGATGGTGCGTTGGAACGTCGATACGTTCACCGGCCGGCGATACGCTGGTGTTCTCGATCGAGAAGGCTCACAGCAAGGGCCCGGTGCCGCGTTCGGTTGCGGAGACCTTGGATCATTTGCGTCCGCATCTTGCACGGGCATCGGTCCTCTCGGCGCGACTGGGGCTGGATCGGGCGATATCGACAGTCGCGACGCTGGACGCGATCGACTTGCCGGCTGCGGCGTTGGCGTCCACTGGTCGCGTTATCTCGGCCAATGCCGGTTTCCTCGCGAGCAAGGGTCATGTCCGCGTCGGCGCGGGAAACCTCATTCAATTTACATCCGAACCGGCTCAGACATTGCTGATGGAAGCCATTTCGAGCGGCGGGCGTTCCTCGAATGGAATCGGCCGCTCCATTCCGGTCCGAGCCACCAGGACTGACCCGGCTTTTGTCGCTCACGTCGTGCCCTTGCACGGCGGCGGACGGGATGTTTTCACCGGTGCCTTGTCGATCGTTTTCATCACGTCGATGGTGCCAAGCACCAGCCCGGCGTCGCCATTGTTGCAGGCCCTTTTTGATCTCACACCGGCGGAGGCACGCACGGCGAGTCAGATCACCGAAGGCAAATCGATCGAACAGATTTCGTCCACAACCGGAATAGCTCAGAACACGATTCGATCTCACCTGAAATCGGTGTTTCAAAAGACAGGAGTGCAGCGGCAAGCGGAATTGGTCAGCTTGCTCGGCGTAACGATCAATCAAGTCACGTAGGATTACTGGTTAACGCCTAACCCATTTAGGGGAGGCTATTTTGTTGTTGACGTGTGGCTTGACTTGACCGCGACGATTTCTAAAGACTACATAAAACGCATTCTAAAATTTCATTTTCAAAAACTCATACAAGCCCGTTGGGGCTTTGAACAACAACCAATCAAAAGCAGCGGAATGATCTGACGCCGTCAGCTGTTGCAGCCGGGGACCAGCTTCGGCCTGACCGACCTGCAATTCGCCGTTATCGAACCACCCACCGATACACTGCAATTATTTACCGACAATCAGGGTGTCCAGAACACTGGCCGGTTCGAGGGTGGCGCGTTTTACCGACGTCACGGCCTGTTCGGCGTGGACGATCGCCTGACGTTCTATGGGGTGAGGTCGGACGGCAATCTCAACGGCAACGTCGCCTACAACATTCCAGTAAACCCCTGGGGCGGCCGCGTCGGCGTGAGTTACACGCAAGGCAAGATCAAGATCATCGACGGACCGTTCGTTGCGCTCGACGTAACCGGGCGGTCGACCCAGGCCTCCATCAACTTCAGCCAGCCGGCCTGGGTTACACAAAACTGGCTGCTGCTGCTCAATGCGGCCCAGACCGACGGCAATACAGTAAGCCGGTTTAGCACCGTTGCGGTAACCAGCGACCGCTATCAGCGAACCACGGGCGGGTTTTCGTTGACCAATTCCGGCAACAATTATTCCATCACCGTCTCGCCGTCGATGAACTACATCGAATGGCACGATTACATTCTGAACGGCAACCGAACCTTCAACACATACACCGGCAGTGCGATAGCGACGGGGACGGGACCTGCCAATTTCAGCGCCAATCTCTTGGGCAGCTGGCAGTATTCGCCGACAAAGCTGTTGCCCGGCGACCAGATCTTTTCGATCGGCGGCCCGACCACCGTGCGCGGCTATCCCACCAATGCGGTGGCCGGCGACAGCGGCTATTACGTCAACGCTGAACTGCACTACAACTGGTCGTACATTCTCAAGGGCCTGGACACGTATGTGTTCACCGATTGGGGCGCGGTGTTCTCCACATTCCCCGGCATCGTCGAATTGAGTTCGATCGGGGTGGGGTTCTCGTGGACGATGGCGCCGTCGCTGACGTTCGAGGGCAGCTATGCAACGCCCCTGAAATTGGCGATCTCCACTCAGCGGCACTACGAATACTATGGCCGGTTTATCTTCCGGCCCCTGCTGATGTTCCCAAAGCAAAACGTGCCCGGATAGGCACTCGGCCAGGATTCTGGCGAGGCGCCCCGAAACATCCCGGCCAATGTGCTGACATGCCCGGTGACCGCGTTGCCATTCTCGACGCGCGTCCCGGAAATGCTATGCAGGGCACATGAGCAATTTCAGCGGAGTTCGTACGATGCCCAACCCATCTCGGCGCGTCGCCGTCGTCGGCCTTGGTCCAATCGGGCGGAAGGTCGTGGAAGCCCTGGATCAAGGCATCGACGGTCTGGTCCTCGCGGCGGTATCGGTACAGGACCCGGCCAAGCATGGCGATTTTCTCGGCAAATTGAAGCGATCGCCGGCCGTCTTGCCGATCGACGATCTCTGCGCGGCGGCCGATATCGTGATCGAGTGCGCACCCAGTAAGCTCGTTCGATCGATTGTCATCCCGTTCGTGAACCGCGGTAAAACTGCGATCGTCCTGAGCGTGGGCGCGCTTCTGGAGAACGAGGATCTCATTGCACTGGCCAGGCAGAACGGCGGCCAGATCGTCGTGCCGACCGGTGCGCTGATCGGTCTCGACGCGGTCACTGCCGCGGCGGAAGGCAATATCCAGTCGGTCAGGATGGTGACGCGAAAGCCGCTCAACGGCCTCGCCGGGGCTCCCTATCTGGTCGAAAACAACATCGACATTGCGGGCATTACCGAGCCCTTGAAGATTTTCGAGGGCACCGCCCGTGATGCCGCCAAGGGCTTCCCGGCGAATCTCAATGTTGCCGTGGCGCTGTCGCTGGCGGGCCTTGGGCCGGACCGGACCATGCTGCAGATCTGGGCCGATCCAACCGTGACCCGCAACGTGCACCGCGTTGAAGTGGAATCGGACTCCGCACGCTTTTCGATGACGATAGAGAACATTCCCTCGGAGAACCCGAAAACTGGCCGTATCACGGCACTTTCGGTCATTGCCTATCTGCGCAAGCAAGGTTCAGCTTTGCGCGTCGGGACCTGAGGATCAGGCGGTGAGGGCAGGCCTCACTTCGTGAGCGACATCCAGCGCTCCGTGGCGCCGATCGCCGCCGACCAAAGCTGGTCCGCAGGCTGGCCGCGGTGCAGCGCCTTGCCGACCTCGCAGATCGCCATGAATGCACCAGAGCGCGCCTCTTCGACCTCCAGCGGCTGCTCGCCACTTCCCTGAACCAGGCCGACCAGTCCGTTCAGTATCGGCAAGGCCAATTGCGCCGGTTGATCTTCGGCAGCTTTCAAGGCGTCCAGCACGCGCGTCGCCTTCTCGAAATCATGCATGGCCATTTGGCAAAGTCCGAGGGTGTAAAGCCCAGGATAGCAGGATGGGCTGGATAACGTCTAATTTTGACGGAAGAGGTGTCCTGTCAACCGTGCTGATTGGACTGTCAAAATTGGATTTTGGAACTGAAGAACTACGGTGCTAGCCACGTGGCCTCGCACGCGTAGCCAGAATAATTTAGACGCCCAACCCGACGAAGTAACGCGGATTCCAGCACAAGAGGTGCACAAAGTTTGAATGCGCGCGGCAGGCGTATCAAACGCTCATCTGAGAACGATTCGCAACGTCCTCTGCGCAGGAGGAGGTTCGAACCTTCCAGATCCACGTCAATCTCTCTTGTTCGAACGTCCCGACTGCCGGTCCAGGCGAAGTCGTTGCGCCCTCAAGCGCTTTATCTCGTCATCAAGGGCGTCCATTTCCTCAGTGCGTCGCACGTCCCTGGATTTCGGCGCATCGGCGCTGCGCAGTTTTTCGAGTGCTTTCTCGACGGAGAGTTTAGGTGTTTCAGCCATGGCTAACCCCATATCCGAACGATGATTTATCGCGTGGATCGATTTACGAAGCGTACTGCCTCAAATCCAGCGCAGGGATTGATCTAGATCAACATGAATTGCGGAGCGCTGATGCGGCTTGCGCGCAATGTCCGCTACCTAAAGGGTCCGGCTGCGCTTAATTCCTTGATGTAAATCAACAGGTCAGCGGTCACAGTTCTCCATTTGCATGGAAAAAGGAGAATGACCAATGAGTGATCTCGTCGTGATTGCGTTTCCGACGGAAGCGAAGGCGGAGGAAGTTCGGCAGAAACTGCTGGCCATGCAGAAAGAGTATCTGATCGAATTGGGCGATGCGGCGATTGCCGTGAAGGATGCCCACGGAAGCATCAAGCTGAATCAACTGATCAACACCACGGCTGCCGGTGCGGTCTCCGGGACATTTTGGGGCACGCTCATTGGCCTGATTTTTCTGATGCCGCTGGCCGGTGCGGCCCTTGGCGCAGCCTCGGGCACGCTCGGCGGATACCTGACCGATGTCGGCATCGACGACAAATGGATGAAGGAAACCGCGGCGGCCATTCAGCCCGGGACGGCGGCACTGTTCGTGCTCGTGCGCAAGGTCACCGCGGACAAAGTGCTCGAGGGGCTCAAGGGTGAAGGTGGCACGGTACTGAAGACGTCTCTTGACCATACCAAGGAAGCGGCGCTGCAGGCGGCCCTGGCCGGAGCCCTGGCGGCTGCTCCGTCAGCGCCTTCCTGAGCGCATGACAGGCGTGGCATGCGACTGAACTTCCGCGGCTGGTCTGTTGCGGTTCTGGCTCTCGTTTCTTGTGCGTCACCGGGAGCGATGGCACAGGTCCTTACGCCGTTCCGAAGTGAATCCCAGGCGCAGCGTCATTGTCCGGGGGAGACGGTCGTCTGGCTCGATTTCGGAAGAGGGCGCTATTACTTCAAAGGCCAGAGGCGCTACGCGTCGGGAACTACCGGCAGCTTCGTATGCAGGCATGAAGCCCGGGATAGCGGCTATCGACGTTCGCGCCTGGGATTGAGGTAGGCTCTCCGCACCGCAGCTCGCCACGTGTTCTGAAGCAGTTTCAACGCGACGCCGCGGTGCCTGAGCCCTAAGCGAGCTTTAGCGACAGATGGATTGCTTGCGGGTCCCGGCGCGAGTCAGGCCTGAAGCCGAACTTTCCGAATACTTTTATCATCGCGGCGTTTTCGGGCAGAACTTCTGCCGTCAATTCCTGCAATCCGCCATCTCTGGCGAGCTTGACGAGATGACGCATCAGGATCGAGCCGACGCCGCGTCCCTGCCAGGTATCGATGACGACAAACGCCATCTCGGCGCGCCCTGGTTCGAAGACAATGTACCGGCCGCCCCCGACGACGGCCTTGCGACCTGCTTCTTCGGCGAGCGCGACAATTGCGACGTGATTCTTGAAATCGATGTCCATGAAGAAGGCGCGCTCCTTGTCCGAGAAGTGGCGCTTCATCACGAAGAAGCGACGCTGTAGCGATTGGGCGCTGGTGTTTCCGACCGCAGCGAGCATGTCGGCTTCATCCTCCCGCCGAAGAGCGCGGATTTCGATTTCTCCACCGTCTCGGAGACGTTCGCGTGCGGCGTAGTTGATGGCCTCGGACATGGCGTCTCGCATGCTGGCGGACAAAGTATCCGTCCCGTCTGCCGATGAAGCCGTCACCGGCCTACATTGGTTTGATCTGGATCAAGACTATTGCGCAGGCGCGGCCGGTAGCTTGGCGACAGCATGCCCGCTCCCAGATGAAGGCGCGTCCTTGAAAACCCTTCGCCAGTATTTGCCCGGAGACGATGTCATCCAGCTCGTGATCCGGCTCGGATTGCTCGCCTTCCTGATCTACTGGACCTTCGTTCTGATCCGCCCCTTCGTGCCGATCCTGACATGGAGTATCGTCCTCGCCGTCGCGCTCTACCCCGTCTTTGGCGCACTTTCCGGACTTCTCGGGGGACGTCCAAGGCTCGCGGCGACAATTCTCACCCTGATCAATCTCGGCATCGTTATTGGGCCGGCGACCTGGCTTGGTTTGAGTGCCCTCGACGGAGTGAGGGAGTTCGCTGGTGGTCTAGGTGCTGGTAACCTGGTGGTTCCAACGCCGCCGGCGGCCGTCAAGGATTGGCCGCTCATCGGTCCCCAGCTTTACGAGCTCTGGGCCCAGGCTTCTAACAACATTCGATCCGCGCTACGCGAGGTCGCTCCCCATCTGAAGCCGTTGGCCGGCACGTTGCTCGCGCTCGCGGGCAATGCCGGCGTCGGTACGCTCAAGTTCCTCCTCTCTGTGCTGCTGGCCGGGTTTTTGTTTCCCTACGGCTCGCAGCTCGTGGCGGCGGGCAGGGGATTTCTCTTTCGCATCGTGCCCGAGCAGAGCGAACATTTCCTGGAATTGGCGGGCGCGACCATCCGCGCGGTATCCCAGGGCGTCATCGGCGTCGCCATCATCCAGTCCTTGCTGGCCGGCATCGGGTTCAAGCTGGCGGGCGTTCCAAGCGCCGGCCTGTTGGCCTTCCTGGTGATGCTGCTGACGATCGTGCAGATCGGTGCGGCAATCGTACTGCTCCCAGTGATTATCTGGATCTGGTTCGACAAGGATTTCACCACGGCACTGCTGCTGACGTTGTTCCTCGGCATCGTCGGCGTGCTCGACAACATCGTGAGACCGCTGGTGATGGGGCGGGGCCTGACAACGCCGACACTCGTCATCTTCGTCGGGGTAATCGGGGGAACGCTCGCGCACGGAATTGTCGGCCTCTTTATCGGACCGATCATTCTCTCGCTCGCCTGGGAACTGACGGTGGCCTGGATACACGCCGATCGCGTTGCCGCAGCGTCATCGCCGGCTGATCGTCGAACGTTGACCTAAATCAACGTTCGCTGGCGCGGGACCCGTTGAATAAAGCAGATAATGACGAGGTCGGAACATGTCGACAGACACTGCAGCGTCAGCAGGCGGCCCCATCTCAGGGCTTGTCGCTTCAGCCGTAGAATACATGGTCGATGCGGGACAGAGGAGCGTTCTCTTCCTTGACGTCATGCGTCAGCGGGGCGACCAGTACCGGGAACACCTGGCCCAGACCGCACCGCATGTTCTGCAGTATTCGGCTGAACTGATCATCGACGGCCGCAAGCTCGATGAGCCGGTCAACTATGCGCTCGTCCGCATTATTCCGCCCAAAGACGTCGAGATCGATCTCGACCGCCGGCCGTTCATCGTGGTCGATCCGCGCGCCGGACATGGTCCGGGAATTGGCGGGTTCAAGGCGGACAGCGAAATCGGCGTCGCGATGAAGGCGGGTCATCCCTGCTACTTCATCGGCTTCCTGCCGGAACCGATGCCTGGACAGACAATCGAGCGCATCGCGCGCGCCGAGGCTGTCTTCATCGAGCAAGTCATCAGCCGACATCCGCAAGCCGACGGCAAGCCGTGCGTGATCGGCAACTGCCAGGCCGGCTGGGCCGTCATGATCCTGGCGTCGCTGCGGCCCGAACTGTTCGGGCCCGTGATCATCGCCGGTGCGCCGCTCGCCTATTGGGCGGGCGTGCACGGCAAATACCCGATGCGTTACTCCGGCGGCCTTCTGGGAGGAAGCTGGCTGACCGCGCTGACGAGCGATCTCGGAGCCGGCAAGTTCGACGGCGCCTGGCTGGTGCAAAATTTCGAAAGCCAAAATCCGTCGAACACGCTGTGGACCAAGCAGTACAACGTCTACTCGAAGGTCGATACCGAGGCCGAGCGATACCTCGAATTCGAACGCTGGTGGGGTGGACACGTCAACCTGAATGCCGAGGAGATCCAGTTCATCGTCGATGAACTGTTCGTCGGCAACAACCTCGCCGCCGGCCGGATCCAAATGTCCGACGGACAGATGGTCGATCTGCGCAATATCCGATCACCGATCCTGGTCTTCTGCTCCAAGGGCGACAACATCACGCCGCCGCAGCAGGCGCTGGACTGGATCCTCGATCTCTATGCCGACGTCGACGAAATCCGGACCTACGGGCAGACGATTGTTTACACCGTTCACGAAAGTGTCGGCCATCTCGGCATCTTCGTTTCCGGCGGCATTGCCAAGAAGGAACATGCGGAGTTCTCCAGCAACATCGACCTGATCGACGTGTTGCCGCCCGGGCTCTATGAGGCAACTTTCGAGGCCAAGGGTGACGATACCACAAGCGCCGATATGGTCGTCGGCCAATGGGTGATGCGCTGCGAGGTGCGGACGCTTGACGACATCCGCGCCATGGGCGGCAATTCGCCCGAGGATGAGCGGCGTTTTGCAGCAGCCAAACGCGTGTCCGAGATCAATCTCGCCGCCTACCAGAAGTTCCTCCAGCCGTTGGTCAAGCGCCTGGTGACACCGCAGATGGCGGAGTCGATGCGCCATTTGCACCCCCTGCGGATGCAGTACGAGGCGTTCAGCAGCCTGAATCCTTTCATGTCGGCGATCAAGTCTCTTGCGGAGAAGGCGACTGGGGAGCGCAAGCCGGTGTCGACGGACAATCCGTTCATGGCGTTCCAGGAGCAAGTCTCCAAGCAGATCGTTCATGCGCTCGACAGCTGGCGTGATTCGCAGGAAGCGCTCAGCGAGGCGATCTTCCTTGCCGTCTATGGCTCGCCGGCGGTTCAGGCGGCCGTCGGTATCGATCCGCAGTCGGTACCGTCACGGCGGCAGGAAATGTCGGCCAAGCACCGCCAGATGCTGGAGGCCCGGATCGCCGAGCTGAAATCCAGGATCGGCGACGGAGGCCTTCGAGAAGCGGCGCTTCGCGGCCTGCTCTATGTCGGGTCGGCGCGGGGAATGGTGGACGAGCGCAGCCTTGAAGCGCTGCGTAACGTTCGGCGGAACGACAAGGGTGCGCGGCTGACGCTGTCCGAGTTCAAGACACTGGTCCGCGAGCAATTCTTCATGTTGCTGCTGGATCGCGACAATGCGTTGGCCGCTATCCCGAAAATGTTGCCTGACAACGCCGACGCCCGGCGTGCGGCCTTCGACGCGATCCGCGAAGTGCTGTCCGCCAGCGCCGCGATATCGGGTGAGGTCGCGAGCCGCCTGCAGCGTGTCGCCGAACTGTTCGGCGTCGACGCAACGGACATGTTGGAGAGGACCTCCAACGTTGCCCCTTTCGACCCCAAAGCGAAGGCTTCGTAACGAAGGTTGGACGAGATCGGAGCAGCACCATGAGCGTCACGGCGGCCGATTCGGGCGGAGCGCGGTCTCCCAGCAAGTATGACCGCTTGATCGTAGCGGCCCAGGCTGTGCCGGCCGCTCGGACCATCGTCGTGCATCCCTGCGATGAGACCTCGCTACGTGGCGTCACCGACAGCGCGGCAGCAGGCATCATCCTGCCGGTGTTGGTCGGTCCCGAAAAGAAAATCAGGGATGCGGCCAGCAAGAGCGGCCTCAACATTTCCAGCTTCGAGCTCGTCGATGCCGCACATAGCGAGGAGGCCGCGGCAAAGGGCGTCGAACTCATTCATGCGGCCAAGGGCGAAATGCTCATGAAGGGCAGCCTGCATACCGACGAATTGATGCGCAGCGTCACGGCCAAGGTGGGTGGCCTGCGAACCGACCGCCGGATCAGCCATGTCTTCGTGATGGACGTGCCGGCCTATGCCGAGACGCTGTTTGTAACCGACGCGGCCATCAACATCTTTCCCGACCTCGATGCCAAGCGGGACATCATCCAGAACGCCATCGATCTCTATACGCAAGCCGGCTTCGGCAGATCACCGCGTGTCGCAATCCTGTCGGCGGTCGAAACCGTCACCGACAAGATTCCGTCGACGATTGAGGCCGCGGCGCTCTGCAAGATGGCGGATCGCGGACAGATCACCGGCGGCGTGCTCGACGGACCGCTGGCATTCGACAACGCGATCGACATGGAAGCGGCTCGGATCAAGGGAATCAAATCCGAGGTCGCCGGCCGGGCGCAGATCCTGCTCGTTCCCGATCTCGAAGCCGGCAACATGCTGGCGAAGAATCTGGCCTACTTCGCCAAGGCGGATAGTGCCGGTATCGTGCTCGGCGCCCGGGTGCCGGTCGTCCTGACATCGCGTGCGGACACAGCGCGCGCGCGGATGGCTTCCTGCGCGGTGGCCGCGCTTTATGCACATGCAAGGCGCCAACATGCGCCGACAGTTGCCGCGTGATCGCCATGGATACCATCCTCGTCGTCAATGCAGGCTCCTCCAGCGTCAAGTTCCAGATATTCTCGGTCGAGGGGGAGGGACGACTACAGCGGCAGATCAAAGGCCAGGTGGATGGCATTGGCAGCCGTCCGCGGCTTCGAGCGAGCGGTGCGAATGGCGATTCGCTGGCTGACCGTGCTTACCCGATCGAGAGCATGCCGGACGTCCCAGCCGCGCTGGCTACCGCGGGTGACTGGTTGCGGAATGAACTTCGCATCAATCCCATGGCGGTCGGACATCGCGTCGTTCATGGCGGTCCGGACCATGACCGGCCGGTGTTGATAGACCATGGTGTCGTGTCTCGGCTGGAGCGGTTCATTGCCTTGGCCCCGCTTCATCAGCCGCACAATTTGGCGCCGATCCGTTCGCTTCTCACCAATTTTCCAGCACTTCCACAGGTGGCCTGTTTCGACACCGCGTTTCACCGTACCCATGACGCGGTCGCCGACCACTATGCGATCCCTCATCAGCTGTACACGGAGGGCGTGCGACGTTACGGATTTCACGGTCTCTCCTACGAATACGTCGCGAAAGCGCTGCCGCAAATCGCGCCTGAAATCGCCAAGGGGCGCGTGATCGTCGCGCATCTCGGCAGCGGCGCTTCAATGTGCGCTCTGAAGCAAGGACGCAGCGCCGAGAGCACCATGGGATTCACAGCCCTCGACGGGCTCCCCATGGGAACGCGCCCGGGACAGATCGATCCCGGCGTCGTGCTCTATCTCATCAGCGAAAAGGGAATGTCGGCGTCCAACGTACAGGACTTTCTCTATCGCGATTGCGGCTTGAAGGGCCTCTCCGGCATCAGCAACGACATGCGCGAACTGGAGGGAAATGCGGATCCACGTGCAAAGCTGGCCGTCGACTATTTCGTATACCGAATAGGTCTCAATGCCGGAATGCTTGCCGCCGCATTGCAGGGCGTGGACGCTTTCGTCTTTACCGCCGGTATCGGGGAAAATTCGGCTCGAATTCGGGCCAGTATCGTCAACCAGCTTGGATGGCTCGGCGTCGTGCTCGATCCGGCCGAGAACTCCCGCCACGCGCGGCTGATCTCGCGGTCCGACAGCCGGATTCCGGTCTATGTCGTGCCGACCGATGAGGAGTTGATGATCGCGCAGCACACCTTGTCCCTGCTGTTGAACAGGCCAACGCCCAACCCCAGACATGAGAGGGTGTCATGATCCCCGTATTCCCGGATACCAAGGTTGCCCTGAAGGGCAAGAAAGGCCTGATCGTCGGCATCGCCAACGACCAGTCGATCGCCTGGGGATGCG
The DNA here is from genome assembly GCF_018131075.1 of Bradyrhizobium sp. JYMT SZCCT0428. GTDB lineage: Bacteria > Pseudomonadota > Alphaproteobacteria > Rhizobiales > Xanthobacteraceae > Bradyrhizobium. The sequence goes on along the minus strand of NZ_JAFCLS010000001.1, from coordinate 275,185 downwards.
CGAAGGCATTTCGCGCGCTCGGGGCGGACCTTGCCGTCACCTACCTGAACGATCGCGCGAAGAAGCATGTCGAGCCGCTTGCACAAGCATTGGAGGCGCCGATCTTCATGCCCATGGACGTCATGGTCGAAGGCCAGACGGAGCAGGTGTTCGAACGGATCGGGAAGGAATGGGGGCGGCTCGATTTCCTGCTGCACTCGATCGCCTTCTCACCCAAGGAGGCGCTTCACGGACGCGTGGTGGATGTCAACCGCGACGGCTTCCTCAAGACCATGGATGTCTCGTGCTGGTCGTTCCTCCGAATGGCCCATCTGGCCGAACCTTTAATGAAGAATGGTGGAACGATGTTCACCATGACCTACTATGGCAGCCAGATGGTGGTCGAGAACTACAACGTGATGGGCGTGGCGAAGGCCGCGCTGGAAGCGGCCGTCCGCTACGCGGCTGCGGAACTGGGCCCGAAAGGCATCCGCGTTCATGCGATCTCGCCGGGGCCGCTCGCCACGCGTGCCGCGTCGGGGATTCCCGAATTCGACGAACTGATGGACAAGGCGCAATCCAAGGCGCCGGCGCGCAGTCTCGTCAGCATCGACGATGTCGGCAACGCCACCGCGTTCCTGGCGCTCGATGGCGCCAAGTTGATCACGGGTGGCGTGCTCTATATCGACGGCGGCTATCACATCATCGATTGAGTGCGGCTGGTACCGTCTAGCGATAGTGCAGGGCGATCAACTCGGCGACGCAGGCAGGGCGTTTGCCACCCTCGATCTCGATCACGAGGTGATAGTTCACGCGGAGGCCGTCCGGCGGCACGTCCTCCGCTTCCGCCACCGTGACGCGGCCACACAACCTCGAGCCGGCCGGAACCGGCGCCAGATACCGTATCCTGTCCGCACCGTAGTTCAGGGTATTGCGCAAGCCCTTCAGGCCAATGACCGAACGAATGAAGAGCGGCGCGAGCGCGAGCGACAACAGCCCGTGGGCAATGGTGGTGCCACCAGGCAATTCCTTCTTCGCACGCTCCTGGTCGACATGGATCCACTGCTCGTCACAAGTCGCTTCCGCAAACTGGTTTATTCGCTCTTGCGTAACCTCGATCCAATCGCTGGCACCGATCTCGGTGCCGATGGCAGATTTGATCTCGCTGAAGTCGCTGAATATCCGCATGCTCCTGCCTCGTCAGATCTGCATTTCCGGAACGGCGTTGGGAATGATGAGATCGGCCTCTGTGACGGCCACGACCTCGCCAACGCTGACACCGGGCGCAGTTTCCACCAGGGTTGCCGTTCCGTCCGCGAAGGCGATAACCGCCATGTCTGTCACGACCAGATTGACCGGTCTTGCCGAGGTCAATGGCAGGGTGCATTTGGCTACGATCTTCGATTTCCCCTTCGCGGCGTGCTGCATGGCGACGATGACCCGCTTGGCGCCGCTGACGAGATCCATTGCTCCGCCCATCCCCGGCACCATCTTCCCGGGGATCATCCAGTTGGCGAGATGTCCGTGCGCGTCGACCTGCAGGCCGCCCAGCACCGTCACATCGACATGGCCGCCGCGGATCAATCCAAAGGACATCGCGCTGTCAAAAGTGCTAGCGCCCGGCAGCGCGCTGATCGGTCGGCCGCCGGCATCGGTCAGAAGTGGATGGGCCATCCCTTGCTCCGGTATGGGGCCGGTTCCGATCAATCCGTTCTCAGACTGGAAGAACACCTTGAGTCCGGCCGGAACATAGTTGGCGACCAGCGTCGGAATGCCGATGCCCAGGTTCACAAGGTCGCCGCTACGGAGCTCCTGTGCGACACGTCGGGCGATGATTGCTTGTGCATCCATGGTTCACCCGTTCGTAATGAGATAGTCGACGAGGGGCGCCGGGGTCACGACGTGGTCGGGTGCGATGACGCCCACGGGCACGATGTGTTCCGCCGTCACGATCACGGTGTCGGCGGCCATCGCCATGATGGGATTGAAGTTGCGTGCCGTCAGCGCGTAGGTGAGGTTGCCGAGGTAATCCGCCAGGAAAGCGTGAACCAGGGCGAACTTTGCGCGCAACGCGGTTTCGAGCAGAAACGTCGTTCCGGCGACCTCGATCTGGCGTTTGCCTTCGGCAACCAGCGTGCCGACGCCGGTTGGCGTGAGCACGCCTCCGAGGCCGCAACCACCGGCACGAATGCGCTCGACAAAGGTCCCCTGGGGTACGAGGTCGATGGCGACCTGCTTGGCCAGCATCTGCTGCTGCGCCTTCGGATTGAGACCGATATGGGTTGCGGTGAGGCGCGATACGAGCGTCGCATCGAACAGTTTGCCAACGCCTTTCCCGGGGACGGCTGCGTCGTTGCTGATCACTTCAAGGTCGGTCTTGTTCTGCCGGACGACTTCGTCGAGCAGGCGTTCCGGCGTTCCGACACCCATGAAGCCGCCGACCATGATGCTCGCGCCGTGCGGGATCATCGCAACGGCTTCTTCAACGGAAACGGCCCTCATGATGAAACTCCAGTCAGCAAGCGATCCATGAAAGGGCGGATGCAACGGTGATGTTGATGATGGCCGCCAGCGCTCCTTTGATCTGCATCAAGGCTTTCTGCTATTCCGCGCGGTGCATACCGACGCTTTCGAGCGCTTCCGCCCATAGCTTGGCAATCTCGGCATGACGCCGTTCAAGGGCTGCGCTCACGGTGTCGCGAAATGGTGCGAGTTCGGCGCCCTTCAGGAAGACGATTTGCGCCTGCAGCAGGCGGCTGCTTTCGAATTCAATGCGGCGCAGAGCCATCACGAAGGGATCGTCGGCGTTGGCTTCCACTGGAAGCAGCGCGGCCGGTCGAATGCCGGCATGCACGGCATGCGCGAGCGTTGCAAGGCCGGTCGCCGCCGCCAAACTGCGATCGGCGATCCCTTCCATCGGCGCCGGAAGCCATGCCGTCTCCCAGGACGCCGCCATGTAACCCAGGGCGAGATCCGGCACCCACGAGGTCGCGCGCAGCAGCAGCGAAATGATCTCGGTCTCGCGATGGAGCTGCGCATTCAATTCGGTTTGCCACGCGGACTCGAGCTTCAGCGGCAGGCTAAACGCGAACTGCCTCGCCAATGCGCCGTGAGCGGAGATCAGGAAAGTCGCGACCCGCGTCTGCTGACGCGGCGGCACGCGGCCGGCGGGGTCGAGTGGTCCGAAGAACCCGCTCATGTTGTCGGCCTCGGCACAGGGATCGCGCGCAGATGATCGTAACCGGGCGGAAACGGCTCAAGCGCGCCGCCTGCTTCCTCGGGGGCGATCCAAACGGCCTTGTTGCCGTGCCAACGGCCGGCAAGGACGTCCTCGGCAAAACGCGCGAGCAGATCTGCCGTGAGCGCTGGTTTCTCCAGGGTGAAGGCGTGATAGGCGCGGGGGATGATCACGAGCGAGCTGTTGGGAATGTGGACGCGCAGGGTTTCGTGCAGGGCGCGTGGCGTCAGAAAGTCGAACTCACCGTTCAGGATCATGGTCGGCACCGCGATTGAAGCGAGAAGCGGCGTCAACGGCTCGAAATCGAGGAAGGATTCCATGAGGTTCTGCAGGGCGTAGACGTCGTTGACCAGCCAACCCTGTCGCTTGACGCTGTCGAGCTTGTCCAGCAACGGTTTCAACCATTGGTCCGACAGGTTCATCGGCAGCAGAAGATCCTGAAGATAGCTGGTGCCGCCGAGGATCAGGCCGGTGCGCATGGCGCTGCCGAGCAGAAGAAGCTGCGGCGAGAGCTCTGCAAAGCAGCTCATCGGCACCAGTCCGGAGAGCCGCTTGCCATGCGTAATGGCATAGCGAAGCGCGATCAGGCCGCCGAAGCTGATGCCGCTGAGAAAGACAGGGCCGTCGCCGAGCTCGTCGATCAGGAGAGCAAGGGTCGCGACCTGGTCGTCCTGGCTGATGAACAATGCCGGCTTGTCTGAAGTACCCTGGCCCAGGAGATCGAATGTTGCGACGCGAAATCGTCTCGCCACCAGCGCGTCGCGATAGGCCGTCCATAGCTCGGCGTATTGCGTGAGCCCGTTCACCAGAACATAGGCGGGGGCGTTGGCGGGGCCCTCGAGCTCGTAGCGGATTCGATACGATCCGTGGCGGAGGAAGGGCATCGCTGCGACCCGGTGCGAGTTTGTGTTCGCAGGGTCGCCCGCCGCGTCTCAATTCCCTTGAGTTAAATCAAGGAACGCGCGGCGACCGCAGCTAGCTTCCGGCCAAGGACTGGTCGGGAGGAATTAGCCATGATCCGGAAACAAGCTTTGCGCAGATGCTTCATCAGCCTGCTGTTGCTTCTGGTCGGTACCTCGCTCGCTGTCGCACAGCCGTTTACGCGGCGTTCGTCGCAAGTGCAGCACGACGGCTTGAAGAAATATTACGAGATCAGCGACTTCAAGCTCGGCGGCAAATACGACCTTGCCAATCCCTCGAAATGGGAAAACGGCGGCGAGGGCGGCGTGACGCTGGAATCCCTCGGCGGCGGCAAGCTGCGCACCGCCTACATCGCGATCGGCACGCCGCGCCGCAACGCCGCGGGCGAGATCACCAATGCGGTCGTCATCAACTCCTACTATTCCGGTGATTCCACCGACATGTACGAACAGTGGGTGAAGGGCGCCGCGCTCTCCGGCACCACGCCGATCATCGGGCCGGGCCGCCCGATCGACACCGATCGCTACTATGTCGTGATGGTCGACCCGCTCGGCACCTGGGGCGCCAGCAAACCGTCCGACGGGCTGGGGATCAAGTTTCCGCAATACACCTATTTCGACATGGTGCAGGCGAATTACCGCATGCTCCGCGACCATCTGAAGGTGGCGAAGGTGGCGCTGGCCGCCGGTGTCTCGATGGGCGGCACCCAGACCTATGTCTGGGGCGTGATGCACCCGCAATATGTCGGCGCCATCATGCCGATTGGCGGCACCACGCAATCGGATGCCGGCGATCCCGTGGGCAACTGGACCTTCCAGCTGATGACAGCCGCGATCGAGTCCGATCCGGTCTGGCAGCAGACCAAGGGCGATTACTACAAGATGCCCAAGGAAAAGCACCCGCTGATGGGCATGGCGTTCGGCTGGTCGGTTCTCGGCTTGACCGGGTATGACTTCGAATACCGGACCTCGCAGGCCTTCACCTCGGTGCAGCCCGAAATCTTCTACTGGAATCCTCCGAACGAGAAGGCCGGTTTGAACGTGATCAACCGGTCCAAGATGTACGACGCAGTCGATCTGGTCTGGCGCAACCGCGTCGGAGAGCTTCACAACATCAATGACCAACTCGGCCGCATCCAGGCGCGGACTATGGTGATGCACATCACCAACGACCTCTGGCTCAACTTCAAGCTCGCGGAAAAGGCGGTTGACCGCATCCCGGGTGCCGACCTAATCGCCGAAGAGAGCCCGGTCGCGCATTACGGCGTGTTCTCGATCATCAACCGCCGCAAGAACGATCCGAAATTCGTCTCGTTCATGGATGACGTGGCGAGCCTCGACAGGGCGCAGCAGTTCGCCGACAAGAACTACCGCGTGCCGGGCGTGGCGTCGGACATCGATCCGAAGAAGTCGTTCTGGAAGGATTTTGTGACCTATCCCTACCCGGTCAAATACGCCACCGCAAAGGATGGCCGCGGCACGTCCTGGCAGATCGGCTACATGGACGAGTACAACGGCACCGACAAGGATCCGAAGATTCTCGTTATCATCCATGGCAAGGGCGCGTTCGCCGGCCATTACGGCAACGTCATGCAGTATGCGCTGCGTAGCGGCCTGCGCGTGATTGCGCCAGATCTGCCGCATTACGGCATGTCCGGTCCGGGCAATATCGACAAGAGCCCGGCGCGAACCATGCAGGACATGCGTGAGGTCGTCTACGACCTGGTGGTCAACCAGCTCAAGGTCGGCAAGGCCGCTTATCTCGGCCACTCGCTTGGCGGCCAGCTCATCATGGGTTACGCGCTGACCTATCCGGACGCAGTGCAGAGCCTGATCCTCGAGGCGCCGGCGGGGCTCGAGGAATATCCGCGCGAGGTCACGATCGCGCCGGGCAAGACCGCGAAGCTGTTCGACGCCTCCCTGGCGCGGGACTTCGACAAGTGGAAGGACGTCTGGGGGCCAACCCAGGTACTGGCGAGTGAAATGGCCCGGCCGGAGCAGAACATTCGCGAGTTCTTCTACTTCAAGAAGCGTGATCCGGTCACCGGCGTGGTTGGACGCAGCAAGAGCGGCTACTTCATGAACGACAGCCAGTATGCGCGGTTGCATACCGAACAGCGTGTCGGCCTGACCAGAGGCAACCCGAAGGAGCTGGAGCAGTGGACCAATGTGTACATCTTCGACATCTACGGCATGGTGTCGGAGTTGCAGCAGGATGATCCCAAGAACCTCTATCGCCGGCTGACGGAGATCAAGGCGCCGATCTTCCTGGCCTTCGGCGACAAGGAGCCCTTTATCCCCGGCACGGCATTCAATGGGCTGAAAGACCTTGGCCGCGACATCATCACGCCGTTCATGACACGGATGACGGGCGCCAATAACCGCCCGATCCTGAAGATATATCCGGACACCGGACATTTCATCCATACCGACAATCCGGTGGAGTTTTCGGCCGACGTCACCGACTTCGTATCCACGGGCTTTCTCGACACCAGTTCGCCGCTCGAGATCGACCGCGTGATCAACGGCGTCGTCGCTTCGGCGATGCCGGAGGCGCCGACGCCGAGCGGACCGAACCCGACGGCCGGCCTGAACAAATAGAGCTGTCATGGCACGGGTGCAGGCGGGCGAGGTCCAGCTGGGCTGGCGAGAGTGGGGAGGCGGCGATGCTACCGTCGTCTTCATCCACGGCAATCTCGCCAGCAAGGATTGGATCGAACTCGCCGCGCCGCTGTTCCCTAGCGGCCTGCGTGTGATCGGGATCGACTGGCGCGGCTGCGGTGAAAGCGACCGCCCAAAGCCTGCGGTCGGCTATTCCAACTACTCGATGCAGCAGCATGCACAGGACATGCTGGCTGCGCTCGATACGCTCGACATCACGTTCTGTCATTTGGCGACACATTCGACCGGAGGCATCATCGCCGCGCGGATGCTTCTGATGCAGCCACAGCGGTTCGGACGGGTGTTCGCCCTCGATCCGGTCACGCCGCTCGGCATGGCGTTCAATGCCGATCAGATCGGTCTCTTCCGTTCGATGATGGCGAGCAGGAAGTTGACGCGGGAAATCATGGCGACGGCGGCGTCCTCGCTGTTCGTGCCGGATAGCCTTGCGCCGAACATTGTTCCGCAATTCCGTACCGGGCTTGAACAGATCGAAGCGCTGTTCGAACGAATCCTGGAGCAAACCTTTGGCGTCTCCGAAGGCGTCTGGATCGGGACCCCCGTCAATCTCACACACGAGCGGGAAAGCGGCGAGCTGGAGCGCCGAATGCCCGAGATCCGACATCCGCATCTGGTGCTGTGGGGCGAGTGGGACGGCTGGATTCCAACGAGCGACCTCCGAACGATGGCGACGGCGATGCCGGATTGCCGGCTCGTGGTTGTACCCGGTATCGGGCATTCGATGAATCTCGAACTGCCTGCGCTCTACGCCGGCTATTTTGGCGCCTGGTTCGGCGGCTTCCGCGATAAGGTTTAGTCCGATCTCTCACGAGGAGTAGTGTCATGGCTGATATCAATCCTTCCGCTGACAGCGTTCGCGCGATGCTTTCCGAAGCCAACGGCCGCATTCGAAAGGCCATGGTGGAGTATTTTGAATTGCTCGAGAAGGGCGCTTCGCAGCTGCCGGCTTCCGACCAGGTCAAGCAGTTCTGCAGTCAGGTGCAGCGCAATGTGACTGCGACATTCGACCTCGGCGATAAGCTGATTCAAGCCAAGGATGCGCAGGACGCTTTCAAGATCCAGTCCGAGTTCTACCAGGACCAGATGCGGGCGATGACCGAGCAGGCCAGGAGCATGGGTGAATCCGCCATGAAAGCGGCGACCAGCGCATTCACCCCGAAGAGCTGAGACTGGCTGCCATGTAATCAGAGGATGGGTCGCGCCTCTGCCGATCCAAGAGACGGCGATGGCGCTTGAATTGCTGGTAGGCTTCGTCGTCAGCGTGCTCAATATCATGATCCATGCGCTGGTGACCGTCGGCGCGGCCGGCATTGCCCGCGCCGCCGGGCAGCGGCACACAAGGTGGCCGAGAGCGCACTTGATGGCCGTGATGGTCGCGACTGCGGTGGCCCTGATGGTGGCGCACACGCTGGAGATCTTTGTTTGGGCGTTGGCCTACGCGATCGTCGGCGCGGCGCCTGCCGGCAGCGATCTGCTCTATTTTTCTTTCGTCAATTATACCACGCTCGGCTACGGTGATATCACGCCCGTGCAGGCGTGGCGGCTAAGCGGGCCGATGACCGCGATGAACGGCATTCTGATGTTCGGCTGGTCAACCGCCGTCCTGTTCGAGGTGCTGCGCAAGACGCACGAGCATCTCGCCTCAACCGGGGCACCGGGGTTCAGTGCTGCAGGTCGAGATTGGCCAGCTCCTGGCGATCCATAAGCACGATCTGGCGCTGATTGGTGCCGATGAAGCCGATGATGCCGAGTTCATGCAGCCGCGACAACGCGCGCGAGACAGTTTCGAGCGTCAGGCCGAGATAATCTGCAATGTCGCGGCGTGACATCGGCAGTGGCATGACGCCCGCCGCCGTAAGCCGCCGATCCATCTCGATCAGGAAGGCGGCGACCCGCTCCAGCGAGGTCTTGCGGCCGAGCAGCAGCATGTGGTCCTCGGCATGCTGCAGGTTGCTCGTGGTCATGCTGAGCAGGTTTCGCGAGACCATGGCGTCGCTCTCGGCCACGATCTCAAGGCTGCGCCGCTTGATCAGGCGAACCGTCGTGTTCACGATCGCCTCTGCGGTAAACCGGTGTTCGCTTCCGTTCTCGAGTCCGAAGATGTCGCCCACAAGGTGAAACGCGCCGATCTGGCGACGGCCGTCCGAAAGCAACTTGTAGCTCCGCACCGCACCGGCTTTCACCTGATAGACGTATTCCGCAGGTTCTTTCTCTCCAAATATCTCGGTCCCTTTTTTGTAATTGAATTCGCTTAAACTAACGAGCGGATTTGAATAGCTCTCCATGCCGAGTGCGTCGAGCGTGTTGGGACGGGATGCCGAATCGGCCGTGATCCGCACAAACATTGGCCAACTCCTGTACTGAGGGCGCTACGTGGTGCCACGTTTGGGTGAAGCAATTTGTCGCGGAGGATGCGGACATTGCCTTTCGTTTTCGACCGCAGGTCACCTTGGACGTAAGCCGTACCTGAAACTATTGTCCCAAGGTTCATTGTCCCAAAGGACAACCGGCAGTATGTTGCGAGGTGAGTACCGCACCGTTGCACTGCCAAACCATATGTTCGATAGAATACATTTAGAGCTTGATTGCGAAGTACTTGGATTGCGCAGTGCTTGGACCTGGCCGGATCGCCGGGTTTGGTTCGGCGGCTAGGAGGGGAAATGCCTGGCCTTGTTCACGTGGTCGATGACGACGCCTCGTTTCGAACGGCGATCGAACGGCGCCTGAGACATGCGGGCTATCAGGTAGAAACCCACTCATCGGCGCAGCATCTATTGGATTGCCTACCGGGCGACGATGAAATGCCGGGATGCATCCTGCTCGATGTGCAGATGCCGGGGCTGAGCGGTCTTGAACTGCAAAATCGCCTCGTCGAGCTCGGATCGATCTTGCCGATCGTGTTCGTCACCGGTCATTCCGATATCCCGACGACCGTGCGGGCTATCAAGGCGGGGGCTGAGGATTTCCTGACCAAGCCGATACCGTCAGAACAAATGATTGGCGCAATCGAGCGCGCCTTGGCTCGTTGCGACCTCGCCCGCAGCCAACAGACTGACCTCGATTCTTTTCTCGCCCTCGTTGCAACGCTGACGCCGCGCGAGCGACAGGTGTTCAATCTGATCGTGCGTGGCAAGATGAACAAGCAGATTGCCAACGATCTCGGAACGACCGAACGCACCGTGAAGGCGCACCGCCATCAGGTGATGGAAAAACTGCAAGCGCATTCGCTGGCGGAATTGGTTTCGAGGGCCGTGCGGATGGGTGTGCTGCTTCCGGATACCAACTCCGGCAAATAGGCAGATTGGGGTACCGCTGGATCCCGTTCCGACCACCTTGCACATGAGGACAATATGAAAGTTTGCGGGCGGATGTCTAACTAGGGGTGCCCCAGTGGCGCTCGCGCGGCCTACTCATACTTCAGAATAGTTGGCGCGGGTCGCCGAATGGTTTTGAATTGTATCAAACCTGAAGGCCGAGCACTTTGTCGATCCGCAAGTCAATTTTCGTGGTTGATGATGATTCCTCAATGCGCGAGGGCATGAAGCGGTTGCTGAACAAGCACGGCTTCAACGCAATCCTCTTCGAGTCTGGTGCGGAGCTGCTCAGTTACGCGGATTTCGGCGCAGCATTTTGTATTGTGCTGGATATTGACCTCAAGGGAGAATCCGGCATCGCGTTGCGGCGTTACCTCGCCGACAGGGGGTGCGTCCTGCCGGTTATCTTCATTACCGGCAATGACAGTGATGCGAACCGCGCAGCGGCAATGGGATCAGGCTGCATCGCATACCTGACCAAGCCGTTTACCGCATCTTCGCTCATCGAGCCCATCCAAAAAGTAAGCGCTGCCGCTTAGACAAACTTGTCTCATTCATCGATGTCCTGTTCGAACGTCTGCGCCGGCGCCCCCTTGTGGATGGACGCGAACTGGCCGAGCGGCAGCGACGTCGAAACCGACAGCAGGCCTGAATCAACGAATTCCAGCCGCAGCATTTGCCCTGAACTCATTTCCTGGACCATCTTCGGGTCTGCCGCGGCGCCCGCGATGCAGGCGTTGGTGAGGCACCAGGTATAGGGCACATCATGGGGCTTGCCTTGGTCGATGGTAAGCGTGGCCGGCTTCGGCAGATACATGCCGACGGGGCAGAACACCTGCAGCCGTGCCGTGGCGTCGCCTTCACGCTCGATGATATCGACGCGGACCGCCATTTGACCGGTCGGGAACGTGCCTGATATCGAGGTCCGGCAGATCATTTTTGCGCCGCCGGGCTTGAAGCAGAGCTTCTTCCAGTCACTATAGGTGAGATCCTTGACTTCGCGCTGCCCACGGGGCGCAATTTCGGTCCCCGTCGGCGCGGTCGTCGAGGTCTGTTGCGATACGGCTGACTGGCCGAACGCGATGCTCGCGACCGCCGCCATAACAAGCGCGCAAAAGGAGGACTTCGCATAATTGAGCCGCGGTTCGCTGCGATGTGAGCGCGTCATGTCTGCTCCTCCAGGCTATGGCCGTTCTCTACCTTTGTTCATTCAGAAATTTCGACACGATCGGGGACCAGATCGGGATGGCGTCGGGAGACCCGATAAAGAAATGTCCATCGCCGCCGAACGGCGGTACCAAATGGTATTCGGCCTTGCCGCCCGCCGCGCTAAAGGCCTCGTGCATGCGTTTCGAGAGGACCGGGCCAAAGAAGGTGTCGTTCTCGATATAGATCCACAGCATCGGCACCCGCGATGTGCGGCCGAACTCGCCGGTTGCTTCCACCAGTTTGTCGGGCGCGCAATTGTTGTTCGGCTTGCCGTCGACGCGGCCGCCCCGGCCTGCGGCAAAGGTGATGATTGCCTTGACCTGGGGCGGGTTCAGGCTTGAAAGCGCGATCGAGGCCCATCCGCCGGCGGATTGCCCGACGACGATGACATCCTTTGGCAGGATGCGTTTCTCGGCAGCCATATAGTCGATGATCCAGAGGTCGACTTGAGCAACCGCAAGGCCGGGAGCGTGGAAGTTGGGATTGCTGCACTTTCCGACTTTCGAGAAGAACGGGCCGTAGAGCCCATGCTCGGGTATGTCGATGGCGGCTGCGCCGTATCCGGTGCCGACGGGGGCCACCACGAGATAGCCGCGTTGGGCAAACCACTTGGCGGCGTCGCGAAATTCCACAAGCGGGAAAAAGCTGCGGCCGGTCGCAGTCATCGAGACGCCGTGATTCATGATCGCAAGCGGGAACGGCCCGTCACCGACCGGCCGCACCACATAGGCGAACATCGGCAGCGGCAGCGGCAGTGCCCAGATCTCCTCCTGGATTGAGCGGGATGCGGCCTGATCTTCGGCGCGCGACGGCGTGATCAGGGGGGCGAATAGCAGCAATAGCGTGGCGATCAGGCTACGTAAGCTCTGCTGACTCATGGCGCGTCTCCCTCGATGTAGCACCTGAAGCAAAGCTCAACCAACGAAGGTGCAGGCAACTGACGTCGGTACGCTCAGGGATGCAAAGAATGCGAGTCCTCGACGGCGGCAGAGAGCTTTCCGGAGCAGTGATCCCGCTGACACTGGCCATGCTCGCATTCCCGGGCACACGGTTCGATTGCGTACCGATTTGATTGGAGCGAACTCCCCGAAGGCTTGATCCAGATCAAGCCCCGTCGGGGTTGAGATGTTGCCTATCGAGCCGAGCCGGACCCGCGACAAGACCGCGTATTGACATGACTTCAATGGATATCGCCGCCAGTCCGCCGATACGCCGCGACGAAACGGTGCAGGTCGCGCTGCTGCTGGCCTTCGCCGGCGGTTATCTCGACGCCTATACCTGGATCATCCACGGCGTGATGGCCAACGCGCAGACGGCGAACCTTGTCCTGCTCTGGGTTTATGCCACGACGGGCGAATGGACGCGGGCGCTTCACTTTGTTCCTCCCATGCTGGCATTCGCGGTGGGGATCGTGATGGCCGCATTTCTGCGCAGCGCGACAGGAGAGCGGGCCAGTGCGATCAGCACGCTTATCGAGATTGTGATGCTCATCACGGTCGGCATCCTGCACAATCGCTTGCCGGATCTGGCGGGTACACTGGGCATTTCGTTCGTTGCCGCCATGCAAGCCGCGATATTCACCAAGGTCGAAGGGGTGATCTACAGCTCGGTGATGATAACCGGCAATCTACGACAGGCGATCGAGGGGCTGTTCGCCGTGGTCTCCGGACAATTTGGCTCGCTGCGCCGCCCCGGCATTTTCGGCGCCTTGTGCGTCGCATTCGGTATCGGGGCGGCGGTCGGCGCCTACGCAACGAAGTTCATCCCGGACCTCGCGCTCGGCTTGCCCGTGGTGGCACTGCTGATTGTTTTGTTTCGCTGCGAGATACGCCCCAACGAGGAGCGTCCATGAAATCACGATCGTCTCAGCGAACGGGCTGGATACGGATTTTTCCTCCGTCGGCCTGGCTTGCCGAGTATCAGCCGTCCTGGCTGCGCCATGATGCGATCGCCGGCGTGACGCTCGCCGCCTATGCGATCCCGGTATCACTGGCTTATGCAGGCCTGGCCGGGTTGCCGCCGCAGGTCGGCATTTACGGCTATATGCTCGGCGGCATCGGCTATGCGTTGCTCGGTTCGTCGCGCCAGCTCGCGGTCGGCCCGACCTCCGCGATCTCGCTGATGATTGCCGGCACCGCTGGGTCCCTGGCTGGAGGTGACGCGGTTCGATTCGCGCAGATCGCCAGCCTTGCAGCCTGCGCTGTGGCGCTGCTTTGCCTGATTGCCTGGCTTTTCAAACTCAGCATTCTCGTCCGCCTGGTCAGCGACAGCATCCTTGTCGGCTTCAAGGCAGGGGCCGGACTGACAATCATCATGAGTCAGTTGCCGAGCCTGTTCGGCGTGGCCGGCGGAGGCCACAACTTCTTCGACCGGGTCATCCGGCTTGCAGGTCAAGTCGGCGACACCAATCTGCTCGTATTGGCAATTGGGGTTGCTGCAATCCTGCTCTTGCTCCTTGGCGGCCGGTTTCTGCCGGGCAGGCCGGTCGGATTGGCCGTCGTGGCAATGTCAATTTTCCTGGCAACCTTGTTCGGTCTTCCGTCGCTGGGCATACCCGTTACCGGCAGCATTCCGGAAGGATTGCCGGCTTTCCAGGTGCCGACTTTCGGGATGCTCGAATTCCAGGAGCTGTTTCCAATAGCGGCCGGGTGTCTGCTGCTGGCCTACATAGAAGGTGTCTCGGCGGCCCGGAGTTTTGCAGCGAAGCATGGATACAGCCTTGATGTGCGGCAGGAATTCCTGGGCCTGGGCGCCGCAAACCTCGCAGTCGCGTTTGGCCATGGCTATCCCGTCGCCGGCGGGTTGTCGCAATCCGCCGTCAACGACTCGGGAGGAGCGCGCACGCCGCTGGCACTGGTGGTTTGCTCGTTTGCCCTTGCGCTTTGCCTGCTGTTCTTTACGGGATTGCTGACCAATCTTCCCAAAGCAGTGTTGGCCGGCATTGTCCTGGTTGCCGTTTACAAGCTGGTCGACGTCCGCGCGCTGATCTGGATGTGGAGGGTCAGCAGGATCGACTTCTACGCCGCGGCGATCGCGCTGGTCTCCGTGTTGCTGCTTGGAATCCTGCAAGGCGTGCTGCTTGCCGCCCTTGCATCCATCTTCCTGCTGCTTGCCCGTGCGTCGCGGCCCAACATCGCGTTTCTCGGGCGGCTTCCCGGAACCGGCCGCTATTCCGACAGCGCCAGGCACGAGGGCGTGGAGCCATTGGTCGGCGTGATCGCATTCCGGCCTGAGGCATCGCTGCTCTACATCAATGCCGAGACTATACTGGATACGGTTCTGACGGCGTTCCGAAGATCGCCTGACGTCAAGCTGGTTGCCTGCGATCTCTCGGCGTCCCCCTATATCGATCTGGCCGGGGCGCGCATGTTGCTTGACCTCCATGACGAGCTGGCATCGCGTCATGTGACGTTCTGCATCGTAGGCGCCCATGCGCAGCTGCGAGATCTGTTAAGGGCGGAAGGGTTGGCGGACAGAACGGATAGCGGGGCATGGCTCCGGACGCTCGACAGCGTGCTGGAAGAGAGTAAGGCCAGGGAGCGATCCGATCTCCCTTTGGAACGACCGGCCGCCCGTGAAAACTGACGGGTTGCACGCCGATACAGGCGATGCGGCACTGATACTACCAAGCCACAACCTGACCTCCCTCACGCTTATCGCGTTGCGAAGCGCAGCATTGGCGGCGGCTTGACGAGTTTGTCCTGGCAGCGAGCGACCCTTGACTTGGATCAAAGGAGTGATCGGACAGGCGGGCACGATCCTGGGAGCCATCACCCCTGCAAGGATCGGGAGAAAAATATGTCGAAGGACACCAAGCCCGCACAGAAGCGCATCGATCAGTTCCTCACCGGGCCCGGTGGACGGGCGGACGACTGGCGTGATCTGGTCGAAGGCGCCAAGGTGTGGGCTCGAGGCGGGGATCGTGCGACCTACGATGCCGCGCTGGCCGTTCTGTCGGTGACGGAAGAGTTTCACGGCTATCCCGGCCTGCGACTGATGGCTGCGTTGCGGGAGGCCGCTTCGGCCGGGGATGCGGCGGCCTCGCTGGCCCTGGCGACACGGATCATGCAGGCCCTGACGACGAGGTCGTTCCGTCAGCACGCCAGCGACTGGAATCTGAAAGATGACGGCAACGGGGAGGATCCCGACCTGGTGCCGACGACATTCGCGCCGCAAGCGGGGCGCCGTCCATATTTCGAAACACTGATCGTCACCGGTCTCTCAGCCAGCGACTGGCCGACGCTTGCGACCGAGTGGCGCAAGCTGCGTCGTCCAGTCGATGGGTTCATCTATGAGCCGGTCATCGTCGGCAGCCTGGAAGATGCCTTCTGCGCGGTGATGCTGAATCCCAACATCGCGTCCGTTGTCATCAATGAAGGCTTTGCCCTTCGCTCACGCCATGACGCGACCGTGCTCCGCCCCATGATGACTGCCGCCGGCCTCAACGATGAGTCGGATGCATCAGCGCTGCGACTCGCCCATATCATCAACCGGGTGCGACCCGAGCTTGACCTGTATCTGATGTCCAATCGCGATGTCGAGCAGATGGCTGGAAGCCCCGACGCCAATGTGTTCCGGCGGATCTTCTATTCGATCGAGGAGCTTTTGGAACTCCATCTGTCGATTCTGGAAGGGATCCAGGATCGTTTCGACACCCCGTTCTTCGACAATCTCAAGAAATATGCGCAGCGCCCGATCGGGACGTTCCATGCGTTGCCGATCGCGCGCGGCAAGTCCGTCTTTAGATCGGACTGGATCCGGGACATGGGCGAGTTCTACGGCCTGAACCTGTTCCTGGCCGAGAGCAGCGCGACCACGGGCGGTCTCGATAGCCTGCTGGAGCCGACCGGCAACATCAAGAAGGCGCAGGACAAGGCGGCCCGCGCGCTTGGCGCCGATCGCGTCTTCTTTGTGACCAACGGCACCTCGACGTCGAACAAGATGGCCGTTCAGGCGCTGCTCGCGCCGGGCGACATCGCGATCGTCGATCGCAACTGCCACAAATCGCACCACTACGGCATGGTTCTGGCAGGCGCGCAGCCGCTCTATGTCGAAGCGTTCCCGATGACGGAATATTCGATGTATGGCGCGGTGCCGCTGAACACCATCAAGCACGCGCTCCTGAATGCCAAGGCCGACGGCCGGCTCGATCGGGTCAAGATGCTTGATCTGACCAACTGCACCTTCGATGGCCATATCTACAACACCCGCCGGGTGATGGAGGAATGTCTCGCGATCAAGCCCGACCTGATCTTCCTGTGGGATGAGGCCTGGTTCGGCTTCGCGCGGTTTTCGCCGTTCCTCAGGCGACGTACCGGACTGGGGGCCGCCAACGAGATCGAGGCGTGGATGCGCGACCCAAAATCGGTTGCGGCTTATGAAAAGCAGCAGTCCGAACTTGGCAAGAATCCGTCGAACGAAGTGCTGCTCAAGACCCGGCTGATCCCCGACCCGCGGCAGATTCGGCTACGCGTCTATCAGACCAATTCCACGCACAAATCGATGTCGGCGATCCGGCAAGGCTCGATGCTGTCGGTCAAGGACGTCGAGTTCCACACCGTCGAGCAGCAATTCAAGGAGGCGGTATTCACCCATGCCTCGACCAGTCCAAACCAGCAGCTCATCGCAAGCCTCGACGTCTCGAGACGCCAGATGGAGCTCGAGGGCTATGGGCTCGTGGCCAATGCGATCGAGATCGCGGTCGCCATTCGCCGGGCGGTCAACACCAATCCGCTGATCTCGAAATATTTCCGGATCCTCGGTGCGGACGCAATGGTGCCCGCGCAATACCGCCAAAGCGGCTTCAAGGACTATCTGGACCCGAGCGCGAACTGGGCAACCGCCCTGAAGAGCCTGGATGACGACGAGTTCTGCCTCGATCCGACCCGCATGACCCTGGTCTGTGGGATGGCTGGCTTCGACGGGACGCAGTTCAAGGGCATTCTGGCGAGCGAGTACAACATCCAGATCAACAAGACCTCCCGCAACTCGGTTCTGCTGCAGTCCAACATCAACAACACGCGCAGCGACGTGGCTCACCTCGTGCGGGTGCTGGCGGAGATCGCCGGTGAAGTGGACCGCGGCCTGACGCAGGGCGGCGCCAATGCGAAGAAGACGTTCGAGGCGCGGGTGAAGAGCCTGATGACCGATGTGCCCGACCTGCCGAACTTCTCGCATTTCCACCCGAGCTTCCGTGGCGATGCGGGCGCCAAGACCAACGAGGGCGACATCCGCAGCGGCTTCTATGCGGCGTATGACGCCCCAGGCTGCGAATACATCCGTCTGGGCGACGCCGAGATCGACCGCCGCCTGAAGGCGGGTCCCGACCTCGTCTCGGCCAGCTTCGTGATCCCGTATCCGCCGGGCTTCCCGATCATGGTGCCAGGCCAGGTCATCACCCAGGAAACCATCGACTTCATGCGCAAGCTCGATGTGAAGGAAATCCACGGTTACGACGCCAAGGAAGGCTTGAAGCTCGTGCGCACCGAAGCCTTGGCGAAGATCGGCAGGCCGAAGCCTGGCGCCGCACCGAAACTGAAGGCTGCCTCATAGAGAGGGACGACGACCATGCAGGGCTTTTTCACATTCCTGCAGCAGAATCCTTATCTGCTGCTGTTCTTCGTCGTCGGGCTCGCCGTCTGGATCGGCCGCGCCAACATCAAGGGCTACGGCCTTGGCATGGTTGCCGGCGCCATCGTGGTCGGCGCGGCGCTGTCGGTGACGGCGTCGCTCTATGGTGTGAAGCTGGAGCTGAACAATTTTGCCAAGAGCCTGTTCTATTACCTGTTCATGTATGGCGTCGGCTTGCGGGTCGGACCGTCCTTCGTCAACAGCCTGAAGGGCGACGGTCTGAAGTTTTGCGTTCTCGCTGTGGTGTCGAGCGTGCTCGGGCTTGCGCTTGTCGTGCTCGGTGCAAAGTTGTTCGCGCTGCCACCCGGCGCGGCCGGCGGCATGCTTGCGGGTTCACAGACCATGTCTGCCGCGATCGGCTCGGCGGAGCAGGCCATCACATCGGGCGTCGTCAAGCTGCCAGCGGGCGTGAAGCCCGAGGACGCCACCGGCATGATCGCGCTGTCCTACGGTATCACCTATATCTGGGGTACCGTCGGCATCATCCTGATCTGCAAATATTTGCCGCGCTGGTGGGGCGTCGATGCCAAGGCGGCGGCGAAGCAGTATGAAGCCGAGTTCGGCGTCAGGGATCTCGAAGGTGGTGGCCTGACCGGGTTCCGGCAGTTTGGCCTTCGTGCCTACCGGCTTGAAAATCAGGCTCAGGTCGGTATGAGCATTGCCAAGTTTCGCTTGAGCAATCCCGAGTATCGTATCGTCAATGTGTCCCGAGGCGGCGAACAGCTCGGCGCCGATCCCGATCTCGTGCTGAACAAGGGCGATATCGTCGCGCTTGGTGGCGCGACCGCACACCTCACCGAGAAGATGGGGCTGATCGGTCCCGAAGTTGCCGACGCCAAGACGCTCGGCATTCCCCTGGACCAGGCCGAAATCCTCGTCACCAACAAGGCGGTCGTCGGGCGTACGTTCGAATCGTTCCGCGGCGAAGCTATGGCAGGTCAGCTTCAGGTCACCAAGGTCGAGCGTGGCGGCGTGCCGTTTCCGGCCGGTCTCAAGACCGAACTGCAGCGGATGGATATCGTCTCGGTCGTCGGCTTGAAGTCCGCCGTGAATGAACTCGCTGAAATGTGGGGCCGTGTCGCCAGGACCAATACGGCTACCGACCTCCTCACACTCGCCGCAGGCATGATTCTAGGACTTCTGATCGGTATGATTTCGTTTCCGGCGTTCGGCGCCTCGATCGGCCTCGGAAACGCCGGTGGCCTGCTGCTGTCCGGTGTGATCGTGTCGTCCGTCGTCTCGCGGCTGCGCTTCTTCGGCAACACGCCAAACGCGGCACGCAACGTGCTGGAGGACCTCGGCCTCGTCGTCTTCGTCGCCATCGTCGGCGTCAATGCCGGGGCCGGACTGCTGGCGCAACTGACCGGGGCGCTCGCACTGAAGATCTTCATCGTCGGGTTCATCGCCTGCACGATCCCGCCGTTCATCGTCTGGGCGATCGGTTATCACGTCTTCAAGATCAACCCGGCTGTACTGATGGGCGGCGTTGCCGGTGCGCGCTCGCACTCCGGTCCTTGCCGTGAAGCCGCCGTGGAAATCCAGAGCAGCGTGCCCTGGATCGGGTTCCCGGTCGCCTACGCCGTGTCCGGAATATTGCTCACGGTGTTTGGATATTTCGCGATGCTCCTGGCCCAATAGTGCGTGTTGCACAGCGTCTCACGAGAGGAAGAAATATGAGAAGGTTTAACCTCAGCGTTGCCTTGATCGCCCTTGTCATCGGCGTGGCAGGTCTCACTACTTCATCGCGAGCCGAGACCGGCCAGGTCGCCGTCGTCTTCACCAAGGGCGGGTTCATCGTTGGGGTAGGTGGCGGCGAGGGCGTGCTGGTCCTCCGCGGCAAGCGCTATCCATTCACCGTATCGGGCATGAGCGTCGGCTTCACGGTCGGGGCCTCGACCACCAAGTTTGTCGGTCGGGCGCTCAATCTGAAAGGACCAGCTTCGATCGAAGGCACCTACGGTACCGTCGGAGCCGGCGGGGCCGTCGCGGCCGGCGCGGGAGGCGTTCAATTGCAGAATGCCAACGGCGTGATCTTGCAGCTAAGTGGCCCGAGGGTCGGCGCTGAAGTGTCGGCGGCGGTCGGCGGGGTGACGATACGCTTGAAATAGTTTTTCGAGAATGGAATTTGAACGGATCGGGCTGCGCCAAAGCGCGTCCGATCCGTTCAGTACCGTTCCGCAACGAACTTCATCCCCCGCAGCCCGGTCTGGTCGTTATAGCGCCGCTTGTCGGAACGCTTCGGCAGCTCGACCTTGGCTCTTTTCACGCGCTTGTGCGGGATCATTTTCAGCAGATGCGCGATGCAGTTCAGGCGTGCCCGGCGCTTGTCATTGGAGCGAATGATGTACCAAGGCGCGTGTTTGGTGCTGGTTGCCTTGAGCATCAGGTCTCGCGCCCGCGAATAATCGTACCATCGCTGGTACGATTCCGTATCCATCGGGCTCAGCTTCCATTGCCGTAGCGGATCATCGATGCGGGCCCTGAAACGACGCTCCTGCTCGTCCATTCCAACCTCGAGCCAGAGTTTGATCAGGATGATGCCGCCTTCGATGACGTATTTCTCCATCTGAGGACACAACGAAAGGAATCGCTTGTGCTCTGCCGGCGTGCAGAACCCCATCACATATTCGACGCCGGCGCGATTGTACCAGCTGCGGTCGAAGATGACGATTTCGCCCGCCGCCGGAAAATGCTGCATGTAGCGCTGCAGGAACAGTTGCGTCTTCTCGCGGTCCGACGGTGCGGGCAGGGCGACCACCCGAAACACGCGAGGACTGACCTTTTCGGTGATCGCCTTGATCGTGCCACCCTTGCCGGCGGCATCCCGGCCTTCGAACAGGACGATGACCCGAAGATTGTTCGCCTTCACCCATTCTTGGAGATGGCAAAGTTCGACCTGGAGCTTTCCCAGCTCTTTCTCATAGGCCTTGCGTTTCATCCCTGCGGTGGGCGCCTTGGCTGACATACCATCCTGCCGTCAGATCAGATTCTGTCCGAGCTACTCTCAGTCACCCCAGGCGATGGTGATGCCGATGTCGCCCGGCACACCTCCCGGGTAGTCAATGATCTGGTAGCTGATGCGATAGCCGCGCGGTTGCAGGTAGTCGGTCCAGAGTTGGAATATTTCCTTTGGAATCCCCGTCAACGTGTTCTCCCAACCCCGTTCCTGCTGATTGATCGCGCGCCCCTTGTCGGTGCACAGCGAGTTAGGGAACCGATACACCTGCACTTCCGTCAGTCCGTTTCGCACCGCTCGCTGGATAATGGTCGAAGCAAGCTGAACCTTCTCTTCCTCTGACTTGCCTGACGGTCGGGCAAGCCGCTCGATCAGGGCCCGCTTCTCAGCTTCGGCCGCAGCCGCAAGTCGCGCGTATTGCTCGGCCTTTTCCGCCTCCTTGAGGGCGGCTTCCTGCTGGATCTTCTTCGCACTGGGAATCAGGTCATCGATGTTGCGCGACATGGCCGAGGCTCCTGAACGGCTATTTTGCTTCAGCGGTGTCACAAGGCTAGGCGGCGTCGACATCGTTTCCTTGATTCAAATCAAGCAAATCGGCAGCCGGCATACGCACGGTGCACGGGAATGTCTCGAGCCGCCTGGCTCGTTTCGAGGAGAGAACGTTGAACGCGCAGCTTCATCCGATGGGCAAGCATCATCTGCCCTTCTATTGAGCCGCCACTGATTGGGATTCAAGGGGAAGCCGATGGCTGCACTTCGAAAGCTCCTGATTGCCACGGCGATCACGGCGGGCGCCGGCTTATTGTCGCTGCAGGAGGTGAAGGCGTTCGAACTCACCGGCGCATGGGCTACCAGTGCAGAGCAATGCAGAAAAGTGTTTGCCCGCAGAGGTCGCGCGAACCAGGTCACCTTTACGAGCTTTTCCGGCGTCTACGGCGGCGGCTTCATCGTCGAGGCCAATCGCCTGAGGGGAAAGTTCGAGAAATGCTCGATCAAGTCGAAGAAGGAAAACGCTCAAAACGTCAATATGGTCGTCGCTTGTGCCTCGGGTATCATGCTTTCAAACGTCCAGTTTTTCCTGAAGATACTCGATGACAACACTATCTCCCGGGAGTTTCCGGGGATGGACGAAATGGAAGTAAAATATCACCGCTGTCAGATCTAGGGTGTCGCATCCCGATCACGACGCGTTGCTGAAGGCAGCGTTTCCACACGGGTGAGACCGTCCGCTGCAGTATGATTCGCGCTCGAATTGTGCTCGAATGCACCGCTCGGACGACCGGGGGTAACAGCATGAGCGGACGCATCCAGATCGGAGCGATCTGGCCAGTCCTGGCCGTTCGTCTCTGCGTCTGTCTCTTGATTCTGGCTGCGATGTTGCCTGGATCGGCTAGCAGTGCGCCGCAGGGCGAACCCAAACGTGTCCTGATGTTGCATTCTTTCGGACGCGACTTTCGGCCTTGGAGCGCATATGCCCTAAGCATCAAGGTGGCGCTCGAGCAGCAATCGCCACGGCCGCTGGACGTTCAGGAGCATAGTTTGCTGACGGCACGGTTTAACAACCCGGGACCGGAGGCACCGTTTGTCGACTATCTACGGTCGCTGTACGCTGGCCATCAGCCGGATATCGTGCTGAGCATTGGGGCGCCTGCGGCTCGATTTGTCCAGAAATATCGCGGACAGCTTTTCCCTGACGCACCCATGGTGCTGACGGCGATCGAGCAGCGACTGGTTGACCGCTCGCTGCTGACCGACAATGACACGGTCGTCTCGGTCTACAACGACTTCTCAGCCTTTTTCGGCAGCATTCTTCAGGTCCTGCCGGACACAAAGACGATTGCCGTCGTCACCGGTGCCTCGCCTCTGGAGAAGTTCTGGCTCGATGAAGTGAAGCAGGAAGCCAAGCCCTTCGAAAACCGGGTCGCATTCGTCTGGTACGCGGACCTCCCGTTTGAGGAAATTCTGAAGCAGGCAAAGGTGCTCCCGCCGCACACGGTCCTGTTCTGGGGCTTGATGTCGGTCGATGCGGCGGGTGTTGCCCATGAAGGCGATCTCGCTTTGCGTAGACTCCATGCGGTCGCGAACGCTCCGATCTTCTCCTTCCAGGAAGCGTTTTTCGATGGAGATACCGTGGGTGGTCCGATGCATTCGATCGCTGAATCCAGCCGGCAGACCGCCAGCGCAACGATCCGCATTCTCGGGGGCGAGAAGCCGGGCAATATCAAGGTGCAGCCGATCGGTTTTGCGTCTCCGAAGTACGACTGGCGGCAGATGCAGCGCTGGGACATCAGCCGAAGCAATCTGCCCCCAGGGAGCGCGATCCTGTTTCGTGAGCCCAGCATCTGGGAAAAATATGGTTGGCAGTTGGCGTTGATTGGCGGCGTCATCCTGGTCCAGGGCGTATTGATCAGCGGATTGCTCCATGAACGACAGCGCCGCCGTCTTGCCGAAGTCGAATCACGCCAACGCATGGCGGAGCTTGCACACGTCAACCGCTATGCGGCAGCCGGAGAATTGACGACATCTATTGCGCATGAACTGAACCAACCGCTCGGTTCCATTCTTACCAACACCGAAACGGCAGAATCGATACTCAAGGGGGCTTCGCCGAATCTGGAAGAGCTCAAGGAAATTCTTGCTGACATCCGACGTGATGACCTGCGCGCCAGTGAGGTGATACGCCGGCTTCGCGGCGTGCTGAGGAAAACACCGTTCGAAATGATAGAACTCGATGTGAACGAGACGGTGCGGGAAGTTATCGGATTTGTGTCGGCCCTGGCCCATGGACGCGAAATCCAACTGAGCTATACCCCAGCCTTGGTTGATCTGCGCATCAAGGGCGATCCCGTTCAGCTGCAGCAGGTGATTCTGAATCTGATCATCAACGCGATGGACGCCATATCCGAAGCCGAACCAAGAAAGCGCGAAATCAGCGTAACCACGAATCGCTCCGGCGCCTCCGCGGAAATCCGGGTTGGGGACACCGGCCCCGGTATCGAAGCGGAGAATCTCAAGAAGGTCTTCGATCCGTTCTTCACGACAAAACCGCAGGGCATGGGCATGGGGCTTGCCATTGTTCGCACCATTGTCGAAGCGCACCACGGCAAGATCTCGGTGGAGAACCAGCCGTCAGGTGGCGCGCTACTCACGATCAGACTGCCGATCGCCCGCGGCCGATCAATTTCGGCCTGATCCAGGCCGGCCGCGCCCCTCATCTAGATTCCTTGATCTTTATCAAAGAACGACCCGGCCCCGGACCGATGCTTGCCGCGATGGACCCCGAAGGAGGGTGTGATGTTCCGCTGCGGTAAGACCCTGATCGCGTTCGCGCTGATGGTGGCGATGCCAGCCGCCGTCTCGGCGCAGACATCCGATAACCCGCCTGCCGCCGGCACTTCAGCCCAGCCGGCCAGCCAGCCTCAGCCGAGTGCCGAGCTGCTGAAGCCTGCCCAACTCGAAGCAATGGTGGCGCCGATCGCGCTCTACCCAGACGAACTGCTGGCGAATGTGCTGGCGGCGTCGACCTACCCGCTGGAAGTGGTGCAAGCCGATCGCTGGCTGAAGGAGCGCAAGGCGCTGAAGGGCGATGCCCTCAAAAAGGAAGTCGACAAGCAATCCTGGGATGACAGCGTCAAGGCGCTTGCCAGCACGCCGGACGTGATTTCGATGATGAGCGACAAGGTGGACTGGACCAAGAGTCTTGGCGATGCCGTGCTCGCGCAGCAACCGGATGTGATGGACGCGATCCAGCGTCTTCGTTCCAAAGCCTATGACAACAAGAAGCTGGTCACCACCAAGCAACAGAAGGTCAGCGTTCAGACACAGGAGAACAAGCAGGCCATCGTCATCGAGTCGGCCGATCCAAATACGATGTATGTGCCGTACTACGAACCGGCGGCGGTTTACGGGGCCTGGCCTTACGCGGAATATCCGCCGTACTATTTTGGCTATCCGTCCTATATCGGCGCGGGCGTCATCGCGACGGGTCTTGCCTTCGGCGCGGCTTGGGCCATCGGCCGCTGGGGCAATTACTGGGGCGGCGGATTCAACTGGGGCAACCGCAATCTCTACGTCAACCACTTCAACAGGACCACCAACATCGGAAACAGCTGGCAGCACAATCCGGCGCATCGCCAGGGCGTGCGGTACAACAACGTCAACGTTCAGCAGCGCTTCGGCAACAACAATCTGAAGGCCGGTGCCGCGAACCGGATGGATTTCCGCGGTCGCGACGGTCAGCAGGTGATTCGACCGGGACAGGACCGTCCGGGCGGCGGAGATCGCGCCGGCGACCGGGTCGGCGATCGTGCGGGTGATCGTACTGGCGACCGCGCAGCCTCGCGTGATCGGCCCGGCGGTGATCGCGCCAATCGCCCAAGCACGGCGGATCGCGCCAAGGGTGGCGGCGATCGTGCCAAGGCCGCCAAAGGTGGCGGAGATCGTGCCAAGGCTGCGAACCGTGGCGGCGCCGGCGCTCGCGGCGGGGCAATGAATGTGTCGTCGGGCAGGGCCGCCGCCGCGCAATCGGCCCGCGGCCGGGCCAGCATGGCGAGCATGGGTCCGCGCGGTGGCGGTCCGAGCTTCGCCGGGGGCGGCGGAGGCGGCTTTGGCGGCAGAGCCGCCATGGGAGGAGGCGGCGGGTTCCGTGGCGGCGGTGGCGGTGGTGGCTTTCGTGGCGGCGGTGGTGGACGGCGCTCCGATATCGCTCTGAAACACGATGTCGTGCTGCTCGGTCATCTCGCCAATGGTCTCGGCTACTACCGCTTCAGCTATCTCGGCAGCACCAAGCCCTATGTCGGCGTCATCGCGCAGGAAGTGAAGAGCCTGATGCCGGAAGCGGTGACCCGCGGCCGGGACGGCTATCTGCGCGTCTACTATGAACAGCTGGGATTGAAGTTCGGTTCCTACACCGACTGGCTTGCCGGTGGCGCAAGGATTCCCACGCCACGGGAGATCTTGCCATGATCATCCGCAAATCGCTCTGTCGGATAGCTTTGACGGTCGTCGGCACAATCGCGGTAGCGGCGCTGCTGACTTCGGCATCTCAGGCGCAGCAGGCCTATCCCTCGCCGGAGAACGCTGCGGCCGCTTTGGTTGCAGCCGTCAAGACCGGCACCAAGAGCGCCATTCTGAAGGTCCTCGGCAATGCCGGGGCTGACATTGTCGAGTCCGGCGATGATGTTGCTGACGCCGAGATGCGGCAACGTTTCCTGTCGGCCTATGATGCCAGGAATTCCATTCGGACCGAGGGAAACAAGAAAGCCACGCTGATACTGGGCGCAGATGATTTTCCATTCCCGATTCCGTTGGTGAATGGCAGGACTGGCTGGGAGTTCGACACGGCTGCCGGACGTCGTGAAGTTCTATACCGTCGTATCGGACGCAATGAACTGGACGCGATCCAGACCAGCCTGGCTTTTGTGGATGCCCAGAACGAGTATGCCGAAAAGGATCGCACCGGCGAGGGAGCAGGCGTTTACGCGCAACGTGTCGTCAGTAGCCCTGGCAAGAAGGACGGGCTGTTCTGGCGCGACGACAGCGACCCAAGCCCGTTTGGCGAACTGATGGCGCAAGCCTCCGCCGAGGGATACAAGGCGGAGCAGGCGGAGCCCTATCACGGATACTATTTTCGGATCATGCGGGGGCAGGGGTCTGATGCGCCGGGCGGTGCGTTCAATTACGTCGTCAAGGGCAAGATGATCGGCGGCTTCGCGCTGATCGCATATCCCGCCGAGTATGGAAATTCCGGAGTTATGACCTTCATAGTCAATCATGCCGGTACCGTCTATGAGAAGGATCTTGGAGATCGGACGTTGAGGATTGTCGGGCGCATCCACCTGTTCGATCCGGATCACACCTGGAAGAAGGTGGATGTGGCGGCCCCTTGAGCGGAGGAGGGTTGGAGCAATGCCGTCTGCAATCCGGGTCGCCGCGATCGCGGTCTTCGCAATTATCGTTTCGACAACATCATCGTTCGCGCAAGCCTCCGGATACGTCCGGCTCAAGTTCGCCAAAGCAGGTCTGATGCTCGGCGCCGGCGGCGGCAGCGGCGTCCTGACCTATCGCGGCCGCGACTATCCATTCAGAGTCTCCGGTCTCAGCCTCGGTGTCACGGCGGGAGGATCTGTCAATCGTCTCGAAGGTTGGGCGTCAGGCATCAAGCAGGTCAGCGATTTTGCCGGTACCTACAGCTCCGTAGGGGCTGGCGGCGCCTTCGTTGGTGGCGCCGGAGGCGTTCAACTCGGGAATGAGAAGGGCGTGGTCATCGCGCTGCGAGGTCCAAAGGCGGGAATGGAGTTCGCCGCCAACGTCAGCCGGATTGCGATCTCGCTGAAGTGAGACGGATTTTCGAACGGCCTGGAGACCAGCCTCCTGGCACCTTCAAGACTTCGCGGGTTGCCTTGATCTAGATCAAAGCTAATCGCCCCCGGCGCGCCATGCTGGGTGCCGGCAGCGGCCCCGATGCCGCCAATCCTAAAATCTCGAGTGGGATCACGCATGGCTTTGGCGAGCGATGACACGAGCGGACGTCCGCGCCGCAGGCGCATGGAAATCTTCGCGTTTCTATTTCTGACCGCCGTGCTGATGCCCGCGCTGACCGTCGCCGTTGTCGGCAGTTACGGACTCGCGGTTTGGATATCTCAGATCGTTACGGGCCCGCCGGGTCCGCCGGATCGATGACTCCCGGCTTTCGGAGGTAGGTACATGGCCAAGTCTCACTCCGCTGTCGACCGCCGTGCGCTGATGACCGGCCGACTGATCAAGCCGGACCGCGTGATAGCGCCGCCCGGCGGCGAAATCGCCAGCATTCTGGTGCAGGCCCGGCCGGAGCACCTCGCCGACGTGGAGGCCGCCATCGTGACCATGGAGGGATGCGAGATCCATGGCCGTGATCCCATTGGCAAACTCGTCGTCGTGGTCGATTCGCCGGATTCCGGCTCACTCGGGACCACGCTCAACAACATCGCGCGGCTGCCTGACGTTTACTCCGCCTCGCTCGTTTTCCACGCGCTCGACGCGACCTCCTGATTGCGGAAGGACCGTCATGACCGACTCCAGGCTGGACCGCCGTCAGGTTCTCAAACTCGAGGCAGCAGCGATGGCCGCTCTCGCGGGCGGGATGCCTGCCGCCGCTGCCGCCGCCAACCTCGTCACCGAACGTGGCGTAAGCGAATTGAAGTGGGAAAAGGCAGCGTGCCGGTTCTGCGGCACCGGATGCAGCGTTATGGTGGCGACCAAGGATAACCGCGTGGTCGC
Organism: Bradyrhizobium sp. JYMT SZCCT0428; assembly: GCF_018131075.1. Classification (GTDB taxonomy): domain Bacteria; phylum Pseudomonadota; class Alphaproteobacteria; order Rhizobiales; family Xanthobacteraceae; genus Bradyrhizobium. The sequence goes on along the minus strand of NZ_JAFCLS010000001.1, from coordinate 247,000 downwards.
TACCCACGGCGACATCAAATCGGAGGTCAATCGCGGGCTGAACTGCGTGAAGGGCTACTTCCTCTCAAAGATCATGTACGGCCATGACCGCCTGACCAGACCGATGCTGCGCAAGACCAACGGCAAATTCGACAAGAAGGGCGAGTTCGAGCCGGTGTCCTGGGATGAAGCCTTCGACATCATGGCGGAGAAGTACAAGGACGCCCTGAAAAAGCGCGGGCCGAGTGGTGTCGGCATGTTCGGCTCCGGGCAATGGACGATCTGGGAAGGCTACGCCGCGGCCAAGCTGTTCAAGGCTGGTTTGCGCAGTAACAACATCGACCCCAATGCAAGGCACTGCATGGCGTCGGCGGTGGCCGGCATGATGCGTACCTTTGGCATCGACGAGCCGATGGGCTGCTACGACGACATCGAGGCTGCGGACGCTTTCGTGCTGTGGGGCTCCAACATGGCCGAGATGCATCCGATCCTGTGGACGCGCCTTGCAGACCGTCGGTTGAGCGCGCCGCATGTTCGCGTCGCCGTGTTGTCGGCGTTCGAACACCGCTCGTTCGACCTCGCCGATATTGGCATGGTGTTCAAGCCGCAGACTGACCTTTATCTGCTCAATGCCGTTGCCAACCACATCATCAAGACCGGCCGGGTGAACAAGGACTTCGTTGCGAAGCATACGGTTTTCAAACGCGGCCAGACCGACATCGGCTACGGCCTTCGCCCCGAACATCCGTTGCAGAAAAAAGCGACTGGCGCAGCCAAGGCCAATGACGCGACCGACATGACCTTCGAGGAATACGCCAAGTTCGTCTCCGACTACACGCTGGAGAAAGCGGCCGAGATGTCGGGCGTGCCGGTCAACCGGATTGAGGCGCTGGCCGAACTCTATGCCGATCCGAAGATCAAGGTCACGAGCTTCTGGACCATGGGCTTCAATCAGCACACCCGCGGCGTTTGGTGCAATAACCTCGTCTACAATATCCATTTGCTGACGGGGAAAATCTCCGAGCCCGGCAACAGCCCGTTCTCGCTCACCGGCCAGCCCTCGGCGTGCGGCACCGCCCGTGAAGTCGGCACGTTCTCGCATCGCCTGCCGGCCGATATGGTCGTGAACAACAAGGCGCATCGCGACATCGCAGAACGGATCTGGAAGCTGCCGGAGGGCACCATTCCGGACAAGCCAGGCTATCACGCGGTGCTGCAGAGCCGGATGCTCAAGGACGGGCTGCTCAATGCCTATTGGGTTCAGGTCAACAACAATTTGCAGGCCGGGCCTAACGTCAACGAGGAAACCTATCCCGGCTTCCGCAATCCCGATAACTTCATCGTGGTCAGCGACGCCTATCCGTCGGTGACGGCGCTTGCCGCCGACCTGATCCTGCCGACCGCGATGTGGGTCGAAAAGGAAGGGGCCTACGGCAACGCCGAGCGGCGCACACAGTTCTGGCACCAGATGGTCACCGCGCCGGGTGAGTCGCGATCGGACCTCTGGCAGTTAATGGAGTTTTCGAAACGCTTCAAAATCGAGGAAGTGTGGCCCGAGGAGCTCATTGCCAAGAAGCCCGAATACCGCGGCAAGACGCTGTTTGACGTGCTCTATGCCAACGGACAGATCGACAAGTTCCCGGTGTCCGATATCGAGGACGGTTATCTGAACGATGAATCGAAGGCGTTCGGCTTCTATGTCCAGAAGGGCATGTTCGAGGAATACGCCGGCTTTGGCCGAGGTCACGGGCACGACTTGGCGGCATTCGACACTTATCATCAGGTACGCGGCCTGCGCTGGCCGGTGGTCAACGGCCAGGAGACCAAATGGCGCTTCCGCGAAGGTACCGATTCCTATGTGAAGAACGGCAAGGGCGTGGAGTTCTATGGATTCCCGGACGGCAAGGCACGCATCTTCGCACTGCCCTATGAACCGCCGCCGGAAGTGCCCGATAGCGAATACCCCTTCTGGCTCTCCACCGGCCGCGTGCTGGAGCACTGGCATTCGGGCACCATGACGCGCCGCGTCCCCGAACTCTACAAGGCGTTCCCGGAAGCCGTGTGCTTCATGCACCCGGACGACGCAGCCGAACTGAAGCTGCGGCGCGGCGACGAAGTGAAAGTGCAGTCCCGCCGCGGCTACATCCGGACCCGCCTCGAAACGCGCGGCCGCGACAAGCCGCCGCGCGGGCTGGTGTTCGTGCCGTGGTTTGACGAAGCGCAGATGATCAACAAGGTGACGCTGGACGCGACCGATCCGATCTCGCTGCAGACCGATTTCAAGAAATGCGCGGTGCGTATCGAGCGGGTACAAAGCACATGATCGGGAAACACTGGCTTGTGGCACTGGCCATTCTCTCCGCCAGCGCCTCGACTTCGCTGGTCGCTCAAACCGTCAGTTCCGGGCTGCGCGGCTCGACGCCACTCAATGAAGAGGGGCCGGCGGCGCCGATGACGCCGTTGCGCAACACCACCGAGAAGGAGGTGCGAAACTATCCCGAGCAGCCGCCGGTGATCCCCCATACCACTGACGGCTATCAGATCGATATGAACGGAAACAAGTGCCTTTCCTGTCACGCCCGCGCGCGGACCGGAGAGTCGCAGGCCCCGATGGTCAGCATCACCCACTTCATGGATCGGGACGGCCAGTTCCTTGCCTCGGTGTCGCCGCGGCGCTTCTTCTGCACTGAATGCCACGTTCCGCAGAATATGGTGAAGCCGCCAGTCGACAATGATTTCGTCGATATCGACACTCTGCTCAGCCGCGCCGCACCCGGGGGGCGGCGATGAGCGCTGCTGACCAAGGTGTGTCGCGACGATCCTGGCTCGCCCGGTTTTGGGCCTTTGTCGTCGAATTGTGGGATGTCCTGCGACGGCCAAGTTCGGTGTTTGGCCTTGGCGTGCTGGTGTTCGCCGGCTTCGTCGCCGGCGTGGTGTTTTGGGGCGGCTTCAACACCGCGCTGGAATTGACCAACACCGAGAAATTCTGCACCAGCTGCCATGAGATGCGCGACAACGTGTTTGCGGAACTGAAGACCACGATTCATTTCTCCAACCGCTCCGGCGTGCGCGCGACCTGCCCGGATTGCCACGTGCCGCACGACTGGACCGACAAGATCGCGCGCAAGATGCAGGCATCCAAAGAGGTCTGGGGTCATCTATTCGGCAGGATCAATACGCGAGAGAAATTCGTGGATCACCGGCTCGAACTGGCCCTGCACGAATGGGCGCGCCTCAAGGCCAATGATTCGCTGGAGTGCCGCAACTGCCACAGCGCCGAGTCCATGGACATCACCCGGCAATCGCCACGCGCGGCCACCGCGCATCAGCGCTTTCTGTTCACCAACGAGAAAACCTGCATCGACTGCCACAAGGGTATCGCCCACCATCTACCCGACATGCGCGGCGTTCCAGGCTGGCAATAGCCAAATCGCCCGGCTTATTGAATGAGTGAAACGGAGGCGGCACTATTTTGGTGGTCTGCCGCGCTTTGGCAACAGCGAACGATGGAGATCGGCGGCTTTCCGCAAAATGCCGGCTTTCTTCAATGCCTCTGTTCGATCAGGGCCGGGCGGCATGTTGCGGGCTTCTTCCAGTGCCGCCGTTGCCTCGGCATCCAGATTGCGCACATCGACTGGCTCTTTCACTCGGCGGGGCCTTATTGCTCAAAGGTTTCAATGTGGCGGGCTGAGATCGTTGTCGGTCCAGCCGGTGCTGCCAACGGATTCGAGCGGGTCCTCGACCGCTACTTTGTGGACATGGCCGCACTCGGGCCATTAAAGGTCCGCAGTTCGGAGTGGTCAGGGCCGGGCCTGCTGCCAGCCAACACCATGCGGTCGCCATAGCACTTCGAGCAGAGGAGCGTTTGATTGCGAGAGGCGATGATGCCGAGCGCGTATGCCAAATCGGGCATGTGATGCGGGGGTGCTAGCGCATGAAAAGCACGGCGAATGTCAGTGCGATCGGCACTAACCCCAGCCCGATGACGCCAATCTGGAATGCGCGATCGTCTCTCATAAGACCTCTCAGAATAGGCCCGGATCAGCGGGCCGCCCAGTGCAGTTTGTGCCACGGCCCAATTATTAGGACGTCAGGAGAGGCGGCCGACGCGGCCCTATCGCGTGAACACCCAAACCGCGAGCGGGATGGCCAATACGCTCGAAATCAGAAGTGCCAGAGCCACCATTTTAGTCCATTCCCAAACAGTCAATGCGCGAATTTCCAGTCGGCCCCACGCCGCAGCGCATCATCGACGTCAGGAGAGGCTCTGACCACTCCCGCAGGGTCAGGTCAGCCCCGCACAAATCTGATCAGGTATTCTACGGTGAAGAACTGCACGCATCGGATCAATCAAGGCTTGAGGGCCGCCACTTGAGGCATTCGTCCGTGCCGCGCACCACGCCCGCTTTGTTGATCGGAGCTCTGGACTATGCAGTTTGTGCCACGTTGCTGCCGCCTCACAGTCCCGACTTGATTGATCCAGATCAAGCCAGGGACCGACAGCATCAAAAAACTGACCCCACTGTCTCAAGTCGCCAATGGAGGTTGCCATGAAATCCTTTCATACGAAGCGGACGCTGCTAGTCGTTGCCGTCCTGGGTTTTGGAGTATTTGGCTCGATCGACTTATCGCCAAACGGCGGTCTTGAGCTATCCATTCAAGGCGCCGAAGCCAGGGTGGGACGCCCGGCGACCCCCGCTAGCGTTGCCGGCGTTGCACGCCGTACAACGCGCCGGGCGGTCGTCGGCGGAGCGGCCGTAGGCGCCGCAGCTGCAAGCAGGAACTGTGTCCGCGTTCTTGTGAATGGTGCATATGTGTGTCGCTGACACAGCTCTTGCGGGTCACTTCGCTGGCAAGAAGCCTGGATGGCGTCTACCGCGAAAGCAACCTCGTTCGAGCGCAGCTTGCGCGAGGATTGCCTGACGACGTGCGCCGTCTGGGCATGAACAGATACTATGACGCCTTCGGAAGCGGTGGGATTTCATGCGAGCGCGCCGCCCGTCTTTATGCCGAGACAGCGCGGCTGACTATCAGGCGCAAATCCAGTACGTTTGTCGTGATTGCTTCAATCTGCGTGGCTTCAATGCCGGCGACGATATTGGTGTCGTTCTGAGCTTGGGTGCTGACTGTCCGAGCGTCTCTTGAGATCAGTACGCGCAGCGACCGCGCGCATTCGCAGGATGAACCACCGCTGCTGCCTTGATCTAGATCAAGCCTCCATCACGCGCGTGCACTTAGTTTGCCGCGTTCGCATTACATACTGATGCGAGGCGAAACTCATCTCAAATCAGTGGGGAGGAAGCACCATGTTTCGGTTTGCTCTCGCTGCACTCGCTGCAATCGTTCTTGTTGCTGCCAGTCTCATTCCCGATGACGCGTTCGCGCGCCGAGGAGGAGGTGGTGCTGGTTTCCGTGGTGGTGGAGGTGGCTTCCACGGGGGTGGCGGCGCTCACTTCCGAGGCGGCGCCGTTCACGCAGGACGTATTCATGCCGGAGGCGGGTATCGCGGAGGCCTTCGACCGGCGCATCCGATAGCTGGTCGGCCGGGTCGCCCCGGTTACCCGATAGCCGGCCGGCCGGGCCGTCCGATAGCTGGTTACCCCGGGTATTATCCAGGCCGGGTTTATCGCGGCGCGGCCTATGGCGCCGCAGCCATTGGGGCCGCAGCTGCCGGAGCTTACGGTTACTACGGCGGCTACAACAGCTGCTATTACGACACTTACGGCAACTGGGTCTGCCCCGGGCAGTATCAGTATCCGTACTGATCACGCAGGAAAGGTGGGCGTCGGTCCGGTCGGTCTTTACCGCCGCCGCTTCGCAGTTCCCGGTTTCGCTGACCGCGAGTTCGTCAGCGAGCGATGTTGCCCAGCGCGCAGCATTTCATGGACAAAGCTAGCTCCACCCGACGAGGTCGGTCAGCTCAGTCATGCCACCGGCGATTATAACGGCAGCGCCACCCAACTCGCGTCGTATCATTCGTGGAGCATATCAATGTGGGTCCTGATGTACGTCTTCTCCTACTCGGTCAGTCCGGCCGCTACCAACGACAGGGCGGAATGGAGATTGCTCCCAACCGTCGTGTTTCAGGAGTTCTCGAATGAAGAGCGATGCAGGGCGGCCAAGTCGACACTCGAGGGCAGCCTGAAGGAGGCGGGAGCCAAGCTGAAAAGCGGTTTGGAAGACCTGAAGAGCATCGGCAAGGGCGACCCGGCGCAGATCATCATCGCCTTCAACGTGGAATGCCTGCCCAAATAGAGTCGGCGAACACGATCGCGCCATCGTGGGGGCGGGCGCAGCTTCGTAGCGCGGTTCTCATCCTCCGCAAGGGAGATGAAAACAAACAGCGCGACCGATTTCACCAGCCGTAATAGCGTGCGGCGTAGCCGCCATAGGGCGGGCAATAGCCGGCACCATAGCCGTAGCCGCCCCCATAACCGTAATACGGAACGGCAGCGTAGCTATAATAGGAAGGATAGCCGCCATAATATCCGCCGTAGCCGCCATAATAGCCGCGGCTGGCAATCGCGCCGCCGACGAGGGCGCCAGCTGCGACGCCGTAGCCGAGACCGCGATAGCCCCAGCCGCGATAACCGAAGCCGCCGCGATAGCCCCAACCGCCGCCGCGCCAGCCGCCACCCCAGCGCACTTCAGTCGTGTTTTGGTCGACCATCGCTTTCATCGCCGCCACGTTGGTCGGCATTGGCCCGGCCTGCGCGCCCGCAGCAATCAGGGCGCCGGTGGCAGCGAGAACAGCGATACGCAGTGAACTCAGTACGCTCATGATCGTCTCCTCCGGTGCGGCAGCGCCTGGCGCGGCCGGTCACGGCCTATTTTGGGACGGCGCGCCGCAGCGTGTTTGATCTGGATCAAACCCCGGGATCGACCACAAAGCACCGCGCGCGGGGGGCACCGCTCAGTCGGCACCCATGCCATCTCACCACGATTGTGTGTTGCCGGGCCCGGCTATTTTTGGGATCTGGAGAAAGCAGTTTCAAGCACGTCGCCGATCGGTTGCCAGCTGCGGCCGTCGAATTGAACCAGTCGCAGGTGCTTGATTGGCCGAAAGTCCCAACGTCCAGTGTTGATTTTGATTCCAGGCAGCAAAATCGAGCTCTGGTAGTTTTCGAGAGCCGCGGCCTGCTTCATGACGTTGTCGCGAGACAGGTCATTGCCGCATTGCTTGAGCACCTGGGCCAGTGTCTCGGCGGCCGCGTATCCGAACACGGCGGCGTTGTCGTCTTTGCCTCCGGCCCGATTGTATTTTTCGATGAATGTGGGCCAATCCTTGGCGGCTTGCTCGTCCTTCCAGGCCGGATCACTGGCGTCCTTCAAGAAGGTCGCCGTAATCACGCCCAAGGCATTTTCCGGTCCGGCAGGCTTTAGCGCCGTCGCGATCGATGACGACATGTGGTTCAGTATGAATACAGGGTGCCAGTTCAGATCCGCCGCGCTTCGGATCACTTTCGTCACGTTGGCAGGCGCGCCCGCAAACACAAAAATCTCGGCGCCTGATCGCTTCAGGACCGATACGTGCTTGCCCAGATTGTCGTCTGCGACATCGTGCGCGATGTCGACCCTGATCATCCGGGCGATGTCACCGAGACCGTCCTGCAGTCCCCTGAACAGTTCACGGCCGAAATGATCGTTCTGCCAAAGCGCAACGATCCGTTTTCCGGGGTAGAACGCCTGGATGTAGTTGGCGTAGATGCGCCCTTCTTCCCGAATCGAGGGCTGCCAGCTCATTGTCCAGGGGAATAGCGATGGATCGCTCAGGTGATCGTCTCCGGAGGCGACAAAGAGTTGAGGAATTTGCCGCTCGTTCAAGTATGTGCGGACGGCAAAATTTCCCGGAGTTCCAAACGACCCGAACATCAGGAGGACGTCCTCCTTCTCGATGAGGCCGCGCGTCAGTTCCAGCGCGGTCGACGGATCGGATTTGTCGTCATGGGAGATGAAGCGCACCTTGCGGCCGTTGATCCCGCCACGCTCGTTGATCATCTCAAAATACGCCGCTTCGGCCTTTCCGATCGCACCGAATGCTTCCAAACTCCCGCTATAGGGCATAACATTGCCGATACGAATTTCGGTGTCGGTCACACCCGGCTCGCGCACGCGCTCGGTGATCGCGCCCAGCGACGCAAGCGCCACGACGATCGCGATCAGTGTTCGAGCAAGGGTTTGCATCGGATGAGTTTCGTGACCAAAGAGTTCAGTCTGACGTGGAACCATTGGAGGCATTCGGCTTGATTTACTTGATTTAGATCAAGGTCGATCGCCCGTGACGACCCGGTTGTTGTCAGAGAAAGCCTTTTTCCGGGAAAGATGTTGGGTCCTGAGAATGCAGGCTCGGAAGGGAAATGAGGTCCGGCCTCATGAGTTCAAATGGATCTGCGGGCTTTCGTTCGATCCCGAGTGCCACCGGACGAATCGCTCGCCTGGCATGCGCGCGACTGCGCGAGCAAGGCAGGGACGTAAAGGCCGTTCTGTCAAAGTCGGGGTTGCGATTTGACGAGATTACCGATTCGACGGTTCGTCTCGAGGTGCAGTCCCAGATCAAGCTCCTGGAATCGGCCGCCGAAGAACTTCGGGATGACCTTCTCGGGTTTCATTTGGCACGCAGCTTCGACCTGCGCGAGATTGGTTTGGTTTACTATGTGATGGCATCCTCGGAGCATCTTGCGGATGCCTTTCGCAACGCTGAACGCTACAGCAAAATCAACACTGACGGGGCGCGTCTGGGCTTCGAATTAAATGAAACGGCGAACATCACCATCGACTACGTAAATGTAGATCGAAACTCCGATCGGCATCAGATCGAGTTTTGGCTGGTTGCGCTGATGCGCATATGCCGACAGCTTACCGGTAGTCGAATAGCCGCGCGTCGATTGAAGGTCAGACATTCCAGGGCCGGCTCGCCGGCGGCGTTCAAAGCCTTCTTTGGAACCGAAGTAGAATTTGACGCCGATACGGATGAGATAATGCTTCCGGCGCTGGCCGCTTCGATGCCGATTGTCGGGCGCGACCCTCATCTGAACAATTTGCTGCGGCGGTATGCAGAAGAGGCGCTTGCTCACCGACCGGGGTTGCGCGGGAGCAATCATTCCCGCGTGGAGGGAGTAATACCGCAACTGCTTCCGCACGGGCGGGTCGAGCTTTCGGAAGTCGCCCGTCAGCTTGGCATGAGTTCGCGTACGCTATCGAGGAAGCTTCGAGACGAGGGTGTAACCTTCGCCGAAATACTGGACAGGCTGAGATCAGCTCTTGCCCAACGCTATCTCAGTGATCGCGAATTGCCCGTCACTCAAATAGCGTGGCTGTTGGGCTATCAGGAAGTCAGCTCCTTCACTCACGCATTCAAGCGATGGACAGGAACCACGCCAAGAGAATTCCGGCTGTCCAATTGCGTTCCGGCGAGAGGCGCACCGATAGCGTTGGAAGCCCGTGACAAGGCCGACGACGAGCGACGGGGCGGCAACTGAGGTCGGGCAGTTACGACCATTAACTCAAAGCCACGGGCATGGTCTAAAAGGCACCTTCGCGAGATTTTCGGCGCGGAATCCCAAAATCTTGGCGCGCGATAGCAAGTTTTGCATGGCAGCGCTCCGGTATATGCGCACAGGCGCCGCACCAGGCTGGGAGTTACCGGAAGCTTCATGTCACGCGACGATGCATTGTTCTGGCTTTCAATTGTTTGGCTTTGTGGCCTATGCAGTGCCGCTGCATGGGTGCTTCTTGCGTTTTGACCGCGAAATCGTCTCGTGAGCGACCAGCCGTTTTGGCGCGTTCCTGAGCGCTTGTTGTCCAGCGAGGCACTGCACTGCCGAAAACAGCAGCCCCGCCGTCAGGCCTTCCGGGGTGCCGAATCTTTCAGAGCCCAGATCAATGAGATGACCGGAATCGCGCAGCACCAGATAATTCCCCACGACGTCCTCGGATTCCTCGAACGGCAGCTCAAGGTCGGCGTCTGCTGGGTGAATCTCGCCGAGAAGCGAATGGCCTGGTCGGAAGGGATATTCGACCTGTTCGGCTTCGAGCGCAGCGTACTGCCTTCGCGCGCGGCATTGCTGGACAGGATGCATCCCCGGGACCGGCAAGATCGGGAGAGGGTCAATGTCGCCCTGCAGAACCGGATCTCATTTGACGACACCTTTCGCATCATCCTCGGGGACCGCCGGGTGCGCTGGGTGCGCGCGTATGGCGAATTCCTCGTCGATGATCAGGGACGAGCCAGCGCATTACTCGTACTGATGGCGGATGCAACCACGGACCAAAACAGAAACCATTTGCTATGCACCGGAGCAAGATACCTGCAAGCAATTGCGAAGTTGTCGAAGGCCACGGTAACCATCGCAGATCCAAACGGTAGAGTGACCAACGTGCTGTATCAGCAGCCCTTTGGCAGAAGTGCCAGCGTGCTGGGAACGCGCTGGATCGATTGGGTCGATCCCGATGACCGCGGAGGCATGCTGAAGATTTGGCGGGACGCGGTAAGCCGCGGAGAAGAATTCAGGACGGAAGTCAGGGTTCGCTTTCCCGACGGGGCGCTGAGTTGGCGCCAAGTTCAGGGTTTCGCCATCGGCAAGCCGCAGCCCTTTGGTTCCTTCGAGTCGCATGACGGCGAAATCATCGCTTTCCCGGCCGTGAAATTCTCGGAAGCCGGGGCGTAGAGGCGGCGCATTCCACGGAAGGCCGCTTGCCGGCATTCCAATGATTCGTGCGACGCGGTGCTGGAATTGCTTCTATCGTGCCGACAGATCGGGCGCGTTCCCGATCTTTTGCACGGCGACGTTGACCGTCATGCCCAGGTAGTCGTTTGCTTCACCAAACCACGAGCCTGCCAGCGGGATTGCTTGCGCCGGATGTCGGGCGACTGCCACCGGAATCAAATCAAAGCCGGCACTGATCTGGTTGGTCGGGTCGTAGTCCAGCCAGCCGGCACCTGGGAGAAAGACCTGCAGCCAGGCGTGGGTGGCGCCGGACCCGGTCACGCCGACTGCGCCGCCATCCAGCGCCGCATCGTAAAGGTAACCGGTCACAAAGCGGCACGCGAACCCGAGCCGGCGCAATGCCTCGATCATGAGCCAGGCATAGTCGCGGCAAGTGCCGGATCTGGTGCGCAAGGTTTCACCAGGCGACTGGGTTCCTTCGGCGTCCCTCGGACGATAGCTGAAGGTGTCGCGGAAAATGTGCAGCATCCGGTGCAAGACATCGATGGTTCGATCCTGGTCGCCGGCAACGAAGCTCTTGGTCCACGCGGCCAGGGTTGCGTCCGGATCCTCGGCATGAGGGCGGAGATAACCGGCCAGATCGGTCCATTCGTCGGGAGTGTATTGCACCGGCACTTCATCGGCCCGGGATTCCAGCGGAAACGCCTCGATCCCTTTAACGCCGTAATACACGCCGCGAGCCTCAAAAACGATCGTCAGCTCACTAGCAGGTTCAGTGAATTCCATCACCGTTACGGTGTTGGAGCGGGCATCGGTGGTCCAGTGCATTTTCGTAGGAACGCTGCTTGTTGCGGACCAACTGACAAGACGCGCCGATGCGCCGCGCCTTGGCAAGAACATCGCCCGGTGCGTACCGAAGGTAACAGGCTTCGCATACCGGTAAGTGGTGGTGTGGCTGATCTTGCCGAGAACCGCCATTTGTTCGTCCTGCTGCGCAACGGGTGCGTCAGTGCGCGATTGCCACAAGCGTTCCGTGAACATCTGCTGACACGCGCCCTATCTCCGAGAAGAGCGGCAGCCAGCGGCAATCTCAACTCGCAATAACGCTTTTCAGCATTGCCGCGGGCCGCCTTGATCTAGATCAAGCATCGGAGGCGTTCATACAGGTAGGAATTATTGTTGCGCAGCGTGGTGACATCCCCGCATCGGGTCGCCGTGCGGCGACGATCCGGTCGATAGGCTGGTGGATCAGGGAGTTTGCGACGCGGAGGTTCTCGCTTCATCGCGTCACCTTGCGCTCGACGAACATAAGCCAGTTTGCCCAACAGATGTTTAGCAACCGAAGAAGCGCCACGATGCCCGGCCTAGCGTGGCTTTGCACCGGGGGTTGCGGGCCCTTCTGCGAAAAGGCACCATTAGATCAGTACCTTCCAGTCCGATCCGGAGGAGGGTGGAACAGCGTATTGGCGGAAGGGGTGTCCGTCTGTCTGCGCCTGATCCGACTGTACGCGGGTCGCACCTGCTTCAAGATCAACATAGCCTTGCCATGTTGGGAAAGTGCCTCGCTGGCATTTAGTACGAAAAGATACGCCGCCGGGCTCGAAATACAGTGTCCCGGCGGCGCCCTGTCTCAATCTGGGTTCTCTAATCCCCAGCAGAGAGTTACTTGCACGACACGTGCCAACATTTTATGACACGGGCATGCAGCTCGAGGTCCTCCGAAGTAGTTCGGAAAGTCAGTAGTTCTCCTGATGGAGGATCGGGAAATACCGGCAAGAATGCCTGCACCAACCCCACTAGCCCCGCCGGGTCAAGGCGGGGTTTTTCTTTGTTGCCGTACTTATACGAGGCTTACAACGGCGAGGACTAGTTCGGTGCCGAAATCGCTCGATGCCAGCGCGATCAATGTTCCGGCACAGACGGCTAAAATGGTGGTGACTGTGAGAGCAATCATTTTGAAAATCCCCTGTTGTCGGTGACGAGGAGACTGCTCCGGCTTCGTTTCCGGACAACTGCGTGGGGAAAGGCAATCGGTTTCGTTCACCGAGACGTTATCTTCCGTAGGAACGTCGAAATGAGCCGACCGCTAGGGGAGCGGAACAATTCCTGACCGGATCGCTTAGTTGTGCACGACCGAATGGATGCCGTCCCCCCGCGCTTCATTCGAGGAAATGTCGGCCCCAGTGTTCGCCCACCGCGCGGCCCTGGGGCCGTTTCTTTGGAACTCCTGAACGCTCTAAGAATCGACTCTGCGCTCCCGGTATGCCGCGAACCTCCGAGCGGGAGACCCCCCACCGGGTTGGCGGCCTTGGTCAGCGTGGCGTTCTCCGCGCCGGGGCCGTTTGTGCCGAGGGTGCGCAGGCGCATTATTATACCGGGACGCATGCGGGATAAGTAGGCAAGCATGCACGAAAGGCGGTCGACTATACCGACCGGACCGTTACTCTATCAGCAGCCCTCACGCGGGCTAAAGAAGCGATGCTACCTCGACTTAGCCCCGCCCTAACCGGCGGGGTTTTTCGATCTCAGGAAAGCGACCAACTCAGTAGTTCTTCTGATAATAATTCGGGAAAAACTGGCAATGGCGGCATTGTTTTGATTTAGGTCAAGATGCCCGGGTTCCCCCACGATCACCGTGCCGGCATGAATCGGCACGTCGATTGGCTCGGTATCGCTGGATATGGCTCGCTGGTCCTGGCCGGGCTGGCGCTCACTACCCTTCTCTTGTCATAGGCGCCGATGGTGCGCTGGCGGGGAGGCGGCTTCAGTGCACAGTGGAGGGATGGCTTTTACGCATCACGTCCAGTTGGCGTTCCACGTCTGCGACCAGGGCCTTAAACCGCTGCCGGGTCTCAGGGTCATCCGGCTCGCTGCCGGACTTGATGAGCGTGAGCTTACGCTCTAGCTCCGCGCAATTTGCGCACATTGGGCACCTCCCATTTTTGGGGCGAAGTACCACGCGCGTCCGGGCAGCCACAAACTCTACTGTGGAGTACCCAAATGGGGCCCCCCCGCAAAAACGGCCGTGCCGGTCCATCATAAACAGGAGCGTCGCTCCGACGATCACGGTGGGGATAACGATGCCGAGCAACAACACCGCCTGAAAAGCAAGCCGCGCCCGTTGTACGTTCGTTTGTGCGCAGAAATCCAGATAAACCATATAAATCAGCAATTTCAATGGCTTATGGCGGAAGGGGTGGGATTCGAACCCACGGTACCCTTGCAGGCACGCCGGTTTTCAAGACCGGTGCCTTAAACCACTCGGCCACCCTTCCAAACCAGTAATTTCAGTCGCTTAGCGTAGGGCGGAGCCGAACGCAATGCGAAGTGGACCCAATTTGAGGATGAAACTCCTGAGGACGAGAGCAGGGCACGTTGTCCGCGGGTCGTTGCAATGCAGGATTTGTGGTCGACCGGGCGAGAGTTGCTGCCAACGCCGCTCGCTCGCCGTCTCAATACTTGGCGACGACCGGACCGCTTCCGAATTTGTAGTTCACACCGACGCGTCCGACGTGATCGCGCACGCCAATGGCCAGCGTGAGGGGGCCGAATCCAGGCTGGGTTACCGTGTAGGTGACGTTGCCGAGATCGACGTAAAGATATTCGGCCTTGGCACTCCAATTGCCGCCGAGCGCGGCCTCGATGCCGCCACCGATTGGGCTTCTTCGTCGGCGCAAATTCGGATGCCGCGTTATCGTTCCCGAGGAGCGCCGGTGTGCCGATGATTCTGACGGGCGACCCCGCCTATGTGCCGAGTTCGCCTATGAACAGCGCAAGCAAACCCGTTGACCCGACAACGGATGCCCAGAACAGCCAATCGAAACGTGGGCGCTTAAAAGGAAGTCTCGGCGGGTCGAATTTGGACATGTGTCGCGTCCCTTGAAGCCGGGAGCACAACACTCTCATATTACCCGTGGTCCGGTCGATGACACCCCTTGGGTAACTCCAAATCGCCGGCTCCTGATACAGCGACCGTTCCAGAAGGTGTGAGGTTTGCTAACACTTTTGCAAACCAACTGCTTGGGACGGAGTGGAACGAGACAGGACCAGAGAATCAACTCGGCTGCGAAAACCCGGGTATTTATGGGCTCTTTGGCAACAGGCGCGACCGACTGGTACTCTATAGTCACCTGGCTCATTATCGCTCTGGCCCGTCGCCGCCGCGAGTGACATTCGTTTCCATCGATTGAAGATCTGTGAGACTAAGCCAGACCATTTCGCTGGATGGCGTGATTAACATGCGGCGAATGATTGACGAGGTAACTCCCAATTCTTTTGCAACGCTTGCCATCGACTGTGTTGCAGAACGAGACTCGGTCCCCTTATCGGCGGCGCCATGCACTCCGATGCGGGCGCGATGGTTTGCGGTTTTTGTTTCCCCGGCCGCAAAAATGAGAAAGCACGCCGATGCGCAAGTTGCGTCCCGCCCTACATTCGTTGAGATTTTTGCAGACTTGACCACGGCTGCCAGCAGGACACCTTCTCGCAAGTTGCCGCCATCAGAGTGCAACCGCAGCGAGGTCACCAGTTTACCCGCGTCATTCGCCGCTTTGATGCGCGCTTGTAGTAAGTCAGCATCGCCAGGCGCAATATTGCCGGAGATGGAAATTTCGACTTGATCGTCTTTGAGATTAAGGGACTTTATCTCGGCAGCGGCTGCGACCGACGCGCTCAGTGCGAATAGTCCCGCATTAACGAGCCCGTAAACCGCAATTCCCCACTTTTTCCGCTCGCAGAAAAGCGAGTCACTCATTTTATTCCTTTCGCCTTCAGGCCCGGTGTTCCTTGAGATACGCAACCGGCGCGACGCCCTACGTCCAGAGGTGGGACGAGGCGCCCCCCTCCCAGGACTAGCTGAAGGCGAGAACGAGCCAACCTGAGCACAACAGCACAAGGGCGGTGACGATTAGCGCGAGGAACCCGTCAGACACGAAGTCATGATTACTCATGGTACACCTCCTGCCGCTGACTGGAGGCTGGTCCGCATTTATTAAAAATTTCGGAATCGGCTTAAGGAATTCACAGCCTACGAACAAGTGGTGAACGGGCTTGCTACCATTTTTCTAGGGGCGTGCCGCCGGGGAAAGCGTCATTTCGCGCGGTTGACGGTGCCATCCCGCCCAGCAATGCGGAAGGCTTGCGGTCTAGCCGAGCGCGAACGCCAGCAAGCTTGAGCACAGCAGCACCAGGCTGGCCGTGGTCAGTGCGAGGAATCCGTTGGAGACCAAATCGTGGTTGCGCATGATACACCTGCCACTCTGGATGCTCGTCCGAATTGATTAAAGCTTTCAAAATCTCCCGCCTCGAAAGAGGTGATGCGTCTTTCTGCCGGTGGCCAAAACCACCGGCAGGACCTGAAACTCAGGCCCGGGAACGATAGCCTTCGAATGCATGAGCCAGGAAAATCGCCGCGCTCACCAAGCCCATAATCGCTGTAACCGTCTCAATCATCGCACAAATCCTTTGCGCCCCTGCACGCACAGAACGACTGCGGCGTTGCACAGTCAAAAAGATTCAGTAGCCGAAACGACAGATCCGGGCCGAGTGATGATTTGCTGCAACAGATTGTCTGAAACCGGGACAGGGCAGGGATGGTCTATGGGCGATCGTCACAATGAAGCCCGTAAACCGCCGGGGGACCACGGCAAACCCAAGGCGACCACACCGGTAGCAACCATTGATTCACCACGGCGGCGCGCACCGCATTTCCGCCGTGTTCGGGTTGCGATATCTTTACGACTTGGTGCGGAGGTGGGCCGTATCAAGGAATCAGGCCGGGCAGCCTCAACGTAGGCATGCGGCCGCGAGAATGGTATTTGGGGCAGATGGGGATTCGACGGCCGAAATCGATGGTCCGGGTGGCGCGTGGCGCTACTGCCGTGGCCGCCTGTCTCCTGCTTGCCAATTGCGCCTCGTCGGGCAAGTTCGCGAGCCGCGTCGATCCCAAGTACGGCGTTTCCTCGAGCCCCCGGGTGGTGGCGATGGGCGAACGCGTGCCGAAGGGTGGCGGCACCTACCGAATCGGCAAGCCCTACACCGTGGCGGGGCGGGTCTACGTGCCCGAGGAAGACCCCGACTATCGTGCGGAAGGCATGGCCTCCTGGTACGGCGACGATTTCCATGGCCGGCTGACCGCCAATGGCGAAGTATTCGACATGCTCTCGCTGACCGCAGCCCATCCAACGCTGCCGATCCCCAGCTACGCCCGCGTCACCAATTTGCGTAACGGCAAATCGCTGGTCGTCCGCGTCAATGACCGTGGCCCATATCATGGCAACCGCCTCATAGACGTCTCGAATAAGGCAGCCGAACTCCTTGATTTCAAAAGCAATGGTGTCGCCAAAGTCCGCGTCGAATATGTTGGGCGGGCGCCCCTGGAGGGTTCCGACGACCGTCAGCTGATGGCGACCTTGCGGACCGGCGTTCCGGCGCCGTCGCCGTCCACGGTGCGTGTGGCTTCCGCCCGGCCGTTCGTTCCCGAGATCCCGTCCTCCGCGGGTCGGGTCCGAGGCGAGGTTCCGATGCCGGAGGGACGGCCCTATAGCCTCGGCAACACGTCGGCGGACTACGCCTCGATCAATGCGACCTCGGAAATGTCGACCTCCAACCGCACCCGGGGCCGGGCGTTGGAAAACCCACGTGCGGTCTCTTACGAAAACGAGGCGGGCTATGCCGCCACGCCGCGCTCGGCCTATCTGCCGATCGATCCGCGGGGCCCGAGCGAGGTTTTGAGCGGGCGCGGGCTCTACTGATTCTTCAGGAAGGCTATCAAAGCGGCGTTGACCTCATCGGGCCGTTCTTGCTGAACCCAGTGACCGGCGCCGTCGATGATCAGCTTTTGCCGTAGGTTAGGCAGTACCCGCTCCAGTTCGGTCACGCGCTTGGCGCCGATCAGGCCGGTGATCACGGAATCTTTCGATCCCGCGACGAACAATGACGGCTGATGGATCTGGGCACCTTGCCAGGGGGCGGTGAGCTCCCAGTTGCGGTCGAGATTGCGGTACCAGTTCAGTCCGCCGCGAAAGCCGGATTCCCGATAGACCTTGGCAAAATAGGCGATGTCGGCCTCACCGAGCCAATCCGGCAGCTTCACGACCGGGCTGATGTTGCCGAGAAAGCCCTTGCCCTCGGCGATGTAGAGCGCGGCCGGATCGGACACCCCGCGCCCAAGCACCAGGCGCAT
The DNA here is from genome assembly GCF_018131075.1 of Bradyrhizobium sp. JYMT SZCCT0428. Classification (GTDB taxonomy): domain Bacteria; phylum Pseudomonadota; class Alphaproteobacteria; order Rhizobiales; family Xanthobacteraceae; genus Bradyrhizobium. The sequence goes on along the minus strand of NZ_JAFCLS010000001.1, from coordinate 229,171 downwards.
GGTCAATGCGACATCGCGCTCGAATTCGGCCTCGGCAACGCCGGGGGTCTGAAAGTATTGCCAGTAGAAATTGGTGATTCCACCTTCGCGCAGGCTCTCCAGCGGCCGGCCGCGGCCGCGGAACGGGGGCGGCACACTGAGGCCCGCGACCTTCGTAAAGACGTCCGGGCGGAACATCGCCGCGTGCCAGGCAACCGGGGCACCCCAGTCATGGCCGACAATGACGGCCTGCTTTTCGCCCAGCGCCGACACCAGTGCAACCATGTCGCCGACATTGTCGAAGATGCTGTAAGCCCCGACATCAGTGGGCGCGCTGCTGCGGCCAAAGCCGCGCATGTCCGGGGCCACGACATGGAAACCGGCTGCCGCGATCGCAGGGATCTGGTGCCGCCACGAATAGGACAATTCCGGCCAGCCGTGACAGAGCAGCACCAGCGGACCCTGACCTTGCTCGAGCACAAACAACTCGATCCCGTTGGCAGAAATGGTCCGTGAGGATGGCATCGCGTTTCCGCCCTGTTTTTCGTATCTTGTCGGGAAATTGCAGCGCTTGGGAAGGATACGGTCGTTCGGTCGGCACCGCAATTGGATCGGCTGATCCACAAGTCCGAAAACCTGTGTTGTTTGCGATACTTCCAACTGTTAGAACGCCGGGATTCAGGACATTGCCGATGGCTGCCGACAGACCCGTTTCCAGCAAATCTGACGCCGCCGCTGCTCGCCTGTGGCGGGGGTTGGTCGCGGCCACGCTGGCGCTGGCCGTCGGCTGGGGCGGGATTGTCTACGCCGCCAACAACAGCGTGCAGGGCGCCAAGAAGGAAGTCGAGGGTGGCTTTGACGGCGACGCGCCGACCGCAATCCTGATTGAAGGCACCAGCGGCAGCGTGCTGTTTGAGAAGAATGCCGACGAGTTGCGGGCGCCGTCCAGCATGATGAAGCTGATGACGGCCGAGGTGGTGTTCAACGCCGTCAAGACCGGCAAGATCAAACTGACCGACGAATATCGCATCAGCGAAAACGCCTGGCGCAAAGGCGGCGCGCCGGCGGGCGGCTCGACCATGTTTGCCATCCTCAACAGCAAGGTTTCGGTCGACGATCTGCTGAAGGGCGCGATCATCCAGAGCGGCAACGACTCCTGCATCGCGCTCGCCGAGGGGATGGCCGGAAACGAGAAGATCTTTGCCGCCGAATTCTTGACCAAGCGGGCACGCGAGCTCGGCATGACCAGGTCGACCTTCGGCAATTCCAACGGGCTGCCCGATCCCGCCAACAAGATGACGGTGCGGGAACTGGCCAACCTCTCGCGTCATATCATCCTGACCTATCCGGACATGTACAAGCTGTTCGCGGAGAGGGAATTCATCTGGAACAAGATCCGGCAACAGAACCGCAATCCGCTGCTGAACTCGCTCAATGGCGCCGACGGGCTGAAGACCGGTTACACCAAGGACGGCGGCTACGGCATGGTCGGCTCCGCCGTCCAGAACGACATCCGGCTGATTGTCGTGATCAACGGGCTTGAAGACCCCGACGATCGCGCGTCGGAAGCCAAGAAAATGCTGGAATGGGGGTTCCGCAATTTCGAGGCGCGGACGCTGTTCGCTGCCAATCAACAGGTCGGATACGCCAAGGTGTTCGGCGGTGAAAGCCGGTCGGTCAAGCTGGCGAGCCGCGAGCCGATTAAGGTGATGGTGCCGAAGAACGGCAGCGAAAAACTGATCGCGCGCCTGGTCTATAACGGCCCGGTGCGAGCGCCGGTCGCCGAGGGCCAGCCGGTGGGCGTGGTGCGGGTCTGGCGCGGCGGCAATGTCGCGATGGAGGCGCCGGTCTATGCTGCGGAGGCGGTCGCGACCGGTTCGACGATGCGCCGGGCGATCGACGGCGCCAGCGAGCTTGTCATCGGCATGTTCCGCGCGAGCGCAGAGAAGCTCTGATCATGGCCGAAGCAACGGTTAGCCGGCCTTCGGGGCGCGGAAAGTTCATTTCGTTCGAAGGCGGCGAGGGCTCCGGAAAGTCCACGCAGATCAAGAAACTTGCCGATCGCCTTGCAGCGGCAAAGCTGCGCGCGATCGTCACCCGCGAACCCGGCGGATCGCCGGGTGCCGAAATCATCCGTCATCTCGTGCTGTCGGGCATGGGCAAATTGCTGGGGCCGGAGGCGGAAACGCTGCTGTTTGCCGCCGCCCGCGACGACCATGTGCGCACGGTGATTCAGCCTGCGCTCGGCCAGGGGATCTGGGTGCTGTGCGACCGGTTTTCGGATTCGACGCGTGCCTATCAGGGGCGGCTGGGACAGGTCTCGCCCGCCGTGCTCAACGCCATGCAGCGGGTCACCATCGGCGATCTCAAGCCGGACCTGACCATCATCCTCGACATCCCTGTTGAAGTTGGCCTCAAGCGCGCGGCCGCCCGCCGCGGCACCGGCGCTCCCGACCGTTTCGAGGCCGAGGATGTCAAGTTCCACCAGGATCTGCGCGACGCCTACAGGCAGATCGCCGCGGAAGATCCGCAGCGCTGCGCGCTGATCGACGCCAACGCGGATACCGACACAGTCGCAGCCCGTGTCTGGAAGGCCTTGCGCGATCACCTGTTCGCTATTTCCTCGACGGCGAGTTCCGCATGAGTGCCCGTAAGGTCGAGCAGGAGACCACAGTCCGGCATCCCCGCGAAACGCCAGATCTGTTTGGGCATCGCGAGGCAGAGACCGCACTGCTCAACGCCTACCGCAGCGGCCGCATTCCGCATGCCTGGCTGATCGGCGGCGCGCAGGGCATCGGCAAGGCGACGCTGGCCTATCGCATGGCACGGTTCGTACTGGCGCATCCCAACCCGCTGTCGTCATCGGTGCAACGCGCGGAGACGCTGGCGGTCGATCCCACCGATCCCGTTGCGCGGCAGGTCACCAATGGCGCCCATGGCGGGCTGTTGGTGCTGGAGCGCAGCCTCAACGACCGCGGCGTGATGCGCACCGTCATCACGGTCGACGAGACGCGCGAGACGATCTCGTTCTTCGGCTCGACCGCGGCGGTCGATGGCTGGCGGGTCTGCATCGTCGATACCGTCGACGAGCTCAATCCCAATGCTGCAAACGCACTGCTCAAGATACTGGAGGAGCCGCCGCAGCGATCGCTGTTTCTGCTCGTCAGTCATTCGCCGGCGCGGGCGCTGCCGACCATCCTGTCCCGTTGCCGCAAATTGCCGCTTCGCCCGCTGGCGACCGAAGACGTTATCCGCGCCGCCGCACAGGCTGCGAACATGATGGCCGATGATCCCGCGCTCGCGGAAGCGGCAGAGGCGGCGGAGGGCAGTGTCTCACGCGCGGTCACGCTGCTCGGCGGCGATGCGCTCAAGCTGCAGCAACGGACCGCGGCGCTGCTGGCGACCCTGCCGCATGTTGACCCCCGCGAATTGCACGCGCTCGGTGACGCGCTGGGCGGCAGCGACCGCGTGGCCCTTGCGGCCTTTGTCGACGGCATCGATCGCTGGATCGGAGAAAAGCTGCGCGCGGGTGACGCCAACGCCAACCTGCCGCGCCTTGCACGGCTGGCGGAGGTATGGGAAAAGATCATCCGCGCCGCGCGCGATACGGAATCGTACAATCTGGAACGAAAACCGCTGGTTTTCTCGGTATTCGGGATGCTCGCGGAAGCCACGCGGTGATGCTCCGTTTGATGTTAATCCGGACAATCTGATTTGAACGTTTAAAGGAAATTCGTGGTGGCGAAGGCTAACAAGAAAACCTCCAAAAAGAAAAAGGCCAAGGCCCGCAAGTCTTCGCCTGCGCGCGCCACCAAAACGGCCGGCGCTAAAAAGCGCGGCGTGAAAAAATCGCGCAAGGCGTCGAAGAAGGCTGCCAAGAAAGCTGTCAAGAAATCCGTGAAGAAGACGGCAAAGAAAGCCGGGAAGAAGTCGGCGGCGAAGAAGGCTGCCAAGAAGCCTTCGAAGAAATCGTCGAAAAAATCCGCGAAGAAAACGATAACGAAGAAGCGCGCCACCGCGCCCAAGAATACGGCCGCGAATACGCCTGAGAATGCGCCCAAGGAAATAGTCGCGGCCGCAAAGCCGCTATCCGCGCCGAAGCGCCCGAAGGCTGCCACGCCGCGCAACAGTTACTTCGTCACGACGCCGATCTTCTATCCGAATGGCATACCGCACATCGGGCATGCCTACACCGCGATGGTCACCGACGCGATCGCACGCTTTCAGCGGCTCGACGGGTTCGACGTCCGCTTTCTGACGGGAACCGACGAGCACGGCCTCAAGATGCAGCAAACCGCGGTAGCTGAGGGCCTCACGCCGCTCGCTCTTGCGGATCGCAACTCCGCGCGATTCCGCGACATGATGGCCGCGCTGAACATCTCATATGACGATTACATCCGCACCACCGAGCCGCGCCACAAGCGGGCATGCCAGGCACTCTGGAGCGCGATCGAGAAGAACGGAGATATCTATCTCGACAAGTACGCCGGCTGGTATTCGGTCCGTCAGGAGGCTTATTTCGACGAAGCGGAAACGACCGTCGGGGACGATGGCATTCGCCGCGAGCCGCTGGGCTCGCCGGTCGAGTGGACCGAGGAAGAGACCTATTTCTTCCGCCTGTCGGCCTATCAGGACAAGTTGCTAGCCCTCTATGCTGACGTGCCCGACTTCGTGCTGCCGCGCGAGCGGCTCAATGAAGTTGCGAGCTTTGTCAAAGGCGGCCTGAAGGATCTATCGGTTTCGCGAACGACGTTCGACTGGGGCATCGAGGTGCCGGGCGCTCCGTCCCATGTGATGTATGTCTGGATGGACGCGCTCACGAATTACATTACGGCCGCCGGCTATCCCGACGTCGAGAGCGCCGAATTCCAGCGTTACTGGCCGGCCAATCTGCACGTCACCGGCAAGGATATCGTGCGTTTCCACGCCGTCTACTGGCCTGCCTTCCTGATGTCGGCCGGTGTCGAGGTCCCCCATCGTGTCTTCAGCCACGGCTTCCTGCTCAACCGCGGTGAGAAGATGTCGAAGTCTGTCGGCAACGTCGTCGATCCCTTCGCCATGGCGGCGCAATACGGCGTCGATCAGATACGCTATTTCTTCATGCGCGAAGTGTCGTTCGGTCAGGACGGGAGCTACAATCACGAGGCTATCGTCGCGCGTATCAATGCCGATCTCGCCAACGATCTCGGCAACCTGGCGCAGCGTTCGCTTTCCATGATCGCCAAACAACTCGACGGCATCCTGCCGGAGCCCGGCGAATTCAGCGACAACGACAAGGCGATCCTGGCGCAGGCCGATGCCATGCTCGAAGCGTCGCGGTCAGCGATGGCGACGCAGCAGATCCATCAATGGCTGAGCGCCGTGTGGGCCGTGGTGGCTGAAGCCAACCGCTATTTCGCGGGCGAGGCGCCGTGGGCGCTGGCAAAGACCGATCCGGCGCGGCAGAAGACCGTTCTGTACGTGACCGCGGAAGTCGTGCGCCAGATCGCGATCCTGGCACAGCCGGTGATGCCGGAATCCTCCGGCAAGCTGCTGGACAGCCTCGGTATCCCCCAAGATATCAAGTCGCGTAATTTCGCAGCGCTTTCCACGCGCATCGCAGCGGGTACGGCATTGCCGGCGCCGGTTGGGGTGTTTCCGCGCTACGTCGAGCCAAAGGCAGATTGATCGGTTCGAACGCCATGCTCGTCGACAGCCACTGCCATCTCGATTTTCCCGATTTCGCCGACGATCTCGACGGCATCGTTGCGCGCGCCGAAGGCGCGGGGATCGGCCGCATCGTCACCATCTCGACGCGGGTGAGGCGGCTTGGCGGGCTGCTGCAAATCGCCGAGCGGTTTCCGAACGTCTATTGCTCGGTCGGCACCCATCCGCACCACGCCGATGAGGAAGACGGCATTCCGGCCGCCGAGCTGATCGAATTGACGAAGCACCCGAAGGTGATCGCACTGGGCGAGGCGGGGCTGGATAATTTCTACGATGACGGCTCGCCGGAGGCGCAGGAGCGCGGTTTTCGCGCCCATATCGCCGCCGCGCGCGCCACCGGCCTGCCGCTGGTCATTCACACCCGCGACGCCGATGAAGGTTGCGGTCGTATCCTCGAGGAGGAAATGGCCAAGGGACCGTTTCGCGCGGTGCTGCATTGCTACACCGGCGGACGCGAACTGGCGATGAAGGCGATCTCGCTGGGACTTTCGATCTCGTTCACGGGCATCCTGACGTTCAAGAAGTCGGAAGCCTTGCGCGAACTCGCCGCCGAACTGCCGGCCGATCGCATCATGGTCGAAACCGACGCACCGTATCTGGCGCCCGGCAAATTCCGCGGCAAGCGCAATGAGCCATCCTACGTGGTCGAGGTGGCCAAAGTGCTGGCGGAGGCGCGCGGGGTTTCGCTGGAGGAGATCTCGCGGCAGACAACCGAAAACTTCTTTCGGCTGTTTTCCAAGGTACCCGCGCCGAAAGCGCCCGCATGACGCTGACGCTGACGATCCTTGGCTGTGGTTCCTCCGCCGGCGTGCCGCGTCCGGCGCTCGGTTGGGGCGCCTGCGATCCCAACAACCCCAGGAATCGCCGCCGCCGCTGTTCGCTGCTGGTCGAGCGCACGGGCGCGCACGGCACCACGCGGATCGTGATCGACACCTCGCCCGACCTGCGCGAGCAATTGATCGACGCCAATGTCGATCATATCGACGCGGTGTTTCTGACGCATGAGCACGCCGACCAGACCCACGGCATCGACGATCTGCGCTCGGTCGTGCTGCATCAGCGGCGGCGCATTCCCGTCTACTTCAATCAGTCGACCGCGAAAGACATCATGGCGCGGTTCTCCTATTGCTTCATCTCGCCCGAGGGTAGCGATTACCCGCCAATCCTGACGCGTCATTCCATCGAATCCGGCGAGAGCCACACCACACAGGGGAAGGGAGGACCGGTGGAGCTTTCGGCCTTCCTGGTTCACCACGGCAAGATTCCCGCGCTGGGATTTCGCATTGGGGATGCCGCCTACACACCCGACCTCCACGACATTCCCGAGGAGAGTTGGCCGGCGCTGGAAAACCTCGAGCTGTGGATCATCGACGGGCTGCGCTATGCCGGGCATCCCAGCCATTTCAGCATCAACGACGCGCTGTCCTGGATCGGGCGCTTCAAGCCGCGCCGCGCCGTCATCACCAACATGCATTCCGACCTCGATTATGAGGTGCTTCGCCAGAGCCTGCCGGCCGGCGTGATCCCGGCTTTTGACGGGATGCGGCTGACGCTGGAGCGAGCGGGCTAACCGCCCAGCGGGCGCGGCGGAACTTCGTCGGCACGAACTGATTATCACCGGAGTTCCGCTTCGAGGAGAGAGCCGAGATGATCCGCCGCCTGTTGGCCGCGCCAGTCCTGTGGGTCTGGCTGATATTGCCGGCGGCCGGGCTGGACGCCGCGTCGATCAACAATGCAGAATTTGAATCTGTAAAACCTCCGGCAGAAAGGAAAGTCGATCCGCTCGTCATCAAGGTCCAGGTTCTGCTGGATCGGGCGCGGTTTTCTCCGGGAGAGATCGATGGCAAGCTCGGAGAAAACGCGCAGAAGGCGTTGAAGGCTTTCGCCGAGGCGAAAGGCCTGAAGCCGTCTCAAGCATTGACGGCGGAGGTATGGAAGGCGCTTGCCGGGACGAGCCCGGACGCTGTTGTCATCGAGTACAAGATTTCCGGTGACGATATTAAGGGACCCTTCCTGGAAAAGCTTCCCTCCAGGATGGAAGAAATGCGGCACCTCAAAGCTCTCGGCTACACCAGTCCGCGCGAAGCCATAGCCGAGAAATTTCACATGAGTGAGGGGCTGCTGGAAGCTCTCAATCCCAAGAAGAAGTTCGATCAGGCAGGTGAAACCGTTTTGGTCGCCGCCGTGCCGAGAGATGACGCCAGGTTGAAGGTTGAACGGATCGAGGTGGACAAATCACGCCAGGCCGTAAAGGCCTTCGCCTCGTCCGGCGAGCTTGTCGCGTTCTTTCCAGCGACTGTCGGGAGCAAGGAAAAGCCTACCCCCAGCGGCACGCTCAAGGTCGTGTCCACCGATGCCAACCCGAATTATCGCTATAACCCTGACTACAAATTCAAGGGTGTTAAATCAAAAGAGGCCTTCAACATCAAACCCGGCCCGAACAACCCGGCGGGATCATATTGGATCGGATTGTCGGCGGAAGGATACGGCATCCACGGCACGTCCAACCCTTCGACGGTCAGCAAGTCTGAATCTCACGGTTGCGTTCGACTCACCAATTGGGATGCCGGCTTGCTGGGCAGGAGCATCAAAAAGGGAACGCCGGTCGTGTTCGTCGAGCAGCCGCCGGCGAGCGGAAAGAGCTAAATCGTCCGGGCGCGGTTCAAGCCCCGCTGCTTCTTGTCATCACCGAGAGGATTATGACGTGCTGCGCCAGACTCTGCAGGCTGGCGTGATCCGGCCCATGAGGTTGACGCTGGAGCGGGTGGAGTAAACGGACTACGGTGGGAAAAAAGCAGGGGTAGCGTAATGATTGGCCTGTTCTTCGAAGTTCAGACTAGGCCCGGGCGTCGGGACCAGTATCTCAATCTCGCCGCTTCACTGAAGCCCGAGCTTGAGGCCATGGGTGGCTGTCTTTTCATTGACCGATTCAGGAGTTTGACACAGGAAAACCTGCTGCTGTCCTACCAGATATGGCGGGACGAGGGCGCCCTGACGGCCTGGCGGGCCCATGGCCACCATCACGAGGTCCAGACGGCCGGCCGCGAGAAAGTCTTTTCGGACTACCGTATTCGCGTCGCTCAGGTCATTCACGAAGAAAGGCCGGGACAACCTGTCTGGCAGCCGAAGAAGCGGACGCCCTACAACGATCCTTCCCGCCGTCCGCCGACCTATGTGCTGGCGGCGGAATCGCGAAGCGCCGAACTTCCAGTCGCAACCGATTGGCGCCGTGACGCGTTTACGAGCGTCTATCGCGAAGGACAGTATGCCCACCTGATCGACGTGCCGGACGAAGCGGGCGGTACCGCATTCGGTGCGCGGCTATTTGCCGATCCCACGATGGAGTATTTCCGCGTCTTCGAGGTCATGCGCGACTACGGCATGTACGAACGGGCCGAGGCGCCGCAGTATTATCCGCCAGTAAGGAGAGAGCAGGGGTAGATTCGTAGGGTGGGCAAAGCGAAGCGTGCCCACCACTCTTGAGGGAGTTTGACGAACGATGGTGGGCACGGCGCCTACGCGCCTTTGCCCACCCAACGGTCTACGAATTTACGCCGAAATCGCCTTCGCCGAATCGACCTGATTGCGCAGCAGGAATTTCTGTATCTTCCCGGTCGACGTCTTCGGAATGACGCCGAACACCACGGCCTTCGGGGTCTTGAAGCCGGACATGTGGCCGCGGCAGAACGCGATGATGTCGGCCTCGGTGGCTTTGGCGCCTTCCTTCAGCTCGACGAAGGCGCAGGGCACTTCGCCCCATTTCGGATCGGGTTTTGCCACGACAGCTGCGAACAGCACCGCGGGATGCTTGTAGAGGATGTCCTCGACCTCGACCGATGAGATGTTCTCGCCGCCGGAAATGATGATGTCCTTGGAGCGGTCCTTGATGATGACGTAGCCGCTTTCATCGAGCACGCCGAGATCGCCGGTGTGAAACCAGCCGCCGGCAAAGGCCTCGCTCGTCGCCTTCTCGTTCTTCAGATAGCCCTTCATCACGATATTGCCGCGGAACATCACCTCGCCGATGGTCTCGCCGTCGCGCGGCACTTCGCGCATGGTTTCGGGATCGAGCACCGTGACGCCTTCCTGCAGCGGGTAGGGCACGCCCTGCCGGCGCTTGAGCTGGGCGCGTTGATCGGCCGGCAATTCATCCCAGCCCGGCTGTTCGGCGCAGACCGAAGCAGGACCATAGACCTCGGTCAGGCCGTAGACATGCGTCAGCTTGATGCCGATGCTCTCGGCGCCTTCGAGCACGGCAACGGGAGGCGCTGCGCCCGCAATCAACCCGACCACGGACCGCGCCTTGGCGCCCTTGGGGGCGCCCGGCGCGTTGATCAGCGTGTTGTAGACGATCGGCGCACCGCACATGTGGGTGACGCCGTGTTTGGGGATCAGTTCGAAAATCTTCGACGGGTCCACCTTGCGCAGGCAGACATTGATGCCGGCGGCGGCCGCGACCGTCCACGGAAAGCACCAGCCGTTGCAGTGAAACATCGGCAGCGTCCAGAGATAGACCGGATGCTGGCCGAGATTGCCCGCCAGGATATTGCTGACGGCATTGAGATAAGCACCGCGGTGATGGGTCACTACGCCTTTCGGGTTGCCCGTGGTGCCCGACGTATAGCTCAGCGCGATCGCGTCCCATTCATCGCCGGGCAGCCGTGCCACAAAACCAGCATCGCCCTGCGCTACCGCCGCTTCATATTCGAGTTCGCCGATCCGCTTGCCGCCGGCAAATGTCGCATCGTCGACGTCGATGACATAAGGCTTGGGCCACTTCATCAGCGTCAGCGCTTCCGCAATGACGCCGGAAAACTCCGGATCGACCAGGATGATTTTGGCGCCGCCATGATCGAGCTGAAACGCGATCGAGGGCGCGTCGAGCCGGATGTTGAGCGCATTTAGCACCGCGCCGGCCATCGGCACCGCGAAATGCAATTCATTCATCGCGGGAATATTCGGCAGCATCGCCGCGACCGTATCACCATGGCCGATGCCGCGGCCGGCGAGATAGGAGGCAAAGCGCCGGCAGCGCTCATGGGTCTGCGACCAGGTGAAGACGCGGCCTTCATAGACGGTGCTGACGGCATCGGGATAAACAGCCGCGCTGCGTGCGAGGAAGCTCAGCGGCGTCAGCGGCACGTAGTTCGCCGGCGTCTTGTCCAATCCGATGCTGTATTGACCTTGGTCCGGCGTTTGGGCTGCGCTCATCGGCTTTGTCCCGTCAGTAAAATTGAACCTACAAGAACCCGATCGAAATCCACGGGAAGATCGCCACAATAATTAGTCCGACCATCAGCGCCAGCAGATAGCCCCAGATCGGCCTGATCCCTTCGGCCGGATCGACGCGTCCGATGGCGCAGGCGGCATAATAGCCCACTCCGAACGGCGGCGCGAATAGCCCGATACCCATCGCCAGGATAACGATCATGGCATAGTGAACCTCGTGGACGCCGACCGCACGGGCGATCGGAAACAACAGCGGTCCGAACAGCACGATCGCCGGAATGCCCTCCAGCACGCTGCCGAGGATCACGAAGGCCACGATCGACACCGCGATGAAGGTCGCCGAGCCGCCGGGCAGGCCGGTCATCGCCGCCGCCAGCGTCCGCGAGAAGCCGGACTGGGTCAGGCCCCAGGCCATCCCGGTGGCGCAGCCGATGATCAGCAGGATGGCGCCCGACAGGCACGCCGTCTCGACCAGCATCGGCATGATCCGTCGCCAGTCGAAATTGCGATAGATCAACAGCCCGTAGATCAGATAGCCGACGATGAAGGCGTAGACGATGCCGATGGTGGACACCTCGGTCGCGGTCGCAATGCCCTCGACCACGGCGTAGCGGATCACAAAAGGCAGCGCCACGGCGGGCAGGGCGATGATGAACGCACGGAGAATCTCGCCGCCGCTGGCCCTGGCGACGTGGGTCAGGTCCTCGTCGCGGTAGCGCCACCACACCAGCGCCGACAGCGTGATCGCCAGCACCACGCCGGGCAGCAGGCCGCCGGTGAACAGCGCTGCAATCGATACGCCGGTGACCGAGCCGATGGTGATCAGCACGAGGCTCGGCGGGATGGTTTCGGTTTGGGCGCCGGTGGCCGAGAGCAGGGCGACCAGATCGCCCGGCTTGGCGCCCCGCGCCTTCATTTCCGGAAACAGCACCGGGGCGACGGCAGCCATGTCGGCGGCCTTGGAGCCCGAGATGCCCGAGACCAGATACATCGCGCCGACCAGCACGTAATGCAGCCCGCCCCGGACATGGCCCAGCAGGCTTGCGAGGAACGCCACCATGGCGCGCGCCATGCCGGTCATTTCGATCAGCAACCCCAGAAACACGAACAGCGGCACCGACAGCAGGATGAGGTGGCTCATGCCCTCGTCCATGCGGCCGACGAGTACCATCAGCGGCGTATTGGTGGTCAGCGCCAGATAGCCATAGGTCGCCAGCCCAAAGCCGAACGCAATGGGAACGCCCGCGAACACGCAGAAGCCGGCCACGCCAACGAAGAAGATGATCAGGTTGAGATTGCCGAGCGGACGCAGCGAGCCTTTCAGCAGCCAGAACACCGCAATGACCAGCGCGACCGACAGGATGGCCGCGAAAACGGTGCGGATGTTGCCCGCGCGTGCCAGCCGCAGGAACGCAAACAGCGCCATCAGAGCGATGCCGACCGGCAGCGCCGCCGCCCGCCAGATATTGGTGACCTGCAGCGCCGGCGTCGTGATGTAGCTTTCCTCATAGGCGTATTCAAAGGCCGGCCAGGCGATCATCAAAAGGAACGCCAGCGCGGCCGAGGTCGCGACCAGATCGAGATAGGCGCGCAGCGCAGGCTTGGCGCTCGCGACCACAGCCGTCATCCGCATGTGCTCGGCACGCCGGAACGCCACGGCAGCCCCCAGCATCGCCAGCCACAGGAACAGCATCGAAGCCAGTTCGTCCGACCAGATCAACGGTCGGTGCATGCCGTAACGTGCGACCACGCCCGCGAACAGGATCACGATCTCGGCGACGACCAGGAGTGCTGCCGGGATCTCAACCAGCATGCCCAGGAGGTTTTCAATGGACGCGAGCAGGGAGCGGCGGCGAGGGGGCTCTGCCACCTCGCCGGTCACGTTCTCGGTCAGTTCGGCATGAGCCATCGCGGCGCCCTGCACCAAGGCATGATCCGGAAAAGTGGAAACGTATTTTCCGGGATGATCATGCTCAACCAAAGACAGGATAGGGTCTGAGACCCCTATCCGGCTACGACAGCTTGCCGACGGACTTCTCCAGCAGCTCCCAGGCCTGTTCGCCGTATTTGCCCTTCCATTCCGCATAGAAGCCGGCCGAGCGCAGTTTGTCGCGGAACGGGGTCACATTGGGCTGGTTGAAGACCAGGCCCTTGCCGGCCAGTTCCTGCTGCAGGCCGGCATTGAGCTTGGCGACGTCTTCGCGTTCCTTCACGCCCGCGGCGTTGATGTTTTTGGCGACGATGGTCCGGACATCCTCCGGGAGTTTTTCCCACGCGCGGCGGTTGGCAAGGAACCAGAAGCCGTCCCACATGTGGTTGGTCAGCGAGCAGAATTTCTGCACTTCGTAGAGTTTGGCGGTCGAGATGATCGCCAGCGGATTTTCCTGGCCCTCGACGATCTTGGTCTGCAGCGCGGAATAGACTTCGCTGAAATTGATCGAGGCGGGCGCCGCATCGAACGCCTTGAACATCGAGGTCCAGAGCGGCGAGACCGGAACGCGAATCTTGAAGCCCTTGAGGTCCTCAGGCCCGTTGATCGGCTTGGTCGAGGACGTGGTCTGTCGGAAGCCATTGTCCCAGATCTTGTCCATGACCACCAGATTGGCCTTGGTGATCTCGCCGCGGACGTGAGCGCCCAGCCCGCCATCCATGGCCTTCCAGACCGTGTCGTAATCCGGGAAAGCGAAGCCGATGCCGCTGATCGACGCCGCCGGCACCAGCGTCGCCAGGATCAGGCCCGACAGCGTGAAAAACTCGACGCCGCCGGACCTGATCTGGCTCAGCATGTCGGTGTCGGAACCGAGCTGGTTGTTCGGGAAAATCTGCAGGTCGAACCGGCCATTGGTCTCGGCCTTGATCGCCGCCGCCATCTCCTTGGCGCGGGTGTTCAACGGATGGCCGTCAGGCAGATTGTTGGCGTATTTGTAGGTGAATTCGGCGGTCTGGGCACGCGCCACCAACGGGGCGCTGATGCCGCCCAAAACCGCTGACGCAGCGGATGCCTTGAGAAGCGTGCGTCGTGAAAAGCTCATCTGGTTTCTCCCTTGAGGGTTGTTGTTCTTGAGACCCAATCCGTGCGGACCGGATGCTGCGAGCGATCTCGCCGGGCGGCTTATTGCAGCGTCCGCGGGCCGCGGCAATATCGGTTTTCGGGACGCAGCCGCCAGCAGTCATGCGTTTGTTTTTGCGAGCTGTCTGGGGTCGCGTTCTGGATCGAAGAACCGGGCCAATCTGACCTGGCTTGGAAGGAATTCACGCTAAATATCTGATCTAATTGTAGATATAAATATTCCATAATATACCTTATGCGAATTACGGGTATAGGCAGCCGAACCGGCCTTTCTTTGCATGGGGTTGTTTTCGTGATTTTGCGTTTGGCCTCTCGGCATAGGCTACCGCCCCCTGAACTTCGGCTTGCGCCGCTCCAGGAACGCCGCGACACCTTCCTTGTGATCCTCGCTCAGGCTCGCTAGCGCGAACTGGTCGACGTCCATGTGGCTGGTGAGATCGTCGAGCGCGTGGGTGAGCCGGTTGACGGTCAGCTTGGTCATGGCGACCGACAGCGACGGCTGGGCGGCGACCGTGGCGGCGAGCGCCATGGCGGCGTCGAAAGCTTTGCCGGGATCGGCGACCTCCTCGACCAGCCGCCATTCATAGGCCTCGGCTGCCGTGATGCGGTGGTCGGCCAGGATCACGGCCTGCTTGGTCCGCGCCGGTCCCATCAGGTGCAGCATGCGCGGCACGCTCTGCCAGCTCATGTTCATGCCGAGCCCGATCTCTGGCACGCGCATATGGGCGTCGCGGGCCATGACCCGGAAGTCCAGCGCCACCGCCAGCGCGACGCCGCCGCCGACGCAGAAGCCTTCGATGGCGCCGATCGTGATCTGTTCCATGTCCTGCCAGGCCCGCGTCAGGCGCGGCCCGAGTTTCAGATGGCGGCGCAGGGTGCCGAGGTCCATGGTTTTCCGCGCCCGGCCCTCGGGGTCTTTGAGATCGAATCCGGCCGTGAATGCCTTGGCGGCGCCGGTCAGCACCACGACCGAGGTCGCGCCGTCATCCTCAAAGCTGCGGGCGGCTTCGGTAAGCTGGCGCATCGCCTCCGGCGACATCGCGTTGATGCCATCGCCCCGGTCGAAGCGGACGACGGCGATACGGCCATCGGGCCCAAGGCCTTTTTCAATGGTGACGAATTTGGTCACGCGAGCGTCTCCCTGCCCGTTATTTTTGAAAACCTTAGCGCAGAAATGCGCGGTCGGCCCGCGCACTGTTTGCATGCCGGCCCCTCCTGCCCAGGGGTGCAACCGGCCGCGTGAGAGCTCACAAATGGCCGGTACGTTGATGGTCGGGTTTGCCGCCCGGCACCGGAAAGCGGATCGTGGTGCCAAGCGTGATCCAGTTGGCGTTTTCGCCTGATATGTTGTGGCCGTAGATTAGGTCGACCGAAAATATGTCGTTAGGCCGGTAGCGAATGCCGGTCTGGAATCGCGGCCGGACCGCGCTGGGCTCGTCCGACTGGCCGGCCTGGCCAAACGCTTCGATGGTCCACTGCAACGTGTCCGTGAGCTTCCAGTCAAAGCCGGCGCCATAGATCAGGTAGTGCCGGTCGGCCATGCGGTCCCACATCCAGCCGCCATTGAGATTGATCCGCATCGTCTCGGACAGTCTGTAGGTCACGGGCACCACCGCGAACGCGGTGAGGTTATCTCCGGTCAACGCGTCGAATGATCCGCCCGCATAGAACGACAGGCCGAACCTTCCAACGCCGGTCGGAATGAAGTTCCACTTGGCCTTGGGAGCGAGACTGGTGCTCCAGTCGCCGTCGCTGCGCGACCGGACGGTCTGCATGCTCAATTCCACCGGCCTGAAAACATTCACCGCGCAGGATGGATTGGCCACGGCCGTAAAATCCGTGTTGGTCGCCGCCTGCAGCCAGCTCTCGACCTTGCAGGAGCCGACCTCGGCGATGTCGGCGGCGTCGACCGCGTAGGCGCCGTTGGCGGCGCGCGCATCGCCAGCCGGAAGCCAGCCCGAAATGGCCGCTGCCGCCGCGATTGCGATGCGCCCTGCCCCAATCCCCATGACCAAATGCTAGCAGAGTCTTCGCCTCGACATAGCCCGGATTTTGCGACTATCTTGGCCGCATGACAGGCCATGACCACGACCACCACGACCATCATCACCACCACGATCACGACCATTCGGAATTGTCGGAGACCGAGCTGCGGGTGCGCGCGCTGGAATCGATCCTGACCGAAAAGGGCTATGTCGATCCGGCCTCGCTCGATCTCCTGATTGACCTGTATGAAAAGAAGATCGGCCCGCGCAACGGCATCCGCGTCGTCGCAAAAGCCTGGAGCGATCCGGCCTATCACGCGCGGCTGATGAAGGATGCGACTGCGGCAATCGCCGAGCTCGACTATAGCGGCCGTCAGGGCGAGCACATGGTGGTGGTCGAGAACACACCCGCGCAGCACAACATGGTCGTCTGCACGCTCTGCTCCTGCTACCCGCATCCGGTGCTCGGGCTGCCGCCGGTGTGGTACAAATCCGCGCCCTATCGCTCCCGCGCGGTCTCCGATCCGCGCGGCGTGTTGCAGGATTTTGGCGTCGCCCTGCCCGAGACGACAAAGATCCGCGTCTGGGATTCCACCGCCGAAATCCGCTACCTCGTGCTGCCCATGCGGCCCGAAGGCACCGACGGCTGGAGCGCCGAGCAGCTCGCCGAACTCGTCACCCGCGACAGCATGATCGGCACCGGACTGCCGAAGCAACCCGGCGAGACCGCCTGATGGACGGCGCGCACGACATGGGCGGCGCCAAAGGTTTTGGCCCCGTCGTGCCCGAACCGAACGAGCCGGTGTTTCATGGCGAATGGGAGCGCCGCGCCTTCGCGCTGACGGTCGCGATGTCACGTCCCGGCGGCTGGAACATCGACATGTCGCGCTTTGCGCGCGAAAACCGCCCGCCCGAGGATTACCTCAGCAAGAGCTATTTCCAGATCTGGCTCGCCGGTCTGGAAACGCTGATGATCGAGCGCGGACTGGTGACATCAGAGGAAATCGAGGCCGGCAAGGTACTCTCGCCGCCCAAGCCCGACGTAAAGACCCTGCCCCCGCAGGACGTCGTGCCGACGATCCGGCGTGGCGCCTCGACCGAACGCACGCCAACGTCGCCCGCGCTGTTTGCGGTCGGCGAGACGGTGAGGATGAAAGAGATTCATCCGCCGACGCATACGCGGCTGCCGCAATATGTCCGCGGGCATCTCGGCAC
The DNA here is from genome assembly GCF_018131075.1 of Bradyrhizobium sp. JYMT SZCCT0428. Lineage (GTDB taxonomy): Bacteria > Pseudomonadota > Alphaproteobacteria > Rhizobiales > Xanthobacteraceae > Bradyrhizobium. The sequence goes on along the minus strand of NZ_JAFCLS010000001.1, from coordinate 211,987 downwards.
GATCGAGCTCAATCACGGGTGCCATGTGTTCGCCGATCTCAATTCGCTCGGCGTCGGCGAGAACCCGCAATGGCTCTACACGGTGCGATTCGACGGACCTGAATTGTGGGGCAAGGACACCGATCCGACGCTCAGCATTTCGGTCGACGCCTGGGAATCCTATCTGGAGCGCGTGTGATGAATTTGACCCCGCAACAGGCGATGCGGGCGGCGGTCGCCGTCCCCGGCGTGCCGCGCGACGAGGATGGCCCGGTGTTCCGGGAGCCCTGGGAAGCCCGCGCCTTTGCGATGGCGCTGGCACTGCACGAGGCCGGGGTTTTCACCTGGAAGGAATGGGCGCAGACACTCGGCGCAGAGATCAAGCGCGCCCAAGCCGCCGGCGATCCCGATACGGGCGAGACCTATTACCAGCACTGGCTGGCGACGCTGGAGACGCTGGTCGCCGCCAAGGGTGTCACGACGTCGGATGTCCTGCACCGCTATCGCGACGCCTGGGATCACGCCGCCGACCGCACCCCGCACGGTGCGCCGATCGAGCTGACGCCGGGTGACTTCGGCTAGCCTCACCTATGCGCCCTTCGAGGCCCGCTATTTCCACGTGTCGATCGCCCGCGATTGGCCGACGGTGCCTGAACCATCCAATCAATGGATCATTCGATCCAATAATTAATCTGCCGCGGCATCGGTCCCTGTTTACTTCGCCAATCCGGACTGCATAGTCTACTCAGGAAAATAAGGCTGTCGGCCAACGATGCCGGTAGCGACAAATAAAACATCGAGGGAGGACAATCATGAAGCGAAGAGATTTTCTCGGAGCTGGCGCCGCGACGTTTGCTTTGGCTGCGACGGGCGGCATCGGCGGTGCGGGACGCGCGTTTGCCCAGACCAAGATGGTCATCAGAGCGTCGGATGTTCACCCGCTCGGCTATCCGACGGTCGAGGCCGTGGTGCGCATGGGCAAGAAGCTGGAAACCGCGACCGACGGCCGGCTTAGCATTCAGATGTTCCCGTCGATGCAGCTTGGCGGCGAAAAGGAGATGATCGAGCAGGCCCAGCTCGGCGCGCTGCAGATGGCCCGGATTTCCGTCGGCGCCGTCGGCCCTGTCGTGGACGACGTCAATGTCTTCAACATGCCGTTCGTGTTCCGCGATTCCAAGCACATGGAAGCGGTGATCGATGGCGAGATCGGCGACGAGCTGCTGGCGAAGATTTCGGCGAACGAGAAGACCAATCTGATCGCACTGTGCTGGATGAATGCGGGCTCGCGCAACATCTACAACAGCAAGCGGCCGATCAAGACGATGGCGGATTTGAAGGGCCTCAAGGTCCGCATGATGGGCAACCCGCTGTTCGTCGATACGATGAACGCGCTAGGCGGCAACGGCGTCGCACTGGGCTTCGACCAGGTCTTCAGTTCGATGCAGACCGGTGTCATCGACGGCGCAGAGAACAACCCGCCCTCCTTCATCGCCCAGAACCACAATCAGGTCGCAAAATACTTCACGATGACCGAGCATCTGATCATTCCCGAACTGCTCGTCTTCTCGAAGATCTCCTGGCAGAAACTGACGCCGGCGGATCAGGCGCTGATCAAGAAACTGTCGAAGGAATGCCAGGCCGAACAGCGCGTGCTGTGGCACGAGGCGGAGAAAGTCGCGATCGACAAGATGAAGGCCGCCGGCACCGAGATGATCATGGACGTCGACAAGAAGCCGTGGCGCGATGCGGTCAAGCCGGTCTGGGACAAATACGGCGCCAAATACGCCGAGATGGTCAAGCGCATCGACGCCGTGAAGTAGGCCCAGCGGATGAATACGCAGACTGGAGTGGCCGGCGATCCCGGAGCCGGACTGTTCCGCAGTGCCATGAACGCAGTTTACTGGACCGGCGCCGTGATCGCGTGTGCGGCGCTCGTCCTGGTCTCGGCGATCATTCCCTGGGCGGTCTACACCCGCTATATCCTGAACAGCGCGTCGTCCTGGCCCGAGCCGCTGGCCGTCTTGCTGACGGTCGGCATCACCTTCATCGGCGCCGCGAATTGCTATCGTCAGCGCATCCATATGAACATGACGGTGGGCACCGATCTGCTGCCCCCTCGACTGCGCCCGGCGGCCGCCGTGATCAGCGAGCTGTTGATGGGTGCCGTGGCGGTTTTCATGCTGGTGTGGGGCATGAAGCTCGCTCTGGCGACCTGGGGCAATTCGGTCGATGAGTTTCCCTGGCTTTCCGTCGGCGTCACCTACCTGCCGATCCCGATCAGCGGCGCCATGATGCTGCTGTTCGTGATCGAACGGCTGACCATCGGGCCTCCGCCATCGAGCGGCGGCCATCCCCACGTCCCTATCGAATAGCGTTTCCCCTTCCAGCACGGACGTCCGATGGATATCGTAGTTCTCCTTCTCAGCATGGTCGTCTTCTTCGCCATCGGCATGCCAATTGCCTATGCCATGGCGTTGTCCGCGCTGGTCGGCGCGCTGTGGATCGACCTTCCGGTCGCCGCGATCATGCAGCAACTGTCCAGCGGTGTCGGCAAGGTGTCGATGCTGACCATTCCGTTTTTTGTCCTGGCCGGCGCGATCATGGCCGAGGGCGGCATGGCGCGACGTTTGGTGGACTTTGCCGCCGTCATCGTCGGCTTCACCCGCATTCGCGGCGGGCTGTCGCAAGTCAACATCCTTGCAACGACGATCATGAGCGGCATCTCCGGCTCGTCCGTCGCCGATACCTCCGCGATCGGCTCGGTGATGATTCCGCAGATGGCCAAAAAGGGCTACCCGCGCGTCTTCGCGACCAATGTCACCATCAGCGCCTCGCTGCAGGCCATCGTCGTTCCGCCGAGCCACAACGCCGTGATCTATTCGCTGGCGACCGGCGGGGTCGTCTCGATCACGAGCCTGTTTTTGGCGGGAATCCTGCCCGGTTTGCTGCTGGGCTTTTCGCTGATGCTGTTGTGCTTGTTCTATGCGTATCGCGACAAGCATCCGAAGGGCGAACCGGTGCCGATCCGGCAGGCAGCCAAAATGCTGGTTGAAGCCCTGTGGGGGATCGTGACGCTTGTGATCGTGCTCGGCGGCATCCTCACGGGCGTCTTTACGCCGATCGAGGCCGGCGCCGTGGCCTGCGTCTGGGCGTTCTTTGTCACCATGTTCATCTACCGTGATTACAAATGGTCGGAACTGCCGCAGCTGGCCTACCGGACGCTGCAGACCGTAGCGATGGTGCTGACGCTGGTCGCCACCGCATCCTGCTTCGGCTACATCGCAGCCATCATGCAAATGCCCGCGAAGATGACGGAATTCTTCGTCGCGATTTCAGCCAACAAATACGTGCTGCTGATGTGGCTCAACATCATGCTGCTGGTGCTGGGCACGGCGCTCGATCTCGCGCCGCTGTTGCTGATCTGCACGCCGATCCTGCTGCCGGTGGTCAAGAGCTTCGGCATCGATCCTGTGCATTTCGGCATCGTCATGCTGCTCAATCTCGGCATCGGCCTGTTGACGCCGCCGGTCGGCACGACGCTGTTCGTAGGCTGCGCGATCGGCAAGGTGTCCGTCGACGACATCATGCGCGAAATCTGGCCGTTCTACTACGTGATGTTCGCGGTACTGATGATCGTGACCTACATTCCCGCGATCTCGCTGTGGCTGCCGCACTCGTTCGGGTTTCACTAGCTAAAGCGTTTTCGAGCGAAGTGGACACCGGTTCGCGTTAAGAAAATGCGTCAAGACAAATAACTAGGTAGCCGCATATTCGCGCCAGCCCTTGGCGCGCAGCGCGCAGGCCGGGCATTCGCCGCAGCCATAGCCCCAATCGTGCTGGTCGCCCCGCTCGCCGAGATAGCAGGTGTGGGAATGTTCGCGGATCAGGTCGACCAGCCCTGCCCCGCCGAGGTCATGTGCAAGCTTCCAGGTCGAGGCCTTGTCCAGCCACATCAGCGGTGTGTGCAGTTCGAATTGTCTGGCCATGCCGAGATTGAGGGCGGACTGCAGCGCCTTGATGGTCTCGTCACGGCAATCCGGATAGCCGGAATAATCCGTCTCGCACATGCCGCCGATGATGTGGCGGATGCCGCGCCGGTACGCCAGCGCTGCGGCAAACGTCAAAAACACCAGATTGCGGCCGGGCACGAAGGTGTTGGGCAGCCCGTCCTCACCCATCGCAATCGCAACGTCGCGCGTCAGCGCGGTGTCGGAAATCTCCGCCAGCGTCGGAATCTCCAGCGTATGGCTCTCGCCGAGCCTCGAGGCCCAGTCCGGCCGCAATGATTTGATGCCCGACAGCAGACGATCGCGGCACCCAAGCTCAATTGCGTGACGCTGGCCATAGCTGAAGCCGAGCATTTCGACGCGCGCGAAGCGCTGCAGGGCCCAGGCCAGGCAGGTGGTGGAATCCTGTCCGCCGGAAAACAGCACCAGCGCGGTTTCGGATTGGAACGGATCGCTCATGAAGCCCCATTACCATTCCCGGGCGCGCAGGCCAATCGGTGGAAATCAACCCGGTTTCGGCACGTTCCGCTGGGATCAGCCCGCCGCTTGCGGCATAAAGCCAAGGTCTGTCCTCTCCCCGACGTCGGTAAACCCATGACCCCTTCCCGCGATATTTCCCGGCTGCTCGAAATCATGGCAGCGCTGCGTACGCCGGTCACCGGTTGCCCGTGGGACCTCGAACAGAATTTTGCGACGATCGCGCCCTACACTATCGAGGAAGCCTATGAGGTCGTCGACGCCATCACCCGCGGCGATCTTGACGATCTTCGCGAGGAGCTCGGCGATCTCCTGCTACAGGTCGTCTATCACGCACGTATGGCCGAAGAACAGAACGCCTTTGCTTTCGGCGACGTCGTCGAGGCGATCACGAAAAAGATGATAAGGCGGCACCCGCACGTCTTCGCCGACAAGGACGGCAACATCCAGCCGGCCGGCGTCAAGAGCGCCTGGGAGCGCATCAAGGCCGAGGAGAAGGCCGAACGTGCCGCGCGCAGGCCGCCGGAGCCGGCCGAACCCACCAAATCGTTGTTGTCGAGCGTCAAGGCGGGCCAGCCCGCGCTGACGCGCGCGATGGAATTGCAGCGCAAGGCCTCCACCGTCGGCTTCGACTGGAACGATCCCCGGGCCGTGCTGCATAAAATCCGCGAAGAGGCCGACGAGATTGAGGCCGCGCTCGACAAGGGCGATGCGGAAGAGCTCGCAAGCGAGACCGGCGATCTCCTGTTCGCCCTGGTCAATCTGGCGCGGCATGTCGGCGCCGATCCCGAAACCGCGCTGCGCGGCACCAACGCGAAATTCGAGCGCCGCTTTGCCTATATCGAGCGCGCGTTGGCAGCCAAGGGCCGCTCACTCGAGGGCGCGTCGCTCACCGAGATGGACGGGCTCTGGAACGAAGCCAAGGTTGAAGAACGTTCGGAGGCGCCAGCATCGGCCAATTCACACGGTGGACGGGGCTAAGCACGCCTCACGCCGCGTGCGGCACGGCTCCGAACCGCGACACCACGATGTCGTGTTTGGTCTCGTCGACCCGCACCGTCATGTCGAACCGCTCGCCGTGAAGCTCCTTGGTAAGCACTTCGGCGTTGCGATGCAGCCAGCTGATGCCGGCGCCATCGGAGGCGTCGATCGATAGATCGAGCGTCATCCGGAAGGCGGCGAGCCGATCCTCGATCGCGGTCAGCAGCGTCTCGATCCCCTCGCCGGTTTCGGCGGACACCAGGAAGCACGGCCGCTCTTCCGGCCGGCGCGCGGCGATGTTGCGCAGGTTGTCACGCTCCTCGGGATCGAAGCGATCGATCTTGTTCCAGACTTCGAGGATGCGCGCGCCTGCGTCCGGGTCGATCCCGAGCTGACGCAGCACCGCGTCGACGTCGCGCTCCTGCGCTTCGGCGTCTTCATGCGAGATGTCGCGGACGTGCAGGATGATGTCCGCTTCCAGCACCTCTTCCAGCGTGGCGCGAAACGCGGCCACCAGTTGCGTCGGCAAATTGGAAATGAATCCGACCGTGTCCGACAGCATCGCCTTGCCGCCATGCGGCAGGGTCAGCGCGCGCAATGTAGGATCCAATGTAGCAAAGAGCATGTCTGCAGCCTGGACGTCGGCGCGCGTCAGGCGGTTGAACAGCGTCGACTTGCCGGCGTTGGTGTAGCCGACCAGCGCGACCACACGATACGGCACCCGCTGCCGGCCGGCACGATGCAGCCGCCGCGTCGCCTGTACCTTCTTGATTTCGTTCTCGAGCCGCGTGATGCGGTCGCCGATCAGGCGGCGGTCGGCCTCGATCTGGGTCTCGCCGGGGCCGCCCATGAAGCCGAAGCCGCCGCGCTGGCGCTCCAGATGGGTCCATGATCGCACCAGCCGGCTGCGCTGATAATTCAGATGCGCGAGCTCGACCTGCAGCGAGCCCTCCTTGGTCTTGGCGCGACGGCCGAAGATTTCCAGGATCAGCCCGGTACGGTCGAGCACCTTGGTGTCCCAGGCCTTCTCGAGATTGCGCTGCTGGATCGGCGACAACGCGCAATCCATCACCACGAGTTCGATGTCATGGCCTTTGATGAGGCCGAGGATCTCCTCGACCTTGCCCTTGCCGAGATAGGTTGCGGGCCTGATCTGGCTGATTGGAGCGATCAGGGAATCGGCGACCGTCAGGTCGATGGCGCGCGCCAGACCTGCGGCCTCCTCCAGCCGCGCCTCGGAATCGCGCACGGCCTCGTTCGCCTGCGCATCGGCATCGCCGCGGCGCATACGCAAATAAGGACCGATGACGATCACCCGTCCGGTCTGTCTGCCCCCCGCCGACCGCGGACGGTCGGCGCCCCCTTCACGATTGAGGGGTTCCAATCAGGTCACTCTCAAGCCGGAGCATCCTCACCGCCTTCGAACAACTGGATCGGAGCGCCCGGCATGATGGTCGAGATCGCGTGCTTGTATACAAGCTGCGAATGACCGTCGCGCCGAAGCAGCAGACAGAAATTGTCGAACCAGGTGACAATCCCCTGCAGCTTTACTCCGTTGACCAGAAAGATCGTTAGTGGCGTTTTGGTTTTGCGAACGTGATTTAGGAAGGTGTCTTGTAGGTTTTGTGCGCGGTCTGCCGCCATTGTTTTTGTCCCGCCGTCTTGTGCTTCTTTTTGTTAACCGGTTGTTGCTCTCTCACGGAGCCTGCCCCGGTTGCCGGCTTCCCCTGAGATCCCCCTCCGGTCGGCTCGGCAGTTCGATTAGAGGGTACGCGCGGTTTTTAGGCAAGCCAGTTCGCGCGTCACCCACGCGGAACCTAGTGACCATTCTCCGTAGAACTCCGGAAAGAGATGAATATTCTCAAGCAACTGCATGGATCGGTGGCGCAGATTCGCTTGCGGCCGATGCCCGGCTCGCACGCGAATAAGCGATGCAAATACCTCTTCGCGCAACAAGCGCTCAACCAACTCCGAGCGCTTTGAGCTTGCGATGCAGGGCCGAGCGCTCCATGCCGACGAATTCCGCTGTGCGAGAGATGTTGCCCGAGAACCGGCTGATCTGGGCAATCAGATAGTCGCGCTCGAACACTTCGCGCGCCTCGCGCAGTGGCAAGCCCATGATGTGCTCGCCATTGTTGCTGGTCGGCATCGCCGGCACCATCGAGCCGACGTCCTGCGGCAGCATGTCGGCGGTGACGATCGCTTCCGGCCCGCCGCCGGCCAGAATCATCACGCGCTCGACGTTGTTGCGGAGCTGGCGGACGTTGCCGGGCCAGACATGCGACTGCAGCACCGCCATCGCATCCTGGCCGATCTGGCGTTTCGGCAGGCCGGTCGCGATCGAAATCTGATCCATGAAGTAGTCGATCAGTTCGGGAATATCTTCGCGGCGCTCCGACAGCGGCGGCACCCGGATCGGCACCACCGACAGCCGGTGATAGAGGTCCTCGCGGAATCGCCCTTCGGCGATCTCCTCCTCCAGATTGCGCGCGGTCGACGAGATGATGCGGACGTCGACATGGACCTTGGCGGTGCCGCCGGAGCGCTGGAAGGTCTGATCGACCAGCACGCGCAGGATCTTGTTCTGGGTTTCGCGCGGCATGTCGGCGATTTCGTCGATGAACAGCGTGCCGCCATGGGCCTCTTCGAGCGCGCCGGCCTTGCGCGCCTGTTCGCCATTGGTCTGCTCGACCCCGAACATTTCGACTTCCATCCGCTCCGGCGTGATCGCCGCTGCGTTGATGACGACGAACGGCCCTTCGGCGCGGCTCGAGGCGTGATGCAGCGTCCGCGCCGCCAGCTCCTTGCCTGAACCGGGAGGGCCGACGATCAGGATGCGGCTGTTGGCCTTGGCGGCCCGGTCGATGGTCTGGCGCAGCTGGTTCATGCAGGCCGAGCGCCCGGTCAGAACGCTAGCAGCCGGAGCCAGTTGCTTGAGTTCTTTTACCTCGCGCTTGAGGCGCGAGGTTTCCAGCGCCCGCGTCGCCACCAGGATCAGGCGGTCCGATTTGAACGGCTTTTCGATGAAGTCATAGGCGCCGCGCTTGATGGCGGCGACCGCCGTCTCGATGTTGCCGTGGCCGGAGATCATCACCACGGGCACGTCGGCGTGATCCTTCTTGATTTGCTCGAGCAATTGCAGGCCGTCGAGCTTGGAGCCCTGCAGCCAGATGTCGAGAAACACCAGATGGGGGCGGCGGTTGGCGATCTCTGCGAGCGCCGAATCGCTGTCACGCGCGGTCCGCGTGCTGAAGCCCTCATCGTCGAGAATGCCCGCAACAAGGTCCCGGATATCTGCTTCGTCGTCGACAATCAGAATGTCACTGGCCATGGGTTACACCTGTCTTGTCAGTTGCCTGTTGCGGCTTTGATTTTTGGTTCATCATTAGTCGCGTTTGCCGCCTCATTGGTTTCGGAAGCCGGCGCTTTTGTTTCGCCGCCCTGCTCTTTTACGGCCGCAGCCGGTTCTTTCGCTTCAGCCTTCGGCGCCTGGCCGGACACGGCAAAGCGCAGCCGCATCCAGGCCCCACGCTGCCCCGGCCGGAAGTCAGAGGCATCCTTGAGCTCGATGCGGCCGCCATGGTCTTCCAGCACCCGCCCGACGATCGCGAGCCCAAGCCCGGTGCCTTTCTGCCGCGTCGTCACGTAAGGCTCTAGCAGGCGCGCGCGAGCCGTCTTCGGCAGGCCGATACCGTTGTCGATCACATCGATCACGATGTCGTCGTTCTCCTGCGCGGCGACGACATCGATACGACCCTTGCCAAGCTCGTCCGGCGGAACCTGCTCGATTGCTTCGGTCGCGTTCTTGATGATGTTGGTCAAAGCCTGCGAGATCAGCCGGCGGTCGAACTGCGCCCGGATCGGATCTTGCTTGATTTCGGTCTCGATATCGAGGTCGGGATGCCCGACCTTCATCAGGAATACCGCCTGCCGAACGGTATCGGCGACGTCCTCGCCTTCCATTACCGGCTTCGGCATCCGCGCAAAGCGAGAGAACTCGTCGACCATCCGCCTGATGTCGTCGACCTGGCGCACGATGGTGTCGGTACATTGCTCGAAGATGCCCTTGTCCTCGACAATGACCTTGCCGAACTTGCGGCGGATACGTTCGGCCGAAAGCTGGATCGGCGTCAGCGGATTCTTGATTTCGTGGGCGATGCGGCGCGCGACGTCGCCCCAGGCCGAGGTGCGCTGCGCGGAGACCAGATCCGTGATGTCGTCGAGCGTGATGATGTAACTGTCGCGCGATTGCCCGGTCTGTTCGGCAGTGACGCGGACCGACAGATTGCTCTCATGGCCGTCGCGGGTGATGGTGATCTGGCCCTGCACCAGCTTTTGCGTACCCTCGCGCGCGGTTTTCATCATGTCGTCGAGTTCGGGCAGCACATCCGACAGCGGATGGTCGAGCGTTTCTGATTCCACATGACCGATGAGTTTTTCCGCCGAACGGTTCAGGATGCCGACACTGCCGGAGGCATCGACGCCGATGATGCCGGCGCTGGCCGAGGACAGCACCGCTTCGATGAAACGGCGGCGGCTATCGATCAGGTCGCTGGCGCTGACCAGTTCGTCGCGCTGAGTGCGCAGTTCCTGGGTCATCTTGTTGAAGGTCTCGCCCAATTGGGCCAGATCGCCTTCCGATTTATGGACGGGTACCTGGACATGCAGATCGCCGGTGGAGACGATGTTGGCGGCGCTCATCAAATTACGGATCGGCGCCACGAGCCAGTTGGCAAAGTTCAAGCCGATCAGCACCGACGCCATCAGGATCGTCAGCGCGATCACAGCGAACATCAGCGCGAAGGCGACCTGGATGCCGAGCCGGCGTGCTTCAATCTGGGCATATTCGGCGACGCTGGCCTGGGTCTGCCGCAGCTGCCCAACCACGCGTGGATCGAGCAGACGCGCGACGTAGAGAAAGGTATCGTCGAAAGCCCGCAGCCGGACCACCGCTGCGACGTAATTTTCCTCCGGGAAAACCGAAATCTCGGGTTTGTCCTCGCCGACATTGTCGAGCAGTTCCTTTGGCGGCGTCGCAAAGGCTTGCCTGATGCCGGTTTGCGCAGACACTACGACGTTGCCTTCCTTGTCGAGCAGCATGGTGCCCGGCAAGTTGCGCTTGGAGGCGCTCGCCGTCAGCAATTCCAGAAACGTACGCCGGTCCTGCACGAACAACGGCCACGCGTTGGCGATATCATTGGCCATGCCCAGGATGTCGCCATTGATGAGCTGCGCGTGCTCGTAAGTGTAGGCCCGCGCGATGATCAGCGAATTCTGGATCACCTCCCGCGTCGGGCCCGAGAATAGCCGGTCGAGACCGCGATCGATGGTGACGTTGGCCACGATCGCCACCAGCACCGCCGGCAGCACGGCAATCACCGAGAACAGACCCACGATCTGGACGTGCAGCCTTGCCGCCGCCCTGCCACGGCGCCGCGCCTGCACCACCAGCCAGACTTCGCGGATGATGATGGCAACCAGCAGCAGGATGGTCGCCGCATTGATCAACAGGAAGGAGTAGACGACGTTGCGCGAAGGTTCGATCGGCGTCAGGCCGCTCAGCACGACAAAGGTCAGGAACGCCGATAGCAGCGCGATCCCGACCGCAAACGGCGCCACCCATTTCCGCAGGATTCCTCCTGTGGATTGGGCAAGCGACGGGTCAAATGTAGGCGCCGAGGTCTCTGCGGTGGTCATTCCGGCAATCGGTGAGCTGAAAGGCTTTGTGTCCGCCTGCCGCGGACTGATGCATTCATATCACAATGTTGCCAAATTGCGACAATTCCGCGGCGCACCCCGCCGCGAAAGCGTTCTGTTCCAGTATTTCGACGAGATCTAACCGGCTAGCCCCCGCTGCGGTAGACCTGAATATCCAGATCCCGGATCTTCTTCCGCAGCGTGTTGCGGTTGAGGCCGAGCAAATCGGCGGCACGGATTTGGTTGCCGCGTGTCGCCGCGAGCGCCGCCGTGAGCAGCGGCACCTCGATTTCCTTGAGGATGCGATGGTAGAGGCCCGGCGGTGGCACGCCGTTCGGGAAGCCCGAGAAGTGCGACGACAGGTAGGCCTCGACCGCGCCGCCGAGATTCTCGACACCGAGCGGCGCATTGCCCCCCGAAGCCACGGCGGGCGGCGCCAACTCGCCGTCGATCACTGAACCCGTGATGACGTCCTGCGGATAGAGCGCTGCCAGGCGGCGCGCGAGATTTTCAAGCTCGCGCACGTTGCCGGGCCAGCGGTGCTGCTTGAGCCGCTCCAGCGCCAGCGTGTCCAGCTTCTTGGGCGGCAGCCCGTCTTTCTCGGCGAGCGAGAAGAAATGCCGGATCAGGTCGGGCAGATCCTCGATGCGCTCGCGCAGCGGCGGCAGCCGCAGCGGCACCACGTTGAGACGGAAGAACAGGTCTTCCCGGAACAGGCCCTGCTGAATCAGGATGCGCAAATCCTTGTTGCTCGCCGCCACGATCCGCACGTCGGTCTTGATCGGGGTTCGCCCGCCAACGGTGGTGTATTCGCCCTGCTGCAGTACCCGCAGCAACCTGGTCTGCGCTTCCATCGGCATGTCGCCGATTTCGTCGAGAAACAGCGTACCACCCTCGGCCTGTTCGAACCGGCCGGAGGCCCGCGTATTGGCGCCGGTGAACGCGCCGCGTTCATGGCCGAACAGTTCGGACTCGATCAGGTCGCGCGGGATTGCCGCCATGTTGACCGCCACGAAGGGGCCATTTCGCCGCTTGCCGTAATCATGCAGCGCGCGAGCGACCAGTTCCTTGCCGGTGCCGGATTCGCCGGAGATCATCACGGTGAGGTCGGTCTGCATCAGACGCGCCAGCACGCGATAGATTTCCTGCATCGCCGGCGAGCGGCCGACCAGCGGAATGGAATCGAATTCACCTTCGTCGGCAGAACTCGCCACCCGCTCCTTTGGCTCCGCCAAGGCGCGCCCGACGATGGTGATCAGCTCCTTCAGGTCGAACGGCTTCGGCAGATATTCATAGGCGCCGCGCTCCGAGGCCCGGATTGCCGTCATGAAGGTGTTCTGCGCGCTCATGACGATAACGGGAAGGTTCGGCCGCATCTTCTTGATCCGCGGCAGCAGGTCGAACGCGTTCTCGTCGGGCATCACGACGTCGGTGATTACGAGGTCGCCCTCGCCCTGGCTCACCCATCGCCACAGCGTCGCCGCGTTTCCGGTCAGGCGCACCTCGTATCCGGCGCGCGAGAGAGCCTGGTTTAGAACTGTGCGGATGGCGGTGTCGTCATCAGCGACAAGTATGCTACCTGCGGGCATCATTATTCCTCATCTTGCGGCCTGTGAGGCAGGCGATGGCGTACCCGAAACGTCATCGCGATTGCTTTGGTCGAATTGTTTAGTGGAGCTGAACATCGGCAGCAGCACGCGGAAGGTCGTCTTCCGCGGCTGGGATTCGCATTCGATGATACCGCCGTGATCGCCGACGATTTTTGCGACGAGCGCGAGACCGAGCCCGCTCCCGGTTTGCTTAGTGGTCACGAACGGATCGAACAGGTTCGGCAACAGGTCTTCCGGCACGCCGGAGCCGTTGTCCTTGACGCAGAATTCAAGCGGCAGCGATACCCGCGACTTCTTGCCCGGCACCGACAGGCGAACCCCCGGGCGGAACGCGGTGGTAAGCTGGATTTCAGCATCGCTGCCGAGATCAGCGACCGCCTCGGCGGCGTTCTTCACCAGATTGAGGAAGACCTGAATGAGCTGGTCCTGATTGGCCAGCACCGGCGGCAGCGACGGATCGTATTCCTCGACGAAGCGGACGTTGCGGGCAAAGCCCGATTGCGCCAGCCGTTTGACGTGGTCGAGCACGGAATGAATATTGACGGGACCGCGCGCCACCGGCCGGTCGTCGCCGAACACTTCCATACGGTCGACCAGCGTGACGATGCGGTCGGCCTCGTCGCAGATCAGGCGCGTCAGCATCCGGTCCTCGGACGAGGCCGCCTGCTCGAGCAATTGCGCGGCGCCGCGAATGCCGGACAGCGGGTTCTTGATTTCATGCGCCAGCATCGCCGCCAGCGCGATCACCGAACGCGCCGCGCTCCGATGCGTCAATTGCCGGTCCATCTTGTCGGCGATGGTGCGCTCCTGCAGCATCACGACGATGTGGCCCGGCCGCTCCGTCAGCGGCGCAACGTGAAGATCGACCTGGCGGTCGCCGCCGATCCTGGGCGTGCCGAGATCGACCTTGTATTCGTTGACCGGCGAGCCGCTCGATCGCACCTGATCGATCAGCGCCAGCAGCGGACTGCCGAATGGCACCAGTTCCTTCAGCGACTGCCGTTGCAGGAACTGGGTCGAAATCTCGAAGAACGATTCGGCTGCGATGTTGGCGTCGATGATGCGCCCGTCGGGCGCGATCAGCAGCACCGGATTCGGCAGCGCATTGAGAATCGCATCGCTTTCGGACGGCAGACGCCGGCGTTGTTCTGCGGCCGAATTCATGCTGCAGCACTCCATGCAAAATCGTCGTAGGCGTCTTGGAGCGATCGATGTACCCGGTGCGAATTCTCCGACGTCAGTATCTTTTGCCGCCAGCTCTTGAGCTTCTCCGCCGGCGCGCGGCTGCAGTCGGCAGCGATATCGAGCGCCCAGCCGAGATGCTTGCGCGCGTGCTTGAGGCCAATGCGCAAACCGTAGAGGCGGCAGACTTCGTCATAGAGCGCGCGGATGTGGGCGAGCTGTTCCGCCAGCGAGGGAGCGGCTTCGGGCTTTCCGGTTTCCAGCTGGCGTCCGATCTGGCCGGGCAGCCAGGGCTGCCCCTGCGCACCGCGCCCGATCATCACGGCATCGGCGCCAGACATTTCGAGCGCGCTGACCGCCTTCTCGAACGACGCGATGTCGCCATTGACGACGAGCGGCACCGTGATCGCATCCTTGACCGCGCGCACCGCGCTCCAGTCCGCCTCGCCCTTGTAGAACTGGGAGCGCGTGCGGCCGTGCACCGTGATCATCTGCACGCCGGCGGCTTCCGCGCGCCGCGCGAGTTCGGGGGCGTTGAGAGAGCCATGGTCCCAGCCGAGCCGCATCTTCAGCGTCACCGGAACCTTGACCGCAGCGATCGTCGCTTCGATCAGTTTCAGCGCGTGGTCGAGATCGCGCATCAGCGCCGAGCCGGACTGGCCGCCGGTCACGTGCCGCGCCGGGCAACCCATATTGATATCGATGATGTCGGCACCGGCAGCCTCGGCAACCCTCGCCCCTTCCGACATCCAGTGGGTTTGACAGCCTGCGAGCTGAACCACGTGCGGGCCGATCCCGGTCGCCTCGCAGCGCAACACCGACATCGGCCGGCCATGCACGAGATCGTCACTGGCGGTCATCTCGGAGACCACGAGTCCCGCCCCAAGGGCGGCGGCAAGGCGCCGAAAGGGGGCGTCGGTAATGCCGGACATCGGCGCCAGGAGAACCCGGTTAGCGACCGAAATATCGCCTATCTTCAACGTCTTAGGGCGTGGGTCGTCCAGGCCGGTCACGGTGTTCTCATTGGTCTGGCAGCAGCGGCATTGCTACTGTCGGCGCATATTGTGAGCACAAATCTTGTGCAGTCAAGCTTCATGCCTACACTTTAGACAGTTCTATCATTTGTGCAAGTGCACTGCAACAAAAACTGCTTTTCCCACAGCTATTGGGAAACGCTCTGTTTTTACGCATTCGGCATGGTAAGGGCTGTGCGCCGCAGGGGCCCGATCCCCTCTCCTCAACCCGATCCGTCCGTAACTAAGAGTCAAATGCCGAAACCTGAGCGTACAGCAGCCATTCTCGTCGCAGCCGGGCGCGGACTTCGCGCCGGCGCGGGAGGGCCCAAACAATACCGTACGATCGGCGGGCAGACCGTGATCTTCCGGGCGATGGAAGCGTTCTGCCGCCACTCCGAAATCTTCGCCGTGCAGCCGGTTGTGAACCCCGACGACGCAGCGGTCTTCAACGAGGCCGTCGCCGGTTTGCGCCATCAACCACCCACCAATGGCGGCGCAACGCGCCAGGCCTCGGTGCACGCCGGGCTCGAGGCGCTGGCCAGCGACAAGCCCGACATCGTTCTGATCCACGACGCGGCGCGGCCCTTCGTAACACCGGCGGTGATTTCGCGCGCGATCGACGCCGCCGGCCGCACCGGCGCCGCGGTTCCTGCGATCGCCGTCACCGATACGATCAAACAGGTTGGTGAGGCCGGCGATGTCGAAGCCACGCCGGACCGCGCGCGGCTGCGCATCGCCCAGACGCCGCAGGCGTTTCGTTTCGACGTGATCCTCGAAGCGCATCGCCGCGCCGCGCGCGAGGGCCGCAGCGATTTCACCGATGATGCCGCGCTCGCCGAATGGGCGGGATTGACGGTGGCGACCTTTGAAGGCGATCCTGCGAACATGAAGCTCACGACACCTGAAGATTTTGTCCGCGAGGAAGCCCGCCTCGGCGCCATGCTCGGCGACATCAGGACCGGCACCGGCTACGACGTGCACGCCTTCGGCGACGGCGATCATCTGATGATCTGCGGCGTCCGTGTGCCGCATACCCGCGGCTTTCTCGCCCATTCCGACGGCGACGTCGGCCTGCACGCCATGGTCGACGCCATCCTCGGCGCGCTGGCGGACGGCGATATCGGTTCGCACTTCCCGCCCAGCGATCCGCAGTGGAAAGGCGCCGCTTCCGACAAGTTCCTCAAATATGCGGTCGATCGCGTCACCGCCCGCGGCGGCCGCATCGCCAATCTCGAGGTCACCTTGATCTGCGAGCGGCCCAAGATCGGACCGCTGCGCGATGTCATGCGCGCGCGCATCGCCGAGATCACCGGGCTCGACATTTCCCGCGTCGCCGTCAAGGCGACCACCAGTGAACGGCTTGGCTTTACCGGCCGCGAGGAAGGCATCGCCGCGACCGCGAGCGCCACCATTCGTCTTCCCTGGAGCGAATAGCATGAGCGGCAGCGACGCCCGCGCCCTCTCCCGCTCGCTGCTCGATCTGTGCCGGATGCGCAAGCTGACCATTGCGACCGCGGAATCCTGCACCGGCGGCCTGGTCGCCGGCGCGCTCACGGATATTCCCGGTTCCTCTGACGTCATCGACCGCGGCTTTGTCACATATTCCAACGATGCCAAGCGCGCGATGCTCGGCGTCAAGGTAACGACGCTGGCGACCTTTGGCGCCGTCAGCAAGGAAACCGCAACCGCGATGGCGGTCGGCGCGCTGGAGAAGGCCGGCGTCGATCTGGCCGTCTCCATCACCGGCATTGCCGGTCCCGGTGGCGCCACACCCGGCAAGCCGGTTGGGCTCGTGCATTTCGCGGTCGCCTCGCGCGACGGCCGCATCCTGCATCGCGAACATCGCTTTGGCGCCATCGGCCGCACCAGCGTGCGCCAGCGCTCGGTGGTCGAGGCGCTGCGCATGCTGATGGAGCTGGCGCGCGGACCGCAGGCATCCGTCAAACCGCGCCGCGAGGCCGTGAGCCGGCTCCGCCCGCGTGTCGCGCGATCGACCCGGGGCAGCGCCGTCAAGCGACGACGGCCGCCGAGATCCTAGCGAACCGCTTCATCACTTCGCCGCGGCCAACGCCTTGGCGCGGGTTTCGCTGAGCGAAGCCGCCGGCGTCAGCGCCTCCGGGCTGATCGTGAGTTCGATGATCGCCGGCAAGCGCGAGGCCACCGCCTCGTCGAAGGCCTTTGCAAAATCTTCGGTACGGTCGACCCGGGCGCCGAAGCCGCCAAAGGCACGCGCGAGCGCGGCGAAATCAGGGTTCGCCAGATTGGTGCCGGACACCCGGCCGGGATAATGCCGCTCCTGATGCATGCGGATGGTTCCGTACATGCCGTTGTTGCAGACGATCACGATGAGGGGCAGCCGGTTTTCGACCGCGGTCATGAACTCGTTCCCGGTCATCTGGAAGCAGCCGTCGCCGGCGAATGCGATCACCGGCCGGTTCGGGTGCAGATGCTTGGCCGCAACCGCCGCCGGCAAGCCGTATCCCATTGAACCGGATGTCGGCGCGAGTTCGGTCCGGAACTGGCGGTAGCGCCAGAAGCGATGAACCCAGACGGCGTAGTTGCCGGCGCCGTTGCAGATGATCGCATCCTCCGGCAGCCGTTCGCTGAGATCACGTACGATCCGCGACAGCTGAACATCGCCGGGCGAACGGGTCGGCTCATTGAAGGCGAGATAGTCCGCGTGCGCTGCCTTCAGTTCATCACCGCGCGGCTGATGCTTCGGCTTCAGCTTGGCTATCGCGGCCGCGAACGCCGCGCTCCCGGCAATGATCCCCAGTTTCGGCGCGTGAACGCGGCCGATCTCCTCCGGATCCGGATAGATGTGAACCAGCGGCTGCTTCGGCTGCGGAATGTCGAACAGGCTGTAGCCCGATGTCGTGATTTCCCCGAGCCTGGCGCCGAGCGCAATAATCAGATCGCTGTCACGAATCCGTTCGGCGAATTTCGGGGAGATGCCGATGCCGACATGGCCGGCGTACGCAGCGTGCAGATTGTCGAAATAATCCTGGCACCGGAATGAAGCGCTGACGGGCACCTCATGCGCGGTCGCGAACGCTTCGAGGTCGCGGCGCGCCTTATCGCTCCATCCGCCGCCGCCGACGATCAGCAACGGCTTGCGTGCCGCGGCCAGCAACTCCTCGAACTGTTGCAGGCTTTCCGCGCCCGGCGCGACGGTTTGCGGCTTGTAAGGCTGCGCATCCGGAACGTCAGCCTCGTCGGTCAGCATGTCCTCGGGCAGCGCCAGCACGACAGGCCCGGGCCGGCCGGAAGTCGCCGTATAAAACGCCCGCGAGATGAATTCGGGAATTCTGCGCGCGTCGTCGATCTGGGCGACCCATTTGGTCATCGGCCCGAACATCTGGCGGTAGTCGATCTCCTGGAACGCCTCGCGCTCCATCATGTCCCGTCCGACCTGGCCAAGCAGCAGGATCATCGGCGTCGAATCCTGAAACGCGACATGAACGCCCGCGGAGGCGTTGGTGGCGCCGGGGCCGCGCGTTGCAAAGGCGATGCCGGGCTTTCCGGTGAGCTTGCCATAGGCATCCGCCATCATGGCCGCGCCGCCCTCATGCCGGGAATTGACGAAGCGGACCCGCTGGTTCTGGTACATGCCGTCCAGCGCCGCCAGAAAGCTTTCCCCGGGCACGCCGAACACGGTGTCGGCGCCGTGCAGGGCCAGTTGATCGATCAGAATATGCCCGCCACTTCGCATGGGTGCCTTGATGTCCATCACTTGGTCCTTCCGTTCCGCAAATCGTATAGCATTCAACCGCCCTGATTTCGATCTTGCGGCCGGATGCGGGCCTCGACACCGGTGACGGCCTCGTAGGCCTTGATCACGGCGGTGCAGGACTCGCCGTCATGGCCGAGCAAGGCGGCCTGCCGGTAGGTCTGGTGCACGGCATCGGCCATGAAGCCCGGCAATCCGGCGTCTTCCAGCCAGCGCGCGTAATAGCGCACGTCCTTGCGGGCGTTCGCCAGCGACATCAGCGGGGTAAAGTCGCCATCGAGCGTCGCCTGGCCATGGAGGTCGAGCATGCCGCTCTTGCCGCCGGCGGCCGAGATGATGGTGATCAGTTGCTTGAGGTCGAGGCCGTCCTTTGCCGCCAGCGCAAATCCCTCGCACCACGCCGCAACGTTGGCAAAGGCGATGTAGTTGTGGATCAGCTTGAGACGGATGGCGTGGCCGAGCGGGCCGATGTGGAAGATGTTCTCCGCATAGCGCTCGAAATAGGGCCTGAGCTCGCCGAGCAAATCGGCCTCCCCGCCATAGAGCACGTTGACCTTGCCGGCGTCCGCGTGCTTCGGGGTGCGCGTCATCGGCGCCTCGGCATAGCGCCCGCCGGCGGCGCGGACCAGCCGATCAAGTTTATCGACCATTTGCGGACTGCCGGTGGTGTGATCGACGACGACGAAGTTCGGCGCCGGGCGGGCGAGCAGTCCGTCGGGCCCCGTCAGCAGCGCCTCGACGTCCTCGGCTGCATTGACGCAAATCATGATGATGCGGCATTCGCCGATGTCGCGAACACTGCCCGGCGCCGTCGCGCCCTGGGATTTGGCAATGGCCACCGCCTCAGGGTTCAAATCGTACGCCGTGACGGCGACGCCTTTGGCGAGGAGGTTCTTGACGAGCCCGCGCCCCATTCCGCCGAGACCAATGAAGCCGACGCGTTCCAATGTCGTCATGTCACGCCCGCTTTCCATAAACCACATCCGCCCGCTTTTCGAACGCCGCGGCAAAGCGGTGGAACGCTGTATCGAACATCGTGCCCATCAGCATCGCCAGCATCCGGCTCTTGAATTCGTAGGAGAGGAAGAATCCGACATCGCAATCGGTTTCGGATTTGGGCTCGAAGTTCCAGCGGTTTTCCAGATTGCTGAACGGCCCCTTCAAATACTCCACCAGGATCTTCAGATTGGGACGGTCCAGCGTCACCCGGCTGGTGAAGGATTCCCGCACCAGCTTGAACGACACCGTCATGTCGGCGACCACGATCTCGGTGCCGTCAGGCTGCGCCGTGCGCTGACGAATTTTGAGCGAATGGCACAACGGCACGAATTCCGGATAGCGCTCGACGTCGGCGACCAGATCGAACATCTGCTGGGCGGTGTGACGTACCCGCCGCTTGCTTGAAAAGCGCGGCATCAGTGCACGCCCTCCGCGCCTTCCCGCCGTCCAAAACTCGCCAGATACCGGTGTGCCTGCGCCCTGTCGGTAAAGCAGATCAGGAATTGATCAGCTCGAAGTCCCTCTAGATATTGCAGCAATTTCGGCCTTTGCTCCCGTCGATATGTCCAGACGTAGCGCAAGAACTCGACGTTGATCCGTTCCGGACAGCCCTCCGCCATCTCTGGCCGCACGCGTCCATAGCTCGTGGCGATCCTGCTCATGAGGCCGACCATGCAGCTTCGCCTTGGCAGGTCAAACCAGATGACGGCATCGGCAACGCTGCGCCTGACATCACCGGCCCACCAGATATAATCGCCGTCGATGATCCAGCGAGGCAGGCGCACCGCCTCGGTGACGCGTGCTTCAAACTCGGTGGCGTCCGACGGCTTCCAGCCCGGCTTCCAATAGAGCGCATCCAGCGACACGACCGGGATGCCGGTGATTTGAGATAGCCGACGCGCAAACGTCGACTTGCCCGATCCGGGCGAGCCCATGACAAGAATTCGATCCATAACACCACGCCCGGAATCAGCGGGATCGCGCCGCGCGCGCCGCCTGCAGCTTGGCGAAATCATCGCCAGCATGATGTGAGGAGCGGGTCAGCGGGCTCGCCGACACCATCAGGAACCCCTTGGTGTAGGCAACCTTCTCGTAGCCCGCGAACTCGTCCGGGGTGACGTAGCGCATCACCGCGTGGTGCTTGCGGGTCGGCTGCAGATATTGCCCGATGGTGAGGAAGTCGACATCCGCCGAGCGCAGATCGTCCATCACCTGCAGCACCTCGTGGCGTTCCTCGCCAAGGCCCACCATGATGCCGGACTTGGTGAAGATGGTCGGATCGATTTCCTTGACCCGCTGCAGCAGCCGGATCGAATGGAAGTAGCGGGCGCCCGGCCGCACCGTGAGATAGCGCGACGGCACGGTTTCCAGATTGTGGTTGAACACATCGGGCTTTGCGGCCGCCGCGATCTCCAGCGCGCCTTCCTTGCGCAGGAAGTCGGGCGTCAGGATCTCGATGGTCGTGGTCGGGCAGCGGGCGCGGATCGCGCGGATGGTTTGCGCAAAATGCTCGGCGCCGCCATCGGCGAGATCGTCGCGATCGACTGATGTCACGACGATATGGGCGAGCCCGAGCTTGAAGGTGGCCTCCGCGACATGTTCCGGCTCGGCGGCATCGAGCGCGCCGGGCATCCCGGTCTTGACGTTGCAGAACGCGCAGGCCCGCGTGCAGGTGTCCCCCATGATCATGAAGGTGGCGTGCTTCTTGTCCCAGCACTCGCCGATATTCGGGCAACCGGCCTCCTCGCACACCGTGACGAGGCCGTTTTCCTTGACGATCTTTCGGGTGTCGGCGTAGCCGCGGGTATTCGGCGCGCGCACCCTGATCCAGTCCGGCTTCGGCGGCGACAGCGCATCCGGCCGGTTCACCTTTTCGGGGTGGCGCGGGCGAACCTGGTTGGATGAGACGGTATCGACGAGAACGACCATTTGGAGCCTGAATATTCCTGGAGACTTTAGCTAATCCGTGTCGCGTTGCGCCGCAACCTCGTTGCGGAAGGCTGTAGCTGGGGTTGCGGAAACCTAGCAGAGGCAGGCACCATATTGGGAGCTTTCCTCCTGTTCCCGCTGATTCTCGCCTCAAAATGGTTCAAAAGCCCCAACCGGCCGAAACCAAGGCCCCTCGCCTCGGCAAGGCCCTGAAACGCACGTTTTTTGCCCGCAGCGTGCATGAGGTGGCGCCCGACCTGATCGGGACGACGCTGCTGGTCGACGGCGTCGGCGGCATCATCGTCGAGGTCGAGGCCTATCATCACACCGATCCGGCTGCACATTCGTACCGGGGCCCGACACCGCGGAACCTCGTGATGTTCGGTCCGCCCGGTTTTTCCTACGTCTATCGCTCCTACGGCATTCACTGGTGCGTCAATTTCGTCTGCGAAAAGGAAGGCTCGGCCAGCGCGGTGCTGATCCGCGCGTTGCAGCCGACCCACGGCATTCCGGCAATGCGCCGCCGCCGCGGCCTGCATGACGAGCGCGCGCTGTGCTCGGGCCCCGGCAAACTGTGCGAGGCGCTTGGGATCACGATCAAGCACAGCGAACTGCCGCTCGATGCGCCGCCGATCGCGCTGCATGCGCGGATTGGTGACGCGGAAATCGTCACCGGCATTCGCATCGGCATCACTAAGGCGGTGGATTTTCCCTGGCGGTACGGGCTGAAGGGCTCGCGCTTTTTGAGCAAGGCGTTTTGAGACGCTTGCTTGTCATTGCCGGGCTTGACCCGGCAATCCATCGCCTCAGAAAATGTTCTTGCGAAGATTGATGGATGCCCGGGTCAAGCCCGGGCATGACGAGTTGTAACTGCGGCGTCATCTTGCTCAAACGCACCTTCGCATTCTCGCGACGCATTGCGCCCGAGGTTTGCAAGTAACTTCCTTGCCCTCCAAAGAGAGGGCGCAGGGAAGACCGGGTGCGCGCTGCACCCGCGGTCTCGTGTGCGAATTGTGCTAAGTAGGCTGCACACGAGCATACAGGGCAGCGGAGAACACCCAGCCTTCCCTGCGCAATGGCTTTACGGCTTATGACGCGCTCTCCCCGGTGAGACGGCCTCTATTGCCACCGTCGCCCCTCGGAAGCGTTAGCTCCCTTAAGGCTTAACGCTGTTACGGGCGCCAGGACCACACGCTTTCGCCGTACGCTTCAGCCGCGACCGTCAATCGCAACTGTTACGTCCATCGCAACCCGCCCCTCGTCGTGACGACGGCCGACGCCCCTCTGAGTGGGACGGGATAACGCAAACTCGTAGAGATGATTTGCCCGACGAGGAAAGCGGAATTTTGCCCGTCGGGTTAATTTGTCGCACCGCTGTCTCTACGTCGTCATTGCGAGCCAACGGGTCGCGCGAATGCGCGCCCGATGACAGGCTCCGCGAAGCAATCCATGCCTCGGATTGGGGAAATATGGATTGCTTCGCTACGCTCGTTCATCGCGTTCGCGTCGCTAACCGTCAACCATCACGCGCCGGCCGGTTTCTGCCACGAAGTTCAGCTATGAACGATTCGGTCAAACCGGCGCCCCTCAACCCCGCATTGGTTTGACTGGCCCGGCGTGTGGTGGGGACGCAGCGTTGCGCGTCGGGCCACCTGATCATGGCAATGATCGTGCGGCAGCGAACCCGATTCAAACGCTTAGCTCTACGGGTGCGCTTGCTGCAATCCGAAAAAGCAAATGAACCCCTCGGCTACGGCGCCGCGGCGGTCATTGCACGGACGCGCGGCGGTGCCATTTCACGATCCGTCTGGCCACGAGGATGGCCGCAGCTGCATAGGCGACGCTTACGGCCATGAATGCGAAGGAGGGGAGCTGGAGTGCTCTCATGTGCACCAGAACAAGGGGAAAATAGAATGCGGCGCTCATGAGGACGAGGGCCGCCCAATGCGACATGAACCCGATTGCCCGGGAAATCCCCATGAAAAAGAACGGCATCAGAAACATGCCGACCGCGATCCCGCTTCCGATCGCCTGCCAAAGCGGCGGGGCCGGACGAGGGCCGAGATAGCTGGTCTGGCAAGCCATCAGGATGCCCCAGGCAATTGATGCTCCAGCCGCGGCGGCAATGAACGCGGGCTGATCGTTGCCAAGGAAAACCTTCGCAACGCGCATGGCAATCGATTTCCTGCGCGGTTCTGACATTGGTCGTGGCAAGCCCATGTTCGAGATTGTCTCTACCGCCGCAATCTGCCTTGAACCCGCGATTCCCGGTGTGATGCCCCGCACAGTTCGTCATCCCGAAAGCGAAATTCGAAGGAGGGCGGTAGGGCGGATTGGAGCGAAGCGTAAATCCGCCTTGCGGGTGCACGTGATTCAAATCACTGAAATTCAACCGCCGTGGCCGCACCCTGCCGGAAGAATCGAAGGATGATCCTTCTTTCTTATCCAACGGAGCAGAACATGAAGACGCGGAAGGATGAACTCGTCAGCCTGCAGGACACGGTCGAATTGTCGGTCGTCGAACTCGACCAGGTGAGCGGAGGACGGCGCGCGATCGAAGGCGAGATCCAGTACCTGAACTGGGTCAAGCAGTTTTATTCGCCGTGGGCGAATATCAACTTCGGCGGCGGCCGGACGATGGTCGCCTAAGGGTGTGCTGCCGGGGCTGAAGCGGCTTCAACAGGATGAACTCGCTTTTCGTCATGGCCGGGCATAGCCGTCTGTAGGACGGCGTCGCTTCCGCTCGCCTATGCCCGGCCATCCACGTCTTTCTTGCTGAGTGGAAGCCAAGACGTGGATGCCCGGCACAAGGCCGGGCATGACGAGATATGGCAATGAACGCGCGCCTGTCGGTGCAGGCCGCCCGTCACGTGCAGCGTTTCGCCGGTGATGTAGGACGCGTCGTTTGACGCGAAGAACGCCACGGCTGCGGCGATCTCCTCGACCTTGCCTATCCGCCCCGAGCGACGTGGTGGACAGACGACGGCAGCAAGACACGATCGTGGCACTATCTCCTTATCGAACGTCGCCACGGCATTGACGCTCGGGGTTCATTGCGGCCAGCCTGCCTGTGTGCCGATGGTGCGCAGGCGGGACAGTGTGATGTTGCTCACAGCGCCCGTCCCGGGCTCGCTCTAGCCAAGAGCACGGTCTGGATGATCCCGACCCCAACCAAACTGGAGGCTCGTCATGCAGACCCACTCTTCACATATGAACACGATGCCCGCTCTTACTGACAACGAACTCGACGCGGTGTCTGGCGGCTTTGTGTATATCGCCGTCATTGTAGGCTCGTTTGCTGTTGGAACGGGGATTCGGATGGGCCTCGACAAGATCACCGAGGGTGCGGAGGGCACGCTGAAGGGTCTCAGCATAAAGCCCAAGGGCGGAAAATAAGAGCAGCGCGCCAAGAGCGCTGCTTTAGCCCCGCCCTAACCGGCGGGGCTTTTCCTTTGTGACGCACGTCACGGTAAGCCTGATCGCCGCCCGGCATACTCGCTCCAGTTCAACGGCGCACAGCGCCACACAACACGGAGCGGGACAATGAAGACCGAGCAGGTTCAGGCGAGCGACAAAATCTCCGACGAAGCACTGGATAACGTCACCGGAGGACGCAAAGCCGGCGAAGGGCAGAAGGACTTCCTCGTAGTGACAATGAAAGAGGTCTTTGTGACGAGCTATAGCCTTTGATTTCAAAGCCGCCGGTTCTCGCCGGCGGGGCTTTCATTGTCGATAATCCTTGAGCGCGGTAGGACGGATTAGTTAGCAAGGCGTAATCCGCCGCCTTGGAGTATGCTGAACAAGGTTGGTGGCGATGAGGCGGATTGCCGAAGGTGTAACTGAGTATGTAAACAGCGGATTGCGCCCTCGGCTCCAATCCCTACGAGCTTATGTCCGCGCACCGCAAGCTTGCTGCAGGACTTCGACAATTTCTTTCGCCTCCGCGAGTCCGGCCTTGGTTACCATCCGATGTATCTTAATGGCGTCGATCTTCCGATCATCCTGGACAGCCTCAATGAAGTCCTTCGCTTCCTTTAATCCCGCGCCTGTTGCTGCGCGATAGGCCTTGATTGCTTCAATTTTTTCTCCGCGATGCAGCGCAACAAGAATGTTAAATACTCCAGCATGCACCGGGCTATGTTCAATGCGCTCCGGCTCGGGTTCGGGCCGGTTAGTAGCGTTTGCAATTGCGTTCTCGAGAGTAAACATGCGCTCTTGCATTTCGGCGATTATCCGATCGCGCGGATCGTCGCTTTGTCGCATTTTGAAGCTCGCATTTGCCTGCGTGATTGGGTTGCTGACCTTGTAGCCCGGCATGCACGTCGCCCGCACTGAGCTGGCCAAACGCTCTCGCGCCTGCTCGATGCTGTGCCAGTCGCCCAGATCGACAAAGATTGTCCGGTGAGCAACGTTATCAAAAGGCAGGGAGGTTCCGGCCTTGGCTATATGGATGGTCGGTAGTTCAGTTGAATGACGAATTCCGAGCTCATAGAAGGCGTTTGGGTTTAGATCGGTAAGGTCGGCGACCACCAAAGAAGAATTGATTACATCGGTAATGACGCGGTCGCCAATCATCCCTGGATCGGCATCTTCATCCGCTCTTTTGACTTTGTATCCAAATTCCTCGTTCTCCAGAACGTGTCTGATGACGGCGTTCAGGAGCAAGTCGGCATGCTTCCTTTCTGGGCTGCCATCCTTGCCTATAGGCCCTACGACAAAACAGTATCGGGTTTTCGAGATACCTTCGGCGGAAGTTACGGTTACACTCATGAAACTCAATCGCCTCGTAGCTGAAGCCGATGGAAGTAAATGCCGATTATATAGGTGCGTTCAAGTGGGGCGCAACTATAGCGCGAGCAAAAAAGGGGTGGCCGTTCGGCCACCCCTTTGCCCGGGTCAAGCCCGGGCATGACGATCGCTGATTGCTCAGCTGCAGCCCGTCGTGCTGCCACACGTATCGCACTTCATGCACGTCCCATTGCGGACGAGAGTAAAGTTGCCGCACTCCGAGCACATCTCGCCTTCGTAGCCGCGCGCCTTGGCCTCGGCGCGGCGTTCGGCTTTGGTCACGGTGGGCTGGGCGGCTTGCGCCGCGCCGGCCTTGCTCCATTGCAGGGCTTCCAGCTTTTCCGTCGGGGACAGGTCGTGCTGGGCTTCCTGCTTCAGGGCGACGGCGCCTTCGACGGCATCGGCGGCGCGGGAGGTGGCGCCGTGGGCGGCGAGCGAGGTGACGCGGGAGCCGCCTGTCGGCGCCTGGTCGGAGCCGGAGGAGACGGCGGTCGAGCCGCCGCGCATGACAACCAGATTATCCGTGCGCGAGCGGGTGAGGCCCTTGGACAGATACTTGGTCGCCTGGTGGCCATGATCGGCCGGCTCCTTGCCTTCCTCGACGCCCTTGCCGAGCGCGTCGAAATTCGACTCGGTGGGATCGACATGGGCGAGGTCGAAGCGGCTCATGTAGCTGACCGCGAGCTCGCGGAACACGTAGTCGAGGATCGAGGTTGCGTACTTGATTGAGTCGTTGCCCTGCACGGGGCCCGCCGGCTCGAAGCGGGTGAAGGTGAAGGCGTCGACATATTCTTCCAGCGGCACGCCATATTGCAGGCCGAGCGAGACCGCGATCGCAAAGTTGTTGATGAAGGAGCGCAGCGCCGCGCCTTCCTTGTGCATGTCGATGAAGATCTCGCCGATCCGGCCGTCGTCATATTCGCCGGTGCGCAGATAGACCTTGTGGCCGCCGACGACCGCCTTCTGGGTGTAGCCCTTGCGGCGATCCGGCATCTTCTCGCGCTCGCGCATTACGACGATGCGCTCGACCAGTTTCTCCACGATCTTTTCCGAGACCTGTGCGGTACGCGCGGCCATCGGCTTGTCGTAATACGCGTCGGTCGCATCATCCTCGTCGTCATCATCGCTGATGAGCTGCGAGTTCAGCGGCTGCGACAGCTTTGAGCCGTCGCGGTAGAGCGCGTTGGCCTTCAGCGCCAGTTTCCAGGACAGCAAATACGCCGACTTGCAATCCTCGACGGTGGCGTCGTTCGGCATGTTGATGGTTTTTGAGATCGCACCCGAGATGAAGGGCTGCGAGGCCGCCATCATGCGGATGTGGCTTTCCACGGAAAGATACCGCTTGCCGATCTTGCCGCAGGGGTTGGCGCAGTCGAACACCGGATAGTGCTCGGCCTTCAGATGCGGAGCGCCCTCGACCGTCATCGCGCCGCAGATGTGCACGTTGGCGGCTTCGATCTCGCGCTTGGTGAAGCCGACGGCGGCGAGCAGGTCAAAACCGGGGGCGGCGATCACTTCCGGCGCCAGCTTCAGCGTCTCGCGCAGGAATTCTTCACCAAAGGTCCACTTGTTGAAGGCGAACTTGATGTCGAAGGCGGTCGGCAGCGCGGCTTCCACTTTTGCCAGGGCTTCGTCGGTAAAGCCCTTGGCCTTGAGGGTGGAGACGTTGACGCCGGGCGCGTTGGAGAGCGAGCCGTGGCCGACGGCATAGGCCTCGATCTCGGCGATATCAGCTTCGCGGTAGCCGAGCGTGCGCAGCGCGACGGGAACGGCCTGGTTGATGATCTTCCAGTAGCCGCCGCCGGCGAGCTTCTTGAATTTCACCAGCGCAAAATCAGGCTCGATGCCGGTGGTGTCGCAATCCATCACGAGGCCGATGGTGCCGGTCGGCGCCACCACCGTGGTCTGCGCGTTGCGGTAGCCATGGGCTTCGCCAAGCTGCAGCGCGAGGTCCCAGGCGGCCTTGGCGTGCTCGACGATGTCGGTCTGCGTCACGCTGGCGTAATCCAGCGGCACCGGGTTGACCGCGAGCGCCTCATAGCCACGGCTTTCACCATGGGCGGCGCGGCGGTGGTTGCGGATCACGCGCAGCATGTGCGCCGCGTTCTTCTTGTAGCCGGGGAAGGGGCCCAATTCCTTGGCCATCTCGGCCGAGGTCGCATAGGACACGCCGGTCATAACAGCGGTCAGCGCGCCGCACAGCGCGCGGCCTTCCTTGGAGTCGTAGGGCAGGCCCATGGTCATCAGCAGGCCGCCGATGTTGGCAAAGCCGAGGCCGAGCGTGCGGAACTCGTAGGAGAGTTCGGCGATCGCCTTCGACGGGAACTGCGCCATCATCACGGAGATTTCGAGCACGACGGTCCAGAGCCGGCACAAATGCTCATACGCCTCGACGTCGAAGCGCTTTGTCGTGGTCGAGTAGAACGTGATCAGGTTCGCGGACGCCAGATTGCAGGCGGTGTCGTCCAGGAACATGTATTCCGAGCACGGATTGGAGGCGCGGATGTCGCCGGACGCCTTGCAGGTGTGCCAGTCGTTCATGGTGGTGTTGAAGTGCAGGCCGGGATCGGCCGACGCCCAGGCGGCGTGACCGATCTTCTCCCAGAGATCCCGGGCCTTCAGCGTCTTCGTCACCTTCTTGCTGGTGCGGCCGATCAGATTCCAGTCGCCATCGGTCTCAACGGCGCGGAGGAAATCGTCCTTCAGCGAGACCGAGTTGTTGGAGTTCTGGCCTGATACCGTGAGGTAGGCTTCCGAATCCCAGTCGGTGTCGTAGGTCGGGAAGTCGATGTCCTTGTAGCCCTGTTTTGCAAATTGGATCACGCGCTTGATGACGTTGTCGGACACCAGCGCGCGGCGCGCGAGCTTGATCTCGCGGCGGAGCGCCGGGTTCTTTTCCGGATCGAAGCAGTCGTCGCCGGAGCCTTCGCAATTGACGCAGGCCTTCAGCACGGCTTTCAAATGCTTCTGGTTGATCTTGGAGCCGGTGACGAGCGCCGCGACCTTCTGCTCCTCCTTCACCTTCCAGTCGATATAGGTCTCGATATCAGGATGGTCGGCGTCGACCACGACCATCTTGGCCGCGCGGCGCGTCGTGCCGCCGGACTTGATCGCGCCGGCTGCGCGGTCGCCGATCTTGAGGAAGCTCATCAGGCCGGATGAGCGGCCGCCGCCGGACAGGCGCTCGCCTTCGCCGCGCAAACGCGAGAAGTTGGAGCCGGTGCCGGAGCCGTATTTGAACAGGCGGGCTTCGCGGACCCAGAGGTCCATGATGCCGCCCTCGTTGACGAGGTCGTCATCGACGCCCTGGATGAAGCAGGCGTGCGGCTGCGGATGCTCGTAAGCCGATTTTGACTTTGTGAGTTTGCCGGTCTTCCAGTCCACATAGTAGTGGCCCTGGCCGGGGCCATCGACGCCGTAGGCCCAGTGCAGGCCAGTGTTGAACCACTGCGGCGAGTTCGGCGCGACCATCTGCTTGGCGAGCATGAAGCGCAGCTCGTCGAAGAACGCCTGCGCGTCTTCTTCGCTCGAGAAGTAGCTGCCCTTCCAGCCCCAATAGGTCCAGCAGCCGGCGAGGCGGTCGAACACCTGTTTTGCGCTGAGCTCGCTGACGAAGCGCTCGTTCTCAGGCAGCAGGGCCAAGGCCTCGGTGTCGGGCACCGAGCGCCACAGCCAGGACGGCACGGTCTCTTCCTCGACCTTCTTCAGGCGCGCGGCGACGCCGGCCTTACGAAAGTACTTCTGCGCCAGGACGTCGGAGGCGACCTGCGACCAGAACTGGGGCACCTCGACGTTTTCCAGCCGGAACACGATCGAACCATCGGGATTGCGGATCTCCGATGTCGTTAATCTGAAATCAATCCCTGCGTAGGGTGACTGGCCTTGAGTCGTGTTGCGCCGTTCGATTCGCATGGTCGTGCCCCGTCTTCTTCTGACCGGTCCGCATCTCGCGGGTTCCGGAATGTTATCCTTGAGCGGACCTCCCGAACCATGGCTGCGTCGGGACTATAACAATAGCCCTGGCAACCCTGATCCCTTGATCCGCAGCTCAACCGGTGAACCCGGTCTGTCTCTCTGGCATTTCCTGGCTCCCGATCCGGGCCTTCCAGGTCATGCAATCAACGCCCCAACGCTTCACTTGCTGCGTCACTTTGGGCCTGTTCCGGCCCGCTTTTTTTGGGCCTTGCGGCCCCGTTTTCGCGCCCCGAACTGCCCGGTTTTTGAGGGCAGAAAAGTCCTCTCCCGCAGCCTTGACTGGCGGGCGGAGTGGTCGTTTCGGAACCCATTTGGGATGACCGGCGGGGACCCAAAACACACTCGCGCCGAACAGGAAGAAAGCTAGGCCAAGTCCGTTACGCCCGTCAAGGACTAGTACGAGTTCCTGAATCAAATACTAAATATGGTGAAAAGTGGGGGATAACAGGGGGTGATCTCGCGCCTGTGATCGGCCCAAGTATCAGTGAGTCCTCACAGATTCGACAAGGAAAAAAATGTTGCGGGCCTGTGGAGCGAAGGCTTCTCCCGGCTGTTCACAGGACAAGTATTTATTCGCCTCTTCCGGGCCTTCCGGGATTGCGCTCCCAAGACTCACGTAAGGCTACGGAGAACTCCACCCTGGCATGCCGGCGAGCCGATGGTAGCTAGCCCCGATAAGGGCCAAAGTCGCCGCCGATTCCCCCGGCTGATTCTTGAGCCGATTCTCCTTTCACCGATTCCTTTTCGGTCCTTGCCGGTCGTTCATGACAGATCCTGTGCCACCAGCCGCGCGTGCGCGTATCGCACCCGCCGGCCTCATGTTCCTCGCCATCACCTCGGTGGGCTGGGGCTTTAACTGGCCGGTCACAAAATTCCTGCTCGGCGAGCTGCCGCCGCTGACCCTGCGCGGCGTCACCGGCGTGATCGGGGCCTTGCTGCTGGCGGCGCTGGCGCTGGGGCGGGGACAGACGCTGCGGGTCGACCGGGCGCTGTGGCCGCGGCTGATGCTGGCCGCAACGCTCAACGTTACGGGGTGGATGGTGCTGATGGGGCTGGCGCTGCTGTGGCTGCCAGCCAGCGAAACCGCGCTGATCGCCTACACGATGCCGGTCTGGGCCTCGCTGTTGGCCTGGCCGGTGCTGGGCGAGCGGCCCACGTTATTGCGCACGGTCTCGCTGGTGATGGCGTTCGCAGGCTTAGCGGCCATCATGGGCGGCAATGGGGTGACGGCGTCAGCGGCCAAACTGCCGGGGATCGTGATGGCGCTGGCCGGCTCGATGGGTTTTGCGCTCGGAACGGTGCTTGCCAAGAAACTGCCTCTCGACATGCCGCCGATCCCGGCCGCCGCCTGGCAGATCGGGCTCGGCTGTTTTCCGGTCGCGATCGTCGGCCTCGCGATCGAGACCACGGATCTCGGCAAGGTCAGCCAGATCGGCTGGTGGCTGCTGATCTATTCCACCGTGATCCAGTTCTGCATCGCCTATGTCAGCTGGTTCGCCGCGCTGTCGCGGCTGCCGGCCTCGGTCGCCGCGATCGGCACCATGGCGGTGCCGGTCATCGGCGTGGTGGCGTCGGCGGCAGCCCTGGGCGAGCCGCTGGGCCCGGTCCAGATCGTGGCGCTGCTGTTCACGCTGGCGGGCGTGGTGCTGGCGACGCGGTCGTAACGGCTTAGCAGCCTCGTATCACTTGCTGTTACTTCTCGCGGCTCCACGGGAACAGGTTGGCCGGGAAATCCGCCGCGTAGCGGTGTCCCTTGCGAAGGTGGGGTTCTTCCTCCTGTGGAGGATTGGGATCCGGCTCCACCACTTTCCGGTACAGATGCCAGGTGGCATGACCGAGCAACGGCAGAACGACGGCCAGGCCAACGAACAGCGGTAGCGAACCGATCACCAGCAGCGCGGCGACAATCAGCCCCCACGCGGCCATCGCAACCGGATTTTTCATCACGGCCCAGATCGAGGTCCGGATCGCGTCTATCGCCGTCGCATGCCGGTCGAGCATCAACGGAAACGATACGACGCTGACGCACAGGGCTACGACCGCGAACAGAAAACCGACGCCGCATCCGACGATGATGAGCGACCATCCTTCCGGCGTCGTCAGCACGCGCGTTGCGAAGTCAGGGATGCTCGCCGCCGGAGCGTGGCCGAAGATCGAAACGTAGATGGCGTTCGCGACGCCGATCCAGGCTCCGAACAGGACGAGCAGGAGAATGCCGAGTTCGATCATGGCGCCGAAAGCCGGCGCGCGCAGCACGTGAAGCGCCTTCGATACGTCGACTTCCTCGCCGCGCTCGCGGCGGCGGCTGAGCTCGTACAGACCGATCGCGGCAAACGGTCCAAGCAAGGCGAACCCGGCTGCCAGCGGAAACAGCAGAGGCAGTACCGAATAGCCAAGCACCATCCTGAACAGGGCAAGACCGAGCACGGGATAGATCACGCACACGACGACCGCGTGGCTTGGCATTGCCTTGAAGTCTTCCCAGCCCAGGCGCAGCGCCTCGTGCAGGTCGGACAGTCCGATTTTGCGAATCGGATATGTGGCCGCGTCCCCGAATACGTGGCGTCCAACTCTTGCGATGTTGTCGGAATACAGAGTGGCCATCGACGCACCTCCCGTGCTGAAAGTCGCGGCGTAAACGACGCGAGTTTCCAAGCACGCGTGTTCGTCGCTATGTGCGAGAAACGCGATCGAGCCGAGTACGGCAAACCCGAGGTCAACGAAGAGGAGCTTAGCCGGACGAAACTTGTCGCGACCTGCAGAGCCAGATTAACGCGATTGGGATCAGGCAGCGCTCACGGTTCGGTGAAGTGTGCACGTTCGCAGTCATTGGGTAGTCATTGGTGCGTTGCGTCATCATCGAATGACTGTGCCGGCTGACACGCGCTGCTTGCGGCATCAGTCTGGCGCTCCGACGAGGTAGTCCTCTATCATCTATTGACGCGCGGCTGGACGCGTACCATCTTACTCTCTGACGCCCCGGATCCGATGGTTAGCGGTCGTAACGTGTGCTCCGTGCCACGTTTGGATGTCGCGACCGGTCAAATGGGCGAGGCAAGACACACTGCGATGGCGCATGTGAAGTCGGCCATCGTGATAGTGTGAGCTGCGCCCCTTAATCCGTCTCCGTTGCCTTGAATGGCAAGGAGGACTGAAGGATGGCTGTCGCACTCATACTGCTTCTGGTCGCAGTCGGCTCGGTGCTGTTTCACATCTACAGCCCGTGGTGGTGGACGCCGATCGCCACCAACTGGAGCTACATCGACCACACCATCAGCATCACCTTCTGGATCACCGGAGCGGTGTTCTTCGCGGTGATCGCGTTCATGGCCTATTGCGTCTTCCGCTTTCATCACAAGGAGGGAAGGCGGGCGGCCTACAATCCCGAAAACAAGAAGCTCGAATGGTGGCTCACCATCGGGACTGCGGTCGGCGTCGGAGCCATGTTGGCGCCCGGCCTATTCGTCTGGCATCAGTTCGTCACGGTTCCGGCTGACGCCACCGAGATCGAGGTCATGGGCCAGCAGTGGCAATGGAGCTTCCGCCTTCCGGGGAAGGATGGCCGGATGGGCACAACCAATGTCCGCAACATCAGTCCCGAAAACCCGATGGGCTTGAATCGCGACGATCCGAATGGACAAGACGACGTCGTGATCGAAAGCGGCGACTTGCACCTTCCGATCGGGAAGCCGGTCAAGGTTTTGCTCCGCTCCCTCGATGTCCTGCACAACTTCTATGTGCCGGAGTTCCGGGCCAAGATGGACATGGTTCCTGGCATGGTCACCTATTTCTGGATGACCCCGATCCGGACCGGAACATTCGATGTGCTCTGCGCCGAGTTGTGTGGCGTGGCGCACGCGCAGATGCGGGCCAAGGTCATCGTCCAGGAAGAAGGCGAGTATCACGCCTGGCTGGAGACGCAGAAGACCTTTGCAGAACTGTCAGGCCGAAACGCCGTGACGAAGGCGACGTACAAATCCGGCGGCAAGTAGGAAGGCGCCGCTGCGAAGATCGATCGGGCGCGTGAACTGATCGCCCCGATGGAAACGACCAAGGAGGGTTTTCTATGGTCGATGTCCCATATGACGCACGCGCGGACGCTCCGCCTGCCGAAGTGCCGGAGGTTGAACTCTATCATCCCAGAAGCTGGTGGACGCAGTACGTCTTTTCGCAGGACGCCAAAGTCATCGCCATCCAGTACTCGCTGACGGCGTCCGCAATCGGGTTGGTGGCCCTGGTGCTGTCGTGGCTGATGCGACTGCAGCTGGGATTTCCCGGCACGTTCTCCTTTATCGATGCAAGCCAGTACCTCCAGTTCATCACCATGCACGGCATGATCATGGTGATCTATCTGCTCACGGCATTGTTCCTGGGAGGTTTCGGCAACTACCTCATCCCGCTGATGGTCGGCGCCCGGGACATGGTTTTCCCCTATGTGAACATGCTGAGCTACTGGATCTACCTGCTCGCAGTCCTGGTGCTGGCGTCGACCTTTTTCGTGCCGGGCGGGCCCACCGGCGCCGGCTGGACGCTCTACCCACCGCAGGCGGTTCTCTCCGGCACCCCCGGGCAGGATTGGGGCATCGTTCTCATGCTGGTCTCGCTGATCCTGTTCATCATCGGCTTCACCATGGGCGGGCTGAATTATGTGGTGACGGTGCTGCAGGCGCGCACACGCGGCATGACGTTGATGCGGATGCCGTTGACGGTGTGGGGCATTTTCACGGCCACCGTGATGGCGCTGCTGGCCTTCCCGGCGCTGTTCGTCGCCTCGGTCATGATGCTGTTCGACCGTCTGCTGGGAACCAGCTTCTTCATGCCCGCACTCGTCGAGATGGGCCAGCAGATGAAGTATGGCGGGGGCAGCCCGATCCTGTTCCAGCACCTTTTCTGGTTCTTCGGCCATCCGGAAGTCTACATCGTCGCGCTGCCGGCCTTCGGCATCGTTTCCGATCTGATCTCTACCCACGCGCGCAAGAACATCTTCGGCTATCGCATGATGGTTTGGGCGATCGTGGGAATCGGCGCTCTCAGCTTCGTCGTGTGGGCGCACCACATGTATGTGAGCGGCATGCACCCGAAGTTCGGGTTCTTCTTCGCGACCACGACGCTCATCATCGCCATCCCGACCGCCATCAAGGTCTATAACTGGGTGCTGACCCTGTGGCGCGGCGACATTCATCTCACCGTGCCGATGCTGTTCGCGCTCGGCTTCATCATCACGTTCGTGAACGGCGGGCTCACGGGCCTCTTCCTCGGCAACGTCGTCGTGGACGTCCCGCTGTCGGATACCATGTTCGTCGTCGCGCATTTCCACATGGTGATGGGCGTGGCGCCAATCATGGTCGTGCTGGGCGCGATCTACCATTGGTACCCCAAGGTCACCGGGCGAATGCTGGATGACTGGATGGGCAAGTTTCATTTCTGGGTGACGTTCCTCGGCGCCTATCTGATCTTCTTCCCCATGCATTACATTGGACTGCTCGGCGTTCCGCGCCGCTATCACGACATCGGTGAGGCAGCGTTCATCCCGTCATCGACCCATACGCTCAATGCCTTCATCACCGTCATGGCCTTGATCGTGGGCTTCGCCCAGATGGTGTTCCTGTTCAATCTCGTCTGGAGCCTGTTCAAGGGCAGGCCTTCGGGTGGCAATCCATGGCGGGCGACAACACTCGAGTGGCAGACGCCGGAAACCCCGCCCGGGCACGGCAACTGGGGCAAGGAGCTCCCGGTGGTCTACCGATGGGCGTATGACTACAGCGTGCCCGGTGCTGCGCAGGACTTCATTCCGCAGAACCAGCCGCGGGCGACGCCGGCCGTTCAGGGAGCTGCGCCGTGAGCGCCATCATCCTGTTCATGGCGGTCATAGCGGTCATCGCCGGATGGTGGCTCTCGCAGCAACGGCTGACAGCCAAACCCTGGCTGGAAGAAGGTTCGATCGATGATTTCCCGGGCACGGGTGCCATCACCCTGCCGGCAGCCAAGATCGGATTGGGGGTGTTTCTCGCTGTCGCCGGTTCGCTGTTCGCACTCTTCATCAGCGCGTACTCCATGCGCATGAACATGGTGGACTGGCGCACGATGCCCGTGCCTTCGCTGCTGTGGTTCAACACGGGCGTCCTTGTCCTGAGCAGTGTCGCG
Source organism: Bradyrhizobium sp. JYMT SZCCT0428 (assembly GCF_018131075.1). Lineage (GTDB taxonomy): Bacteria > Pseudomonadota > Alphaproteobacteria > Rhizobiales > Xanthobacteraceae > Bradyrhizobium. The sequence goes on along the minus strand of NZ_JAFCLS010000001.1, from coordinate 175,473 downwards.
CTGCAATGGGCACAAATGGCCGCACACCGGAACAACATGGACGGTGTGATCGTCGGTCTCTGCGCAGGCGGCGCGTCCGCGGTTACATTCCTGATTGGGCAACTGCTGGCGTGGCAACAGCTGCGTGCTGCGGGTTATTTCGTCGCGTCCAATCCAGCCAATTCCTTCTTCTACATGATGACCGCGGCGCACGGGCTGCACCTGATGGGCGGCCTGGTGGCGCTCGGCAGAGCGACTGCCAGGGTGTGGCGCGGCGCCGAGATGGCGCAGGTGCGCCTGAGCGTGGAGCTCTGCACGATCTACTGGCATTTCCTGCTGTTGGTCTGGCTGGTCTTGCTTGGTCTGCTGACGGGCTGGACGGACGATTTCGTCGACATCTGTCGCAGGTTGCTCACTTAAGGAGAGACCAGATGGCAGAAACGTTGCTGACAAACCCTGGAGCATCGCCCGCGCCGGCCGCCGGCTTGCGGGGCTTTGCCGACGACTGGTCCTCGGATCAGCGCGCGTTCAAGAATGTCTCCTGGGGGAAGGCCATGATGTGGATCTTCCTCCTGAGCGACACCTTTATCTTCAGCTGTTTCCTGCTGTCCTACATGACCGCGCGAATGTCCACGACGGTGCCGTGGCCGAATCCGAGCGAGGTATTCGCGCTCACGATTGGCGGGCATCATATCCCGCTCATCCTGATCGCCATCATGACCTTCGTCCTGATCTCCAGCAGCGGCACCATGGCGATGGCCGTCAATTTCGGTTACCGCCGCGATCGCGTCAAAACCGCAGTCCTGATGCTGGTCACCGCGGCGCTTGGCGCAACGTTCGTCGGAATGCAGGCCTTCGAATGGACCAAGCTGATCATGGAGGGCGTACGGCCCTGGGAAAACCCCTGGGGCGCGGCGCAGTTCGGCTCGAGTTTCTTCATGATCACCGGCTTCCACGGCACTCACGTGACGTTCGGTGTGATTTTCCTGATCGCCATCGCGCGAAAGGTCTGGCGGGGAGACTTCGACGTCGAAAGGCGCGGCTTCTTCACGAGCAGAAAGGGACACTACGAGATCGTCGAAATCATGGGCCTGTACTGGCACTTCGTCGATCTGGTGTGGGTGTTCATCTTTGCCTTCTTTTATCTTTGGTGAGGTCGGCGCATGACAAACGTGGCAGTACATCTGGAAGCCCAGCAACCTTCGCTGCACGCGCATGTGCATGACGTGCCCGCATCGGGAGCCGCGCACGTAAAGGGCCAGCAGCACCCGATCAAGCTTTATCTCGTGGTCTGGGGATGGCTGTTCGTCCTCAGCGCCTGCTCCTATCTCGTCGATTACTTTCACTTCCAGGGCTATCTCAGATGGTCGCTGATCCTGCTGTTCATGATTTTGAAAGCCGGCTTGATCGTCGCCGTCTTCATGCACATGGCCTGGGAGCGGCTGGCCTTGAGCTATGCCATCCTGCTGCCGCCGGTGCTGGTCTTGGTGTTCGTGGCGATCATGGTGTTCGAATCCGACTACACGCACCTCATCCGGGTGCTGTTCTTCGCGCCTGCGACGTAGGCGCCGTTGCCTCGTGCCAAAGGGAGGATGGCCATGACCACATATGTCATGCTTGCAAACTGGACCGAGCAGGGCATCCTGAAGGTGAAGGACTCGCCAAACCGTCTGGACGCAGCAAAGAAAGCGCTGACGGAGATGAGCGGCGAGTTCAAGTTCTTTTTCCTGACCATGGGCGACTTTGACATCGTCGCGATCTACGAAGCTCCTGACGACGCCGTGGCGGCACGTTTCAGCCTGCAAATGGGCATGCAGGGAAACATCCGGACGCGCACGCTGAAAGCGTTTCCTGAAACAGCCTATCGGGAAATCATCAAATCGTTGGGCTAGACGGCACAAAGGTGTGCTCGTGACTTTTTCAGATCTGGTTTTGCAAAGGGATCTTTCAGGACGATCGCATCGCTTTTTACGACGCAGACGTCGCCATGTCGCCGGCAAGAGGAGGCATTAATCTCATGCAGATCAATCGTTCGATGCTCCTTCGCGGGAGCTACGCCGGCATCGGGGACTATGTCGCGCTGACGAAACCGCGCGTTATGTCGCTGGTCGTCTTTACCGCACTGGTTGGTCTCATGGTTGCACCAGGCGACATCGATCCCTTCGCCGGTGCCGTTGCTCTTCTTTGCATAGCTGCCGGGGCGGGCGCCGCAGGTGCGCTCAATATGTGGTACGACGCCGACATCGATGCGGTGATGGCGCGTACCGCCATGCGTCCGATTCCGAGCGGCCGTGTATCGCGCCCGGAAGCATTGGTTTTCGGATTGACGCTTGGAAGCTGCGCCATTCTGGCTCTCGGCACTTTGCTGAACATGGCCGCGGCTGCGCTGCTGGCTTTCACGATTTTCTTCTATGTCGTCGTCTACACGATGTGGCTCAAACGCCGGACACCGCAAAACATCGTCATTGGCGGTGCGGCTGGCGCACTCCCTCCGGTGATCGGCTGGGTTGCGGCCACGGGAAGTGTCGGGATCGAACCGCTGATCCTGTTCCTGATTATCTTCCTGTGGACGCCACCCCACTTCTGGGCGTTGTCGCTCAATCTTGCCGGAGAGTATGCCAGAGCTGGGGTGCCGATGTTGCCGGTCGTAGCCGGCAAGGCCGAAACGAAGCGCCAGATTCTGCTCTATACCGTTGTTCTGGCTGCAACCTCGCTGACACCCTGGGCACTGGGGTTTGCGGGCGCCATCTATGGCGCGGCGGCAGCGATGCTTGGAGCAGTCATGATTTTTCTCTCATGGCAGGTACGTCGGAGCAATGACACCGAGAGGCGGCCTGCGCGTCACCTGTTCGTGTTCTCGATGCTCTATCTGGTCCTGCTTTTTGGGGTGTTGCTGATGGATACTGTACCCTCCGTTCAGTCCCACTAACCAATGTATGATCGAACAAAAAGGCCCCGGATCGCTCCGGGGCCTTAGGGTCATTTGAAGGGACTGCCCATCCGCGCTTCACCCGTTCGACTTTGACGCCGCGGCGCTGTTCATTGTTTGGAAGCACACCCGTGGCGAGGCTAGAAACCCGATCCCGACACCAACAGAATTGCACCGATCACCATAAGGAGAATGCCCGGCCAGTTCGTTGCCAGCCCCAGGAATCGGAGGCTGCGCCGTGGCGGCTCCAGAGTGCCGCGAACCGGCCGGGAAGAGTCCGGGCCGCTGAGCGATCCCCGCCAAATGGCGGTGCGCGCCATGTACAACACTCCGCCGAGAACGAGCAGCGCGCCAAGCCCCATCAGGAACATTTTCGCCTCTCAGTTCATGGTTGCCACACCGAACAGAACCGGGATTCAAGCGCCAGGTGGTAGGATTCGTTCCTACGCGGTGATGAGTCCGCGGTTCTGCTTCGATCTGAACCGATAAGGCTCTAATCCAGCGCCTGGCGGATCATTTTTGCCAGTTGCGACTTGCGATAGGGCTTGCTCAGCAGCAAGACGCCGGGGTCGAGCCGCCCCTGGTGCACGATCGCGTTGTCGGTATATCCAGAGGTATACAACACTCTTATACCGGGCCGGTGTTTGACGACTTCGTCGGCGAGTTGCCTGCCGGACATGCCGTTGGGCAGGATCACGTCGGTGAAGAGCAGGTCGAATGGCAATCCGTTTTTCACGGCCTGCAGCGCCGAGGGACCGTCTGCGGTATCGAGGGTCTGGTAGCCGAGGGTCTGCAACTGCGTGGTGACGAAGTTGCGCACCAGATCATCGTCCTCCACCACCAGGATGGTTTCGGCGCCGCCGACCAGCGGGGCGGCCGCGGCCACGGCCGCCGGCGCCTGGCCGCGCGCGGGTGGCAGATAAAGCTTGATCGTGGTGCCGTGGCCTTCCTCGCTGTAGATCCGGATGTGGCCGCCGGACTGCTTGACGAAGCCGTAGACCATGCTCATGCCGAGGCCGGTACCCTTGCCGACTTCCTTGGTGGTGAAGAACGGCTCGAACACCTTGTCCTGGATCTCCTTGGGCATGCCGGTGCCGGTGTCGCTGACTGCCAGCATCACGTACGGGCCGGGCAGCACGTCGGGATTGGCCTGCGCATAGGCCTCGTCGAGCACGACGTTGCGGGTCTCCAGCAACAGCTTGCCGCCTTCGGGCATCGCGTCACGGGCATTGATCGCCATGTTGAGCAGCGAGTTCGCCAGCTGCGAGGGATCGATATGCGCCGCCGCAACCTCCGGCTCGAGGATCGAGTCGATCTCGATGTGCTCGCCGAGGGTAGGGCGCAGCAGCTTGGCGATGTCGAGGACGGTGCCGTTGACGTCGATATTGCGCGGCTGAAGCGGTTGCCGGCGCGCAAATGCAAGCAAATGCTGGATCAGCTCGATGCAGCGTTCCGCTGCCACGTCGATCAGCTCGGCGGTCTTCCGCAGCGCCGGCTGGTCCTCGAGTGCGCCGACCAGCCTTTCGGTGGTGCCGGTGATGACGGTCAGCATGTTGTTGAAATCGTGGGCGACGCCTCCGGTCAGTTTGCCGATGGCGTCGAGTTTTTGCGATTGCTGAAGCTTGCGCTCGATTTCGCGCGTCGCGGTGATGTCATGATAGAGCAGCGCCGCGCCGCTGATGGCGCGCGATGCGTCGCGCAGCGGCCGGCCGCTGATGACGAGGTGAACCGGCGCGCTGCCGCTCTTGGGCCGCACCACGATTTCGGTGGCGTCGAATTCCTCGCCGCGCAGCGCGCGCGCCGCCGGCATCTCCCTTGTGGGCAGCGGCGTGGCGCCATCGGCACGAAAGACGGTGCTCAGCTGCCGCAGCAGTTCCACGGTCATGCCCGGGCGGTAGCGCAGCATCTTTTCCGCGGCCGGGTTGGAGAGCAGCACGCGGCCCTTGGTGTCGATGACAAGCACCGCCTCGGCCATGCTGTGAAAGGTGCTCTGCATCACTTCGGTCGAGTGCCGGAGTTCCTCGTGGGCCGTGACCAGGTGCCCGGTGCGTTCCGCGACCGCGGCCTCCAGCGCCTCGTTGGTGGCCTTGGTTGCAGTGAGGGAGTCCTGCAACTCACGGCGTGACCTGCCGGTCGAGCGCGTGAGGACGGTCGCCAGGATCAGGATCAGCAGCACGCAAGCCAGGTCAACCGCCAGCAGGAAGCCGCCGTTGGCTTCGGACTGGGTGCGCCGGAGCGTGAGACGCCTTCGCTCTTCGGCGACGGTCTTTGCCAGATTTTCACCGATCGTCTCCGTCGCCTTGCGGTCCTCGTCATTGGCCAGCAATGCGGCGATTTTTGCCTGGTCGCCCGCATTCTTGAGCCTGATCAACTCGCCGCCCGTCACAATCTGGCGGGCCACCTGGGCTTTGGCGTCCTCGAGCAACTGGGTTTGGCCGGGATTGCCCTCGACGGTCTTGATCAGGTCATCGAAGGCCGGCAGGATGGCGTCACTGGACTCGTTATATTCCTTCACGAAGTCCGGGTTGCCGGTGAGCGCAAAGCCGCGCGCGGCACTTTCGGCGCGGCGCAGCAGCGGCCGGATATCCGAGATTCTCTTCAGCACTTCCAGGGCGTGGTCGACGGCAGCCGTATCGGCCCGCGACTTCAGGTCGAGACCAATGGAGGCAGCACCGATAAGGATGAGGATCGCGAGGCCGATTCCAAGGATGATACGCTGCGGGAGCATTGACGCTTTTATTTTCATCTTTTCGAGTGGTGCGCAGACTGTACCGATTTGGTGAGGCATTCGTGGACGCTGGTCAACAGCGCGTTGGGCGTGAACGGCTTGCGCAGGCAACATGCCGCGCCGAGTTCGATGGTCAGCCGCAGCAAGTCGGGCGCGCGGTCGCTATTGGCGAAGGCGTAGCCAGACATCGCAACGATCGGAACCTCGGGCCGGCGCGCGTGGAACGTCCGAATTGATTCAAACCCGCGCATGTTCGGCATGAAGACGTCGATCAGCATGACGTCGAAATCGGACGCTTCGAGCGCCTGCATCCCGGCCTCACCACCATCGGCAATGGTGACCTCGAAACCCTGGCGCTGCAGACAAACTTCGATGGCATCGCAAACCATCGGGTCGTCATCGACCACGAGAACGCGCGGCACGAGGATTCCTTTTGCTCGGGCTGCAGTCGGCGACTCGCAAAACCCCTGACAAGGATTAAGTCGGAACGTTGACCAGCCGTCTGTATGATAGAGTGCATATATGATTTGCCTAGAGGCGAATTCGGCCGTCTGTGTCAGAACAAGAACAAATGCGTCCCCGGTTCCGGATCTAAACCCGCCGTGTCCATCCATCGCCCAGCGGGTCGTCCCCGAATGTCGCCGCTCGGCCTCATCGTCCTGTCGATCGCCTCGGTGGGCTGGGGCCTCAACTTCCCGATCATGAAACATCTCCTGACGGAGTGGCCGCCGCTGTCGTCGCGCGGCCTGTGCGGCATCGTCGGTGCTGCAGCCCTCGCGTTAATCGCGCTGGCGCGGCGGGAGACGCTGCGCGTTCCCAGGGGAATGTGGCTGCGGCTGTTGCTGGTTTCCACGTTGTCGCTCGGCGGCTGGGTTGCGTTCATGGGGCTCGCATTGCTGTGGCTGAGTGCCAGCGAGGCTGCGGTGCTCAGCATCTCGATTCCGGTCTGGGTGGCGTTTCTGGCGTGGCCGATCCTTGGCGAACGGCTGTCGCTGCTGCGTGCGCTTTCCCTGACGGTCGCGCTGGCCGGCATCGCGGTGCTGATCGGCGGCAATGGCTTCGACGCCAGCGTCGAGAAGCTGCCGGGAATCCTGTGCGCCCTGGCGGGCGCCGTCTGCGTCGGGCTCGGCACCGTGCTGACCAAGCATTTTCCGCTTGCGATGCCGCCGCTGTCACTGGCCGCCTGGCAGATCGGCCTCGGCTGCCTGCCGATCGCGGTCATCGGGCTCGCCGTCGAACAGCCGCAGCTGGCGGCACTCTCGGGGATCGGCTGGGCGTCGATGGTCTACATCACGCTGATCCAGTTTTGCCTGTGCTACGTCTGCTGGTTCGCCGCGCTGGAGCGGCTGCCGGCGGCGACCGCGTCGATCGGCACCCTGCTAGTACCGGTGGTCGGCGTGGTGGCGGCCGCCGCCATGCTGCATGAGCCGCTCGGCTTGCGCGAGGTCGCCGCCCTTGCGATCACGCTCGGCGGCGTCGCGGTGGCGCTACGCGCATGAAAAGAGCGGCGCACCGGAATGCGCCGCTCTTCCAATTCAGATTGACTGGCTCGCGTTACGGGCAGGGATGCCGCTGCCCGTCATAGCCGAGATAGGTTTGCGACCGGACATCGTAGGAGCGATATTTCGCCCTGCAGGAAGCAACCGTGTCGCCGCCGGGGACCACCGCCACCACGCCGTCATCGGCATACTCGTCGCCGTAGTAGTAGGGATCGTTGTAGTAGCCGTAGCTGCTGCCGTAGTAGCCAAGCCCGCTGCCGATAACGGCGCCGGCTGCGAAACCGGGGTAGAAACCGCCGTGGCGATGGCGATGATGATGGCGATAGCCGCCGCCTTGATAGACGCCGCCACCGCCGCTAAACCTCGGGCCGGGGGCCACACCGCCGCCACCGCCGCCACGAATGCCGCCTGCCATCGGTGGGGGTGCACCGCCGCCGCCGCGGAAGCCGCCGCCACCGCCACCAATCACGGCTCCACCGCCGCCACCGCGGAAACCACCGCCGCCGCCGCCACCGATAGCCGCTCCGCCACCGCCGCCACCACCGATCGCTGCTCCGCCGCCACCGCCACGGCCGCCGCCACCACCGCCTCCGCCACCTCCGGCGCTAGGCGGGGCTTGCGCGAAGCTTGGGTTGGGCAGCACGGTCGGTGCAACGAGCGCCGCGATCGCTGCGGCAGAACATAAAACTTTCAAACTGATCATTGTCGGCTCCATCTCCGGGATACGGGCCTAACCATTTCAGGAGAAAGGCGTTCCCGAGCCCGCGCACGGATCGTGCGCAGCGCCTAACCTGCCAGATCGGAACTACATCCCGGATGAACAGGTCGTTATGATTCCGCGACAATTCGACGCCAAGAACAGGCGCAAATGGGGTCCGGCCAGATATCGCCGCAATCGGACATCGCATCTGGACAATCCGGCCCGCCGATGGCATCACGGCGTCACATTTTCTCGAACCGGCCGAGCCCTCATGAAGCAGTTTCTGCTCAAATTCTTCACTTGGTGGAACGGCCAGACCTTCGGCACCCAATTGTGGACGTGGCGGTTCGGCGAACTGGTCGGCCAGGACGAGCAGGGCAACACCTATTATCGCACCAAGGGCGGCAAGATCGATCCGACGCTCGGCTTCCAGCGGCGCTGGGTGGTCTACAACGGCTATGCCGAAGCGACGAGGGTGCCGCCGTCATGGCACGGCTGGCTGCATCACACCGTCGATGTCGCCCCGACCGAAGAGACCTACACCCCGCGTGAGTGGGAAAAGCCGCACCAGCCGAACCTGACCGGCACATCGGCGGCCTACCGTCCATCCGGCTCGACGCTGGCGAGCGGCCGCCGTCCGAAGGCGACCGGCGACTACCAGCCCTGGACGCCGGGAAGCTGATAGACCACTGATCCATCGTTAGATTGAGTGCGACCACCGTGCGGCATGGCACGCGTCGTGAACGCGGATGTGTCGTTCCCCTGTGAATAAGGGGATCAGCGGGGACATCTGCCGCCGCGTACTTGCGCGTTTCGCCCGTTCGCCGTTCAATGAACCCATCTTACGGAGATGGGAAACCATCGCGTACGGTTCGGGCTCCAGTTCGCGACTGTCCCGATGAGCAGCGGCACCCGATCAGGATACGGCTGGGAGATAGGCCCCCGGTGCAGACGTTCTGAGATCGCCCGTCAATGTGGCGCCGCCGTAGGAAAGGAAAGGCCGTCTGGGCAACCAGGCGGCCTTTTTCTTTTTGCCTTAGCGCAGGCGGCGCGTCACGTCATCCTTGCCGCCGCGCGGCCGATCATTTCGCCGCGGCGCGCTTGCGCCGTCGCCATCCGCTCCTTCATCAGCGCGAGGATTTCCGGCGGGGCGGTGTCGGGCGAGCCTGAATTGAACGGCGGCGCCGGGTTATATTCGAGCCGGAGCTGGATCGCTTCGGCGGTCCGCCGGTCGACCAGCAGCGACACCAGCGTCAGCGCGAAATCGATGCCCGCGGTGACGCCGCCGCCGGTGACGCGGTTGCGGTCGACGCAGACGCGGATCCTGGTCGGCGTCGCGCCGAACGCGGAGAGAAAATCCATCGCGGTCCAGTGCGTCGCCGCGCGATAGCCTTTCAAGAGGCCGGCCGCCCCCAGCACCAGCGATCCCGTGCAGACCGAGGTGACGTATTTGGCGCCCTCGGCCTGCTTGCGCAGGAACGCCAGCATCTCCTCGTCATTAACCATGTCGTCGGTGCCAAAACCGCCGGGCACGCAGATGACGTCGAGCTGCGGACAATCCGCAAAGGTCATCGTCGGCGTGATCGTCAGGACGGAGTCGCTGGGCACAGGCTCGATGCGCTTCCAGATCAGATGCACCTGCGCGCCCGGCACGCTGGAGAACACCTGCAACGGTCCCGTGAAATCGAGCTGGGTCACCTTTGGAAACAACACGAGACCGATCTGAAGCGGCGCCGACATGAGGACCTCCAACGTTTTGCGAGACGTCGCCGCACCTCGTCATTGCCGGGCGCAGCCGTTTGAAGAACGGCGTCGCTTGCGCTCCGCCTATGCCCCGGCAATCCATCCACTTCGCAAAGACTCTTGCGAAGAAAGATGGATGCCCGGATCAAGTCCGGGCATGACGACCGCGGCCTTGACTTGCGCATCCTGAAATGATGGCCTCCTGTCAGAAATGCCGTATTTCCCTCATTTAAGGACATACCTCAAATGATCGGTGTGCTGATCTTTCCGGACTTTCAGTTGCTCGATGCCGCGGGGCCGATTTCGGTGTTCGAAATCGCCGCGCGCTTCTCGGGTGCGGCGCCTGCGATCAGGACCTTGGCGGCGACGCCGGGTCCGGTGCGCAGCACCTCCGGCGTCGAGATGCTGGCGCGTGGTTTCAAACCTTCCAGCGCAATCACGACCTTGATCGTGGCGGGCGGCGAGGGCGTGCGAACGGCGGCGATCTGTCCGAAGACGCTGGCTTTGGTGCGTGCTTTGTCGAGGCGCGGCGTCCGCGTCGCCAGCGTTTGCTCCGGCGCTTACGTTCTGGCCGAGGCCGGCCTGCTCGACGGCCGCCGCGCCACCACGCATTGGCAACGCACGCGGCACTTCGTGTCGGCCTATCCGAAAGTGAAGCTGGAAGCCGATCGGATCTACACGCGCGACGGCAATGTCTGGACCTCGGCGGGGATCTCAGCGGGGATCGATCTCGCGCTCGCGATGGTCGTCGAGGATTACGGTGACGAGATCGCGCAGAAGACCGCCAAGCAGCTCGTGCTGTATCATCGCCGCAGCGGCGGCCAGTCGCAATTCTCCTCGCTGCTGGAATTGAAGTCGCCGACCGGACGGTTCGGACCGCTGCTTGCCTGGGCGCGCGAACATCTCGATGCGCCGCTCACGGTGGAGGACATGGCCGAGCAGGCCGGCATGAGTTCTCGGCATTTCACCCGCGCTTTCATTGCCGAGACCGGCACCACGCCCTCAAAGGCGGTCGAGCGGTTGCGGATCGAGGTGGCGCGGCAGCGCGTGCAGTCGTCCAGCGAGGCGATCGAACGCGTTGCCGAGACCACCGGCTTTCGCGATCCGGAACGGATGCGCCGCGCCTTCATCCGCGCCTTCGGCCAGCCGCCGCAATCGCTGCGGCGGGCGGCACGCGCGGGGTAGAGTCGCTACCGGCGGAAATCCAGCCGTCCTTTCGGCAGCGCGGGCTTCGTCGATTAAAGCGGCGCGTCGGGACGCCAGCCGAGGATGGCGAGCATGACGAAAAATCCGACGACGTAGGCGATTGCAATCGGCCAGCCCTGGGTGATCCATCGCCCGACGGATTTTGCCTCCGGATACATGTTCGCCAGGGCGACGCCTGCGGACGAGCCGAACCACATCATCGATCCGCCGAAGCCGACGGCATAGGCGAGATAGCCCCAATCATAGCCGCCCTGTTTCAGCGCGAGCGCGGTCAGCGGAATATTGTCGAACACCGCGGAGACGAAGCCGAGCCCGAGCGTCGTCGGCCACGAGGCGGCGGGGAGTTGCTCGACCGGCATCATGGAGGCCGCCGTCACCAGCGCCAGCAGGAAGATGGTGCCCTTGAAGGTTTCGGGCATCACCGACCAGTCCGGCTTGCGCAACGCCGCTGTGAGCAGGATCACCACCCAGACGGCGATGCCGAGCACGGGAAGGATGTCGAGCAGGGCCGGGAATTTCAGATTCGCGGTGATATTGGCGGCCAGCGCCGCCACCAGAATGGCCGCGACGATGAACACCCTGACAGAGTCGACCTTCAGGCCGCTCGGTGGATTCTTGACGATCGGCGAATAGCGCTGCTGCTGCAGCGACGCGGGCACGGCGAAGATCAGCATCGCGGCGATAGCGGCAATATAGGCCTCGACGACGGCGAGGGGACTGACCCCGGCGATCCACATCATTGTGGTGGTGGTGTCGCCGACGACGCTGCCGGCGCCTCCCGCGTTCGAGGCCGCGACGATGGCGGCGAGATAGCCGATATGGACCTTGCCCTGGAAAACACTCCGCGCCACGGTGCCGCCGATCAAGGCCGCGGCGATATTGTCGAGGAAGCTGGACAGCACGAACACCAGCACCAGCAGAATGACGCCGCCCTTCCAGTCGTCCGGCAGCAGCGCGGGCATCTCATCGGGAATCCGGCTCTCCTCGAAATGCCGCGACAGCAGCGCAAATCCCATCAGCAGCAAGAACAGATTGGCCAGCGTCACCCATTCATGCGCCATGTGGTGGCCGAGGCCACCAAGGCCGGCGCCGTATTTGAAGCCGGTGAAGATCAGCTTGTAGAGAATGATGGCCGCGAGCCCCGTCAACGCGACGGGCAGGGTGTGGTGATGAAACAGCGCGACGCCGAGCAGCGTGAGCGCGAACAGGATGAAGTCGACGGGTATCCCGAACAGGAGCATGGTCGCCGTCAATTCCTTCGCGCGGGCGAGTTTGTCAATTCAGCGCCTTCATCCAGTCGGCGATATCGGTTGCTGCGACGTTTGCCTGCGGCAACAGCTTGCCCATGGTGAAGAAGCCGTGGAACTGGCCGGGAAAGTGCTTGTATGTCACGGACACGCCCGCTTCCTTCAGCCGTGCGGCGTATTCGTCGCCTTCGTCGCGCAGCGGATCGCCGCCGGCGGTCAGCACATAGGCCGGCGGCAATCCGGCCAGCGTTTTCGCGCGCGCCGGCGAAGCCTGCCAGTTATCGACGTCGGCGGCGCCGCTGAGGTAGTGGTTGCAGAACCATTTGATGACGGAATGCGTCAGCAGAATGCTGGTCTCGGGTTCGCTGTGCGAGGGGTGCTTCATCGTAAAATCCGTCGCGGGATAGATCAGCACCTGACCGGCGAGCTTTGGCCCATCGCCGTCACGCGCCGCAAGCGCAACCACGGCCGCGAGATTGCCGCCGGCCGAGTCGCCGCCGACCATCACGCGCGTCGCGTCGATGCCGAGGTCTTTCGCATTGGCCGCGATCCATTTCACCGCCGTGACGGCGTCATCGACAGCGGCGGGGAATTTGTGCTCGGGGGCGAGGCGGTAGTCGATCGAAATCACGATCAGTTCGCCTTCATGCGCGAGCTTGCGGCAGACCACGTCGTGGGAATCGAGATCGCCGATTACCCAGCCGCCGCCGTGATAGAACACCAGGCACGGCGCGAGACCGCCGGTTTTTCGCAGCGTCTTCGGGGTGTAGATGCGGGCCGGGATCGCGCCATGCGGGGCGGGGATTGAGAGCGGCTTTGCGGATTCCAGTTCCGGCGGTTCGGGATTGGCGACGGGCCGGGCTGCCAGATACATTTCGCGGGCTTTCGCTGGCGTTCCCGACTCGTAGGGCGGGCGGCCAGCTTCCTGGAAGGCCTTGTAGACGGCGGCGGCATCGGGATCGAGAACGACGGGCATGTGGGCGGAGACCTCTGTTACGATGCGTTGTCATTCCGGGGCGATGCGAAGCATCGAACCCGGAATGACGGGTTTCTAAGCGGCGGTGCGGCCGCCGTCGACGGTGTAGGACGAGCCGGTGACGTAGCTGGCTTCGTCGGACGCCAGGAACGCCACGACGGAGGCGACTTCGGAAGCCTGGCCGAGCCGCCGCGCCGGAATCCGGTCGACCATCTTTTCGATCGGCATCGGGGCATTGCCGCCATTGCGCCCCTGATAGATCGTCGACAGCATCCGGCTGTCGATCAGGCCCGGACAGACGCAATTGACGCGGACGCCGGTGCCGGTGCATTCCCAGGCCGCGGTCTTGGTGAGCCCGATCACCGCATGCTTGCTGGCGCTGTAGACGGCGATGTAGGGCGATCCCATCAGCCCCGCGATCGAGGCGGTGTTGATGATGCTGCCCTTGTTCTGCTTGAGCATCACCGGCAGCACATGCTTCATGCCGAGGAAGACGCCGACCACGTTGACATCGAGCACTTTTCGAAAACTCTCCAGCGAATATTGCGGGATCGGCTTGATGTCGCCCTCGATGCCGGCGTTGTTGTAGAAGGCGTCGATGGTGCCGAATTTGTCGACGCTGGCGCGGACATAGTCCGCGACTTCGTCCTCCTGGGTGACGTCGGCGGCGATCGCGAGCGCCTCGGCGGAGGCCGGCAGGTCTTGGATGGCGGCCTTGAGATCGGCCTCCTTGCGGTCGACGGCGACAATGCGCGCCCCGCGCTCGGCGAGCAGCCGGATGGTGGCGGTTCCGATGACACCGGCCGCACCGGTGACGACGGCGACCCGGCCGTCCAGGCGAATTCGATCGGTCATGTCTGGGGTTTCCTCTGGCTCGTCCGGTTGTCCCGGATTTTCATGGTTTTCGCGACGGCAACCCGCGCGAAAGCTGATCGAAACCGACTATTTCATTTGTGGCGGGTGCTGACCAGTGGCCCCGGAGCGGGCGAAGCCCGTCCCCGGGACGGGGGTAACCGCCCTTTCCCCGCCGTATTCGGCGTGTTAACCGGTGGGCACGCGAGCGGCGGATATGATTGTACTATGTCGCGAGCCCGATTCGCCCTTTAAAGCCGCGAGATGTTTCGAACCATTGCCCTGACTGGTATTGCGGCCCTGGTGGCCGCCTCGACAATCTCGCTTGCGCCACCCGCGCGCGCGCAGATCGGCAATATTTTTTCCGATCCGCCGCTGCGGCCGCCGGGCGCGATCCCGCGTGGCAACCAGCAGCAACAGCAGCAACTCGACGACGACGAGGAAGTGCCCGAACTGCCGCGCGGCCGGCTGCTGCCGACGCCGAACCGTCCCGCCCCGGGGCAGGGCGTGCCGCCGCCCGGAAGCGTGCAGACCCAGCCCTTGGCGCCGCCGCCCGGCACCACCGTCGTTCCACAGAATACCCAGCCCGGGATCGCGGTAGCGCCGCCACAGCCGGGCGCCGTGCCGCCCGCGGCCAATGCGCAGCCGGGCCTGCCACCGGGGCAGCGCCAGCCCAAGGGACCCGTCCCGCCCGCCTCGGCCAGCCTGCAGCCGGGCGACGAGGTGGTGTCCGAGCCGCCGGCGTCGAAGGTTACCAACAAGAAGGCGAGTTTCTCCGGCCTCGACAAGATCACCGGCCGCATCATCAATTTCGACGAGGACATCGGCGAGACGGTGCAGTTCGGCGCGCTGCGCGTGAAGACGTCGGCCTGCTACACGCGGCCGTCCACGGAAGCCGCCAATACCGACGCCTTTGTCGAGGTCGACGAGATCACGCTGCAGGGCGAGGTGAAGCGGATATTCTCGGGCTGGATGTACGCCGCGAGCCCCGGGCTGCACGGTGTCGAGCACCCGGTCTACGATATCTGGCTGACCGACTGCAAAGTCCCCGACCAGACCATCGTCAGCGCGCAGCCTGAACTGCCGAAGCCGGCTCCGCCGCCGCCTGCCGCCAAGCGCCCGCCGGCGCCGAAGCAGGCTGCGCCGCGTCCGCCGCCGTCGGGGCTGCCGCCGCAGCCGCAGTTCCAGCAGCAACCGCCGCCACCGCCGCCGCAGCAACAACGGCCCGGCGGGCTGTTTGGTGGATTGTTCGGGAATTAGGCGTCCCCGGTGCTTCGGTTCTCGCCGATGCCGGCAGACATACGCCAGTGCGAATCTTCTCAGCCGGGATCGGGCAGGCTCCGCAATCCCTTATAGCGGCGCCCCCCGATAGGCCGCCTGCGTCTTCGGCAGCACGGGCACGCTGCGCGAAGCGGGAGCAGATGGCGCAGGCGCCGCGGCTGCCACCGGCTTCGGCGGCTGCGGGTTGAAGATCGACGTCACCACGCGCTCGCGCAGCAATTCGCTCTGTTCGGGAAACCACATGCCCGAGGGACCTGCGCTGTTGGCGCGTTCGGCGAAGGCGGCGCTGAGGCCGAACTTCTCAAGGCGCGCCTGCTCGCGGGCAATCGAGATGCGCTGTTCGTTCGCGGTCATGCCGCGGAAGTAAGGCTGGTGGAAGCCGAGCCGTGCGTTGGCGTGCAGATGGCGCTGCTTGCCGCCGAGGAACATGATGGTGCAGGCGGAAGCGCATTGATGGGTGACGTAGGTCGACAGGTCTCGCGCCTTGATCAGGTCGGAGATCTTCTGCGCCTCCGCGACGCGCCCGCCGTTCGAGTTCAGCCGCACGGTGCGCACATTGTCCATCGCCTTCAGAATGGTCTCGAACTCCTTCGCCGTGCCGAACGAGATACCGCCAGAGAAATCCAGCATGGTGCCGTTGTTCAGCACCTTGAACTGGTGTGACGCGAGGCGCGCATCGCCGGCTGCGATCTCGTAGATGCCGAGGCCCTGCGGAATCGCGACGTAGTAGACACTGTAAACGAGGTGGAGGGCGCCGAGCGCCATGGTCGCCTTGGCGGCTGTGCCCCAGAAGCGCTTTCCTGCGCGTCGATAGGCGGTCGCCGCGCGCCAGACGCCGATCGCGCCCCAGAGCGTGAACAGGATGATCGCGATCCAGGTCAGGGCGTGGGAGATCAGCCAGCGCACCGGCTGTTCGCCAACGCTTGGGTTGATCGCAGCGCCCAGAACGCCGGACGTAAGTCCGAAGCTCGTGCCCAGCACCACATAATTGATCCAGTAGGAGCGCGGCAGCGAGAGTTCGCCGCGCCAGTGCCGCGCGATGACGTTCTGCGCCGGGTGCTTGGGCAGCGGCGGCGGCAACCGGCCCGGCACCACGAAGCTGAGCGGCGGCGGCGCGCTGGCGACGGCCTGTTCGGCGCCGTGGTTCGCGGCGGCGTTTTCGCCGGGCTCGGCCGCCAATGTCGCCTGCAGCGCGTTGCTCATCTGAGCGATCCCTGTCGTTGTCGGAGGCGGAGCATTCCCACCAGCCGTGCAAACAGGGATAAGAGAGGTCGCGGGGAGGGGCTGTGACGGATGTCACAATACGGAACAGGCCTTCAGCCGCGCGCCGCGACGATCGCGAATGCGTCCTCGTCGCCAAGCCTTTTCGCGTTTACGGCGTAGGCGATTTCTTGCGGATGGGAGCGTCGCTGTCCTCGTGCAGTATCCGCTCGGCGGCGCCGTCGAGATCGTCATACTGGCCGCTCTTCAGCGACCACATGAAGGCCGCAAGTGCGGTGACGCCGAGGCCGAGCGCGATCGGTATCAGGTAAAAATAGTCGGTCATTCGGCTGCCCCGAGAACGGGCCTGGCGGGAAGCTGTTTGCTTGCGGTGCCGCTTCGCACCGCGCCTTGCCGGCCTTTGAGGCGAAGCGCGTTGGCAACCACCGCAACCGATGATCCTGACATCGCAATCGCGGCAAGCAGTGGAGTAACGTGGCCCATGATCGCGACTGGCACCGCGACAACATTGTAGGCCACGGCAAAAGCAAGGTTCTGCCGTACCAGCCGGCTGGCGCTACGGGCGACGGAGATCACCAGCGGCACCGCCGACAAGCTTTCGCGCAGGAACACCAGGTCGGCGGCGTTACGGCCGACGTCCGCCGCTGAAGCCGGCGCCATTGACGCATGCGCAGCCGCCAATGCCGGCGCATCATTCAGCCCGTCACCGACCATCAGGACCTTTCGACCAGATGCTTCGACGCCAGCGATGTGATCGGCTTTCCCACCGGGCAATACGGCTGCGACGTACGGCAGGCCAAGTTCCGCGGCGATCGATCCCACTGCGGTCTCGCGATCACCGGAAACGATCTCGACCCCAAGGCCGATGGCCTTGAGTTCGGCGACCGCTTCTGCCGCATCCACCCGCAGACGGTCCTCGAAACGAAAATCCGCCAGGTGGATGCCATTCCTTGTAAGCACGACCGATTCATCTCCGGATATCCGCTCTGCCTCGGCGCTGTCAGCAAGCGCCCATTCCGGTCGGCCGAGCCGGTAGGCGTCCGTCCCCGCGCGAGCCTCAAGCCCGTATCCGGGATGCTCGGCGATGTCGTCGAACCTGACCGGAGATGCGGGATGACCGACGGCGGCTTCGACTAGCGCCCGCGAATAAGGATGGCGGGAATGACAGGCCAATCCCGCGGCGACAGCGACCAGCCCTTGGTCCGTTTCACCGGATCGGACCAAACGCGGAGCGCCCGATGTCAGCGTGCCGGTCTTGTCGAACACGATCGTATCGACTTCAGCGAGACGCTCGAGCGCGCCCCCGTCTTTCACCATGACCCCGCTCTCGAACAGGCGCCGGGCCGCCACCACCTGCACCATCGGCACTGCAAGACCCAGCGCGCAAGGACAGGTAATGATGAGAACCGCGATAGCGATGGTCACCGCCCGATGCGCATCGCCGGTGGCGGCAAGCCAGCCGGCGAATGTCAGGAGCGCCGTGAGATGAACCACCGGGGCGTAAAGGCTGGCGGCGCGGTCGGAGATACGCCGGTAGCGCGACCGGCCCTGTTCAGCCGCTTCCATCATTCGCAGCATCTCGCCGAGAAAGGAATTCTCCGCCGTGGCCGTCGCGACGATCGTCAGGGGGCCGGTCAGGTTCAGCGTGCCAGCCCGAAGCTGTGAGCCGATCGTGGCCGGCAGCGGTGTATGCTCGCCGGACACGAGCGAGACGTCCAGTTCTGAAGCCCCTCTGATCACGGTCGCGTCGACCGGCACGCGTTCTCCGGCCACGAGCATGAGGGTCGTCCCAACCCGGATTTCGCTCACCGGAAGATAGGCCTGGGTACCATCGGCCTGCACCACGAGCGCGCCACGCGCGGACAGGTGTGCCAATCCCTTGACTGCCAGCCGGGCGCGTTCACGCATCACGTGGTCGAGCGTGCGTCCGATCAGCAGAAAGAACAGCAACGAAATCGCAGCGTCGAAATAGGCGTGCGGGCCGTGATGCACTGTCTCGTAAAGGCTCAAGCCGAAGGCAAGCAGCACGCCCAGCGAGATCGGCACGTCCATGTTGGTGCGTCCGTGGCTCAGGGCTCGCCAACCCGAACGAAAAAACGGCCGGCCGGAATAGGCCAGCGCGGGCAGGGCGATGATCGCAGACAACCAATGAAACAGGTCACGGGTAGCAGCGTCGGCGCCCGACCAGATCGACACCGACAGCAGCATGATATTGCTCGCCGCGAAGCCCGCGACGGCGAGGGCGCGTATCAGTTCCGAAAGCGTACCGTCCTCCTTGTCCGATTCAATGTCGAACAAATGCGCCTCGAACCCGGCAAGCTTGAGTGTCTCGACAAAGGGCGGTGGGATAGCGTCGGCGCGCCAACGAACAGTTACGCGCCTGGTGGAAAGGTTGACGCGCGCGCTCTCCACGCCGGAAAGCCCGCCGAGCGCCGTCTCGACCGTTCGAATGCAAGCACCACAGTGAATCGCGGGCACAGAGAGGTCGGTCTGGCGCACGCCGTCGGCGACGATGCGGCTGGCGAGCAGCACTTCCTCGCCTTTTGCGCGCGCATCCGGCGGTAGTGCCGCGAATTCCGCTCCCGACCCGCAACAACCCATCGGAAATTGCTCCAAACGCAGCGCGTTAAAGCCGCATCGCTCGATACGCGTGCCAGCTTCCGTGTCCCAGCACCGGGAAAATGACGATCATTCCCAGAAGCCCGGTGGCGGTGGCGAGAACAATCAATGCCAGCATGATTGCCGCCCAGGTCAGCATGACCGCAAGATTGTTCCACACCAGCGCCATGCTGGTGCCCATCGCAGTCAGTGCATCGGTGCGCTCGGCCAGCAGCATCGGAATGGAAAAGGCGCTGATCGCGAATGCGAAGGCTGCAAACAGGCCGCCGACGGCGCTGCCGACCACCAGCATGGCCCAGCCGATCTCGGTCGTGAACAGCATCGGGACGATGTGGTCGATGCCGGGAAAGGGACGCACGCCGAAAAACAGCGCATAGAGGATGACCGCGGCGCGCATCCACAACAGCGTCAACATGAAAAGCAGGACGCCGGCAAATAGAATCTGGCCGCCCGATTCCGGCTTGACGAAGATCATCCGCCAGAGGCTGGCGGGCCTGCCTTCCTCGATACGCCGGCTCTTTTCGTAAAGTCCGATTCCAATGACCGGCCCGGCCACCATGAAGCCCGCAAACGCCGGGAGCAGGATATAGTCCATCCGCAGGGCAAACAGGCCGACGACGGTGACGACCGACACCAGAAATACAAGTACCCCGTAACTGATGCTGGTGACCGGATTAATCCTGAAATCTCGCCAGCCGGCCGAGAGCCAGTCCCAGGCTGCTGCGGGGGCGATGTTTCGCTTCCACGTGTGCTCTTGCGGCAGCGGCGGAACAACGTCCGGGATCGAAATCATCGTTGGCCTCCCTGCATTCTCATCGCGGCGAGCATGACGACCTTGCGGCGCTGAATTTTCCGTCCCCGGTTCCGCCTTCACCCTGGCGCACATGCGCAACGCATTCCGGTTGCGATATGATCGCCATATAGACCAGGTGCGAATTGGCGATCAGCAGCAGCAGAAGCCCGGCACAGACCGCAGTCCAAACAACGACCCTTGTCCTGAATTGCCCTGTCGCTGCGCCGGCGTTGCTCATCGTTGCTCCCGTCGAAGATCGAACAGGTAAAGCGCGAGAATCTTGCGGTCGAGCGGAGAAAGTCTTCCTTCCCAGCTTGGCATCTGCCCTTGCCGGCCACCCCACACTGTCGTGGTGATCGATTCCGCATCGCCGCCGTAGATCCAGAATCGATCGGTCAGGTCGGGTCCACCGAGATCAGTCTTGCCCTTGGCGTCGTCACCGTGGCAGGCGACGCAATTGGCGGCGAAGACGGCTTTGCCTGCTTCCATCCTTGCCGCGGGCACGTCCTTTGCGACGGCCGGATCGGAGAGGCTGCGCACATAGTTCACGACGTTTTCGACCTCGTCCTTCTTGAGCATCTGATCGCGCCCGAACGCCATCATTTGCGACGTCCTGGTCTGCGGATGCGCCGAATTGATGCCGACGCGGATCGTTTCGGCGATGCTTTCGGGGTCGCCGCCCCATAGCCATGACGCCGTCGTCAGGTTCGGAAATCCGTGGCCGCCCCGGGCATTCGATCCGTGGCACGCCGCGCAATTGTCCCCGAACAGGGTTCGGCCGGTCTGCCGCACCCGTTCCATCAGGCGCGGATCGGCCTGGATGTCCTTGAAGCTTTCAGCCTCGATGCGCCCGGTCCAGACGCCCCGTTCGAGAGCGGCTTGCTTCACGCTTTCGGTGACGACGTTGCGCTGGTCGATGCCGAGCAGACCCTTGGTGTAGGTCACCCCAAGCGGCCACGCCGGCATCAGGATCCAGTAGCCGACAGAGAACAAGGCTGTCACGATCAGGAAGAAAAAGACCGCGCGCGGCACCGGCGTGTTCAATTCCTTGATGCCGTTCCATTCATGACCGGTTGTCGTGTAGCCGGTGTATGGATCGCGTTCTTCTACCGCCATGGCTGATCCCTGTGCGGCTTGTCCTCATCGCCGAGAATTGATTGCGCGGCTTCGTCAAACCGCTTCTTGTTCGACGGCCAGAACGCATAGACCAGCACGCCGATCGAGAGCGCGATCAGATAAAACAGGCCGAATGACTTCGAGAACCAGACCGCAAAATCATTGTCCATGATCAACCTCCCGCCGCAGCGACCGGCTTGTGCGCAGCGTCGGTCAGCTTGCCGAGAATCTGCAGATAGGCGACCAGGGCATCGAGTTCGGTAAGATTGCCCGGTTTGCCGTCGAAGGCCCTTATGTTCGTCGCCGCGCCATATCGCTTGGTGACCCCTTCGGCGAAAGGCGTATCGGGCGCGGCCTGACCGTAGGTATCCGACCTCGCGTTTGCGATCATGTCGTCGGTATAGGGCACGCCGACCCGACGCAGCGCCGCCATATGCCGGCCGAGGTCTTCGCTCCGCAGCTCGGTGCGCCCGAGCCAGGAGTAGTGCGGCATCACCGACTCCGGCACCACGTCGCGGGGATTGTTGAGGTGCCGCACGTGCCATTCGTCCGAATATTTGTTGCCCATCCGCGCGAGATCGGGACCGGTTCGCTTCGATCCCCAGAGCATCGGATGATCATATTTGGATTCGACGGCGAGCGAATACGGGCCGTAGCGCTCGACCTCGTCGCGCAAGGTGCGGATCATCTGCGAATGGCAGGCATAACAGCCTTCGCGGATATAGATGTTGCGGCCGGCGATTTCGAGCGGGGTGTAAACCCGCATGTTCGGCGCATCTTCGACGGTCTGATGGATGGTGAACAGCGGGATAATCTCGACCGCGCCGCCGATGCTCGCCACACCGATGATGGCGAGCAGAAAGCCGATCGTCTTGCGCTCAAGGCGGTAATGGAGGTTGAACATCTGCTCACTCCGCCGGTTGAGGCGCGGTGCCGCCTGCAAGCGCCGGCACGGGATGGTCACCCAGCCGTTGGTCGGCCGGCTGGTCGGCCGTCCGTATCGTCATCCAGATGTTGTAGCAGGCGACCAGCGCCCCAATCAGGAATAGCAGCCCGCCGATGGCGCGAGCGATGTAATAGGGACGCATCGCGACCAAGGACTCTACAAACGAATAGGCAAGCGTTCCGCTTTCATTGTAGGTCCGCCACATCAGGCCCTGGATGATGCCGGAATTCCACATCGCAAAAACGTAAATGACCGTTCCGGCAAGCGCGAGCCAGAAGTGCACTTCGACCAGCCTGGCGGAATACATCCGCTCGCGCTTCCAAAGCCACGGCACCGAGGCATAGATCGCGCCGAATGTAATCATCGCGACCCAGCCGAGCGCCCCGGCATGGACGTGGCCGACGGTCCAGTCCGTGTAATGCGACAGCGAGTTCACCGCACGGATGGCCATGAACGAGCCTTCAAAGGTGACCAGGCCGTAAAACACCGCCGCGACCATCATGAAGCGCAGGACCGCATCGTCGCGAACCTTGTGCCAGGCGCCGTTCAGGGTGAGCAGGGCGTTGCCGGCCGAGGCCCATGACGGGACCAGCAGCATGATCGAGAACGTCATGCCGAGCGTCTGCACCCACTGTGGCAATGCCGTGTAGTGCAGGTGGTGCGAGCCCGCCCACATGTACATGAAGGTGATGCCCCAGAAGCTGATGATGGACAGTCGATAGGAGAAGATCGGGCGGCCGGCACGGACAGGCAGATAATAATACATCATTCCGAGGAAGCCGGCGGTCAGGAAAAACGCGACGGCGTTATGGCCGTACCACCACTGCGTCATCGCATCCTGCACGCCGGAGAATGCCGAGTAGCTCTTGGCATGGCCGAGCGATACCGGGATCGCCAGATTGTTGACGATGTGGAGGATCGCCACGACCAGAATGAAGGCCATGTAATACCAGTTCGAAACGTAGATATGGGGCTCCTTGCGGCGAACCAGTGTGCGCAGGTAGATGATGAAATAGGTCACCCACACAATCACCAGCCAGATGTCCGCATACCATTCCGGTTCGGCATATTCCTTCGACTGCGTGACGCCCATCAGATAGCCGGTCGCGGCGATGACACAGAACAGATTGTATCCCAGCAGCACGAACCACGGGCTCAACTGGTCGGGCAGGCGCGCGCGCGTGGTCCGCTGCAGGACATAGAACGAGGTTGCGATCAGGGCATTACCGCCGAAGCCGAAGATCACACCCGATGTGTGCACGGGACGGAGGCGCCCGAAGCTCGACCATGCAGCGTCGAACGTCAGGTCCGGATAGGCGAGCTGCCACGCGATCCAGTCGCCGACGAAAAGTCCGGCTACGACCCAAACCATCGCGAGGATGATGCCCAACCGGCTGGGATCGTCGAAATAGCGGTCCAGACGATCGTCGGAAGGTTCTGGCTCGTAGTACCCGGAGATGACCCAGAATGTGCCGGCAATGGCGGCCAGCAGCACGATGGCGCCGTGAACCCCAAGGGCATCCCCCGTTCCGGCCACCGCCATCGCAAGTCCGCATATGGACAGTGCCAGCAGGATGAAAAGTGCAAGTTGCCGTTCGTATCTTGTCAACTGCGCGATCATGGCCAGGAGCACTCTTCGGGAGCGGGATGCCAGCAAGTTCAGCGACCAGCGAAGGATATCCTTCATTGGCCGCGGACCTAAGGATTTTTTCGGCTCGGGTGCCCCAAACCCCTAAACCGAGACTAAACCGGGAATAGTACAGTCGATACTGTCCGAAAGGACAGGCTCCACTGCCAAAGTCCAGGCTTCAGCCGCGCGCCGCGATGATCGCCAGCGCGTCGGCGCCGCGGACCGGCCCATCGGACGGCAACTTCAAAAAGTCCGCCGGCTCGCCCGCAATCGCCCTGTCGAGCATCGTGCGGTAGCGGCGCCTGGAAATTTCGACCGCGCCAAAGCTCTTCAAATGCTCCGTAACGTATTGGGTGTCGAGCAGCTCAAACCCTCCCGCGATCAGCCGCGCCACCAGATGCACCAGCGCCACCTTCGAGGCGTCTCTGACGGTGTGGAACATGCTCTCGCCGAAGAAGGCGCGGCCCAGGCTGACGCCATATAATCCGCCGACCAGATCGTCGTTCTGCCAGACCTCGACGCTGTGGCAGTGCCCGATCTGGTAGAGCCCGCCATAGAGATCGCGGATCCGCTTGTTGATCCAGGTATCGTCGCGCCCGGCCTGCGGCGCAGCGCAGCCCGCAATGACCGCCTTGAAGGCGGTGTCGACGGTGACGGTGAAGGCGTCCGAACGCACCGTGCGAGCAAGCCGCGAGGCGATGCGAAAGCCGTCAAGCGGGATCACCCCGCGCATTTCCGGCTCGACCCAGAACAGGGTGGGGTCGTCGGCGCTTTCGGCCATCGGGAAGATGCCGCAGGCATAGGCGCGCAGCAGCACCTCGGGCGTGATTTCGGAAACGGCGGACTCGCGCGATGTCATGGCGGGAGAATAGCAGGGAGCGGGTGGCCTGTGCTATGCCTTGAAAAAGCGGCGGCGCGGCCTGGATACCGGGAAAAAAAGAAGTACGGCCGCCGGAAGGACTGGAGGAAAGAAAATGAACCGACGCCGCTTCCTGCAAGGCTCGATTTCGACCGCTGCAGCCGCCGTATTGCCCACCGCCGCACGCGCGCAGCAGTACCCATCAAAAATCATCCGTTTTCTTGTCGGATTCCCTCCGGGCGGCTCAGCCGATTTGACGATGCGCCAATTTGCACATCGCCTCGATGCAGTACTGGGCGCCAAGCATCTGATCGAGAACGTTCCTGGCGCATCTTCGACACTCGCGGCCGTGCAGGCCCTGCGCGCCGAACCGGATGGACATACGCTTTTTCTCGGCGCGAACGTCTCCCAGGTGATCGCGCCGACGATGCTGAAGCTATCGTATGATCCACTGACGGCGCTTGCGCCGATTTCCCAGGTTACAACGAATTCGAGTCTGGTGGCCGTATCAGCCGGGTATGGCGTGAAGAACTGGGCAGAATTCCTGGCGAAAGCAAAAGGCGAGCGTGATGGCGTGTTCTACGGTACGTCCAACGTCGGCTTCCAGATACCGGCCGTCCAGATCTCCAAAATCGCCGGGATCAAGCTTGTCAATATTCCCTTCAAGGGCGGCGCTGAAACCGTTACCGCCGTTCTGGGTGGCAACATTCCGATGATCATCGGAACGCCGCCTACGATCCTGCCGCATGTCAACTCAGGTGCACTTGTGGCGCTGTGCGCAACGAGCGCGGAGCGCTCCTCTGTCATGCCGGATATTCCGGCAGCCAACGAACTTGGCCTCAAGGGATTGGATTCGGTTGGATGGTTTGGCCTCTTCGCACCCGCGAAAACCCCTGTGGCCGTCGTGACACGGCTGCACGCGGCGATCCAAACGGTGATAGGGGACAAATCGCTGCAACAGGCACTCGCCAAGGAAGGTTTGGAGCTCCGGGGGTCCGCCAGTCCGGAGGGCTTTGCGAGCTTCCAGAAGAAGGAATTCGAAGAGAACGCAGCGATTATACGCGAGGCTGGACTTGCGCCGACCTAAGCTGAACGCGCTTTTAGCAGGTCGCGGTTCAGAATTCCGCAGGGCATATTACCCAGCCGCGGCTTCATTCGGCCGCGGCGCCGGCTTGTTGACGCGGGCAAAGCGCAGCACGATCTTTGTGCCGGCATGGTCAGGATCGCGCGCGACGTCGGCTTCGAGCTTTGATGCCATGGCCGAGACGATGCGCTGTCCCATGCCGGTAGAACGTGGATCGGCCTTGACGTTGAGTCCGACGCCGTCGTCCGTGATCGACAGCAGGAGTTCGTCGCCGAGAGGCTTGAGCTCGACGTGGATCGGGCCGGCGCCGTCGGGGTAGGCGTATTTGACGGCGTTCATGATCAGCTCATTGACGATGATGCCGATCGCCACCGCACGATCGGGGTCGATCTCGATTGGTTCGGCCTTCAGCGTCAGCCGCGACATCCGATTGCCCTCGGCCGACCGCCGCAGGTCTTCCAGCAGCGCCTCGAGATACTGGTTCAAGAGCACGCTCTTCAGATCGTGCGAGGTATAGAGCCGGCGATGGACCTGGGCGACCGCGGCGACGCGCCCCATCGCATTGGTGAGCGCCGCCTTGACGTCGTCCTGGGTCGTGGAATTGGCCTGCAGGTGCAGCAGCGAGGCGATGATCTGCAGCGAGTTGCCGACGCGGTGATTGACTTCGCGCAGCAGCACCTCGCGCTCGGCGGCCAGCGCCGCGTAGCGGTCGCGCGAGGCGTGGACTTCGGCCTCG
This sequence comes from Bradyrhizobium sp. JYMT SZCCT0428, assembly GCF_018131075.1. Classification (GTDB taxonomy): domain Bacteria; phylum Pseudomonadota; class Alphaproteobacteria; order Rhizobiales; family Xanthobacteraceae; genus Bradyrhizobium. Next base: position 149,329 of record NZ_JAFCLS010000001.1, on the reverse strand, counting down.
GCCTCATCGCGGGCTCTTTGAATCTCCGCCTGCCGCAGCGCACCGTTAACGGCGACCTGGAGCAGGGGAATGAACTCGCCCTGCACGTCCTTGACGAGATAGTCCGCCGCGCCCGCCTTCAGCGCGGTGACGGCAATCGCCGAATCCTGCGAGGCCGTGACGAATACTACCGGCGGCGCACCCGGGATCGCCAGAATCCGCTCCAGCGTTTCGAGGCCATCGAGACCCGGCATATACTGGTCGAGCGCGATGGCGTCGATGCCGCCTTGCGCCAGGCGGTCGAGGCCCTGCTGGCCATCGGCGGCATGCACCACCTTGAAGCCGAGCCGCGTCAGGCCGCGATCGACCAGCCGCGCCAATGCGGCGTCATCATCGATATACAGCAGTGTCGGCGTGGCTGTTGTCATGTGGCGGCTGGCGGTACCTGGATGACGGAGAAGAACAGGCCAAGCTGGCGAATGGCGTTGGCGAAGCTTTCGTAATTCACCGGCTTGGTGATGTACACGTTGCAACCGAGGTCGTAGCAACGCTTTATTTCATGGGAATCGTCGGTCGTGGTCAGCACCACGACCGGGGTCGCCTTGAGATATTTGTTGTCCTTGACCTGCTTCAGGATATCGATGCCCGACGCGTCGGGCAGGTTGAGATCGAGCAGGATCAATAGCGCGTTGCCCTTGTGAGCGAGGCCCGTTCCGTCGTTGCCGAACAGGTACTTCAGAGCGGCTGTACCGCTGGTGAACGGGATGATCTCGTTATTGACGCCGGAACGGCGGATGTTCCGCTCGATCAGGCGGGCATGGCCCTCATCGTCCTCGATCATGATGATGGTGACTGGATTACTCATGACTGTGTGTTCCGGTTACGAATGGTCCAATTGATCGGCAGTGTAATCGTGAATGTGCTGCCGTTGTGAAGTTCCGAGGCGACCGACAGGGTTCCGCCGAGCCGCCGCACCAGCGCGCGGACGTGCGCAAGGCCAATGCCTTGCCCGGGTTTGTCCTGGGTTCCGGCGCGGCGGAACAGCTCGAAAATGCGCTGATGGTCCTTGGGGTCAATGCCGCGCCCATTATCGATGATCTCGAAAATGGCAAAGCCGAGTTTGGTGCGGCCGCGCACCTGGATGTCGCCGGGAACGCCGGTCTTGAGGTATTTCAGCGCGTTTTCGATCAGATTGGAGAAAATCTGCTCCAGCGCCAGACGGTCGCTGACGATGTTCGGCAGCGGTTCGATCCGGATCTGGGCCTCGGCTTCCGCGGCCTGATGCGCCACCGTCGCGACGATGCCTTCGATCAGTTCGCGGGTTTCGATCCGCACCGGTTCGAATTCGCGCCGGCCTTCGCGGGTGAGGTTGAGGATGGCCGAGATCAGCCGATCCATCTTGGCGATCGAGGATTTGATGAAGCCCAGCGCCTCGGTGAAGTCTTCCGACAATTGCTTGTCGGGTCCTTCGAGGACGGGCTCGGCGCTATCGGTGGCGTTATCGGCTGTCGCCGGAGCGGCCGATTGCGCGCGCGCCAGGGTCGCGATCCGCTTGAAGATGTCGCCGCGCAGTTCCTCAAGTTCGCTGGTAAAGCCCATGATATTCACCAGCGGCGAGCGCAGATCGTGGCTGACGATATAGGCGAAGCGCTGGATCTCGTCATTGGCTTCGCGCAGATCGGCGGTGCGCTCGTCGATCGTGGTCTCGAGGTTGATATTGTTGTCGCGTAATTGGGTTTCGGCATCGTCGCGGGCGCGCGAGGAGCGGCGCACCAGGAAGATCGAGATGCCGGCGAGCGCAATCACGAGGCCGGATCCCGCCACCGTCACCGCCGAAGCCAGTTGCTGGGTGCGGTCCGCGGTCGCGGTGCGCAGAGCGAACAGCCGGTCCTCCTCGGCGCGCATCGCGTTGCTGAGCTCGCCGATCTTCCGGACGGAGTCGCTGGCGCCGGCCTCACGCAGCATTGCGATGCCGCCGGCAAGATCGTTGCGTTTGACGAATGCGATGGCCTTGGCAAATTCGGCAAGCCGGGCTTCGACCGGCGGCCGCAACTGCCGGATGTTTTCGGCCTGGACCGGATTGTCCGAAGTCAGCCGGGTCAGCTTTTCGATATCGGGCAGGATGGTCGCGGTGGCGGACTCGTGCTCGGTCAGGAAGCGTGGCTCCGAGGTCAGGAGATAGCCGCGCGCCGAGCTTTCGGCGCGGCGGATCTGCAATAGCAAGGTCGAAAGCTGGTTCTCGACCTCGACCGTGTGCACGACCTTGCCGCTGTCCTTCCGGGCCTCATGAACAAGAATGACCGACAAGGCGCTGATTGCCACCAGCACCGAAAACCCCGCCGCAAGCAGCAGAATTTGCCCCAAAGCGCGGCGGCGCTGGGCTTTAGTGTTCACAATGATCTCGCGTCATGAACAAACGAAACAAACCGCCCCTGCCAAACAGGCCCCCAATACCGCTCAACGCCCGGGGGAACGATTGGTTCCACGGGCAGCAGGGCCGGTTCAGCGCATGGCTAGGACGTTTTGGTCTTGTCCGCCTGGCCGGCGAGATACTGCTCGAGCCAATGGATATGGTAGTCGCCGTCGATGATGCCGGGCTCGCGGACCAGGGCGCGGAACAGCGGCAGGGTGGTCTCGATACCTTCGACCACCATCTCGTCCAGCGCGCGACGCAGCCGCATCAGGCATTCGCCGCGGGTCTTGCCGTGAACGATCAGCTTGCCGACCAGCGAGTCGTAATAGGGCGGGATGACGTAACCCTGATAGACGGCGGAATCGATCCGGACGCCGAGGCCGCCGGGCGGATGGAATTGCGTGATCTTGCCCGGCGAGGGACGAAACGTCTGCGGATTTTCCGCATTGATGCGGCACTCGATGGCGTGGCCGATGATGGTGATCTCGTCCTGCGTCGCCGGCAGGTCGCCGCCGGCGGCGATGCGGATCTGTTCCAGCACGAGGTCGATATCGGTGATGCTTTCGGTAACGGGATGCTCGACCTGGATGCGGGTGTTCATTTCGATGAAATAGAACTCGCCGTCCTCGTACAGAAACTCGATGGTGCCGACACCGAGATATTTCATGTCCTGCATCGCCTTGGCGCAGGTGGCGCCGATCTTGGCGCGTGCGGCGGCAGAGAGAACCGGTGAGGGGCCTTCTTCCCAGACCTTCTGGTGGCGGCGCTGCAGCGAACAGTCGCGTTCGCCGAGATGGATGGCGCCGCCGCGGCCGTCGCCCAGCACCTGGATTTCGATGTGGCGCGGCTTGGTCAGGTATTTCTCGAGATAGACCGAAGCGTCGCCGAACGCGGACTTGGCCTCGTTGGAGGCGGTCGAGAGCGCCATCAACAGCTCATCGGCGGTGTGCGCGACTTTCATGCCGCGCCCGCCGCCGCCGGCAGCGGCTTTCACCAGCACCGGAAAGCCGATCGCCTTGCCGATCGCCATCGCGTCGTCTTCGGGGCCGACCGCGCCGTCGGAGCCGGGCACCACGGGAATGCCGAGTTTTTTGGCGGTCTTCTTGGCTTCGATCTTGTCGCCCATCAGGCGGATGTGCTCGGCCTTCGGGCCGATGAAATGCAGATTGTGTTCGGCGAGGATCTCGGCGAAGCGGGCGTTCTCGGACAGGAAGCCGTAGCCGGGATGCACGGCATCGGCGCCGGTGATCTCGCAGGCCGCGAGCAGCGAGGGAATGTTGAGATAGCTGTCCTTTGACGGCGGCGGTCCGATGCAGACGCTTTCGTCGGCCAGCCGCACATGCATCGCGTCGGCGTCGGCGGTGGAATGCACGGCGACGGTGGAGATGCCGAGCTCCTTGCACGCGCGCAGCACGCGCAGCGCGATCTCACCGCGATTGGCTATCAGGATCTTGTCGAACATCGCAGCGCCTGACGTTGACGGATTCTATTCAATGATCACCAACGGCTCGCCGAATTCGACCGGCTGGCCGTCCTCGACGAGAATCTGCGTCACGGTGCCCGCGCGCGGCGATGGAATCTGGTTCATCGTCTTCATGGCTTCGATGATCAACAGGGTCTGTCCCACCGATACCTTGGTGCCGACCTCGATGAACGGCTTGGCGCCGGGTTCGGGCGCCGAGTAGGCGGTGCCGACCATCGGCGAGGGGACGGCGCCCGGATGTTTGGCGAGATCGGCGATCGCCGCCGGGGTCACGTTCGCGGCCGATGCCGCGTGCGCCGACGGGGCCTGCTGGTAATTGCCCGGCATCGAAGCTGTGACGGTGATGTTGCGCGCCACGCGCACCCGCAGGCCGGCGCGCTCGATCTCGATTTCGGTGAGGCTGGTTTCATCCAGCAGCAACGCCAGTTCGCGGATCAGCGCACTGTCGTCGCTCTTGAAATTTGCGGCTGATTTGGTGTCAGGCTTGCTCGCCATATGCGGGGTCCGGAATTCTCTGGGTGATGACGGCTGAAGCGCCAGGCTTTTGATGCGGGCTCTTGATGTCAGGCTGTTGCCTTGACGCCGATTTTGGCGGCAAGGCCGTTGATAGCGAGCCGGTAGCCGTCGATGCCGAACCCGCACAGCGAAGCGAAGGCGGCCTTGGCGGTGAACGAATGGTGCCGGAAACTCTCGCGGGCGTGGATATTGCTGATGTGCACTTCAACGGTCGGGATTTTCACTCCAACCAGCGCGTCATGCAGCGCGATCGAGGTGTGGGAATAGCCGCCGGCATTGATGATGATGCCGACCATTTGCTTGGCGCGGGCCTCATGGATGAAATCAATCAGCTCGCCTTCGCGGTTGGACTGCCGGCAATCGGCCACGAGGCCGAATTGAGCGGCCGTCTCCGCGCACAATTTCTCGACATCGGCGAGGGTGGCGTGGCCGTAGGTCTCGGGCTCGCGCGTCCCCAGCAAATTGAGGTTCGGGCCGTTGAGCACAAGGATTGTCGGGGCAGGGGCCTGGGCCATCCAGAATTCCAGCAAAAGGGGGTGGGTAGGTCGCGGGGGTTATAGGTAACAACGCGGCCAAGGGGAAGCCTGATGGGGGTTTTGAACACCCTTCAAGCGCCTCATCCGGTTCGTAAAAAGGCCTGTGGAACCTACGGAAATCGCTCATTAACCAAGGTTAAAGGGTGCCTTCCATGACGCGAAAGGGGTGGGCAATTGTGCCCACCCCCAAAAACGTCGCCTGCTTTGAAAGCGATTAGCCTTCGATGATGTAGACGATCTCATGCGTCTGCGGGCGCACGATGACGTAGCGGCCGCCCACCAGGATCACCTGATAGCCACGCCACTCCGGATAGATCTCGACGATCCGGGGCGGAAGCGGGTGGAACTGGACCGAACTCGGAACCCGCGTGCCAACTGAGATATTGAAGTTGACGTTGGTGGTTTCCTTGATGCTCGTCTCCGACTTGATCGCGGTCGTGATCTGGGAGCGCTTTTCAGCCGGAGGTGCCGCGGTCGCCGAAGTCGCGGCGTTGCCCGTGGTCTGCGCCTTGGTGTCGGCCGCGCCCTTGGTCTGGGCGGTGCCGGTCTTGCTGTCGGTCGCGCTCTTGTCCATGCCGGTCTTGCTGTCGCGGCCCTCGGCCTTCATGTCCTTGCCGCCCTTGGTTTCGGTCTCGGAGCTCATGCTCTTCGACTTCTCACCCGCCGGCGACTTGGTGTCCTGCGCGCTCTTGCTGGACGGCATCTTCTCGTTGGACTCCGCGCCCTTTGCGCCCTTCATGTCGGAAGCGCCGCCGGGATCGCGCTGCATCGTGCCAGCTCCGCCCGGTGACGGTGCGGTCTGCTGGGTCGCGGGACCAGCCGACGGCGACTCTTTGCTCATGCCGGTACCCTGCGCATTTGCAAAGCCCGTTCCGGCGATCAGTGCCGCGACGGCGGCAGAAATCAGAAAACGATTAGACATAGAATTCTCCTCACGTGGATGCATTGCCCGCACCGACAACGAAAGGAGATGTGCGATGTTCCTGCCCAATCGCGGTTCCATCAGATTAGTTTGATGAATGCGGGGTGAATTTGAAACTCAACTTGGCAAGAGGCGTTTTCTTGACCCGTACCGGTTGCCCACCCCGCATCAAGTGCGGGGCAGGCTTTCGCTAGAAAACGCTGTTAACCGCAGGCCCAGTCGAACTCCATCGTTTCGAGATCGAGCTGCGCGTTGCCGCCGCCGAAATTGAAGCCGCCAAAGTGCTCTTCGATCTCGAGATAGGTCGCGCTGTATTTCGGCGTCCATTGGTAGGGAAACATGGTGCCACCGAGATGATTGCGTCCCGCCAGCCGCGGCAGATCGAGCGGCTCGGCCGCCTTGGTGTGGGGTGGAATGTAGGCGCCGAGTTCGCCCTTGTGCAAAATGTTGTCGCGCGGCGGCCGGCCCACATTGGGATCGCCGTCGCGCACCGCGATTGCGATGCCGTAGGCGTGGTGGCCGATCTCAGGCACGCGGCCGAACAGCCGGTACCAATATTTGTTGAGGATCTCCTCGACGCTGTCATAGCTGCCGCTGTGGAGGTCGAAGCAGGCGCGTGCCGTGCCAAGCTCCAGCCAGGGCGGCGGCGGATTGCTTTGCAATAGCGGATTGCCAATGAGGCGAGGGGGCTGACAGAGTGGGCCTGCGAACTCGGCTTCCGTCAGCCAGATCGCCGCAAAATTGTGGCCGATGATGTCCTCCATCCGGAATTCCATCGGATGCCGGTTCTGCTTGTAGATCCAGTACGGCAGCAAATTCGCATCGGCCGGGCGCTCCGGCGTTTCCGCGGCGAGATATTCGGCGACCGCTTTGATCTCGCTCGGCTCGTCATGCTGCTGATCGGCGAACATCGTGAGTGCGACATAGTCCGCACCTTTGGTGCGATACTGCTCGGGCAGCTTCAGCGTGAAGCAGGGCTGCATCGGAAAGCCGTCATACGGGCTGAGCGGCCATTGGCTCTCGCTAATTCCGGGCGGCAGGCCGTAGCACCAGCCGTGATCGGTATCGGTGCCGCGGGCGGGCGCGGTCGTGAGCAGTTCGAGGTCGTAAGCGGTGGTTGGCGGCGCCAGGCTCATGCGGGGGTCCTGTTGGTTGGAGCCCTCTTAGTGGCGGCAGCGTCGCCGCGGTTCAGTCGCAGCAAGCGTGCGGGCAAAAAAAATCCGGCTGCGATGCAGCCGGATTTGGTCCGTCGAATGATACCCGGCGTCTGGCTTCAGCAGGTCGCCTTGCCGCAGCGGGCGATGCCGATCTTTTCCTTGAGGGTCTCGACGCCGACCGCGCCGATCACGACCTGCTTGCCGATCACATAGCTCGGGGTGCCGTTCATGCCCATGGCTTCGGCGAGCTTCATGTTCTCCTCGAGCGTGGCGCGGATTTCGGGGCTTGCCAGATCCTTTTCGAGCTTGGCCATGTCGAGGCCGGCTTCCTTGGCGACCGCAAGCGCGCGGGCCTTGTCGGCGGCACCGCGGCCGGTGAGCAGCTTCTGGTGGAAGTCGAGATATTTCTTTCCGGTCGGATCCTGCATCCGCACCGCGACGCCGACCTGGGCGGCTTCGACTGAACCTGTGCTCAGCACCGGGAATTCCTTGAGCACGACCTTCAGCTTGGGATCGCCCTTGATCAATTCCATCATGTCGAGCATCGCGCGCTTGCAGTAGCCGCAATTGTAATCGAAGAACTCGACGAAGGTGACGTCGCCGTCCTTGTTTCCGAGCGTCACGTTGCGCGGCGAGTTGAAGATCGCGTTGGCGTTCTTGGCGATGCCGGCCTGATGCTTCTCGGCTTCGACGGCGGACTGGCGCCTGGTCAGTTCGGCCATCGCCTCTTCCAGCACCTCGGGATGGGCGATCAGGTACTCCCGGACGATGGTCTCGATGTCCTTGCGCTGGACATCAGAGAAGCTCTGCGCGGAAGCCGGCAAAGACGCGCCGCACAGGGCGATCGCGAACAGGGCGGAAGCAAGGTAACGGAGCAAAGGCATCGGTAAATCCTTGGGTGGCGAGTTCCGGGCCGTTCACATGAAGGCCGGCACTTGGAATAGCTGTTCAGGTTCGGTTGTAGTGCAACTCAGTTTATTTCCGGTAGCGGCGCTAGTTGCTTCTTTGGCCGGGAAGCGGTTTGGCGCTCACAATATCGTCAGCTTTGACCCATCCCGGGGTCCCGATCGCGAACCGCGTCTTGGCCCGCGAGGCAAGATCGCGTGCGGTCTTGTTGTCGCCGCGCAGGTACGCGGCCTGGGCCGATGCGAGATCCGCCTGCGCGTAGTCGCCCTTGCGGCCATAGGCCATCGCGAGCTGCATGTAGCCGATCGGGGCTTCGGTCTCGCGCGCCAGCGCCGCGCGCAGGATGGCGATCGCCTCCTCGGTGTAGGCCTTGTTGTCGGACGCCACCAGCGCCTGCCCAAGTAGCATCTCGATCAGCGGGGCGTTGTTGGAAAGCTGCACGGCCTTGCGCAGCGGCGCGATGGCCTCGGCCGGCTTGCCGCCTTCCAGCAAAGCCTGGCCGCGCAGTTCGTAGAAATAGGCATTGGCGGGTTGCAGCTGGATCAGGCTGTCGATCTGGGCCAGCGCGCTGCGCAGGTCGCCGTGCAGGTAGGTGGTGATGGCACGCGCATAACGCGCGGGCACGCTGGTGTTGGACAGCGGATAGCGTCGGAACACGGTGTCCTGCCGCTCCATGAAGCCGGAGATCTTGGCGCGCACCATATCGTGGCGCATTTGCAGGGCCGGGTCGTCCTTCTTGTCCCAATAGGGACTGGAACGGGCGAGCTCTTCCAGGGCGCGGACGCGCTCGGCCGGCATCGGGTGCGACTGCACGTAGGGGTCGGCGCCGCGCGCCGCGAACAGGCTCTCGTCGGAGAAGCGTTTGAAGGTCTCGTACATGCCGCGGGCCGACTGGCCGGTGACATTGAGGAATTTCACGCCGGCCTTGTCGGCGTTTTCCTCCTGCTGCCGCACATAGGAAAGCAGGGTGCGCTTGATCACCTCGGCGGGTGCCGACATCGTGGCCGCACCTGCATTGGCCAGGCCGCTGTTGCCGCCGCCGCGCGCGCCCGCCACCATGGCGCCGGCGCCGAGCAGCATGGCGATGATCATCTGGGTCTGCGCTTCCGCCAGCCGCTCGCGCAGTTTTGAGAGGTGACCGCCGGCCAGATGGCCGGTCTCGTGCGCCAGCACGCCGATGATCTGGTTCGGCGTCTCCGATTGCATCATCGCGCCATAGTTGACGAAGATGCGACGGCCGTCGGCGACGAAAGCGTTGAAGACGCCTTCGTTGATGATCACCATCTGGATGTTCTGCTTCTCCATGCCGGCGGCGCGCAGGATCGGCCTCGTGTAGTCGCGCAGCAATTGCTCCGACTCGGTATCGCGCAGCACCGGGGGGCCCTTGTTCTGGGCCGCGGCGAGCGTCGGCGTCATGACAAGCGCGGCCGCTGTGGCGAGGGCGGTCAGTTTCAGCGTCGTTTTGCGGTGCGCGAGGCGGAACAACATGAAGCAATCTATTGGGCGTTAGCGGCGGAACTGGCAGTCAATCGGCGGTCGGGCCGGGCAGCCCTGATTAAATCAGAACCGAACGCCAGTCTCTTGTTTTGACGCTTTTTTCTTCCCGCGGACCGGTATCCACTTGGCTTGAAAGCGCTATAAGGAGCCACCGAATACGGCCAGTCTGGGGCGGTAACCGGTGCCGGAACTCGAAACCGGCGTTATCAGATCAAATTGCAGATAGCGATGCTCGAATCGACTCTTAAGGACCGCGCTAAAACCCTGCTAACGGCTTCCAGCCGGAGCGATGTTCCACCTTTCATGGTGATGGACGTGATGGCGGCGGCGGCCCGGATCGAGGCGGCCGGCGGCCACGTCATTCACATGGAGGTCGGCCAGCCGGCGGCACCAGCTCCGAAGACGGCGCTGGCGGCGGCACGTCTCGCGCTTGACGATGGCCGGATCGATTATACTTCCGCGCTCGGCATTCCCTCACTGCGCGCGCGCATCGCCCGTCACTACCGCGATACTTACGGCTGCAGCGTTGAGCCCGAGCGGATCGTGGTCACCACGGGCTCGTCGGGCGGCTTCATCCTCGCGTTCCTGGCGATGTTCGAACCGGGTGACCGCGTGGCGGTGACCGTGCCCGGTTATCCGCCGTACCGGCACATCCTCACCGCGCTCGGCTGCGAGCCTGTACTGATCGAGACCACGAGCGAGACACGGCATGCGCTGACCGGCGAAGCCTTGCTGGCCGCGCATCGCAAGACGCCGCTTAGGGGCGTGCTGGTCGGCAGTCCCGCCAATCCGACGGGAACCATGATGTCCCGCGAAGCGCTCACCAGCCTGATGGCGGCGGCCGAGAGCGCCGGCATTCGCTTCATATCGGACGAGATCTATCACGGCCTCGATTACGCATTTCCCGCGGTGTCCGCCGCCGAACTGTCGCCGCAGGCCTTGGTGATCAATTCGTTCTCGAAATATTTCTGCATGACCGGCTGGCGGGTCGGCTGGATGGTGGTGCCCGAGCCGCTGGTGCGGCCGATCGAACGGTTGCAGCAGAACCTGTCGATCTCGGTGCCGACGCTGTCGCAGATCGCAGCGGAGGCCGCGTTCGAGGGGACGGCGGAAATGGAAGCGATCAAGCGCGGTTATCAGGAGAACCGCCGCATCCTGATCGATGGATTGCCGAAGGCCGGCCTGACCAATTTCCTGCCGGCCGACGGCGCGTTCTATCTCTATGCCGACGTTTCGCAATTCACGTCCGACAGCTTTGAATTCGCCAGCCGGATGCTGGAGAAAGCCCACGTCGCGGCCACGCCCGGCGTCGATTTCGACCCGATCCACGGACGTGCCTTTGTGCGCTTCTCCTATGCACGCTCTTCCGACGAGATGCACGAAGCCGTGAGCCGCATTGCGCGCTGGCTTGGGTAGGGCGAGTCAGCCACCATCATCATCCATATCTGTCATCTGAATCGGGGAACCATCTTGTCCGACACATCTCAGCCTGTCGTTGCACCGCATTTTCCGCTCGCCGCCATTCTGTGGCCGCATCCCGTAAGTCGCTCCGGACTGATGCGCAGTGTGATCCTGATTGCATGGGGAACCGCGCTGCTGACCCTGTCGGCGAAGGTCAATCTGCCTTTGCCCTATGTGCCGATGACGCTGCAGACTCTGGTCGTATTGATGATCGGGGCGGCCTATGGCTGGCGCCTCGGCAGCGCAACGGTCGTGGCCTATCTCGCCGAAGGCGCGATCGGATTTCCGGTATTCGCAGGCCCCGTCGGCGGTCTTGCGCCGTTGCTCGGGCCCACGGCCGGATATCTCTACGGCTTCGTGGCGGCGGCCTTCGTCACGGGATGGCTGAGCGAGCGTGGCTGGGATCGGTCAGTACCTCTGCTTTTCATCGCCATGGGACTTGGCCACGTCATCATTCTCGCGGCCGGGTTTGCCTGGCTGGCGTTTGGCATCAAGCTCGGCGTTGAAAAAGCTTGGCTGGTCGGCATAGCGCCGTTCATCGCGGCGTCGCTGATCAAGAACGCGCTCGGCGCTACGCTCGTACCTTTGTTCCGCCGCCCATTCGACCGCCGCTGACCGAACCCGTTCGGACACCGGCGCAACGCCCCCCGATTTCCGCTGGCCGAAATAATTTGGCTGTGCTAGCGGGCGGGGGGTGTGGCAGAACGCCGCAGGTCGAACGGGAGTAGACGTCATGGCGGCAACGATTGCGGCTGAAGCGCCGGTGAGCGCGGGCAGGCCCTGGTACAAGATTCTCTACGTCCAGGTGCTGATCGCCATCGTGCTCGGCGCGCTGACCGGCTGGCTCTGGCCGGCGCTCGCGACCAACGACTGGATCAAGGCGCTCGGTGACGGCTTCATCAAGCTGATCAAGATGGTGATCGCGCCGATCATCTTCTGCACCGTGGTGTCGGGCATCGCCCATATCCAGGACGCCAAGAAGGTCGGCCGCATCGGCATCAAGGCGCTGATCTACTTCGAAATCGTCTCGACCTTTGCGCTGGTGATCGGGCTGCTCATCGGCAATGTGGTCAAGCCGGGCCACGGCTTCGGCGGCGCCATGGCTGACGCGGCCAAGGTCGCCGGATTCGCCAAGCAGGCCGAGGCCCAGAAGTCGGTCGATTTCTTCCTGCACATCATTCCCGACACCGTCGTCGGCGCCTTCGCGCAGGGTGAAATCCTGCAAGTACTGCTGTTTTCGATCCTGTTCGGCTTTTCGGTCATGGCGCTCGGCAAGCGTGGCCATAGCCTGCGTTCCTTCATCGACGACGCCGCGCACGCGGTGTTCGGCGTGATCGCGATCGTGATGAGGGCCGCGCCGATCGGCGCGTTCGGCGCCATGGCCTATACGATCGGCAAGTTCGGCACCGGCGCCATCGTGAACCTGGTCGGGCTGATCGCGACCTTCTACGTCACCGCGGCGCTGTTCGTCTTGATCGTGCTCGGCACCATCGCGCGCATAGTCGGGTTCTCGATCCTCAAGTTCCTGTCCTACATCAAGGACGAACTTTTGATCGTGCTCGGCACCTCGTCGTCCGAGAGCGCGCTGCCCTCGCTGATGGAAAAGCTGGAGCGGCTCGGCTGTTCGAAGTCGGTCGTCGGCCTGGTGGTGCCGACCGGTTACTCGTTCAACCTCGACGGCACCAACATCTACATGACGCTGGCGACGCTGTTCATCGCGCAGGCGCTCGGTTTCGATCTCACTATGGGCCAGCAGATCACCATCCTGTTGGTGGCGATGCTGACTTCGAAGGGCGCCTCGGGCATCACAGGTGCGGGCTTCATCACGCTGGCGGCAACGCTCGCGGTGGTCGATCCGCGGCTGGTGCCCGGCATGGCCATCGTGCTCGGCATCGACAAGTTCATGAGCGAGTGCCGCGCGCTGACCAACCTCTGCGGCAACGGCGTCGCCTGCATCGTGGTGTCGTGGTGGGAGGGCGAACTCGATCAGGAGAAGCTGCACGCCAATCTCAACAAGCAGATCGACCCGACCGACATGGAGACCGCGCTCTCGACCGACTGACGATCATTTTTCTGAAGACGCGTTGCTGCAACAAAAAACCGCCCGGCGTTACCGGGCGGTTTTTCCGTTTGAACTTAGGTCGTCCTTATTCGCCGCTGCCGAAACGCCGTGACCACCAGCCGGCCTTGCGCGGCGCGGCTTCGCTGGTTGCGGCAGGCGCGGGCTCAGCGGGCGCGGGACCAGGGGCGGCCGTTGCCGCCGGCTCCGCCTCGCTATGGCTGACGGCCGGTGCTGGCTCGGACGGGGCGCTGGTCAGGAACGAGACTTTTTCGCGCACCGTCGAACGCCGCCGCGCGGCGGCCCGGTCGGCCTCCTGTGCGGTTTCCTCAGGCGTCGGCGTGGGCGCGCTGCTGACGGTTTCGGGCGAGGCGTGTTCCGCGGGCTGCCATTGCGGTTGCGGCGGCTGCGAAACGGGCTCGGGTTCAACCAATGTCGGCGCCGGCTCAGAGGAGGGGCCGTCGAAATCGGCTACCGCGCTGGCGACTTCCGAAACCGGGGTCGGTCCGAGTTCGTCGGAGATCGATCCGGCGAGACCATCTTCCGGTCCGCTGCCACGCCGGCGGCGTCCGCCGCGACGTCCGCGACGGCGCGGGCGCCGCTCGCCGTTTGGTCCCTGTTCGCCGCGCGCAACAGCTCCCTGTTCGTCGCCCTCGTCGTCGTCGGCTTCGCCGTCGTCGGCAACCGTGACTGCGCCATCAGCGCTTTCGGGGACAACGCGCAGGGCGTCATTGTCGTCGCGCGGAGCGCCGCCTTCACGCGGCTCGCCACGGCCGCGGCGGCGCCGGCGGCGCTTGCGGCGGTGGCCGTCGGCTTCGCTTTCACCGGCGACTTCTTCGCCGCCTGCGGCTTCCTCGGTCAGGCCTTCGGTCTCTTCGGTCTCGACTTCACCTTCGATGTCGAACGGCTCTTCGTCGTCATAGGCTTCCTCGACCTGCGACGGCGAGGCTGCGGCCTGCGCTGCGAGCAAGGCCTTGGCTGCTTCCAGCGTGTGCACCTGTTCGCCGCGATCGATGATGAACGATTGCTGGCCGGCCACGGTGGGATCGGCGACCACCGCAAGCGTGACCTTGAAGGCGTTTTCGAGATCGCGCAGATGTCCGCGCTTGTGGTTGAGGACGTAGAGCGCGACGTCGGTGCGGGTGCGCACCACCAGATTGTGGGTCGCGCCCTTCATCAGGATTTCTTCGATGCCGCGCAGCAATTGCAGCGCCACCGACGACACCGAGCGGACATGGCCGCTGCCGCCGCAATGCGCGCAGGGCTCGGTCGAACTCTCCAGCACGCTGGCGCGGATGCGCTGGCGCGACATTTCCAACAGGCCGAAATGCGAGATGCGGCCGACCTGGATGCGGGCGCGGTCCTGCCGCAGGCAGTCGCTTAGCTTGCGCTCGACCGCGCGGTTGTTGCGCTTCTCGTCCATGTCGATGAAGTCGATGACGATCAGGCCCGCGAGATCGCGCAGACGCAGCTGCCGCGCGACTTCCTCTGACGCTTCGAGGTTGGTCTTGAGCGCGGTGTCCTCGATGTGGTGCTCGCGGGTCGATCGCCCGGAGTTGACGTCGATCGAGACCAAAGCTTCGGTCTGGTTGATGACGATGTAGCCGCCCGAACGCAATTGCACCGTCGGCGAGAACATCGCATCGAGCTGGCTCTCGACGCCCATCCTTGAGAACAGCGGCTGGCCGTCGCGATATTGCCGGACCGCCCGCACGTTCGAGGGCATCAGCATCTTCATGAAGTCGCGGGCTTCATCATAGCCGGCCTGGCCGGCGACCTGGATTTCGTCGATTTCCTTGTTGTAGAGGTCGCGCAGCGAACGCTTGATCAGCGAGCCTTCCTCGTAGACCAGCGTCGGCGCCTGCGACTTCAGCGTCATGTCGCGCACGGTTTCCCACATGCGGATCAGATATTCGAAGTCGCGCTTGATTTCGGGCTTGGTGCGCGAGGCGCCGGCGGTGCGCAAGATGATGCCCATGCCCTCGGGCACGTCGAGATCCTGCACCACTTCCTTGAGCCGCGAACGGTCCTGGGCCGAGGTGATCTTGCGGCTGATGCCGCCGCCGCGCGCGGTGTTGGGCATCAGCACGGCGTAACGGCCGGCCAACGACAGATAGGTGGTCAGCGCCGCGCCCTTGTTGCCGCGCTCTTCCTTGACGACCTGCACCAGCATGACCTGGCGGCGCTTGATGACTTCCTGGATCTTGTACTGGCGGCGCGGGCGGAAGGCGCGCTCCGGCACTTCCTCGAGCACATCGTCGCCGCCGACGGATTCGACGACTTCCTCTTCGGCATCGTCGCCATCGTCTTCATCGTCGTCGTCTTGCTCGTCGCCTTCCGGCGCGGGGGCACGATCCTCGTGGGAAGCGGCGGCGTATTCCTCGCCGGCATGCTCGGCGCGCGGCGCGTCATCGGCATGGGCGGCGTTTTCGAGCGCGTGTTCGTCGTCGTGCCGTGCCTCATGCGCCGGCTCGTCGTGATGCGCATGATCCTCGTGGCTTTCGGCGCTGGCCGCTGCCTCTGCCGGCGCGGCGACGGCCTCAACCGGTGCCGCATCGGATGGGAAGGAAGCTACCGGGGCTTCGGCCGCGGCATGATCAGGGGCGTGATCCTGGACGTGTTCTTGGACGTGCTCTTGGACGCCATCTTGGACGTGGTCTTCCTGGGGACGACCATGTTCATGCGAATGATCGTCGTGATCATGCACAACGTGCCCATGACCGTGGCCGTGGTCAGCTGCATCGGCGGGATGGTGATCGGCATCCTGGGCGTGGGCTTCGTCGGGGTGCGCGCCTTCATGCAAGCGCTGCGCCTCGCCCTCATAGGGCTGGGCGGCCTGCGCCGGATCGATCGCGGCGTTGTCGACGACGTCGCTCTGGACCCGCTCGCCATGGCCGCGGCGGCGGGCGGTGCGGTGGCGCGAACGGCCGCGGTGACGGTTGGAGGAGCGGTTCTCGCTCTCTTCCTCGGCCTCGCGATGGGCGCGTTCGTCAGCCTCGATCAGCGCCTGCCGGTCGGCGACCGGGATCTGGTAATAGTCGGGGTGGATTTCGCTGAAGGCCAGGAAGCCGTGGCGGTTGCCGCCATATTCGATGAAGGCCGCCTGCAGCGACGGCTCTACGCGCGTGACCTTGGCGAGGTAGATATTGCCGCGCAGTTGTTTGCGCTGGGCGGTCTCGAAATCAAATTCTTCGACGCGATTGCCGCGGACCACGACGACCCGGGTCTCTTCCGGGTGGGTGGCATCGATCAACATCTTGTTGGGCATTTTGGAGCTCTTGACGGCGGCGGGCGCGGTGCAAGGCGCGCGCATATTGCGCGGCCCGGTGACGCGACGGTCCACCTGATTCGGGGGTGAGGGGAAGGCCAAAACGCAAACCTTGGCGCCGCGCCGAACGGGGACCCACCGGAACAAGGCGACGCGCGAAGCTTTCGCTTCGCGTCGGCGCGATCGATCCGTGGATCTTGGTCGGCAACACAGTCTGGCGCATCAAGCGTCGGCCCGTCTGAACATGTTGGCGGCAAAACTGACCGCCGTGTCTATCGCTGAAGGCCCGGCGCGGCGCCAAAGCGCTCGCCGGCCATCGCATATCGGACCGTTTGGGGTCCGGATAATCAGTTCTGCCGTGTTTTAAACCGTCCCTGGAGCAAGATAGTACCTTGCAAGTTAGTACCTGGGAGCGGACGCCGCTCGGGCTCGAAACCGCCACTCCGTGTCAGCCGCGCGCAGCGCTGGCTGGTGGAGGGGATCGGGAAAGACGCAGGAAACTTCGGCTTCGAAGGTTCCGGCGCTGCACCGGGAGGCTGAACGCGACACAACCGGGAGTATTAGCCGTCAGCACCTCGTACATACGTGGATTGCCCGCCCGGTGCAAGGGAAGCATCAGGGAAGCGTCGCAGCACGGCAACACTCATCTCTTTTCGCTTTTGGACCCTTAAGGTTCGATTAACCCTGTGGTTCTAATGCGGTAAGAGAGCGGCTCGGAGGCGTCGAATCGTTGGCTAACCGCGCAAATCACCGGGTTTTGCTGGGGCGCGGCCTGTTGTGCGTCGCAGCATTGCTGTGGGTCAATTCCATCACCCCAAGCGCGGCGCAGGGGCCTGCGCCTGGTCCCGCTTCGCCAAGCGCCCCCAGTCCAACCCCGGTCGCCGCCTCGAATTTTCCGGTCGCCTCCGATGCAAGGCTGGCCGGCGATAGCAAGCAAACCCGCTTCGTCCTCGATCTCGACAGGCCGATCCAGTTTCGTGCCTTTGCGCTGGCCGATCCCTATCGCGTGGTCGTTGATATTCCACAGGTCAGCTTCAAGCTGGCCGCGGGCACCGGCAGCGCGGGGCGCGGGCTGGTCAAGGCGTTCCGCTATGGCCTCGTCATGCCGGGCGGTTCGCGAATCGTGTTCGACCTGACGGGACCGGCCAAGGTCGCCAAATCCTATGTGCTGGAAGCGGCCAACGACCAGCCGCCGCGGCTGGTGCTGGAGCTGGAAGAGGTGGACCGGACCGCCTTCGTGCAATTGCTGGCGCCCGAGAATCGCCCCGAGCTGAGGCCCGCGATTGCGGCGGCCAATGCCGCGGTCGGGCCGGACGATGCAGCGGCGGCGGCAAAGCCCGCACAGGCGCAGGATACCCGACCCCTGATCGTGATCGATCCCGGCCATGGCGGCATCGACAACGGTACCCAGGCCGGCGGCGAGATGGAAAAGAATCTGGTGCTGGGATTTGGCCTCGCGCTGCGCGATCGTATCGAGAAATCAGGCAAATACCGCGTCGTCATGACTCGTACGGACGATACGTTCATTCCGTTGAACGATCGCGTGAAGGTCGCACGCACCCAGTCGGCTGCGCTGTTCGTCTCGATCCATGCCGACGCCCTTCCGCGGCGGGAGGGCGATGCCCACGGCGCCACCATCTACACTCTGTCCGACAAGGCTTCCGACGCTGAAGCCGAGCGGCTGGCCGAGGCCGAGAACAAGTCGGACGCCATTGGCGGCGTCAATCTCACCGACGAGCCGACCGAAGTCGCCGACATTCTGATTGACCTCGCGCAGCGCGAGACCCGAACGTTTTCAAACCGCTTCGCCCGCATCTTGATGGGCGAGATGAAGACCACGGTGCGGATGCACAAGCACCCGTTGAAATCCGCCGGCTTCCGCGTATTGAAGGCGCCGGACGTGCCCTCGGTGCTGGTCGAACTCGGCTATGTCTCGAACAAGGGCGACCTCGAGCTACTGATGTCGGAGAACTGGCGGAACAAGACCGTCGGATCGATGGCGCTGGCGATTGATGCATTTTTCGCCAAACGGCTGGCAACTGCCGGGCCCGGCAAATGAAAAGCCGTATGAAAATGCTGATTAAATGCACGCGATGCCATGGAGGAAGCCCTAGTTTGGCCACAGCGGCAGCGGTATAGAAAACTACCGCAGGGTCTTCGGAATCGGCCATTATTGTCCGTCGGCCCCTTTATTGTTCGTACGCGCAACGGCGGTCCGTTGGGCGGGGCTCGAGCGCTTCGATTTGCGCTTCGATTTTGATGGCAAGGCAGACGCCGAAAGTCACGGCGCAAGGGTTGGAACGGAACTTCGATCATGCGCTTGCTGGTGCGGTTTTTGGGTTTCTTGTTTGCCGCCGGAACCGTGGTGTTCCTGGTGGGCGTCGCCGGCGTTGCGGGCGCGATCTGGCATTTCTCCAAGGACTTGCCGGATTATTCGCAGCTTCAGGATTATGAACCGCCTGTGATGACGCGCGTGCACGCCTCCGATGGCGCGCTGCTCGGCGAGTATTCGAAGGAGCGCCGGCTCTATCTGCCGATCCAGGCGGTGCCAAAACTCGTCATCAACGCGTTCCTCGCCGCCGAAGACAAGAATTTCTACGAGCACGGCGGCATCGACTTCACCGGCATGGCGCGCGCGGCGGTGCTGTATGCGCAGAACTACGGCTCCAACCGCCGGCCGCAGGGTGCGTCGACCATCACCCAGCAGGTCGCAAAGAACTTCCTGTTGACCAACGAGGTCTCCTTCGCCCGCAAGATCAAGGAAGCCCTGCTGGCGATGCGCATCGAGCGCGCCTATTCGAAGGACCGCATCCTCGAACTCTATCTCAATGAAATCTATCTCGGCCTCGGCGCCTACGGCATCGCGGCGGCGTCGCTGGTCTATTTCGACAAGTCGGTGAACGAACTCTCGATCTCGGAAGCCTCGTATCTGGCGGCGCTGCCGAAAGCGCCGGCGGCGCTGCATCCGGTGCGCAACCGCGACCGCGCGATCGAACGCCGCAACTACGTCGTCGATCGTCTCGTCGAAAACGGCTGGATCAAGCAGGCCGATGCCGACAAGGCGCGCAAGGATCAGCTTCTCGTCACCAGCCGCGGTACCGGCGCGCATATCTTCGCCGGCGAATATTTCGCCGAGGAAGTCCGGCGCGACATCTTCGAACGCTACGGCGAAAAGAAGCTCTATGAAGGCGGCCTCTCGGTCCGGGCGACGCTCGACCCGAAGATGCAGGTGATGGCGCGCAAGACCATGGCGGCCGGCATGGTCAATTACGATGAGGCGCAGGGCTGGCGGGGTGCGCCAAGCAAGCTCGACATTTCCGGCGACTGGGGCGTGAAGCTGGCCGACGTCAAGGCGCTGGGCGATATCTCGCCCTGGCGGATGGCTGTGGTGCTGGAGACCAGCGACCAGTCGGCGCGGGTCGGTTTCCAGCCGGGCCGCGAGCTTGGCGGCGCCGTCGCCAAACAACGGCAGACCGGCATCATCACGATCGATGGCGTCAAATGGGCCAAGGCGGCGTCGGGACCGACCAAGGGCAGGACGCCGACATCGGTCGCGCAAGTGCTCGCCCCGGGCGATGTGATTTATGTCGATCCGCTGTTCGGCAAGGACGGCAATCCGGTGGAGGGGCAGTACCGCCTGCGCCAATTGCCGGAAGTATCCGGCGCGATGGTGGCGATGGATCCCTGGACCGGCCGTGTGCTGGCGATGGTCGGCGGATTCTCGTTCGACCAGAGCCAGTTCAACCGCGCGACACAGGCCTACCGGCAGCCTGGTTCCTCGTTCAAGCCGTTGGTCTATTCGGCGGCCATGGACAATGGCTACACGCCGTCGACCGTGGTGGTCGACGCGCCGATCGAAATCGATCAGGGGCAGGGCGCCGGCGTCTGGCGCCCGGAAAACTATTCGTCCGGCAAGTACAACGGTCCGGTGACGCTGCGCAATGCGCTGCGGCAGTCGCTCAACACGGTGACGGTGCGGCTGGCGCAGGACATCGGCATGCCGCTGATCGGCGAATATTCACGGCGCTTCGGCGTCTACGACGAACTGCCGAACTATCTGTCCTATTCGCTCGGCGCCGGCGAAACCACGGTCATGCGCATGGTCACGGCCTATTCGATGTTCGCCAATGGCGGCCGCCGCGTGAAGCCGACCTTGATCGATCGCATCCAGGACCGTTACGGGCACACGATCTACAAGCATGACGCGCGCGAATGCCGCGGCTGCGACGCGCCCGGCGGCTGGAAGAATCAGCCTGAACCGCAACTGGTCGACCGCCGCGAGCAGGTACTCGATCCGATGACGGCCTATCAGATCACCTCGATGATGGAATATGTCGTCCAGGCCGGCACCGCGACTGTCGTGAAGGAAGTCGGCAAGCCGATCGCCGGCAAGACCGGAACCACCAACGACGCCAAGGATGCCTGGTTCATCGGCTTCTCGCCGGACCTCGTGGTCGGCATCTATCTCGGCTATGACAAGCCGCGCACCCTCGGTGGCAAGGCGACCGGCGGTGCGCTGGCCGCGCCGATCGCGCGCGACTTCCTCAAGCTCGCGCTCGCCGACAAGGCCGCGATCCCGTTCAAGGTGCCGGCCGGAATCAAGCTGGTCCGCGTCGATGCCAAGAGCGGCATGCGCGCAGGTCCCGGCGAAGGCGGCCGGACCATCCTGGAGGCCTTCAAGCCGGGCACCGCGCCGCCGGACAATTACTCCGTCATTGGCGTGGCCGATGCCGATGGGCGTGCCCCGCAGGGATATCCGGCCGGATATCAGGGGGGATACCAGTCGCCTGACTCCGGCCACATCATGCGGCCCGGCGGGCTGTACTAGGTTGTTAGTGCGAAACCCGCTTGGGACTGAACCCCAGGCGGATTGCGCTTTGTAGCGGACGCCGCTACATCCCTGCAAACATCTATAGTTGGCGGTTTCTATACCGCAGATCAGAGACACCATGCGCGCCGAAATCGAACGCCTCGTTGAAGAGATCAAGCAGTCAGTCGGGCTGCTGAGGAGGCATCTTTGACGTCGAACAGTCCACGGCCCGGCTGGCCGAGCTGAACAAGCTCGCCGAAGATCCCACTCTCTGGAACGATCCGCAGAAGGCCCAGAAACTGATGCAGGAGCGCACCTCGCTGGAGGATGCGCTGCAGGGCATCGGCAAGGTCGAGCGCGAGCTCAGCGACAATGTCGAGATGATCGAACTCGGCGAAGCCGAGAACGATGCCGGCGTCGTCACCGAAGCCGAGAACGCGCTGAAAGCCTTGAAGAAGGAAGTGGCACGCCGCGAGCTCGAGGCGCTGCTGTCGGGCGAGGCGGACCGGTTCGATTCCTATCTCGAAGTTCATGCCGGCGCGGGTGGCACCGAGAGCCAGGACTGGGCCGAGATGCTGCTGCGCATGTATACGCGCTGGGCCGAAAAGCACGGCTTCAAGATCGAATATCTGGAAGAGACGCAAGGCGAGGAAGCCGGCATCAAATCCGCCACCATCCAGATCTCGGGCCACAACGCCTATGGTTGGCTCAAGACCGAGGCGGGCGTGCACCGGCTGGTTCGGATATCGCCGTACGATTCCAACGCGCGCCGCCACACCTCGTTCTCGTCGGTCGCGATCTTTCCCGTGGTCGATAACAGCATCAAGATCGACATCGCGGAGTCCGACGTGCGCACCGACACCATGCGCTCGGGCGGTGCCGGCGGTCAGCACGTCAACAAGACCGAATCCGCGGTGCGGCTGACGCATATTCCGACCGGCGTCGCCGTGGTGTGTCAGGCCGGCCGCTCGCAGCACAAGAACCGCGCGCAGGCCTGGGACATGTTGCGCGCGCGGCTCTACGAAATCGAGCTGAAGAAGCGCGAGGAGCAGGCCGCCGCCGATCAGGCCGCCAAGACCGATATCGGCTGGGGTCACCAGATCCGCTCCTACGTGTTGCAGCCCTATCAGATGGTCAAGGATTTGCGCACCGGTGTGCAGACCTCGGACACGTCGGGCGTGCTCGACGGCGATCTCGATGAGTTCATGGCCGCGACGCTGGCGCAGCGCGCGTTCGGCACCTCGCCCGGTTCGGTCGAGGATGTGGACTAGTCCATGGCCAGAGTTGCCTTCATCGGATTGGGACGGATGGGCCAGGGAATGGCCGGCCGGTACCTTGACGCCGGCTTCACCGTTTCGGTGTGGAATCGCAGCAAGGCCAAGGCGGAAGATCTGATTGCGCGGGGCGCGCGATGGGCAACGTCGCCGGAGGATGCCGCGATCGATGCCGATGCCGTCGTGACCATGGTCGCCGACGACAACGCATCGCGCGAAGTATGGCTCACCAAGGACGGCGCCGCCGCCAATATGAAGGCCGGCACGCTGGCGATTGAATGCTCCACGGTGTCGCACCAGCACGCGCTTCATATGGCGGGTGTGTTGGGCGCGCGTGGACTGATCTACATCGATTGCCCCGTCACTGGCCTGCCGGAAGCGGCGGCAACGGGCAAGCTGACCTTGCTCGTTGGCGCGGAGGCTGCCGATCTCGATCGCGCGAAACCGTATCTCGCGCCGATCGGCAACGTCGTCAGGCACTTTGGTGCGGTCGGATCAGGCACCGTATTCAAGCTGATCAACAACCTGATGGGCGCGGTGCAGATCGCCAGTCTGGCCGAAGGCATCGCGATGGCCGAGCGGGCCGGGCTGGACATGAACCTCGTGGCGGAAGCGCTGGCGACCGGCGCGGTCGCGAGCCCGCAGGTGATCCGTCATTCAAAGCGCATGGTGGCGCGCGACTTCTCGGGCGCGTCGTTCACGGCAGCGCTCCGCCACAAGGATGCGGACTATGCGGTGCAGCTGGCCGAAAGCCTGCTGCCGGAGTCGCCGCTGGTCGGCCGCGCCGCGGTGGAAGCGTACGCGCGGGCCAAAGCCGAGATGCCCGACGATGATGAGGGCAGAATGATCGAAATCGTGTCGCGGCCGAAATAGGCGTGCACCTGTTCGGAAATCGGGTGGGAACGGCGCGCGGGCTGGAATAGATCTGCAGCAAATGCAGATATGAGCCAATGACCACCGCCAATGACAACCGGATCGACGCCCGCGACTGGTCGCTGCTCGGCGTGCTTTCGATCCTGTGGGGCGGCTCGTTCTTTTTCAACGGCGTGGTGCTGCGCGAATTGCCGCCGCTGACGCTGGTGCTGCTGCGCGTGGCGCTGGCGTCGATCATCCTGCTGCCGCTGCTATGGGTTTACCGGATTGATTTTCCGAAGGGGGTTGCAGGCTGGAAGCCGTTCTTCGCGATCGGGCTTTTCAACAACGTATTGCCGTTCTCGCTGATCGTGGCGGGACAGATGACCATCCCGAGCGGGCTCGCCTCGATCCTCAACGCCACCACGCCGTTGTTTACCGTCGTGGTGATGGCGGTGGCCGGTGAAGAGAAGCTGCAGGCGCGGCGGATCGCGGGCGTCGTGGTGGGCTTGATCGGCGTCGTTATCCTGCGCGGCTGGAGTTTTGACGGCGACGGAATCTGGAGTGGGCAGGGCATCGGCATCCTGCTCTGCCTTGCCGGTGCGTTCAGCTATGGCTTGTCGGCGCTATTGGCGCGACGGCTTTTGTCGAACTCGCCGCCGCTGGGGACGGCGACGTTTCAGTTGCTGGCCTCGAGCATCATGATGATGGTTGTCGCTGGCTTCATCGAACGTCCCTGGCAATTGCCGATGCCGGGGCTTGCGACGTGGGGCGCCGTGATCGGTCTGGCTGTCCTGTCGACGGCGCTGGCCTATATCGTGTTCTTCCAGATCTTGCGGCGCTCCGGCGCCACCAATGTCATGCTGGTGACGCTGTTGATTCCGGTCACCGCCATCGTGCTCGGCTATTTGGTGCTGGGCGAGCAGATTTCGCCGCGCGAGATCGCGGGCGCGCTGGTGATCGGCAGCGCGCTGCTGTTGATCGACGGGCGGGTGCTCGGGTTGTTTCGACGGCCGGCTGTTATCGGATAGATGGCGCTCAGCCGGTGGGTTCGATGAATTTCTTGTAGATCCAGCGCCTTCCGTCATGACGACGCCAGACCTTGCCGGTCAGCAAGCGTCCGGTGATGGATCGCCGCGGAATGAAAATCTTCCGCAAGTGCCAGACTTCGGCCCAGGCGGGCTTCGGACTGAGGCTCAGTATTCGTAACCGTTCCTGGCTTTCCGCATGCATGGCGCGCGCTCACGATTTAACGAGGCCGCCGGGCGGAATATGATCGCCCGACGGCGAAGTTAACAGGGGTTGGAACGAACAAAATCGTCCACTGCACGCACGATAGCGCGCGGCTGTCGTTACGCAATTGAAGTCGCTGGTTAAGCTAACTTGTCAACCTTACCGGCGGGCTTGCCACTGCGCGAACCAGCTTGAAAACCGTCCGCTGTCGCGCTCGCCGCCGTGCCAGGCGGCATAGACCGCGCCGTCATCTGCGACCAGCACGACGGCATCGAGCCCCTTGGAGCGGCGCAGCGTGTCGATGGCCTGCTGCGGCGTTTGCGCGATTGGACCGGCGACATTGAAGGACGTGTTGACGGATATCTCGACGCCGATGTGACGGCCGAGCGCTTTCAGATAAGCGTGGGTGAGGGGATCGTCATCCGCATTGACGATCTGGATCCGGCCGGTGCCGTCGGCGTGAATTACGGCCGGAATTTTGTCACGTGCGCCCGGCTTCGATTGCGCCGTCAGCACCATGTAATTGTAGGCGTTGTAACCGGCGTCGGAGGCGCCCGGCAGCAGATCGAAATATTCCCGGGCAGCTTCCAGCGTTGCCATCGGCGCCAGCGGGCGGATCGCCTCGCGGTACTTGACGCGCTCGTTGAGCCGCTCGCGCGCGTTGGGATCGCAGGGATTGGCGAGGATCGAGCGGTGGCCGAGCGCGCGCGGGCCGGTCTCGGCGGCACCCTGATAGAGCGCGATCACGCCGCCCTGCGCGACCACGGCCGCCATCAGATCGGCGATGGCGTCGCGTCCATCAGCGGTCGAGATATCGCCGATCCGCTGCGAGGCGATGTCATCGGCGCCGAGCGCGCTCGCAATGGCTTCGTTGGAGGGGGGCAGGCCGCAATAGAATGCATGCGTCATCGGCGCGCCGCGCGGGGCGCCCGCCAGATGCGCGAACAGCCAGGCGGCGCCGATGGTGACGCCGGGATCGCCGGGCACCGGCGGCACCCACAGATGCAGGCGCGCCTTGCGTTGCTGCGCGGCTGCGAACCAGGCTTCATCGAAATGTTCGAGCAGGCGCATGTTGCCGATCGCGTTCAGCGCCACGCCGCCGGTGAGCACCAGCCGGCTCGCGCCTGTGATGCGCAGCAGATGATCCACGACATGGATCATGGCGTCCTCGAACACCAGTTGCGTTGCGGCGGCCTTGTCGAGGCGATCCTTGGTGTCGGGACGGTGATGGATGTCCTCGACGCGCAGCACCGCGTCGGGATTCCAGAGCTGGTCGGGCGTGAGCGGTGGCCCAAGGATGTCGGTGAGGGCCGTCTTGTAAGGGTTATCGAACGGGTCGCAATACCAGTTGGCCATCGCGCGGTTGAGCCTGACTTCGCCGGCTTCGCCGAAATGCAGGACGTTTCGCAGCCGCGCGTAATACGGATTTGTCGTGCGGTTCATGTCGCCCCAGGCGGCCGCGCCCATATAGCGGCCTTCGCTGGAGAGCCAGGTCCAGCCGCCCTGCGTCGATGAAATCACGCTGTAGAACGCGCCCAGTGAATCAAACATGCTGTCGTTGCAGTAGAGCCGGCGCATCTTGCCTTTCTGGACGACGTACAGCGAGATCGAGCCCTGATCGCCGGTGCCGTCGAGCACCGCGACCGCCACCGGCTCGCCGTCTGCGGCGAAGGGCGAGGCCGCATAGGAAAACCAGGCATGGTTGTCGTGATGCGGCAGGCAGATCAGCTGCACGCGCTCGGAAAGCCCCAACTGCTTCGCAAGGATCTTTGGCGTGCGCGTCATCTGGTCGAGTCGCCGTCCGTCGAAGCCGGCCGCTTCGGTGGTGCGCAGCAGCTTCAGGCTTTGCGGGATTTCTTCCAGCACCGAGCGCGCCAGTGTTCCCGCCAGTGTCGGGTAGTCCCAGCTGGTCAGCCAGGCGTCGATATCGCCGATGTCGCGTCCGATGCCGCGCAAGGCTGCAACCATCGCATCAACAGAGGCGCGCGGATATTCCGTCGTGTGCTTGTTGGCGGAGAAACGTTCTTCCTCGTTGTTGAGGATCAGGCGGGGGCCATGGGCCTGCGTCACCTCGACCAGCGCCACGCCCGAATTATGCGTGCCGGGCGCGCCGAGGCCGGCGAGATAGACCGTTTCCCCGCGCGCGAGCTTTTCGCGCGCATGCGCGATCCGCGCGTCGGCGAATTTCGAGCCGAGCTGGTGAAAGCCGGCCGCGCCAAACGTCTTCGCGGCCAGCCAGCGCGCGGCGCGGAATCCGCCTGCGGCGAGCTTCGGATGTCGGGGGCCAATGCGTGTCGTCGGGTTCAATTCTAAGGAAACCTTGCAGGGGAAACGTGTCGCCCTGCATCAATCATAAAAGGCGACGCGCAACAATGCTGTTTCATCCAGCGGAATAAGCGGCCGCTTGCCAGTCCGCGCGCGGATTGCGACACTTCGTCAAAATAATAAAGCGTGGGAGAGAACGATGACGGCTCGAATCCGAACCCTGGTTGCCATGACGGCGATCGCCGCGATGACCGCGACCGCAGCCCACGCGCAGAAGAAATACGATCCGGGCGCGTCCGATACCGAAATCAAGATCGGCAACATCATGCCCTATAGCGGTCCGGCCTCCGCTTACGGCACCATCGGCAAGGCCCAGGCCGCGTATTTCAACAAGATCAACGCCGAAGGCGGCATCAACGGCCGCAAGATCAGTTTCATCAGCTATGACGACGCCTACAGTCCGCCGAAAGCCGTCGAGCAGGCGCGCAAGCTGGTGGAGAGCGACGAGGTTTTGCTGGTGTTCCAGCCGCTCGGTACGCCGTCGAACTCGGCGATCCAGAAATACATGAACGCCAAGAAGGTCCCGCAGCTTTTCGTGGCGACAGGGGCCACCAAGTTTGGCGATCCGCAGAACTTTCCGTGGACCATGGGCTGGCAGCCCAACTACCAGAGCGAGGGCCGGATCTACGCGGCCTACATCCTGAAGAACTATCCGAACGGCAGGATCGCCGCGATCTGGCAGAATGACGACGCCGGCCGGGATCAGATGAAGGGATTGCGCGACGGCCTCGGCGCCAAGGCCAACATGATCATCGCGGACAAATCATACGAGGTTGCCGATCCCACCCTCGATTCGCAGATCGTGTCGCTGAAAGACTCCGGCGCCGATATCTTCATGACCTGGGCGGCGCCAAGGGCGCGGCGCAGGCAATCCGCAAGGTGGCGGAACTCGGCTGGAAGCCGGTCTATTTCCTCGGTAACGTCTCGACGTCGGTGGCCACCGTGCTCAAGCCGGCCGGACTGGACAACGCCAAGGGTATTATTTCGACGGCCTACATCAAGGATCCGACCGATCCCGTGTGGAAGGACGATCCCGGCATCAAGGCGTGGGCCGCGTTCATGGACAAGTTTTTTCCGGAGGGCGACAAGACCAACAACAACAACGTCTATGGCTACGCGACCGCGCAGACCATGGTCCAGGTGCTGAAACAATGCGGCGACAATCTCACGCGCGAGAACGTGATGAAGCAGGCCGCCAGCCTGAAAGGCGTTACCAGCGACGTGCTGCTGCCCGGTATCCAGATCAATACCGGGGCGAACGATTTCTTTCCGATCGAGCAGATGCAGCTGATGAAGTTCAACGGCGCAAGCTGGGAGCTGTTCGGCGACATCATCGCGGGTGAGGTCGGGCACTAGAGGCCGACAATGTTTTCGCGAGAGGTCGGTGGTGGTGACAATCGGGACGATATCAGGCACCTGAACTTCGGTTCCGGATGGTCGCGCGCAGCGACATTCCGCCGGCAACGCCGACGCCGAGCACGTACATCCATCCCTCGTGAAAATCGAACAGATGCGAGTTCAAGAGGGAGCTGACGAAGTTCTGCACGACGGTGACGAGCCCGATCCAGGCCGCCAGGCCGTCGCCGCGGAACAGCAGGAGATGGCTCAGCCACATCCCGTACAGCGTAATGACGCCGAGCAGTCCCCATTGCACGGCAACGTTGAGGGTCTGGTTGTGCGGATTGCTGACCACCTCGGCCCATAGCCCCGTCTGCCCGGCGGCCGCGCGCGCGAACAGCTGCCGGGTCGAGCCGGTGCCGTGGCCGAACAGCGGAGCATCGGCAAAGAAGCCGAGCGACTTGCGCCAATAATGCAATCGCTGCGCTGTCGACACCACGGTGTTGGTTTCATAGCCCTGATACTCGGTCGCAATGTCGGCGATGCGCTGCCGCAGGTAGGGCGAGGTCGACCAGACGATGGCGGCGGCAACGATGGCCGCCGCAAACAGCGCCGGCATGGTGCGCCGGCTCAGATGCAAGGCGGTGAACAGCACCAGAAGCACCGGCATGTACACCAGCGCCGTGCGTGCCGAGGCCACGAACATCATGTTCGCAACGAACGCCACCGACAGCACCAGCCAGCCGATCGCCGCGGCCAGCCGCCGCTCGCGAAGCGCGATCAGCGCCGGCAACGCCAGCGCAAACGCACACAGCGCGAACTCCTGGCTCTGGTCGATATAGTTCTTGACGGGAACGCCATCCGAGGCGGTCGGCCCAAGCTTGAACTGCGGCGCGTAGAGCACGATCCAGGACAGGATCATCATCAGGGTGCATGAAACGAGGAACGCTGCAAAAACCCAACTGGCGCGCTGCGAACGCTGAAAGTGATAGAGCAGAAACGGGATCATCAGCAGTTTTGCGACTGGTTTGATGCCGTGCAGGGCCGCCGACCATGTGCCGTCCGTCCAGAACACGCCGAGAATGGCGAGCGCGACAAACGCGTAGGGTAGGGCGCAGGCCGGATGCGCCAGATGACGAACGAAGGCGTCCCTATCGATGGTCGGGACAAGGACGACGAGCCAGAGCACGATGAGGATGGCCGTGGCGGAGGTCGACCACGGCAACGCAGCCGCGGTCAGGGCCGCCAGGATATCGGCATTGCGGACATCGACCGCCAGACGGCGTAGCGTGCCGCGCCATCCCGCCTGTCCGGCCGATCCGGCATGGTCGCACAGCAAATTACGCTCGACGCTCGTCATCGCAGCATCCCAAGATTTTGCAAGGTTCTGAAGGTCTCGGTCAGGCCGTCGCCAAGAGGCGTCGGCGATTCAGCCGTCGTCCTATTGCGCGGCGACC
This sequence comes from Bradyrhizobium sp. JYMT SZCCT0428, assembly GCF_018131075.1. Lineage (GTDB taxonomy): Bacteria > Pseudomonadota > Alphaproteobacteria > Rhizobiales > Xanthobacteraceae > Bradyrhizobium. The sequence continues at coordinate 119,843 of NZ_JAFCLS010000001.1, read as the reverse complement.
AGGTACTCGACGGTTCTGGGGGGAGCGAGAAGATCGCGGGCCTGGGTCTGGGGGCCGAAGCGTTCCACCAGTTCGCCGCGGCGCTCGCGAATTTTGCGGCGCCATTCATCCTGACCGGAGAGCACCCGGGTGACGGACGCGCAGATGGATTCGGTCGAGAACGGATCGAAATAATCGGCAAGTTCGCCCGCCACTTCGCGAAACACCGGAATGTCCGAGCACAGAACGGGTGTGTTGGCCGCCAGCGCTTCGATGATGGGCACGCCAAAGCCTTCGGCCAGGCTCGGCATGATCAGGCCGTGCGCATCTGATATCAGCGCGGCCTTCTCATGTTCCTCGACATAGCCCGCAAAGCGGACGTTCGGCGGCGGATTGCGCATCAGGCTGGTGCCGCCGGCGTAACCGATCACGACGAGGTCGGCATGGGGCATTTTGCGGAAGGCGCGGACCACCGCGTTGAGGTTCTTTCGCGGTTCCGCCGAAACGATCACGACAAAGGTCGGCTGTCCCGGCCGTGCGGTCGAAACCGGCACCGGCGCGAGCCGGAACGGTTCGAAGCGCGTACGCGGGTAGACCACCCGCGCCGGCAGGTAGAAGAATTGCGGCAGCAGATCGCGGAACCGGTTCATGCTGTAGTTGGAAACGAAGGCCAGTTCGTCGGCCTGATGCAGACTGGTCATCAGGCGCGACAGGAACAGGCGCGTCGCGACGTCGCTCAGCTTCAGATCCGTGAGCGGCAGCAAGTCGTGGACCACGCAGATGACCTTGGCGTTGGGGCCGCGCTTGATCGCAACCCGCGTCGGCGTATCGACCAGGATGACGTCATAGTCGCGGGTATCGATCTGCGGCGGTGGCAGCAGGGTCAGCGCCGAAGCGTCCTGGTAGCTGTAAAATCCGGGTTCGAGCAGAAAGTCGCGAAACAGTTCGAGGTGCCGTAAATCGGTCGGGATGTATTCCAGCCCGGCGGTCTTGTTTTCGATCAGCTTGGCCCGCAGGGGCAGCAGCCCGATCGCCCGCAGCAGGCAGGCGCCGAACTCCCACGAGGTGCACGCGCGGATCCGGTGTTTGACCCAGTCGATCGTGCGCCGCACCGCGCTCCGCGTCACCGGCTCGTTCATGTCGGCTTCGTCCAGGAACCGGTAAAGCGCCAACAGCTCGATCAGGCGCGAATCCGCCGGGAACAGTTGCGCGCGCCGCTGCCGGGTCCGCAACTGACGATAGCGGCGCGTCGTTTCGACGAGCAGCGTCAGGTCGTGGCCGTCGGCGGCGAGCGACCGGATCAGCTCGCGCGTGAAATGAAAAATGCCGCGCTTGTGGTTCGGCTCGCCGAGTGCCTCGCTGACAACCAGGATCTTCATGCTCTCTTCTCTTCCAGTTCGAATGGGCGTTCGGAATATCTGTCGAGCGGTACCGTGCGTACGATGCGCCCTTGATCGAGGTTGATGACGCTGGTGCAGGTGCGGCGCAGCAGCGCCTGATCGTGGGACGCGATGATCACGATCGCGGCCATCGAGACCAGCTTGAGCATCCGCTGCTCGGCCTTCGCTGAGAATTTTTCGTCGACCACACTCAGCCATTCGTCGAGCAGCAGAATGTCGGCCGGAAACGCCGTGGCGGTGGCGAACAGCACGCGCATCAGCATGCCCGAGGAGAACATGCGCAGCGGCATATGCCGCATGCGTTCTTCGAGCTCGGTGAACTGCCAGATCTCGTCCACGACGGCCTGTGTCGGCTTGTGTCCGCTGATCCGCAGCAGCAGGCGGATATTGTCGTCAGCCACGAAATCCATGTTGGCGCCTGCGTTCAGGCCGATCAGCGGCACGACACTGCCTGATATCTCCATGCGGCCGCGCGTCGGCGGATAGACGCCGGCAAGCAGCCGCAGCAGGGTCGATTTTCCGGAGCCGTTCGGCCCGGCAAGGCCGATGCGCGCACCGGCGGTGGCTTCGAGCGACATGTTGTCGATGGCGCGGATCGTGCGCGTCTCGCTCCGTTCGTTGAGCAACCGTCCGAGCAGGCGGCGCTTGACTGAGAAGTCGTAGGCTCCATAGAGCGGATAATCGAGGCTGACGTCGCGCAGGCTGATGCTGACCATGATTCAGATCCAGAACGCAGCTTTGCGCAGCTGCGCGACCGTCACGACGCTCGCGATTGCCAGTACAGCGACGCACACCAGGGCGTAAATGATGCTGGTCATGCTGACATGACCGGTCGCCAGCGGTTCGCGCCACACGGCGAACAAATGCGTCAGCGGATTGAGCCGCATGACCGTGGAATTCGGGTTGATCATCTCCGCCGTCCAGATCACCGGGGAGGACAGGAAGGCCAGCGTCAGCGTCGATTCGATGATCGGCTTCATGTCGCGGAATCGCGTGGCCAATGCGCCGAGGACCAGGCCGAGGCCAAGCGTGCAGGCGACGAACAGCGCAAATCCCGGCAGGGCCGCGATGCAGCCTTCGATATCGGTCCGGGCCAAAGCAAGCCAGAGGACAAACGGCACGCTGGCATTGTGGAGCGCGAACAGCGCCTGCCGGAACAGGCATTGCAGCAGGAAGATCACCGGCGGCAGCGCGCGATCCTTGATCAAGCCGGCCGAATTCTGCAGCGCCGTCGTCGCATCCAGCACGACGTTGTTGAGAAAGGTCCAGGCCGTCAGGCTGATCGCCAGCATCGGAAGCCGCGCGACGGCGTTGGCGTTGGACAAATGTCCGATCACCGAGCCCAGCACCGCGACCATGATCGCCATCTGGATCGACATCCAGAACGGACCCAGCAGCGAGCGGACGTAACGGTGACGCATATCCGACCAGGCGAGGGTGGCTGCGATCCTGACCGCGCCGACGAGGCCGGCGGTTTCGGATGCCATGGCGCGGGCGGACCGCACTTCCTCCTTGCTGGTGACGGCATCGAGATAGATCGCCTCGATCGCCTGCTTGAATTGCGTGGTGGAATATTTCGTCATGGCGCGCCGCCGGGCGGCAAGCCCCATGCGCTGGCGTCGCTCCGGGTCGCGGATCAGGACGTCGATCGCTTCTGCCAGCTTGCCGTGATCGCCCGGCGGCACGGTGATGGCCTCGATCCCATCACGTGCGATATGTGGAACGGCGGTGTCGAGCGACGTGTTGATGACGGGGCGACCTGCCGCCATCGCTTCCAGTTGAACCAGTCCGAAGGTTTCCGCCGACGTCACCGACGGCATCACGAAGACATCAGCGATGTACATCAATTTGACCAGTTCACCATCGGGAACGGAGCCGAGCAGACGTACGCGATCGGCGACGCCGAGGCTCTGGATCAGCTGATCCAGCCTCGCGCGTTCGCGGCCCTCGCCAACGATCCAGACCTCGAAGGTTCGGCCGACAGCGGCCCGGATCAGCACATCGAAGCCCTTGTAAGGAACAAGGCGGCCGCAAGCGAGCACCAGCCGCCCGCGATCATGCCCGACCTTGAGGTCGGGGTGACGCGGGACCGGCCGCTCATACTTCGAGACGTCGATGCCGAAGGGGACGATGTGGCATTTGTCGGCGAACTCGCGCAGCAACGGGGTTTCGTCCAGCAAGGCACGATCCGAGACGATGATCGCTTCCGCCCGCGAGAGCGTCCGGCGCATCAGCGGCTCGACGAACCGCCTGAGCTTGGCGTGCGTGACGATGTCGGCATGCCAGTGCACGACGAGCGGCCGCTTGCGGCCAAACCCGAGCGCGAACACCAGGTCAGCCAGCGGAAACGGCGCATGAAGCACCAGGAGATCGTGCTGTGTGATCCGGCGCCACAGCCGCAACGGATAGGTCGGCGCAAACGGCAGTGACAGGATGTCGCCGAACGAGCGCACGCGCTCGACCGGCACGTCGTGCACGACGATCCGGCGGCGTCCATTCGGGCTGGAACAGACCAGCACGGCGAAGGCGAAGCTGGCCTTCAGTCCGGTGCAGATGTCGCGGATCACGGTGAGAGTCCCGCCGAACAGGTCGGGATAATAGACCTTGAAGATGTGAAGCACCGACAGGCGGCGGGCGGAGGCGTCGATCGAAGTCATCATGCAGCTCGCGCCGGTCAGCGGATGAAAAGGGCGGCGACGAACGGCGTCGCCAGCGCGGCAAAAAACGTCACGCAGCGGATCAACGCCGGCAGCACGGGCACGACGACCGCCGGCCTCGCGCTTTGGGCGAGGTGACGTGCCGCCGGGTGGGATGGAGCGGAATTGCGGGGCGAAAGGACGTGCATGGCTGGGTTCCCCTGATTGGATGATTTGCGTATATGTGGGAAAATTTCACACGTCAATAACCAGCCGCGAAAAAGTGGGATTGTGTCCCACGCCGGGCGCGGCTACAGTTTCGCCATGAGTGCTAACCCGCCGCCGCCAAAGCCGGCCTCGCATCAACCGATCGCCGCGGACCGGCTGCAGGCGCCGTTGGCGCGCCTGCTGCGTCCGCTGGTGAGGTTATGCATCCGCGGCGGCATGACGTTTCCCGCGCTGGCGCAGCTCTTGCGCGAACTCTTCGTCAATGTCGCCGAGCATGACTTCGCGCTTGACGGCAAGGAGCAGACCGACAGCCGCGTCAGCCTGCTGACCGGGATCCACCGCAAGGAAGTGGCCCGGCTGCGCGGCGCCGGAACGCCCGTCAACGAAACGCCGGCCACGCTGTCGCGCACCAGCGCGATCATCGCCCGCTGGATGGCCGCGCCCGAATTCACCGACAAGGCCGGCGACCCCTTGCCATTGCCGCGCACCGCCGATGGCGACGCGCCCTCGTTCGAGGCGCTCGTCGAATCGGTCACCAAGGATGTCCGGCCGCGCGCGGTGCTGGACGAATGGCTCGACCGGCAACTTGTCAGCATCAACGCGAATGAAGAGATCGTGCTGGTCGATACCGCCTTCGTTCCGCGCGGCGACGACGATCGCAAATGGCACTATCTCGGCCGCAACCTGCACGACCACGTCGCGGCGGCGGCGGACAACGTGTCGGCGGTCACTCCGCGCTTCCTCGAGCGCGCAGTGCATTATGACGGCCTGTCGCCCAAATTGGCCAAGCGCCTCGAAGCACGTTCGCGCGAACTTGCGATGGACGCGCTGAAGACCGCCAACCGCGAAGCCAACCGCGCGGTCGCCAAGGACAAGGGCGGCGACGCCAGGTGGAATTTCGGTGTCTATATCTACCACGAGACGCCGGACGGCGATGACGCCAAAGAAGGCGGCCAACCATGAGCAAACCGCCGATCGTCACCCGTCGGTCGCTGCTGGCGGGGTTCTGGCTTGCGGGCGTTTCCTCGGCCTGGGCACAGGTCCGGGGCGGCCGCAGCGGCGACGATCAGGGTATCGGGGGCACCGGCGCCCCGAGAATCGGTGACGATCACGGCATCGGCGGTACCGGCATTGTCGGCGTCATCCAGCGTTTCGGCAGCATCTTCGTCAACGGCGAGCGCATCGGCTATGCGCCCGACGTGCCGGTGCGGATCAACGGCGAGGCGGCGTCGATCAAGGCGCTGCGGATCGGACACGTCGCGCGCGTCGTGGCGATGCGCCAGGCCAATGGCGCGCTGACCACCCGCGGTATCTCGGCCGTCAGCGAAGTGATCGGACCGATCCAATCCGTCGGCGCCGGCGAGATGTCGGTGCTGGGTCAGAGGGTGACGTTCACGGGACGCGAAACCTGGCGTCCCGGCACTTACGTTGCGGTGTCCGGGCTCCGGCGAACCGACGGCGTCATCGTCGCCAGCCTCGTTGAGAAGCGACGCGACAACACCACGCGAGTCACAGGATTGCTGGAACGCGATCGCGATGGCGTGCGGATCGGTGGCTTGCGTCTTGCCGGTGCGGATCCGGCGCTGATCGGTCAGCGCGTTCACGCCGACGGGCAGTTTGCGCAAGGCGTGATGCAGGTCGCGCACGCGAGACGGGACGATTTTTCCGATTTGACCGGCGCAACCCGTTTGTCGATCGAAGGCTATGTGCGAAGGGTCGGAGACAATCTGCAATTCGGATCGGGCTATGTCGCGCGCGATGTGTCGCGCTTCCAGCCCGCGGCCGGCGACTCACGCGTGGTGGTGAATGCCGTGCTCGACAGTTCGCGAAACTTGCGCGTTGAATCCGTGCAATCCGTCAGCCAATTCCCGGGCTCGTCCATCGGAAATCCGGCTGGCCCCAGAGCTCCAGGCTCAGCGCCCGGTCAGGGCGGCACGCACGTTCCCGGCGGTTCTCCTCAAGGGCCAGGCGGAGCTCCAAGCCCGGGTCGCGCGAGCGATCCCGGTGGGTCTATGTCACCCGGCGGGAGCCCCGGATTCCCGGGCGGCCCGTCTGGGCCGGGGGGATTCGGCGGACCTGGCGGTGGCCCAGGCGGCTTCGGCGGAGGTGGTCCCGGTGGCGGTGGAATGGGCGGTGGCGGTCGACGGTAATCGCCGCCGAGGTGTTAATACCGTTCGCCGTATTCGATCCTAACTGTGCATGGGGTTGTTTTCGGGATTTTCTGTCTAGCCTGAGCTGAGCCGCACGCCGGCCCGCAAAAACTTCTGCGGATCGACCGCGTCGCCGTCGATCCGTGTTTCGTAATGCAGATGCGGACCGGTCGAGCGGCCGGTTGAGCCGACCGCACCGATCACCTGTCCGATCTTGACGACGTCGCCGACCCTGACGTGGATCTCCGACAGATGGCCGTAGCGGGTCGACAGCCCATTGCCGTGGTCGATCTCGACCATGCGGCCATAGCCGCCCATCCATCCCGATGAAGCCACTTTGCCGTTCGCGGTCGCGCGCACGGGATCGCCGGTCGCAGCGCGGAAATCGAGGCCGGTATGCATCGCCGGCCGGCCGAGGAAAGGATCGCTGCGAACGCCGAAGCCGGAGGTGAACTCGACCTCGCCGACGACGGGTTTGCGATAGGGCACCAGGGCGAGCGTGCGGTTGAGCCGCTCGACCTGGGCACGGGTGGCGTTGATCCGGTTGAGCTGGCGCTCGAACGGACCGGCATCGGCCCCAAGCTTCACCGGAACGAAGGGACCGCCGACGCCCGAACGTGGCGTCGCGGCTTCGAGTTGTGCCATGTCGAGGCCGAGATCGGTGAACACGCCGCGCATCCGGCGGACGCGCGATTCCATGCTGTCTTCGACCGAGCTCAGCGCCGCCATCTGGCGCCGCTCAACCTGGTCGAGCGAGGTCTGCAGGCGGACCAGGACGTTGTCGACGCCCTGAACCTTGGCGTACTGGTTGGCTTGCTGCTTGACGACGACCGGTGCGCGCGACTCCAGACGGGCTTCACGATCCGGCGGCGCCACAAAGATCACGGTGTCGCTGATCGGGCTGGGCTTCGGTGTCCCGGAAGCGGGGGTATCGGCGGCGGCGCCGCGGGCCGGCGGCCGGATCGATCCGGTGGCCGTGCTGTCCGGAATGGAGCCGAGTGCGGTGGCGCGGGATTCCAGCGCGGTCTGGCGCTTCATGATCTGGTCGAGCTTCTGGTCGAACTGTTCCTGGTCGAGCAATTGGCGGCTGGTGGTGCGATCGACCTTGGCGCGCAACTCGGCGATGCGGTCTTCATAGGCGTATTGCATCTCGGCCTGGCGGGCGATCAGCCGGGTCAGGACGTCGTCGCGAAAGGCGAAATAGGTGGCGGTCGCCGCCGACCACATTCCGAGCACGACGACCGTGCCGACGACGATCCAGAACACCACGGGCCTGAACCGCACCTGCTTGCCGGCATGGACAATGGCATAGCCGTCATTGGCCGGGGGGAGTGCCGCGGCCTGCGCCGCGGGACGTCGCGCCCGGCTGTCATGGGGATGATGGTGCTGGTGGTACTCGGAATGATGACCGGAACGGTACGACATCGGCTCTCCCGCGCCGGTCGGACAGGGGTTCCGTACGGCTCAATTTGCGAGGCCGATTTGACCCACTCATGGTTAATTTTTGGGAAATGGAACTGGAAAACTATAATCCTTGCGCTGCGGCCAATACCTCGTCGGCGTGGCCATCGACCCGCACATTGCGCCAGATTTTGGCGATCTTGCCGTCTTTACCGATCAGAACGGTAGTCCGAAGAATCCCGAGGAAGGTCCTGCCATACATGGATTTTTCGCCCCAGGCGCCATAGGCCTCTAGCATCTCGTGTTTTTCATCCGAAATCAGAGCAATCGAGAGCTGGTGCTTGTCGCGAAAGGACTCCTGGGCCTTCACGGTATCGGCGGAGATGCCGAGCACCGCCGTTCCGCTTTCGGCGAAGGCGTCCTTCAGGCGGGTGAAATCGATCGCCTCCCTGGTGCAGCCGGGGGTGTCGGCGCGGGGGTAGAAGAACAGCACCAGTTTCCGCCCGGCGTAGTCGGCCAGGGACACACTGTCACCGCCGTCCCGGGGCAGCCGGAAGCTCGGCGCTTTGGCGCCTTCAACCCGACCCGAGACCAAGCCTGGTTTGCTGTCCGGCTTCGCGGCCGCCTCGGGAATGGACGTCAAATCCGGCTTCGGTGCCGTCAATGGCTTGGATTTTAACGATTTCGACGCCGGCTTGTGGGATTCTTTGGTCAAAACGCCCTTGGCTGCCGTGCCGGACTTCTTCGCCACCACCTTGCCGGCCTTGGCCGCGGGCGTTTTGACTGGAGCTTTCGAGCCACTGCGGGCTGCCTTCGCCGGGATCGTTTTGTGGGCGGATTTCTTGGCAGGCGTCTTCGCGGGTGACTTGGCAGGTGTCTTTGCGGGTGTCTTTGCGGATCCCTTGGAGGATTTCTTGCGCGTTTTCTTGGACATACGCCTTCCTTTCGTCGCTTTCGGCGGATCAACCAATAGGGTATTGCGGGTCTTGTCCCGGCCTATCGGATTCGCTCCGGCTGCTGGGCAAGTTTGATGACCTCGGAGTATGGTTACAAGGAATTCGACGCACCACCCGTCCGCTCGTTGACGGCCCGTTTGATCAAGTCGGCGATTGAGTCCTTGGGCTGGGCTACGAGTAACAGTATTAATCGAGGATTGGCAGCGATGCCGGCACGGGAGCGCTCGATACAGATCGATGGGCGCGCCTGCGGCGACGATCAACCTCAACGCCAGCACCGAGAGGCAATGGGTAGGAATAGTTCGCCCCAAAGTCCTGGGCTCCAAGGTTCTGGGCTCAAAGGTTCCGGACCCCAGGGTTCGGGGCGCCAAGATCTTGGGCGCCATGGGGCGAATCCGCGTGCTGAGGTTCAAATCTCGCAATGGGATGACGAGGCCGGCTGGGATACCGACCAGGATGAGGCGGCGGGCCACCGCGCGCGGCGGCTATTGTCCCGTTCCAATTCCCGTTTTCACCGGTTTAGCGACAATGTTTCGGCGCTGAACCGATGGATCACCGGCGAACGTTGGATCAAGCGCCTATCGGTCGTGATTGCGGTGCTGGTCGTGATCTTTGCGAGCTGCTTCGGCGGGCTTTGGTGGCGGCTCGGCGCCGGCCCGATCAATCTCGACCTGGCGACGCCCTGGCTTGCGAAGGCGATCGAGGAAAATATCGGGCACGGCAATACGGTCGAGGTCGGTGGCACGCAAATCGAGCGCGCCGGCAAAATTAGAATCGCGGTGCGTATCCGCGACATCGTGGTCAGGGACCGCGAGCAGGCGATTGTCGCAAGCGCCCCGAAAGCCGAGGTGAGATTATCCGGCACCGCATTGTTGATGGGGCGGCTTCGCGCCGAGAGCCTCAATCTGGTCGATGCCGAACTCGCGGTACGAATCACACCGGATGGCCAGGTGACGGTATCCGCTGGTGACACGGCCAAACCATTGGCGACCGGCGTAGCCTCGAAGCGCGACGCTGGCCTGGCGCCCACATTCCCGCGGCCGGCACCGCCCCCTGGCACGCCGGCGCCCGAGACGGCACAGAACGGATTGCTGGCCGGCCTCGATTGGCTCGACAGCCTGAGCCTGACCGGTCTCGACGGACAAAATCTCAACGAGATCGGCTTGAAGAACGGCAATCTGGTCGTCGACGACCAACAGCGCGGCAACAAATGGACCTTCGACAATATCAGCATGAGCCTTCGCCGGCCGAGCGCCGGTGGCGTGGCGCTGAGCGTGGGCGAGGAGGGCGCGCGACCATGGTCGCTGCGGGCGGTGATCGGGCCGCCGACCAACGGCGTACGCTCGGTCGATCTGCGTGCCGACAAGGTGCCGACGGCCAATATTCTGCTGGCGATGCGGGTCAAGGATCTCACCTACAGTGCAAACCTGCCGCTGTCGGGTGAACTGAAAGGCGAACTCGGCCGCGATGGCCTGCCGACCTATTTCCGCGGCAAGCTTACCGCCGGTGCCGGCCACATCATCGACAGCGATACGCCCGATTATCCGATGGCGATCGATGCGGCGGAAATGAACGTCGAATGGGATTCCGCGCGGCGTGTGCTGGTCGCCCCGTTCAAGATCATTTCCGGTGCCAACCGGGTCACGCTGCTCGGCCATCTGGAGCCGCCGAATGGAACCACCACCGAATGGCAGGCCGGGTTGAGCGGCGGCACCATCGTGCTCGCCGGCAATGAGGGCGAACAGCCGCTGATCTTTAATCGCATCGCGATCGGCATGCGTTTCGACACCGACAGGAAGCGCTTTCTGCTGACGCAGGCAGATATCAGCAATGGCGAGATCGGCGTCGCCGGAACCGGCAGCGTCGATTATTCCGGTGAGGCGCGGCTCCAGCTTGGCTTTGCCGGTACGCCGATGTCGGCCGCCGCGCTCAAACGGATGTGGCCGGTCCTGATCGTGCCGGAAGTGCGCGAATGGGTGATCGAGCGGATCGAACGCGGCACGCTCCAGCGCATCGAGGTCGGCGTCAATTCGCCGGTGCGAAATTTGTCGCGCAAAGGCCCGCCGATTCCCGACGACGGCCTGGCGGTCAATATCACGGCGACGGGCGTGACGGTGCGCCCCGTCGATGACATGCCGGTCGTGCGCGACGCCGACCTGAAGGCACGGGTGACGGGTCGCACCGCCACCGTCAACATTGGCCAGGGCATCGCCGATACGCCGGCCGGTCGCAAGGTCACCATTTCGGATTTCGTCTTCGAGGTGCCGGACATGGCGCCGAAGCCATCGCCGTCGAAGGTGAAATTCCGCATGGATGGAACCATTGCGGCCGCGGCCGAGATCCTGGCATCCGATCGCCTCAGCGACGTCTCCGCCAATTTCATCGATCCGAACGCGAGCAAGGGAACGGTGACGGCTAACATCATGCTCGGTATGCCGGTCAAGGGCGTGCTGACCAAGGCCGACACGACTTACGCTGTGACCGCCGATCTCGGTGGGGTTTCCATCGACAAGCTGGTGATGAACCAGAAGCTGGAGGCCAACACGCTGAAGGTCGTTGCCAACAACAACGGCTATCAGGTCAGGGGGGACGTCAAGATCAACGGCCAGCAGGCGTCGCTGGACTATCGCAAGCCGAACGAGGGCGACGCCGATATCAGGCTGTCGGCGACGCTGGATGACGCCAGCCGCGCGCGGCTTGGGCTGGATCTCGGTCCGGCCGTCAGCGGCGCGATCCCGATCAAGCTGATCGGCAAGATCGGCGATAACGACGCCCGCGTCGGCATCGAGGCCGATCTCACCGCGCTCCGGCTCGACAACATCCTGCCGGGTTGGGTCAAGGTGCCGGGCAGGTCCGGCAAGGCGACGTTCAGCGTCGTGAAAAAGGAGCAGTCGACGCTGTTCCAGGACATCGTCGTCGACGGCGGCGGCGTCTCGATCAAGGGCTCGCTGGAAGTCGACGCGAATGGCGAGCTGATGACCGCGAACTTCCCGACCTACTCGCCGTCGGAAGGCGACAAGACCTCGCTGAAAGCCGAACGCAATGCCGATGGCGTCGTGAAGGTGACAATGCGCGGCGACGTGTTCGACGGCCGCGGCTTCCTCAAATCGGCGATCTCAGGCAAGGAAGCCGACGCCAAGAAGACCAAGAACATCGATCTGGACATCGACGTCAAGCTCGGCGCGGTCGCCGGCCACAATGGCGAGGCGCTGCGCAGCGTCGATGCCAAGATGTCCCGGCGCAATGGCGTCATCAAGACGTTTGCGATGACCGGCAAGGTCGGGCGCGATACGCCGGTGACCGCCGATTTGCGGGGGCGCGTGCAGGGGCAGGGGCGTGACCTGATCATTCTGCAGACCAATGACGCCGGGGCGTTCCTCCGCTTCACCGATACCAACTCGAAGGTCTTCGGCGGTCAGCTCTCGCTCGCGATGGAGCCGCCGACGGTCGAACCATCAGCCAAGGATGGCCTGATCAATATCCGCGACTTCTCCGTCAAAGGCGTCCCTGAACTGGAGCGCGCGGCGGCGGGCGCACCGACAGGCGGGCAGAACGGCGTGTCGTTCTCGGCGTTGCGCGCGGAATTCACCCGGCAGAGCGGACACCTCACGATCCGGGACGGCGTCGTGAAGGGCCCGACCATCGGTGCCACCATCGAAGGCACGCTCGATTATATCGGCAACTCCGTACGCATGAGCGGGACCTTCGTTCCGATGTACGGGCTCAACAACATGTTCGGCCAGATTCCCGTGCTCGGCCTGTTCCTTGGCGGCGGCAGCAATGAGGGCCTGATCGGCGTCACCTATGAGGTCGTCGGCACGCCGGCCGCGCCGGTGCTGCGCGTCAATCCGATTTCAGCGATGGCGCCCGGCGTGCTGCGCAAGATTTTCGAATTCAACACCGGCAAGCAGAACAACCCGATCGAATTCCCGCCGACCAACAATTAGGGCGTGAGCTGCTAGGGATTTAGCCATCAGCGATTGATCTGGCCGATCGGCATCGTCCCGCGCCAGCTTTCAAAAAAACGGGAGGCTGGCGTCATGCAGATCACCAACGTCCGTGCGCATCACATCCGCATCCCCTATGACGCCGGCGTGGCGAGCTTCAAGCAGGGCGCCTCGGCGATATCGGCGCTCGAAATCGTTCTTGTCGAGGTCTCGACCGATGCGGGACTGACCGGCTGGGGTGATGCCTTCAGCTATGTGTGCCCGCGATCCAGTGCCACCGCCATCGATGAAATGATTGCGCCGCAGGCGCGGGGTCTCGAGGTTCCTGACGCCATTGACATTCCCGCCTTCATGGATCGTATCCAGCGCAATCTGCATCTGTTCGGCCGCTACGGCATCACGATGTTCGCGATATCCGCCCTCGATATCGCGTTGTGGGATCTTGCGGCCCGCGCGCAGGGCGTCCCGCTTCACCGCCTGTTGGGTACGCGCAAACGGGCGCGGATTCCGGCCTATGCCAGCCTGCTGCGGATCGGAACACCGGATCTCGTCGCCAGCGAATGCGAGACGGCGCTGCGGCGGGGTTACACCGCCATCAAGCTTCATGAGACGACGTCGCCCGCGGTATTCGCCGCGCGGCGCGCGATCGGCGACGGCATCCCGCTGATGGTCGATATGAACTGCCCGATGACGTCGGCGGAAGCGATCGCCTTCGCGCATGAATGCAAGGCGGCCGCGCCGATGTTTCTGGAAGAGCCGGTGTGGCCGCCGGAGGATTTTGCCGCGCTGGCGGAGACCCGCACGAAGGGCGGGCTCGATATCGCCGCCGGCGAGAACGCCTGCACCATCAATCAATTCCGCCAGATGATGGATGCGGGTGCGGTCGGCTACGCGCAGCCCTCGGTCACCAAGGTCGGCGGCATCACCGAATATCTGAAGGTGGTTGATCTGGCCGACGAAAGGGGCGTCAGGCTGGCGCCGCATTCGCCCTATTTCGGCCCGGGCCTTCTGGCGACGCTGCAATTGCTGTCGCTGCGTGACGACAAGACCTTCGTCGAGTTCTTTTACATGAACCGTGCCGCGTGCCTGTGGCGCGGTGCGATCGACGTCGGCGCCGATGGCGCGGTCGCGGTGCCGGAAGGGCCGGGGCTCGGTTACGAGCCGGACCGCGCGGTCATGGAGCGGTATCGTGTGTAGCGGGTGCTTCACCCGGCCGTGCGGCCCTTGTTGTGGCCCTGTACCGCTGTCGAAGGCGGCGTCAGGAACGCATCGAAGCGCTCCTTGACGATGGCGTAACATTCGCATGACGCCTTCTCCAGGCCCGCCCGGTCGAGTACCTGGATGGTGCCGCGGCGATAATGGATGAGACCGGCGGTCTGCATCGACTGTGCGGCAAGCGTTACGGATTTCCGGTTCGCGCCGAGCATATGCGAAAGAAACTCGTGGGTGTAAGGCAGCGCTTCACCGCCGGCGCGGTCGTGCATCATCAACAACCACCTGCACATTCGCTCTTCCGTCGTGTGCATGGAATTGCAGGCAACCGTCTGCTGAACCTGGGAAAGCAGGGTCTCCGAGTAACTAACGAACAGGTCGCGCACGTGTTCGCTATTTTTGAATTCGTGTTGCAATAGCTCGATCGGGCAGCGAACCGTATGACCCGGGAGTTGCACGAGACAGCGGTTGAACGAGACACGGCTATACATGGCTGCAAACAGGCCGAACGCACCTTCGCGTCCGATGTTGGCCGTCTCGATGGCGGCGCCATTCTCCAGAACGGTCAATAGCGACAGAACCGAGCCTTGCGGAAAATAGGCGTGTTTGAGCAGACCGCCGGCATCGCAGACCATCTCTTCGAGCTCGAAATCGATCGGCTCGAGGTGGGAATCTATTCGCCTGCGGCTGTCTGGCTCCAGGGCGCCGAGCAGTTGATTGCTTCGCGGGTCATAATCCATTTGCGCCTGGGGCATCGCTGATGGCCGTGATGATCCGAGGGCTTCGGACCGATTTTAGGCACGGCGATTGGCGGATCAGATTTGCACTAATAAGCGGCTCAAGTCTGAGCAAAACAGCTCAGTGGACATTGCTGGGTTCCCGATAGGGATGGCCCAAGGGAGGCGCCAGGGTACACAGCGCCTCGACCAGCGCCGCAGTCTGGTAAGGCTTTGCGAGAAAGCAGCTGTCCTGCGGAAGTTCGAAGGGCTGTAGCCGCACTTGTCCCGATACGACGAGAATTTTGATTGGCGGCCAGCGGTTGCGCACCGCGTGGGCCAATTGCAATCCGTTCATGCTGCCGGGCATGTCGATATCTGTGAGCAGCAACGCAATGTCTAAGCGGGATTCCAGCAGGGCCATCGCCGCGTCTGCATCAGCAGCTTCAATGACTGCAAAGCCTGCTTCCTCAACAATCTCTGCGACACACATCCGCAGCAGTGTGTCGTCCTCTACGATCAGAACGATGGTCAGTGATTTGCTGGGCAATTCTGCAGCCATATTGACGGGAACTTTCCAAAGCGGGCTACTGGCTGCCGTGTCCCTGATTCGCCTGCTCGGTCAATTCGGCTGCCATCCGCAGACACTGGGCCTTCAATGCCGGGGTGAGCGACATGGATGCGAGTTCAATGAGGTCCGATGCCAGGCGCAGGCACTCTAGGTCGCGCTTTCGGTCGCTGTCGGAATCGGGCATGCGCACCTCCTGGAAGGTGTGAGTGATGGCACACCGCCTTTCGTGCTGTCGGTGGTCCACACCACAGACCATGACCCACGTATTCGTGATGCTGCCGGAGCGGGCGCTCACGCACCGGGCGTTGAAGTGAGCTGTTTTGCTCAGACTGACGAACGCCGGGCTGCCATAATGCTCTGAAAGCACTGGCTGAAATCTGAACTGATCCCTGGCGAAGGCCGTGCTCGGGAGGTCCGCGATTGCATATGCCGTCTGACGCAGTTCAGGAACCATTCAAGTTTCCTGCAGAATCGCCTGATCGGGACGAGCTTCCATACCGACTTCGGCAGCAATCCCTGCTCGGCGAGTTCGGCCGCATCGCCATGCAAACCCGCGACTACCGACAAATCCTGCAGCGGGCCACGGAGCTTTGCGCCGACGGGCTTCAGACACGATTCGCCAAAGTCTTGGAATATGTGCCGGAGGAAGACCACCTGAGGGTGCGCGCCGGCGTCGGCTGGGACTTCGATACCATCGATAGCGTTTCGCTCACCGCCGATCTCGGATCGCCGGCCGGATACGCCTACCAAACCGGGGCCACGGTTATCTCGAATCACCTGGAGGTGGAGACCCGTTTCCGGACACCCCAGCTCCTGAAGGATCACGGCGTCAGGCGCGCGATCAACGTGCTGATCGAAAAGGGCGGGGAGGGCAAAACGTTCTTCGGCGTATTGGAGGTCGATAGCGCCGATCCCGGCCAGTTTGACGAGGCGGATGCCGACTTTCTGGCCGGCTTTGCTGGCCTGCTCGGCGTCGCCATCGAACGTCAGCAGGCGGACGCCAAACTGCAGGAGGCACTTGAGCACCAGGCGCTGCTGACGCGAGAGATGAGCCACCGCGTCAAGAACAGTCTAACTTCCGTGGTCGGATTGCTGCGCGTCCAGGCCCGTACGGCTCTATCCCCGGATGTCAGAAATGCGCTTGAGGATGCAAGCCTGCGCGTCGACACCATCGCCCAGGTGCATGATCATCTATGGCGTAGTTCGCACGTCGGTTTTGTCGAACTCGTAGACTTCATGAACGAGCTTTGCAAAAAGCTGCAAGGTACGACGGATGGCCATACGCTGCACTGCCATGCCGACCCAATGCTGCTTTCGGCTGACCATGCCATTCCATTGGGGCTCCTGATCAACGAACTCGTTACAAACGCGGTGAAATACGCCTACCCCGAAGGCGGTGGCGTTATCGAGGTCAGTGCGCGGGAAATCGACCAACATCTTCATGTCGAGGTTTCCGACCATGGCGTCGGCCTTCCGGACGGCTTCGACATTGATCAGCCGCAAACCAGTCTGGGGTTCAAGGTGATCGTCGGCATGGTGCGGCAACTTCAAGGCCACCTGACGTTCACCTCCGGAAATCCCAAAGGGGCACATTTCCTGCTGGACCTGCCTATCCTTCCCCAAGTCAAAGAATAGATTGCTTCGCCTCTCGCGCTGTTCGATCCAGGCAGAACACGTGAAGATGTCGCAGGAACCAAAGGGCCAGCGGCCTATTGGTCTCCTGACACATCAACCCCGGAGAAATTATGAAAACGCTCACCCTCGCGCTCGCAGCCGGCGCTGCGGCGTTGTTTGCCACTGCTGCCTCGGCGGCTCCGCTTTCCATTGGCCCGGTCGCATCGGACAGCCATATTCAGAACGTACGCATGGTTTGCGACGAAGACGGCCGTTGCTGGCGTGAGCGCGGGGAGCGCCGCGTCATCCTTCGCGAGTCTCGCGACTCGTATGGCTATGCGCCGCGCGAGCGCTATATCGAGCGCCGCGGCTATGAAGAGCGCGGACCCGGTATTGGAATTCATGCGCCCGGCGTGAGCATTGGTGTCGGCGGCGGTCGCTACTGAGCCACGCTACAAATGACCAAGGAAGATCTGCCCGGCCGACTTTGTGCGGTCGGGCATGATCGATCTGATACAGGCAGATGCGGACCAGCCTGCAATGCTGGCGCTGCGGCCAACCGATGAGGTGACGATATGCATATGTCGGGCGAGAGTTTGCTGGTCATCTTGTTTGTCGGTCTCGTGGCCGGCTGGCTCGCGGGCCAAATCGTGCAGGGGACTGGTTTTGGGATCGTCGGCGATCTCCTTATCGGGATTGTGGGCGCCTTTATCGGAAGTTGGCTGTTGCCGCAGCTCGGCATTCATCTCGGCACCGGAATCATCAGCGCAATCATCAATGCGACCATCGGCGCGATATTGCTACTCGTCGTCGTGCGGTTGGTTCGTGGTGGCGGCCGATGGCGAAGGAGCTGGTGGCGCCCATAATGACAATTGCGCCGCCTGGATTGTATCGTCAGCGCCGCAGCGCCGGCACGACCAGGAACGGGATCAATCCCAGCACCACGTTGACCAGCGCGAACACGAACAGCGCGTTGTAGCTGTGGGTCCAGTCATGGATCAGGCCGCCGGCCCATGAGCCCAGCCCTGATCCGAGACCGCTGCCGATCGAAATCGTGCCGAAGATGGTGCCGACCCGCTTGCCGCGGAAAATGTTCAGCGCGGTCGCGGTGATCAGCGGCCCGCGCGAACCGATCATGCTGCCGAAGGAGATGATGAAGCCGGTCAGCAGCCAGTAGTTCGGATAATATTGCAGCAGCCAGAGCAGGATGATTCCGACAATCGAAATGCCGTAGCTGAACAGCACCGACGGCCTGCGGCCGATGATGCCGTCGAGCGTCGAGATCCCGAGCATGCCGAACAGCAGCACCACGCCGGAAAATCCCCAGGCGGTGGCCGCCTCCAGGGGCGGGAAGCCGGCGTCGATCAGATACGCCACGATCTGCGCCGTGATGGCGTACATCGCCACCGCGGTGAAAAAGAAGGTCGAGAACAGCGCCCAGAAGACGTGGTGGAGCATCGCGCTCTTCAGCGTCCAGCCATCATCGACAAAGCCGTCGTCGGTCTTCTTGACCACATGCGGCGAGCCGGTCGCGAACAGCCGCCACGGCATCAGCAGCAGCGGCAGCAACAGACACAGCACCACGATGCCGAACCAGTGATAGGCGTCGCGCCAGCCGATGCGGTCGATCAGCAGTTGCGAGGCCGGCAGCAGCACCAGGATGCCTGCACCGGTCGCCGAATAGAGGATCGCCATCGCGGTCGGCAATCGCGGGCCGAACCAGCGGCCGAGCAGGATCGAATTCGGCACCACGCCGATCAGCGCGATTCCGATGCCGACGCACAATCCGGTGGAGAGCTGGAATTGCCACAGCGCCTGCGCGCGGGAGGCGACCAGGAACGAGCCGCCGAGCAGCAACAATCCGAGCGCATAGACGAGGCGCGGCCCGGAGCGGTCGAACAGCCGGCCGACGAACGGCGCCATGAGCCCGCCCGCGAGCCAGGTCAGCGAATAGACCGAAACCACTTCGGCGCGGTCCCAGGCGAAACTCTCCGCGATCGGTTTCAGGAAAACCGTAAAACTCTCGCCGAGGCCGCGGCCGACCACCGACAGCGCAAAACACAGCGCCAGCACATTGAGAGCCGTGCGCGCCGGTTTTGGCGGCGTTGCAAGCGCGTCTCCTCCTGGCGTCTTCTGATCCATGGAAAGCATGGGAGCGCGCTTCCGCAATCCCACGCAAGCGTCAAAACCGAATACGCCTATGCAGGCTTGAGCAGGACGTGCTTCTTCTTGCCCATCGAGAGCTTGATGACGCCTTCCTGCGTGAGATTATCAGCGTTCAGGACCATCTTCTCGTCGGTCACGGCAGCATCATTGACGCGAAGGCCGCCGCCCTTGATCTGGCGGCGCGCTTCGCCGTTCGATGCGACGAGGCCGGCCTTGACGAATGCCGCGAGCACGCCGATGCCGGCGTCGAGTTCGTTACGCGGAATTTCGACCGTGGGCAGGCTTTCCGAGACCGCGCCTTCCTCAAACGTCTGCCGCGCGGTTTCGGCTGACGTGTTGGCGGCATCGCGGCCGTGCAGCAGCGCGGTCGCTTCGGTCGCCAGCACCTTCTTGGCCTCGTTGATCTCGCCGCCTTGCAATGCCGCCAGCTTGTTGATCTCGCTCATCGGCAGGATCGTGAACAGTTTCAGGAATTTGACGACGTCGGCGTCCTCGACGTTGCGCCAGTATTGCCAGAAGTCGTACGGCGAGAACTGGTCGGCGTTGAGCCAGACCGCGCCTTGCGCCGTCTTGCCCATCTTGGCGCCCGAGGCTGTGGTGAGCAGCGGCGTGGTCAGCGCGAACAACTGCTCCGTGCCCATGCGGCGGCCGAGATCGACGCCGTTGACGATGTTGCCCCATTGGTCGGAGCCGCCCATCTGCAGCCGGCAGCCGGTGCGGCGCGCAAGCTCGACGAAGTCATAGGCCTGGCAGACCATGTAGTTGAACTCGATGAAGCTCATCTCCTGCTCGCGTTCGAGCCGCAGGCGCACCGAGTCCATCGTCAGCATGCGGTTGACCGAGAAATGCCGGCCGATGTCGCGCAGCATTTCGATCCAGTTCAGCTTGGTCAGCCATTCGGCGTTGTCGAGCATGATGGCGTCGCTGGCGCCGTTGCCGTAGCGCAGCACTTTGGCGAACACGCCGCGGATCGAGGCCTTGTTGGCCTCGATTTCCGCGATCGAGCGGATCGCGCGCGACTCGTCCTTGCCGGAGGGATCGCCGACCATGGTGGTGCCGCCGCCCATCAGGGTGATCGGCTTGTTGCCGCTCTGCTGCAGCCAGTGCAGCATCATCATGGTCAGGTAATTGCCGATGTGCAGCGACGGCGCGGTACAATCGTAGCCGACATAGGCGGTCGCCTGGCCTTTCGCGGCGAGCGCGTCGAGGCCGTCGAAATCGGAACATTGGTGGATAAAGCCGCGTTCCTGTAAAATGTTCAGGAAATCTGATTTAAATGCGGTCATTGGTCTGCGACTCTGATCATTCTATTTTCACGGTAATTGTAACGAGTTGCGGAACCATAGCGGATTGGGCTGCCGCAAGCGCGTGCGGTGTGGCATTATAAGATGTCCGTGTTTGGCACAAGCTGGTCGTCGTCGGCGGGACGATTCGAGCAGGGCGTGGCGAAGGCACGATTACAATGATGTTGACGGCAATAGGTTTGATGAGCGGCACCTCGCTCGACGGGGTCGATGTCGCCATGATCGAAACCGATGGCCGGAAAGTCCGGGCTTTTGGGCCATCCGGATATCGTCCCTACAGCGAAATGGAGCGCCGCCTGCTGCGCCAGGCGCTGTACGAGGCCGTCAACCTGCCGCAGCGCGATGCGCGGCCTGGCGTCCTGCGGGACGCTGAACAGGCCGTCACTTTGGCCCATGCCGAGGCGGTAGCCGCCTTTACCGCGCAACACGGCATCTCCGCCCAGGACATCGACATCGTCGGCTTTCACGGTCAGACGGTGCTGCACCGGCCCGAGCGCAAATTGACGGTGCAGATCGGCGATGCCGCCGCCCTTGCCAAGGCGATCCACATCCCCGTCATGCATGATTTCCGCGCCGCCGACGTCGCCGCCGGCGGGCAGGGCGCGCCGTTCGTGCCGGTCTATCACCGCGCGCTGGCCCAATCGCTGGAACGGGAGGGGCCGATCGTCGTGGTTAACATCGGCGGGGTCTCCAACATCACCTATATCGACGGGACCGATACGCTGATCGCCTGCGACACCGGGCCCGGCAACGCGCTGCTCGACGACCACATGTACCGCGTCCTGAACCAGCGCTTCGACACCGCAGGCCAGACCGCCGCGCAAGGCAAGGTCAATGACGCCTGGATTGCCCGCGCGCTGGGGCTACCGTTCTTTGCCAAGCCGCCGCCCAAATCGCTCGACCGCAACGATTTTGCCGCGCTGAAGGTTGACGGGATGTCGCCCGCGGACGGCGCCGCGACCCTGACCGCGTTCACGGCCGCGTCGATCGCCCGGATCGTGCCGTTGCTGCCGAAGGTGCCGAAGAGCTGGATCGTGGCCGGCGGCGGCGCCCGCAACCTGACCATGCTGCGGATGCTGCGCGATCGGTTGGCGCCGGCCACCGTCGAAGCCGCGGATGGGCTCGGCTGGGCCTCGGATGCGATCGAGGCGCAGGCGTTTGGCTTCCTGGCGGCGCGAGGGCTCAAGGGCCTGCCGCTGAGCTATCCCGCCACCACGGGGGTGCCGATCCCGATGACCGGGGGGCTCATGGCCAGGCCGTAACGGCCGGGATCAAGGTCTGTTGATGCAATTGCATCGACCTTGACGACTTCATGCAGATGCATCTAGTTTGATGCAGATGCATGAAGCGAGCCGTTTGGCCTCGCCCTTGGAGGTCGTCATGACGGCAAAACTCACTTTGATCAGCCACAAGCTTTGTCCCTATGTGCAGCGCGCCGTGATCGCGCTGAACGAGAAGGGCGTGCCGTTCGAGCGTGTCGATATCGACCTCGCCAACAAGCCGGACTGGTTCTTAAAACTTTCGCCGCCCGGCAAGGTGCCGGTGCTGATCGTGCGCGGCGATGCGGGCGAGGTGGCGCTGTTCGAGAGCAACGTGATCTGCGAGTACATCGAGGAAACGCAAGCGGGTGCAAAACTGCACCCGCAGGATGCCTTGCGGCGGGCGCAGCACCGGGCCTGGATGGAATTCGGGTCGACGATCCTGAGCGAGCTGTGGGGACTGGAGACAACAGGCGATGCCGCGGTGTTTGAAGCCAAACGCGTCGCGGTAGCCGCGAAGTTCGCGCGCGTCGAGGAGGCGCTGGGGTCGGGTCCATTCTTCGCCGGCGAAAAATTCAGCCTCGTGGATGCGGTGTTCGCGCCGATCTTCCGCTATTTCGACGTGTTCGACGAGTTGATCGACCTTTCGATCTTCGCACAGACGCCGAAGGTGCGCGCATGGCGGACGGAGCTGGCAATACGGGACAGTGTCCGCAACGCCGTCGGCACCGACTATCCGCAATTGCTGCACGCGTTTCTGGTTCGCCATAACGCGCACATGCTGAAACTGGCGGCGTAGCCATGTCGCCGCAGATCGCCTGGGTCGCGCTGGTTACCGCCGGGCTACTCGATGTCGGCTGGGCGATCTCGATGAAATACGCCGACGGCTACACGAAGCTCGGCTGGAGCATCGCCTCGCTGGCGCTGTTGGCGGCGTTCGTGTTCCTGCTCGGCCGCGCGCTGCAGGTGCTGGAGATCGGTGTCGCCTATACGGTGTGGACCGGCATCGGCGCGGTCGGGACCTTGACGATGGGGGTGTTGCTGTTCGGCGAAGCGCTCAACCCGGTGAAGATCGCCGGCATCGTGCTGGTCATGGCCGGGATCGTGGCGTTGAAGCTGGCATGAATGCGTAGGGTGGGTGGAGCCAGCGGGTCGCGCGAACGCGCCCGATGACAGGCTCCGTGATGCCCACTACGAATCGAAACAAACGTGTCTGGGATAAACTGGATGGTGGGCTACGGCTTCGCCTAACCCACCTTACAACCTACAGATCCGCGGCCATCTTCGCGAGCGTCGCGATCGATCTCTTCGTCGTTGCGGCCTAAGCGGTCACCGGAACCGCCCGCGTTAACGGACGTTGGCGAGCCGCATGTCGAGATAGCCGGTCACCGTCTCCATCAGCGGCTGCAATTTGCCGTCGAAGAAATGGTTGGCGCCGGGAATGATCTGCTGGTCGATCACGATGCCCTTTTGCGTCTTGAGCTTCTCGACCAGCGTGTTGACGTCCTTCGGCGGCACCACCGCGTCCTTTTCGCCATGCACGATCAGGCCCGACGACGGGCAGGGCGCAAGGAACGAGAAGTCATAAAGGTTGGCGGGCGGCGCGATCGAGATAAAACCTTCGACCTCGGGCCGGCGCATCAGTAGCTGCATGCCGATCCAGGCGCCGAACGAAAAGCCGGCAACCCAGCAGGCGCGCGCTTCGGGATTGATGGTCTGCGCCCAGTCGAGCGCGGACGCCGCATCCGACAATTCGCCGGTGCCGTGGTCGAACGATCCCTGGCTGCGGCCGACGCCGCGGAAATTGAAGCGCAGCACGGAAAAGCCGCGATGCGCGAACGCGTAGTAGCACTGGTAGACGATCTGGTGATTCATCGTGCCGTGAAACTGCGGATGCGGGTGCAGGATCATCGCGATCGGCGCGTTCTTCTGCTTCGCCGGATGGTAGCGGCCTTCGAGGCGGCCCGCGGGACCGGTGAAAATAACTTCGGGCATGGATGATCCTTGGAAGTGCTTCTTGGCGACGGAATTGATCCGCGGAGAAACGGCAATCAGGCGTCGCTTGGGAGATGCGCGCGCGGCGCCCCGTGAACTGTCGGCCGCGTTCTAGCATGAGGCGAGGGGCAAAAAGCAAGGTTTTTATGCGCTCGAGGCCGGGCCAAGGCGAATCCGGCGCCCGGGATAAGTAGTTGATGGATTTTAAGGATTTCTTTTCGTCGAGGGTCGGCTTGGTGCCGGCATGGCAAGGTTGCCGCTCAACTTGAAGCGGTGATGCGTTCAAGCGAGGCGATGGCGTTGCGGTAGCGCCGGCTGCCCACGGCGGTCTGACCGGTGTCGAAGGTAAGCTCGAAATCTCCCGATGGTTTCAACGCCACGGCGGTCACCCGGTCGAGATTGGCCAGCCGGGTGCGGTGGACCCGTGCCAGTTTGTATAGCGCAAGCTGGGCCTCGGCCGCCGCCAGCGTTCCGCGGACCAGATGGCTGCGACCATCGGCGAGGCTGTACTCGACATAGTTCCCGGCCGAACTGATCCAGATAATCTCCCGGGGTTCGATGCGGATGCGGGTGGTGCCGTCGCGCAGCCAGACCATATGCGGCAGCGCTTCCGCGGCCGTGGCGGGGGCCGCCGTCGCGACCGCCGCGACTTCGCGGCGGCTGTCGATCAGCCACATGCCGCCACCGATCAACAGGCAGGTGACCGCGTCCTTGCGCGCCTCATAGAGCAGGATCGCGAGCGAAAGGTGGAAATCATAGCTGCCGCCGAGCAGCCACATCACCAGTTTGCGCAATGCCACCATCCCGGTGATGTGCACGGCGGAGAAGACGATGATGGCCGCGATCACCAGCGCGATACGGACCAGCCCGCGCGGTTCCCGGCGGATTCGCCTGACCGCGGCGAACAGGGCCGGCGCCAACAGGATGATGACGGCAATGCTGGTCATCTCCCAGAGCAGCGGCGTCTTGAGGTTATACGAGCCGCCGCGCCGGGCGATGTCGTCCGCGGTCGACAGCGCGTTGACGCTGCCGATCACGAGCGCGACGGCTGCGACCGCGGCGTAGACCAGCCAGTCGGCGCCGGTTATCCCGCGAAACAAGCCGCTGGTCCCACGCGGGGTCGTCTCGTCCCAAGCCGGCTGGTTTTGATCCCAAACCGGCTCGACGCCACGGCCATCAGGCGCATTTTTGACGTCGGTCATCCAACTTCGTCGTGCATTGAGGGATCAAGCCATGTGGCAGCAAACCATATCACAACCACCGGATTCCGCTCCCGGCTCCGAGCGGCGCATCGATCTTGACTGGGTGCGGATCGCAGCCTTCGGCCTCCTGATCTTCTACCATGTCGGCATGCTCTACGTTTCCTGGGGCTTCCACATCAAGAGCGCGCATCGGATCGCTGCGCTGGAACCGGTGATGCTGGTGCTCAATCCATGGCGGCTGGCGCTGCTGTTCCTGGTTTCGGGCGTGGCGACCCGCTTCATGCTGGGCAAGTACAAATTGGGGCCGCTGCTGCGGTCGCGGTCAGCGCGGCTATTGATACCCCTGGTGTTCGGCATGCTGGTGATCGTGCCACCGCAGGCCTATGACCAGATCGTCGAGGCGCTTGGCTATCCGGCCGGCTTTGTCGATTTCTACCAGCGGCATTACCTCGCTTTCGGGCCGCAATTCTGCCCAAACCCCTGCATCGTGCTCCCGACTTGGAACCATCTCTGGTTCGTGGCCTATCTGTGGGTTTACACGGTGGCGCTGGGAGGCGTGCTGTGGCTGGCTCCCGGACTTCTCGGATGGATCGAGCGGCGGCTTGCATCCGCGCTATCGGGCGTGCTGCTGCTGGTCGTGCCGCCGCTGCTGCTTGCGGCCTATCGCCTGGTCCTGCTGCCACATTTTCCATCGACGCACGCGCTGTTCGGCGACTGGTACAATCACGCGCTGTTCGCGACCGTCTTCCTGTTCGGCTTTGTGCTGGCCCGCGCTACGGCCATCTGGGAGGCGATGGAGCGTCTGCGCTGGCTGGCGCTGTCGCTGGCGGCCGGGTTCTTTCTGACTTTTCTCGCGGTGTGGGCGACCAGGTACGGCGGCACGCCGCTGAAAATCCTGGCCGGCTTGGCCTATGGATCCTATCAATGGCTTTGCATGGTCGCGCTGCTCGGCTTCGCGCGGCGATGGCTGACCGCGGATTCGGCGGTGCGGCGCTATCTCACCGATGCGATCTTCCCGTATTACATCGTGCACCAGACCGCGATCATCATGATTGCGCATGCGTTGCGCGGACAGGGTCTGCCAGCCTGGCTTGAAGCGGGGATCGTGATTCTTGGCACAATCGCCGCCTGCGTGGCGACCTATGAGATCGTTCGGCGCATCACTATCTTGAGGCCCTTGTTCGGATTGCGGATGGCATCCGAACCGGCCATGCCGGTGCGGGCGAGCAGCCAGCCCGCGCAATGATTGGCCGCCTCGCGAAAGATGTTAAGACGGCGCATGCCCGACCGGATCTATCTCGACTGGAATGCGACCACGCCGCTTCGCCCGGAAGCCAAGGCGGCGATGGCGGCCGCCTGGGAGCTCGCCGGCAACCCGTCCTCGGTCCACGCCGAGGGCCGCCAGGCGCGCCGGCTGGTTGAGGAAGCCCGCGCCGCGGTCGCCGCGGCGGTCGGCGCCCGGCCGCAGGACGTGGTCTTTTCATCAGGTGGAACCGAGGCCAACGCGCTGGCGCTGACGCCGCTCCTGCGGCGGGGCGCGGGGCAGCCGGTTCAGCGGCTCCTGGTGTCGGCCATCGAGCACGCCTCCGTGCTGTCGGGCGGACGGTTTTCAGCCGACGCGATCAAGACCATCAAGGTCACGGCGTCGGGCCTTGTTGACCTCGACCATCTGCGCGAGCTGCTGAACGGTCCTCCCGCGCTGGTGTCGGTGATGCTGGCCAATAACGAGACCGGTGCCATTCAGCCCGTGGCGGAGGTGGCCCGGATCGTCCATGAGGCCGGCGGGCTGCTGCATGTCGATGCGATCCAGGCGCTTGGCAAAATCGCCTTTGATATCAAATCGATCGAAGCCGATCTGATCACGCTTTCTGCGCACAAGATCGGCGGCCCCAAGGGTGTCGGAGCGGTTGTTTTGACCGGGGACGTGCAGGGGCTGGAGCCGCTGCTGCGCGGCGGCGGACAGGAGCTGGGCCGCCGGGCGGGTACCGAGAACGTCGCGGGGATTTCAGCGTTTGGCGCGGCTGCCAAAGCCGCCATGGCAGCTCTGGAAGTGGACGCCGGCCGTCTGGTGGGCCTCAAGAGCAGCCTTGAGGATGGTTTGAAGCAGACGCTCGGGATGATTGTGTTTTCGGAAGCTGCGCCGCGGTTACCCAATACCACACTGTTCACCGTTCCCGGCCTAAAGGCCGAAACGGCCGTAATTGGCTTCGATCTGGCCGGTATTGCGGTATCGTCGGGTTCGGCCTGCTCCTCCGGCAAGGTCCAGCCATCGCACGTCCTGGACGCCATGGGCCAGGGCCGGGAACTGGCCCAGGGAGCTGTGCGGCTCAGTCTGGGGTGGTCTACATCACAGACAGAGATTGAATTAGCCCTCAAGGCTTGGCGAAAGCTCTCCAATACCTTACTTAAGAGCGACGAAACACAGGTTGAACGGTTCTAAGCAATCGGTTCTGAACCAATCAGGATCGATCAGGCTCTAGAACCGCCGGATTGATCCACCGCGGTCCTTGAAACCGCGAGCGGAGGATGGAATGGCTGCCGTACAGGAGACGGTCGATCGCGTCAGGCAGATCGACGTCGACCAATATCGATATGGATTTGAGACGCTGATCGAGTCCGACAAGGCTCCCAAGGGGCTGTCGGAAGACACCGTCCGGTTTATCTCTGCAAAAAAGAATGAACCGGCCTGGATGCTGGAATGGCGTCTGGAGGCCTATCGCCGCTGGCTGACCATGACCGAGCCGCAATGGGCCCGCGTCAACTATCCCAAGATCGACTATCAGGATCTCTATTACTATTCGGCGCCGAAGCCGAAGAAGACGATCGGTTCGCTCGACGAGATCGATCCCGACATCCTGAAGACCTACGAGAAGCTTGGCATTCCCTTGCGCGAAGTCGAGGTGCTCGAAGGCGTCGTGCGCCCAGAAGGTCAGCGCAAGATCGCGGTCGACGCTGTCTTCGATTCGGTTTCGGTCGCGACCACGTTCCAGAAGGAGCTGAAGCAGGCCGGCGTGATCTTCATGCCGATCTCGGAAGCGATCCGCGAACACCCTGAACTGGTGAAGAAATATCTCGGCACGGTCGTGCCGACCTCGGACAATTATTTCGCGACGCTGAATTCGGCTGTCTTCTCCGACGGCTCGTTCGTCTATGTGCCGCCGGGCGTGCGCTGCCCGATGGAGTTGTCGACTTACTTCCGCATCAACGAGCGCAACACCGGCCAGTTCGAGCGCACGCTGATCATCGCCGACAAGGGCTCTTACGTCAGCTATCTCGAAGGCTGCACCGCGCCGCAGCGCGACGAGAACCAGTTGCACGCCGCGGTCGTCGAACTCGTCACGCACGACGATGCCGAGATCAAATATTCGACGGTGCAGAACTGGTACCCCGGCAACTCCGAGGGCAAGGGCGGCATCTACAATTTCGTCACCAAGCGTGGCGACTGCCGCGGCAACAATTCGAAGATCTCCTGGACCCAGGTCGAGACCGGTTCGGCGATCACCTGGAAATACCCGAGCTGCATCCTGCGCGGCGACAACTCGCGCGGCGAGTTCTATTCGATCGCGATCTCGAACGGTCACCAGCAGGTCGATTCCGGCACCAAGATGATTCACCTCGGCAAGAACACGACGAGCCGGATCATCTCGAAGGGCATTGCCGCCGGCGTCTCGCAAAACACCTATCGCGGCCTCGTCACCGCTCACAGGAAAGCAACAGGCGCGCGCAACTTCACCGCCTGCGATTCGCTCCTGATCGGCGATAAATGCGGCGCCCACACCGTGCCGTATGTCGAAGCCAAGAACTCCTCGGCGTTGTTCGAGCACGAGGCCACCACGTCGAAGATTTCCGAAGACGTGCTGTTCTACTGCGTGCAGCGCGGCCTCAGCCAGGAAGAAGCCGTCGGTCTCGTGGTCAACGGTTTTGTGAAGGATGTGCTGCAGCAACTGCCGATGGAATTTGCGGTGGAAGCGCAGAAGCTGATTTCGATCAGCCTCGAAGGTTCGGTTGGATAGGCCCTCATCCTGAGGAGGCCGCCTGAGCGGCCGTCTCGAAGGATGAGCGGAAAGATTGTCGGCTACGTCCTTCGAGACGCGCCTTCGGCGCTCCTCAGGACGAGGGAAAACGGAAGATTGTGATGTCACTACTAGAAGTCAAAGACCTGAAAGTCCGTGTCGAGGAGCGTGAGATCCTCCATGGGCTGTCGCTCACGGTAAATCCGGGCGAGGTGCACGCGATCATGGGGCCGAACGGCTCCGGCAAATCGACGCTGTCGCACGTCATCGCCGGCAAGCCGGGCTACGAAGTCACCGGCGGCGAAATCCTGTTTAGGGGCGAAGACCTCCTGGAGATGTCGCCGGATGAGCGCGCCGCCAAGGGCGTGTTCCTGGCGTTCCAGTATCCGGTGGAAATTCCCGGCGTCGCCACCATGAACTTCCTGCACGTGGCGCTGAACGCGCAGCGCAAGGCGCGCGGCGAGAGCCAGCTGACGACGCCGGAATTCTTGAAGAAGGCCTATGCAGCGGCGGCCAGCCTGAACATTCCGCGCGACATGCTCAAGCGCGGCGTCAATGTCGGGTTTTCCGGCGGCGAGAAGAAGCGCAACGAGATCCTGCAGATGGCGCTGTTCGAGCCGGCCGTCTGCATCCTCGACGAAATGGATTCCGGCCTCGACATCGACGCGCTGCGCGTCGCAGCCGACGGCGTCAACGCGCTGCGTTCGCAGGGCAGGGCCATGGTCGTCATCACCCACTACCAGCGGCTGCTCAACTACATCGTGCCGGATTTCGTGCACGTGATGTCCAAGGGCCGCGTCGTCAAAAGCGGCGGCAAGGAACTGGCGCTGGAGCTCGAGGCTTCCGGCTACGCCCAGTTCGAAGACGCAGCCTGAGGCGGGATACGGATTTTGTGATGAATGTGGCTTTGGTAAAAAACGAGACCGGGAGCGCGCTGAGCGACAGCTTTGCGATCGCGCGCGACCGGCTTCCCGGCGCCGACAAGGTCGCCGCGGCGCGCGAGGCGGCTTTCGCTGCCTATGCGCAAGCGGGCCTGCCGCATCGCCGGATCGAGGACTGGAAATACACCGATCTGCGCGCGCTGATGCGCGAGGTGCTGCCGCTGGCGCCCGCGCCGGATGCGGCGGAATTTTCGCGCGCGGCCAGCGCCGCCAAGCTGCACGCGATCGAAGGCGTCCGCCGGCTGGTGCTGGTCGACGGCGTGTTCGCGCCAAAGCTTTCTGAACTTGGCGGTCTCGAGAAGGGTCTTGGCATCCGCACTCTGCGGGAGGTGCTGGAAACCGGCGACGCCGCGCTGCAGACGCTGTTGTTCACGCCCGACAATGCCAATCCCATGGTGGCGCTGAACAGCGCGATGATGACCGACGGCGTGGTGATCGATGTCGCCGACGGCGTCGTGCTGACGCAGCCGCTGCAGATCGTCCATATCGCCAGCGGCACTGTGCCGGCGGCGATGTTCACGCGCTCGCTGCTGCGCCTCGGCAAGGATGCCGGTGCGACCCTGGTCGAAAGCTATATCGCGACCGAGGGCGCCAAGGCCTATCAGGTGCATGATTCCCTGATCATCTCGATCGGCAACAATTCACGCCTCGACCATGTCCGCCTCAACGAAGATGGTCGCGACGCCTTCAATATTTCCTCTGGTGTGGTGAGCCTCGGCGCACACGCGCATTTCAACACCTTTGGCATGATGTCGGGCGCCGGCGTCAGCCGCTACCAGGCGACCATCGTGTTTGCCGGCGAGGGCTCCAGGGTGGAGACCAACGGCGTCAATCTGCTCAACGGCAAGCAGCACGCCGACACCACGCTGTTCATGGACCACGCGGTGCCGCATTGCGACAGCCGCGAGATATTCCGCGCCGTCGTCGACGACCGCGCCCATTCGGTGTTCCAGGGCCGCATCATCGTGCGTCCGCATGCCCAGAAGACTGACGCCAAGATGATGACGCGGGCGCTGCTGCTGTCCGACGACGCCGAGGCCGACAACAAGCCGGAGCTCGAGATCTTTGCCGACGACGTCACCTGCGGCCATGGCGCCACCACCGGCGCGCTCGACGAGAGCTTGCTGTTTTACCTGCGCGCACGCGGCCTGTCCGAGAAGGAAGCGCAGGCGCTGCTGATCCAGGCCTTCGTCGGCGAGGCGATTGAATCGATTGTGAATGACGGCCTGCGCGAGCTTGCGATTGCAGCGGCGCAGCGCTGGCTGGAGGCGAGGGGTTGACCATGCATCCGGCGGTGAAAAACGGCGCCTATGACGTGGCGCGGGTGCGGGAGGATTTTCCGGCACTGGCGATGAAAGTCTATGGCAAGCCGCTGGTCTATCTCGACAACGCCGCCTCCGCCCAGAAGCCCACCGCCGTGCTCGATCGCATGACGGAAGCCTACAAGAGCGAATACGCCAACGTGCATCGCGGGCTGCATTACCTCGCCAACGCCGCCACCGAAGCCTATGAAGGCGGCCGCGCCAAGGTCGCAAAATTCCTCAACGCCGCGCGTACCGAAGAGATCATTTTCACCCGCAACGCCACCGAAGCGATCAACCTCGTGGCGTCGTCCTGGGGTGAGCCGAACATCAAGGCCGGCGACGAGATCATCATCTCGATCATGGAGCACCATTCCAACATCGTGCCCTGGCATTTCCTTCGGGAGCGCCACGGCGCGGTCATCAAATGGGCGCCGGTCGACGACGAAGGCAATTTCCTGATCGAGGAATTCGAAAAGCTGCTGACCGACCGCACCAGGCTGGTCGCGGTCACGCAGATGTCGAATGCGCTCGGCACCATCGTGCCGGTCAAGGACGT
Organism: Bradyrhizobium sp. JYMT SZCCT0428; assembly: GCF_018131075.1. Lineage (GTDB taxonomy): Bacteria > Pseudomonadota > Alphaproteobacteria > Rhizobiales > Xanthobacteraceae > Bradyrhizobium. Next base: position 88,293 of record NZ_JAFCLS010000001.1, on the reverse strand, counting down.
GGTGAAGCTGGCGCATGCCCGCGGCATCCCGGTGCTGATCGACGGCAGCCAGGCTGCGGTCCACATGACGATCGACGTGCAGGACATCGACGCCGACTTCTACGTCTTCACCGGTCACAAGCTGTACGGCCCGACCGGCATCGGCGTGCTCTACGCCAAGCATGAGCATCTGGTCGCGATGCGCCCCTTCAACGGCGGCGGCGAGATGATCCGCGAAGTCGCCCGGGACTGGGTCACCTATGGCGATCCTCCGCATAAATTCGAGGCCGGCACGCCCGCGATCGTGGAATCGATAGGGCTCGGCGCTGCGATCGATTACGTCAATTCGATCGGCAAGGAGCGCATCGCCGCCCACGAGCACGACCTCGTGACCTACGCCCAGGATCGGCTGCGCGAAATCAATTCGCTGCGGCTGATCGGCACCGCGCGCGGCAAGGGACCGGTGATCTCGTTCGAGATGAAGGGCGCACACGCCCACGATATCGCCACCGTGATCGACCGCCAGGGCATTGCGGTGCGCGCCGGCACCCATTGCGTGATGCCGCTTTTAGAGCGGTTCAACGTCACAGCCACCTGCCGGGCGTCGTTTGGGATGTATAATACCCGTGAAGAAGTCGACCATCTGGTGCAGGCGCTGATCAAGGCGCAGGATTTGTTTTCATGACCGACACAGCCGAAGTCAAAACCGCCAACGAAGTCAAAGCCAATATGGAAACCCAGTCGGCGCTGCCGCCGGAGGAGACCGAGCGTCTCGGCGGCGAGATCGTGGCGGCGCTGAAAACGGTGTTCGACCCGGAAATTCCGGCCGACATCTACGAACTCGGCCTGATCTACAAGGTCGATTTCAAGGACGACCGCAGCGTCGATGTGATGATGACGCTGACCACGCCGAACTGCCCGGCGGCGGGCGAACTGCCGACCATGGTGGAGAACGCCGTCGCCAGCGTTCCCGGCGTCGGCGTCGTCAATGTCAATCTGGTGTGGGAGCCGGCCTGGACGCCGGATCGCATGTCCGACGAGGCCCGCCTCGTGTTGAATATGTGGTGATGCGCGTTAACGGTTTTACGGGAAAATAACCGGCATTGATTTGCCGCTGGGATTGACCACATGAATGACATGACGCCCACAGCACCAACACCCACCGCCAAGCCGAAGCCGCGGCCGCGCCCGCAGGTCATGAAATTGACCGAAGCGGCGGCAGAGCGCATCACGGAACTGACCAAGCGCGCCGATTCCGAAATCGTCGGCCTGCGCGTCGGCATCAAGAACGGCGGCTGCGCCGGGCAGTCCTACACCGTCGAATACGCCCACGAAGTCCGTCCCACCGACGAGGTGGTCGAGGACCGCGGCGTCAAGATCCTGGTCGATCCCAAGGCCGTGCTGTTCCTGCTCGGCACCGAGATGGACTACAAGGCCGACAAGATGCAGGCCCAGTTCATCTTCAACAACCCGAACCAGGTTTCTGCCTGCGGTTGCGGCGAGTCGGTTCAACTGACCGCCGCGAAGGCCGACCACTAGTTATCGAACGCTGACCTAACCACAGCGTCGTCCCGGCCTTGAGCTCAGATGCGCAATTGCGCATCGGGGGACCCATAGCCACCGGCGGCAGTTGGTTTGCGCGCTAGTCGTTATCTTCCTTTTCCAACAATGCGGGCTGCGGCGTATGGGTCCCGGCTCAAGGCCGGGACGACGGTGGAAGATGGATCGCGATTTCCTGATCGACCTGTTTGCCGATTTCGGTCCGGTGACGATCCGTCGGATGTTTTCCGGCTTCGGCATTTCCGCTGACGGCACCAACTTCGCACTCGCGCTGCGCGCCGGCCTGTATTTCAGGGCGGATGAAACGACGATTCCGCAGTTCGAGGCGGAAGGATCGCAGCCGTTTTCGTATCAGACCCGTACGAAGACGGTGACCGTGAATTCGTATTGGCAATTGCCGGCGCGGCTGTTCGACGATTCGGAGGAGCTGAGCGATTGGGCGAGGGCGGCGCTGGCCGCCGCGCAGCGCGCCGCATTGCGCAAGCGTCCGAAGGTGCGCAAGGCGGCGAAGAAAGTTGCGAAGAGAGCTGTGGTGAAAAAGCCGCCGGCCAAGAAGAAACCGGCAACTCGTAGGGTGGGCAAAGCAAAGCGTGCCCACCAATCCCGATAAGGAACGGACGTTGGTGGGCACGGCGTAAGAACGCCTTTGCCCACCCTACGGCCTCGCCATAAAGGGCTGAATCTCAGGCCACCTGGCTGCGCTGGTCGGCGGCGTATTCGGGGTCGGCTTCGCAGATCACGCGGTTGCGGCCGTTGCGTTTGGCGGCGTAGAGGCAGGCATCGGCGCGTTCGATCAGCGAATCCGTGTCGTCGCCCGGCTTCAGCATGGAAACGCCGACCGAGATGGTGACGCGGCCGAGGATTTCACCGGTGGATTTCTTCTTCAATTCCTTGGCCATCACGGCGCGGCGGATGTGATCGGCAACGGTGAGCGCCTGGCGCAGCGCGGTGTTGGGCAGCACAACCGCGAATTCCTCGCCGCCATAACGCGCGGTGATGTCCTGTCCCTTGATGGTCTGTTTCAAGGACATGCCGACGAGACGCAGCACCTGATCGCCGGTGAGGTGGCCGTAGGAATCGTTGAACGATTTGAAATGATCGATGTCGAACATCAATAGCGACAAGGGTTCGCCGTTGGCCAGCGCCGCCTGTACCGCCATCTCGATCGAGCGGTCGAAATATTTGCGATTGCCAAGGCCAGTGAGCGGATCGGTCAGGCTCTCGGCGCGGATGGCTTCCAGGCTGTGCTGGAGATTGCTGATCTCGCTCTTCGACAGCGACAGCCGGTTCTCCAGCGCCTTGTTGGTGTCGCGCATCTCGCGGGTGGATTTCACCAGCTGGTCCACGACCGCCTTGATCTGGTCGCGGTTCTGCGCGGTCGACAGTTTCTGGCTGGCGCCGCTCAGGCTGGCGTCGTAGCTCGCCGACATGTCCAGCGCCTCGGTGATCAGCGTCATCACGTCGTCGATCTCGCCGATCACGCGCGCGCCGACCTTGTCGATGCGGTCGGAGGTTTTGATGTGGGAAAGGTAGGTCTCGTAGATCTGTTCGAGGTCGGCTTCGCTGAGCTTGCCGTTGCGCGCCAGCGTCTCGTTGATGATCTTGTTGAGGGGCGCGTTGTAACCGGTGGCGTAGACGTACCAGATTTCATAATTGCGGGGCACGGCCGTCTGCCGAAGCGACTTGATCTGGCCCATCGCGACCTCGGCGAAGGCCAGCGTGCGTTCGTGTTCGTCCAGCAGTTTCACCACTGATCCGTCCCTAATAGCGAGCAACGTTTCGCGCCGCCCAGCAGGCAATGACTAAAATTATCGCCGTGAAGTTAAGGGAGGAGAATGAACGCCCGGTAAACAGGGCTGTACCCTGTTCACCGCGTGGACGGCGTTGAAAGCGTTAGACGCGGGCGCGCACGGGACGCAGCAAAAACGCCGGAAGATGCGAGTGATCGGCAGGCTCCGATTCGACCTCGCGCTGGGCGCGCCGCGGTTCGGCCCGGCCGATCGAGGGCACGCGGGAGGCCGGTGCGGGCGCTGGCGGCGTGAACGCTTCGGTCGCTGCCTGCGGCTGCGGGCCGGAGTTGCGCTCGCCTCCCTTGGCGTGGCGCGGTTCGCGCTCACCGTGGCGCGGTTCGCGCTCACGTCGCGGCTTGCGTCCGCCACGTGAACCTTCCTTGACGCTTTCCCTGGAGCCATCTTTGGCACCGTGGCGGGAGCCTCCGCGAGAACCTTCTCTGCCGCGCGCCTCGCGCGGCGGGTCGATATCGCCTGACGCTTCCGATCGCACGGAGTAGTCGCCTTCCGCGCGCGGAATGGATTTTCCGATCAGCCGTTCGATCGCGGCCAGCGATTTGGTGTCGAGCGATGTGACGATCGAGATCGCGGTGCCGGCGCGGCCGGCACGACCGGTTCGGCCGATGCGGTGGACGTAGTCGTCGGCATGATGGGGCACGTCGAAATTGAAGACGTGGCTGACGGTGGGAATATCGAGGCCGCGGGCGGCGACATCGGAGGCCACCAGTATCGGGATTTCGCCGGAGCGGAATTGGTCGAGGGCGGCGGTGCGGGCCGACTGATCCATATCGCCATGCAGGGCACCGACACTGAAGCCGTGCTTTTGCAGCGACTTGTAGACGACGGCGACTTCGCGCTTGCGGTTGCAGAAGATGAGCGCGTTCTGGAGGTCCTTGGCGTCGCGCAGCAGGCGGCGCAGGATCTCGCGCTTCTCGTGTACCTCGCGCCCGCAGGCGACCTGGAATTGAGACACACCAACCGCTGTGGTCGCGGGCTTGGAGACTTCGATACGTTCGGGATTGTGCAGGAAGGCTTCGCTGATGCGGCTGATTTCGGGCGGCATCGTCGCGGTAAAGAACAGGGTCTGTCGCGTGAACGGGACCAGCTTGCAGACCCGTTCGATGTCCGGAATGAAGCCCATGTCAAGCATGCGGTCGGCTTCGTCGATGACCAGGAGTTCAACGCCGGTGAGCAGCAGCCCGCCGCGCTCGGTATGGTCGAGCAGCCGGCCCGGGGTCGCGATCAAGACGTCGACGCCGCGGGTCAATTTGGTGTCCTGATCGCCGAACGAGACGCCGCCGATCAGCAGGGCGACATTGAGTTTCTGGCCAATGCCGTATTTGTCGAAATTCTCTTTGACCTGGGCGGCAAGTTCGCGGGTCGGCTCCAGGATCAGGGTGCGGGGCATCCGTGCCCGGGCGCGGCCCTTTTCCAGCATGGTAAGCATGGGCAGGACGAAGGCAGCGGTCTTGCCGGTGCCGGTCTGGGCGATGCCGAGAACGTCGCGGCGGGCCAGAACGTGGGGGATCGCCTGTTCCTGAATGGGCGTAGGGGTGGTGTAGCCGGTGGCCGCAACAGCGGCGAGAACCTTGTCGGAAAGTCCGAGATGGGAAAAAGACATTGAGCCTCTAGTCGACACCGCCGTTCGGAATCGAGGGTAATAAGGCTGTCGCGTTCAACCCCGAAACGGCGCGCTTTAAAAAGCTGGGGGCTCTGACTTACGCTGACGAGCGGCTAACCCAAGGGAATCGCGTGTCGATCCAGGGCCGCGTTGGCCGGAACATAGGCGCGAAACGGCCAAAGTCAATCTGGGAACCGGCCAAATGCCCGAAAAAGCTTAATGTTTTCGCACAAATAACGGCCAAACCGTCATTTGGCGGTCAAATGCGTCGGGCTTGCCGAGCCTGCTGCCACGCGACCGGTCGCGCGCTCGTAACCTATTTCCTTGTCGCCGCTTCCCTGAAGTCACCGGGCGTGATGCCCTGCGCCCCGCGAAACACGCGATAAAACGTTGCGAGGCTGTCGAAGCCGCTGGCAAAGGCGATCTCGGCAATGGTCATGGCCGGCGCCTCGCGTAACAGGCGGCGGCTTCGCTCGATGCGCAGCGCGGTGACGGTCTGCGAGAAGCTCATGCTGGATTCTTCGAACAGCACGTGCAGATGACGAACCGAGATCGCGAGCTGACTTGCCACAAACGCTGGCGACAGTTGCGGCTCGGCGATGTGGCGGGCCATCAATCGCCGCGCCAGGGACAGGCGGCCGGCCCGAACCGCGTACTGCGCCAGCCGGCTGGTCGGCCGGACAACGCCGCGCTCGATCAATGTGAGGTGCGTGAGCGTCCGCACCAACGCCATCGTCGTTGCCGGATCGCTGTCGTCATCCGCTTCGGTCAGGTCGGTGAAACAGGATTCCAGCAGCGGGGTGAGGGTGGCGCGGTCGGTAAACGGTTTTGGGACGAGGTCGTGCAGGCCGGGTAGCGGCAGCAGAATGTCGGCCACCGGTACCTTCAGAATGCGAAGATCGAAGCCTTCAGCGGCGATCGGGACCGTATGGTAGGGCAGATCCGAATAGCTCGTCGCAAACGTTCCGCCGGCGACGTGGAAGTCATCGACATTGCGCACCCTGAACCAGCCGCCGCCGCCGAGCTGCTGGCAGATGCAAAGGCTGTCGCTGGGCGCGTTGGCGATATCGGTCGCGCTGCGCTCGACATGATAGCTCGAGGCGCGGAGGCCAATCAGGCCCGCGGAGCCGATCTTTCGAAGCGAGAATTCTCCGGCGAACTTTGGGCGGTGCTCCCGGTCGAGTTCGGCGGTCGCCCCGAAAAGCCCCTTGGAGCGCACCTCGCGCCAATAGTCGAAGCGCTCCTTTGGATCGACCTGATCGGTGGACCATCTAAAGGCAGAGGTACCCTGATCTCCAGGAGGGGCATAGGCGACCGACGGCAGACGTGCCGCTCCTCTTAAAGCCGGAATAGCCACCCCAGCAGTCCTCCCCAAGATATGCCGCGGCGCGGCAAATCACTCGGGAATCATGCCACGGTGGGGTAACCCGGTCCTGATGGGACGGCGGTGACTTTCTGAAATTTCTCTGATATTCGCTTTGCGCAGCCCAGCCCCGAGAAGATTGCGGACACAAGTTGCTCTGTTTCGCCGGATTTGAACTTGACCCGCAACGTGCCAGGCTCCGCGGGCCCGGTGGCGAAGCGATCCGGCTGCGCCCGAAATCCTTCGACATGCTGCAGCTGTTTGTGACCAACGCCGGACGCGTTCTCAGCAAGCAGGACCTGATTGACGCGATTTGGCCGAACGTCCATGTCGGCGACGACAGCCTTTTCCAATGCGTCCGCGAAATCCGCGCCGCGCTTGGCGACGACCAGCGCCAGTTGATCAAGCTGGTTTCCGGCCGCGGCTACCTGTTCGACGGGCAAGTGACGGTCGGGCCGGGCGGCCTTGGCGATGAAGCGCAGGTCCCGGTCGCGACAGCCGGCGTCGAAGCGGTCGCGGTGGCGCGAGCGGCGCTGGCGGCAGAGCCCGCCCGGAAACGGCTCCGCTTCGGCTTGCGAGCCGCGCTTGCGACGGCGGCCGGGCTCGGTGCGGTCGTCGGCCTGGCCTTCGCCGCGCCGATCTTCGTGCCCGATTTCATCTTCGCGCGAAAACCCCCGGCCGTTGCCGCAGAGCAGCCCGTCGGGGTGGGTGAGGGGCAGAAACTTGCCGAGTTGGCGGCGAGCGTGGCCGACCGCCTCAGCGCGGCCGTCAGCCTTGCCGCCGCAGCACCGGTGCTCACGCCCGATACCATGTTTCCGCGAAAGTCGCCGACCATCGCCATGATGCCGATCGTCGGCGTCGGTGACAGCCAGTTGGTTGCCGAGATGGCGGGGGATGTGACCGACCGGCTCACCGATGGCTTGGCCAGGATCGACAAGTTGCGCGTGCTGGCGCCGCGATCGCAAATGGCTTCGGCGGTGCCCCAGCCCGTCGGCGCGCACCCGGAGGCCGACTTCGTGGTGAGCGGCGAGTTGCGGTTGGAGGGCGGGGCCTGGACCATCCAGGCGCGCATGAGCAATGGCGCCACAGGCGAATTACGCTGGACCAACTCGGTTTCGGTCGGCATCGAGAAGTCGGACATGACGCTTCAGCAGATCCGGCTCGCCGCGGGCGTCGGCCATCCGCTGGCGCTTCGCATCAATGCGATGATCAATGCCGGCCCGGCCGCGACCGACGACGACCTGGCTGGCGGCACCGCCAAGGTCGTTATCGAGCAGGCGATGGCCTCGATCAACCAGACCACGCCGGAGCGTTTCAAGGCCGCGCAAACCATGCTGGAGAAAGCCATCGCAGCCGATCCCGGTAATGTCGACCTCGCCGCCGCGTTGGCCGCGCACTTGCTGCGCGGCATCCAGATGACCTGGTACAACAAGGCTGAGGTTGGCGAGACTCAACGCGCCGCGCAGTCGATGCTCGAGCAGGCGCTGCGGGCGAAGCCGACCTACATCCCCGTGCTGGAGGCGTATTGCCGCCTCCTCAACACGACAAACCAGTTCATTGAAAGCCTGGTGGCCTGCGGCAGGGTGCTGACCTTCGATCCCTGGGACGGGCTCGCGATCTACAATCTCGGCCTCGGGCAGCTTCGGCTCGGGCGGTTCGAGGACGCGCTGGCGACGTTCAAACTGGCCGAACAATTCGATACGCCGCGAACGGCGCGCTGGACCTGGCTGTTGGGAGCAGGGCTGACCTTGGTGGTGATGGACCGCAACGAAGAGGCGATCCCTTATCTCACCAGATCGATTGCGATCACGCCGGCCACCGGACGATCACATGCAGTGCTGGCAATTGCCTACCATCGCACGGGCCGCACGGACGAGGCCAAGGCGGCCTTGGCCAAGACCATGGAACTGCGGCCCGGCTCCACTATCGCCAACATCAGGCTTGATCCCAAGAATGCCAGCCCCGTCTATAACGAAGCTTCCAAGCGTGTGGAGGATACTCTCCTGGCGCTTGGTATGGCGGCGAAATAGCGGGTCTATCGCTGACCTTACTCACGTGGCGGAAATGGGGCTCTGGTCCTGCCTGCAGCATTGAACCGCCGGCGTGGCTTTATCGACTACGACAAAAGCGGTCCCGCGCGGCCGCGGATCAATGCGGGGAACTGATGATGACGAGTTGGTTGCGGCCCAAGGGACCGCCCAAGGCACGGTCCAAGGCCGGGCTGCTATCCGGACTGGCATTCGGCATTGTCGCCTCGTTGCTGGCGTTCGCTGCCCCCGCTTATGCCGAAAAACGCGTCGCGCTGGTGATCGGCAATAACGACTACCGGAACGTGCCGAAGCTGCAGAAGGCCGTCAACGACGCCCGCACCATGGGTGATACGCTGAAGCAACTCGGTTTCACCGTCATGGTCGCGGAGAACCAGACGCGCCAGGCATTCAGCCAGAGCCTGCTCGCGTTCGACAAGGCAGTCAGCAAGGGCGACACCGCGTTCTTCTTCTATGCGGGCCACGGCTTTGAAATCGCCGGCCAGAACTTCCTGCTGCCGACCGACGTGCCGGCGGCGACCGAAGGTCAGGAGGAACTGGTGCGCGACGCTTCCATCCTCGCGGACCGCATCATCGAGCGCCTGCAGAACAAGGGTGCCCGAACCGCCATTCTGGTGTTCGACGCCTGCCGCAACAATCCGTTCGAGCGCTCCGGCACCCGCGCCGTCGCCGGTGGCGGCGGCCTCGCGCCGATGACGCAATTGCCGGAAGGCGTGTTCTCGATATTTTCAGCCGGTCCGCGGCAGACCGCGCTGGACCGCCTGTCGAACGACGATGCCAATCCCAATTCGGTGTTCACCCGAACCTTTACCAAGGAACTGACGCAGCCCGGCGTCAATCTCGTGCAGGTCGCGCAACGCACGCGGCGGCTGGTCAGCGAACTGGCGGAGACCGTGCGCCACAAGCAGATCCCGGTCTATTTCGACCAGATGGTCGACGACGTATTCCTGAGCGGCACGACGAAGGCCGCACCCGAGGTTGCCGTCGCCAAGCCTGCGGAGCCATTGCAGAAGGTTGCAGCGTTGCCGCCGGTGCACCGGCTTGCGCCGTCGAACGATTCCGTCAACGCACCGATCGCGATGTTCTCGCGCCATAATAGCGGCTGGACCGTGGTGTTCTCGATCGCCGATCCGACGCTCGGGATTTCCTGGCGGATGGGCGAGGCCGGCGATTTCCGCGAGACCGGCTTCATCGACACGCTCGATCCGCGGACCCGCAAGCGGATGCCGAACCCGTCGATCGAGCTTCCGGCCGACGCGCCGGCCGCCACGATCCAGGTGCGCTATGTCGATACCAATGGCGAAGTGCAGGGGCCGTTTCCAATCCGCTTCGATCCCGAGGCCGCGCTGATCCGCGACCAGCGCAAGGTCCTCGACATGACCGCGACCAGTTGGCTGTCGTTTCGCGAATTCAACGGGCTCATGGTCTATTACACCCATCTGATGTCGTACCGCTGCGCGATCCGCGAGGTGCGCGTCGGCATCGACAGCGCGGTGCCCGACCAGGTTCTGAAAATGCCGCCGTGCGATCCCAAGGATCCCAGCGTCATCCCGCGCGAGGCGCAGCCCTACCTCAAGCTTGCGCCGGCGACCAAGTCGGTTTCGGTCGAGCTGGTCTACCGCGACGGCAGCGTGTCCGAGATCAAGAGTTTCCGGCGCTAAAGCGTTTTCGAGCGAAGTGGATACCGGTTCGCGTCAAGAAAACGCGTCAAATCAAGAATCTAGAGCCCCGTTCCGATTCCATCGGAACGGAAAAGGCTCTAATCCAGCCAGCGTCGTCCGATTGAGTTACAGTCTGCTCGGAGGTCGATCATGGACGCAGGCAGTTTTTCGCGACAGCCCCCGGGGCGCACGATGAAGGTTCGCTGCTGCATCGTTGGCGGCGGGCCCGCCGGCATGATGCTCGGCTATCTCCTGGGCCGCGCCGGGGTCGATGTCGTGGTGCTGGAAAAGCACGCCGACTTCTTTCGCGATTTTCGCGGCGACACGGTGCATCCCTCGACGCTGCAGGTGATGGACGAACTCGGATTGATCGACGGATTTCTGAAGCTGCCGCATCAGCGGCTGCAGAAGATGGAAGGGTTGTTCGGCGGCGCAACGGTGCGGATCGCCGATCTCAGCCGGCTCAAGGTGAAATACCCCTTCATCGCCTTCATGCCGCAATGGGATTTCCTGAATTTCCTGCGCGAAAGCGGCAAGCGGTTTGCCTCGCTCAAAGTGATGATGAGCACCGAAGCGACCGATCTCATTGAGGACGGCGGCCGCGTTGCGGGCGTGCGCGCAAACACGCCGGAAGGCATGATCGATATCGAGGCCGATCTCACCGTCGCCTGTGACGGCCGCCATTCGCTGGTGCGCGAGCGCGCGGGCCTTGCGACCGAGGAGATCGGCGCGCCGATGGACGTGCTGTGGTTCCGCGCGGGAAAAACGGAGAACGAAACCGAAAGCGTGTTTGCGCGCGTCGAGCCCGGCAGGATGATGGTGACGTTCGATCGCGGCGATTACTGGCAATGCGCCTATATCATCGCCAAGGGTCAGTACGATGCCGTCAAGGCGAGGGGCCTGCCGGCGCTGCTGGACGACGTCGCGCGGGTCGCGCCGATCCTCAAATCCGGTCTTGCCGACGTTAAAAGCTGGAATGACGTCAAGCTGCTCACGGTTGCGATCAACCGTCTGACGCGCTGGACGCGGCCCGGCTTGCTTTGCATCGGCGATGCCGCGCATGCGATGTCGCCGATGGGCGGCGTCGGCGTCAATCTTGCGGTTCAGGACGCGGTCGCGACCGCCAATCTTCTCGCGGCCAAGCTCGTGAACGGCTGCCCGCCGGAGAACGAACTGGATGCGGTACGCCAGCGCCGCGAATTCCCGGTGCGGATGACGCAGCGGATGCAGGTCGTGGCGCAAGACAACATCGTCAGCGCCGCGCTGAAGCCCGGCAATCAGCCGCTGAAAGCGCCACTTGTTATGCGGCTGATCACGGCGGTGCCATGGCTGCAGGGCATCACGGCGCGCTTCATCGGGCTCGGCGTCCGGCCCGAGCATGTGCAGTCGCCGGCATCCGCGGAACACTGAAACAAGCTGGCTGCGGCTACGACATCACGCGGCAACTCTGTAGCGGCCCCGCCACAGTAAGCGACAATCCGCCTGGCTCGCGACGTTGCAGCCCTCGCAGTGCCCACGGCGACAAGCCCAGCGCCAGCCGGGACACGTCGGGATTTCGGTTGTCGATGTACGCTCCCCCAAATCTGATAGAGGGGATTATTCAAAGTGAAGAAATTGGCGCTCGTCCTGTCCGCGGTTGCGGCATTTGCCACCCCGGCTTTCGCGGCAGATCTTCCCGCCCGCACCTATTCGAAGGCGCCAGCAGTGGCCGTGACGGTGACCAGCTGGACCGGCTGCTACGTCGGCGGTGGCGGCGGCTACGGCATGTGGAATCAGGAAAACTCGACCTCGGGCTTCGGTCCGCCCCCCATTCCGATTAGCGATACCATAACAACTGGCGGTCGCGGCTATTTCGGAACGGTGCAGGTCGGTTGCGACTACCAGTTTGCGGCGGCGGGTGGAAACTTTGTCGTCGGCGCCTTCGGCGACTACGACTTCGCCAGCCTCAAGGGAACGTTCGCTCCCTCCGGTTTCTCCATGGTTGGTGATGAAAAGATGAGTTCGGCCTGGGCGGTCGGCGGCCGTCTCGGCTGGCTGGCTACCCCCAGCTTCCTGACCTATTTCTCGGCCGGCTACACCGAGGCGACCTTCGACCGCACCAACTTTAACTCCAACTTCCCGCCCTTTGGTGTTTCGGCGGGCTTTTTCCAGGATAAGCGCACTTACAAAGGCTGGTTCATCGGCACCGGCAACGAATACGCGCTGGATATCCTGCCCGGCCTGTTCTGGAAAAACGAATATCGCTTCTCGGAATTCGACACGGAGTCCAATCCCATTCGGTTCACCGCGGGCTTGCCATCAGCCATCTCGGAGGATTCCAAAAAGTTCGTCCATACCGTTCGTAGTGAGCTGGTCTACCGCTTCAACTCGGGCGGATCGGCTCCGGCCGAGGCTTACGTCAAGGCTCCTGCCGCGCCAGTGGTCAACTGGACCGGGTGCTATGTCGGTGGCGGTGGCGGCTATGGCCTTTGGAACCAGGAAAACACCACTTACGTTGACGGACCGCCCCGAACGCGGTTCAGCGAGACGGCGACCACGGGAGGCCGTGGTTATCTTGGAACGGTGCAAGGCGGCTGCGACTACCAGCTGGCCGCTGCAGGCGCGCGCTTTGTCGTTGGCGCCTTCGGCGATTACGATTTCAGCAGCCTCAAGGGAAATCTCAATCCGCAGCGTGTTAACGGCGTTGGCGACGAGAAGATGAGTTCGGCCTGGTCGGCTGGCGGCCGTCTCGGTTGGTTGGCGCTGCCCAACCTTCTGACTTATGTCTCGGTCGGCTATACCGAAGCGACCTTCGACCGCACTGATTTTACCGGCATCTCTGCCCCCTTCGGTGTTCCGGCCGGCCTCTTTACGGAAGCGCACCTACAGGGGCTGGTTCATCGGCGCCGGCGACGAATATGCGCTGAACTTCCTGCCCGGCCTGTTCTGGAAAAACGAGTATCGCTTCTCGGAGTTCGATGTGGCGACCAATCCCATTCGGATCACTGCAACGGGCCTGCCGACTGGCGTCTCGATCGATTCCGAGAAATACACCCACACCGTTCGCAGCCAGCTGGTCTACCGCTTCAACTGGGGTGGCGGTGCGGTCGTTGCGAAGTACTGATCTCTGCTCAATCAGCAGCTCAAAAGCCCCGGCATCGTCCGGGGCTTTTTCGTTGCGGAAGTGCGTCAGCGTGACGTCGGCGTTAGCCCATGACCGAGAAACCGCCGTCGATCGGGATCGCGGTGCCGGTGGTGAAATCGGAGGCGGGCGAAGACAGAAACACCGCAATGCCGGCGAAATCGTCGATCACGCCCCAGCGCGCCGCCGGCGTACGCGCCAGCACCTTGTCGTGCAGCCCGTCGATTTGCGCGCGGGCGCCCCTGGTGAGATCGGTGTCGATCCAGCCCGGCAGCACCGCGTTGACCTGGATGTTGTCAGGGGCCCAGGCCACCGCGCAAGCGCGCGTGAACTGCACGATGCCGCCTTTGCTCGCCGCGTAAGCCGACGCAAAGCTGGCGCCGAAGATCGACATCATCGAACCGATATTGATGACCTTGCCGCCGCCCGCTTGCTTCATCGCAGGATAAACCGCCTGCGAGACCAGGAAGGCGCTGGTGAGGTTGGTCTGGATCACGCTGTTCCACTCGGCGAGATCGAGCACGTGCGGCGGTTTGCGGATACTGATGCCGGCATTGTTGACCAGGATGTCGATCCGCCCGAGTTCGCCGGCGACGCGCGCGGCCATGGCGTCGACCGCCGCCTTGTCGGTGACATCTGCGACCACCGATATCGCCTTGGCACCGCTGCGCTCGAGCTCGGCGGCTGCGGCAACCGATTTGGCTTCATTGCGCCCGACAACCGCAATCGCGGCGCCGGCGTCCGCCAACCCGCGCGCCATGCCAAGGCCGATGCCGCCATTGCCGCCGGTGACGATGGCGACCTTGCCGCTGAGATCGAAAAGTTTTGTTTTCATTGTTGTTGTCCCATTGTTGTTATCGACAGAGCCGCGATCAGCTCTTGCCTTGCCAGATCAGGATCAGGCCGACGGCGCCGAGCACGGCACCATAGCCCGCCCATTGCAGCTGGTTGATCATGAAGCTCGATTGCGGCCAGGTGATCGCGCCGGTGCCCTGGCCGATCCAGAGCAGGCCGACGGCGAGCGCCAGAAAGCCAACGATCAAGAGCAATCTGGCCATGGATACTCCCCGCTGCCGCTTTCGAACGGCTTGACCGGCGTCCCCGGAAACCATTGCCGAGGCCGACCGTAGCGGCCGATCGAATACAATGCGGGCGGCTTCGGCAAGGGCGGAAATGATCAGGAGACTGATGATGGGGGCAGGCTGCGCCGCGCTTACCAACAGCTCAAGACTGCAACTCGGGCCAGGAGCATGCGGGCGCGGCAACGGCCTCACGCAACCAGACACAAAAAAAGCCCCGGACGATGCCGGGGCTTTTGAGCTGCTGATTTAGCAGAGATCAGTATGTCGATCAGTACTTGGCGACGACCGGGCCACCCCAGTTGAAGCGGTAGACCAGCTCGGTCTTCGCGGTGTAGACGGTCAGCCTGCGCGAGTCGATGTTGCCGAACGGGTCGGTACCAACGGCGCCAGCGACGCAGTTCGCTCCAACAGTCACGCAGGTAAGACGCGAGTCCTTGCGATCGTACCAGGAAGCGCGACCTTCGGTCTTCACGAACAGGCCCGGGAGGAAGTCGAGCTGATATTCGAAACCGCTGTGAAGAAGCCATCAAAGGTCTGGCCCGGAACCTGAAGGCCGGATACTGCGGCGCCACCAGGAAGGATCGAGCGAATATTGTAGGCATCGGTATGAGCCTGCGTGTAGCCGGCGTTGAAGTAGGTCAGGAATGACGGGCTGACGAGATAACCGATCCGGCCGCCAACAGCCCAAGACCAATCCATCTTGTTTTCGCCGACAAAGGTTTCGCCGGGGGTGAACACGCGCCAGGCGTGGTCACCCTTGATGTCGGAGTAGGTGCCGTCGACGAAGGCGCCGACAACCCAGCGGCCGCTGAACTGGTAATCGCAGCCCACGCCGGCGGTTGCCAGCCAGCCATCCGAACCGGAGGTGGCGCCGAGGACGTTGGTGCCGTTGGGCGATGCGCGAGTAACGGTCGGTACGGGAGATGCCGTAGCCGCCACCGCCGCTGATCCAGCAGCCGGTCCAGCTTACGGCCGGGACCACCGGAGCCGGGGCCTTGGCATAACGGGGAGCCATGTCAGCCGCGAGAGCCGGGGCAGTCAAGGCTGCCATCGCGGTCAGAGCGAGCACCAATTTCTTCATTGTCCAAACCCTCAAAATTAAGCGTCGTAACCGACCGCCCAAATGGTGCGCTTGCACCGATTCCCTAAACCCAGTGTCTGGAATATACGCGGTTCTACCTAAAATGCTGTTGCGGGGAGAGCACATCCGCCCGAAAAGGAACTTCGGGAAAAATAGGCACGATCAGGCGCCCACGGGGGCAAACAAGCCGAAAGGCTGGCAAACCCAACAATCACGTGCCGTCGGCCGAGATCGCCCATGGGGTCACCTTGGGGTCAGACGTCCAGCAGATCCTCGCTGGCAAACTCCGCCTTGTCGGTGATGAAGGCGAATCGGGCCTCGGCCTTGGTGCCCATCAGCCGCTCGACCGAATCGGCGGTGCCTTCGCGGTCGTCGGCCAGCAGCACCACGCGCAGCAGGGTGCGCTTGGCCGGGTCCATCGTGGTTTCCTTGAGCTGAGCCGGCATCATCTCGCCGAGCCCTTTGAAGCGGCCGACATCGACCTTGGCGTTGGCGTTGAATTCGCTCTTGAGCAGCGCGTCCTTGTGGGCGTCGTCGCGGGCGTAGACCGTCTTGGCGCCGTGGGTAAGCCGATAAAGCGGCGGCACAGCAAGATAGAGATGGCCCTCGTCGATCAGCCGCGGCGTCTGCCGGTAGAAGAAGGTGATCAGCAGCGAGGCGATGTGGGCGCCGTCGACGTCGGCGTCGGTCATGATGATGATACGGGAATAGCGCAGGTCTTCCTCGCGGTAATGCGCGAGCGTGCCGCAGCCGATCGCCTGCATCAGGTCGGAGAGCTGCGCGTTGGCGGTGAGCTTGTCCTTGCCGGCGGAGGCGACGTTGAGGATTTTTCCGCGCAAGGGCAGCACGGCCTGGGTCTTGCGGTCGCGCGCCTGCTTGGCGCTGCCGCCGGCCGAGTCGCCCTCGACGATGAACAGCTCCGAGCCTTCGGTCGCGGTGTTGGTGCAGTCGGAAAGCTTGCCGGGCAGGCGCAGCTTCTTCACCGCGGTCTTGCGCGAGGTTTCCTTCTCGGCGCGGCGGCGCAACCGCTCGTCGGCACGCTCGACGACGAAATCCAAAAGCTTGTTGGCCTGCAGCGGATTGCCCGACAGCCAATGGTCGAACGGATCCTTGATCGCCTGCTCGACGATCTTCTGGGCCTCGGCGGTGGCGAGGCGGTCCTTGGTCTGGCCCTGGAATTCCGGTTCGCGCACGAACACCGAGAGCATCACGGCCGCGCCCACCATCACGTCTTCGGAGGTGATCGGCGCGGCGCGCTTGCCCTGACCGATGCGCTCTGCGTGATCCTTCAGGCCGCGCAGCATCGCGCTGCGCATGCCGGATTCGTGGGTGCCGCCGTCGGGCGTCGGCACGGTGTTGCAGTAGGAGGAAAGGAAGCCGTCGGCGTCCGCCGTCCATGCCACTGCCCATTCGCAGGCGCCGTGGGCGCCGTTGCGTCCCGATTTGCCGGAGAAGATATCAGGGTGCACCAGCGTGTCGGCATGGATCGCGGCCGCCAGATAGTCCTTCAATCCCCCGGGAAAATGGAATTCGTCCTCGGCCGGCACCTCTTCGAGGCCGCGCAGCAATTCGGGATCGCAGCGCCAGCGGATCTTCACGCCGCCGAACAGATAGGCCTTCGAGCGCGCCATCTTGAACAGCCGTTGCGGCTTGAAGGCGGCCTTGGCGCCGAAAATCTCGGTGTCGGGCTTGAAGCGGATGGTGGTGCCGCGGCGGTTGTTGATCTTGCCGAGTTCCTGGAGCTTGCCCTTGGGATGACCCCGCTCGAAGGTCATCTTGTAGAGCTTTTGTTCGCGTGCGACCTCGACCTCGAGGAGCGAGGAGAGGGCGTTGACGACGGAGACACCGACGCCATGCAGGCCGCCCGAGGTCTCATAGACTTTGGAGTCGAACTTGCCGCCGGAATGCAGCGTGCACATGATGACTTCGAGCGCGGACTTCTTCGGAAATTTCGGATGTGGATCGACGGGAATGCCGCGGCCATTGTCGGTCACAGTCAGGAATCCGTCGGCGCTCAGCGTAACCTCGATAAACGAGGCATGGCCGGCCAGCGCTTCGTCCATGGAGTTGTCGATGACTTCGGCGAACAGATGGTGCAGCGCCTTTTCATCTGTGCCGCCGATATACATGCCGGGCCGGCGTCGGACCGGCTCCAGACCTTCGAGCACCTCGATATCGGCCGCGGTATAGCCGGCTTCGGCGCTGTTGGACTTTGCGGCCACCTTAAGCGAGGCGCGGCTCTTTGCGTCATCGGCGCCGAACAAGTCGCTGGCGGATTTGGTTTTGGCAGCTGTTTTCAATGGCTTGGGCATGGTTCTTCATGTGATGCGCGCAACCTGGCGCAGCGAATCGATCTGTCTGACTATGCCACGGATGGGCTTAAAAAGTGACGGCCGGGCCGAACGCTGCAACCGCTCGGGGGCCGTACCACGAGATAAGTGCTGTTGTCAGGCGCGGAACACGGGAGAGCGGCTAAATCACGCCCGGTGTCCGCCTTTGTGACTTGAAGTCACGCAACGGGCTGGCGTACCTGTTCCAAGGCCATGGGCTCGCGGGTTTGATTCAATGGCCGGATTTGGGGCTGGAAGGCGTTTAAGGGATGCAAGATTTTGCGCGCGCCCTGGCTGATTTCGTGCGCGATCATCAGGCCTGGGCAGCACCGGTTGTGCTGCTGCTGGCGTTCGGCGAATCGCTGGCGTTCGTCTCGCTGGTCGTTCCGGCCTGGGGGGCTCTGGTCGCGATCGGCGCGCTGATGGGCGTCAGCGGCATCAACTTCTGGCCGATCTGGATCGCCGGCGGCATTGGTGCGGGACTCGGCGACTGGGTCTCCTACTGGTTCGGCTTCAAATACAAGGAGCAGGTGGCCCAGATCTGGCCGCTGTCGCGCTATCCGGAAATCCTGCCGCGCGGTGAGGCTTTTGTAAAAAAGTGGGGCGTGCCCTCCATCTTCATCGGGCGGTTCTTTGGACCGTTGCGGGCGTCGGTGCCGCTCGCCGCCGGCATTTTCGAGATGCCGTATTGGCCATTCCAGATCGCCAATTTCGTCTCCGCGCTGGTCTGGTCGGCCGCGTTGTTGCTGTTTGGCGACGTGATCGCGCACATCATCGAATGGGTGTGGCGGTTGTTGTGACGCAAGGCGCTCACCCTGCCGGAATAAGCCGCCGGGGGCAGGGGTTAGCTCTCATGATGGGAAACACCGGGCTGCCTGCCGTCGCACCGGCGTCATCGCGCCAGCACTGAAGGGCTGGTAGAAGCGGCGGCAACCAGGGCCGAGAACACGTCACACGGACACATCAATAAAGCGGGAATTCCGGCGAACCGCATTTATCGTCTTACTGGGAGGACATCACATGGATTTGACACGACGTCACGCACTCGCCGGCGCCGCAGCTCTCGCTGCTTCGCCACTCCTGTCTACCGCGCCGGCAAGGGCGGCCGCGCCGATGGCCGACAAACAGGCGCCGAGCTTCTATCGTTACAAGGTGGGGGACGCGCAGGTGACCGTCATTTCCGACGGCGTGAACACGTTTGCGCTCGGCGATAGCTTCATCACCAACGTGAAGAAGGAGGAGGTCGCCGCGGCGCTCGAGAAAGCCCACATGCCGAAAGACAAAATCAGCATCCAGTTCGGGCCGCTGGTCATCAACTCCGGCGGCAAGCTGATCGTTCTCGACACCGGTAACGGCCCGGGCGCCTTCGCCTCCAGCAAGGGCGCCGTCGGCCAGTTCGCAACCAATATGGCCGCGGCCGGCATCGATCCGAAGTCCGTCGACATGGTGGTGATCTCGCATTTCCACGGTGATCACATCAACGGACTTCTGACCGCAGAGAACGTGTCGGCATTCCCCAACGCCGAGGTGTTGGTGCCCGCCACGGAATGGAAATATTTCATGGACGACGGCGAGATGGGCAAGCAGACCACGGAACGCATGAAGGGTGTGTTCGCGAATGCCCGTCGCGTTTTCGACGCAGGCCTCAAGAAGAAGGTGACACCGTACGAGTGGGGCAAGGACGTTGTCCCCGGTCTGCTCGCCGTGGAAACCGCCGGCCACACCCCCGGTCACACCTCCTATGTGTTGTCGTCGGGTTCGGGGAAGGTGTTCGTCCAGTCGGACGTCACCAACATCCCCTATCTCTTCGCCGCCAATCCGGGCTGGCACGCCTTCTTCGACCAGGACGCCGCCATGGCCGAGAAGGCCCGGCGCAAGACCTACGACATGGTCTTGGCGGAAAAGCTCATGGTGCAGGGCTTCCACTATCCGTTCCCGGGCCTTGGGAATGTGGAGAAGGACGGCAGTGGGTATCGCGTGGTGCCAGCGCATTGGAACCCGGTGATCTAAGCTTTCCTTGCCCCAACGATCGAGCCAAGGCCGCCCTTCGGGGCGGCCTTTGTGTTCTGGCCGGGTGTTTTGGCTTGACGGTGGAACCGTGCGGCCCTATAGGCACGCCCATGATCAACGCTTCGACCAGCATCATCGCCCGCCGCCGCCGCATTGTCGCGGTACGAGCGGTTGTCTGCGTTTAAGATCATCGCCTCTGCCGCCGGATACGATCCGCGGCTCTTTCCCTTCAAGACACGCGGTTTGATCTGGCGGCTCCTACGTCAAGCAGGAGTTTGAAATGTATACGCCGCCTCCGTTCAAGCCCGACCGCGCCGCCAGCCTGGCGTTTGCGGAAGCGCGCGGCTTTGGCCTCGTCTGCGCGTGGGATGGCGCCAAGCCGATTGCCTCGCCGCTGCCGTTCTATCTCGGCTTTGCCGATGACGGGACGCCGCGCGCGCTGTTTCATGTTGCCCGTCATAATCCGCTGGTAAAGCTCGCCGGCGGGGCCTCGTCCTGGCTGCTGGCCGTGAACGGCGCGGATGCCTATGTGTCGCCCGACTGGTACGTTTCGCCCGATCAAGTGCCGACCTGGCTCTACCAGGCCGTGCACCTGACGGGCACGGTACGGGCACTGTCCGACGACGAACTGGCCGAGCAGATCGAGACGCTCAGCGCCAAGTTCGAAAACCGGCTGTTGCCGAAGAAGCCCTGGTTGTCGTCGAAAATGACGGCCGGGCGGCTGGACGCCATGAAGAAGGCGATCGTGGGTCTGGTGATGACGGTTGAGGAGATCGAGGGCAGCTTCAAATTGAACCAGCACAAATCCGACGCCGACTACTCAGCCATCAGCAATGCGCTGGCGTCACAGGGTGACGCTGATGCAGCCGAGATCGCAGGTCTGATGCGCGAGGCGCGCCCGCAGGCCTTCATGACCGACATTACCGACACAGCAGCAACGAACGACGCGACGACGCTTGAAAGGAACGCGCCATGACCCTGACCGATATCAAGCCGCACACGACCGGCGACACCAGGAAGCCCACCATCTTTGTCGATGGCGCGTCCGGAACGACGGGCCTTGGCATTCAGGAGCGGCTGCGCCTGCAGGGCGACGTCGCGCTGAAGAGCATTGCCGAGGACAAGCGCAAGGACGCCGGCGCCAAGCGGGCGCTGATGGAGGAGGTGGATCTCGTGATCCTCTGCCTGCCGGACGATGCGGCCAAGGAAACCGTGGCGTTGATCGACGGCATGGTCGCCAAGGGACCCAAGGTGCTCGACGCCTCGACGGCGTTTCGCGTCGCGCCCGACTGGACCTATGGTTTTGCGGAACTCACGCCTGACCAGGCCGACAAGATCAAGGCGGCACGGAAGGTCTCAAACCCGGGCTGCTATCCGACAGGCGGGATCGCCCTGCTGCGCCCACTCGTGGACGCGGGACTGCTGCCGGCGGACTATCCCGTCACCATCAATGCGGTCAGCGGTTATTCCGGCGGCGGCAAGTCGATGATCGAAAGTTTCGAAGGCGGCACCGCGCCGTCCTTTGAACTGTATGGTCTTGGCTTCGAGCACAAGCATCTGCCGGAGACGCAGCTGTACTCACGGCTGACGCGGCGGCCGATATTCGTTCCGTCGGTCGGCAACTACCGGCAGGGCATGCTGGTGTCGGTGCCGTTGCATCTGGACGCGCTTCCGGCCAAGCCCGATGGCGCCCAACTGCATGCCGCGCTCGCAAAGCGGTACGCGGGCAGCAAATATGTTTCCGTGATGCCGCTCGAATACGCGACGTCAAAAACCGGACGGCTGGAACCCGAAGCGCTCAACGAGACCAACAAGCTCGAGCTCTACGTGTTTGCGAGCCAGCAGCATCCCCATGCCGTGCTGGTCGCGCGTCTCGACAATCTCGGCAAGGGCGCCTCCGGAGCCGCCGTGCAGAACATGCGGCTGATGCTTGGATTGGCCGACGCTTAGGCCCAAAGCCTTACGCTCAAGCCGGCATCACGCCATCGGCGCGATGCCGGCGCTGCCGCCCGTTCGGCCGTCGAGGCTTGCGAGCGCATCCCAGAACCGCAGAATCCATAGTTGCGTCCGGCGAAGGCAGGTCTACTGTTTTGCCGTAACATGCAGCTGATGCTGCGCCTCGCCGACAGCAAGAGGAATTCGTGGACGAGGCGACGCTTCAATTCTACCGCGGCCATGCCGAGGCTTACGCGGGACGCGAGATCACCTCGCGTCGGGCAAGGCTGGAGGCGTTCCTCTCGCTGCTTCCACCCGGTGCTGCCATTCTCGAACTCGGATGTGGCGCCGGCGGCGACACCGCGGAAATGCTGGCGCGGGGCTTTGACGTGTCGCCGACGGACGGATCGCCGGAAATGGCTGAGGTCGCATCGCGCCGCCTCGGCCGCCCGGTCGGCACGCTGCTGTTTCACGACATCGACGCGGTCGAGACCTATGACGGCGTGTGGGCCAATGCCTGCCTGCTGCACGTTCCGCGCGATGAACTAGCGCAGGTGCTGTCGCTGATCTGGCGTGCGCTGAAACAAGGCGGCGCTTTCTTTGCCAGCTTCAAGACCGGTGACGCCGACGGCCGCGATACGCTGGGCCGCTACTACAATTACCCGTCGCCTGATTGGCTGCGCGAAACCTACGCCAGCTCAGGCAACTGGAGTTCACTTGAAATCGAGACCGGCGAGGTCATCGGCTTCGACAACCGGTGGAGCCCGATGCTGTTTGTCGTGGCCCGGAAAAGCCTCTGATCCGATGGTCCTTCAGTCCGGCAAGACAATTTTCCGCGTCCTGATCGTTCTGGCGATTACGCAGGTCATCGGATGGGGGACGATCGGACTTCTTGCGGTCGTGGGCGGGCAGATCGCCGCCGATCTTCACATGGACATCTCGGCAGTGTTTGCCGGCAACTCGATCTTCTATGTCCTGATGGGCCTGTGCGCTCCGATCCTGGCAAGGCCGTTCACGCAATTTGGTGCCCGCCGGGTGATGATCGCGGGGACCATCATCGGTGCGCCGGGCTTCGTTCTGCTCTCGCTCGCACACGGCCCGATACAGTTTTTCGCCGCGTGGGTGATCCTCGGCGCGGCCGGCAGCGCCACGCTGGCCACGGCCGCCTACATCTTGCTCAACGAGATCGCCGGGCGGGATGCGAAGCGTGGCATCGGCGCCATGATGCTGGTGACCGGGCTTTCCAGCAGTGTTTTTTGGCCTACCACGTCGTTTCTGTCAGACGTTGTGGGCTGGCGCGGAACCTGTCTGGTCTATTGCGGGATGCTGCTGCTTCTGTGCCTGCCGCTGTATTATTTCGGATTGCCGCGCCGAACCGAACCAAACGATGAGGCGATTTTCGCGGCGCAGCCGGCCGGCAAGTCGCCGATCGTGAAAAAAAGCACGTTCCTGCTGATTCTGGCCGCGCTCGCGCTCAATGCATTCGTTGCCTTCGGATTCAGTGCCGTGCTGATCGAGCTTCTGAAGGTGGAGGGCCTGTCGGCGGCCACGGCCGTTACCTTCGGCTCGATGCTGGGCGTGATTCAGGTCAGCGCCAGGGGTTTGGATTTTCTTGGCGGCGGGCGGTGGGATGGGATTACGACGGGGCTGTTTGCCGGCTCGGCAATTCCTGTGGCGATGTTTCTGCTGATGTTCGGCGGCGGATCGCATTGGGCGATCGCGGCCTTCATTCTGCTATATGGTATGGGCAGCGGCGCGTTCGCGGTCGCCCGTGCGACCATACCCCTGGTGTTTTACGACCAGGCCGAATTCGCCAAGGCGACCTCGCGCATTGCGTTGCCGCTCAATCTCATTTCCGCAGCTTCGCCCCCGCTTCTCGTCGGCCTGCTGACGAATTTCGGCAGCAACGCGCTGCTTGGCCTTGCGATGGCATGTTCGTGCGGTGCTCTCCTGATCCTGCTCTGGCTCAGGAAATTGCGTCCGACGGTCGGGGCGATTGCCGCGGGCTGATCGGCCGTAGCGGGCGTCAGGCTGCATTAGCAGCAATCTGCAACCATCTGAAAATGGTGTTTTAAGCAATGTGACGCATCATGTGCACACCTAACAGGCCCGTAGAAGGTAAGCACATGAATCTCCTTTTGGATTTTTTGCAGAACGAGGCCGACACGGAAAAAATGCTTGAGCGGGCGCGCAGCGCGGATCGTCCCTGTGCGCTCCTTACTCCCGTTGTCCCGATACGCTTCGACGAGGCGGATAGCTGGTTCGGCGGCAAGCCGAAACTGCCGAAAGATATTCCTTGGCCGGAGCGCAAAGGAGTGCCGCTGCATTTCGCGTGTCAGATCAATCTCTCACAGCTTCCGGCGGGCATATGGTCAGGGGCGGGGCCACGCGACGGCTGGCTGGCAGTGTTCGTGCATCCGGTAGGAAATGCCGCTGAAGTCCTCCACATCAGAGGCGACATTGAAGAACGTGATGGGCCAGGGCAAATGGCAGCGGAATGGGCGAGGACCTACGCGTCCCATGCGAAAGAGACTGATCTCCTTCCGCGCTGGCCCGTCAGGATCGACGAAGGGCGTCATGCGCGCTCGATCGACACCGTAAGCCGCAGGCCCTCCGAAGCAGCGTGGAAGGACGTCAAGCCCGACCTCGCAAATCCCGCCCTCCACCCCTTCGACCCGAAAACGCTCGTTGTCCTGCTCGATAGTCTGGAAGAATTCTTCATCGGGCAGCTGAAGCAGATCTGTCGCTTTCCAGCGATGAAGAAGCTCCGCGAAAATGACCTGCAATGGATGGACGAAACCAAGGCGCTGGCGTTCCAGAGCCTGGAGGAGTTCTACAAAGTCGAGGCCATTCTTGTGTCGAGCAGATACCGCTTCGACCTGAAAGAGGTCGCTCCAGCTTTCGAAAATCGCCGGCCTTCCGACTTACGAGTTCAATTATCTCAAGGACGATGAGGACGGCTATTGCTGTTTGGAGTACCGCAGCTCACGGCTTTGCGAATTGCCGGTGATCTCGCGGAGCCTGCCGATATGGTGGAGCTGGAATACTTCGCTGCTCTATTGGCATGGCGTCAACGCCTACACGACCCCGCAAGCCTGCATCCGGCACTGCGCGAGCTGATGGAGCGAATCTGGCTGCACGAAACGCTGGGGCATCATGGCGCCATGGGACACGGCCCCGCGGGGCATATCTACACGCCGCACGGTCCGGAAACCGACACCGAGGTGCTGCTGGAGCTTCCTACCAGCAGCATGCAGGGTTGGATTTGGGGAGATGTCTATTCGATCGTACTGTTGATCAAACGCAAGGCGCTGTCGCAGGGCAACTTTGCGGATATCGCCATAGACATCACAAATTGAACGTCGCCTGCGGCGGCAATGAGTTCGACTGAGCCGTCGACCTCATCACCCTATCGCGTTGCCAGCAATTCCGCCGCTCAAAGCACCTGGAAGATCGCCAGCGCCAGCACGGCCTGCGCGAGGAAGCCGACGGTGAAGGCCAGGGTGCGGAACACCGGCAGGCCGAGCGTATAGACGATCAGATGTGCGACGCGGGACCAGAAATAGACCATGCAGGCCATCACGGTCCATTTGGTGGAATAGTCGGCCGCGTTCAGGATCAGCACCAGGGGGGCAAAGATGATGAGGTTTTCGACCGCGTTGTCATGCGCGAACATCAGCCGGTTGGCCCATTCGGCATGCGGCTTGTCGTTGCGCGAGGGATTGGCCATGGCGCCGGAAAGGCCGCGGATCTGACAGCGGTTGATGATGTAGGGGACCCACAGCAGACCGGTCAAAATCACCGTCAGCGTCAGCCAGAACAATTCACGCGTC
Organism: Bradyrhizobium sp. JYMT SZCCT0428; assembly: GCF_018131075.1. Lineage (GTDB taxonomy): Bacteria > Pseudomonadota > Alphaproteobacteria > Rhizobiales > Xanthobacteraceae > Bradyrhizobium. Next base: position 62,879 of record NZ_JAFCLS010000001.1, on the reverse strand, counting down.
ATTGTTTCCCCCTCAGTCGATTTTCGAATCCCGATACGGGATATCAGCTTATAGCCAACCCCGCGGGCTTGCGCTACGCGCGGACGCGAACGTAGCTGCCGGGCGCATCCTCGATCGGCGGCATCGCCTCGGAGCCGACCGCGCGCGCGGGCACCATCTCGGCGTCGAGGCCCTCCAGCCATTGACGCCAGTCCGGCCACCACGATCCCTTGTGCTCGGTGGCGTTCTTGAGCCAGTCGGCCAGCGTGACGTCCTTGATATTGTCGTTGGTCCAGTACTGATATTTTCCGGACGCCGGCGGGTTGACCACGCCGGCAATGTGGCCGGATCCGGACAGCACGTATTTGACCGGCCCGCCGAAGAACTGCGAGCCGTACAGCACCGAATCCGCGGGCGCGATGTGATCTTCGCGCGTCGCCAGATTATAGACCGGCACCTTCACCTTCGAGAGGTCGAGCAGCGTGTTGTCGAGCACCATGCTGCCGGTGGACAGCCGGTTCTCCAGGTAGCAATTGCGCAAGTAGAAGGAATGGTTGGCTGCCGGCATCCGCGTCGCGTCGGAATTCCAGTGCAGCAGGTCGAAGGACGAGGGCGGCTGTCCCTTCAAATAGTTGCTGATGACGTAGGACCAGATCAGGTCGTTCGAGCGCAGCATGTTGAAGGCCATCGCCATCTTGCTGCCTTCGAGCACGCCGGCCGACGCCATGTCGCGCTCGAGCGCCGAGATCTGGTCTTCGTCGACAAACACGAGCAGGTCGCCGGCATGGGTGAAGTCGACCTGGGCTGCAAAGAACGTCGCCGAGGTGACGCGCACGCGGCGCTTTTCGGCGAGCCACGCCAGCGTCGAGGCGAGCAGGGTGCCGCCGACGCAATAGCCCGCGGTATGAACCTTCATCTCGCCCGTGACCTTTTCGATGACGTCCATCGCGGTCAGCGGTCCCTGCCTCATATAGTCGTCAAACGTCTTCTTGCCGAGTTCCTTGTCCGGATTGACCCAGGAGATCACGAACACGGTGATGCCCTGATCGACGCACCATTTGATGTAGGATTTTTCCGGCTTGAGATCGAGGATGTAGAACTTGTTGATCCAGGGCGGCACGATCAAAAGCGGCGTGCGCAGCACGGTCTCCGTGGTGGGCGTGTACTGGATCAGCTGCATCAGCTCGTTCTGGAAGATCACCTTGCCAGGCGTCGTCGCCATGTTGACGCCGACGACGAGGTTGGAGGGATCGGACTGGCGGATGCGCAGCGTGCCGCGGCCGGCTTCGATGTCCTCGGCCAGCATCTTCATGCCGCGCACCAGATTGTCGCCGTTCGAGGCCAGCGTCTCGCGCAGCACTTCCGGATTGGTGAAGACGAAATTCGACGGCGAGATCGCATTGCTGATCTGCTGGACGTAGAATTCGGCCTTCTTGCGCGTGTGCGGATCGATGCCTTCGGCGTTCTTCACCAGTTCCTGCGCCCATTGCGTGGTGAGCAGGTAAAGCTGCATCACGAAGTCGAAGAACTTGTTGGTCTTCCACTCCGGATCCTTGAATCGCTTGTCGCGCGGCGACGGCTCGATCGCGGGCGGGGCCTCTTCGCCGGCCATGCGGCGCACCGTCGAGCCCCAGAGATCGAGATAGGCTTTGGCCATCTTGACCTGCAGATCGGACGCCCGCTCCTTGTCCGACAGCCAGTATTCGGCGACCGTGCCGAAGGTCTTGATCACCTCGGCGATTTCGTTTGGTGGCTTGTCCCTCGGTTCGCCGTTCTCGCGCGGCTTCAGATAGGCCGCAAGCGCCTGGCCGCTGCTCTCCATCGCTTTCGCGATATTCATGGCGAAAGCTTCAGCGTTGAAGGATTTCGCAGCGTGGATTTCGGTGTTAACGTCGGTCATGTCAGGGACACTATAACTTCATTTCGAGTTCGTCACCGCGCCTGACGGCGCCGGTAGTTTTGGGTTAATCCTGTTGCACTGCGATAAAATTTCTCTGTTCGGACACATTGAAGCCGCACCGATTGAGTTTGCTCTTCTGGCTTTAATCGTTTCGGGCGACAATGGTTTGAAGGGTTGCGGAGAATTTGACGCAGCTCGACGATCCAGCGCTGCAAGGCGCATACCAACAGCCCTTGCCAACGCGCACTGTGCAGACGATCTAAGGCAACGGGACAGGTATTGGGGACTTCCGGACGGATGCCGGTGGATCGGATGATAAGGCTGTGGTCGATGGCCGCGCTGTTCGCAACCGCGCTTGCGGTCAGCGGCTGCTCGACATCGATCGCTGATTTGCCCGGCGTCGGCGTGCCGGGCGACGCGCCCGCGCGTCCGAAGGAAGCCGGGGGCTATCTGCCGGTCCATGACCTGCCGCCGGAGCGCGGCGAGGCTGTCATCAATCCGGTGGAGCAGGCCAAGATCGAGGCCGAACTGCGTGCCGCGCGGGATCGTCAGGCGGCCGCGGCCGCTGCGCCAAACCCTGCTGCCAAATAACCAGTCTGGTTTTGACGCCTTTTCGACGCGATCCGCCCGCCACCCCTGATCAAGTCCGGGGCAAATCGCTTGGAAACGCTATAGTCTCTGGCGCTGCGGGGCACCCGTGCTAAAAGAGCCTTAATTCAACCGCATCACGGTCCGGCACTCAGGATCCTGCGCCCGAATTCGCTCTAAATCATTGATTGAGCGCGAGTTTTGGACGAAGCCGAAGACAGCTTCGAAAGCCGCAGATTTTTACCGATTCTGTCCGCCGGTCGTTGGAGCAAGGGTCCCATGGAAGATTTCTACCGCATCCGCCGTCTGCCGCCTTACGTGTTCGAACAGGTCAACCGGGCCAAGGCGGCCGCGCGGAACGCGGGTGCCGACATCATCGACCTCGGCATGGGCAACCCGGATTTGCCGACGCCGGCCCATGTGATCGAGAAGCTGAAGGACACGCTGGGTAAGCCGCGGACCGACCGTTATTCGGCCTCGCGCGGCATCACCGGGCTCCGCAAGGCGCAGGCCGCCTATTACGCGCGCCGGTTCGACGTCAAGCTCAATCCGGAAACCCAGGTCGTCGCGACCCTCGGCTCCAAGGAAGGCTTCGCCAATGTGGCGCAGGCGATCACCGCGCCCGGTGACGTCGTGCTGTGCCCCAATCCGAGCTATCCGATTCACGCCTTCGGCTTCCTGATGGCGGGGGGCGTGATCCGCTCGGTGCCGTCGGAGCCGACGCCGCAATTCTTCGAAGCGGTGGAGCGCGCGATCATCCATTCGATCCCGAAGCCGATTGCGCTGATTGTCTGCTATCCGTCCAATCCGACCGCCTATGTCGCCGACCTCGATTTCTACAAGGATCTGGTGGCGTTCGCGAAGAAGCACGAGATCTTCATCCTGTCGGATCTGGCCTACGCCGAAGTCTATTTCGACGACAAGAACCCGCCGCCCTCGGTGTTGCAGGTTCCCGGCGCGATCGACGTCACCGTCGAATTCACCTCGATGTCGAAGACGTTTTCGATGGCAGGCTGGCGGATGGGCTTTGCCGTCGGCAATGAGCGGATCATCGCCGCGCTGGCGCGGGTGAAATCCTATCTCGATTACGGCGCGTTCACGCCGGTCCAGGTCGCGGCCACCGCGGCCTTGAACGGACCGGACGATTGTATTCGCGAGATGCGCGACACCTACCGCAAGCGCCGCGATGCGCTGGTGGAAAGTTTTGGCCGCGCGGGATGGGATATTCCGCCGCCGGCCGCCTCGATGTTCGCCTGGGCGCCGCTGCCGAAAGCCTTTGAGGGCGTCGGCAGCATGCAGTTTGCGACCCTGATGGTGGAGAAATCGGGCGTGGTGGTGTCGCCCGGGGTTGCCTTCGGCGAGCACGGCGAGGGCTATGTCCGCATCGCCATGGTGGAAAACGAGCAGCGTATTCGCCAGGCCGCGCGCGGCGTGCGGCGCTTCCTTGAAAGCGGCATTGAAACGTTGCACAACGTGGTTCCTCTCGCCAACCGGCGGTAGGCATGATGCCGAAAAGCGGACTTCCGGTTTTCGGAACCAGATCGTGCTTGGTTAGCTCTCTTCGGCAGGTTTTTTGGTCATGGTCGCACCCCTGAAAGTGGGCATCGCGGGGCTCGGCACTGTTGGCGCCGAAGTCGTCCGCCTCATCGAAGCGCAGGCGCGGACCTTGTCGGCGCGCAGTGGACGCGGCGTGCGCGTCGTTGCGGTCACCGCGCGCTCCAAGGTGAAGAAGCGCAAGCTCGATCTGCGCGGCATCGAATGGGTCAAGAGCCCGCTGGCGCTGGCCAATCACCCCGGCATCGATTGCTTCGTCGAACTGATGGGCGGTTCCGGCGATCCGGCGCTGTCGGCGATCGAGGCCGCGCTCAAATCAGGCAAGTCGGTGGTGACCGCCAACAAGGCGCTGATCGCCAAGCACGGCGTGCGGCTGGCGAAGGCCGCCGAGAAGTTTGGCGGCGCGCTGAATTACGAGGCAGCGGTGGGGGCGGCGATCCCCATCATCAAGACCCTGCGCGAGGGGCTGGCCGGCACGTCAGTCAATCGCGTTTACGGCATCCTCAACGGCACCTGCAATTATATCCTGACCCGGATGGAGCAGGAGGGCCTGTCGTTTGCCGAATGCCTGAAGGACGCCCAGCGGCTCGGCTATGCCGAGGCCAATCCGTCGTTCGACGTCGACGGCCACGACACCGCCCAAAAGCTTGCGATCCTGGCCAGCCTCGCGTTCGGCACGAAGGTTGCACAGAGCGCGGTATACGTCGAAGGAATCTCCTCGATTGCGCCGGAAGATCTGCGCGCCGCGGAGGAACTCGGCTATCGGGTCAAATTGCTTGGGGTCGCGGTGCGGACGGCGAAGGGAATTGAACAGCGCGTGCACCCGACCATGGTGCCGAAATCCTCCTCGATTGCGCAAGTCATGGGCGTCACCAATGCCGTCACCATCGACGGCGAGGGCATTCCCCCGATCACGCTGGTCGGTCCGGGCGCCGGAGGCGCGGCCACCGCGTCCGCCGTCGTTGCCGACATCGCCGATGTCGCGCGCGGGATTCGCGCCAAGCCGTTCGGACGCCCGGTTGAGCGCCTGCGCGCGACCACAAAAGCGCCGATGGAACGCCATGAGGGCGGCTATTATATCCGCCTGATGGCGCGCGACCTCGCTGGGACCGCCGCCACCATCGCGACCCGTCTGGCGGAACAGAAAATATCGCTGGAATCGATCGTGCAGCGCCATCCCGACGGCGTTGACGCCAACGGGTCGACCAAGAAAGCGTCACCTGTTCCGGTTATTCTGATTACCTATGCAACGTCGGAAGATGCGGTCTATCGTGCGCTGGAAGCGGTGCAGCGCGACAAGGTGATCAGCGGCCGGCCGCAGGTAATACGGATCGAGAAGAACTAGCGCGATTCCTGTGATCGCGCGTCCGCGCAATCCACGGATTGTGCGCCACAAAGAAACGAACAGGTGGACCGTATGGTCCGCTGTGAAGACTCAAAGGAGTGCTTGTTATGTCGACCCATATTTCCGTTCCGCCGCAGCTGTTGCTCGAGCGCATTCTCACGCTTGAAATCGTGCGGGTAACGGAGCGCGCTGCGGTTTCGGCCGCGCGTTTGCGCGGCCACGGCCAGGAAAAGGCGGCCGACCAGGCTGCGGTCGACGCGATGCGGCGCGAGCTCAACAAGCTGCCGATCGAAGGCACCATCGTGATCGGCGAGGGCGAGCGCGACGAGGCGCCGATGCTGTTCATCGGCGAGAAGGTCGGCCTCAACGCCGGCCCGCAGGTCGATATCGCCGTCGATCCGCTCGAAGGCACCACGCTGTGCGCCAAGAACATGCCGGGCGCGATCGCGACCATGGCGATGGCCGATGGCGGCACGCTGCTGCACGCGCCTGACGTCTACATGCAAAAGCTTGCGGTCGGTCCCGGTTACGCCAAGGGCGTGGTCGAACTCGACGCTTCGCCCGCCGACAATGTGCGCCGGCTCGCCAAGGCAAAAGGCGTCGATCCAGCAGCAATCACCGTGCTGGTGCTCGACCGTCCGCGCCACGCCGACATCATTGCCGGCGTTCGTAGCACGGGAGCCGCGGTTCGCCTGATCACCGACGGCGACGTCGCCGGCGTGATCCATTGCGCCGATCCCGACAATACCGGCGTCGACATGTATATCGGCACCGGCGGCGCGCCCGAGGGCGTGCTGGCGGCGGCCGCGTTGCGTTGCATCGGCGGCCAGATGCAGTGCCGCCTGATCCTCGACTCCGAGGAAAAGCGCGAGCGCGCCCACAAGATGGGCGTCACCGATCCCAAGATGATTTACGGCATCGAGGACATGGCGCGGGGCGACTGCCTGTTCGCGGCGACCGGCGTCACCACCGGTTCCCTGCTGTCCGGCGTCAAGTTCCGAAAGGACGTCATCGAAACCGAAACCGTCGTGATGCGTTCGGTCACTGGTACTGTCCGCTACATCAAGGCCGAGCACCGGCAACTGGACAAGTTCCACCTCGACTGAGAGGTTGATTATGGCTGGAGAAATCATCGTCCGGCCGATCGGCGAAGACGAACGCGCGGCGTGGAATCCGCTGTGGGACAGCTATCTCGCCTTCTACAAGACGGCGCTGACGCAGGACGTCAGCGATCTCGCCTGGTCGCGGTTTCACGATCCGGACGAGACGATGTTTGCGCTCGGCGGCTATGTCGATGGCCGGCTCGCCGGGTTCGCACATTACCTTTTCCATCGCTCGACCTGGGCGCCGAAGCGGTATTGCTACCTCGAAGATCTGTTCGTCGCGGACAGCGCGCGTGGCCATGGGCTGGGGCGCGCGCTGATCGAGGCGGTGTATCAGAAGGCCGAGGCGGCGGGGGCAAGCCGGGTCTATTGGCTGACGCAATCGAGCAATGAACAGGCGCGTGCGCTCTACGACAAGGTTGCCGACAATCTCGGATTCATCCAATACCGAAAGGTGATTTAGTTTTCGTCCAATCAAGAACAAGAAACAGGGAGAGAATATGTCTGATATTTCGGCGGTGAAAGCGTTGGTGTTCGATGTGTTCGGCACCGTTGTCGACTGGCGCACCAGCCTGATCAACGATTTCACCAAATGGTCGGAGACGCGGGGCATCAAGGCCGACTGGACTGCGCTCGTCGACGGCTGGCGCGCGGTCTATTCGGCGTCGATGGATGAAGTGAGGAAACATCCCGAACGCGGCTACATGATCCTCGACACGTTGCACCGGCAATCGCTGGAGAAGCTGGTCGTGCAGCTCGGGATATCAGGCCTTGATGAAGCCGATCTGCATTACCTCACCATGGGCTGGCACCGGCTGCATCCCTGGCCGGACAGCGTCGCGGGCCTGACGCGGCTGAAGACAAAATACATCATCTCGCCGCTGTCCAACGGCAACGTCGCGCTATTGACCAACATGGCGAAGTTCGCCGGCCTGCCGTGGGACCTGATCATGTCGGCCGAATTGTTCGAGCACTACAAGCCCGATCCCGAAACCTATCTCAGCGCGGCAAAATTGCTGTGCCTGCCGCCGGAGCAGGTGATGATGGTCGCTGCGCATAACCAGGATTTGAAAGCCGCGCAGAAGTACGGTTTGAAGACCGCCTTCGTCGCGCGCCCGACCGAATACGGCCCCCTGCAGAAATACGATTTCGAAGCCAAGGGCGACTGGGACATCGTCGCCAAGGATTTTGGCGGCATTGCCGACCGGATGGGGTGTTAGCGACCGGCGTCCGGTCTGTCAGCGCTTCGGCCCCGCGGATCGTTTCCGCGCGCGTGACTTCGACAATCCTTCCACGGCGTGAGCCAGACGCTCGACCGCGGGAATGATGGTTGGGCGCGGGTGGCCGCTGAAACCCAGCACCAGCGCGGATCGCGGAGGGGCTGCCACATACAGGCGGCTCATCGCCCGGACGACAACGCCGTGATGGTGTCCGGCGCGCTCGATGGCCGCGTCCGAGAGGCCCGGACGCGTGAAGGCAACGAGATGCATTCCCTGGTCCGGCGCGGTGATCGTCAAGTCGTCGCCGAGGCGGGCCTTGAGGGCGGTGACCAGTTCGTCGCGCTGATCCCGGTACAACAGCCGCATGCGGCGGATATGCGCTGCAAAATGCCCTTGCTCCATGAAGGCGGCCACGATGGCCTGGCTGATGGTCGATGGTTGGCGGTCCATCAGATATCGGGCGGCAATGAACGCCCGCAGCAACGCGCGCGGCACCACGGCATAACCGATCCGCAAGCCGGGAAAGAGTGCCTTGTTGAGTGTGCCGACATAGATGACACGCTCCCCCTCATCGAGCCCCTGCAGCGAGGCGAGCGGCCGGCCGCCATATCGGAACTCACTGGCATAATCATCCTCGACGATCCACGCGCGCTTCTCGCGCGCCCAGGCGAGAAGTTCGAGGCGACGGGCCATGGAAAGCACGACACCGGTCGGGAATTGATGGGATGGGGTTACGAATACGGCGCGGGCGTTCGGCGCGGATTTCATCCCCGCGCTGATATCGATGCCTTGCCGGTCGACCGGAATGGGCCGGACCGTCGCGCCGGCCGCGAGCAGGGCCTGTCGCGTCAGGGGATAGCCGGGGTCTTCAACCCAAACCTCTTTATCCATGCCGGGAAGGATTCGGATGACGATGTCGACCGCTTGCTGCGTTCCTGCCGTGACCACGATCTGATCGGGGTCGCATCGGACGGCGCGGGCGGCCTGCAGGTAATCGCAGATTGCCGTTCGCAGTTCGATCGTTCCGCGCGGGTCGGAATATCCAAAGTGGCTTGGAGACAGCGAACGGAACGTGCGGGCGCTCAGTTTGCGCCAGAGTTGCACCGTCCGGGCGTCCAGTAGCGTACGTCCGAGGTTGAACGGGCGCTCGTCGCTCTGAGCCGTAACATCGACGAAATCGCCGATCGGCTGCAGGGGCGAGGCCGCAGCAGGCGTCATCGCCGCTGCAGGCTCCTTGCGTCGCTGCGGGTTTCCGTCGATCGGTTCGGGTAGATCCGGCGACACATACGTGCCGGAGCCGTGCCTGCCGGACGTATAGCCCTCGGCGAGCAGTTGCTCATAGGCGGCAACCGCAGCCGAGCGCGACACGTCAAGCTGCGCGGCAAGCTCTCGTGTCGACGGCAGCTTGGTTCCCGACCGCAGGCGTCGCGACAGGATCGCCGACCGAAGCTGCAGATAGAGCTGGCGGAACAGTGGCGGGCCGTCCGCGCGGGTCAGCTCGAACGAACAAAGGTCTGCCGAGATTTGCCGGCGGTTCATGTCGTCATCCGGATTCATCGCCAAAACTGATGTCACCAAAAGTGGTATCGCAAAGTTGCAACAAGTGGACCTTTTAGGCAAACCACTATTCAGGCTATGCCGACCTTGATTGCGATTCAATGCGATGCGCCGAACTGCTCGCGCGCGTCAATCCGATCGTTAAGGGAGGTCACGATGAGTTCGCCCCAACTGCGTCGCGCGGACCGGCAGATGTCCGGGCAGGGCGCGAATGAAATGCTGGAGCGAGGATTCAGCGCGCGGCTCGCGACCGTGGGTGAGGATGGCTATCCCTATTGCATTCCGCTGCTCTACATCCGGATGCATGGAGAAGTGTATGTTCACACCGGCGGCGGGCGTGGTCACTTCCGGGCATGCGTCGAACGCGAAGCGCGTGTCTGCTTTGAGATCGATGAACTGGATCAGGTGTTCGACTATGGCCGCTTCGAATGCGATTCAGGCCTCGCCTATCAAAGCGTGATCCTGTTCGGCAGAATACGGATCGTCGAGGACAAAGCCGTCAAGCAACGCTTCTGCGAGGCGTTGATGGTGAAATACGGCAAGCCGGATACCGAACGACCGAGGGGGTTCTTTCCGCGCCTTGACGCGATCACGGTTTACGCGATCGCCATCGAGCGAATGACCGGCAAGGAACTGGCGCTGCCGCCACTGTCAGAGCAATGGCCCGCGAAGGACAGAACCAAGACGCCGAACGCGCGGCCGTAGCGTATTTCGCCGCGTTATCCCGCGTTGCTCAGTATCACCCCGTACCAGCCGAGCCCCCGATACGTCTCGTACCCCGGCGTCGCGTGAAACGCGACCAGCGTGCCTGATCGGTCCTGGTAGAAACCGCTGCGCCGTCCATCCAGTGAAAGCTGCACGCGCTCGCTGAGGATGCCCTGACCGTCGGAGGCCGCGATGACGCGGAATTGCGAGTCGACCAGCAGCACGCGGGCCTTGTCGGCGGCGCCGACGCGCACGCCCTGGACGATGGCGCGGGCCTGCGCTTCCCAATCGAAATGGATCGCAAAATGCCGGTCGCGGCGGCGTTCGCCCTGCCGCCGGCGCGGACGCTGGCGCAATAGGTGGCGACCTGGGCATGTCCGAGCAAGGGCTGGGATTCGACGTCGCCCGCGACATAGTCGTCGCCGGTTCGCAAAGCCCGCGCGTCGCGAAACCATTTGGTCGACGCCACGTTCTGGCCGACGACGCCATAGCGATCCGCCCGGCCGTTGGCCAGCACGTTGCCGTCGAGATCGCAGAGCCACAGGTCGAGATACACGGTATAGGCGCCAAGGATCACCGCGAGGCGCTCCGACACATGCGCAACGGCCGAAGCATCGGGGGAGGCGGCGCAATCGACGACGGCTGAATCGGTGGCCCACCAGCGCACGTCGCAGGTGCGCTCATAGAGATTGCGGTCGATCAGCTCGATGGCGTTGAGCGACAGATCCACCATGCGCTCGCCGCGCGACCGGTCGCTCATCCGCGCGATTGAGTTCATCAAATTGCCGGTGCGGTTGGTGAACTGGCTTTCGAGCTCGCGAGCAATGGTCTCGACCTGCTGGCCGACATTGCGGACTTCCTGCGCGACCACGGCAAAGCCGGCGCCCTGCGCGCCGGCGCGCGAGCTTTCGATCAGCGCGTTCAGCGCCAGCATCTTCATCTGGTTGGTGATCTTCTGGATCGATTTGGTCTTGTCGCAAGCGACCTGGTTGACCTCGGCGGTGAGCCGGGAGATCAGCGCGGAGATGTCGGATTCATCCTCGTCGATCGCTGAATGGGCCGCGGTTTTGGCGGTCGATCTTGCAAGCGCGACGGACATCTGGAACTTCCTCTGCCTTCGCCCCCTCGATCGATCTCCTGCAGAGCGAATCGGGATTTAGGTGGGCGCACGTTCCATCCGTTGTCGCGATTCTTGCCTAATAGCTGGTTTAAATTCCGGGTCGGCTTGCGTAGTTGTACGGAGGCAAGTTGCACGTTGTTTGTGCAGGTCATTTTTTAGGCAGCGGCTTGGCACCGCAGCGCAACGACGCGAACCCCGACGGGTGAGGTCGGGGTCGCCGGGGCAGGCTCAGTAGGTCTTCTTCGGGACCGAGGGCGGGGAGAAGGGGTTGAAGGGCAGGGTGCCGTTGCCCAGCTTGCCGCCGGTCACCGCGTCCAGTTCTTTTGCCGTCAGTTCGATCGACTTTTCTTTCGCGCGTTCCATGTAGCTTCTCCTGTTGCTGTCCCGCTGCAACATTGCATCGGTCTGATCAGGACAATGACGGAGCGGCGACGGCGGCGCTGTTCCCGGGGTGACAACCGGCGGTGAAGCCGGTTGGGCGCAATGCGCCCCGCAGGCTGCGCAATTGCAGGCGTCGCCCCGGATGAGCCAAGGTCGCGCGAATCCGCCCTCGATGATAAACTCCGCGACGTCAGGACGCTTTCCCGGGACGTGATCGTATCCGACCAAAGCCCAATGGTGCAGAAGACATGTCCCGGCGGATATTATTGCAGGTTGCCGTAGGAAAAACCCTCGCCCGCCGGGCCAAGAAGGGGTGTCGATAATGCCAGATCCCGTTGCCTTGTTCGCCACCGTCGTTCTGCTGTTTCCGATGGGTTATTTCCTTTTGGCGGCGCCGGCCTTTCTGCTGGTGTCGCTCGACATCCCGCCGGTCACCCAGCTGTTGCGCGGCATGTTCAGTTCCTATTTCCTGATGGTGGCCATTGCCGGCGCCGTCGGGACGGTCGCCGTTGGCCTGACGGGCCGGGTGTTTGTCGCCCTTGCTATTGCCTTGATCGCGGCTTTCGCGGTCTGGACGCGCCGGTGGTTTCTGCAGCGGTGGGATGCGCAGCTCCAGGCCAGGGACGCCGGCGACGCCGAGGCGGTGCGCCGGCTGCGGCGGCTGCACTGGGGCGGCATGCTGTGCAATGCGGTAGAGCTCGCCGTTATCTTGATCAGCATTCCCTACGTCGTCGTCACGCCGGCTTGATCAGGGCCGCAGCGCGGTTCCACCGGTACGTCACCCAACAAGGTTACGTAGAAGTCCGGAGAGAAGCCGGCTTCGCAGCAATCTCCCGTTAGGGAGGTTTGCGTACAATTGCGCGTTATTGATTGCATTGCTCGGAATGATTGTACGTCGTTACCTTCGCTGAACCGGAAAGACCGCAGAGCGGCTTTCACAGGTGGCACCAAATGCTTGTGCATTTCGTTACGGATGAGCCTGCGAAAATTCCAGCCATCCGCGCGATGCTGGAACCGCAGTATGACGTTCATTCCCAACTGCTGGGGACCGGCAATACGAAGATCAGCTCAAGCGGCGTGTTGATGATTGACGCCGACCTGCGCAAGCCAGTGCCTGTGGAACAGATCAAGCGCGTGCTGCAGGACCTGCGCTGCGCTTCGGAAAAGCTGTTTGTCGTTCAGAGCCATCTGCACCACATGGTGGCGCAGGCGTATGCACTTGGCGCGACCGCCGTGGTTTCGCGTCCAAAGGAAATCATCTCGAAACTGGAGCAGATCGACGTCGCCCAGAGGGCGGCGCAGGCCGGCATTGCCGTTGCAACAACCGAGATCACCAGTGGTGCGGCAGCCTTCGCATCCATGTTTTCGGCTATACGGGAAGGCAAACCGCTTACGCTTTCGAGTGCCGAGGACGCCACATCTGACATCATCGACGGTATCGAGCAAAACGGACTTGGCGTTTGGCTCGACGACGTGCGCCGTTATCACCAGGGCACGTTCCAGCACTGCCTGCTGGTGACGGGCGTCGCGGTCGGCTTCGCGATGAGCATCAAGTTCCCCAATGCCGACGTAAAGCGGCTCGGATTGGCCGCCACGCTGCACGACGTCGGCAAGGCACGCATTCCCCTGGCTATTCTCGACAAGCCCGGACGTCTTGATCCGGGCGAAGAAGAGATCATGAAGCGCCATCCGGTTATCGGATACGAATTGTTGAAGGATCTGCCGGGAATTAGCCCGGAGACTCTTGATGGCGTGAGACACCACCACGAGTTTCTGGATGGTTCCGGCTATCCCGATGGGCTGACGGCGCCGGAGATTTCCGACCTCGTACGATTGCTGACGATTTCAGACATTTTCGCCGCGCTCATCGAGTCGCGGCCGTACAGACCGGCAATGTCCCGGCCGGATGCCTACAAGATCCTGTGCGCCATGGATGGAAAGCTCGAACGGTCGCTCGTGAAGGCGTTTCAGAACGTGGCGCTAAAGGCATGACCCAAAACTGCGGAATGAGGTTCGCGACGTTTTCTGCAAGGCAATTTTCAGCCCGGACGATTTAGATGGAGCTAGACTAGCCATGGTTGCCGCAGCATCTCAGGATTCAATCGCGGAACGGACCGGCGCCGCCAAGGATGAGTCGGCGCAGCGGGATGCCCGAATTCTGAAGCAGGTGGCGGCCCTGTTCTTGTCCAATGTCGATCGCCTCCGTGAATCCCAGATAGCTGCGTTCGATGGCGTCCTTGTCCCCCTGATCGGGCGGATCGAGCCAGCAACGCTCGTCCATCTGAGCGAGGCCCTGTCCACGACGGATCTCGCGCCATGCGAGACCATCCGCAAGCTCGCGTTTCACGATGACCCCTTGGTGGCCGCGCCCGTTCTGCGAAATTCCAATCGTCTGTCGGAAGCGGACCTTGTTGAAATCGTCAAGACCCGCAGTCAGCAGCATTTGTTGGCGATCTCCGGCAGAAATACGCTCAGCGAAACGCTGACCGATGCGTTGATGAGGCTTGGCGACGTCAACGTCTCCAACGCACTCGCCCGAAATGCGGGAGCACGGTTCTCCGAATGCGGCTACGCGACGCTTGTCGGAAGGGCCGAGCGTGACGAAAGCCTCGCCGAAAAGCTCGGCCTCCGCCTGGACATTCCTGCGAATTTGCTGCGCGAGCTGCTGACGAAGGCGACCGACATCGTGCGGGCTCGATTTTTGACGGCACCACGGCCGGTTGTGCAGGCGCGTGGGACGAACGCCAAACCGATCAGCGCCGCTCCGCGAAAGAAGATTGACTACACCCAGGCGCAGGCCGAGGTCCTGGCGCTCAATCGCTCCGGCAAGCTCAACGATTCAACGGTGAACCGGTTTGCGGTTCGGAGCGAATACGTCCATGTGGTGGCAGCGCTCTCGTTGTTGTCTGAAGTGAAGATCGAGGCGATTGAGCCGTTGATCGAACCGGAGCGGTTGTATGGACTGATCGTGGCGTGCAGAGCCAGCAGGTTAAGCTGGTCGACAATGACGATGATCATCCGCAACCGGCCCGGTTGCGCGCCGCCGACGCAACGCGAGCTCGATCAGGCTCACGAAGTATTTGACACCTTGTTGCTGTCCGTGGCGCAATGGACGGCGCGGTTCGGAGCCGATCGAATGGCGGCGAAAAAGATTGATTGTGCTGCTGCTGCGCGGCAGTAGAGCGTTTTCCAGCGAAGTGGACACCGGTTCGCGTAAAGAAAACGCGTCAAAACAAGAATCTAGAGCCGCGTTCCGATTTCCATCGGAACGGAAAAGGCTCTAGAAATCTGTGCTGACGTCAGGAGACGTCGAATGCCCACTCCAGAACTGCATTTTGGGCGTGGAGCAGGAATGCTTTTGCTTCGATAACGCGACATGCCCGATGCGTCATCGCGTCGGCAGATACCTCCTTGCCACGGGATACCGGAGGGCAGGGCACGAAGTCGGCCTCCGGATGCAGCCTGTCCAGCACGGTGGACGTGACCTGATAATCAAGCAACGCCTCGGGTTCAGCATCGGCCGCCCAGCAATCGGTGACGACAAGGTCGGCATCAGCGAGTTCGTACATATCGGCGCTGGCACGAAAGCGCGGCGTGGAAGCCGCAGCGTCCCGGTCGAGCCACTTGTCGGGATGGACCTGGACGACGTTGATCGGCAGCACCGCCGCGGCCTCGATCCACGATCCCAGAATATTGGATTTTGGAGCAACAACCCCGACCTTGATCCCCTCGATACGGCCGTGCCGGTGGAGCTGAAAGGCCAGATCGCCGAGCGTTTCGCAGGGATGGTTTTGCCGGGTCCGGGCATTGATGACAGGCGCGCGCGCCGAATGTGCAAGACTTCGCATGACGGCCAGATCCGGCGCACGGGTTACAATTCCGTCGAACCAATTGTCGAGATAGGCGGCGAGATCCGGCAAATCCTCCCGCGTATCCCACCGCAATGGCGCATGGATGCAAATGCCGCCCATGGCCTGAATGCCGAGGTCGAAGGCCGTCGTGTTCCTCCAGCCAGAGTCGTTTACCACGAGCACTATCCGACGGCCGGCCAGGCTTTGAACCATCCGCCGCTCGCGCCAAAACGCCGCCATGTCCTGGGCGCGCTGGATGATCGCCATCGCGTCGGAGGCACAGAGATCGCTGATTGCCAGAAGGTCCCGGATTTTCTCGCTCATAGTTCGCTGCTTTTGGATTTCAATTACGCCTGTCCCATCCAGACCGTGCGCCCGGCACGGTCCTCGGGGATATCAAGTTCGACAAAGCCAAGGCGATGCCAGAAGCCGAGGGCGCGCACGTTTTGCCGGTTCACGCCAACATGCAGGCGGCCGATCCCTCGCGCGGTCGCCATGGCGAGCCAGGCCTCAAACATGCGAGAGCCGGTCCCGTGTCCCTGAAGGCGCGGCAACAGGTTCATATGAAGATGCGAAGGATAGGATTGGACGACGGCAGCGGGTATCGGCTTCGGATGATGGATCATGAAGACACGACGTTGATCGTGGGACCATTCGGTCATGTGCGCCTGATCGGGCGCGGGATACTGCCGGCGCAGCTGCGGCCACCACTCCCGTTCAAGCCGTCTCTCCCAGCTGGAAGTATCTGACGTGCCGACGACGAAACCTGCCACACCTGCCTCATCCTCTGCGACGAGGCAAAGCTCCGGTTGCAGGTTCGCATAGGGTGCTGAATAGATGAGACCCATCAGCTTCCGGTCACGGTAGAGCAAGGATGCATCGCCGCCCGCTAAACCCGTCGCCAGCGAAATCGCATAGAGCGCATCGATGTCGCGCGGTTGAAACGGGCGAACGTTCATTCGAGAAAGTGGTCCGGTTACCTCTGCTTTTCTATAACGGCCATGTCCATCTGCCGCAAACGAAACCGATCCTGCGCGCTGCGTCCCATCCTACGGCCCTACAGCTGCCTATTGCGCTTCCAGCGTAAAGCCGATCTTGAGGGCCACCTGATAGTGAGCAATCTTGCCGTCCTTGATGTGCCCTCGGGTTTCGATGACTTCAAACCAATCCATGTTCCTGACTGTCTTGCCGGCCAGTTCGACTGCCGTGCTGATTGCATCCTCAATGCTGGTTTGGGAAGAGCCTACGATTTCAAGGATTTTGTAAACATGATTTTTCATGTTGGAGCCTCCCGGCCGATTGCGCCCCTTGATGCATCCCTTCGCCCCGGCCGAAGACGACGATGCGACAACGACAAGGGCTGTCGTGATTTCGCAAACAATAACCAGATGCAACCGGAGTGGTTCCCATGCAGGCGCATCTAACGGTCTAATTCGGATGTCGTCCTCCCCCCATCATTGCTCGCAATGACGGGTGACTGCGACAAAGTAACCCGACGGGCAAATCACTTCTGATAGTCGGAAATCTGTCAAGTCCTATATTTCCGAAAATCAAAAATATTCTTCTTTCCTTCCACCCCAAATCACCGGCACATCAATAGCCATCCCGTCCCCCTCAGAGGGGCGTTGGCCATCGTCACAACGAGGGACGGGGATGCGGTGGACGCTGACGTTGCGATTGACGGTCGCGGCTGAAGCGTACGGCGAAAGCGTGTGGTCCTGGCGCCCGTAACGGCGTCAAGTCTTTCGGGAGCTAACGCTTCCGAGGGACGACGGTGGCAATAGAGGCCGTCTCACCGGGGAGAGCGCGTCATAAGCCGTAAAGCCATTGCGCAGGGAATGTCGGATGTTCTCCGCTGCCCTGTATGCTCATGTGCAGCATTCTTATGCACAATCGCACATGAGACCGCGGGTGCAGCGCGCATCCGGCATTCCCTGCGCCCTCTGAATTGAGAGGGCAAAACTTCCTGCAAACCTCGGGCGCATTGCGCCGCGAGCCGTTGACGCACGTCTGTTTGCTTTGACATTGAATCCGGAACTGCGCAGATATGGCGGGCTGACCCCAGGCCCGCTAGACCGAAAGTCCCATGACGCCTCCCGCAACGGTTTTGCCCATTGAATTGCCGCCCGCGTTCCTCGGCGTGTCGCAATCGGCGACCGGCAAATTATGGCGCGACCGGCTCGATGCCAGGGGCGCGGCGAAGGCGCTGGCGATCGTGCAGCGCTACCAGCTGCCGGAAATGCTGGCGCGGGTGATCGCGGGCCGCGATGTCGAGATTGACGCCGTCGAGGATTTCCTCGACCCCACCATCCGCAAATTGATGCCGGATCCCCACACCGTGACGCAGATGGAAACGGCGGCCAAGCGCATCGCGGACGCGGCAACGCGTGGCGAGAAGGTCGCGATCTTCGGCGATTACGACGTCGACGGCGCGACCTCCGCGGCGCTGCTGACCTGGCATTTGCGCCATTGCGGGCTCGATCCCTTGATCCATATTCCCGACCGCATCTTCGAGGGCTACGGGCCCAATGTGGAGGCCGTGCGCGCCCTTGCAGGTCGCGGCGCGACGCTGCTGGTGACGGTCGATTGCGGCACCACCAGCATCGAGCCGCTGGCGGAAGCGCGAAAGCTCGGCATGTCCGTCGTCGTCATCGATCATCACCAGACCGGCGACGAATTGCCCGAGGTCGACGCGCTGGTGAATCCGAACCGCGCCGATGATCTTTCGGGCCTCGGTTATCTCGCCGCCGTCGGGCTTGTGCTGGTGACGCTGGTCGCCGTTAACAGGGAATTGCGCGGCCGCGGCTTCTGGAACAGCGAACGGCCGGAGCCGGATCTGCTGGGAATGCTGCATCACGTGGCGCTCGGCACGGTGGCCGATGTCGCGCCGCTGACCGGGCTCAACCGTGCGTTCGTCGCCAAGGGCCTGATCGCGATGCGCCGCCGCGACCATGTCGGGCATACCGCGCTGATGGATGTGTCGCGGCTCAATGGGCCGCCCGAGGCCTGGCATCTCGGCTTCATGCTGGGGCCGCGCATCAATGCCGGCGGCCGCATCGGCCGGGCTGATCTGGGCGTACGGCTGTTGCTGGAAGGCGATATCTCCGAGGCCGCGCGGATCGCCGCCGAGCTCGATCGGCTGAACTCCGAGCGCCGCATCATCGAGCAGGCGGCGGAAGCGCAGGCCGAAGCCGAGGCGCTGGCTTCGCTCGGGCTCGAGGACAAGGGGTCCGTCATCGTCACGGCCTCCGAAGGCTGGCATCCCGGCGTCGTCGGCCTCGTCGCCTCGCGGCTCAAGGAAAAATTCGCGCGGCCGGCGTTTGCGATCGCATTGGAGCCGGGCGGCATCGGCACCGGTTCGGGCCGCTCGATTTCGGGCGTCGACCTCGGCAAGGCGGTGCGGCAGGCCGTGAAGGAAAAACTGCTGATGAAAGGCGGCGGCCACGCCATGGCTGCGGGTGTGACGCTGCGCAAGGAAAAGCTCGCGGAGTTTCGCGCGTTTATGGAAAGCGCGCTCGCCGAGGACGTCGCCAGCTCCCGTCACGAAAACGAGCTGTTCATCGACGGCGCGGTCAGCGGCCGCAGCGTGACACCGGAATTCGCAGGCATCCTGAACCGCGCCGGGCCGTTCGGCGCCGGCAATCCGGAGCCTGTGATCGCGCTGCCGGCGCATCAGCTGGTGTATGCCGACGAAGTGGGACAGGCGCATCTGCGCGTGCGTTTCAAGTCCGGCGACGGCGTCATCGTCAACGGCATTGCGTTCCGGTCCGTCGGGCAAAAGCTCGGCCACGCACTGACGCAAAATCGCGGCCAGCCGCTGCATGTCGCAGGATCGCTCGCGGTCGATCGCTATCAAGGCACCGAGCGCGTGCAATTGCGCGTGATCGATGTTGCTGTGCCGGATCAGGGACCGGCCGTGATCAGGTAAGTTTATCCACCAGACGACAAAACCAACAACCAAAAACGGGAGCAGAAAATGGCAGGACAGGTTCAGGGAAAAGTCGCGCTCGTGACCGGCGGCGCATCCGGCATCGGTGCGGCGTGCGCCGAATTGCTGGCGCGCGAAGGCGCGTCGGTCGTGGTCACCGATGTCGATGAGCTCAGGGGCCCGGAGGTTGTCGCCGGGATCAAGAAGGCCGGCAACGAGGCTGTCTTCCTGCATCAGGACGTCACCAGCGAAGCGCGCTGGATCGAAGTCGTAGCCGAGGTGATGAAGCGCTATGGCCGGCTCGACGTGCTGGTGTCCAACGCCGGCATCGGCATTGGGGTGCCGTCGATCACCGAGATGTCGCTCGAGGACTGGCGGCGGCAGACCGCGATTAATCTCGACGGCGTGTTCCTGTCGGTGAAGCATTGCCTGCCGGCGATGCGCAAGACCGGCGGCGGCTCGGTCATCATGATGTCTTCGCTGGCGGGCCTGCGCGGCTCAGCCAATCTGTCCGGCTATTGCGCCACTAAAGGTGGCGTCCGGTTGTTTGCGAAAGCAATCGCGATGGAATGCGCCACATTCGGCGACGGCATCCGCGTCAACTCGGTGCATCCAGGGATCATCGACACGCCGATCTGGGGCAAGATCCCGACGGGAGCGCCAGGCCAAGGGCAGAACGCGCCGATCGATCCCGAGGAGCGCGCGAAATTCGCAACGCCGCTGGCCCGCGCCGGTCATGCCATGGACATCGCGAAAGGCGTTTTGTATCTCGCCTCCGATGCGTCGAGCTACGTGACCGGGACGGAGCTCGTGATCGACGGCGGCATGAACGCAGGCGGGGTGGTGCGGCCGGCACCGGCCGGCTAACCGCCTTGCCGCAGCCGCGCCAACACCTTGAGCCCGCCATAGCCATCGGCGGGCAACAGGCCCATCTTGGTCTGGTAATCCCGAACTGCCTTCATGGTGTCATTGCCGACGCGGCCGTCGGTGCCGCCGGTGTCGAAGCCGGCTTTTGTCAGCCGCGTCTGCATCTCCTGCACCTCGGCCAGCGTCAGCGCGCGTTCGGAGCCCGGGAAGGGATGAATGAACGGCGGCGCGCCGAGAATGCGGTCGCCGAGATGGCAGATCGCAAGCGCGTAATTCATCGACGGATTATAGCTGCGCACTGCATAGAAATTCGGCCCCAGCAGGAACGCCGGTCCGCCGGCGACCGGCACCCACAATTGCGCGCTCGCATTCGGTTGCGGGAACGGCTTGCCGTCGGCGCGGGTGACGCCGGCGCTGGTCCACGCCGCATAGGTCCGGTTGCCGCTGCCGGACGCGCCGCCGGCGCGGACTTCGTAACCCCAGTGTTCGCCCCGGTGATACTTGCCGCGATTGACCAGATAGCGCGCGCTCGAGCCCAGCGCATCGTCCGGCCTGCCGAACGGCGAGACGCGGCCGTCCTTGTCGTAGTCCATGCCGACATTGAGCCAGACTTCCGGCATCCACTGGGTATGCCCCATCGCACCGGCCCAGGATCCCCGCATTTCCTCCGGCGTGCCCCAGCCGCGGTCGACGATCTTCAGCGCGTTGATCAGTTCGGTTTCCCAATAGGCGCGGCGGCGCGGCTCGTTCCAGGCCAGCGCGGCGAGCGAGGGAAAGATCGGGCGCATATGGTTCTGCTGCACCAGGGGATCGCCATAGGCGGATTCAACGCCCCACAGCGCCAGCAACGTGCCGCGCTCGACGCCGAAGTCCTGCTCGATCCGCGTGAACAGCGCCTCGTTCTTCCGCAGCGCCTCCTTGCCCGACGTGATGCGCCAGTCCGAGGCACGGCGATTGACGTATTGCCAGATCTGTTCGTGGAATTCCGGCTGCTTCTGCATCTGTCGGAACACGGACATGTCGGGCTCGATCCGGCCCATCACGCGGCTCCAGGTCGCGTCCGATATACCTTTTGCCAGCGCGCGAGCGCGGAAGGTATCGCGCCACTGATCGAAGCCGGGCGGCGCCGCGGCCAACGCGGCAACGGGACTGACGAGCACGCCGGCTGCGGCGCCGATACCGGCCTGCAGCAGGGCGCGGCGGGTCGGCGGTCTCAGAGAATCGAACGGTTCCATGGCGGCATTGTACGGGGCAGGGTGCGCTCACCAAAGCGCATTTGCATGGCGCCGTCGTCGCAGAGCGGACGCGGAACTCCAGAAGGTCGCATAGCTGGCCTAGGCCTGCTGAAAGTCAGCGGCGATCCCTGCGAGCCAGCGCCGGACCGTCGCCTGTGCGGAGGCCGAGAGTCCGGCCGCCAGCCGCCGCTCCACCGCCTGGACGTGACGGCGGCATTTGTCGAGCAGGACAGTGCCGCGCCGGGTCTGCGTCCACTGCAGCACCCGGCCGTGAATGGGGTGCGGGGTCTTCCGGATCGCGCCGTCGCGTTCCAGATTGCGGATGATAACGCCGACGGTTTGCGGGGTCAGCAATGCGACCCGCGCGAGATCGGCGCCCGACAAGCCCGGATAGGCCCGCAGCATCGTCAGCACCACGAATTGCGGCGTGGTGACGCCGAGTTCGCCGAGCGCCCGCTCCAGCGTCAGCCGGGTCGCGGCCTGGGCCTGCCGCAGCAAATAGGCGAGGTGGCCTTGCTCACCGCGCTTGCCTTCGCCCGGCGGCGGCGGGCGGATCATCGCGAGCACAGGATCGGCGCCGGATTTTTTCCGGCGCTGGTGAGAGTTTTTGCGAGAGGGTTTCCGGCGCACAGGCTTTTCTGCCGCGACGGATTTTTTGGATTTTTTCGACGCCGTTTTTTGCGGCCCGCGCGGTTTGGATTTTACCGAAGCTCTGATCTTGCGCGCCATATAAGGGCTCTTATAATAAATCAGTACACTGATAACAGAAGGCAATGAACATGTCACATGCCCGCAAGGAATATAAGGATTTCATGGCGCTGGCGCCCGAGGCCTACGAAGTCGTGCTGGCGCTCGGCAAGGTCGCGGCCGCGGCGGGCATCGACAAGCAGTTGCTCGAACTGATCAAGCTGCGCGCCTCGCAGATCAACGGCTGCGCGTTTTGCGTGCAGTATCACATCCTGCAAAGCGAGAGCCTCGGCATGTCAGCCGACAAGCTCAACCTCGTCGTGGTGTGGCGCGAGGCGCCACAATTCTCAGCCCGCGAACGCGCGGCCTTGGCGTGGACGGAAGCGTTGACGCTACTCAGCGGCGGCGTCAGCGACGAGGTCTATGCGCAGGCGAGCGCCGAATTCTCGGAAAAGGAACTGGCCTATCTCACCTCGGCGATTGCCTCGATCAACGTCTGGAACAGGTTCGGCGCCGCCTTCCGGTGGACCCCGCCGGCGCGGCAGCGGCCGCGTCCTAGTTGTCGCCCTCGCCACCTTCCTGCGGGTCGGGCCGGATCACGTCTCGCGGCTGGGCGTGGGCGACCGCGGCCGGCGCGACAGGGTCGGTGCCGAGCTCGCGTCCGCGGCCGCGCAGCAGGCGTTCATAGGCCGAGATCAACGTGGTGTAGGGATTGACCCAGATCCAGCCGTCCCGCGTGAACACCTGCACGTCGAAATGCAGGTGCAGCGAGGTGCCGTTGGGAAAGTCGAGATAGTTCGAGGCGACGCCAATTTTTTCGCCCTCGGCGACCTGGCGGCCGTTGAGGATGCCGTCCGAGTCAAGGCTGGACGGATTCATGTGCATGTAGCGAAAGCGGATATGTTCGTTGCGGGTGTTGACCTGCAGGGTCGCCGCCTGCTGTTTCAGCGAACGGATCAGGACGCCGTCGCGAACCGCGACAACCGCCTGCTGCTTCGGATCGCAACTGCCCGGGCTTTCGCCGTTCTGCGCCATGCACGCGCCGGGACGGATGTCCTGCCCCTGATGGCCGAAACCGGCAGCGCATTGGCCAACCTCGAAACTGCGCGCCTCGCAGAAATTGTCCTGCCAGGGATATCCGCGTTCGTCGGGTTTGCGTTTGCCGAAGGATTGCGAGCGCGCGAAGGCGGGCGCCTTTTCCAGCGGAAACCGGATCTGCGAATAGACGGTGAGATCGGCACGGCCGCCGCGCTTGCGCGCGCCGCTGTTGGCGACGATGTCGCCGCTCGGGCGATAGGTGAAGTCGGGCGAGGGCACCATCGGCCGCTCGGCAATCTCGGACGA
Source organism: Bradyrhizobium sp. JYMT SZCCT0428 (assembly GCF_018131075.1). GTDB lineage: Bacteria > Pseudomonadota > Alphaproteobacteria > Rhizobiales > Xanthobacteraceae > Bradyrhizobium. Next base: position 39,515 of record NZ_JAFCLS010000001.1, on the reverse strand, counting down.
AATATCCCGGCGCAGCCGCGACGGCTGACCGCCGGCGATGCGCAGCGCCTTGAGGAAACGCTCGGCGACCGGATAGGCCTCGCGGCAGGCCAGCCGCCGCGGGCGCGGCGTCGAGTCGAGGCACTGGATCGACACCACATAGGGAACGCCGAAGCGCGTGAAGGCGTAGCGCACATAGCCTTCGCGGATGAAGCGCCGCAGGTCCGGGTATTGCGCCGCCAGCGCCTTGACCGGTTCGCCCTTGCCGCCGAGGGGATCGGCGAGGTCGTAGGTCAGGATCGAGCCGGTGATCTGCACCTCGACCGGCTTGGCGTAGGTCCGCTGCGGCATGCCGTCGCCCGCACCCGGCTCGAACGAAAACATCGCGTCGTAGCCGGCTGCGCCGGCGTGGAACAGATCGGCCGGGCGGAAGTCGGCCTGATAGCGCGATACCGACAGGGTGTCAGGGACGCCGTTCTGGCGGGCATCGAGATAGCTTGCGGTGTCGAACGGCAACAGCACTGGAACCGGACTGCGTCCGATCCCGGGGAAGACGGGGGAAGTGATCGTGTTCAGTTGCACCAGCGCCGGCATCGAGCGCGGGTCCCAGCGGGGCACCCGCCGCTGGCTGGCAAAGGTGAAGGCGGACGCAAGCGCGGGCTGGGTATTGATCTCGGAGCGGAGCTGATCCAGCACCGCGCGCCATTCGACGCGGATGGCCGAGATCGAAGGTGTCCGGAACTCGTCCGCCGAAGCGCCGACGGCGCAGGCGGGAAGCAGACAGAAGGCTGCCAGCCAACGGGGCAGCAAGCGGACAGCCTTCGTACCCAATGCATCGCCCCCCGGCGCATGCCCCGATGTCTAACTCTGGCGCCTAGTCCTTGGCGCGCTCGACGTAGGAGCCGTCCTCGGTCATGACCACGATCCGCGTTCCCGTTCCGACGTGCGGCGGCACGTTGGTGCGTACGCCGTTGGAAAGGATAGCAGGTTTGTAGGACGAAGACGCGGTCTGGCCCTTGGTGACCGGCTCGGTTTCGACAACTTCCAGCGTCGCGCGCTGCGGCATCTGGATCGCCACCGGAACCATGTCGTGCAGCGAAAGCTTCACCGACATGTTTTCCTGCAGATAGGGCGCCGCAGAACCGATGATTTCCTTGGACACCTGGACCTGGTCGTAGGTCTCGCCGTTCATGAAATGGAAGCCGTCGGCGTCCTCATAGAGGTAGTTGAAGTTGTGATCCTCGATCGTGGCCTTCTCGACCTGGTCGGTGGTCTTGTAGCGTTCCGAAATCTTCACGCCGTCGCCGATCCGGCGCATTTCGATCTGGCTGACCGGGGTTCCCTTGCCGGGATGGATGTTCTCGGCGGTCAGAACCACATAGAGCTTGCCGTCTTGCTCGATGACGTTGCCCTTGCGAATAGAACTGGCGATGACTTTCAAGGCGGTTTTCCTGAATTTCTGGCCTCCGACCGGTCAGGACAATTGTGTCCCGCGGCCGCCTGAGGCGGTTTCGGGCTGCAACATACTGATTTGCCCTCCAGATACCAGCCTTTTGCGGCCCGTTCCGGCAGGTTACGGGCTGGCCGGATCGAGGGGTGCCGTGGCTATTTCCGCTTGGGGCGTGGGGACGTGAAGGCCTGGGCGTTGTGCTCGGCAAAGGCGGCGGGCACCGTAAATGTCCCTGTTTTCAGGTCGTAGGCGCACCACCAGTTCTCGATATAGGGCCGCGGCTTGTCTTCGCCCTGGGCGTCGAAGGAGAGGCTGATCACGACGTAGCGGCTATCGGGCCAATGCAGGCCCAGCCCAGCGTAATTGTCGTCCATTCCTTTGACGAGAGCGGCAAAGACGTGACTGAGCGAATCGCGGTCCCTGGGGTCGCGACGCAGCTTTTTGGCTGCCGGCGAGCCCCAGAAATAATCCCAGGCCATCTCGCTCAGAGGCTTCGGCGTGGCCGAGGAAAATTGAAATCCGTTCCGCCGGTACAGAAACAGCGTCTGGAAACCGGCACCGGTTTTCTGCATGCGCACCAGCCACTGGCTGTTCGGACTGAACCGGAAGCCTGCGGGGTAGCCGGCGAGATCGATGCCTTCGCCGGCATTCAGCAGCGAGGGGTGTCGACGCCCCTCGTCGAAGGTCCAGAACTGGAACAGAAAACCTTCATCGCCCTTATCCGCCCCATATTGCTCAACCCGAATTTGCCTGTCGGGTGAGGTGAAAATGTCATCCGCATCCGTCTTCAGTTTGAACTCAGGCCCGGGTCCATCAGCGCTGGCGGGCGCTGGCGCGGTGACGACGAGCAACAGCATGCCTGCCAGCAAAAGCCCCGTTCGTCGTAACCAATTGCCAGACATGCGTGCATTCCGTTCCAATTTGCTGCCCATTGGACGCCCCAATGGCCGCGATGTTCAGGGCGCAACTTCAAGTTCGCGGCGCCGATCGCGCGAATGGACAAGACGTGCGTCTTTCGACATGACAGACGGACCGGAAGCGGGGTATCCGCGGTGTTCCCGGCACGGCTGCCCTTCCAGCGGAGAAAATTGTGTAGTGTCAAAGGTATCCGGCGGTATCTTGAACGTTTTCATCGGTTCGCGCGCCGCTGCAGGCGAGCGCGCCGCGCCGTCTGGCTGCTGATGGCCGGGATCGACCAGCCATCGACATGGTGGTCGCCGGCGCGGCACGCCGACCGGAAGCCGTTCCTGATGGCGCGGGCCGCGATCACGAAGGGCTTGCGGGCTTGGTTCGACGAGCAGGGATTCGCCGAGGCGGAGACGGGCATCCTGCAGGTCTCGCCGGGCAATGAAACGCATCTGCACGCGCCCCGGACCGAACTGACCGGTGCAGACGGAACCCGCGCGCCGCGCTATTTGCGGACTTCACCGGAGTTCGCGGCCAAGAAACTGCTCGCGGCGGGCGAAGACAAGATATTCGAGTTTGCACGCGTGTTCCGCGACCGCGAGCGCGGCGATCTTCATTTGCCTGAATTCACCATGCTGGAATGGTACCGCGCCAACGCGGCATATGACGCCATTATGGCCGACACGATTGTGGTCATCGCCCATGCGGCGCAGGCGACGGGCATCGGGCAATTCTCGTTTCGCGGCCGCATCGCCGATCCCTTCGCCGAGCCTGAACTGCTGACGGTCGCGACCGCGTTCGAGCGGTTCGCCGGGATCGACTTGCTGGCGACGGTCGCGGATGGCGAAGGGGATCGCAGGGCCCTCGCCGAGGCGTCAAAATCGCGGGTGCGGATTGCGGACGACGACACCTGGTCCGATGTCTTCAGCAAGGTCCTGGTCGAGCATATCGAACCAAATCTCGGGCAGGGTCGTTTGACTGTCTTGTTTGAGTATCCGGTGCCGGAGGCGGCGCTGGCGCGTGCGAAAGCGTCCGATCCGCGCGTGGCCGAGCGGTTTGAGATCTACGCCTGCGGCGTCGAGCTTGCGAACGGGTTTGGCGAATTGACCGATGCCGCCGAACAGCGCCGCCGGTTTGCGCAGGCGATGGACGAGAAAGCGCGGCGTTACGGTGAGCGCTATCCGCTCGACGAGGATTTTCTGCAGGCGGTCGCCGTGATGCCCCAAGCCAGCGGTGTCGCGCTCGGTTTTGACCGGCTGGTGATGCTGGCAAGCGGTGCGCTCAGGGTGGATCAGGTGGTATGGACACCACCGGCGGGAGAAGCATGAACAGGATCGATCCGAAATTGGCGGCGACGTTGCGGCAACCGGCGGAACTCGTCGATTGCGGGCTGGCGCCTGCGGCTGAACTGGCCGATCTCGAACGGGTGGCTGCGCGCTACGCGATTGCGGTGACGCCCGATATCGCCGCGCTGATCGATACCGAGGATCCAAACGACCCGATCGCGCGGCAGTTCGTTCCAAGCACGCTGGAACTGGTGCAGGAGGCCGGCGAGCGCGCCGATCCGATCGGCGATGACGCCCATTCGCCGGTCGCCGGCATCGTTCATCGCTATCCGGATCGCGTACTGTTCAAACTGGTTCACGTTTGCGCGGTATATTGCCGCTTCTGTTTTCGCCGCGAGATGGTCGGACCCGGCAAGGCGACCGCGCTGTCGGACATCGCCTATCGTGACGCGCTCGACTATATCCGCCAGCATCCCGAGATCTGGGAAGTCATCCTGACCGGCGGCGATCCCCTGATGCTGTCGCCGCGACGGATGGCCGAGATCATGGCCGACATCGCCGCCATCGATCACGTCAAAATCATCCGTCTTCACACCCGCGTGCCGGTCGCGGCTCCCGCGCGCATCAGCGACGAGATGGTCGCAGCGTTGAGGGTTGGTGGCGCCACGACCTGGGTCGCGGTTCACGCCAATCATCCGCGTGAGCTGACGGTGGAAGCCCGTGCCGCTTGCGCCCGGTTGGTCGATGCCGGCATCCCTCTGGTGAGCCAGTCGGTGCTGCTCCGCGGTGTCAATGACGATGCGGCGACGCTGGAAGCCCTGATGCGGTCCTTCGTCGAATGCCGGATCAAGCCGTATTACCTGCACCATGGCGACCTCGCGCCGGGTACCTCGCATCTGCGCACCACGATCGAGCGTGGTCAGGAACTGATGCGCGGCCTGCGCGGACGCGTTTCCGGGCTATGTCAGCCCGATTACGTGCTCGATATTCCCGGCGGCCACGGCAAGGCACCGATCGGCCCGCATTATTTGTCGCATCCAAATTCCCGGGAACGTGAACTATCCTCCGAAACGCGTTATCGTGTCGTCGATTATTGCGGTGACGTTCACCTCTATCCGCCGAAGCCTTGAACCGGCGATGACGGACGGGGATAAGGGAGGGCAGAAGCCGCCGGAAGACGATAGCAACCGTGCGATCGAAAATGCGGTAATGCTGGCTTTCTTCGCGGTGCTGGTTGCAGCCGGTATCTGGTTGCTCAGCACCATGGCCGATGTACGAAAAGCGCAGGATTGCGCGGCCCAGGGTCGTCGCAATTGTGGAACGATCGATGTTCCGGCGCGGTAACCAGAAACGAGAACGGGAGAACCTAATGCGAAAATTATTCCTGTCGGTGGCGCTTCTGGTTCTGACCGGTAGTCCGGACGTCTTCGCGCAAGGCTCATCGGTGCCGAAAAATTCGGACAAGCCGGTGATCCAGGCACCGATCGGTCATCGCCAGCCACGCGCCGGCGACGTTCCCGAACCGAAGAACATGAACGATCCAAACGATCCCCTGAGCAAGGAAAATGCTTTGCTGGATCGCAAGATCAAGAGCATCTGCCGCGGCTGCTAGGCGGCGGTGCAAAGACCGCGCCCCAAAACCATGGTCCTCGGCTTGACCGGCCAGAGTCCGCTTAATCGACTTGAGCAGACTCTGGCCGTAACGTTTTGTTCGAGTGCGATTTCTTAAGCCGACCGTTCATTGAACGGCCGGCGCGCCAAGCTCCGTCTCGCCTCGACGGCGTCGGCCAGCACGTTGAGCGCCTGCACCGTGGTTTCCCAGTCGATGCAGCCATCCGTGATGCTCTGACCATAGGTGAGCGGCTTGCCCGGCACGACATCCTGGCGGCCCGCGACAAGATTGCTCTCCATCATCACGCCCGTGATGCGTGTTTCACCAGCGGATATCTGCTGCGCGATGTCGGCCGCAACCAAAGGCTGGTTTTCGGGCTTCTTGCTGCTGTTGGCGTGGCTGGTGTCGATCATGATCCGCGGTGTCACGCCTGAACGGGTGAGTTCGGCCGAAGCGGCATCGACGCTGTCAGCGTCATAGTTCGGCTTGCTGCCGCCACGCAGGATGATGTGGCAGTCATCATTGCCGGTCGTAGCGGCGATCGCCGAGCGTCCGCCCTTGGTGACCGCCATGAAATGGTGGGGATGCGACGCCGATTTCACGGCCTCGGCCGCGATGCGCACATTGCCGTCGGTTCCGTTCTTGAAGCCGACCGCGCAGGAAAGTCCGGACGCGAGCTCGCGATGGATCTGGCTTTCCGTGGTTCGCGCGCCGATCGCCGCCCACGCCACCAGGTCGGCGATGTATTGCGGCGTCGTCATGTCGAGGAATTCGGTGCCGGCCGGCAGACCAAGATTGTTCACCGCCGAAAGCACGTTGCGGGCGAGACGCAGGCCCCGGTTGATGTCGAAGCTGCCGTCGAGGCCGGGATCGTTGATCAATCCCTTCCAGCCGACCGTCGTGCGCGGCTTCTCGAAATAGACGCGCATCACGATCTCGAGGCGGTCGGCCAGCCGCTCGCGCAGGGCGACAAGGCGTTCGGCGTATTCCACGGCAGCAGCGGGATCGTGCACCGAGCAGGGGCCGACAACGACCAGAAGCCGGTCATCGGTCCCGTTCAGGATCGCGTGGATAGCGTTGCGCGCCGCCATCACGATGCGCGTGGCGGTCAAGGTGCGCGGTATCTCGCGCATGACCTCCTGCGGCGTCGTCAGCTCTTTCAGTTCGCTTATTCGAAGATCGTCGGTGGTGCTCAACACGGCTCTGGCTCCTGTTTTGAAGAACCTGCCGGCCAATAAAAAAAGCCGCCAGGATTTGGCGGCTGTTCGGATTTCTTGCTGCAATTATTCAGATTGCGCGTGATCCTCCCACCGCCAGCGAGCCGTCGAAGCTAAAATACCAATAGTTGCTGGCGGCGATCATGATCATGGCCGGCTCTATAGCTCACGGATCGCGACTTGTCATCCCCCAATCGGCGGGGGTATTGGCGGCCGCGCCGCGCCTGCCTGTTTCAGGCCTTGCGCGCGGCGAGCGCCATGCCGACCAGCGACGCACCGCCAAGCACCAGGTTGATCCCGACCAGGAGACCAATCGCCCATTCCGCCGAGCCGGGAAGGCCTGATATGATCAGGAACGAGATCAGGATGTCCATCAGTCCGGAGACCAGCAGCCAGGACCAGCGCCCGGACAATTCGCGGCGATGCTCCAGCGCGTACATGATGGTGGTGACGCCTTCGATCAGAAAGTAGGCGCCGACGATGATGGTCAGCGTCAGCACGCCCTGCATCGGCCGCGCCAGCAGCACGAGGCCGGCAAGCACGGCCAGCGCTGCGGAAAACAGCGACCACCAGAAGCCCGGCATCTGCCGCGCCCAGTAGGTGACGACCAGCCCGGCGATCCCGCTGATCAGGAACATCCAGCCCAAGAAGATTGCAACCGCCAGGCTTGCCAGCGGCGGCACGATCATCGCGGCCAGGCCGAGCACCGCCAGCAGGATGCCTTCGAACAGGAAGGCTTTCCAATGCACCTTCACGGCGGCAGCCATGTCGGACTGCAATTTGGCGATGTCCTTGGGAAGCCTATCTTGGGGAAGGGTCATCACAGCTCTCCCTGTACGCACGCGCTGATACTAGAGCGTTTTCGAACGAACAGGAATGGTTGGCCAAGGAATTGGCGCAAGGAAAACGCGTCCCATCGTAGCTGTCGCGCTAACCGGCCTCGCTCGCCGACGAAAAGCCCTCCGACGTCGTGCGCATCCGGTTACGGCCAAGGACGTAGACCGCCGTGGTCGCGACCAGCAGTGCGAGGCCGATCAGGATCGATGTGAAACCGATCGGGATCAGAACCAGCGAGGCGTTACGTTCCGGATTGATGAACCAGTGATGCAGCGAGGTCAGCAGGAACGACACGCCCGCAAAGCCGGCGCCGCCGCCCACGACCAGCAGCGCCCACATCCGCCGCAGCTGGCTCAGCCGCTCGCGCGCAATCTCGGTGCGCGGCGCATGATGGCGGCCGACGCGCCGCACCAGCCGCGCCGCAAAGCCGATCGAGCTGAAGCCGATGATCAGGCTTGCCGTTCCCAGCATCATCCGCGTGGTGGAGCCGAGATCAGGATGCTTTTGCAGAATCAGCAGCGGAAAATCGAACGCCGCATGCAGCGCGACCGGCGCAAACAAGGCCAGCATCCAGCTCGAGATGCGGGCGAGTTCGCGATTGTGCCGGTTGGCACCCAGTGCCGTGCCGGCACGTGCGATCGCGATATACGCGCCGGCGATAATGCCGAGCGCACCGTGGAATGGCACGGTGAGGACGCTGCGCAATGCCGCCAGCGATCGCCACATGTCGGCGTGCTGCACCAGGTAAGCGAGATTTTCGTAGGCTGCGAATCCAAGGCCCGCGGCGGCGCCGTAAACGACGGTGTCCATCGGATCGGCATAGGTGCGGCGCTTCCACGACACCCCGATAATCACGAGAACCTTGACGATCTCCTCAGGCGCGGCGACGCCGAACACCGAGCGGAGCCCCTGGGTCATCCAGGGATTTCCGGGCACGGCTAGAATCGCGGCAAACGGTGCCCGTGCGATTCCCAATAGCGAAATACTGGCCGCCCCCAGCACGAAGGCCATCCACACCCGGGCGGCCGGGCCGGGGCGCTCGTCAGCGGCGATCACCAGCCACAGCAAAAGCAACGCGGGCGCGATCGCGGCGACGCCGATGACAGTCGGGAGGGATTGCAGCAAGAGCATTTGGGGACTTTGTTCGAATGGATCGAAAATGACCGTAAATTCAGCGCTTTGCAAGGAAGGCAAACGCGACTTGTTGTCGCCAAAAGGCGAGGGGTACGGGCCGGCTAAGCCGAGCGTTTGGAGGTGGATTTCCCAGCAATGCGGGAGCGGGCAAGGGCGTTGAGCAGGGGGTTTCGAGCCTGACTCTTTCCTCCTGACTGTGACCGCCGCGCCACAGCATTAACTGCCTAATTCCTCTACAACCATTGGCAGCAATATTGGCCCAAGGGGAATCAACATGAAGAAATTTGCACTGGGAATGCTTGCTGCGGTTGCAATGACTGGATCGGCTGTCGCGGCCGATATGGCTCCCCGTTACGCCAAGGCGCCGCCTCCGGCTCCGGTCGTGGTGTACAACTGGACCGGCTGCTACATCGGCGGCAACATCGGCGGCGGCTGGGCACGAACCTCGCAGGATCGCACCGCCGTCCTCACCAATCCAATAACCCTAGTTGCGAGCAATTACGGTTCAAGCGATGGCAGTGACTTTGTCGGCGGCGCTCAGATCGGTTGCGACTACCAGTTTGCGGGCAATTGGGTGCTCGGCATCCAAGGCATGTACGACTACGCGCGCATCGACAGCTCGCATTTCCTGACGGCCTTCCCGACCTTCCGGTCGGATGTTGTAACCAAGGATATCTTCACGGTAACGGGCCGGCTGGGTTATCTGTTCACGCCCCAGTTGCTCGGCTACATCAAGGGCGGTGGCGCTTGGACCCGGTCTGACTATACAATCTTCCAGCCGGGTGGCGTGCTGGTTTCCGAAAACGCGCTTGGCGTCAACCGCAGTGGCTGGACCATCGGTGGTGGCCTCGAATGGATGTTCGCTCCGGGCTGGTCGGTGTTCGGCGAATACAACTACATGGATTTCGGTCGCAAGAGCGTCGATTTCACGACGCCCGTCATCGGGGCATTCCCGGACCGTGTCAGCACGAAGCTGGAAGTTTCCACGGCACTGGTTGGCGTGAACTACAAGTTCAACTGGGGTGGCCCGGTCGTCGCAAGGTACTGAGCTTTCGAGGACTGAGCCTGGTACCAGGTACTGAGTTCTTCCCGAGACTAATTAAAAGCCCCGGCATCGTCCGGGGCTTTTTTTTGTGCGAGAGCAGACGCACCGAGATGACCGTCGTGCAATCGGCTTGGCGCGTAGCGAGGCCGATTTCGACCTGCAGGCGCGACGAGCGTAGGCGTGCTTAGCCCGCCAAGAGGCGCCGGCAGGCGTCGACAAACACCGCGGCGCCGGTGACGATGTCGGCGTCATCAGTGTTCTCGGTCCAGTGATGGCTGATGCCGCCGATCGAGGGCACGAACAGCATGCCTGATGGCATGATGGTCGAGAGAATCTGGGCGTCGTGACCGGCGGCGCTGGGCATGCGGATCGACCTGCCGCCGGCAAGCGCCTTGCTCGCAGCTTCGATCGCTTGCTGGAACGAGGCGTCCATCATCGCGGGCGCGCCGGTGCGAATGCGCTCCACCGCAACCGTGCAGGGGCCGCGCGCGCTGACATCGGCGGCCATGCTTCGGAGTAAATCCTCCAGGCGATCGATCACATCGGGGTCGTCGTCGCGTATCTGGAACAGCATTTCCGCGGATCCCGGGATGATGCTCGGCGCACCCGGATCAAGCCTGATCGAGCCGGTGGTCCAAACCGTGCGCTGCCCGGAGGCTTTCGGAAACCGTTCGTCGATATCGACGCAGAATTTTGCTAGCGCGAGGCCGGCGTCCTTGCGCACGGCCATCCGCGTCGTGCCGGCGTGGTTTTGCTCGCCGGTGAATGTGATTCGGTATTGCCAGATACCGACGATGGAGGTGACGACGCCGATATTGAGCGCGCCGCCCTCGAGGGTCTGACCCTGTTCGATATGTGCCTCGAGATATCCGATGTGGCGCCCGCGGTCGGCGATGGCGCGCGGGCGGCCGGCGAGGCCGACTTCGCGTAGCGCCTCGCGCATGGTGCGATCGCTGTTGCGGTCGCGCGCGGCGTCGACGTCAGCCTCGGTAAGAGCGCCGACATAGGAACGGCTGCCGAGGAAACTGCCGAAATGGCCTTCCTCATCGCACCAGGATGCGACCTCGACGGCGCCCTTGATGTTCGGATCCGGATTGATGACGCGGGCGGCTTCCAGCGCATAGATGACACCCAGCGGACCATCGAGCCAGCCCGCGTAATTCTGGCTTTCGAGATGTGAGCCCGCCAACAGCTTCGGGCCCGGTTTCGTGCTGGTGCCCAGCACATTGCCGATGCCGTCGATCTCGGCCGCCAGTCCCGCCTCGGGGAGCCGCTGCACCAGCCATTCCAGCGAGCGCATATGCGGCTCCGAGAAGGTCGGCTTGTGGACGCCGGTCTTGTGGGCGCCGATGCCACGCAGCGTATTGAGGTCGGCGAGGACGCGGGCGCCGTCGAAGGGCAGGGTCTTTTCGGGCATCAGGTGCCTCTCCTTGATGGGCAGTCAGGGGCCGGCCGGCTTGCGATAAACATCCTTGGTCGCGAGCCTTCCATCGCGAAACGTATAACACTCGACGCCGCGTTGTTCGCGCTGCTCGCCGGTGGCGCGCACGGTTTCGCTGACGCGGAACGTCATGAAGGTCATATCACCGGCGTGATGATAGGCCACGTCATGGAAGCGTTGCGCTGAGAACAGGGCCTTTTGCTCGGCGAGATGTTCGGCAATGGCGGCGGCGCCGGCGAGTGTTTTGGTCGCCGCCAGACCGTCGTGAAACGTCCAGAGAAAGTCAGGCGTCACTACGGAGTAGAGCGCAACCATGTCGCCCTTGAACAGGGCGCGTGCGAAGCCTTTGAACAGCTCATCGCGTTCGGTGGAGGAGGGCGCCATTTTGTTCACGCTCCAACAATCCCGAGTGGGAAGACGTACCGGCTGATGATTTTTTTCAGTCACCTGCTGCAGCAGAGCGAACCGGCGCGAACGAGTCAAATCTCCATTATCTTGAGGCGGTTGTCCCGCACCCGACGCGGCGGAATGATCCGACACACGAACTGTCGTTCAGAAAATTGTTTGCTCGGATCTCTTGACGAATTTTAAATCTTCTGCGCATACCAACGCCCCTTCGCCGGAATCCGCCGGCGCTCTTAAGGACCGAAGCCATGTTGAGCCTGCGCTCACATATCGTCGCGAAAGCCGCCGCCGCGCTGCCGTTTATTCGGCCGTGCGATTGGTCGCGCATGTGCGTGGCGAAGCAAGGTCCGAGCTATCTGGCGCCCGAAAATCTCGGGACCACCAGGGCAGCAAGAACGTAAATCGGCAGCGGGAATCTACCCTCTGCCTCAAGGCAGAGAGCGAAGATGACCCGCGACAGCAGCACAGGACTCGAGGACCGTGACCGCCAGAGGATTTTGTCCTCGCCGGTGGCGCATGCCTTCGTGCGCATCGTGACGCAGCGCCGGGGCATTTCCGAGGCCGAGGCCGAGCAAGTCTATCTCGATTACATCAACCGAGCGCAGCCGGCGGACAATTGCCGGCATCGTGAGCACGCTTGAAGCGATTTCAAATTCAGGGTGGCCGTCCCTGCAAGGACATAAGATGGCCCGCTGATCCGGTACTGGTCCCCTTTGGTGGGGCGGCAAACGGTGGTTTCAGGGCAGCGAAGCAATTTCTATTGGCCGGGGTAGTCCCGGCCGTTTGTAGATTTCCAGGGCTGGCGTAGCTCAGATGGAGAGCAGCGGTTTTGTAAACCGAAGCGCGGAGACTCGAGCCCTCCCGTCAGCGCCAATCATCGAGTGTGATCTTCAATACGTAACGCGAGCGTGGCGAAACTGGTAGACGCACCGCACTCAGACTGCGACGGGCTTGCCCGTGGGGGTTCAATTCCCTCCGCTCGCACCATTACGCTCCCGTAGCCAAGCGGTAAGGCATCGGTTTTACGCACCGACATACGCTCGTTCGATCCGAGCCGGGGGCACCAATCATGCGCTTTTAGCTCAGTGGCAGAGTACCGCCGCGACATGGCGGTTGTCCGCGGTTCGATTCCGTGAAGGCGCACCAATTCACGCTCTTGTAGCACAATGGCAGTGCGACCGCTCGATAAGCGGTTGATGCAGGTTCGATTCCTGACTGGAGCACCAATCGAACGGAAGCCGACATGACCATTGTCTTTGCGCCTTTGACGGAACGCAGCGATGCCATCGAGGCACGTTCTGCGAAACCGCCGCAAACCATCACAAGGATGGATCCGGAGCGTTAAACCTGACTGGAGATGGAGCGGCCTTTTAAGCCGTTCGCAAGTGGTTCGAAACCACCCGGATCCTCCAATCAAGGACCAGTGCCCCCAGCGGCCAAGGGAGCGGATTCTTAATCCGTCGACGCGAGTCACCGTCGGTTCGAGTCCGACCTGGTCCTCCAGCCTTCGCTCGCGAAGTGAGTGAAGGCTGCCGCGCCGAAGCCTCACTTAGGCGAAGGCGGGCGCGGCCCCGCGAGCTACGGCTTGGCAAGCACACGCCCCTTCCTGCTACGCGTGGCGCAGCCACGCGGGGCTTGAAGGCGAAGCGTGGTCCCAAGAAGGCCCTCCACTTGGAAAAAGACTCCTGACCGGGTCAAGATCACACAAGATCAATCCTGCGGCCGTGGTGGAACGGTAGACACCCGCGCTTGAGGGGCGCGCGCCTTGTGCATCCGAGTTCGAGTCTCGGCGGCCGCACCATTTGCAGAACTCAAACTGCGCTCAATTTGCTCCTGGACCCAGCTGGCGACGGGGCTCGACTGTCGATCGAGTTTTGACGAGTTCGATTCTCGTCAGGGGCGCCACTGCGAATTTACCTTGAAAGAATTCCGCCATCAGCATCAACGCGAGGAGGTCTTCATGTTCCAGAATTGCTCCGCGCTCGTGCTCAACGCGGATTTTCAGCCGCTCAGTTATTTCCCGCTCAGCCTGTTCGGCTGGGAAGACGCCATCAAGGCGGTCGTCAAGGGATCTCACGTCGTCGTCGCTGAGTATGACGAGGTCGCCCGGAGCCCGTCGATCCAGATGAAATTGCCGTCGGTGATCGCGCTGCGCTGTTATGTGCGGCCGCCGAGCAGGGTTGCCTTCACCCGGTTCAACGTGTTCCTCCGGGATCACTTCGTTTGCCAGTATTGCAGCGTTTCGCACCGCCCGAGCGATCTTACCTTCGACCATGTCCTCCCGCGCGCCGCCGGCGGCGTGACGTCATGGGAGAACATCGCAACGGCATGCAGCCCCTGCAATATGCGGAAAGACAGGCGGCTGGAGAAGCCCCGCCGGAAACCGTTCGAGCCCACGGTGCATCAGCTGATGGCTGCGCAGCGCCTTTTCCCGCCGAACTTCCTGCACGAGACCTGGCGTGACTTCCTTTACTGGGATGTCGAACTCGAGAAATAGCCGCCGGCCACGGCCGGCGGTCATCACCACGTAGCTCAACTGGATGAGCGCGACCATCCGAGGGTCGAGGATGCAGGTTCGCGTCCTATCGTGGTGGCCATGATTGATGTCCAGAACGTGCGGCGCCTGCCGGCGCACAGCATCGCTTCTACGGCAGGCCTTCGAGACACTGGGTAACGCCAAGTCTGGTGACTGAGCGGGCCTGTAAAGCCTGCGCCTTTGCGCATGCGCGGTTCAATTCCGCGGTTACCCACCATCCTTCGGCTGATTGCGAACAGCCGTCTAAACTCGCGGACCTGGTATATTGGGAGTGCCATGCGCTGCCCGCGCATTGATAGCGGTTCGATTCCGCTGGTCCGCGCCATCTTGCGAGACTGCGCGCGTCGCGCAATTCGCGGTCCAGAAAGCTAATCCAGTGAAAGCATCGGCTTGAAACGCCGAGGAGGTCAGGGCGGCACTGACTCTGGACACCATCACGGGGAGTGCACAAGGGCGCATTTGATCCTTGCAAGATCGAAGCGGCCGGGGCGGTACCGGCACTCTCCACCACCTCATTCCCGCCGAGCCATCTCGGTGAGGGCGCCCGGCTGTTAACCGGGGTAGCGCGGTTCGAAACCGTGGGCGGGAGCCAATGCCGTTTGTCGGCCGATTACCATCATTGACCTGTAGCTCAGTTGGATTCAGAGCGCCGCGCTACGAACGCGGAGGGCGGGGGTTCGAGTCCCTCCAGGTCGGCCAAAGTTGACAGTCTGTAGGGGAGCCTAGTCGTCCCTACCTGCCTTGGAAGCAGGGGATCGCTGGTTCGAATCCAGCCAGACTGACCACATCATCGACTAGCCGGGGCGCTCGCGTAGCGCGTCAGAATAGCGACACGCGCACGCTGGTCCTTTCAACGCGGGCTTGGGTCATAGGCTGATCACCTGGTTTCCAGTCAGGCAAAGTCGGTTCGAGTCCGGCAGCCCGCGCCAATCACAAGTCAGCCACCTTCCTGGCTGCCGCGAGGCTGTCCTTGATACTGTTCGAGTTGAGGATCCCATCTTCGAATGCGATTCGCGCTGCGGTCAGCCTTCGGTTCAGTTGCAGCTTGGGTCCGGCTCCGAATAGCCGGTCGATCTCCGAGGTTATCTCAAGCATTTGTGCGGCGGCTTCATGGGTGACACCAAGCTCATCAAGCCGTGCCGCGACCGACTTTTCCCGTTGCGTTAGCGGTCGTTTCTTTACCGATTTCGATTTCCACTTTTTCGCGATCACCCTTTTGGTCTTCTTCGCTTTCTTTATCACCGTAGCCGCTCCCTTCGTCTGGCGGTCCAGGATAACACCCATTCACGGTGAAAATCACCGGTTCGAATCCGGTAGGGAGCGCCATTGCGGGCGCGTCGCCAAGTTGGTCCAAGGCGCCGGATTTTGATTCCGGTGACCGCTGGTTCGAATCCGGCCGCGCTCACCAAATCCATCGCTCGGCCTCTCGGGAGGGTTTTCTGCTCATAACGGCGTACAGGACGGTTCGAAACCGTTACGAGCGACCATCTACTTCCGACCTCGTCTATCAGCTAGGACGCTTGCCTGTGGAGCAGGAAAACACGGGGCAGCACTGTGGGTCGGGACCAAGCTGGGGAGTGAAGCTCAATTGGACGAGCGCTGGTCTCCAAAACCAGAGGTTCCAGGTTCGAGGCCTGGTTCTCCCGCCATTTTTCCGCGGCAGTGAGGAATGATTGCCGTGCCCAGAAATGAATGAGTTTGCGCGCGGTAGGCGCCCACGGCTTCCTGTGATTTCAATGGCCGAAAAACGGGATGGCGCTCCCTAGCGGAATCGAACCGCTCTCTCCACCGTGAAAGGGTTGATAAGGGGTCTATGCTCGTCTACGCGTGTATAGCGCGTGTCAAATACATCAATGCTTTGCGTCATATACGTGCATGGTTGCCTATGGGCGTACCTCCGCATATATTAGACATCTGTTGGACAGGGTGTCCAAGTGAGGTGTTGTGGCCCGCACAGTAAAAGATGCCTTGTTGGACAGCCGCACGGCCCGCAGCAGGCTCAAGGCGCGCGGCAAGCCGTATTGGCGCGGTCTGGAGCCAGGACTGCACCTAGGCTACCGGAAGCCACTCAGCGGGGCCGGTAAGTGGCTGGCGCGGCATTATGTCGGCGATCAAACGTACAAGGTCGAGACAATCGCCACAGCCGACGACTTCTCCGACGCGGATGGCGTGGCAATTCTGAGTTTTCCGCAAGCACAAACGCTCGCTCGGGCTCGCATGGTGGCGCGGGCTCACACCGCAGCCGGGAAAACCGAACCGCTCACCGTCAGGGACGCGATCGAGGCCTACATCACATATCTGGGCTCCAAGCGCAGCCGATCGGCGAAGGAGGCGCGCTATGCGGCCGACGCCTTCATTCTGCCGGTGCTCGGGCCGATCGAGATCAACGCCTTGACCCCGGAGCAGGGGCGCGCGTGGCTTGCGAACCTGGCCAAGGCGCCAGCCCGTGTCCGAACAAAAAAGGGCGAGGAACAGCAATTCAAGTCTACCAACGATCCGGAAAACGAGCGCCGCCGGAAATCGTCCGCGAACCGGGTTCTTACGATATTGAAGGCCGCCCTGAATCTCGCCGCGCACGATCGGCCCAAGGCGATCCCGTCTGATGCGGCGTGGCGCCGCGTCAAGCCGTTCGAGGGCGTGGATTCGGCGCGCGTTCGGTATCTCACACTTGATGAAGCGAAGCGACTATTGGCCGCGTGCTTGCCGGCATTTCGGCGGCTGGCGCGGGGTGCTTTGGAAACCGGGGCGCGATATGGCGAATTGTGCGCGCTCACGGTGGCTGATTTTAACGCGGACAGCGGGACCATTGCCGTTCGACAGTCGAAAAGCGACGAGCCGCGCCATATTGTTCTGACAGCAGAGGGAGCGGCTTTCTTTGCGTCGGTCGCCCAGGATCGGCCGGGGCATGAGCTGATGTTTCTGAAAGACAATCATCAGGCATGGGCCCGCGACCATCAGAAAGATCCCATCGCTGAAGCCTGCGAATTGGCAAAGATAAAGCCCGCGAATTTCCACGTCCTTCGACACACTTGGGCGTCTCATGCTGTAATGAACCGCGTGCCGTTGATGGTTGTGGCGAAGAACCTCGGGCATTCGACAACGAAGATGGTTGAAAAGCATTATGGTCACCTAGCACCGTCATATGTGGCCGATGCCATCAGGGCCGGTGCGCCGCGTTTTGATGTAGCGCCCAAGGCGGAGGCAATTCGACTCAAAGAGCCCGCCTGCCTTTTCGGAACGAGATCTGAAATCTCTTAAGCGGCTGTATGCAAAATACGGCGCGGAGCGGGTGGGAGCGGAGGTGGCCCGAATAGCAACTGGCGAGCCGGTTAGAGGGGCGGGCGCGCCAGAAAGAATTCATCCCATGAGCTATATCGCGGTCCATCTGGATATAGAAGAACGAAGGGCCATGAAGGACGGGAGAGCACGAAGGCTAGTGTTGAGCGTGTCGAAAGCGTGCGATGAACTGGCCGAAGTCCTAAACGCCGTGACCGTTGATGTTCGCTATGCCAGCAAAAGCCTTCAGGCAATGCATCGGAGGGGCAAGGAGTTGCTCAAAGGCGAGACCGTCTGGGCGCCCGCCTTTATCACACTCGGTCGATCAAGCGATGGTCGCGAAGTTAAGATTCCCTTTATCTCAACGGGGATCACGGCGGGCGGCGAATTGGTTGGCCCCATGCTCGACAGGCTTGGGCGGGGTGGGCGTGACTAACTTGCGCAACAATCTCCCGTCTATTCTTAAGCAGCGATTTTCTGCTCAATTATTATTCTGAATTCCTAAGCAACATCGTCAGCCTTATGTCCATCCGCATCAACATGAATGCGGAGGTTTTGAAGTGGACACAATTCAAGGCAAGGCTTGCTACTCGGTAGACGAATTCTGCTCAGCGCATGTCATCTCGCGCGCGATGTTCTACAAGCTTCGCGCTGACGGTAAAGCGCCGCGCACGATGTCGGTTGGTACCAGGACGCTGATCTCGTATGAGGCGGCAGCCGAGTGGCGTAAATCCTGCGAAACCGCCGAGGTGGCCTAATGCGCGGCCACCTGGACGTCATCCCCCGCGATGATAACATGTTCGACGTGGTCATCGGCGACACCGTTGCCGGCCCGTTCCCCACCATCGCCTTCGCAATGCTGGTCGCCAGGGGCGAGAAGCCCGCGCCGATCGAGATAGTCGGTGGCAAGTTTAGGCGCTTCCGGATCGTTCGGGAGGTGCCGCATGTCACCCCCTGAAATGCGAAACCCCGCCGGCCAGGGCGGGGCAACTTCGCAAACCGATTTCAACGCTGCCGATAATGCCACAGAGCGCGATGCACTTCAAGCAAGCCGGATCTGTCGCCTTTATGCCGTCAGCTTCGCCAGCGCCGTTACCATCGCGCGCCTTTGCTATGCGGTCGGTGCACCATGAGCGTCGACGCTTATCAGGCTAGCCCCATAAAACGTAATCGATCAACCAGGGCTCAGGTCGATGAACGCCGTGCCGCCCTGCTGAAGATCGTCGCGGCACAGCAACCAATGACGGTGCGGCAGGTCTTTTACCAGGCCACGGTGCAGGACATCGTGGACAAGACGGAGGCCGGCTACACCAAGGTGCAGACCGACCTGGTTCAGATGCGCAGGTCCGGCGACCTGCCGTATTCCTGGCTCGCCGACAATACCCGCTGGCAGCGCAGGCCGAACACCTTCGACAGCGTCGAGCAGGCCCTGCAGGATACCGCGAGATTCTATCGGAAGTCACTCTGGGCCGACGCCGACTGTTACGTCGAGGTCTGGCTGGAGAAGGACGCCTTGGCCGGCGTGATATCCCCGGTGACGTACCTGTACGACGTACCGTTGATGGTCGCGCGCGGCTACGCCAGCCTGTCGTTCCTTCATGGTGCCGCCGAATACATCGGCTCGTTGGACGTGCCGACTTACATCTACCACTTCGGCGACTTCGATCCCTCCGGCGTCAACGCGGGCGAGAAGATCGAGCAGACGTTGCGGGAGATGGCGCCGGACGCGGAAATCCATTTCGAACGCGTCGCAGTGACGCCGGCTCAGATCATGAACTGGAACCTGCCGACTCGTCCAACGAAGCAGAGCGACACCAGATCCAAGAACTTCGGCGACATATCCGTCGAGCTGGATGCAATACCTCCCGATCGCTTGCGCACGCTTGTCCAGTCCGCAATTGAGCGTCACCTGCCACAGCGCCAGTTTGAGATCCTGAAGGCGGCCAAGGCGAGCGAGCGCGACATCATCAAGCGCTTGGTAGGAGGGATGGTATGAACGTAGCCACATTCCCTCACAAAGAATCCTGGCTCGCCCAGTGCATCAACGAGAACGGCAAGCCGCTGCCGATCGTCGCCAACGCACTGGTTGCCCTGCGCCGAGATCCGGATATTCGCGACGCGTTCGCCTATGACGAGATGATGAGGACCGCGCTGCTGATGCATGAGGTCGGTTCTCCGATGGCGCCATTTGAATGTCGCCCCATCGCAGACGAGGACGTGGTTGTGCTGACCGAGTTCCTTCAAAAGGCGGGTCTCAATCGGATAGGGCGCGACACTGTCAGAGACGCACTAAGCGCTCGCGCAAAGGAAAGAGCATTCCACCCTGTCCGAGAGTGGCTGCAAAGCCTGACATGGGACGGAAACCGGCGCGTCAATGTCTGGCTGACCACGAAGCTGGGCGCCGAGATGACGCCCTACAGCCAGGCAATCGGCCAAATGTTCCTGATTTCCCTTGTCGCGCGGATATTCGATCCGGGATGCAAGGTTGATTACATGCTGGTGCTGGAAGGGCCGCAGGGTGGGCTGAAATCGTCGGCATGCGCCGCGCTCGGCGGCGACTACTTTTCCGACAACCTTCCCGAAGTCGGCGAGGGCAAGGACGTTTCGCAGCACCTTCGCGGAAAATGGCTGATCGAAATCAGCGAAATGCACGCGATGAACCGCGCCGAGTCGGCTCAGCTCAAGGCGTTCATCACTCGCCAGATAGAGCGATACCGCCCCAGCTTTGGCCGCTTTGAGGCTGTGGAGCCCCGCCAATGCGTATTCATCGGAACAACAAACAAGGACACCTATCTGCGCGACGAAACGGGCGGCCGGCGCTTCTGGCCTGTCAAGGTTGGCAACATCAATATCGAAAGCCTCATTGAAGATCGGGAGCAGTTGTTCGCCGAGGCCGTCCACCTCCTCCACGAGGGCGCGGTCTGGTGGCCCGATCGCGACTTCGAGCGGCAGCACATTAGGCCGGAACAAGAGGCGCGTTACGAGGCCGATACCTGGGAAGAGACAATCGGCGAATACCTGAAGAGCAAGACCAAGGTCCTGGTCGGCGAGGTGGCGAAGGATGCGCTGTTCATCGAAGCGGCCAAGGTCAGCAAGGCCGATCAGAACCGCATAGCCGCCGCACTGGAGCGCCTCGGCTGGCGTCGTGAACGCGCCGACGGCAAGACCGACTGGCAGGGCAAGCGATGGTGGGTTCGGGCATGAGGCACCACAGCGCACAGCGCACCACAGCGGTCTTTCCTATTAGAGGGTTGGTCACCAGTAGGGTTCTTATAGAAAACAGCGCTGTGGTCCGCTGTGTCCGCTGTGGTCGTCGCCATGCGGATACGTGCCCGCCGGGAGGGTATCGACCTTCTCTAGCCGGTAAAAGGGGCCAAAACTCCTCGGGTAGTCACGGGGAGATTATTTCCTGCCGATGGCATCTGTATTCAAAGGGCCGGCTAGCCGCTCCGGGTCGCGAGCAAAGGAGGGTGGCATGGCGGGCAATATCGCTGGCGCTTTCAAAGGGCGGGACCGGAGCGTTCCAAAATCATCCGCAAAACCACATTAATGTTCTGGCCTGGCCAATGCGGTTCGGCCCCGGCAACATCAGCGAGCGGCGGAATGCTCCAGGTGCCCGGAGCGAACCTGGCGTTCGAGATCGGCAAGGCGGTCCTCAACGGCTTGCACGGCGGCCACGAGTTCTTCCAGCGCCTGTGCGGCCTCCGGCGGTAGGTCGCTATGATCCCTTATTACGGCGATCGCCTTTTGGGCGCGCTCTAAAGGTGCTCTCGGCATCGGTTGGTCCTCTAGCGTCAATGAGGCTTAAAGACGGCTGGACCTTAAAGTTCCTATTCGGGGGCTTCGCGCCCGCATGACCAAGGCCGTCGATCGCTATTTCGAAATCTACGACGCCTGCATTGCAGCGGGCGGCGTGCTCTCGGAATTCGCGGCGGCGATGGTTGACACCGTGGTGGCGGGCGGCTCGCTCGAAACGAACGGAGCTGGCGTCGTCGGTCGCTGGCGCGTTGAGGCGCGGCAGGTTCTGCGGCGGCGACGTACTACAGAAAACGCCAAGCTCAGCGGCAACTGCAGCGAGGACGCGCGGGCGCTTCGGGGCGCTTTGCTGCGATATGCCGCCTCAAACGAATTCGAACGAGCGAGGGAAGATGGCACTCCGCCCAGCGGGGATCATGCCTGCCTCTTCTTGATCTTGTCCGAATCCCGCTGGCGGGTCCCGGCGGTACGCACGCTCCGCAGACGGTTAAAGGACGCCGCCTAATTCCAATTCGAGTTGGCCAAGTTGGACGGTGTAACTGGCCAAATGGAGGCCCTACCTTGAGAAGCATGATGAGAAAACAGCAGACCTCAGAATCAAACGCAGCGGAGAAAATCCGGGCGATCGGCGCGAAGATCAGCGGCTGGAACGCCGAGCTGCGAGAGACCATCGATAACCAGATCGTGCCGCGTGAGCGGTCCGGCGTGGTCGAAATCAATCCGGATGATTTTTCCTATGATGTTGATGCAGCTGCGCACGCGCGCCTCAATGGTGCAGCCTACGTTTTGGCTTCGACAGAAAAAAAGCCTGGCATTGAGCTGTTTCTTGCGCGGCGCAAAGTCAAAGAGCTCAGGCGCGCAATCGAGCTGGCCGAGCAGCAGTCGTTTACGGCGCGCCAGGACCTCGGCCGCGAATTGCTTGCGAAGCACGACGACGAAATTCGCGCTCTCCACCGTGACCGCGCGCTGGTGCTCCTGAAGCTTTTCCAGATCAACGGAGAACTGGAGCAGATGAGGCTCAAGCTTATCCGCGAAGGAAGCGGGACGCCGCACCCCATGGACGGCTGGAGCCAGCGGCTGTTCGGGCTGGCCAATCCCAATACGCAGCTGAACGCATGGCCGAAGAAATATTTGGCCGAGTGCCTGAAGCAGAACATCATCACCGAAAAGGACATTGAAGCATGAACGCCCACACTGAGAATTCCGTTTTTAACCGCTGGATGCCCTACGGCCGGCTTACGGCATTCAGGGGCGACGAAAAGGGCGCCGCTCTAGCAGGCGCGTGGCTGTTGGGCATCAGCGGTAACGAACGCTGTGCAAGATTTGCCGAAGAGCGCGGCATGCCAATCGTGAAGGCAGAGACCGAGAGCCTGAACGTCGCTGGTGGGTTTCTGGTTCCGAACCCTTTGATGCGCGTTATTATCGCGCAACGTGAATTGCGGGGCGCTTTCCGGGCATGTGCCGGTATCGCACCGATGACGAGCGATACCGGCACGATGCCCCGCCGCACCGGCGGCCTGACTGCTGTTTTTGCTGCCGAGGCAGCCACGCTGTCGGAGAGCCAGAACTCTTGGGACAATGTAGCCCTTACGGCAAAGAAACTGGCGCTCCTTGCTCGGAGTTCGTCGGAGCTGGATGAAGACGCGCTGATCGATTGGGGTGAATGGTTCGCGGTGGAAATGTCGTACGCGTTCGCCTCCAAGGAAGACGACTGCGGCTTCAACGGTGACGGGTCCGGTACTTACGGCGGCATTCGTGGAATCACGCAGATCCTTATCGACGGCAATCACAACGCCGGCAAAGTTTCCGCAGCTTCCGGTCATGACACTTTTGCAGAGATCGACAACGCTGACCTGGCAAATCTGATCGGAAAGTTGCCCGCCTTCGCCCTCCCTGGCGCGAGGTGGTTCTGCTCCCAGATGGGCTTTGCCACGGTCCTTTGCCGGCTAGCCGGTACTGCCGGCGGCATCATTATGCAGAACGTCGGCGGGCGCTTGGTGCCTACCTTCCTGGGATTCCCAGTACAAATTACGCAGGTTCTGCCGCAGGTGACGACCAGCCTCACGAACCAGGTCATGCTTCTCTTCGGCGACCTCTCGATGGCTGCGATGTTGGGCGAACGACGAGGCGTCGTCGTGCATCGATCGACGGGACGATATCTCGATCAAGATCAGATCGCTTGGCGCGGCACCGAGCGCGTTGACATCGTTTGCCATGACCTCGGCGACAACACCACGGCGGGCCCGATTGTCGGGCTGGTGGGGACGGCTTAAGGAGCGCGGCCATGATGATCCCGGACCAGGCATTCAACACGTTGGCGGACTGGGCCGAGGATCGTCTCGCCCGAGCTGGCTACGCTGTCGTATCCCCTGAAATCAGGGCGCTGATGGATGACATAGAACGGCGGAACGCTGCGGGGTTGCCGGTCGCAGAGTCAGAATACCAGGCGGTCAGCTACGCAGTGT
The DNA here is from genome assembly GCF_018131075.1 of Bradyrhizobium sp. JYMT SZCCT0428. GTDB lineage: Bacteria > Pseudomonadota > Alphaproteobacteria > Rhizobiales > Xanthobacteraceae > Bradyrhizobium. The sequence continues at coordinate 16,170 of NZ_JAFCLS010000001.1, read as the reverse complement.
GGTCCGGACCGCTTTCCGAATATTTCAAACAGCAGAAAGTGTTTGCCTAAAATGAGCTACCAAAACCTTGTATCGCGCGTTGTAATCAACGCGGTCTCAAAGACCGCAGGCGCAACAGCATCGGGTATCATTGACACGTTCGTTCCCGGCTGTGGTCAGGCGCGTTGGCTAACTCTCGATGTGATGGCCAGCACTGCGGATGTTGTTTCGAACAAACCCACCGTACTCAAGCTTCAGGAGGGTGAAACCACCGACGCGACCAGCATGGCCAACATTTCCGGTTTCGTCGGCGGCACTGACTTCACCATCCCCAATGCTAACACTGCTGCGACCGCAGTGCTGCAGAACAGTTATAAGTTCAACGTAGATTGCAGGGCTAGAAAGCGATACCTGCAGGTCGTCTACAGTCCCCAGACCACGCAGGTAATCACAGCCATTGCCAACCTTGCCATGTCGGGCGGCTCACCCACGACGGCAGCCAAGGCCAACGCGATGACGCTGGCTGAGGGGTAAGGGCATGGCCCCCCAGGGGCGGGTGATTTGTTGCCTAGGTAAGGGAAAAAAACCGCGTGGGTACATTCGTTAGCAAACGTGTTGCCCCCGTTGAAAAACTCGCCATTGAAGGACTGATTTTGAAAGCAAAATCCCCAAAAGCACCGGCCCATCTCAGTGATTCCACGCGCGTTTGGTGGCGCTTGGTCGTGCGCGACTACGAACTTGAGGCCCATCATTTGCGGCTTCTGCAGGCCGCTGGAGAGTGCTGGGATCGGCTTCAGCAGGCCAGGGAATTGCTTGCTCGGGATGGCCTAGTGATCGAGGGGCGGGAGGGTGGAATGCGTCCACACCCCGCCGCAGCCATTGAGAGGGACAGCCGGATCGCATTCGCGCGTTTGATCCGTGAGCTGGATCTTGATGTAGAGCCGCCGACCAGCACGCGCACCGGCCCGGCCTCATTGCGTTCGAACCGACGGGGCGGGTATGCCGGTTAAGCGCAGGCAAGGAAAGCGCCGCTTGGGCGACGCGGCCGAAGTTGCGGCGTGGGGCGAAGTGTTCTCCTGCGGATATGATTTTTTTGGTGAGCTAGAGCCCTTCGGCTTTCCGGGCGGTGACGCAGATAGAGCCGCGCGAGCAGCGGCGCCGGAAGCGTGGCTACGATTGGGCCGGAGTTGGTTGGAAGCCGGGGCGCACAAGGGACCGGGCAAGGCTGATGTGCCCTGGGCTATCGAGCAGTTCGGATACCCGGAGGGATACATCGATGCCCGTTAAGTTGAGAAAGCCCAAGGCTCGCGCAGCGCAGGTCACAGACGAGGCGCGCATCATCTTCGCTGAAGCCATCCAGCGGCAGGCCACGTATCATGGCTGCAACAGGGATAACGGCACCTGCCGTTCGACGGCGGTCAACCAACACTGCGCCGAGTGCGAGAAATATCTCGACCTCAGCCGCGAGCTTGGTCGCCTGGTTGGCACGAAGCCCTGGGAAACATCGCCTCTCAATGCCGACCGTGCAGAGCCACCCGACTATCTGCGGCACAATGCGTTGCAATCAGAATACTGGCGAAAGGCGTGGGCGATCCGGCGTGAAATCCTCGCAATGAAGCGGAGTAAATCGAAGTGATGAGTGCTTTGCGCGTCGGACGTACAGGCGCAGAGACGGTGGGGCCGCCGGGTCAGGCACCGGCGGCCCCGTCGCAGCCCAAGCAGGGGGTTCCTTCCAGCTCGGGCGCGACGATCAAGAATGCCAAACGCCGCTCCGAGTTTCGGCCCGCGACATCATGTCAGCGGAATGCAACGTGAGGAATTTATATTGCTCTGGCAAACCAGATCGAAGGGTGTTGCGCGGTACGCCAGCGATGGCGGCTTTACTCCGCCGGCCGCCGCGTTCCCGAGGTCCTAAGCATGTGCGCCAGACCGAAACCAGATCATGATCCGCAGGCAATGGTCCCGACGCCGGCTCGCCAGCCCTTTATGGAGCTTGAAGAATTCAATCCATTCGCCGCCTACAAGGGCGAAAAATTAGCGGCGCGCGAAAGCCGCCCCCAAGCGGCACTCTAGATCCAATCCTCTTCTGTCTCTCGCCTCACGGCCTCGCTGAGCGTAGAACATCGAAAGAGGCCGCCAGCGGGGCGGCCTCCAAGCATCTTAAAACGCAAACTGTCAGCCAAAATAGCCGTAGTAGTCGTATGGATTGTTGCGGGCATACGCTGCGGTAAGCTGTTGCTGCAATGCGATCCGCTGTTCTGTCCGCACCCCGAGGCCTGTAATGACACCGGCGCCGCCGCTTACAGCGTCAAGCTGCTCGCCCGCCATTTCGGTTGCCTCAATCTGATAATCCGGTTTCATGTCGCTCTCCTAGTTCCCTTCTCCGATGCACCATTGCCTCGGCTGATTGCGACATTGACGGATAAGTTCTCGTGGCGCTGTTCCCTAGGGAACAGGCCGAGAGGGCGGCTGAAATCAAATCAGGCCACCGTTAACGAGCGCTGCCAAGATGTGCAGCGGGACTTCCTGTCCGAAGCGGCGGCCGTGGTGCCGATCGGCGCTAGTGTGGGCCTTTTGTGCGCCGCTCTCTTGTTCATCTATTGGATTGGTGCAGCCACGTACATGGTAGGCGGACTTGTCTGCGACGCGATGTGGGAGACGTTCCATGGTGATAATAGAAAGAGAACAGCCACCAACGCAGTTGCACCCATTACCGCTAGCACAGTCGTACCCAGTCCCAGATCCGGACTAGAATTACACTCTTCCTGCATTGTTGCTCCAAACGCCCCTGACGTTCAACAAGCAGCACCAGGGAAACGTTCCTCCGGAACGAGCGCTCGGGATTGAACTCGCCGACGCGGCTATGAATCCTCCCGCAAGCCCTTGAAGAAAACGGGTGCCGCACTTTACCCTCGGCGGACTTGGCCCGGGTACTCGATCTCGGCGAGTAATTCGGGCTCAACCCAGATGCCTTTGTGCGCGTGACCAACCGCAGAGGGAATAGAGTACAAAGAACCCCCGCCCGGCGGCTAGCGCGGGACGGGGGCCGGTCAGAGATAATTCTCCAACCAAAGCGCTCCCGGTGGCGGACCGGTGAGCGCCAACCGAAAACCTAACAGCAGGTGTTTCGCCTTAACTCGGAAGAGTTGCCGCTTGTTCCCGGTACAAATACTTAAACGGTCTCGGCGCTCGGCCCCTTAGGCGCTGGGGACCGTTTAGCGGCGTTTAGGGTGTCCCTGAGATGCTCGGCGGCGGAGAGCGATAACCCCACCAATTCTTCATCCTCAAATCGGGCAGGCCGCTTCAACTTACGGTCCCAGACCATCCAGCTTGTTTCGGCACGATCCCGTCTGACTAGGAAGCGGGATGGCGGGGGTTCGAGCATTGCATCCTCCCAATCAGGATGGGACCTTGACGCTCGCTCGGAGCGTGAAGCCCTGTTGCGACGCGATCTTTCCACTCGATAAACGAGACAGCAGCAAAACGTTCCTGCCTGTCCCTCGGCAGACTTGGCCCGGTACTCGACCTCGGCGAGCAGCTCGGGCTCAACCCAGATGCCCTTGTGCGTAATGCGCTTCGCGTATGGCTGGGTTTTGCGGATCAGCGGCGTCAATCGTTTGCGCAGCTCGGCGACAGACGTCTTGTCAAAGCCATGGTCGACCTTGCCGGCGTAGACAAGGTCGCTGCCTTTGCGGCGACCTAGATAGATGCCGTCCCAATCTTTGCCGTCGAGTGCAAAGCCGGCAATCGTCAGCGTCTCGCGCTGGGCGCAGGTTTTCTTGACCCAGTTGTTGCCGCGGCCCGACGCATAGACGCTGTCGCGCACCTTGGAGACTACGCCTTCCAGCCCGACCTTGCAGGCGTGCTTGTAGATCTCGCGGCCGTCGGTCTCAAAGCTTTCGCTGAACTGGATGTCCGTCGCGGCAATCAGCTTTTTAAGGTGCGTCTTGCGCTCGACCAACGGCAGCTTGCGCAGGTCGTAGCCGTTGAGATAGAGCAGGTCGAAGGCGACCAGCACGGTGCGGGTCGACTTGCCTCTCAGTTCGTTTTGCAGGACCGAAAAATCCGTTGTGCCGTCGGCGGCCGGAACGGCGACTTCGCCGTCGATGATTGCGGAGCCAGCGCTGATGTACCAGGCGTCATTTGCGATTTTCTGGAATCGTTTGGTCCAGTCATTGCCGCGGCGGGTGAAAACCTTCACCGCCTCATTGGCGAGATGGACCTGAACGCGGTAGCCGTCAAATTTTATCTCGTGAAGCCATCGCTCGCCCGATGGCACCCGTGCGATCGTGGTTGCTAATGCAGGCTTCAAGGGAAACGGCGCCTTGGTGCCGGTCGCCTCCGGCTTTTTGCGCGGGGCCATTTCAATCCCGCCGTCGATCGAGCAGCTCCTTCAAACCCATTGCTGTGAGCTTGAAAAGATCCCCATCTCTTTCGATACATCCGCGTGCGAGTAGGTCCATGACCTCTGCCTTCTTCGCCTGATTAAATGACGAAGCTGGCCCGATATTGCGCAAAACCGCGATTTGCCGGTCGGTTAGCATCAAGCCTCCAAACTTAGTATCACACCAAACGCATCGGCAGCGGCAACTGCACGTCGCGGTACCGGCCCTCGTAGCGGTCCGTAAAATCCTGCAAGGGCAAGGGAATGTCTCGCATCTGCAAATCGCAGCGTCGGCGCAGCTCGCGAGCGACATCTTCGGAAACGTCTTCAGACCAACGCTCGGCGGTGTTGAATGCGACGATACGTATCGGGTTGCTGTATTGGCCGGTGAGCAGGTCCTGGATGACCGTTTCAAGATCGGTCGCCTCATAGTCGGCTTCGACCCAGGCGCGGCCAATTTTGCCGAAGTCATTGGCGACCAGATAGATAGTCTGATCTTGATCGTCGGGTACGATCGACGGCGTCCAATTGGACCTACGCATCAAAACAACTCCACGCAACAGAACCGGGATTCAAGCGGGCGCGCGCAGATTCGTTCCTGCCGGCAGCAGATGGGGAACAAATTCTGGCCGGTTAGCATTTTGGACTTATGACGCGGAAAAAAAACACGCCTTGGAGGAAGACGATCGGCGGTTGATCGAGTTAAGAGGCGCCGGCCGATCCGCAGTGTCAATCTCCGCAGCCCTGAAGCGCTCCGCTGGGGCAGTGGAAGGAAGGCTATACATTCTCAAGGCAAGGCAACGCCCGTCCCACGAAGGCCACCGCGTCGGTCTAGAGGCTGCTAAAAAGCGCCAAGATCCCTAACGGCGTACATGACGAAGTTTATTGCTGGAATGAGTGATCGCAAAAAAAACGGCCTCAGCGCCTTTGGGGGTAGGGGGCGAGCGCTGAAGCCGGTTAGTTATCCGCGTCCAAATGTCCTTTCAGACAAACCATCAACGCCGGTCATTGCCACTTGTTCCCGAAATTCAAAGCATGTTTTTTAGCAACCTTATCCCTCGCCGCAGGTATCTTCTCGGCTGGGTATTGCAATTTCCAGCTCAGGAGCAGCGCCACCAAGCATTATTCCGCTTGGGGGCGCTGTTTCCGTTAGTGGCCTATTTGAACCGCCAGTGCGGGCACCTAGGCGCAAATTATCAGCTCTTGGGGACCACTGAAGTACAAGATTGTCGTGGGTGGGGGTCAACCGCCAAAAGCGGTACGTATAGCAAGCGTGATCATCCAGGCTAACAAGCCGGCTATCGTCGCGATCATGATGTCATTTTCCCGAAAGGGGCCCACGATCATGCCCTCATGCGCGGCAAGACAAGGTTCAGTCTCTTCGCCTTAGCTTGAACGCCCATAAAAGACCTCCGAAGTTCTTTGCCGATGCTGCGGGCGTCCTTTCCGGCCTGAGCCATTGACCGTAGTGCAGCCAGTTCGGTTTCCGTCCAACGGCGCGTCTTGTATGGCGCCCGCCGTGTTATCATTTCGGATCCTTGCGATGCAGACCCTCCAGCACCGGGCGGAATCTTGTTCAATCCAGTTTTGTGCGTCGATTTCCGTGCCAAAGCCGGTCACTACCTCTCGCCGGCCATCCGTCCACAGCGCAATTATGCATTCTCCAAGGCCGATTTTGTCTTTTTCGATTGTGAATGACGGTTTCGCCTCCGGTATTGCTAACCTCCGTTTTTTAGGTGGGGCCGGGTCTATCGATGCCGTAGATTCTGAATCAGGATTATTCGCGGCTTGTCTGTTCCGGACAAAGACGAGACCAAGGAAGCCGATCGCCACTAAAACAGCTCCCGCGATCATTAGCCAATGCGGCAAGGCGATCGACGAAAGCAAATCTATTTATCTCCCCTTCGCCTTCATCCCCGCTTCGCGCGCTATCCGCTCGGCCTTTAGCCGCTCCCGATTTTCATCGAAGGACTTCATTGCCTTCTTATGCTCGCTCGTTGCCGTTTTTATCTCGACCTTCTTGAAGGCCTTTTCGGCCTCCCGCTCTGCCGCTGTTGTTATCTTTCGCTTCATCACTTCTTCGCCTTCAGCCATCTCTACAAGCCGCCGTGGACAATCAACTCAGCCCGGCTAGGGCTGCCTTTCACGATAAAGCCTCCGATGCTGACATCGACAACTCGCCCATCGCTCAATCTGAGCTGAGCTCCGCTCGCACTTTGCGCATATGTCAAAACGGCAGGACCGGCTTCGACCCAACCTTCCGCGCGTAGAATGGTGTCAACCTCAAAGAGGGTAATTTCATACTCGACGGGGGATTCTTCGGCCCCCTTGACGAACAGCGGCCCGTTCCGCGAAATCGGGTGGGGTCTGTCATTTCGCCTTCGCCTTCAGTACAACAGGGGCGCGCATGGCTGCCCGTCCCAACTCGGTCAAACAGATCTCGGTTCGCGGTTTCATTCCGCGAAGTTCTATCCAACCATGGCCCCGTACCCGATCGAGCATACCAGGGCCAGCCGGCACAGGTAGGTGAGCCACCACCTTCCATTCGGTCAAACTGAGATGCTGCATCACCGCGTGTCCGCTGTTGTTCCCCGCGTCTGGCCGATCTGGTTCTGGCCGCGCTGGTAATAATCGAAAACGAAGTAAACCATCGCGAGGAAGGAAACCAAGATTGCCGCGACGCCGATCGCCTTCATGCGCGACTCCCTCTAAAAACGGGATGGGATTCTTAAACAAAAATCAGGACCTGGGCTTCGCCGTCAGCCTTATCTTCCTGAAGGGCAATCTCATCAACTTAGCCCGCACCTGAATTGCGGTAATGGTTCTGTTTAACTTGGCGGCAACCAGCGTTACGGACGCGCCGCCTTCCACAAGTTCGCGAAGCAGCTTTTCGTCTTCCGGTGTCCAAGGCCGACTCCGGCGGCTCATTTCCCCTTCGCCTTCAGCCCCAGTTCTACAAGCCGGCGGACCGTGACCTTCTCATTTCGACCACAGGCAATGGTGATATCCAGCCTTTCAGCATTTGCGCGTATCGCCGATCTTGATCGCTTCATGCGAGTGGCAATGTCTTCGCTTCCTAAGCCTGAATGCGCTAAATCGCGGAGGCGTTGATCCTCTTCTTTCGACCAAGGCGCGCTGATGGTCACTTCTTCGACCTCAGCCCGATCTCGACCAGCCGGCGGATGGCTTCGGAACGAGACACATCATTGGCGACTGCCCAGGCATCAAGGCTGGCAACCGTGACGGGCTCAAGCCGAGCGGGGATTGTCTCGCTGTAGGTCTTACCAGCGGGCCGTCCTCTGGATTTTTTGTGTACAGTTTTTGTTTGCTTAGTCATGATTATTCGTGTACACGAAAAACAGGCCGGACGGAAGCGGTAACTTCCGTGCCGGCCCTAACCCGAACCATGAAGGGCCCATTCCGCATGACCCAGGCTGACCGCGTGCTTAGCACGCCACCCACAAACACGACCATATCCCAGAACCAACTTGAGGAAGCACCGTCTCGCCGTCGCTTCCTATCCCAGGCCGCAGGCGTCGCCGCTGGTAGCGCCGTTCTGATCGGGGCCCGCTGTGGCCGTCCCGGCTATTGCGAGTCAGAGCGGCCCTGACCCGATCCTAGCGGCCATTGAAGCCCACAAGGCTGCATTCCGCGCCGTGATTGCCGAAAACGATACACATACCGAGTTGGAAAAAGAACTGCCGCCCGAGAAGCGCTACTCGAATGTTAATGTGTGGGAAGAGCTGATCATTTTCGACGACGATCCGCGCTGGATAGCCTCTGAGCGCGCAATGCACGACCTGTGGGATGCCGAGGGCGTGGCGGCTGCCGAACTCGTGACCGTGCTGCCCACGACTGTCGCCGGCCTGATTGCGCTTCTGCAATACGCTGTCGAAGCCGACACGGACGGGGAGACGTGGCCGCGAGACCTTGTGGCGGGCGATCGGAGCGGTGCGTGGCACCATCTCCTGATCGAGAATATCGCACAGGTTCTGCCGGGCATGATCGGCAGTCAGGGGAGCGCGGTCTGATGGATGCCAACGATATTGACAGCGCGCTGCATGACATCGGGATAATGGTGGAATTCCAGATCCGATCGACGCAAAACCTACTCGGCGCCGGGGAAGGCAAACCATTCCAAATCCCGGCCGAAGACGCCAACCTATTAGTCTTCGCAACGCTGGATGTGGCTCGCAGAGTTAAGGCACTGCAAGAGGACATCTGCAGAGACGAATAGCCCGAATTGAAGTCGTGACGCCCGCCGGTTCACGCCCGGCGGGAGCAATCTTCTCGCTATATCGTGATGACATCCATACCCCCAACCATCTGGTATTATCTTCGTACGGCGCGAGTGTTTTGGGGTGTGCCTAAACGTAGGAAGCGTGCCGACTCCTCCGCACTTAGGCTCCATCCGCGCCACCTTGCGGTCCCCCGCGGGGGCTGTGAATATCAAGGGGTAGGTCAAGGAGCATAGTGGAACTGACATTGCGTGATGGAGTCAGTCTGGCGCACTCTCTCTCGTAAGTGCTTCGGCGCTGGCGAGTAACTGGTTTGCCCTTGCTTCGCCATTGTTGCCTTCACACTGTCTCACTCAACGCTTCGCCGGTGGCTTGATCCATTTCGACGCTAACAAGAGGACGCATCCATGATTGATTGTAATCCTGTTCCGATTAGCGACGTGCCGATCGCGATCCGTGGCATCGTCAAAGACAAGTCGGCCACCCCTAGCTATCGGCAGGTGTATGCCGCCGTGCTGAACGGCTCGATCCCCGCCGAACGCATCAAGGGCAGATGGCATGTTGCGGGCTTGATGCCGGTCATCGAGCATTTTCGCCTGGGCGAGAAAGCGTAGGCTGGCTGATGTCACCCGCCCCGCCGCAGATCAACGTCTTCAGCTTCGATTACGACGGCGTGCCGGCGGTCAAGGCCGCGGCACTGCGGGCAGAGGCAGGGCGCATCCGCAAGCTTCTGAAGGCCACGGTCCCCACCATCATTGAGGTGGGCCGCTCGTTGATCGAGGTCAAGGCGCAACTCGATCATGGCAAATTCGGTGCCGAGTGTGGCTTCAGCCTGAGTTCGGCCGAGAACTACATGCGCGTGGCGGAACGGTTCGGCGACAAAATCGCAACCGTTGCGAATTTGAGCCCGACCACTGTTTACCGCCTCGCCAAGAAGAGTACCCCGCCCTCAATCGTTGAGGCTGCGCTTCAGCGCGCGGCTAAGGGCGATGTTATTTCGGACGATTGCGTAGCCGTTGCCCTGGATAAGGCGAAGTTCGAAAGACAGCAGGCTGCCAAAAGGCTGCGCGCCGCTAAGCGCCGGGCCGAAACAATCAAGCAGAAGAAGCTGGGGGTACAGAATCCGTTCGTAGACTTTGAAGAAGATGGCGAGGGCGACGACGAACAAGCGGAGTCCACTCCTACGGAAAAAATGAATGGGGTTTTGTTACATTCCGATACTGCGTTAGGCTTGGCCAAGTGGTTTCTGGCCGAATATGACGGGCCGGTGAACGATAAGGTTCTCGAAGCCGCCAGGGCAACTGCGTCTGTGTGGTGTCAAGTCTTGGAGAAATTCGAGCAGGCGAAGCCAGTCAAATTGAAGAGGGCTGTCGGCTGATGTCCCGCGCCGTAACAATCCCGCTCGGCTCTTGGCCACTCGAAATGACGGCTGATATCGCCGCGGGATACTGCGGCGAGCCAAGCACGGATGCCTTTTTAGCGAAAGTTGCAAAAGGTCATTACCCGCAGCCGATCAAGTGCAAGGGGATGCTGCCGAAGTGGCACCGATTTAAACTTGATGCCGCGATTGCGCAAAGACACGGTCTTCAGGTCGGCGTTTCGCTAATTGCTGAAGATGTAACGGCGTTGATCGGATGAAACGTAAACCGCTGGGCTGGCCCGATTATATGGAACCGAAGCCCTCGAAGGGCGGCGTCAGGTACTATTGGAATGCACCGAGCTGGGCTCGCAAGCGTGGCTGTCCAATTAAAAGCGAGGCCCTGGGGCCGGACTACGGAGCGGCGAAGGCGCGCTGTGATACGTTCCTGAACCCTCTGTTCGATAGCTGGCGCACGGGTGGTGCGAGCGACGAAAAGGTTCTACAGCGAGCCGCCGTGGGTTCATTCGATTGGGCGATCTCGAGCTACAAAAATACAAATCGGTACATTAAGAGACCCGCGCGAACGCGCGCCAGCTATGACCGCGCCCTCGCCTCCGTCGCCGACTACCGGCTAACGGACGGGCGCCGGTTCGGATCTCTGTCGGTTAAGAGTGTGACTCCGAGCGCAGTTGAGCGCCTTTACGAAAAGCTAAAGGTGGGTTCGTCGGGCAAAGCTCGCCATCGCAGCGCCCTGCTCTCGATGTCTATCTGCAAACTCGCATGGTCGGCTGCTAACCGAGCCCATCCGACAACTGTCCCAAGCGCAAATCCATTCATTGGGCTCGAAATCGAATATGACCCCAAGAAAAACCGGGCGGCGACGCAACAAGAACTTCAGACGTTTGTCGCGGCGGCGGATGCTGACGGATCGCATTCGCTCGGAACGGCGGCGATGATCGCCTATTATTGGCTCCCTCGCGAAGAGGATATTTTCCAGCGCTTCGCATGGACCGACTACCGCCCGGCCGACTCCCCCGACCATGTTTTAGTTTGGCATCATAAAAACCGGAAAACCGAAAGAGTCCCGGTGCCGTTGTTTGATGCCGACGGAACGCCGCTGTGGCCCGAGATGGTGGCGCGCTTAGACGCTGTTGCCAAAACGGGCACCCTTATTGTGATGCGGGATTCTCCGGACCCACGGAAGAAAATTCACTTGCCGTGGACCACGGGCGGCCGAAATCCCATGCGCTACGTCCAGGGTGAGGTGCGCCGGATCTGCCGCACGGCCGGCCTGCCCGACGCAATCACGTTCACGAGCTTCCGTCATGGCGGCCACACGGACGGCGGTGACTCTGGACTGACCGATGCTCAGATGCGGGCGCTGGGCGGACACAAGACGACGGCCGCGCTGCTCAGGTACGCGAAAGAGACCGATGCACAGCGGCAAATTGGTGCACGTAAACGACTGGAAGCCAGAACAAAGAAGGGGAATTTGTCAGAATGAGCAGGTGACGGCTTGTCAGAATGACAGCTCGCACCCCTGCTAAGTCATTGATGCGATGGTGGGCGCACCAGGGCTCGAACCTGGGACCCGATGATTAAGAGTCATCTGCTCTACCAACTGAGCTATGCGCCCGGACTTGGTCCGGAAAAGCCTTCGCAAGAGGGCGTCGTTTAGCAAAGCGATTCCCCGATGTCCAGCAAGCTGGAGCGAGTTTTCCCGGCCTTTGGCGCGGCCCCGGAAAGGCAAAAAGCCGCTGGATTTCAGCGGCTTCCGCCCCTAGAGCCTTTTCCGTTCCGATGGAATCGGAACGGGGCTCTAGATTCTTGTTTTGACGCGTTTTCTTCACGCGAACCGGGGTCCACTTCGCTGGAAAACGCTCTGGCCGGGCTGATCTCGGCAAACCTGTGCTCAGAGCCGCTCCGGGCCCCCTCGGTCCGGCCCGTCATCCCGGTCATAGCGGTTGCGGTTGTAGCCGCGGTCCCGGCCGCCATCGTCGCGATCCCGCTCAAAACGCTCCATCCGGCGCTCCCGCCAGCCCTCGCCACGGCCATGAAACCGGTCCATTCCGGTCAGCACGGCCAGGCGGCGCTTCTGGCCGTCATCCAGCGTCTTGTAGAGCGGATCGGCCGCATCAGCGATTTTCTTCATGGCGGCCGCCGAAGTCGCCATGTTGTCGGCGCGCTCGCGCAGCCGCGCCACCGGATCATCCGGCTTCTGCGGGCTCGAATCGTCCCGCCGCGCATCCATCCGCGCATTGGCGCGATCGATCCGCAGTTTGGCGAATTCCCGCACCGCGGTTTCCACCGCCGGCCACAGCTTTTCCTGGTCGGCGGTCAGCTTGAGCCCGGCATGCACGGAGGCGATCCGCGCGTCGGCAAACGCCGCCCGGTCTTCCGGGTTCATCCGCATATGCCCGTAGCCCCAATGACGGTGCTGGGCATAGACCGCCGTCGAACCGGCGATGGCGAGCACCGCGACCGCGGCGATGGTGAACTTCCTCATGCTGACCTCCGTTGAAAGGTTGCCTGAAGATGGGCCGGCCGCTGCCGGCAATCAACTTAACGATAGGCAAGAGTGCCTTCCCTTACCAAGATGTAATGTCGCGCCGCTAAACCTTCCTGAACTAGAGCATCCCGAGTGTACGCGGCAGCCACAGCGACAATTCCGGGATGTAGGTGATGAGGCCTAGGAAGACCAGCAGCGTGATCAGCCATGGCAGCACCGCGATCGACAATTCGGTAATGCCCATCTTGGCTATCCCGGAGGCCACGTAGAGATTGAGTCCGACCGGCGGATGGCACATGCCGATTTCCATGTTGACCACGACGATGATACCGAAATGCACCGGATGAATGCCCAGCTTGACCGCGATCGGATAGAGGATCGGCGCCATGATCAGAACGATCGACGACGGCTCCATCACGTTGCCGGCGAGTAGCAGCAGCAGGTTCACCACCAGCAGGAAGGTGATCCAGTTGATGCCGCTGTCGGTGATCCAGTTCGACATCGCCTGTGGGATCTGCTCGCTCGTCATCAGGAACGAGAACAGCACCGCGTTGGTGACGATGTAGAGGATCATCGCGCTCATGTTCGCGGATGCCAGCAGGACTTTTGGCACGTCCTTGAACCGCAAGTCCTTGTAGATGAACATCTCGATCAGGAAGGCGTACACCGCACTCATGGCGGCGGCCTCGGTCGGCGTGAACCAGCCCAGATAGATGCCGCCGAGCACCACGACGATCAGCGAAATGCCCCAGATCGAATCCAGAAAGGCACGCCAGGCCTCGCCCCATGTCGCCTTCGGCACTTTCGGATAGTTGTTCTTCCAGGCGCGGTACCAGGTGGTTCCCGAGAGCATGATCGCCAGGATCACGCCCGGCACCATGCCGGCCATGAACAACTGCCCGACCGAGGCGGAGGAGACCCGCTCCCCGGCGGGGCCGAAGTAAACCGCGCCGCTGGTCGATACCGCATAGATCACCATGATGATCGAGGGCGGAATGAGGTTGCCGAGCGCGCCGCCGGTGACGATCACGCCAGCGGCAAAGCGCTTGGGATAACCGACCGACAACATCGCCGGCAACATGATCGATCCGATCGCGACGACCGTCGCCGGCGAGGATCCCGACACCGCGGAAAACAGCGCTGCGGCCATCGTGGCGGCGATGCCGAGGCCGCCGGCCCAATGGCCGATCATGGTCCGTGCGAATTCGATCATTCGCCGCGCGACGCCGCCATGGGTGAGGAAATTGCCGGCGAGGATGAAGAACGGGATCGCCATGATCTCGAACTTCTCGATGCCGGTGAACAGTTTGAGCGCCACCGATTCGATCGGCACCGTGGTCAGGAGGAACAGATAGGTCAGCACGGTCAGGCCGAGCGAAATCGAGATCGGCATGCCCGTCAGCATCAGCGCGACCAGCAGGCCGAAGATAATGAGGGCGCTCATCGGGTGATCCCCGCAGCGCCGGCGCCGGGAGCATCGACCTCGATGCCCTCGACCTGCGTTTCATCGTGATGCGGCAAATGTCCGGTGCGCCAGAAATTACGCGCCACCTGCAGGAAGCGGAAGCACATCAGATAGGAGCCGAGCGGAACGCAGAGATAGATGATCCAGCTCGGCATTTCCATGTCGGGGGTCACCTGGTCGGTGTGGTACAGCCCCCAGACGAATTTCGCACCCATGGAGCCGACGACGAACGTAAACAGCGCGCCGCACAGCAGACTGAACATGACGGTGATCTTGCGCTTCTCCGGACCGAGCTTGTTGACCAGCACGTCGACGCCGACATGGATGCCGGTACGCACGCCATAGGCGGCGCCGAACTTCGCCATCCACACGAACATGATGATGCAGAGTTCCTGCGCCCAGGCCAGGTTGATCGGAAACAGGATCGGATAGAACAGGGGAATGCCCACGAGGTAGCGGTGGGCCACCGCGATAAAAATGATGATTGTCGCCGCAGCGATCAGAAACGTGATCAGCCATTCCTCAAGCCGATCGAGGATGCGTAGAAACATCTATTCCCCCAATTATCGAAGCTCGTCATGCCCGGCCTTAGCCGTCTGAAGGACGGCGTCGCTTCCGCTCGCCCCGGGCATCCACGTCTTGCCAGCGCATCAGCAAGAGAAGGCGTGGATGGCCGGGACATCGGGTGCGAAGACGGCGCTTCGCGCCTTTTGCCCGGCCATGACGGAGAACGATCTATTCGCCCCTGCCGGGAGCTTGAAGAAGCTCCCGGCATCTCAAATCACCCTTAGTTGGTCGCGCCCCTCGTTTCCTTGAGGAATTCGTCGATCAGCGGCTGGCCGACGCGGCTTGCGACGTCCTTGTAGACCGGCTCCATGGCCTTGCGCATGGCGGCGTCCTGATCGGGCGTCAGGGTGAGGATTTCGCTCTTGCCGGACTTCTTGACTTCCGCAAACGCGTCGTCGTTTTCCTTCTGCGACTGGCCGTTGCCGTAGGCGGTGGCTTCCTTCATGGCCTTGTCGAGCTGGCCACGAATATCTTCCGGCAATCCGTCCCAGAACTTCTTGTTCACGACCACGACATAGCCGATGTAGCCGTGGTTGGTGACGGTGATGTGCTTCTGCACTTCGTGCATTTTCTGGGTGTAGATGTTCGACCAGGAATTTTCCTGACCGTCGACGACGCCGGTCTGCAGCGCCTGATAGACCTCGGAGAACGCCATCACCTGCGGGATCACGCCCAGTGCCCGCATCTGCGCCTCCAGCACTTTCGAGGACTGGATGCGGAACTTGAGGCCCTTGTAGTCGGCGGGCGTGACCAGCTTCTTGTTGGCGGTCATCACCTTGAAGCCGTTATCCCAATAGGCGAGCCCGGTCATTCCCTTGGAATCGAGCAGCTTGAGAAGCTTTGCGCCGAGCGGCCCGTCGGTGACTTTGCGCAGCGTCTTCAGGTCGGGGAGGATGTACGGCAGATCGAACACCTCGAATTCCTTGACGCCGATCGGGCCGAACTTGGCGTTCGATGGCGCCAGCATCTGCACGGCGCCGAGCTGCAGCGCTTCCAGCTCTTCCTTGTCCTTGTAGAGCTGCGAATTCGGGTAGACCTCGACCTTGACCTTGCCGGCGGTGTACTTCTCGGCGAGTTCCTTGAACTTCTCGGTCGCCAGCCCCTTCGGCGTGTTCGGCGCAACCACGTGGCTGAACTTGATGATGATAGGCGACTGCGCCGACGCCGGGCCTACCAGGGCCAAAGCCGCAATCGATGCCGCAGCCAAAATCAATTTCTTCATGTTTCCTCCCACGTAATTTTTTGCGGAGCGCGAACACCCGGCTCCGAAGCTTGTATGCCACCGAACCAATACAGAGAAGCCGGGCAAAACGCCATTGCCCGTTCGCAGGGGCCGGTCTTCAAGGTTTGCTGCATTGCAAAATGCGACATCCTGTCCAGCCACGGTGTTCGCCAAAGAGGCGGTTTGCCGCTTCACAATGCAGGGACATGGTTCCGCACCCTCGCCGCGCGATGCGCCCGAGTTGTGCAACCGAACTGCCCTCCAAAGAAACGAGAGGGCGCAGGGAATGCCGGATGCGCGCTGCACCCGCGGTCTCATGTGCGATTGTGCATAAGAATGCTGCACATGAGCATACAGGGCAGCGGAGAACATCCGACATTCCCTGCGCAGTGGCTTTACGGCTTATGCCGTGATCTCCCCGGTGAGACGGCCTCTATTGCCACCGT